>NZ_FOTK01000093.1 GCF_900114535.1 Methylobacterium pseudosasicola | reverse complement strand
CTTCGACGGGCTCAAGATGAGGTGGTGCTGCGGCTGCAGCGGCCAGAGAAGACGTCGCGCACCTCGTCCAAGCCGCCCGCGACGGATCGCAAGGAGCAGCGGGAGCACTCCAAGCCGGGCGGCGCCAAGTCCGGTCACGAGGGTCACAGCCGCGTCGTGAGCGACGATCCCGATGCCGTCGTCGAGCATCGTTCCGAGGCGTGCGCGTGCTGCGGCGCCAGCCTGCATGCCGCTCTTCCGGCAGAGGTCGTCAGCGTCGCCGAGCCGATCGAGCTGCCCGCGGTGGCGCCGATCGTGACGCAGCACCAGCGTCTCGCGGTCCGTTGCCCGCGCTGTGGGGAGCGGGTGGTCGCACCGGTGCCGGAGGCGGCGCGCGGCACGCCCTTCGGCCCACGGCTGCATGCGGTGGCGACGTACCTGAAGACCTTCCAGGCGCTCTCGTACGAACGGCTGTAGGCCGCGCTCTCTGACCTGTTCGGCCTGACGCTCAGCCAGGGCGGGCTGATGAACCTGCTCCACCGCGCGCAGGGCTGCTTCAACCCGGGTCGCGACGCGGCCATCGCGACCCTGCGCAAGGCTGAGGTCGTCGCCTGCGACGAGACCGGCGTGCGGATCGAGGGCTCGAACGCTTACCACTGGGTGCTCCACTCGGCGCAAGCCGTGGTGCACACCGCCTCGCCGACGCGCGGCGCTGTCGTGGTGCGGGAGATGATGGATGGCCACCGACGGGCGGTGTGGATCTCGGATCGCTACACGGCCCAACAAGGCCACGCGGATGAGCATCAGACCTGCTTGGCGCATCTGGCGCGCGATATCGCCTACGTCGTCGAGGTCAGCGACGATCCCGTCCCCTGGCGCCTGCAGCTCTGGCTGGGAAGCGTGTTCGCCCTGGCCGAGCGCGTCAACGCTTTGGCTGCCGCGACGCTCTCGGCCAAGCGCCGGAGCCTGGATCGGCAACTCGGCGCCATCCTGGCCACTTCGAGCCACCGTGACCTGACCCGCGATCTCCAGGCCAAGATCAGCCGCGCGCGCGATCAGCTCCTAGGGTTCCTCGCCTATCCCGGAAAGGTCGAGCCGACCAACAACGGCTCCGAGCGGCTGCTGCGTCCGGCCGTCGTGCAGCGGAAGGTGACCAACGGCTACCGCGCCATGTGGGCGGCTGAGGGCGAGGCCGCCACCCGCACCGTCGTCGACACCGCGCGCATCACAGCAAGCAGTCCCTTCGGCACAATCCTCAAAACCATCGGTGCTAGAACCCTACCATCAGACGCGTGGGTAATTACAGATGGGGCTCTGTACGCGGCTGAGCAGGTGCGCGTGGATGTGACAGCCGAGCGCCAGGACTGGTACGACGCCATGCCCGATCTCGACCCCGACACCCTCGTGTTCCTCGATGAGACGGCGGCCGCCACCAACATGACCCACCGCTACGGACGCGCCCCGCATGGTCAGCGGTGCCGACTGCTCGTGCTGCAGGGGCATGTGTGGACGCCCCCTCGGGTGCAAGCAAAATCCCTGGACGGGCGCTGCGCGTGATCGGGTGCTGCCATGTGTCCGGCCTCTGATGCGGCGGATGACATGCCGCGGGCCCGTATGGGAGTGCGAGAGTCGGGACCACATCACTACAGCGCGCTCGAAGCGCTTCCCCTGAGCCTGGTTCTCCCAACTCCGTCTCACCGACGTTGCGCCATACCTGTCCGTCGACCTCCTCACGCCCTCCGACAGCCTCGCGTCCGCCCCGCCTACGCGGTGACGGCCGGAGCTCGGTAGATCCCACCCTTCGTCAGAAGGGCCCACGCGATACGCGCATTCTTGTTCGCCACGGCCACGATGACCAGCATCGGCGGCTTGCGCGCCAGCATCTGGCCGAGCCACGAGTCGGCCGGCACGCCCTTGCGCTTGGCCCAGCGCACCACCGCGCTGGCGGCAATGATGAGCAGGCGCCGCAGCGTTCGCTCGCCCATGCGCGAGGTGCGACCGAGGCGTTCCTTACCGCCGGTCGAGCGCTGCACCGGTGTCAGCCCGACCCAGGCTGCAAAGTCGCGGCCCGAGCGGAACGTCTCGACGGGCGGGGCCAGGGCCTCGATGGCAGTGGCGATCAGCGGGCCGATGCCCGGTACGCTCATCAGCCGCCGGGCCGTGTCGTCGGCCTTCGCGCGCGCGGCTATCTCGGCATCAAGGGCTGCGGTCTGCTCCTGCAGGTGGCGGAGCGCACCGACGAGAACGGCGAGGCTGGCGCGGGCGGCCGGAGGAAGATCCGATGCTGGATCTTCGATCTGCGCGATCAGCCGCTCGACGTGGGCTGGCCCCTGCGGGGCAATCTGGCCGTACTCGGCGAGGTGGCCACGGATCGCGTTGATGAGCTGGGTACGCTGGCCGACGAGTAAATCGCGAGTCCGGAAGATCACTGCGGAGGCCTGCTTGGCCTCACTCTTCACGGCCACGAAGCGCATGGTCGGACGCTGCGCGGCCTCGCAGATCGCCTCGGCATCGGCCGCATCGTTCTTCTGCCGTTTGACGAAGGGCTTCACGTAAGCCGGCGCTATCAGCTTCACCGTGTGGCCGAGCTTGCCGATCTCCCGGCCCCAGTGATGCGCGCCGGGACAGGCCTCCATAGTGACGATGCAAGAGGGTTGAGCGGCGAAGAAGGCCAGCACCTGATCGCGCCGCAGCTTCCTGCGGAAGACTGGCGCACCGGCGGCATCCGCGCCGTGCGCCTGGAAGACGTTCTTGGCCAGATCCAGGCCGATGGTGCTAAACTCTATCACGGACGCCTCCTTGTGGTGGCTCTCAACACCACCAGCCTGGCACGTCGATGCCGTCGGGGGGCGTCCACCCCATCACTACAAGACCACCACCATCACCGCGGCGCTGCGCACCACCGGCTTGTGCGCGCTCAGCCTCGTCGATGGCGCCCCCAACGTTGCGCGCTTCCGCAGCTACGTCGAAGACAGCCTCATACCGGTGCTGCGACCCGGCGACACCGTGATCCTCGACAACCTACAGGCCCACAAAGTGGCCGGCGTGCGCGAGGCGATCGAGGCGGTGGGGGCTCGAATCCTTTACCTTCCGACCTATAGTTGTTTGGTCCCGCTGTGTGGTGATACATCTGGTGCCACATGGAGGGACGCGCTATGGTACAGCTTCTCCACGGCAGCGCCACAACGACAGAGACGGTCCGTCGGGCAATCCAAGCTCGTAAAGAGAGCGTGAGAGCCGCCGCGAAGCACTACGGGATCAGCCCGACCACCGTGCAGAAGTGGCGTTCACGTCCGACCAGCACCGATGCGCGGATGGGACCGAAGGAGCCTCACTCCACGGTGCTGAGCCTGGAGCACGAGGCGGTCATCATCGCCAGATCAGAGGCATAACCTGCTGCCACTGGATGACTGCCTCTACGCGCTTCAGGCCAGCATTCCGCACCTGACCCGCTCAAGTCTGCACCGCTGTCTCCAGCGTCACGGCATCAGTCGACTGGCGGAGGTCGACGGGGACAAGCCTAAGCGTTCGCGCTTCAAGCCTACCCGATCGGCTACTTCCACATCGACATCGCACAGGTCAGCACCGAACAAGGCAAGCTCAACCTGTTCGTTGCCATCGACCGCACGAGCAAGTTCGCCTTCGTTCAACTTCACGAGAAGGCAACTCAGCGGATCGCAGCGGCCTTTCTACGCGATCTAGTCGCGGCCGTGCCCTACACGATCCACACGGTCCTGACCGACAACGGCATTCAGTTCACCGACAACAAGCCGGTGAACGCGGAGGCCGAGGCCAAGGTGGCGGCCTATTGGGCAGAGCGCGATAAGCCGCGCCTGTACCGCTGGCATTCGTTCGAATGGGCCTGCGAGCAGACCAAGATCGAGCATCGCCTGACCAAGCCACGCTGCCCGTGGACGAACGGCCAGGTCGAGCGGATGAACCGCACCATCAAGGACGCCACGGTCAAGCGCTACCATTACACCGACCACGACGAGCTGCGCCGCCACCTGCAACTGTTCGTGGAGGCCTACAACTACGGTCGCCGGCTGAAGACCCTGCGAGGCCTCACCCCCTACGAATTTATCTGCCAGGCCTGGACGAAACAGCCCGAACGCTTCAGGCTCGATCCGTCACACCACATGCCGAGACCAAACATCTAGGCGCTCTAAGCCCGTTTCCGCGTGGCCATCCATCTACGCGTGTGTGGTGCCCGTCAGGAAATTTGCGTCCCCGTGGTCGTCAGAGTTGGCCGGTGTGATGTGCAGTCCCCCGTGGCCTGCCGCGATCAACGCCAGAAACACGTTCGAACCGCGCTTGCGCTTGGCCCGTCGTAGACTACTCGTTCGCCGCTCGCGGAGGAGATGCGCAGCGTCCGGCTGTCCCGCACTATCGTCGACGGCTCCGGCTGGGGATTCCCTGCCATCCATAGAACCGGATGCAGGTCCCGGGCTACGCACTACGGGGCCAGCTAGCGCTGCGTCTACTAATATACAGCCGGCCACGGTGATAGGTCATGCGGCATGAACAGCCATAGCGCCCTCGGTTCCACAATGCACAACCGCCCATTGAATATTTCCTTCAGGTAGTGCGTGCGCTCAACCGATCTCTTATGCAGCGATGAAGGATACGAAGCAGCCAGTAACCGTTTCTTATCAGATACAACAGATAAAAACGCCAACATGACCTAAGACGATATTCGAAGCCGTCAACAACATTAATTCGGTTCATAATAACCCCCAGCCGACCTTGAATTTTATGAACCGCTTTTTCTCCAATATAAAAACCTGGACCATTTCTACTCATGTTATAGATTGCCCGAATTTTTGCAATCTGTCGGAATTTGTGTCATTTTGCTAGATGAGGAACGAAAGAGCTCTAGATGCCTTCAATTTCAATCGCAATGGCAACCTACAATGGTGAGCGCTACATTGAAGATCAATTGAATAGTATTGTCGAACAATCTCTTGCTCCCGACGAATTGGTTGTAAGAGATGACGGCTCGACAGACAGAACAATTATGTTGTTGGAGAAATTTGCAAGTTACTCCCCGTTCCCTGTAAAGATTCTCACCTCCAATAAACGCCTCGGATACGCCGAGAATTTTTTGGCAATCGGGGCAGCCTGCCGGGGCGATTATATAATGTTTTCTGACCAAGATGATGTATGGCTACCAAATAAGATCCGCATGGGGTTAGAAGCGATAGTCGGCGATGATTCGCTAATATCTATTCATACATCTGTTATTGTCGATGATAAATTAAATAAAATTTCTATCGGGCGTCAGGGCATTCATAGTACAAAATTTTTTAACAAAGGAGACCTCAATCCGCATGAGAATGGGTGGGGCCATCAAATGATGTTTGATAGGCGGCTACTCCAACTTATTGACCCGAGTATTCGTCCCAAAGGTCAAAATGGACGTCCCCTATCTCATGACATATGGATTTATTCGCTTGCAGCCACCCTTGGGAGGGTCTCTCATATAAATCAACCGCTCTGCTTGTATAGACAGCACAATAATAACGCCGACGGAGCGGGACAACAAGATCTCATAAGAAAATTTTGGTCTTTTTTCGAGGTTCCTATCTATCGTTACGAATATCGTCGCGAATTTTGCAAATCAATGGCGGAAATTTGTAGTAATACCGCCGATGTCACCACGGAATTATCTATGAAAAAAAATCTGGAAGAGGCAAGCGTTATCTATCAATCTAGGCTCAAAAGCAATGAAGCGAGATTAAGGCTGTATCGGGAGTCGCGCTTTTTGAGCCGAGTTGAAATATTTATTAAGCACGAACGAACGAGAGATCTTGGAGGGGCTAAAAATATAACTGGTATTGCTCTTGGAAACGCAAAAGATCTCCTTCTAGGAGTCTTCAGTCTGGGGCGCATAGTTCATAAATGACGATCGGGAATTCAAAACTAATGGATTTTCTTTCCGGAGCGGTGTGATGTGCGAAATTGCGATTGTAACTATCTGTGATGCTGCGTATCTAGTGCCAACTTTAAGTGCCGCCATGTCGGCCAGGGCTAATATACATAAAGTTGAAGTAGCTGTTATCATTTATGCTTTAGGAGAGGAACCAGAATGGGCGAGTCAATTTCAAAAGGACTTATCGTCGTTAGCAATACAAGTAAAATGGATATCTCTCCCGGGTTTATCAGATTTATCAAAGTATCATCGTGACCGATATCTTCCGCCCATTACGCTGGCCAGGTTCTGGCTTACAGAGATTCTTCCACAACATATTAAGCGATTTCTTTACATCGATGGAGATGTAATGGTCGACAATAATTTGGACGAACTTTTAAGTTTTGTTCCTCCGGTTGGTCGAATTGTTGCGGCACCCGATAATTTGCAATTGTTTGTTAACGAACTGAGTTGGTCTGGCAGGAATGATATTGAATATCTCGCGTCTATTTCAGTAGATCGTTCAAAATATTTTAACGCCGGTGTCATCTATACTTTGAGGGAAACTTGGGCAGATGCCGCTCCGCGAGCTATGGCTTTTATGAAATCAAACGCTGAGTTATGCCGTTCTTCTGATCAAAGCGCTATCAACCATGTGTGTGCCCATTCTGCAATTTTAATATCTCAGCGCTACAATTTTCAAAGCGAGCATATGATGATCATGGAAAAAGAAAGTCGCGCTCTTGAGCCATTTATTTACCATTTCACCGGCGGTCCAAAGCCCTGGGTCAAAGCGGATTGGCCATGGGAGGAATATTTTAACCGTTATTATCGAGAAGCAGAACTCATTGGCTCAAAATATGGGGTGATATCTGGATCGCCACCTGCGATTCAAACTCTAGCAGGTACTAGGCACCGTCAGCGATTTAAATTTAGACAAAGATTTTTCTATCCATGGAGAAAAAAATTTCGCAGTCAGCAACTTCGTAAGTTGATTTAGGTCTAGCCGTCACATGAGTTAATCGCACTCCACGCCCGAGGGAGGACGCTGCTGAATCTAGGGTCTGGATTCGATCAGCACCAGAAGGCGATGACGGCGGCCAGGGCTACGTCTGATGCGTAGTTGCGGGCGAGCTTGTCGTAGCAGGTGGCGATGCGGCGGAAGTCCTTGACGCGGTTGAAGGTTGCCTCGATACGCCAGCGTTCGCTGTAGCGGCGCTTGTCGTGGTGGATCCTCTTCTTCCGACCGCTCTTGCCTGGGATGATTGGCGTGATGCTCTTGGCGCCCAACTCGGCCCGCAGCCAGTCGGCGTCGTAGCCTTTGTCGGCGGCCAGGCGGCGGATTGGGCCGGGTGCCTGGATCAGCACGCTGGGGCGGTGTGTAGCGCGTTGAGCAATCAAAGCCTATGCGTGGCGGTTTGAGGGCGTGCGTCGCCGTGCTGCCAGGAGGGCTCGTTGATGCTCGCCATCCATCCCCAGGCCCGCACCACTCCAGTTGTTCGCGCCCAGATCGCCCACTCGCACGACATCTCCGGGATGCTGGCCAAGCGCTAGGCCTCTCAACCTAGACCATCCGCGAGTGGCGCAAACGCGCCCCCGATGCCTGTCAAGACCGCTCGGCGCGACGCCACGAGCTCGCGTGGCGCGCCGGCGATGAGGAGCGTGCCATCGTGTGCGCGCTCCGCCGCTCCACCGGCTTTCGCCTCGACGCGCTGACCTTTGTCATCAGCCATTTCCTGCCACACCTGAACCGGGACGCCGTCTATCGCATCCTCAAGGCTGAAGGCCTGAACCGGCTGCCGCCCGCCGAGCAGGCCCGGAAGCCGCACGGCACCTTCAAGGACTACGAGGTCGGCTTCGTCCACGTCGACGTGAAGCACCTGCCCAAGCTGCAGGATCGCGACCGCGTCTCGCGCAAGCGCTACCTCTACGTCGCCATCGACCGCGCCTCCCGCTACGTGCACCTCGCCGTCAAGGACGACGAGACCACCGCCTCGGCGGTCG
>NZ_FOTK01000090.1 GCF_900114535.1 Methylobacterium pseudosasicola | reverse complement strand
ACTTCCTGACCAAGACGTTGCCGCGCGTCTCGACCGAGATGGCCCTTCAGGTCCTGGCCTACAATCTGACGCGTGTTCTCAACATCCTGGGAAGCCGGAAGCTCTTAGAAGCCATTCCCGCCTGAGCAAGAGCCTTGGATCGCTCACTGAGGAACTGAAAAGCCGTCCAACAGCGCCTTCAACTCAAACGGATTGTCGCTCGACCACAAAAGGTCGCTCCAAGCGATGGAACGCCCATTCTCGCAAGATTGGGGGTCACCCGAGCGCAAAGCCCATTCCCGGCGTTTTGACACGGCCTGGACCCAACCACGCCATAAGCAGCGAGTTTCGCCCATCTTCACAGCGGACGAAGCTGCGGGGCTCGCTGGTGACCGGCATGACCGAGACCGTGAGGTGATAGTCGTCGACGGGGAGCGGCGCCTCGTCGAAGCGGTAGGTGAGGCCATGGTTGGCCTCGTCCATCGCCAGCAGGCGCTCGCGCAGGGTTCTGCCGTCGGAAAGGCGCAGGACGCGCACGCACCCCGGCATCCCATCGGGAAGGTCTCCCTCGATCCGGCTCTCGGCGATGGCCGGATGCCAAGTGGCGATCTCGCCGAAGCGCCTCAGCACGCTCCAGGTTCGATCCGGATCGGCATCGACGAGGGCGCCGTGGTCTACGGTCGGCATGGTTCGGGTCTCCCGTGTTCGAGGGAGCGGGCCGGCGGCCGGGCGGCTTCCCGGTCGCAGGCTCGCCGCGCGTCAGCCGGCGAAGGTGGCCTCGGGGGTCCAGGCGTCCGGCGCCTGGGCGTGTAGCCGCCAGAAGTGCTCGCCGACCGCGGTTGCCTCGGCCGAACCGGGCTTGATCTGCGCCACGACGGTCACGCTGGCGATATGGACGCCCTGCGCCCTGAACGGCTCGAACTGGCCGAGCGCGAGCGCCCGGATCCCGGCCTTGCCGATGCTGAGCGACAGGAAGTCGGGGTTCGGCTCCAGCCCGAAGCCGCCGCCGGTCAGGAGGATGGTTCCCGCGCCGCGCGCGGCCATCGCCGGCGCCACCGCCCTCACGGCCGACAGCGCACCGCCGATATTGACGGCCAGGTCGGCGTTGAACGTCTCGCCGGGCTGGTCGGCGACGGTTTGGTTGCGCAGCGCCGCGGCGTTGTAGTGGAGCACGTCGATGAGTCCGAAGGAGGCAGCGACCTCGGCCACGAGCCCGGCGACGCTGGCGTCCCGGCTCGCGTCGACCGTACGTTCCTCGGCGACGAGCCCTTTGTCCCGCAGTCCTGCGGCGAGCGTCCGGGTTCTGTCGGCGTCGCGCGATGCCAGCACGACGCGAAAGCCTTCGCGGGCGAACCGCTCGGCGGTGGCGAGGCCGATGCCGGGGCCGGCCCCGATGATGAGATACGTCTTCATGGCGATGTCCTTCGATAGGGGAGCGTGGGAGCCTCAGGCGTACGGGACGGGTGCCGGCCCGGGCAGCAACCCCTTCTCCTTCAGGTCCGCCCAGAGGCCGGCGGGGATGGCCTGCGAGAAGGATTCGATGTTCTGCCGGGTCTGCTCGACGTCCTTGGCACCCAGCACCACCGTCGCCACGGCCGGGTGCGCGGCGACGAACTGGATCGCGGCGGCCGGCAGGCTCACGCCGTGCGCGGCGCAGACGTCCTCGATGGCCGCGACCTTTTTCGCGATGTCCTCCGGCACGTTGCCGTAATCGTAGCTCGCCCCGCCAATCCCGACGCCGGACGCCAGCACGCCGGAATTGAACACGCCGGCGGCAACGATCGACACGCCGCGGCGGTGGAGCTCGTCGAACGCACCCTCCAGCGGGGCATGGTTGAGCAGGGAGTACCGCCCCGCGATCATCGCGCAGTCGATGTCGAACTCGCGCGCCACGGTGACCACGGCCTCCGTCTCGTTGACGCCGAGACCGACGGCCTTCACCGCACCGGAACGGCGCAACTCGTCGAGTGCGCGGTAGCCACCGTCGCGGATCTGCTTCCAGTACAGGTCGGCCTGGTCGCCGTGCCAGGCGCTGCCGAGGTCGTGGACGTAGAGGATGTCGATGTGGTCGAGCGCCAACCGCTTCTGGCTGTCCTCGAACGAGCGCATGAAGCCGTCGTAGGTGTAGTCGTAGGTGTCGAGGAAGGGCAGCGGTTCGACCCAGTCAATGCCGTAGACGGTATCGAGCGCCTTGGTCCGGCTCCTCGCCTTGAGCACGCGCCCGACCTTGGTGCTGACCGTCACCGCGTCGCGGATGCCCAGTTCGCGCAGTGCGTGGCCGAGGTTGTACTCGGCCTTGCCGAAGCCGTAGAGCGGCGCGCAGTCGAAGTACCGGATGCCGCCGTCGTAGGCCGCCTGCACGATGGCCTGGGCGTCGGCGAAGCTCACCTTCGCCTTGAAGCCGGCGAGCGGCACCGTGCCGAAGCCAAGCGACGTCACCGCCGCGCGCGTCCCGCCGAGCGCGCGGCTTTCGAATTCAGCCATGTCGAGATCCTTTCGGGGCTAGGTCAGCGCCGCGCGATGCGTGCCAGCGCCTCGTCGATGGGCGTGTCGCCCGAGGTCAGTTCGATGATGGTCCGGCTCACGTCCGGTCGCTCGATGATCGCGGCCAGCGTGGCCGCAACGTCGTCCCGCGGCACTGCGCCGTACGGAATGGCGGCCGCCGCGCGCACGCGGCCCGTACCCGGCCCGTCCGTGAGGGTGCCGGGCCTGAGGATCACCCAGTCGAGGTCGCTCGCGACGAGGTGCGCATCCGCGAGCTTCTTGACCCGGGCGTAGTTCTCGAACCCGGGATTGCGCTCGCCGCCGCGCAAGGCGTCGGGGAAGGCCGAGACGAGGAGGAAGCGCCGGATGAAGGCCTGCCGGGCCGCCGCAACGGTGAGTTCGAGGCCGCGACCGTCGATGGCGTTGGTGACCTCCATCCCAGCGCCGCCCGCGCCGGCCGAGAAGACCACGGCGTCGCTGCCGGCCATCAGCGAGGCCAGGGCATCGATGGACAACGCCGTCAGGTCACCCTGAATCGCCCTCGCCCCCAGCGCGGCGAGGTCCCGGGCCTGTTCCGGCTTGCGATACAGCGACCGGACAGCGTGGCCGTCCTCGGAGAGCAGGCGTGCCAGCCCGCGGGCGACCTTTCCGGCCCCTCCGACGATGAAGACGTTCATGCGGCACCTATCGGTTGGTTCGGGAGCACGCTCGGCCGGGCCGTCGGCAAGCCGATCCCGGCATCGACGGCTCAGTCCTCGTAGGCGTGGTAGACCTTGGCGATGATGCGCCAGGTCCCGTCCTGCTTCAGCAGGGAGTGGAAGTCGGTGTAGTCGAGGCCAATCACATCCTTCTCCATGTCGACGCGCACGACGGCGGTGGTGGGCGTGATCGCGAGGATGTCGATCCGCGTCCTGACCTCGGTTGCCTTGCCGTTCTTCTCGACGAAATCATAGAGGTTGGTGATCGGACCGCCCATCAGCGCGCCGTTGGTGAAGCCGTACATCACCGCGTCCCCGTGGAACGCCTTCGACAGGTCGGTGACCCTGCCGCTTTTCAGCCCGTCCACGTAGGCCTGAACGGTGGCGACGACGGCGTCGTAGTCGTCCGTCGATACGGTCTTGAGGTTCTTGGACATCGGATTTCCCTGCCTGGTCATGGTCGATGTGGTCGGGACGATCCAGGGCGTGAAACCCAGGTTCGATGGTGGGTAGGGTCCCCGAAGCCCGACCTCATCGACGACTTGCTCGGCATGAGATAGGCGATGCGCCGAACCCGGATAATGGGCCGAACCCGCATTTGAGTCGTGCATGACATGCAGGAATTGTTGGAGCCCGGCGGTTTTGAGGAGCTGGTGGCCTTCGTTGCCGTCGCGGAGGCCGGGAGCTTCGCCGCGGCGGCCAAGATCCTCGAACGGGATGCGTCCGTGCTCTCGCGGCGGGTGAGCCAACTCGAACGGCGGTTGGGCGTTCGGCTGCTGTCACGCACGACGCGCCGGGTGACGCCGACCGAGGTCGGTGCGGCGTACTTCGGCCGGGTGCAGGGCGTCCTGGACGAGTTGGCCAGCGCTAGCCGGGAGGCCAGCGACCATGCCGCCAGCCCGCATGGACTCGTTCGCGTCTCCATTCCGATCGTTTTCGGCCGGCTGTGGATCGCACCCATGCTGCCGACCTTCCTGGCGCGGTATCCGGAGATCCGGATCGACGTCCGGACGTCGGACCGCTTCGTCGACGTCGTGGCCGAGGGCATCGACGTGGCGATCCGCGTCACGGCCGGCGCTCAGCGCGACAGCACGCTCACCACCCGAAAGATCGCGTCCTACCAGAACCTGCTCGTGGCATCGCCGGGCTACCTCGCGGCGAACGGCCTTCCCGAAACGCCCGCCGACCTGACACGCCACAGATGCTTGGGGTTCACCGGTTTCACGGCCTGGCCGGACTGGCCCTTGGTCCGGGAGGGGAAACGCCAGACCGTGCGTCCGACCTGTTCCATGGTCGCCGACCACTCCGAGGTCCTGCTCATGGCGGCCGTGGCGGGCGCGGGCATCGCGTTCACCGCGGACTGGCTGGTCGGTCCAGCACTGCGCGACGGCACCCTCGTCGAGGTACTCCCGGGTTGGGTCGGGAGGGAGGACGGAGGCGTGTACGCGATCTTGGCGCCCGGCCGGCTCGTACCTGCCAAGACCCGTCTGTTCGTCGACGAGGTCGCGAACGCCATCAAGGCGGGCTGGGCGCACCGACCGAATGGCAGGTAAGCCTTACCCCTTATCAAAAGTCGCGACCCTCGCTGCATCCGACGGGCCGGCGAGTTCACAGATGCATTTGGAAGCGCCCGCCCCGGTGGGAAATCTGACGGATGGTTTCCCGTTGGAGCTCAAGCTGGGTTGCAAGCGGAAGATGACCGACCGCTCGCAAGCGGACGCTCCGCCTACGACCCAGCCCAGACGCTCTGATCGCCGTTTTGGCTCAGGATGGGAAGCGGATTGCGGATTCACGCCGCGCATGAAGCATCCGAGACCTAGAACATACCGTTCGGATTGGCCGAGGCATCGGGCAGGATCTGCAGCACATCCCAGTGCTCAACGATCCGGCCGTCCTCATCTAGGCGGAAAATGTCTATGGCCGCATAATCATGATCACCCGGCCAGTGCTGAAAGCAGTGCAACACAACCAGATCGCCCTCAGCGATTGCCCGCTTGACCTCTGCTCGCTTGCCCGGCCACTCACGCGACATGCGCTCGAAATAGGCAATGAAGCCGTCCTTGCCCGTGGCTACGTGTGGGTTGTGCTGGATGTAAGTGGCGCCGGCATAACGCTTGATAGCCTCGCGCGGACGGCAATCGTTGAACATCATCTGATAGAACGCGATCACGTTCGCCTTGTTCTGAGCGAGATTTGGCATGCCGTCTGCGTTCAACGCTCTGAGTGCCAAAGATTATTGAGGAAAGAGAGCACGTCGAGGGATAGCAGACAAGCGCTCTCATATTCCGAGCACCGCAATCTGTCGCCGAAGCTCTGGGCATTCGTCGATGGAGCAAGGATGGGGCTCCTGGTGCAAGCCGCCGGTCAACGGGGATTTGGTCCAGGCGAATGGGTCGAATGGGCTGGAGTGTCAATCCGAGGCGGGGCGGTCGAACCGAAGCATCATGTCGAGGAACTTTCCGCCCGGTCTGCCGGCCTGCCCGAAGAGGCGCGCCTGCACGGCGATGGCCAGCGGCATCGCCCGACGAAGCGCGTCAACCCCCGCCTCGGTGACCGCGACGGACTTCGCCCGCGTGTCCGCCGCGCTGCGCGGCCGTGCGATAAGGCCCTTGGCCTCCAGTGCCTTCAGGACCTGCGAGACCTGCATCGGATGGATGTCCCCGAACCGTGCCAGCGTAACCTGCGTCACGGCCTCACCCTCGCGCAGGAGCCACCCCGCCATGGCGAGCACGGTGAATTGGAGGTGGGTCAGACCGACCGGCGCTAGGATGCGGTCGATCTCGCGCACGTAGCGATGCACGACCCGCCACAACACGAAGCCAACCGCGTTTTCGGGCGAACCGAGGGTCTCGGTCGCGAAGATGTCGGACAGGGTCTGAGGGTTGGCTACCATCCCGGTTCTGTACGCCGCCGCCGTCACTGTCGCACCATCCCAAGCCACAGGGCTTCATTTAATAAACACGTTTATTATATGCGTCGGGAGATTTCGATCCCGGAGCCGTTCATGACCGCGAGAACCATCGACGTCGCCTTCTGGAACTACGATCGCACGCGGGCACTGAGCGACGGGCGCGTGCACATCGAGGGCGTCGAAGCCCGTTTCCACACGGCCAGGATCGTGCCGCAGATCTTCGAGGCGATGATCCACCGGCGCGCCTACGACGTCTCGGAACTCGGCCTGACCTACTTCCTGCGGACGTTCGCGCAGGGATCGTCGCCCTTCCTGGCGTTGCCGGTCTTCCCGAACCGCGCGTTCCGTCACTCGGCAATCTACGTCAACGCCGCGAGCGGGATCGAACGACCGGAAGACCTCGTGGACAGGACCATCGGCGAGTTGGCCCTCTACGGGCACGATGCCGGCGTGATGCCGAAGGGCATCCTGATGGACGAGTTCGGCTTCCGGCCCGAGCGCAACCGCTGGATCGTCGGCGGCATCGACTTCCCGATGGATCCGATCGATTTCGTGCCCCAGCCCCACCCCGCGGATGTCCCGGTCACGGTGGCGCCGAAGGGCACCGACCTCGGCGTCCTCCTGGAGATTGGGGAGATCGACGCCCTGATCTCCGCCGACGTGCCACGTTGCGTTCTCGACGGCTCGCCGAAGGTCCGCCGCCTCTTCCCGGATCACGAGGCGGTCGAGCGCGACTACTATCGCCGGACGGGCATCTTCCCAATCATGCACACCGTCGTGGTGACGCGCGAACTGGCCGAGCGCGAGCCGGATCTCGTTCGCGCGGTCTACAAAGGCTTCTGCGAAGCAAAATTGGCCGAGGTCGCGGGACTGACGCATGCGATGACGTTCAATAACATGGCGACGATGGTGCCTTGGCTGACGGATCTGCTTGCCCGCGACCGCGAGCTTCTCGGGGACGATTGGTGGCCCTATGGCATGGCCAGGAACAGGGCGGCTATCGACGCGGTGCTTCGCTACCATCACGAGCAAGGTCTGACCGAACGGCGATTCAAGATCGAGGATGTGTTCGTTCCATACTTGCTCGACGCGTAGGAAGCAGCATTCCGCAGCGGCCGTCGATCAGGAGCGGGCGCTACAGTAGCGGCTGCTTCTTTGGCCCCTCGCTCCAAAGCAGACCGGCAGAAATCCACCCCACCCAGCTATTCGGCTATCGACCCAGGCCGTGTCAAAACGCCGAGAATCGGCTTTGTGCTGGGGTGCCGCCCCAATTTTGCGAGAATAGGCGCTCCACCGTTTGGATCGACCCTTTGTGGTCGCGCATCCGTTTGAGTTGAAGGCGCTGCTGGACGGCTTTTCAGCCCCTCGGTGAACGATCAAAGGCCTTCACTCAGGCGGGGATCGCTACCAAGAGCTTCCGGCTTCCCATGATGTTGAGAACCCGCGTCAGATTGTAGGCCAGGACCTGGAGTGCCATCTCGGTCGAGACGCGCGGCAAGGTCTTGGTCAAGAAGTGCGTCGCCCCCATCCGTGCCTTCAGCGTGCCGAAGGGGTGCTCGACCGTCTCGCGCCGGACCCGCATGGCCAGCGGATCGCCGTCCAACCGGCGCTGTACGGCCTCCAGCACGTCCTCGTGCTCCCACCGGGTCACCCGGCGCTCCTTGCCTGTCGTGCACGCTCCCTTCATCGCGCAGGCCGAGCAGACATTCGTCCAGTACCGATGCAGGGTCAGGCCATTCTCCACCGAGGTGTACCGATGGGACAGCGTCTGACCCGCCGGACACAAGTAGGTGTTGTCCTGACGACGGTAGAGGAAATCATCCTTGCCGAAGCGCCCGACGGCCTTCGCGCCCGAGGTCATCGGCCGGGGCAGCGTCACGGCGATGCCGGCGCGTTCGCAGGCCAGGATCTGTTCACTGGAATAGTAACCCCGGTCAGCCACCGCATCGAGCGTGTCCGCTTCCAGAGCTTCTTTGGCCCGCGCGGCCATGCCGCTGAGCTGCGCCCGGTCCGAGCCGGCATTGGTGACCGCGTGCGCGACGATCAGGTGATGCTCGGTCTCGACCGCCACCTGGACGTTGTAACCCACCACGCCCGATCCACGACCGCTGGTGGCCATGGACCGCGCGTCGGGATCGGTCAGCGAGACCTGCCGGTCGGGCGCGGCCTTCATCTGCTCTTCCAACCCCGCCAGCCGCTCCATCTCCTGTCCGAGGCGGGCGATCTTTTCCTTCAGCCGCTCCACCTTGGCTGCCAGTTCCGGCGTGGGATCCTGACGATCGGCTGTGTCGAGCTGCGAGAGGTAGCGTGACACGCTCTCCTCGATCTGCTGGCGGCGCCGGTCGAGCTTGCCTTGCGTGAAGTTGCGGTCGCGATTGTTGACCGCCTTGAACTTCGAGCCGTCGATCGCGACGCACGTCCCCGTCAGTAGGCCCATCGTGCGGCACAGGGCGACAAAGCGGGCACAGACTCGCCCGATGGCGGGGCCGTTCTGCCGACGGAACTCGGCAATGGTCTTATGATCGGGCGACAGCTGGCCGGTCAGCCACATGACCTCGACGTTGCGGCCCGCCTCGCGCTCCAGGCGTCGGCTCGACGGGACCCGGTTGAGATAGCCGTAGACGTACAGCTTCAG
>NZ_FOTK01000087.1 GCF_900114535.1 Methylobacterium pseudosasicola | reverse complement strand
CAAGCTCGCCCGGCTCCAGTCGATCTCACCCGCCGCGTGCAGGCGCTCCAGCAGAACCTGATGCAAGCGCGCCCACACCCCCGCCTCCTGCCAGTCGCGCAGGCGCCGCCAGCAACTCATCCCGCAGCCGCAGCCCATCTCGGCGGGCAGCATCTCCCAGGGCAGGCCTGAGCGCAGCACGAACAGGATGCCGGTCAGCGCCGCCCGGTTCTCAATCGGGCGGCGCCCGCCCTTCGGACGCGGGCGTGGCGGCGGTAGAAGCGGGGTGATCGCGTCCCAGAGATCATCGGGCAGTAGCGGGCGGGCCATCCAAACCAACGCACTCCCAGACGATCCGTGCCCGTTCTGTTAGGCGCTCTAAGACTGCTTAACTGAACCGTCCAATCTGGTTGAGGGTGACGAGGCTGGCCGCGAGGCTCGTGAAGGCGTCGTAGATATCTACGCATCGCTCGTAGCGGGTGGGCAATCGACGGATTGGTTCAACCGAGCGTGGGTGCCCTCATCCTGAGCTTGTCGAAGGATCTACGACTTAACGGTGACGACTGAGTTTCTCGCTGCTCTCGATGCCCCTGCGCGCGATGCGCGGGACGATCCCCCGCGCCTGCCACTCCTGGCGGCGGGGTCTGGCATCTTAGGCTTTGTCAGCGTGCAACTTGTCCGGACGACGTCGCGGTCGTTCGCTCCGACCGCTCCGCACAGACGGGATAGCATCGAGGGTCGCCGCCATTATGACGTTGTCGTGCCGGTTGGCGCCGCTCATGCAGAGGCCGAGCGGCGTGCCGCACGTTTCGGTAACGAGATGCCCGCCTTGTCCCGGTCCGTCGGGTTCGGGCCGGCGGCACGCCCCCCTTTTTGGCCGGGATAGATGCGCTGCCCAGACAGGCCCGGCTCCAGTCGATCTCACCCGCCGCGTGCAGGCGGTCCAGCAATACGTGATGCAGGCGGCTCCAAACGCCCGCCGCCTGCCAATCCCGCAGCCGCCGCCAACAACTCATGCCGGAGCCGGAGCCCATCTCGGCCGGCAGCATTTCCCACGGCAGACCCGAGCGCAGCACCAACAGGATGCCCGTGAGTGCGGGGCCGATTCTCAATTGGACGATGCCAGCCTTTCGGACGTGTCCGAGGCGGCGGGAGAAGCGGAGCGATCTCATCCCAGAGATCATCGGGAAGAAGCGGTCTGACCATGCCAAACCAACGCTGAAAACGTCGCTCGGTAACGTTCTGTCAGGCACTCTAAGTCAACTGTGGAGGAAGCGTGTCAAACAGCGTTGAACATTGTTTCTTCCGCACTTTCAGTGCTGTAGGTTTGGCATCCGATCAAGCTTTGCTGATCCCGGCTCACGCAGCATGTAGGACGCGTTGGCGCAGGAGATCGAAACCGGCGCGACCGTACATGCTCCGCTTGATCAGCTTGAGGCGGTTGACCTGCCCCTCGACGGGGCCGTTGCTTCAGGGCTCGACGATAGCGGCGCGCACGGCTGGCTCGTCCTGCCCGAGCCCGGTGACGAAGCCGCCGAGATCGGTCGCGGCTGCGACTTCCAGCCACGGCGTCAGTCCGGTGGGATCGTTCTGGCGCAGGAGGTCGGCGAAGGCGCGTATATCCTCGGCGGCCTGCTTCAGCTTCGGCGCGACGCTGCAGAGCGCTTCGGTGAAGGCGCGATCCTCCCGCGACAGTGCGGCCGGGTCGGCGGTGAGCCAACGGGCGATGCGGCGCGTCGAGGGGACTCGGGCGGACGGTGATCGCGCAGGCGAATCCTGCCTCCGTCGTGAGGCCCAGCGCCGGACGATGTCGTAGCCGCCGATGAAGCCCTGCGCGTGCAACGCGCGATGGAGGCCGGTGGCGCTGTGCTGGCCCTCCCGCCAGCGTGCTTCGACGAGGGGGAGATGGCGCCCGTGCAGGCTCGAACCCGGTGCGCGGCGGTAGGGCATGAACCGGCCCGCCCGCACCCAGCGGCGCACGGCGTTGCGGGATGCGCCGAGACGGCGAGCGATCTTCTTGGTCGGCAGACCTTCGCCGTGGAGGCACAGGGCCGCCTCGCAGCGGTCGCGTCGCCGGCTGCTCACGTTCGTTGGCACTGTCTTCGCCAGATCAGGGGAGCCGGCGGGGTCGTGCACGGCGCGGTGCGCCACCTCTCAGATCTCGGACTGGTGCCGCTCGACGATTCCGCGCAGGGCCTCGGAAGCGTTGACGAGCAGGTGCCGGCGATCCGCGACCTGCGTCGCCGTCGGTGCTCCCGAGCGCGCGGCCTCGGCGTAGGGTCCCGAACGGTCGCGGCTGACGACGGTCACGCTCGGATGGGCGGTGAGCCAGTCCCGCACCGGTGCCGACGAGCGGCCGGGCAACAGATCGATGACGCGCCGCCGCTCCAAGTCACACACGATGGTGCCGTAGGATCGGCCGCGCCGCCACGCCCAATCGTCGACGCCGATCACCTGCGGCGGCGGAGCCGGTACGGTCCCGCGACGACGGATCAGGCGCAGGACGGTTTCGCCGCTGACAGGCATGGCCAGCCGCCGCGACAATCTTGCGCCGGCCTAACCCACCCAGCACCATGCCGATGTCGGTCTGCGCCTCGGCCAACCGGTCGCTGCGGCGCGCCTTGCGCGCACCCAGCCCCGGCACGCGTTTGGCGTAGATCCGCCCCGGGCAATGGCCGCGGCGGAAGCGGCGCACCTGAACCCGCCACGTCACCGACCGGTTCTGCCAGGGCAGGTCGTCGAACCTCCGCCATTATCTGCTGTGCACCCGCACTGACGCACGTCTGCAGACCCGACAGCAGGCTTGGGCTGCCGTGGTTCGGGCGATGATCAGCAATCCGAACGAGTCCAGCGTCAGACCGGCGACGTGCAGGCCGTCCGGGACCGACGGCGACGACGGGTTCGAGACCGGCATCGCACTCCCATCGGGCCAACATGCGAATCAACGTCCAGAACACCGCTCAGCACCGAAAGTGCGGAAGAACCTGAACATTGACCCAAGATCGGCGTCGAACTTTGGGTATGACTCAATCTCGGTGCAGGCGAGTTGATGGATCTCGGCTTCGGTCGTTGGAGATCCTGCCATGCCTCGCAGCCTCCATCCCAGTTCCGTAGTTCCGCGCGGCCTTCTCATCGATCATGTCGAGATCGGCACTGGGATGACCATCACAGCCCGGCCGGCCGCCGCCTTGGCCCAGTGCCCAGGCTGCGATCAACCCTCGTCTCGAATCCATGGCTGCTACACGCGTACTCTCTCCGATCTGCCGGTTGCCAGTAGACCCGTCGTCATCGATGTCCGCGTCCGTCGTTTCCGCTGCATCGGGTCGGACTGCCGGACCCAGATCTTCGCCGAGCGGCTCGGACCAGACCTCGCAGCTGCCTTCAGCCGGTGCACGACTCGGCTCAACTACATCGTGCATCATCTCGGCCTTGCCCTCGGTGGCCGGCCCGCAGCCAGTTTCGCCCGACGGCTCATGGTCCCGGCCAGTCGGGATACGATGCTCCGGACCGTGCGCCGCCGTGCCGTCCGTCCGGTGGAGCATCCGCGCGTGATAGGCATCGACGACTACTTCTGTCGAGGACAGCGCTACGGCACGCTGGTCTGCGACCTGGAACGGCGCCGTGTCATCGCCCTGCTGCCGGATCGGGAGAGCGGCACTGTTGAGGCGTGGCTTGCAGCCCATCCCGAGATCACCGTTGTTGCCCATGACCGTGGGGGTTGCTACGGTGAGGCGACGACGCGAGCGCTGCCCTATGTCCTTCAAGTCGCCGACCGATTGCGCTTGATGGAGAACGTCAGCGCCGCCTTCCTCGATGCAGGGCGCAAGTCTATGGCTGCAATCCGCTTCGCGGCGGGAGTCGCGACGGTCGATCCCGAACGGCTGACCTGCTCCGAGCGCCTGCAGTATTACGGCTATCTCCAGGGGAGGCGACGGGCAAGGCGATCCTCGCCCTGTCGCGACAGGGCATGCCGATCAAGAAAATTGCCCGAGCGAACAAGCACAGTCGCAAGCTCGTGCGCGACGTGCTGCGCGGTCTGACCGGCGACGTATTCCGCGCCCGCCAGAGCAGCCTGGATGCCTATCTGCCCCGTCTCGATGCCGAATGGACGGCCTGCTGCCGCAACAGGGCAGAACTCTGGCCGCGGCTTAGCGCCAGCGGGTTCACCGGGAGCCTGCGGGCGGTCGGGGAATGGGCAACGCGGAGGCGACGCAGCGAGCGCGTGTTGCAAAAATCGCCTGGGAAGGTGCCGTCGGCGCGCGTCCTCTCCCCGCTGATGACAACAGGGCGGGACAATCTGACGAAGGCCGAAGCTGTCCACGTGCCGACAATCGAGGCGGAGGTACCTACGCTCGACGAGGCAAAGTCCCTGCTGTCGCTCTCAAGCGATGAACCGCGAACGAAGGCGAGCCGATCTCGACACCTGGATCGAGGCTGCGGACCACAGCCTTCTATCGTCGTTCGCGCGTGGCTTGCTGAAGGACAAGTCGAGCGTCGCTGCAGCTCTCACGCAACCGTAGTCGAACGGCCAGACCGAAGGGCAGATTATCCGCCTGAAGATTGTGCAGCGTTAGATGTTCGGTCGGACCGAGCTCGACCTACTCAAAGCTCGGCGGATCGGCGCGTAATCAGCCGATCAGCATGGAACTGCGCCAGACCCAAAGTTCGACGCCGATCCAGGGTCGATGCTCAACGCTGTTTGACAGCCATTCACGCCTACATCGATCAGAACAACGCTGAGTTCAAGCCGTTCGTAAAGCCTAAGTCAGCCGACGCTATCTACGCAAGCATCAAACCATTAAGCCGGCAAACATCAAACCCAGATGACTATGAAATTTACTAAAACATGAAGGAAGACCTATCGGCCGGGACTAATGATGAAGCCGAAGATTCCAATATTATGTCCTAAAATTTCCTGGATTTTCAGTAAGCTAATTTAAATCCAAAATGCGATTGGGATGAGAACGCCCCAAAACGACATCGCAAATAGCTATCCAATTTCCAGCCGCACGCCCTTTTCTATCTATCCATGGTTCAGCGAGAAAATACTTCAAGTGATTACTTAAAACATTCTTTACAATTAGTCTCAGAGCATAATTCTTGGTAATTGATCCTTTCCTTGCCAAATATAATGGGTTTGAGATCTGAGAATATCCAAGCTTAACACCAGACGACCTCCCCAGTTTGACACCTTGATGAACTCCTGCGAAAGCATTCGTTCCAACGATACGCCCATGTTTCGATACCCTGGACGCAAAATCTACATCTTCCTGCCAACCATAAAGTGGAAGATTTTCATCAAAGCGAAGATCTCTAATTGCACTTGCTCGATAGACCATATTGCATCCATACAATCCTGATAAATTTGAGACGGTCAACGGCTGATCAATTTTTTGAGACTCAAATGCTTTGATAATCTGCGTAGCCGTTGAATACGAAATCCCCGCTGTATTTATACCATCGGCAAGAAGAACGCCGTTAATGCCGACAACCTCAGGATTTTGTTTAAAAAACTCCATTATATTTGCAAAGGCATCGGAGCATGCAACATAATCATCATCGAAAAAAGCTATTAAGTCGTAGGAATCAGACAAAAAATCAAGTCCGCGGTTTCGTTGTTTAGGAAGCCCAGGGTCTCCATACAATATAGTAGAACAAGGATAAATAAGATTTTCTTCCGGAAGATCATCCGGAGAAACAACGGAGTAAAGTACCTTTGATGGCTGAATGCTTTGTAACTTGAAAGTTTCCGACCAATTGGAGAGTTCCATTGCTCTGCCACTACTCGCAAGGATGACTGCTAATCGCATTCGGAAAGCTTCCTATCTTCTTTTCTGACGCCGCTACTCTTTATCCAATCTAAGAACCAGCGTCTAATCGCCTCAGCTTTCTCACTCATCGAGAACCTTGGTTATTAACACAGATACTAATCAACAAAATTCGTTTGTCGACACCGCAACTTAGAATCTGACCAATCGACCGCCACAATCTAGATATTCATTTAAATCTTTACATTTTATTCCCGTAGATGCGCATAAGCACCTCAAAACATATATTCACTTTAATTTATTAATCACAGCACTTATGCTGCGAGCGTTCGACGATTTTATAGCTCGCCACGCACTCTCTGCTTCCTCATAGGTAGTCCTCCCTGCAGAAATTACTAAAATATAACAGGAGATCACTTCGGAAAAAACTAAGACGTCAGGATGATCGCGAATCGCTGATAAATCGAAAATTATATCTGCATCCGGCGGTAGAGATGCCATGAAATTGTATAGTTCTTCTTTTGTAGGTGTCGAGTAAAAAGTTATTGTTTGTACCGAAATGTACTCATTGGGATAAAATGCATCAACCTGATGATTTTGCTTCGATGATCCTGGGTCCTTCATATAAGACGACGCGTTGGGGTCAGTCACAGGATCTGAAACGCGAGACTTCGCGATTCTAACCAAAGTTATTTTTCGTGCGTTGCGCACAAAGGCACCTACAAGTTTATTTGCAACAGTTGTCTTGCCTTCGCCCGGAGACCAAGATGTAATGCCGATTCTTAACTTTTCTTGGATAGGGCTCGATATCAGCAAAGACGTAAGCAGTGTCTGAAAAAATTTTTCTGTGTGCTTATCAGTTTGGAATGGGACGGACCCTTTGTCCATCGAATTTACAATATGCCGCGGATATGCAGATCTTTTTAGGATGGGTATATTCGCAATCACGTCGATATTGACCCAATCCTTCAACTGGGACGGCGATTTCACAGTTTTATCCAGAGAGTTTTTAAATATCAAAACAATCAGTCCGCTGAAAATACTAAAAGTCAAACATAGCGCAACAATTATTCCCGACTTAGGGCTTGAACGACCTAAGGGCGGAGTAGCAGAGCTGATGACCTGAGAGTCGGCGTCAGGAAAGGGTGTCTCAGGCACTTTACCATTACGAACCCCCTCAGTAGCTGCGGCCAATTGGGATTTAATACTAGCGATACGGCCCTGAAGAAACTCGGAACCACGCTGGATTGAAGCTGCCTTTAGTTCTATTTGGCCTTTAATATATTGCATGCAGATCGCATTCACCACTCGAGCACTCTCTTCCGGGCTAAAAGCTTGATACGAAACTTCAATGACATAAGATTGAGAAACACGCTTTACATTTACTCTTGCAACGAATGCTTGAAAAGCATGGCGTTTCGTGAGTTCGGACACTTCAATTGTTTTAGGTAGCTCAGTCGAGGCGCCCAAAAGACTCAACAAATTAGTTCGCGACTTTGGTTTAAATTCGGCAGCAGATTCAAGATCTAGCGTCTGAAAAACATTACTGAGAACGCGTTCAGATTTTAGAACCTGAATTTGGCTTTCTGTTTGAGCGCTGTCTAATGTCAAGGAGGATCCACTTTCTGATCCAGTAGACGATCCAGCAACTTGGCGCGAAGGATTTAATATAACCGCTGCCGTTGCGGTATATTCCGACTGCGAGCTTTTTATATAAACCACTCCAAGAATTAAAAAAAGAAAAATCCAACTGCCGTAAAGTATTTTATACTTGCGGATATCTTCGATAGTATCTGCTATAGGCAGATGCGATGAGGATGGTTGCCTTATCACAAAATTTTTGTAAGTGTCGTTATTGATTAAGGATTCATTTTTCATAAATTATTCCACTTGTTGAATTTTGTTAACCTGAAGAGTCACCGACCGAAGATTATTGCGTGATATCCCAATCAACAGCTATGGACAAGATACAAAATTTGCTAGATTAATCAATGTTTCATCCAGCAGTCTTGGATAATATCTATTGGTAGGCAATATGCATTGCTTAGCTCAAACTCAGCTTAAGGTTGAGGTAAGTAGACATAACGTAATAAGAGAGCCTAACAGAACCGTCTGATTTGGTTGAGGGTGGTGAGGCTGGCCGCGAGTCTGGTGAAGGTTTCGTAGATGTCGGCGCGTCGCTCGTAACGGACGGGCAGGCGCCGGAAGCGGTTGAACCGGGCGTGGGTTCGCTCGACGACCCAGCGGTGCCGCCCGAGCTTCTCGCTGCTGTCGATCCCGCGCCGAGCGATGCGGGGTACGATCCCCCGGGCGCGGCACTCCTGGCGACGGGCGCAGGCGTCGTAGGCCTTGTCGGCATGAAGCTTGTTGGGACGGCGGCGTGGGCGACCGCGCCGGCCGTTTCGCACGGGCGGGATCGCATCGAGGGTCGGGGCCATCATTACGCTTTCGTGGCGGTTGGCCCCGTGAAGGTCAAGCCGAGGGGCGTGCCGCGGGCATCGACGACGAGGTGGCGCTTGGTCCCCGGTTTGCCCCGATCCGTCGGGTTCGGGCCGGTGGCAGAACCACCTTTTTCGCCGGTACAGACGCGCTGTTCAAGCTGGCCCGGCTCCAGTTGAGCTGACCGGCCGCGTGAAGTCGCCCCAGCAGCACGTGATGCAGGCGCGTCCAGACACCCGTCGCCTGCCAGTCGCGCAGGCGGCGCCAGCACGTCATGCCCGAGCCGCAGCCCATCTCGGCCGGCAGCATCTCCCACGGCAGTCCGGAGCGCAGCACGAACAGGATACCGGTCAGGGCCGCTCGGTTCTCGATGGGCCGTCGCCCGCCCTTCGGACGCGGCCGGGGCGGCGGAAGCAGCGGGGCGATCTCGCTCCAAAGATCGTCGGGAAGAAGAGCGCAAGCCATGCCGCAACAACGCACATCGACGCTTATGGTGCCGTTCTGTTAGGCGTTCTAACATTACAGTTGCGTTTTTGGCGAGGTTCTGACTCTCTGCGGCACCATGATTCGCGCATCATGGACGTCGGGGGCCTCTATTGAGGCGACACTGGAACTCTGGGCCTCGTCCTTGCGGGAGGTGAAGGGACGCATGCGCCCGCTGTTCACGCAGGATCGGGTGGCGGCCTCGGCGGGCGCATTCCTGGACGGACTGCTCGGCGCGGAGCGGCGCAAGACCGGTTGGATGCGGGCGGAAGCTGCGGGCGATCCCGGACCCTGGCGTCAGCAAGCGGTGCTCGGTCGCGGACGCTGGGATGCCGACGCCCTGCGCGACGTGGTGCG
>NZ_FOTK01000018.1 GCF_900114535.1 Methylobacterium pseudosasicola | reverse complement strand
GTCCCGGCGCGGGGCCATGCTCGACGGCGCCGAGCGGATCGTCGTGCACGACCACTGGACCTCCTATTTCCAGATGCCGGGCGTCACCCACGCCCTGTGCAACGCCCATCACCTGCGCGAACTGAACGCCGTCGCCGAGATCGACGGGGAGGCCTGGGCCGGGCGCATGCGCCGTCTGTTGCGCAGGCTTTGCCATCACGCCAACCAAGCGCGCGACCGTGATGTGGCGTTGCCGCCGCCCCTGATCGGTCGGGCCGAGCGGCTCTACGACAGGATCGTCCAGGCAGGCCTCGCCTGGCACGCAGCCCTGGCCCCCTTGCCGCGCGTGATCAAGCGCGGCCGCGTCCGGCGGCGGGTCGGTCATAACCTGCTGCTGCGCCTCCAGCTGCACAAGGCCGCCGTGCTCCTGTTCCTGCACGACCCCGCGGTGCCCTTCACCAACAACGAGGCCAAGCGCGACGGGCGCATGATGAAGCTGCGGCAGAAGATCTCCGGCGGTTTTCGAACCCGGGAAGGCGCGGACAACTTCGCCACCCTGCGCACCCTCATCGGCACCGCCAGGAAGCGCCGATGGAACCTCCTCGACGTCTTGACCCTCGAACCCGCACACCTCGTTGCTAAGCTCTAAGCCGGTTCCGCAAACCAATCTGGGTAGTTACGCGTAGCGAAGCAACCCAGGGCAGCGCGCGATCCCGGAAGATGGCGTTTCCCTGGCTTGCTTCGCTGCACTCGCAATGACGGAACGCTTGGCAGCCGCTACCCCGCCCGCCGCTTCGGCCCGGTGGGCAGCATCTGTGGCTCGCCCGGGCCTGTCTCGATCCCGAGATCCGGCACCGCGATGATCGGCGCGCCGCGCAAATCCTTGCGGGTCACGATCGCGCCGCGCTCCTCGAGATAGGCCAGCATCCGCCGGGCGCGACCGCCCGAGCTGGTGCCGTAGGCGTCGGCCAGCATCGCGTCCGTGGGGCAGGGGGCGCCCTCGATCGCCGCGCGGGCGACCACGAGGAACAGGCCGGCGAGGTCGTCCGGCAGGCCCGCCGCGATCGCTTGCGCCCGCTCCCAGGTGGAATTGTCGGCGACCGCGCCGCCGGCCTCGGCCCGGGCCACTGCGAGCCGGCGCTTGAACTCCGGCAGGCCCATCGTATCGCCGCGCAGGCGGCGGATGCGGCAGCGGACCGTGAAATCCTGGTAGAGCGTCGCGGGGGTGCAGGCGGCGGCGTCGGCATCGGCCAGGACCGAGATCAGGACCTCGGCCAGAGCAGCCTCTCGCGCCTCCGGGTCCATCGGCTCCTCTTCGGGCTCCTCCGGCGGGGCCGGCGGGCGGTAGCTCGCGAGCTGGACGAGGACGTCCGGGGCCGCCACCGGGCGCGGCTTCGGGCGCGGCATCGGCGGCGCTTGGCTGTCGGCCGGGCTCGCCGTGAGGATCAGCGCCCTTGCATCCTCGGTCGGGTCGGGGAGGGGGACGAGCACCGGCGACGAGCTGCGGCTCACCGTCAGGGTCGGACCCACCGCGATGGTCAGCGGGCGCCGCGACAGGGCCGGCCCGAGGGCCACGAAATGGCCGCGCGGCAGATCGCGAAACGTCTCGGCCTGGCGGCGCTCCAATCCCAAAAGATCGGCGGCGCGGGCCATGTCGATGTCGAGGAAGGTCCGGCCCATCAAAAAATTCGAGGCCTCGGCCGCGACGTTCTTGGCGAGCTTGGCGAGGCGCTGCGTCGCGATCACGCCGGCAAGCCCGCGCTTGCGGCCGCGGCACATCAGGTTGGTCATGGCGCCGAGCGACAGGCGGCGGGCCTCGTCCGAGACCTCACCAGCCGCCGCGGGGGCGAAGAGCTGTGCCTCGTCCACCGCCACCAGCATTGGGTACCAATGGTCGCGGTCGGCGTCGAACAACCCGCCGAGGAACGCCGCGGCGGCGCGCATCTGGCCCTCGGCGTCGAGATTCTCCAGCGACAGCACCACCGAGACCCGGTGCGTGCGCACCCGGGCGGCGATGCGCTGGAGCGCGACATCGTCGCCGTCGGCCTCCACGACCACGTGGCCGTAGCGGTCGGCGAGGCTGGCGAAATCGCCCTCCGGGTCGATCACCGCCTGCTGCACGAGCCCGGCGCTCTGCTCCAGCAGGCGCCGGAGCAGGTGCGACTTGCCCGAGCCCGAATTGCCCTGGACCAGGAGCCGGGTGGCCAGCAGTTCGGTGAGGTCGAGGAGCGCCGGCTGCCCGCCGGTCAGGCCGAGATCGATATCGGAACGCATGGGCGCTCCATAGCATGCCAAGACCGGATCCGAGCCTCCCCCGGACGCGCTGTCCACGCTTCCCGCGAGGCTGTCGCGCGGCTGCAATGTCGCGGCCGCGCTGGACCGGAAGGCCGCCGCCCTGTAGGGGCCGCCCTCCCTCGAACTAAACCGGATTCCTCACGCGATGGCGGCCTGCGGCCTCGATTTCGGCACGTCGAACACCACCCTGGGGCATCTCGCTGCGGCGGGGCCGGCCCTGCTGCCGCTGGAGGGCGCGCACCGGACCATACCGAGCGCGATCTTCTTCGAGCTCGGCCAAGAGCCGCTGATCGGCCGGGCCGCCACCGCGGCCTATGTCGACGGCCATGCTGGCCGGCTGATGCGCGGGCTGAAATCCGTGCTCGGCACGCCCCTGATGGACGAGGCGACGCCGGTCGGCCGGCAGCGCCTGCGCCTGCGTGACATTATCGCCCGCTACCTCTCGGCCGTGAAGGCGCGGGCCGAGGCGGCCTGCGGGCAATCCCTCGACACCGTCGTCCATGGCCGGCCGGTCCATTTCGTCGACGGCGACCCGGAGGCCGACCGGCGGGCGGAGGACACCCTGCGCGACATTGCCCGGGACGTCGGGTTTCGCGAGATTTCCTTCCAGTACGAGCCGATCGCGGCCGCGCTCGATTACGAGCGCCAGGTTCGCTCGGAGGAGATCGCGCTGATCGCCGATATCGGCGGCGGCACCTCGGATTTTTCCATCGTACGCCTGTCGCCCGAGCGGCGGGGCCGCCCGGACCGGGCCGGCGACATCCTGGCCAATGACGGCGTGCGCATCGGCGGCACCGATTTCGACCGGCAGCTCAGCCTCGGCACGGTGATGCCCCTGCTCGGCCTCGGCAGCCCGATGCGCCGTGGCGACCTCGCGGTGCCGAACGCCTATTACCACGACCTCGCCACGTGGTCGGCGATCAACCGCCTCTACAATGCGAAGACATTGCGCGAGATCGACGAGGTGATCCGCGACTGTGCCAAGCCCGACCTGGTCGCGCGCCTGCGCGCGGCGGTGGAGGGCGAGCGCGGCCACGCTCTGGCCGGGGCCGTGGAGGGCGCCAAGATCGCCGCCTCCGAGGCCGGCACGACGGATCTCGATCTCGGCCTGATCGAGCCGGGGCTGGCGGCCGAAGTGAGCCGCGACACCCTCTCGACGCAGACCGGCGACCTCGCCCGGTCGGTCGCGGCCCGGATCGCCCGCTGCCTCGCCCAGGCCGAGCTCGGGCCGGAGCGGATCGACGCCATGTTCCTCACCGGCGGCTCCACGGGCCTGCCGCACCTGCGCGCCGCGCTCACCGCCGCGCTGCCCGCGGCCCGGGTGGTGGAGGGCGACACGTTCGGGTCGGTGGGCCTCGGCCTGACCATCGAGGCGGGGCGGCGGGCGGCGTGAGCGCGTTAGCCGCCCGGGACCGACGGGCTGATGGTCCAGGGATCGAGGATCCGCACCCCCGTTGGAGCGAAATCCACCACATTGCGGGTGACGACCGTCATCGCGTGCACCAGAGCCGTCGCGGCGATCAACGCGTCCCGCTCGGGTTGCGGGTTCGGCACGTGTAGGCCCGCGCAGCGCAGGGCCACTACCGTGTCGACGGGCAGGATCCGGTCGGAGAATTCCGGCAGGACCTGTTCGTCCATCCAGGCGCGCAGATGCGCGGCCTGGGCCGGATCGCGACGCTCGGCCAAGCGGATGCCGACGTCCAGCTCCATCACGGTGATCGCCGACAGGAAGAAGCGATCCGCATCCTCGGACGAAAGCCAGCGCACCACGTTGGGATCCGCCCGGCCGTCACCGACCTTGCGCAGTTCGGACACGACGTTCGTATCGAGCAGGAACGTCACGACAGATCCGCCGGCCGCGGCAGGTCGCGGGTCTTCGGGATATCCAGCTCGATCTTCGAAAGACCGGGCTTCGATAGCGCCTCGACGAGGCTACGGCGCTGCCCCGTGAGGCGCCGATACTCCTCAATGCTCAAGAGCACCTGCA
This sequence comes from Methylobacterium pseudosasicola, assembly GCF_900114535.1. Taxonomy (GTDB): domain Bacteria; phylum Pseudomonadota; class Alphaproteobacteria; order Rhizobiales; family Beijerinckiaceae; genus Methylobacterium; species Methylobacterium pseudosasicola. Next base: position 121,801 of record NZ_FOTK01000018.1, on the reverse strand, counting down.
CCGGCTCACCGCGCCGCGTGATGAAGACCGGGCCCTTCTCGGCGGCCTTCTGCGCCTGATTGGCGTTTTGCTGGAACGCGCGACTGGACAAGGTCGTGACGGTCATGACCGGCCCTCCGGAGCAACGGCAATGTTGATACGTTAGAACCCGGGGAAACGACGGGCAATCCGGACCGTGCCGCGGCGGCTCCGATCTGACGTTTTGAATCCCGTTTCACGAGCGAGCCCGTGCGGCGCCCGCCCCTGATCCGCGTCCACGGCCCAAAACCCCACGATTGACGGGCCCGCCGCGATCCCCGACAAGGCGGGCGCCTCGCGCCCAGAGACCGGCGGCCCATCCTTCATCTCCGCGCCGCCCCGCCCGATGCTGTTCAACTCCTTCGTCTTCCTCCTCGCCTTCCTGCCGGCCGCGCTGATCCTGCACGCGCTGGTGGCGCGGGCAGTGCCGGCGTGGCGGCTGCCGCTGCTCGTCGGCCTGTCCTTCGTGTTCTACGGCTGGTGGGATGTCCGGTTCGTGCCGCTGCTCGCCGGCTCGATCCTGGCGAACTGGTGCGTCGCGCGACTCTATCGGTGGCGCCCCGGGCGCTGGTTGATTCCGGCGGCGATCGCCGCCAACCTCGCCCTGCTCGGGCTGTTCAAGTACCTCGACTTCTTCGCCGACCTCGCCAACCTGATCCCGGGGCTCGAGGCGCCGCGGCTCGGGCTGGCCCTGCCGCTCGGCATCTCGTTCTTCACCTTTCACCACATCATGTATCTCGCCGACCTGCGGGCCGGCCGGGCGCCGGCCTTCGGGCTGACCAAGTACGCCCTCTACATCGCGTTCTTCCCGCAGGTTCTGGCCGGCCCGCTCGTGCGCTGGAGCGAGATCATGCACCAGTTCGACGAAGAGCCCTACGCGCGGCCCGACGCCGCCGAGCGCTTCGCTCGCGGGCTGATGCTACTGACGGTGGGCCTCGCCAAGAAGGTGTTTTTGGGCGATCCGCTCGCGGCGTATGTGAACCCGGTGTTCCAGGCCGCCGCCGCCGGCAAGGTGATCACCGTCGCGGAGGCGTGGCAGGCGACACTGGGCTTCACTTTCCAGATCTATTTCGACTTCTCCGGCTATACCGACATGGCGCTCGGCATCGCCCTGCTGTTCGGTCTGGTCCTGCCGCAGAACTTCGACGCGCCCTATCGCGCCACCGCGCTGCGCGACTTCTGGCGGCGCTGGCACATGACCCTGTCGCGGTTCCTGCGCGACTACCTCTACATCCCCATGGGCGGGAACCGGCGCGGTCTGCCGCGACAGGTCGGGGCGCTCGCCGCCACCATGACGCTGGGCGGCCTGTGGCACGGGGCGGGTCTGACCTTCCTGGCCTGGGGCGCCCTGCACGGGCTGGGCCTCGGCGCCGGGGTGCTGGCGCGGCGCGTCCGGGTCGCGATCCCGGCGCCGCTCGGCTGGCTGCTCACCAGCCTGTTCGTGATGCTGACCTGGGTGCTGTTCCGGGCAACCAGCTTCGAGGCGTCGCTGCTGATCTTCAAGGGCCTGTTCGGGCTGGCGCCGCACGGCTCCGGCTTCAAGTGGCGCACCATCGCGGTGGCGGCCCTGGTCGCCACGATCGGCCCGACCGCCTGGGCGGCGGTGCACCGCCTGCCGCCCAAACGCGTCCTCGCCTTCGGCTTCGCACTCCTGTTCGTCGTCGTCCTCCTGAAGATCGGGGACGATGCGAATTACGAGTTCATCTACTTCCAGTTTTGAGGATGGCGCTCGCTCACCCCCCACAGGATCGGGCCTGGCGTGGGTTCACCCGCGCCCTGTTGCTGGCGATGGCCGGGTTGTTCGTGGCCTATCTCGCCCTCGCGGTTGTGGTCGATCCCTACGACACCGGCCGCTCGACCCTGCTGTCCCGCGGCGCCGTCCGCCCGCAGGGGCCGCGCACCGCCTCCGCTCTGCGGGGCCGCGACCTGGCCTATGCGGGGGCGGTCATCGGCAATTCCCATATCCAACTGATCGAGCCGGCGGCCCTGACCCGGTCCACCGGCATCCCGTTCGTGCAGCTCTCGGTGCCGGCCACCGGGCCGTCGGAGCAATTCGCGCTGCTCGGCTGGTACCTGAAGCACCATCCCCGGCCGGAGGCGATCGTGCTCTCGGCCGACGCGTTCTGGTGCTCCGACGACCCGAGTTTCCCCAGTGAGCACGGCTTCCCGTACTGGCTGCTCGGCGACTGGCCGGCCTATCTCCAGGGCCTGCTGCGCTTCACCGCCGCGCAGGAGACGATCAACCGCCTGGGCTGGCTGCTGAACCCGCGCCGCAAGCAGGCCGTCGCCGACGGCTGGTGGGATTACGAGGCGAATTATTTGAGCCAGGGCTTCGGCCGCGATCCGGCGAAGAAGGCCGCCCTCGAACGCCCCGTCGGTCCCGAGACCGAGCCGCATCACGGCGGCCCCTTCCCGGTGGGCGACCGGCTGCGCGCCGAGCTGGCGCGCATCCCGGCCGAGACCGCCCTCGTGCTGGTGTTCCCGCCGGTCTATGCCCGCGCTGAGCCGCCGGCCGGCAGCCCCCGGGAGGCGGCCGAGTCCGCCTGCCGCGCCGAGGTGCGCGCCGCGCTCGCCGTGCATCCACGCAATACGGTCATCGATGGACGGGCCGGGCGCTCGGAAGCGAACAATCCGGATCTGTTCTTCGACCAGACCCATTACCGGCTGCCGCTCGCCCGGTCGTTGACGGGCGAAATCGCCGCCGCGATCGTACGGTTGCGTACGCACGCGACTGAATAACCCCTAGACCGTGGCTTGTTTGCCGCAGGCGCGAACGCATTGGAGACAACATCCGAGCCCTGCAACGCTGCGCGTTGTCGCGATTAAGCACCTCGACTATACGGCACCTCACGTTATCGCCGCGCACCGGCCATCCCCTGGTGGGCGGTATGATCCAGCGAGGGTGACGCATGGCGAAGGTGACGCTGGAGGACGGCTACGTCCCGTCCGACGACGAGCCCTTCATGAATGACCGGCAGCGCGAATATTTTCGGCGCAAGCTGCTGAGCTGGAAGAGCGACATCCTGCGCGAGGCACAGGACACTTTGGTCGCGCTGCAGAGCGAGAACGAGAACCATCCCGATCTCGCCGACCGCGCCTCCTCGGAGACCGACCGGGCGATCGAGCTGCGCGCCCGCGACCGCCAGCGCAAGCTGACCGGCAAGATCGATGCGGCGCTCGCCCGGATCGAGGACGGCTCCTACGGCTATTGCGAGGAGACCGGCGAGCCGATCTCGCTTCGCCGCCTCGAGGCCCGTCCGATCGCGACCCTGTCGCTCGAAGCGCAGGAGCGGCACGAGCGTCGGGAAAAGGTTTATCGCGACGATTGAGGAGTGGGGCGCGGCCCGCTCGCTCGCAATCACGGGCGCGGCCGCTATCCACCTGACGGATCGTCAAACCGCGTCGTCTACTGCGTCAGCCGCAGGGCGCCGATGCTCGCCTGGATCTGCTGGAACGCCTTGATCAGGTCATCCGAGGTGTTCGCGAGGAAGAATTGGCTTGGCGAGGAGGCGCAGTTCTTGAGGAGCGTCTGTCCCGCGGCGTCGATCGGATCGGAGGGGACGCTGAAGCCGATCGTGTAGATTGCGATGTTCACGGCCTTTGCGTTCCGGCAGGCCTCCGCCGTCAGGGCGTCCAGCGCATTGCGGGCGCTGGTGCCGTCCGAAATGTTCTGGTTGCCGGCAGGCAACCGGCCGTTCGCGTTGGTGCTGTTGGCATTCTGAAAATAACCGTCGGCGAAGTAGAGGGATCCGGTGGGCGCGCCCGGGTTGGCCGACCAGCTGTTCGTACCATCGGTCATCAGGATGATGATCTTGTTGATCGTCGTCGTATTCGAGGCGCTCGAGGTCGACGCGTACGCCGCGGGTGGGCTGCTACTGGCCGGGGTTGCGCCGCTTGCAAAGACGCTCTTCGGCGACAGCGTCCGCCAGCCCCACATGAAGCCCTCGTGGATGTTGGTCGAGCCCAGGGGCGCCATGCTGTTGATCAGGCTCTTCAGGGCACTCGTGTCGCTCGTCAGGGTCAGAAGCGGCTTCGTCGTGCAGCCGAAATTCGGCCCGTTCGGGATCCCGAGATAGCTGTTGGATGTGGCGTTGCGCGGACTGACGTATTTGCAGGCCCGACCGAGGGCGGCGTCGTACGACAAGGTCTTGATCGGGCACGTGCCGTTGGAGCTGCTGGTGTCGTCGTCGATGTAGCTATTGTAGGAGCGGTAGGTGCCGTCGCTGCCGCTGAAGTCCCTGTAGCTTGTGCTGGCGTCCCCCGGCTCGTCGGGGGCGAACAGCGGGACGTAGTAGGAATCCTTGTTCGCGGCCGTCGGTGCGCCGTCCTGGACGTTGAGCGGGTAGGGCAGTGCTTCCAGGCAGCCGCCCCAGCTCCAGCCAGAATTAACGCCCTGGAGCTTGTTGAAGATGTCGAACCGGCTCGCGAAGCCGGACCCATTGGCGGCCAGCACGTTGGTCCAATGATAGCTGGATTGCGCGTTCAGATCGATCCAACTGGCATAGCGATAGGTCGCCGGGTTCACCGCCACGGCGCCGGCGAACGGCACGATCGAGATCCGGGTCGCGCTGGAGAAGGCCGCGTTGGTGTAGACGTAGGTGACGAAGTTCGTCGCGGCCGTCTGCACCGCCTGGAGCTTCGACTGGCCGCCGCTCGACGCCGACATCGATCCGGTATTGTCGAGGACGAGCGCGATCTCGAAGGTCTTGGGCAGGGGCGTGGCGCATTGCGCGGCGGCGCCCGGATTGATGCGGGTCGTCCCAGTGAACTTGCCGAAGAACACCGTCGAGAGCTTGTGGGCCGTCAGGGTGATCTGGCGCGGGTTGCTGGTGATGGCCAGCGGGTCGACCACGAGGTTCGCCGCCCCCATGGCCCCGGTCATCGCGGTCTGGGCCAGCAGGTTGAGGTCCGAATTCGAGGTGGTGAGCGGCGTCTGACACAGGAGCAGCGCCGTGGCATCGGTCGCGGCCTGCAGCTTGGTCTCGAGCCGGGTCGCGAAGCCGTAATCGATCGCCGCGCCGGTGAACATCAGCATCGGCACGCTCAGGAAAGCGAAGAGGACCGCGACGTTGCCGCCGCGTTCCCGCGCGAAGTCGAGCCACCTCGGCCGGCGGGGGCGTTCAGGGCGTCGAGCCATCGCACGCCTTCTGGGTTGTGCCGGCCACGACCACCTCGGTGTAGGTGTTGGTCCCGTAGGTGGTGCCGCCGCGGGTCGGCCAGGGTACGGCAGCCGAGAAGGTGATCTGGTTGCTGACGCCCTTAACCAGCTTGACCAGGGCGCTGCCGATCATCGGCGTGTAGGCGATGCTGACCTCGGCCAGCACGTAGCGCATGCCCGTGGTCTGGTAGCCGAGGGGGACGAGGAGGTCGGTGGCGGTGCCGGTGGCCCGGGCGGTGGCGTTGCCGTTGGCGACGCTGGAGCAGACCCGCGGGAACAGGTTCAGATTCTTGAGGTCGACGCCCATGGCGCTGACGACGATCTTGACGTTCGTCGTGTCGAACGGGCGCATCACCCTGGCGGCCGAGGCGACGATGTCGTTCATCAGCGCCGTGCCGATCGGGTTCTGGGTGTCGCCCTGGGCGGTCAGGTCGGCCACGGTGCGGGCGAGCAGGGTGAGCTTGCGCCACTCGTCGATGGCGTGGGCAACCTCGGTCATGCCGGCCCAGATCGAGAGCAGCACCGGGAGGATCACGGCGAATTCCACGATCGCGCTGGCGCGCCGGTCCCGCCGCAGTCGGGCGGCCCTGCGGAGGAAGCGCCTCAGCACGGGCTCGAACCGGTGATCTGGTAGGGCTCGGTCCGGAACACCGCCGTCGAGGTGAGTAGGCTGGAACCGGCCCCGGTGCCGGAGGTGAACTTTCGGGTGCCGAGCCCCATCAGGTTGAACAGGGTGGGGAACTGGACCGCCGCGGTCACCACCACGATCGTGCCCGGCTTGGCGCAGGCGTAGTTCGTCCCGAAATCGGTGGTCCAGGTGCCCGTGGTGGCGTTCACCGGCGTGGACGCGCTGGCGCTGGCGAGCGAGCTGGCGGTGGCGACGTCGATCTTGACGCTCTGGCAGTTGAAGACCGTCGGGACGACGGCGTTGCCGCTGCCGCACATTTTCGTCTTCAGCGATGCGAGTAGGGTCGCGGCGTCGGTCTGCCCGGCATTGGCAAGCTGGAACTGCCCGGTGAAGATCGTCCGGACCGCGTTCTGCAGGGCGCGGTCGAAATTCTGGGTGGCCCAGATCTGGAACGCGATCTGGAACACCGCGCCGACCAGCGCCAGGAACGGCAGCGCCACCAGGGCGAACTCCACCGCAGCTGCCCCGCCCACATCCCGCCGCCAGCGATTCAGAAGGCAACTTGAGGTAGGTTTCGTTGGCAGAAAGATTTGTACTCGTCGAGTCATGACTCTGTTTGCCGCCTGAAGACAAGCATAAGCAGTGATGTGTGACTAATCGTTTTCGAAATGCTTAAACGGGTCAAGCAGATCGCGATCTTCCGGTATTTTCCACCGCAGATTGTATTTCTTGGTTGATACTCCTCCGGTTCGGCAAAGAGCCGCCATTGACGCTCGGCCGCCCGGCGCCACTTCGTCGGCGGCATCCCGGCCGGAGAACCGCATGCGAATCCCCAGGACAGCCGCGCTCGCCTCCGGGCTGATCGTGGCTCTCGCACTCGCCGGCTGCGGCGAGGCGCCGAAGCCGGGACCGGCCGGTCCGCCGGGTCCGAAGGGCGATCAGGGACCGCCCGGTCCGCAGGGGCCGCCGGGCCTGAACGGCGCCACCGGCGAGCGCGGCCCTACGGGTGAGCGCGGTCCGCCCGGCGCCGCCGGGCCACCGGGGCCGGCCCTGAACACGCTGATCCGGCTCGACGTGGCCTGTCACCGCGACGAGGAGCTGATCGGCGCCTATTGCCAGGGCATGGCGGTGGTGCCGTCCGTGACCGTCACCGAGGGCGTGTCCACGGTCGGCTGCCTCGACATGACCGCCAAGGCCGCCAAGGATGCGAAACCTGTGGCCGTCTGCATGAGGAAGCCGTGAGACGCCTCGCCCTCGCCCTGCTTGCCGCTTCGGTCGCGTCCGGGGCGCAGGCCCAGCACTTCCTGCCCACAGAGCGGGCGGCGATCGAGCTCGTGCGCAGCCGGCACACCGACAGCCTCGCCACGGTGGACGGGACGCTCGCCTATGCCGAGCGCGCCACCGGCGGCGCGTTCAGGCGCGGCGGCTACCGGGTCCTGCGCCGGCCCGGCGAGCCCTTCGCCCGGGTGCAGATCTGCTACCGTCTGGGGATCGATCCGCCCACCTGCGGGCTCGATTACCTCGTCACCGTCAACCCGCCCCATGTCGAGCCGGCCGAGCGCTATGACGGCCTGGCGCGGGATCTCGAACATGGCCCCCGCGCGTTCCTGCGGGCACTCGCTCGCGAGGCCGATCTCCAGCAGCAGCCGAAGATTCTCAGGCGGATCCAGGGCGCATTGGAACCGTACAATCCCTACGATTGGCGCTGACGCGTCAGACCAGCCGCGGCCAGCGCAGCAGGCGTTCGGGCGCGAAGGCCGCCACCGGGACCGCCGGGGTCCGGCCGGTGGCGAGGTCGGCCACGATCTCGCCGGTGATCGGCCCGGTGGACAGGCCGATATGGCCGTGGCCGAAGGCGAAGAGCAGGCCCTTGTGCCGCGGTGCGGCGCCGATCACGGGCATCCCGTCGGGGGTAGAGGGGCGCGAGCCGAGCCAGGGCTCGTTGTCGAGAGTCCCGCCCAGCCGCAGGGTTTCGGCGGCCTCGCGGCAGGCCGCCTCGATCTGGGTGTGATCCGGTTCTGCGTGGCGGGCGTTGAGCTCGACGCCGGAGAGCACCCGCACCCGATGGTCACCCATCGGCGACAGGATCGAGCCGGCGCCGGTATCGAGCACCGGCCGGGTGAGGGGCGGGCTGTCCGGGTGCAGGGCGTAGTGCCGGTGATAGCCGCGCTCGGCCGCCACCGCAAAACGGTAGCCGAGCGTCCTGGCGATCGCCCCCGAAGCGGCGCCCGCCGCCAGCACAACCTGCTTGGCCCGCACTGATCCCGTCTCGTGGACGACGCGCCAGCCATCCGCCTCAGGCGACAGCCGCGCGACGCTGCCGCGCAGACGCCGTCCGCCCAGGCCCGCGAACAGAGCCTCGCAGGCCTCGATCAGGCGGCCGGGCTCGCGCACTGAGCCGGTCTCCGTGAGCAGCATCGCCCGGGCGTAGGGGCGCACCAGCGCCGGCTCCAGATCGCGGATTCCGGCCGTGTCGAGGATGTCGAACGCAACGCCGTGCCCCGAAAGAATCTCCCGCTCCAGGGCGGCGGCCTTGAAGGCGGCCTCGGTGCGGTAGGCCTTGAGCCAGCCGGTCCGCTGAAGCCGCTCGCTGGTGCCGGCCCGGGCGGCGAGGCGTTCATGGGCCGGATAGGCGGCGCTGGTCAGGGGCAGCAGCGCGGCGGCGGCGCGGCGCCAGCGCGAAGCCCGGGCGCTTGCCAGAAAGTGTGCCGTGTAGGGGATGATCCGCGGCAGGTGCGTGTAACGCAGGCGCAGGCCCCGGTCGGCGTTGCGCAGATAGGCCGGCAGCTTGCCCCACAGGGCCGGGCTCGACATCGGCAGGATCGAGCCGCGGCTGACCACGCCGGCATTGCCGTAGGAGGTCCGGGCCCGGGCCTCGCCGGGATCGCACAGGACCACGTCGAGGCCGCGATCCTTGAGCGCGATGGCGCAGGCCAGCCCGACCATCCCGCCGCCGACCACCACGATATCGGCCGTCTCGTCCATCCCGCTCATCCCGACCCGTGTGAAGCGTGGCCTTCTGACGGGTTTTGCCGGCCCTGGGTAGCGCGCTGGCGCATGGGCAGCGGCGGTTCGCGCCACCCATGCGCGAAGGGAGGCGCAAAACCCGCCGCAGATCGGCTACAGAGCGGAGCATGACGCTCGTCCGCTTCGCTCCCTCGCCCACCGGCTACCTGCATATCGGCAACGCCCGCCCGGCGTTGCTCAACGCGCTGTTCGCGCGCAAGACCGGCGGTCAATTCCTGCTGCGCCTCGACGACACGGACGCCGAGCGCTCGACCGAAACCTTCGCCGAGGCGATCCGGGAGGATCTGGCCTGGCTCGGGATCGAGCCGGACCTGTTCGCCCGGCAGAGCGAGCGCAAGGCCCAGCACGATGCGGCCGCCGACCGCCTGCGCGCGGCCGGGCGGCTCTATCCCTGCTACGAGACCCAGGAGGAGCTGGAGCGGCGGCGCAAGCGCCAGCTCGGCCGTGGCCAGCCGCCGATCTACGACCGGGCCGCGCTGCAGCTCACTGCCGAGGACCGCGCCGCCCTCGAGGCCGAAGGCCGCCGGCCGCATTGGCGCTTCCTGCTGGATGCGCGGACGGTGACTTGGGACGACCTCGTGCGCGGGCCGGCCCATGTCGATTGCGCGTCCCTGTCCGACCCGGTGCTGATCCGCGCCGACGGCAGCTACCTCTACACGCTGCCCTCCGTGGTGGACGACGCCGAACTCGGCATCACCCACGTGATCCGCGGCGAGGACCACGTCACCAATACCGGCGTGCAGGTGCAGATCTTCGAGGCCCTGGGCGCCGCCGTGCCGGTCTTCGGCCACCACAACCTGCTCACCACCGCGGACGGGGAGGGGCTGTCGAAGCGCCTCGGCCACCTGTCGCTGCGCGGGTTGCGCGAAGCCGGCTACGAGCCCGCCGCCGTGCGCTCACTGGCGGTGCTCACCGGCTCGGCCGAATCGGTGCGCGCGGTGCCCGACCTCGACACCCTGGCGAGCCTGGTCGATCTCGGTGAGATCTCCCGCGCCCCGGCCCGGTTCGACCCCACGGAGCTCGACGGGCTCAACGCACGGCTCGTCCACGCCATGCCGTACGCGGAGGTTGCCCCGCGCCTCGCCGATCTCGGCATCCCGCCCGAGACCGCGGAGGCCTTTTGGATGGCGGTGCAGCCGAATCTCGGCCGCGTCTCGGAGGCGCGGGACTGGTGGCAGGTCGTGGCCGGCCCGATCAATCCGGTGATCACCGAGGAAGCCGTGATCGCGGCGGCCCGCGAGATCCTGCCGCCGGAGCCGTTCGGCCCCGAGACCTGGAAGGCCTGGACCACCGAGATCCGCAGCCGCACCGGCGCCAAGGGCAGGGGCCTGTTCATGCCGCTGCGCCTCGCACTCACCGGGCTCGAGCACGGGCCAGACCTCGCCGGACTCCTGCCGCTGATCGGGCGCGACCGGGCGGCGCGGCGGCTGGCGGGCGAGGCGGCCTAGCGCCTACTCCCCGAGCTCGCGCCGTGCAGGAGCGTCTCAGCGCGGGCGCGCCTCGATCAGGACTGAGTCGAGCAGGAAACTACCGTCGGCCTCGATGGCAAAATGCTCGGCGACCTCGACCGGCGCCGAGGCCTGGAGGGCGCGGATCGCCGCCGCGTTGACTTCCGGCGTCCGCATCCGGGCGATCCAGCTCGCGTAGTCCATGCGCGGCCGGTACGCGGCGGTGTCGCCGGGGTTGAAGCCAGCCGTCTGCAGCATGCGGCGCCATTCCGACACCCGGTAGTCACGCACATGGGAGGGGTCGCGCAACAGCTCCACCGCCTGGAGATGCGTGTCGAGCAGCGGCTCCTCGGGGGCGACGACATCGCAGATCACCAGCAAGCCTTCGGGCTTCATCACGCGCCGCGCCTCCGCCAGGGCGGCCGGGACGTCGCGCCAATGGTGGGCGCTGTAGCGGGTCAGCACCGCGTCGAAGTCGGCGTCCGGGAAGGGCAAGGTCTCGGCGGCGCCCTGCCGGGTCTCGATCCGGTCGAGGCCGCGCCGCCCGGCCTCGGCGGTGACCGCGGCCAGCATCTCGGCCGAGAGGTCGTAGGCCGTGACCGCGGCGCCGGCCGCCGCAGCCGCGAAGGCGACATGGCCGCCGCCGCAGCCGAGATCGAGCACCCGCACCCCCGGCAGCGTGCGGACCAGCGCGCCGATCCGGTCGAGGTCGGCGCCGGCAGCGTGGACCGCGCTCGTCACGTAGGCCGAGGCCTGCGCACCGAACTGATCGACGACGTGGCCGGCATGGTTGCGCGCGCTCATCGGCTTTTTCCTCGGTTCAGGAGCCTATTCCTGGGCACTCCATCGCGGACCATGCGCTGCGTCGTGGTGATCCGCAATCACCCGCGTGCCGTCACGCCCCGGCTCTCATGCCAGCGCACGGTCCCAATCCTGTCGGCCATGCAGGACGCGAACGATCAGGATACCCGCCCCATCTTCGACGTAGACGATCATGTGCGCCTTGTAGGGATGGAGCCGCATCGGCGGCGCGAATTCCCGCCGCTCATGCGCTATCCGGGGATTCGCGGCGAGCATCCGGAACGCGTCGAACAGGCCGTCCTGGTAGCGCTCGGCCTGGGCCTCGCCGAAACGCAACGCGCCCGCCGCGTAGGCTTCGGCGATGTCTTCATCGGCCCGCGGCGACGTCCGAAAGGTCATCTTGCGCGGAGAGCTGCCAATCTCTCCCGTCCGAGCCGGCGGATGTCCTCTTCCGACCGGCCGCTGATGCCGCTCGCCAAGCCCTCATCGATCAGCCGTTGCAGCTCGCCGATCTTCGCGAGGCGTTCCTGATCGCGACGGATCAGGTCGCGCACGTAGTCGCTCGCATTGGCGTAGCGCCCGGTGTCGGCTTGTTCCTCGACCCAAGCCTTCATGGGATCGGGCAACGAGATGTTCATGGTCGCCATGCCGGCACCTCCTCGTCGTAGGATGGCGAGGTTTGGCAAAGATTGTCAAAAATTACCGGCGATGGGCGCCCGGTGGTCAGGGGCAGGTTCAAACCGTCAGGGGCGCCAAGCGCGACAGCCGAATCGCGATAGCGAGGGCCAGACCGTAAAGGCCGCCCACGAACAGCACCACGCCGGTCCAGCCGGAATGGGCGAAGAACCAGCCGCCCGCGGTGCCGAGCACCGACGAGCCGAGATAGTACAGGCACAGATAGACCGAGGAGGCCTGCGCCCGGTCGCGGAGCGCCCGGCGCCCGACCCAGCTGCTCGCCACCGAATGCGCCCCGAAGAAGCCGATGGTCACCACGACGACCCCGGCGACGATCAGCAGGATATTGTCGGCCGCCGTCATCAGGATCCCGGCGAGGCCAAGCGCGGTGGCGAGCCACAGCACCCGCCGCCGGCCGAAGCGGCTCGCCAGCTCGCCCGCCACTGGGCTGCTGACCATCCCGGCGATGTAGACGGAGAAGATCAGGCCGATCACCGTCTGGCTCAACGAGAACGGCGGATCGAGCAGGCGGAAGCCGATGTAGTTGTAGATGCAGACGAAGCCGCCCATCAGCAAAAAGCCCTCGGCGAACAGCCAGGGCAGGCCGGCATCGCGGAAATGGTGGCCGAAGCTGCCCGGCACCTCGCGCCAGGCCATCCGGCGCGGCACGAAGTTGCGCGCCGGCGGCAGCCAGCGCCAGAACGCCAGGGCGGCGACGAGGGCCAAGCCGCCGATCGTGGCGAGGCCGATCCGCCAGTTCACATGGTCGGCCATCACGCCGCTGATCAGCCGGCCGGACATGCCGCCGAGTGCGTTGCCCCCAACCAGCAGCCCCATCGACAGGCCGATCGCCTGCGCGTCCATCTCTTCGGCGAGATAGGCCATCGCGACGGCCGGCAGGCCGCTCGCGGTCAGTCCGGACAGTGCCCGCAGGACCAGAAAACCATGCCAGCTCGGCACCAGGGCGGCGACAATGGTCAGCACAGCGGAGGCGAACAGGGAGGCCAGCATCACCGGCTTGCGACCCCAGATCTCTGAGAGCGGGCTCACCACCAGCAGCGCCACCGCCAGCAGCCCGCAGGGCAGGGACAGGGCGAGGCTGCTCTCGGCCGGCGAGACGCCGAATTCATCCGCGAAAATCGGCAGCAGGGGCTGCACCGCGTAGAGCACTGCGAAGGTCGAGAACCCGGCGGCGGCGAGGGCCAGCGCCGTGCGGCGGAAGACCGGCGTGCCCGACCGGATCAGCCGCTCGTTGCCTTCGCTCGCCATCACCATCCCGCGTTGCAGAAGCATCATCCCGAAAGGCGGTTGCCGGCTCTCGGAAGACGATGATGCGCCATCAAAAAGCTCGCCCGGTGGTGAGGCGCGGGCCAGCCGGCGTCAACTGCAGGCGGCGCGTCCGCGCCATGCGGGCGGATCAGGCCGGATCGAGGGCGCGCAGAGCCGGGTCGATCAGCGCGCGCAGTTCGGCCCGCGTCGCCCCGTCCCGCGCCTGGAACGAGATCGCCTGCAAGATGCCGTGATAGAACGCTGCAAGCCGGGGGATATCCGTGTCCGCGGGCAGCTCCCCGTCCGCGACGCCGCGCCGGAGCCTGTCCGAGACGAGTTCGACGGTCTTGCGACGGGCGCGCATGAGATGTTCGCGCGCCACTTCGTTCGCCGGCAGGCAATTGACCACGCCGAGGATCAGGAAACAGCCGCCCGACTTGGTCGAGAGCGCGACCTCGACGCTGCCCTCCAGCATCGCGCGCAGACCGTCCCGCACGGTCACCGCCTGTTCGAGCGCCCGCATCTGGGCGGAGCCGATCGTGGCGATGTACAGGTCGATCGCCTCGCGGAACGCCGCCTCCTTCGAGCCGAAGGCCGCGTAGAAGCTCGGCGGCTTCACCCCGATCGCCGCGGTCAGGTCGTTGAGCTGTGCACCCTCGTAGCCCTTGGCCCAGAACACCTGCATCAGGCGCTCCAGAGCTTGATCGCGGTCGAAGCCGCGGGGCCGTCCTCGCGCGGAAGCCATCGCACACCTTTCTGTAGCAGGATTTATAGAATGGCTTGACCGCCCGCGGCAAGCGCGCTTACCCATTCTGTAGTCGAGTTTACAGAAATGGGGGCCGACGATGCGGGCAGCGGAGACAACGGTCGAAGCACGGGACGTGACTGGTGCAGTCGAGCCCGGCGCCGCCACGGTCCCGCCCTGGGTCTATCTCCTCAGTGCGACGATCTTCGTGATCACCACGGCGGAATTCATGGTCGCCGGGCTGATGCCGTCGCTGGCCACAGCCTTTGCGGTCTCGGTGGGCGAGATCGGCAACCTGATCGCGCTGTTTGCCCTCGGCATGACCTTCGGCGGCCCGCTGGTGATCGCTCTGCTCCTGCGGCTCGGCGTGTCGAACAAGGACGCGCTGCTGTGGCTGCTCGGCGTGTTCCTGATCGGCAGCACGCTGGCCGCCGTGGCGCCGAGCTACGCCGTGATGGCGCTCGCTCGCACCCTGCAGGGCGTGACCAGCGCCGCCTGCTTCGGAATCGGTCTGACGCTCTGCGCCGAATCGGTCCGGACCGACCTTCGGGGGCGCGCTGCCTCGCTGGTCCTGGCCGGGCTGATGATCTCGCCGGTCGTCGGCGTGCCCGCCGCGGCGGTGATCAACGACCTGTTCGGCTGGCGCACCAGTTTCTGGCTGATCGTCGGATTGACGGCCCTGTGTATCGCCGTCGTGGCCCGGCGATCCCGAGACCCGCCCGCAGCACACAGGTCGATCTGGCGTCCGGTCTAGCCGACCTGCGCAACGGCCGTCTCTGGGCGGCCTACGCGACCAGCGGGCTGATCATCGGGGCGACCTTCGCGGCCTTCAGCTACGTCACAGCCATCTTCACCGAGGTCACCGGACTGGCGCCGCGGCTGATCCCGATCGTGCTCGCCGCCTACGAGCTCGCGACGGTGATCGGTAATCTCATCATCGGCCGGCTGGCGGATCGCTACACGATACCCGTCCTGGCAATCGGCCTCGTCATCCTCGCCGCGGCCCTGGCGAGTTTCGCGGCCTTCCCGACCGACGCGGCCGTCAGCGTCGCCGCGTTCCTCGTGATCGGTCTCACCGGCGTTTCCCTCAACCCGGCCATGGTCGCCCGGGTGATGCGGGCCGCCCATCCCGGCCCGCTGGTGAATAGCCTCCATACCTCGGTGATCACGGCGGGCCTCGCCCTCGGAACATGGCTCGGTGGCCTCGCGATCGACCATGGCTACGGCCTCGCGGCCCCGCTCTGGATCGGCGCGGGGCTCGCGGTACTCGGGCTGCTCAGCCTCACCCCGCGCCAAGCGCGGGAACTGGCGGCGTGATGGCGCCGCTCAGCGGGGTGGCTGCGCCTGCGCCGTCCCCTGTTGCAGCAGCGGCGTGATCCGGCGGACCGTGACGCGGCGGTTCTCCCGGGAGGCGCTCTGCGTGTTCACCTTCAGGTACTGCTCGCCGTAGCCCTGGGTGGTCAGGTTCTCCGGCGGCACTTGGAATTGCTGAGTCAGCACGGTCGCCACCGATTGCGCCCGGCGGTCCGACAGGGACAGGTTGTCGATGTCGGAGCCCACCGCGTCGGTGTAGCCCTCGATCAGGAAGACTTCCTGCGGGTTGGCGCGGATCGCTCGGTTGATGGCGGCCGCGATCACCGACAGCCGGGCCGCCTGGTCCGGCGTGACCGTGTACGAGGCCGTATCGAAATTGATCGTGTCGATGTCCACCGAGCGCATCCGGGCGCGCAGATCCGGGCTGTAGCGGACCTGATCCAGGGTGTAGCGGCGGTCCACGGCGACCACCGGCGGGGCCGTCAAGGCTTCGTAGACCGCGCCCTCGTCCGCCTGCTCGTATTCCACCACGTAGCGGTCGCGGGGGATGCGGATGTCGGGGGGCGGCAGCACGACCACGTCCTCGTAGATCGGGCGCGGCGGGCCGGCATAACCGTTGTCGATGATCACCACCTCGCGGCCGTCCCGGAAACGACGGTAGCGGCGCAGCAACCGGCCGTCATCGTCCGTAACGGTGACGATCTGCTCGCCGCCCGGCCGGTCGATGAAGCTGTAATAGTCGGCGCCGCGCCGTTCGGAGCGAAAGCCGCGCGGGTCGAGATCCCGGAACCGCTCGTTCTCGTCGTGGCGGATCAGGTAGCCGTCGCGATCCCGGACGATGATGCGGCCGGGCTCCCGGTAATAGGTCCGGCCGCCCTCACTGAATTCGCGTCGGTCGCGCCGGACCTGATCGTAGTCGCGCACGTCGTCCTCCGCGCGGAAGCCGCCGGGGACGTAGCCCGGCTGGCCCGGCCTGTTGAACGCGCCGCGCGCGCCCGGCCCGCCGGCGGGCGGCTGACCCGGCTGTACGCCGGGGGGCGGAGGCGGAGCGTCGGCGCCGGGCGGTGGTCCCGGCGGCTGGACGGGGCGGCCGGGAACCCCCGGCGCCATGTTCGGGGGCACCGGGCGACCGGGCTCGGAGCCCGGCTGGTTCTCCAAGCGTTGGACCGGCCGTCCGGGAACGCCGGGGGCCATGTTGGGTGGCACGGGCCGGCCGGGCTCGGCGCCGGGGCTTGCATTCGGCTGGGGCTGAGCGTCCGGGCGCTGTACCGGCCGGCCTGGCACGCCGGGAGCAGCGTTCGCAGGCGGCGCACTTGGGACACCGGAACGCTGCGCTGGGCCCTCGCGATCGGGCGCGGCGTCCCGGCGCTGCGCCGGAGCATTCGGTGTGACATTCGGCGTCGTACGCTCCAGGTCCGGAGGCCGGCGGTCCTGATCCGGAGCACGCTGCGGCTGCGACGGACGTTCGGGCGCCGACCGGGGTGAGGGTGGTGGCGATGGTTCACGCTGTACCGGCTGCCGGTCGGGTCCGGGCCGCTCCTGTGCAGGGCGATCGACGGCGGGACGATCTGGCGCGCGCCGTTGCTCCGGCGCTGGGCGCTCCTGGCTGTCCGGCCCGCGATCTGGCCGACGCTCCTGAGCGGGCGGACGCGCCGCCGGTGGCTCGGGCCGACGCTCGGGGGCGCGCTCGCGCGGAGGCGGCTCGGCCTGGGGTTGGCGCTCACGCGGCGGCTCGGGACGCTCCCTCGGGGGCGGGGCGCGCTCGGGCCGTGGCTCGGGCCGCTCGCGGGCGGCGGGGGGCGGACCCGGCGGCGGTCCGGGACGCTCCTGCGGTGGACGTTCCGGACGGGGCCCGCCATGGGGCGGCTCGCCGCCGCCGCGCGGACCGCGCTCGTCGGGGCCGCCCTGGGCCAGGAGTAACTGGTCCGGGGATGCGCCGGCGGGCTGCACCAGGGTCAGGCCCGGGAGCACCGTGCCAGTGAGGAGGATCAGTCGCAGGAGCCGCATCGGGGCCTCATTTCGGATCGAGCCGACCCGAACCCTGCGCGCGGCCTATGGTTCCGCGCCGGCCGCTCAAGACTCCGTCAGGGCGTCAGCCGCTGGGGCACCGCGATCATGTCGGGGGCGATGATCCGCACGGCGACATGGTCGGGCTTGGTGCCAGCCGCCTTCACCTCGCCCGCCTTGGTCTCGCCGGTCTTCTCCCCCGCACCGGCATTCATCTCGACCCCGGCACGTCCGGCGGCGTCGGCGGCGAGCTCGGCGGCCGTCCGGTCGGCCCGGCCGACCAGAGTCAGGCGCACCTTCGGGCGCGACAGCGCCTCGGCCTGCATGGGCGTGACGAAGATATCGCCCTTGTGCCGCACCAGCATGCTCTCGGCCTTCACGAGCGACTGCGCCCAGGTCTGGTTCTGCGGCTTGCAGGAGCAGTTCGGGACGAATTCCTTGCGGAACTTGAACGCGTTGGCGAGGCTCACATAGGCGCGGCTGCCCTTCACCGAGGCCGCGTGCTTCAGCGCCTCGTCGCCGTAGGGCATCGCATAGGCCTGGGCTTCGGTGCCGGGGCAGAGCGCCTGGCACATCTCGTCGGCGCCGCCGCGGCCCTCGGGCAGGTTGCGCATCGGGAAGAAGCCGCCGTCGCAGGTCCGCACGCAGACCATCTGCGGGCCGCCCTTGGCATAGGCCTCGCCGGTGCCGGCATAGGTCTCCCGGGCCGGGCAATTGGCGGAGACCAGCCCCTGCAATTCGCGCTTGCGGGCGCCGCTATCGTCGAACACCGCGCCGCCATAGGTCGCCTTGAGCGCGCGGATGCGCTGCTCCACGGCGCCGCACTGGGGCGGGCGGGTATCGAAGAACAGGAACTTGCCGCCCTCGCAGTTCAGCCCGCGGAAATAGGCCTCCAGCCGCCCGATCTCGTCGTTGAGCGCCCGGGTCGTGCTGGCGCCGTTCTGGACGGAGGCTAGCTCTGCCCGATAGCGCCGGCAGGCGGGCGACGGCAGCTGTGGCGCGCCAGGCTTCGCCTCACCGGCGGCGGGTGCACCGGCCGGCGCCTCCTGCGCCTTAGCGGGGGCGAGGCTCAGGGACAGACCGCACGCCAAGGCCGCGCTCAGAACGAGGCGGCCGAGCGAACGGACGATCGGGCGGTCAAGCATCGGCTGCATCGCGTTGATCGGAAATACTCTCAATCCCGCTGGTCGAACGTGCGCCGCCCATGCCTCGGGACCGAAGCAGCTTGACTGTACGCCCCCTCGCAACGCGGGGACAGTCCTCCTACATCCGGGCGGCGTGCTTGGGCAGGGAATTGACCCGCGATGTGGTTTCGGAGTCTCACTTGTGTTGGGCTTTTCGCCCTCGGCCTGGCGGCGGCCGGACCGGCCTCGGCCCAGGAGCCGGACCGGATCTTTTCCAAATCCACGGTCTGGCGACCGCTGACCCCTAACGACAAGCTCGTCGTCTACGGCATCGACGATCCGGCCGTGTCGGGGGTCGCTTGCTGGTACACGCAGCCGGAGAAGGGCGGCATCAAGGGGACGCTCGGGCTAGCCGAGGACGTCTCCGACATCTCGCTCGCCTGCCGCCAGACCGGACCGATCGCTTTCAAGGGAAAGCTGGGCCAGGGCGAGGTGGTCTTCAGCGAGCGGCGTTCGCTGATCTTCAAGTCGATGCAGATCGTGCGTGGCTGTGATGCCCAGCGCAATACGCTGATCTACATGGTCTATTCATTCAAGGTCATCCAGGGGTCGCCGAAAAACTCGACCTCGGCGGTGCCGTTGGCGCCCTGGGGCACCGAGCCGGCACCGAAATGCTCGGATTTCGTGAAGGGCTGACGCCGCTTCGTCAGTCCCGGCAGGTGATGCGGATCGGGCGCTCGGTCGGGGTCGCGATCGGCTGCTCGATGGCGCCGGTATACTCGTCGGCGGCGGCGATCCCGAAGGTGTTGGCGGCGGCGTAGCCCTGCGCCTCGCACCAGGCATTGGCGACCACCTGGCCGCACTCGCTGCCGGGGGTCGTCAGGCAATCGCCGACGCCGTAGCCGTCGCTCGACGGGATCAGAAAGGTCTTCTCGACATGGCTCGGGGCCTTCGCGGGCGTCTCGCCGTCGCTGCCGGCGAACGCGCCCTGCGCGAGGCAGGCCGTGGTCAGGGAAGCCGCGATGACGAAGTAACCGGCAGCCTTGCGTCGCATGGACTTTCCTTGGGCACAGTATCTTGGGTTCGAGGTTCTTGGTCCGGACGGTCCGACGACGCGGTTAAGGAAGGCTTACCCGTCCCGTGCGAGGACCATCTCGAATTCCTCACGCTTTTGCGTTAGCCCCATCGTGCGGGCGGCACCGTCGCCGCAGCGCAACAGCGGGCTGCTGCGGCGGGGCGTGAGCCGCCATCGTTCGGCCGCTCTTCGCTTCGCAGTGCCCGCAGGTCATTGAGGGCAGGGCCGGTTTTCCGGCGACGGCGCGGCGCCGAAGATCGGCTGCGGCGCCGGAAGGGGATGGGTTTCATGGCGCCGATGTTGCGGCTCTACAACACGCTGACGAGCGCCAAGGAAGCGTTCACGCCGATCGATCCCGCCCAGGTGCGGATGTATGTCTGCGGCCCGACCGTCTACGACGCGGCCCATATCGGCAACGGGCGCGCATTCATCGTCTTCGACCTGCTGTTCCGGCTGCTGCGCCACCTCTACGGGCCGGCGCACGTGACCTATGCCCGCAACGTCACGGACGTGGACGACAAGATCAACGCCCGGGCGGCCGAGCGCGGCATCACCATCCGCGAACTCACCGACGGTACGCTGGCGCAGTTCCACCGGGATCTGCGCGGCCTCGGCCTGCTGATGCCCGAAGACGTAAATGTGCCGGGCGAGCCGCCCCGCTTCATCGAGCCCCGGGCCACCGATCACATTGCCGAGATGCGCACGATGATCGATGCGCTTGTCGCAGGCGGTTACGCCTATGTGGCCGAGGGGCACGTGCTGTTCGACGTGCCGGCCATGCCCGATTACGGCCGCCTCTCGAAGCGACCCCTAGACGAGATGGAGGCCGGCGCCCGAGTCGAGGTCGCGCCCTACAAGCGCTCGCCGTTCGATTTCGTGCTGTGGAAGCCCTCGAAGCCCGGCGAGCCGTCCTGGCCGTCACCCGCCGGGATCGCCGAGCCCGGGCGTCCGGGCTGGCATATCGAGTGCTCCGCAATGTCGGCCAAGCACCTCGGCAAAACCTTCGACATCCATGCCGGCGGCATCGACCTGATCTTCCCCCACCACGAGAACGAGGTGGCCCAATCGCGCTGCTGCTTCGGGACGCCGGTGATGGCCAATGTCTGGCTGCATAACGGCTTCCTGCAGGTGGAGGGCGAGAAGATGTCGAAGTCGCTCGGCAAT
Organism: Methylobacterium pseudosasicola; assembly: GCF_900114535.1. GTDB lineage: Bacteria > Pseudomonadota > Alphaproteobacteria > Rhizobiales > Beijerinckiaceae > Methylobacterium > Methylobacterium pseudosasicola. Next base: position 101,348 of record NZ_FOTK01000018.1, on the reverse strand, counting down.
TTCATCACCATCCGCGATGTGCTGAAGGATTGGCCGGGCGATGTCATGCGCCTTGCGATGTTCAGGACGCATTATCGGCAGCCGATCGACTGGACCCTGCGTGCACTTGAGGAGGCGAGCCGGGTGCTCGACCGCTGGTACAACGCCGCCGGGGATACGCCGGCCGCCGAGGCGGTGCCGGCCACGGTGCTCGATGCGCTCTGCGACGACCTCAACACGCCGGCCGCGATCAACGCGCTGCACGGCCTCGCCGGTGGCGGTTCCGACGAGGCTGCGTCCCTGCGGGCCGGCGCGAACCTGTTCGGCCTGCTCACGCGCACCCGCAGCGACCGCGAGCAGGATCAGGTCGCCGCCGCCGGGATCGATGTCGCCGCCGTGGAGGCGCTGATCGCCGAGCGCCGGGCCGCCCGCGCCGCCAAGGACTGGGCGGCCTCCGACCGCGCCCGCGACGCGCTCGCCGCCATGGGCGTATCGGTGAAGGACAACAAGGACGGCACCAGCACCTGGACGGTGGCGCGCTGAAGGAGGCCGCGTCCTCACGCCCGATTGCGCCGGGTGCCCGGTGCCGCATCTCTGATGCGGGGCTCGGAGCAGCAAGGTTTGCGCGTGATCAGTGTCGGGACCATCGGGACGCGGCTCGCAGCCGCTCTAGGCGCCTCCGCGATCGGGCTCGGTCTGGCGGGGCCGGCCGCCGCGATCGACGGCGGTGCGCCGGCGGGGCGGGATGCCCTCGCGCAGGCCACCGTCGCCATCGGGACGATCACCCAGCCCGAGGAGGCGCTGAACCTCACACGCTGCACCGGCATCCTGATCGCGCCGGACCTCGTGCTCACCGCGGCGCATTGCGTGAACGGCGATCCGCTCGGCGCGCTGGTGGTGTTCTTCCGCGGCACCGAGCCGACGCGGCCGGTCTACGGCGCCCGGGTCGCGTCCCGCTACAGCCCCGATCCCGGCGAGATGCTGCCGAATGCGGCGCCCGACGTGAGCTTCGCCGACCTGTCCCTCGATCTCGCGGTCCTGCGCCTCACCGAGCCGGTGCGCGACCGGCGCCCGGTGCCGCTCGCGGCCGACCCGCGCCGTATCCCGAAGAGCCTGCGGATCGCCGGGGCCGGCCTGTCCGGGCGCGGCGTCGGGCGCCTGCGCACCGCCAGCCTGACGCCGGTGGCGGCCAGCAACACCGGCCTGACCATCGCCCGGGCGAACGGCGCCCGGATCTGCTTCGGCGATTCCGGTGGTCCCGTCGTCGCGCAGGATCGCGGCGGGACCTATGTCTGGGGCGTGGCGAGCGCCGTGATCACCCGCACCGCCCCGTGCGGCGGCTACGTGGTGGTCGCCCCGGCCGCCCAGGTCTTTTCCCGAGCCGGAGTCCGATAGGGCTCAAGGCGGCATCGTTTTTTCCGAAAGCCCGCAGCCACCTTTCAGGACGATGCGCAAAAAACGAAAACCCCGCGCGGCCGAGCCGCACGGGGTTTTTCGAGAACGGCGATGATCCGGGTGGATCAGACCGCCATGCGCTCCTCGGCATCCATCGGCTCGCGCAGCACGTAGCCGCGGCCCCAGACAGTCTCGATGTAGTTCTTGCCCTGGCTGGCATTGGCGAGCTTCTTGCGCAGCTTGCAGATGAACACGTCGATGATCTTCAGCTCGGGCTCGTCCATGCCGCCGTAGAGATGGTTGAGGAACATCTCCTTGGTGAGCGTCGTGCCCTTCCGGAGCGAGAGGAGCTCCAGCATCTGGTACTCCTTGCCGGTCAGGTGCACCCGTGCGCCGCCGACCTCGACGGTTTTCTGATCGAGGTTCACGATCAGGTCGCCGGTGGTGATGACCGACTGGGCGTGGCCCTTCGAGCGGCGCACGATGGCGTGGATGCGGGCGACCAGCTCGTCCTTGTGGAACGGCTTGGTGAGGTAGTCGTCGGCGCCGAAGCCGAGGCCCTTCACCTTGTCCTCGATCCCGGCCATGCCCGAGAGGATCAGGATCGGCGTCTTCACCTTGGCCACGCGCAGGTTGCGCAGCACCTCGTAGCCCGACATGTCGGGCAGGTTCAGATCGAGCAGGATGATGTCGTAATCGTAGAGCTTGCCGAGGTCGATCCCCTCTTCGCCCAGGTCGGTTGTATAGGTGTTGAAGTTCTCGGACTTGAGCATCAACTCGATGCTCTGCGCAGTCGCGCTATCGTCCTCGATCAAAAGTACACGCATCGTCCGTCCCCAGCCCCGCCGGCCGCATCAGCGCGCAGACACGTCCCCACCGATCGCCCGCCACCGGCCTGTGGACGGGCGCTCCGTCGCTCTTGACGTGGAACGCTATGGATTAATCGTTAACAAAACCTGATTCCCACCCGCAAGCGTCTCGTTCACCGGCCCGCGAGCTTGACGGGAGGAAACAGGTTCCTCCGCGCACCCTCCGGGCCGTGATTCCGCTCCGATCGCGACCGGTCCGCCCACACGGTTGGGCGTAAGTGTCTCGCCCGCAACGACCCGGTCCCGGCTGTGACCCCACGGCCACAGCCCCACGACTTCGTGAAGCCCGGCTGGCGCCGACGCCCGGACCGAGCCGCTACGAGCCCGATGAGCGCAGTGTTAAGGAGGCCGGTAAACGAAGCGTTGAGAGCCACGGCGATGACACAGGATCCGGCAAGGTCCGTTACCAGCCTCGCCGCGGCCCAGGCGGCCCTGGACCGGGTCGAGATCCTGGAGACGTTCGGCCGGGTTGTGGCGATCCGCGGCCTGCTGGTCGAGGTGGCCGGGCCGGTGGCCGCGATGCGGCTCGGCGGTCGGATCGACGTGGAGGGCGCCAACGGCCTCGGGCTTGTGCCCTGCGAGATCATCGGCTTCCAGGGCGACCGGGCGCTCGCCATGCCGTTCGGCTCTCTCGAGGGAGTCCGCCGCGGCTGCCCGGCCTATGTGCGCGACGAATCGGCAGGCGCGATCCGGCCCTGCGGCGCCTGGCTCGGCCGGGTGATCGATGCGCTCGGCCGGCCGGTGGATGGCCTCGGGCCCCTGCCGCAGGGGCCGGACGTCTATTCCCTGCGTGCCGACCCGCCCCCCGCCCATGCCCGCACCCGGGTCGGCGGCCCGCTGGATCTCGGGGTCCGGTGCATCAACAGCTTCCTCACCATGTGCGCTGGCCAGCGGATGGGCATCTTCGCGGGCTCCGGTGTCGGCAAGTCGGTGCTGCTGTCGATGCTCGCCCGCTACACCGCCGCCGATGTGGCGGTGATCGGCCTCGTGGGCGAGCGCGGCCGCGAGGTTCAGGAATTCTTGCAGGACGATCTCGGCGCGGCCGGCCTCGCCCGCTCGGTGGTGGTGGTGGCGACCTCGGACGAGCCGGCGCTCATGCGCCGCAACGCCGCTTACGTGACGCTCTCGGTCGCCGAGCATTTCCGCGACCAGGGCGCGAAGGTGCTGTGCATGATCGACTCCATCACCCGCTTCGCCATGGCCCAGCGCGATATCGGCCTCGCCGCGGGCGAGCCGCCCACCGCCAAAGGCTATACGCCGACCGTCTTCTCCGAATTGCCGCGCCTACTGGAGCGGGCCGGACCCGGGGTCGGCGTCGGCACGATCTCGGCCCTGTTCACCGTGCTGGTCGAGGGCGACGACCACAACGAGCCGGTGGCGGACGCGGTCCGCGGCATCCTGGACGGGCACATCGTCATGGAACGCGCCATCGCCGAGCGCGGGCGCTATCCGGCGATCAACGTGCTGCGCTCGGTCTCCCGGACCATGCCGCGCTCCTGCGACCCGACCTATCTGCCGGTGGTCCGCCGGGCCCGCCGGGTGCTCTCGACCTATGCCGACATGGAGGAACTGATCCGGCTCGGCGCCTACCGGGCGGGCTCGTCCCAGGAGGTCGACGAGGCCGTGGCGCTCATGCCTCAGCTTGAGGCTTTTCTGGGGCAGGGTAAGGAAGAAGCAACGTCCATCGGCGATGGTTACGCACGGCTGAGCCAGATTGTCGGCGGGGCCTAGGCATCATGCAGCGAAGCGGTAACCGCTTGGGTGCGATGAGTGATGCGGAACGAGGGTCTGAGCAGGTTCGCCGTCGCGATCCTGTTTAGGGCACGGGCCGGGCATGGTCCTCGGCGCGGCCCCGAGCGTTGCGTGGAGTGAGCGTCCCAATGAAATCGCGTGACACGCTGATCCGGCTGCGTCGCTTCCAGGTTGATGAGAAGCGCCGGCGTGTGACCCAGATCGAAATGATGATGGCCGACTTCCAGCGCATGGCGGTGGAGCTCGACCGGGAGGTCGCCGTCGAGGAGGCCCGCGCCGGCATCACCGATGTCGGGCATTTCGCCTACCCGACCTACGCGCGCGCTGCCGCCGGCCGCCGGGACAACATGCGCCAATCCGCCCAGGCGCTCGAAGGCCAGCTGGCCGAGGCCAAGGCCGAGCTCGGCGAGGCCTTCGAGGAGTTGAAGAAGGTCGAGATCCTGAACGACCGCGAGCGCACCGCCGAGCGCGCCGCCGACGCGATCCGCGATCAGGCTGCCATGGACGGAATCGGGCTCAACCGCGCCCGGGGCTGATCCGGTCCGCCGGGGTGCTCGCTCCTGCGGGTCCCGTGTGATGTGCCGGCAACGCGGCACGAAACCGTCACGATCACCTGACAAGGGGGATCGCGATGGCCTCGATCCGCTTGCGGCGCATTGCTTGGCGGCGCATCAGGGGCTCTCCCCGGGGCGTCGGTGTTCATGAAGAAGCTCAGCGAGTTCATCTGGCCGTTGATCGGCCTGGCAGCGGTCGTCGTATCGGGCTACTTTCTCTATCAAGAGTTGAAGACCACATCGCTGGCCGCGATCTGGGCCGCGATCCTGGCGATTCCGCCCCACCGCATCCTGCTGGCGGCGATCTCGACCCTCGTGGCCTATGCGGCGCTCGCTTGGTACGACCGAATCGCGCTGCTGCATCTGGGGGTGCGCCACATCTCGTGGCTGTTCGTCTCGCTCTGTTCCTTCACCACCTACGCGCTGTCGCACAATATCGGCGCCTCGGTCTTCTCCGGCGCCCTGGTGCGCTACCGGGCCTACACGGCCAAGGGCCTCTCCGCCGCCCAGGTCGCCGTGCTGGTGGCCCTGTGCTCCTTCACCTTCTTCCTCGGCACGATCCTGCTCGGCGGCTTCACCCTGGTGGTGGACCCGAATCTTCTGACCCGCCTCGAGGGCAGGCTCCCCGGCTTCCTCACCGATCCCAAGACCGCCCTGGTGGTCGGCATCGGCATGCTGGGATTCGTGGCGCTCTACGTCCTCGGCTCGATCCTGCACCTGCGGCCGCTGCACATCCGCTCTTTCAAGCTGGAATATCCCGGGCCCGGCATCATGGGCCGCCAGCTGCTGGCGGCGCCGCTGGAGCTTCTGGGGGCTGCCGGCATCATCTACTTCGCCCTGCCGGAGGCGATGAACCCGGGCTTCATCCCGGTTCTGGCGATCTTCCTGGCCTCGTTCTCGGTGGCGCTCGCCTCGCACGCCCCGGGCGGCCTCGGCGTGTTCGAGATCGTGTTCATCACCGCGATGCACATCACCGACGACGCACAGAAGGACGCGATCATCGCGGCGGTGATCATCTTCCGGATTTTCTACTTCTGGATCCCGGCGCTGATCTCGGTGATCGTCGTGGTCGTTTTCGAACGCGCCCGCCTCGCCGCCGCCATCAAGACGAACGCCGCAGTTCCTTCGACTGTGCCCGAACCCCCGGTGGTCGTGCCCGGTCTCGACGCGCACGAGTTGGAGCGCGAGCTGAAGCAGAAGGCGATCTGAGGCGGCTTCCGCTTACACGATCGACCCGCTTCGTCATCGCGAGCGTAGCGAAGCGACCTGGAACCGCGACGGTCTCGGATCGCGCGCTGCCCTGGGTTGCTTCGCTGCGCGCGCAATGACGGTGAATGGCGGCCTAGGCTTTTCAACCCGACGTACCCCCACGGCCGCTGCTTCTCAGATCGACCCCACCGTGCGCAGCCGCGCCCGCGGGTGGATCTCCGCCTGGCTCATCACCGGCGTCTCCCGGCGGAAGCGCTCGATGATTGAGCGGACGAACGGCCGCGATTGCGCCGAGGTGACCAGCACCGGCATCTCGCCCTGGCGGGCCGCGGTCTCGAAGCGGTCGCGAACCGCGGTGACGAACTCGCTAAGTTTCGAGGGCTGCATCGCCAGGTAGCGCTCCTCGCGCTCGCCGACAATCGACTCCATGAAGGCCTGCTCCCAGGCCGGCGACAGGGTGATGATCGGCAGGGTGCCGTTCTGGTCCTGATACTGGGCGCAAATCTGCCGCCCCAGTCGGGCGCGGACATGCTCGACCACGTCCCGCGGGTTCTTCACCGCGCCGGCGACCTCCGCGATGCCCTCGACGATCGCCCCGAGGTCGCGGATCGACACGCGCTCGGAGAGCAGGAACTGCAGCACCCGCTGCACGCCGGTGGTCGAGATCTGCGACGGCATGATCTCCTTGAGCAGCTCCGCGTGCTCCTTGGGCAATTCGCGCAAGAGCTTCGAGACCTCGACGTGGTTGAGGAGCTCGGAGACGTGGGCCTTGATCAGCTCGGTGAGGTGGGTCGAGACCACGGTGGCGGCATCCACCACCGTGTAGCCCTTGAGCTGCGCCTGGTCGCGCAGAGACGCGTCGATCCAGGTCGCCGGCAGGCCGAAGGTCGGCTCCAGCATGTGCTGGCCGGGCAGCTGCACCTGGCCGCCCATCGGGTCCATGGCCATGAACTGGCCCGGAAAAATCCGGCCGGTGCCGGCCTCGATCTCCTTGACCCGGACCACGTAGGAATTGGCGTCGAGCTGGACGTTGTCGAGGATGCGCACTGACGGCATCACGAAGCCGAGCTCGGCCGCGAGCTGGCGGCGCAGCGCCTTGATCTGGTCGGTGAGCCGGTCCTGACCCTCGCCGTTGACCAGGGCGAGGAGCGCGTAGCCCATCTCCAGCTTCAGGTCGTCGAGCTTCAGGAGGTCGGTCACCGTCTCCTCCTTGGCGACCGCAGCCGCAGCGACCGCCTTGGCGTCCATCGGGACACCCTCCGAGTCCAACGGCGGGGCCTCCTTGGCGGTCTTGTTGGTGCGCCAGGCGGCGTAGCCGGCCCCGCCGCCGAGCAGCAGGAACGGCAGCATCGGCATGCCGGGCAGGAGCGCGATCAGGAACATCACGGCGGCCGACATGCCGAGCGCCTTCGGATAATGCGCCAGCTGCTTGCCCAGCGCCTTGTCGGCCGATCCTTTCACGCCCGCCTTCGAGACGAGGATACCGGCCGCGGTCGAGACGATCAGCGCCGGCACCTGGCTCGCCAGCCCGTCGCCGATGGTGAGCAGGGTGTAGCTCTTGGCGGCGTCGCCGAAGCTCAGGCCCTGCTGCGCCACGCCGATGATGATGCCGCCGACCACGTTGATGAAGGTGATCAGCAGCGCCGCCACGGCGTCGCCGCGGACGAACTTCGAGGCGCCGTCCATGGCGCCGAAGAAGGAGGATTCCTCCTCCAGGGCGGCGCGGCGGGCCTTGGCGACCGTCTCGTCGATGAGGCCGGCCGAGAGGTCGGCGTCGATCGCCATCTGCTTGCCGGGCATCGCGTCGAGGGTGAAGCGGGCCGCGACCTCGGCGATGCGGCCCGAGCCCTTCGTGATCACCACGAAGTTCACGATGATCAGGATCGCGAACACGATGATCCCGATGACGAAATTACCGCCCATCACGAAGTGGCCGAAGGCCTCGATCACGTGGCCGGCCGCCGCCGTGCCCTCGTGGCCGTGGCCCAGGATCAGGCGGGTCGAGGCGAGGTTCAGCGCCAGCCGCAGCATCGTGGCGATGAGCAGCAGCGTCGGGAAGACGGTGAATTCCAGCGGGTTGTCGATCGACAGGCCGACCATCATGATCAGCACCGAGACGATGATTGAGACCGCGAGCAGCAGGTCGAGCAGCACCGCCGGTAGCGGGAAGATCAGCACCGCCAAGATGCCCATGACGCCGGTGGCGAACATGAGGTCCGAGCGCTTGGACAGCGCGTGGAGGTCGCCGCGGGTCGGCATCGCGAGCTGACTCAGGACTGAAGCGGCCCCGCCGATTGCCCCGCCCCTGACCGGCGCGCTCGCCGTCTCCGCCATCGTGTTCGATCCGTCGCCGTCCGCCCCGGGAAATCCGAGGGACGCACCCGGCAAGATCTGCCGAGTGGATGGTTAGCGCGCCGTTAAGAACCGGCCCGGCGCTGGCGGAACCCGCACGGCCTTCGCAGCTTGTCCGGGCGGCATCCCACCGTTCGAAAGAGCCCGCATGGCCGCGCGCGTCCTCACCGCCCTGTTCGACGAGTACGACACCGCCACGGGCGTGGTCGACCAGTTGGAATCCGCCGGGATTCCCCACGCCGACATCAGCATCCTGGCCAACCGGGCCGAGCCGGCCGCGATCCAGGATCGGCCGTTCGGCGATCCTCATCCCGACGTGGTCGATCCGGTGGATGCCGCCGGGACCGGCGCCACCGTCGGCACGGTCCTGGGCGGCGGCGCCGGGCTGCTGGCGGGCCTCGGCTTGCTGGCGATTCCCGGCCTCGGGCCGGTGGTCGCGGCGGGCTGGCTGGTGGCGGCCGCGACGGGCGCCGGGGTCGGCGCTGCGGCGGGTGGGCTGATCGGCGGCCTCACGGGGGCGGGCCTCACCGAGGGCGAGGCCGAGACCTATGCCGAGGGTGTGCGCCGGGGCGGAACCCTCGTCACAGTCCGGGCCGAGGACCATCAGGCCGACCGCGTGATGGCGATCCTCGATCGCGGCGGCTCGATCGACCTCGACGAGCGCGCCGAGGGCTGGCGCGCGCAGGGTTGGACCGGCGGCGGGTCAGCCGCGCGAGGCTGACCCTGACCGGGTCAGTTCATCATCTTCCGGGCGAACATCGAGGCGGCGAACAGTACGGCCGCGCCCGCGGTGACCAGGCTGATCATCAGGATCCGCCGCGGCTCCACCGAGGATTCCGCCTTCACCGGTTCGACGATCGGGCTGAAGAACTCGATCTGTCGGGCGGCGACGATGCGGGCCCGCTCATGGGCGGTCAGCACCTGCTGATAGTACTTCTCGGCGTTCTTGCGGTCGTTCTCGAGGGCCTCGAACCGAGTCAGGGCGTCCGAAAGCAGGCGCTTCTGCTCCGGATCCTGGCTGGCCGATTGCCGCTCGATCCGGGCGATGTTGTCGTCGAGATCCTTGATCTGCTGCTTGATGTCGATGATCCGGCGAGACTCCGGGCCGAGGTCGCGCTGGCCGATGGCGAGCTGCACCGCCAGGTTGATCCGGGCCGCCCGCAACTCGGAGACGATCTTGAGATTGGCCTCGTTCGACTTCTGCGCGTCGAGCACGCCTTCGCGGTTGCGCAGGTCGCGCATCGCGAGGCGGATCTTGGTCATGCGCTCTTCGGCAAGCTTCAGCTCGCGCGTGCTTTCGGCGACCGCATCCTCGCGCGCCTTCACGCTGAGGTCGTTCACCATCCGCTCGGCCTCTGTCATCACGGCTTTCGCGATGGCGAGGGATTCGTCGGGGTCGAAGGCCTCGACCGTGAGCGACATGATGCCGGAGCCGGATTCGATGTCGACGCTGACCCGCCGCTTCCAGTAGCGGAGAAATTTTTCGATCGGCTTCTCCGGATCGAAGCGCGAGAAATAGTCGATGCTGTCGCGGCTGAACCACTCGCGGATCGGGAGCTTGGCTTCCAATGTCTCCAGCATCGGCCGGCTGAGGATGTATTCGTTGGTGATCAGCGTGTCCTGCGCCACCATCTGGCTCGGGACGCCCGATGAGGTGCCGACCGAATCGGGCGCCGCCTTGTCGGCGGTGCCGAGTGCGGGGCGGATCGCGAACCGCGCCTCACTGACGTAGCGGTCGGAGGCGATCAGCCCGAAATACACCGCGCCTGCCAAAGTCGGCAGCACGAAGCAGAGGACGAACAGGATCGGGATCCAGGGGTCGTTCTTGACGTGGCTCTGGTAGGACCGGATGCCCTTCTTGCGGTCGACGAACCGCGACATGCGAGCGATCTGCCGCAACGATTCGGTGACCGCCTGCTGGCGATCCGCGGTCGTCAGCGGCTGCCCCTCGGCTTTCCGGATCTCCATGTTCATGACCTGATCCTCGGCCTCCCCGGCCTCGACGGTCGTCCCGTCACCGGGGTCTCGACCGCGCCGAAACGCTCGCGTGGGATGCCTCTCGCACGGGGAGGCGGCAAAAGCATGTCTTCGTGGGCTCGATCGTTCAGGCGTTGAGGCGCCGATAGACCTCGATCGCGTCGTTCACGTCCTCGTAGATGATCGCGCGGCCGTTGAGCAGGACGAGGCCCTGCGTGCACCATTGGCGGATCGTCTCCATCGAGTGCGAGACCATGATGATGTCGGCGTTCTTGCGCCGCTGGGAGAAGACCTCGTCGCAGCGCTTGGAGAAGCGGGCGTCGCCCACCGAGGTGATCTCGTCGATCAGGTAGCAGTCGAACGGGATCGCCATGCTCATGCCGAAGGCGAGCCGAGCGCCCATGCCGGACGAGTAGGTGTAGATCGGCACGTCGAGATAGCTGCCGAGCTCGGAGAAATCCTCGACGAAGTCGAGCACCCGGCGCGGATCCTCGCCGTAGATCCGGGCGACGAACATGACGTTGTCGCGGCCGGTCATCTTCGGGTGGAAGCCGCCGGCGAAGCCCAGTGGCCACGAGATCCGCAATCCGCGGTGGATCTTGCCCCGGGTCGGGTCCTCCGTGCCGGCGATGAGCCGCATCGTGGTCGACTTGCCGGCGCCGTTGATGCCGAGGATCCCGTAGGAAACGCCGGGCTTCAGGGTGAACGACACCTGCTCCAGAATCGTCCGCTTGTGGCCGTCGGTGCGGTAGACCTTGCTGACTTTCTCGAAACGGATCACCGGGGTGGTCTCCAGGGCGGAATGCCGAAACGCCGGCCCGTGCTGTCTGGCTGCGCGGCTCCTGCCCCCGGAAAGCGGCGAATCTGAGAAGGCTTGTGCCCGAGCCGCACCGTGCCCGCCGCGCTCATAGGGTCGCCGGACGGCCCGCAGCAGCACCGACATTGCGACGGTAGCGCGGTCCCGCCCCGCCGCAAATCGCTGAGTCGCCCCACGGCACGCACCATGACGAGACGGCTGATCGGACGCCAACTCCAAGCTGCCATCGCCTCAGGCTGCGCGAACGAAATCCTGCATCAAAGTGCCGTTTTCGACTTCTGTGGTTGACGGCAGCCGGTATTTGGCATACCAGATACCAACACGCAGGGCGAGAAGCGATAGTAGGTTTCGGGCCAACCGGAACTTTAGCGCCGCAATCCCCAGGGAGGCCGCGATGACGGATCCGAGCTTCGTTCGCTCCGGCAGACATCTCCGCTCAACCAAAAATCGTCGGTGCGCGGACGGGGCGATCCGTGGCGGACGCTGACACCGTACTCGACCGCCCGGCCGCGGACGATCTGTCCGGGTTTATCGACGCCATCGGCGACGCCGTGGTGGTGGCGGATCCGGAGGGCGCGATCACCGTTTGGAACCCGGCCGCCGAGCGGATCTTCGGCTTCAACGCGGAAGATGCCCTCGGTCAGACCCTCGACCTGATCACCCCGGAGCGGCACCGGCGCCGACACTGGGACGGCTACGCCAAGACCATGCGGACCGGAATCACGCGCTACGGGGCGGAGACCCTGCGGGTGCCGGCGATCCACAAGGACGGCCACCAGCTCTCCATCGCTTTCACGGTCGGGATGATCCGGGACGCGTCAGACCGGGTGACCGGCATCGTCGCGGTGATCCGCGACGAGACCGAGCGCTGGGCGGAGGAGAAGCGCCTGCGCCAGCGCGTGGCAGACCTCGAAGCCCTTCCGAACGGATCCTGACCTGACACCGGGACCGTCCGAAGACCGCAATCGTCACCGTGCAAGGGAGAACGCCAGATGAGCAAGCCGTTGGATGGGATCAAGATCATCGACTTCACCCACGTCCAGGCCGGCCCGGCCTGCACGCAGCTGCTCGCGTGGTTCGGCGCCGACGTGATCAAGGTCGAGCGGCCCGGCGCGGGCGATGTCACCCGCACGCAGCTGCGCCACGTCGAGGATGCGGACGCGCTCTACTTTACGATGCTCAACTCCAACAAGCGCTCGCTGACGCTCGACACCAAGACCCAGGCCGGCAAGGAGGTCCTGGAGAAGCTGATCCAGGATTCCGACGTGATGGTCGAGAATTTCGGCCCCGGGGCGCTGGACCGGATGGGCTTCTCCTGGGGCCGCATCCAGGAACTCAATCCCGGGATGATCCTCGCCTCCGTGAAGGGTTTTTCCGACGGCCACCATTACGAGGACCTGAAGGTCTACGAGAACGTCGCCCAATGCGCCGGCGGCGCTGCCTCGACCACCGGCTTCTGGGACGGCCCGCCCACCGTCAGCGCCGCGGCGCTCGGTGATTCGAACACCGGCATGCACCTCGCCATCGGCATCCTCACGGCGCTCCACCAGAAGAACAAGACCGGCACCGGCCAGAAGGTCGCCGTCTCGATGCAGGATTCGGTGATCAACCTCTGCCGGGTGAAGCTGCGCGACCAGCAGCGCCTCGACGCCCTCGGCTACCTCGAGGAATACCCGCAATACCCGCACGGCGAGTTCTCGGACGTGGTGCCCCGCGGCGGCAATGCCGGGGGCGGTGGCCAGCCCGGCTGGGTGCTCAAGTGCAAGGGCTGGGAGACCGACCCGAACGCCTACATCTACTTCACGATCCAGGGCCATGCCTGGGCGCCGATCTGCAAGGTGCTCGGCCGCGAGGAGTGGATCACCGACGCCGCCTACAACACCCCGCGGGCCCGGCAGGACAAGATCTTCGACATCTTCAAGACCATTGAGGAATGGCTCGCCGACAAGACCAAGTTCGAGGCGGTGGACATCCTGCGCACCTACGACATCCCCTGCGCGCCGGTCCTGTCGATGAAGGAGATCGCCGAGGACAAGTCGCTGCGCGCCAGCGGCACCGTGGTGGAGGTCCCGCATCCGAAGCTCGGCAGCTACCTGACCGTCGGCAGCCCGATCAAGTTCTCCGACATGACCGTCGAGGTGAAGGCCTCGCCGCTGCTCGGCGAGCATACCGACGAGGTGCTGACCGGCCTGGGCTACAGCCCGGACCAGATCCAGGCGATGCACGAGGCCCGCGCGGTCTGATAGGCGGCTCCGAACCTCTGCTACCCTGATGCGGGACGGCGCACCCTGCGCCGTCCCGCCTCGTCTGCACGATCCGGATCCGATGCGATCACTTCTCAGCCGTCTCCTTCCGGAGCTCACGCCGGTCAGCAAGCGCGAGCGGCTGCGTTCGGCCGTGGGCGCCCTGCTGGGGATCCTGGCGACCGGCCTCGTCTGCCGTGCCGCCGTCGGCGAGGCCGCGCCGGTGCTGATCGCACCGATGGGCGCCTCGGCGGTGCTACTCTTCGCGGTCCCGGCAAGTCCCCTGGCGCAACCCTGGTCGATCCTCGGCGGTAACCTCGTGGCCGCCCTGGTCGGCGTCACGGCGGCGATCTGGGTGCCGGACCCGTTCGTGGCGGCCTCGGTGGCCATCGGGTTGGCGATCGCCCTGATGATGGCTCTGCGCTGCCTGCACCCGCCGAGCGGGGCGGTGGCGCTCACGGCGGTTCTGGGCGGCCCGGCGATCCGAGATCTCAGCTACGGCTTCGTGCTCTGGCCGGTGGCGGCCAATTCGCTGCTGCTGCTCTGTGTGGCGCTGCTGTTCAACAACCTCACCGGCCGCGCCTATCCGCATCTGCGCCCGGCCGGCCCGCGGACCGACGATCCGGCCCCGGCCTCCCGCCTCGGCTTCCTGGCCTCGGATCTCGATGCGGCGCTGAAGGATTTCGACCAGCTGCTCGATGTCGACCGGGGCGACCTGGAGCAGATCCTGCGGCGGGTGCAGATGCGCGTCTACGGCCGCCGGTCTGGCCAGACCACCTGCGCGGCGATCATGTCCCGCGACGTGATCGCGGTGGCGCCCGACGATTCTCTGGCGCAGGCGCTGCACCTGCTGCGCCGTCACCGAATCAAGGCCCTGCCGGTCACGGACGAGCGCGCCCGGGTGCTCGGGATCGTCACGCAGACCGACCTTTTGGACAAGGCGTCCTGGGACCGGAGCGGCCCGCGTCTCGGCCTCGGCCGCCGCCTGCGGCTGACCGCCGAGCGGGGGCGGGCGCCCCATGGCTGCGCCGCCGACATCATGAGCACGGTGAAGCCCGTCACCCCGGACACGCCCGTGGCCGAGCTGGTGCTCAAGATGGCGGAAGCGGCCCTCCACCACCTGCCGGTGGTCGACGCGGATGGTCGCTTGGTCGGGATCGTCTCGCAGACGGATCTCGTCCCGGCCCTGATGGCCGATGCCGGCAATCCCGAGCGAGCCCGCGCCCCGGCGGACGCGGTGCCGGCCTGAGCGCTTGGCTCAGCCCTTCTTCACGTTCCAGAACACCGGCACCCCGTCGAGCACCCCGGTCACCGAGGGCTTGTACGAGGTCTGATTGAAGTACTGTCCGAGCGGCAGGTACGGCAGGTCTACGAAGGCCTGCTTCTGCAGGGCGTCCGCCAGCGTCTTGCGCGCGGTGGTATCGGGGGCGTTGAGCCAGTCCTGGCGCAGGGCCTCGAGCTTCGGGCTCGTCGGCCAGCCCACCGGCGCGTCGGGTCCGGTCCCGCGCAGGAAGGCGCTGACCGCCGGGTTGGCCTGGTCGAGCCCGGCCCAGAAGGTACAGAAGATGCTCCAGCCGCCTTGGGCGATCGGGTCGCGCTTGGCGCGGCGCTGGACCACCGAGCCCCAATCCATGACCTGATAATCGACGTTGAAGCCGGCGCGGGTCAGCATGTCGGCGGCCACGTCGGCCAGAGCCTTCAGGCTCGGGAAGTCGGAGGCGCCCATCAGCACCACCTTCTCGCCCTTGTAGCCGGCCGCGGCCAGCGCCTTCTTGGCGGCGTCGAAGTCGCGCTTGCTCGTCAGCACGTCGAGCCCGGCCTCGCTCGCCATCGGCAGCCCGGGGCAGAAGAAGCCGGCCGGCACGTGCCTCAGCTTCGGGTCGTCACCGGTCACCGCCTGCATGAAATCGGTCTGGTCGACCACCTTGAGCAGTACCTGCCGGATCGCCGGGTTGTCGAAGGGCGGCAGCAGCTGGTTCATGCGCAGGCAGCCGATCAGCCCGGTCGGGTCCTTGATCGAGGTCTTCAGGCTGCCCAGCGTCGGCACGAGGTCGGAGGGCGGTTGTTCCCACCAATCCATCTCGCCGGTCTGCATCGCCGAGGCGGCGGTGGCCTGATCGGGGATAACGTGCCACTCGACCCGGTCGAGGAAGGCGCGCTTGGGGCCCGAGGTCCATTGCGGCTCGCCGCCCTCGCGCGGGACGTACTTGTCGAAGCGCTCGTAGACGACCCGGGCGCCGACCATCCGCTCGTCGGCCTTGAACCGGAACGGGCCGCTGCCGACCATCTCGGTCACCTGCGTGAACGCGTCCGTCTTGGCGAGGCGTTCCGGCATGATCGCGCAGATCGGCGAGCCGACCTTGCCGAGCGCGTCCGGCAGGAGCGGGAAGGGCTTTTTCAGCCGGAACTGGATGGTCCGGTCGTCGGGGGCCGAGAGCTCGTCCGTGTAGGCCATGAGCGTCTGGCCCATCGGGTCGCGCTTGGCCCAGCGGCTGATGCTGGCGACGCAGTCGCGGGCGAGCACCGGCGTGCCGTCGTGGAAGGTCAGCCCGGGCCGCAGCGTCATCCGCCACAGCTTGCCGTCATCCTCGACGACGTGGCCGGCGACCATCTGCGGCTGCGCGGCGTAGCTGGCATCGGTCCCATACAAGGTGTCGAACACCGCGAGCCCGTGGTTGCGGGTCACGTAGGCGGTGGTCCAGATCGGGTCGAGCACCGTCAGGTCGGCCTGCGGGATGAACTTGAGCACCCGGGAGGACCCGCCCTGCGCGAGCGCCGGGGCGGCGAGCGCCGCGCCCGACAGGGCCACGAAGGATCGTCTGGTCAGCATGTCGGCTCGCCCCTGCGATGCGTGTCGCCGAAGCTTAGCATGAGGCGGGCCACGGGCAGGGGCGGTTTCTCATGTGCGGGCCACATGCATCATGTTGGCCGACGGGGAGGCGCCGTGGTCCGGCACCCGCGCCTCTCCCTCCCCCCCCCCCCCCCCCCCCCCCCCCCCCCCTCTGCGGGGGAGGGTGGGCCGGCCGTCAGGCCGGGTCGGGAGAGGGGAGCCCGGGTTCAGGACAGGGCGCGGCCGGCATGACGGGCAAAGCCCTGTTCTGCTACGTCGCTCCCCTCACCCGACCCCCTTCGGGGGCCACCCTCCCCCGCAGAGGGGGGGAGGGAGCGCGCGTGTCCTCAAGAAGGGTTTTGCCCGGCCTATCTCAAACCTTCTTCTTGATCCCGCTCTGCGGGTTGAGGCTGCCGATATTGCCGCTCTCGCTGCCGGCGGCCGGGTCGATCACCGCGTTGATGAGCGAGGGCCGGCCGGAATCCATGGCGGCGTTGACCGCCCGGGTCAGCTCGCCCGGCGAGGTGACGTGGTAGCCGTCGCCGCCGAAGGCCTCCATCATCTTGTCGTAGCGGGAATCCTTCACGAACACCGTGGTGGCCGGGTCGCGCCCGGTGGGGTCGGAATCGGTGCCGCGGTAGATGCCGTTGTTGTTGAACACAACGATGCAGACCGGCAGCCCGTACCGGCAAATGGTCTCGACCTCCATGCCCGAGAAGCCGAAGGCGCTGTCGCCCTCCACGCACAGGACCGGCTTGCCGGTCTCGATCGCGGCGGCGACCGCGAAGCCCATGCCGATGCCCATGATGCCCCAGGTCCCGACATCCAGGCGCTTGCGCGGCTGGTACATGTCGATGATGCCCCGGGCGAGGTCGAGGGTGTTGGCGCCTTCGTTGACTAGGATCGCGTCGGGCCGCTCCTTCACGATGGTCCGCAGGGCGCCCAGCGCCGCGTGGAAGGTCATGGGCGAGGCGTTGCTCATGAGCTTGGGCGCCATCTTGGCGATGTTGGCCTCGCGCTTGGTCTTGAGCGTGTCGATCCAGTCGGCCGGGGGCTGCTGCCAGCCCTGGCCCATGCCGTCGAGCAGCGCCTGGACGCAGGAGGCGATATCGCCGACCACCGGGGCCACGATCTCGACGTTCGAATCCATCTCGCGCGGCTCGATGTCGATCTGGATGAACTTGGTCGAGCCCGGCTCGCCCCAGCTCTTGCCCTTGCCGTGCGACAGCAGCCAGTTGAGCCGGGCGCCGATCAGCAGCACGACGTCCGAATCCTTCAGCGCGGTCGAGCGCGCGGCGCCGGCCGAGAGCGGGTGCGTGTCGGGCAGGAGGCCCTTGGCCATGCTCATCGGCACGTACGGGATGCCGCTGGTCTCCACGAGGGCGCGGATCGCCTCGTCGGCCTGGGCGTAGGCCGCGCCCTTGCCGAGCACGATCAACGGGCGGCGGGCGGATTTCAGCACGTCCAGCGCCCGGGCGATCGCCTCGGGGGCGGGGCGTTGAGCCGGGGCCGGGTCGATCACCTTCACCAGCGACTTCTGGCCGGCCTCGGCCTCCATCACCTGGGAAAAGAGCTTGGCCGGCAGGTCGAGATAGACGCCGCCGGGCCTCCCTGAGCAAGCCGCGCGGATCGCCCGGGCGACGCCGATGCCGATATCGGCCGCGTGCAGCACCCGGAAGGCCGCCTTGCACAGGGGCTTGGCGATGGCGAGCTGGTCCATCTCCTCGTAATCGCCCTGCTGGAGATCGACGATCTCGCGCTCGGATGAGCCGGAGATCAGGATCATCGGGAAGCAGTTGGTGGTGGCGTTGGCCAGCGCCGTGAGACCGTTCAGGAAGCCCGGCGCCGAGACCGTGAGGCAGATGCCCGGCTTCTGGGTGAGGAAGCCCGCGATCGCCGCGGCGTTGCCGGCATGCTGCTCGTGCCGGAACGACACCACCCGCATGCCCGCCGCCTGGGCCATGCGGCCGAGATCGGTGATCGGGATGCCCGGGACCCCGTAGATCGTCTCGATGCCGTTGAGCTTGAGCGCGTCGATCACGAGGTGGAAGCCGTCGGTGAGATCCGGCTCGGCCTCGATCTCGGGTGCGGTGTGGACGATCTTTGCCAGAGCGGTCATTGCGGAATCTCCCCGACCATCGGTTGCGGTGCTGGCGTCCCGGGCCGGTGCAGGCTCCGGGCCATCATGTCTCTCGGGTATCGGGGCGGTTTAGGCCGCCCGGATCGGTTGGGCGGCAAGCGCCGCGGGATGCTCGCCCTCGGCGAGGTAGCGGGCGCGCAGCGGCCGCAGCAGGAAGATCGCGAGCGCGGCGGCGGCGACGTTCAGCCCGATGATCAACGCGAACACCGCCGACCAGCCATAAGCCGCCGACAGGAGGCTGGCGAACGGCACCAGGAAGGCGGCGGTGCCCTTGGCGGTGTAGAGCAGGCCGGCGTTGCTCGCGGCGTATTTCGAGCCGAACGTATCGCCGCAAGTCGCCGGGAACAGCGAGTAGATCTCGCCGAACACGCCGAAATAGACGGCTGTGGCGAACACGAACACCATCGGGTGGTGGCCGTAGGTCAGGAGCAGGATCATCGCCAGGGCCGCCGTCGAGAAGGCGATGAACATCGTGTTCTCACGGCCGATATGGTCGGAGACGTAGCCGAAGAACGGCCGCCCGAACCCGTCGAAGATCCGGTCCAGGGAGATCGCAAGGGTCAGCGCCGCCATCTGCAAGCCGAACAGGCTCACCGGCACGCCCGCCACGTGGAAATCGTGGGCGATCGGGGCGATCTGCGCCGCCGCCATCAGGCCGCCCGAAGCGACCATGACGAACATCGCGTACATCACCCAGAAGACCGGCGTGCGCACCGCCTCGCGGGGGCTGCGGTCGACCTTGGTCTGGGGCAGGCGCAGGCTCTTGCGCTGCATGGGCGCGGCGCTCGTGGGCTTGCGCAGCAGGAAGGCGAGGGCGAGGACGATGGCGCCCTGGCCGATGCCAAAATACAGGAAGGCGTCCTGATAGCCGCTGGAGGCGATCATCCGGGCGATCGGCACCACCGTGATGGCCGCGCCCGCCCCGAACCCGGCCGCGGTGGCGCCGGCGGCGAGCCCCCGGCGATGCGGGAACCACTTCAAGGCATTGCCGACGCAGGTACCGTAGACCGAGCCGGCGCCGATGCCGCCGACCACCGCGCCGAGATAGAGCAGCGCCAGGCTGTTCGCGTAGGCGTCGATGGTCCAGGCCAGGGCGATCATCACGCCGCCGAAGGCGACCACCAGGCTCGGGCCGTAGCGGTCGACAAACCAGGCCTCCACCGGCACCAGCCAGGTTTCGGTGGCGACGAACAACGTGAAAGCGAGCTGGATTGCCGCCCGCCCCCAGTGGTAGCGCTCATCGATGGGATCGACGAACAGCGTCCAGCCGTATTGCAGGTTGGCGATCATGGCCATGCAGATCACGCCGAAGGCGAGCTGCCACCATTTCGCCGACGGCGAATCCTGGCGTTCCATCCCTGAGCCTCTCTGGTGGGCGGCGCGTCCTTAAGCTGGCGCGTCTATCTCGTGCAGGCTCAATCATGCATATTCGGCTCAGGCATGCAATATACCAGACGATACGACGTCAGTTCGCTGTCAGTTTGAGAATTATTGTTCCGTCCGACGATCAGGCCGCGCCAGGACCCCAGGCCCCCAGCGTCGGCTCGTCCGCCGGGACGAGTGTCTCATCGATCTCCGGTATCCCTGCGGCATCCTCGGGAATGCCGATCACCGCCCGGGCCGCCTCCCAGTCGGGATCGTTCGCCGCCTCCGATAGGATTGCGCGGTTGAGGCCGGTGACTTTCCCGCGATCGAGACGGACGAAAACGCGGCCGGTTTCGGCCCGGGCGAACCGGACCGCGTCCATCCGGCGAAGGCATTCGCGCAGAAAATTCGAATTGGCGCCGGCCGCGAGGTCGACCCCGCGAAAAACTTCGGCGGGTCCGCGGGCGAAGATGTCGACCTTGCGAAACCGATCGATGTCGATCAGCCCCTTCACGTCGAGGATGTTCAGGACCCCGCCGGCCCCGAACGCGATGGTGCGCGGTCGCTCCCCCTGCGGGACGCTGTTGTCGAGGAACTCGCAGACCACCTGCTTGTCCCGGGCGAGCGCCCAGTTGAAAAACAGGCGCGGCATGCCGGTATAGGCCTCGACGTTGTGGGCCAGCAGGTCCTCCACCGCCTTGAACCGGCCGAACTGCTCGCCGCGCTTGTAAGCGCGCTCCACCGTGTCCGCCGGCGGCGTCACCATGAACTGCATGTAGACCCGCTCGCCGAACCGGGTGAGCAACTGGCCGCCGCCATCCGAGCCGGCCTCGGCCTGAAAACTGTCGAACCGGAACCGGTCGATCAGCAGGTTCGAGATCCGCCGCTCCGCCGCTTTGCGGGTGACGTAGCGGTCGAGCTTCATGTCGATCATCTCGACTTCGTAGCCCGTGAGCGTGCCGGCATATCGCGTCGCCGGGCCGAGGCTGTCGTAGTCGAGCAGGAACTTGCGCCAGACATCCGGGGTGATCACGGCGAAGTCGGACCACGCCATGCCGAGGCGCCGCGCCAGCCCCAGCTGATAGGGCCGGATCGTGCTCTTGCCCGAAGCGGAGGCGCCCTTGACGTTCATCACCACCGGATGGGCCTGCGGCGCGAGCCGCCGGTAGCCCCGGGCCTCGACCACGGCGGCGATCCAGGGCTCGATCAGCTCGCCAATGCGGCGGCTGCCGTACCCGTTCGAGACCAGGGTCCCGGCGATACCGCGCAGCAGCGGCGGATTGCGGATCAAGGTGTTCTGCCGGGCGAGGATCCCGGAGACGACGGCGCGCAGGGCCTCGCAGGCGGCGATCTCTAGGCCGTCGCCGGCCTGCACGGCCCGCTGGTGCCAGGCGTCGAGATGGCCGAGCGCCCGGCTGGCGGGATCCTGCCGGGGCGGCGGGCTCGGCGAGGGCGGATTGCGCCCGAGCAGCCGGTCGAGCCAGCCGGGCTCGGGCGCCGGCGGGGAGGGTGGGTCGTCGAAGATCGCGGCGATCTCGCGCTGGAGCACCGCATCGGCCTCGTCCCGGAGGGCAGCTAGCGCGGCCTCGACCTCGCCGAGCCGCGGCTCGATGCCCTCACGCAGGATCGCCGAGACGATCGACCGGAAATTGACCCCGAGATCGGCGTAGACCGCGCCCACCGGCACCGACAGGTCGGACATGACCCGGATCAGCACCTCGTGGACGACGAGGCGCCTGGGCCGGATCCGGGTCAGCTGTCGGGCCGGCAGCCCGCACAGGTCGCTCATCTCGAGCGCGTCGCGCAGGGGCGTCTCGACATGTTCCGGTCTGTAGACCGTGACCAGAGGCAGGAAGGCCGCCGGCAGGTCGGACTGGACGCCGGGATTCCAGGGGCCGGCGGCTGTTTCCGGGATGCTGGCTGCCGCTTCCGTCATCCGCGCGTCTCCCTCCCCCCTCTGCGGGGGAGGGTGGCCCCTGCGTCGGCAGGGGTCGGGAGAGGGGCAGCGCGACGGTTCAGGACTTCACCTCTCTCGCGCTCTTTCCGGAAGCGGCGCTCCCCTCTCCCGACCCCCTTCGGGGGCCACCCTCCCCCGCAGAGGGGGGAGGGCGATGCGCGGCAGTCCCGAGCGAGAACTGGGCAAACCGACCCCGCTCTCGGTCGTCCAAAGACCCTAAAAGACCTTCTGGAACCAGCCGTGCGATTCCTGGGTCGTGCCGCGCTGGATATCCACCAGTAGGCTGCGCAGCCGGCGGGCCACCGGCCCGGCCACCGCGTCGCCGATGGTGAAATTGTCCTCGCGGCCCTTCACCGTGCCGATCGGCGTGATCACCGCGGCGGTGCCGCAGGCGAAAGCCTCGGTGAGGCGCCCAGCGCGGACGTCGGCCCGCCAAGCGTCGATCGTGTAGGGCTCTTCCTTGACGGTGAGGCCGGCTTCACGCGCCAGGGTGATCACCGAATCGCGGGTGATGCCGGGCAGGATGCTGTCGGAGAGCGGCGGCGTCAGCAGCGAACCATCCTCGAACACGAAGAACACGTTCATGCCGCCGAGCTCCTCGATGTAGCGGCGCTCGGCCGCGTCGAGGAACACCACCTGCTCGCAGCCTTGGCGCGTGGCCTCAGCCTGCGCGGCGAGGCTCGCCGCGTAGTTGCCGCCGCACTTGGCCGCGCCGGTGCCGCCGGGGGCCGCGCGGGTGAAGTGCTCGGAGAGCCAGACCGTGACCGTGCCGGTCGGATCCTTGAAGTACGAGCCCACCGCCGAGGCGATGGTGATGAACAGGTATTCCGAGGCCGGCTTGACCCCGAGGAACGCCTCGTTGGCGATCATGAACGGGCGCAGGTACAGGCTGCCGTCAGCAGTGTCGGGGATCCAGTCGCGGTCGATGGCGACCAGCTTGTGCATGGCCGCGACGAAGGAATCCTCCGGGAACGGTGCCATCGCCATGCGCTCGGCCGAGAGCCGGAAGCGGCGGGCATTGGCATCGGGACGGAACAGGGCCGCGCCGCCGTCGGCGGTCCGATAGGCCTTGAGCCCCTCGAAGATCTCCTGCGCGTAGTGCAGCACCGCGGCGGCGGGATCGAGCGGGATCGCCTCGCGTGCTTGGATCCGCGCGTCGTGCCAGCCGCGGCCGGCTGAGTACCGCGCCACCACCATGTGGTCGGTGAACACCTTGCCGAAGCCCGGATTCTCCATCAGGGCGGCCCGCTCGGCGCTGGTCCGGCGGGCGGGATGGGCGTGGGTCTCGAACGTCAGGTCGCTCACTGTGGGGTCCTCATAGACTCAAGCCCTTATGCCGCGCTCCGGCAAACGAATCTACGGAGCACGCGCATGCCTATGGTGTCGCTCATGCCTTGTCGGGCGCTTGCGCCGCCAGCGCCTCACGCGGCTGGTGCGGGATCCGACAGCTGCATCCGGTGCAGGCGGGCATAGGCGCCGCCGGCCGCGATCAGGTCGTCGTGCCGACCGGTCTCGATCACGCGGCCGGCTTCCATCACGGCGATCCGGTCCGCCTCCCGCACCGTCGAGAGGCGATGGGCGATCACCAGCGTGGTGCGACCGCGCATCAGCCGGGTGAGCGCCTCCTGGACCAGGCGCTCGGATTCGGAATCGAGGGCCGAGGTCGCCTCGTCGAGGAGCAGGATCGGCGCGTCCTTGAGAAACGCCCGGGCCAGGGCCACCCGCTGCCGCTCGCCCCCGGAGAGGCGGTTGCCGGCCGGTCCGACTCGGAACGCGTAGCCTTCGGGCAGGGCGGTGACGAAGTCGTGAGCTGCCGCGGCGCGAGCGGCCGCCTCGATCTCGGCCAGGCTCGCCCCCGGGCGGCCAAAGCCGATATTGGCCGCGATCGTATCGTCGAACAGAACCACCTCCTGCGAGACCACCGCGACGGCGGCGCGCAGCGAGGCCAGGGTCACGGCGCGCACGTCCTGCCCGTCGATGGTCACCCGGCCGGCGGTGACGTCGTAGAGCCGCGGCACGAGGTTCAGCAGCGAGGACTTTCCGGAGCCCGAGCGCCCGACGAGCGCGGTCGCGGCGCCGGCCGGAACGGTCAGGTCGATCCCCTCCAGGGCCGGCGCGTCCGGGCGGTAGCGGAATTGCACGCCCTCGAACCGGATCTCCCCGGCGGTGACCATGAGCGGCGTCGCATCGGGCGCCTCACGGATCTGTGGCGCCTCGTCCATCACGTCGAAGTAGCGCCGGAGCGCCGCTGCGGCCTCCTGCAGGATGGCGTTGAGGTTGCCCAGAGCCCGGGCCGGCTGCGCGGCGAGCAGCAGGGCCGCGACGTAGCCGGTGAAATCGCCCACCGTCCGCTCGCCGGCCAGCACCCGCTGCCCGACCAGGACCAGCACGCCCGCCACCGCGATGCCGCCGCCCACTTCCAGCAGCGGGTCGAGGCGCCCGCGGGCGTTGGCGGCCTTCATCTTGAGCCGGCGCACCTCGTCCAGCGCCTGGACCGCGCGGCCCTTGAGATAGCCCTCCATGGCGTAGGTCTTGGCGACCCGGGCGCCCTGCAGGCTCTCGGAGATCAGGCTGGCGGTGGCGCCCATCTGCTCCTGCGTGGTGGTCGAGACCCGCCGGAGTTTTTTTCCGATCCGCCCGATCGGGCCCGCCACGAACGGCACCGTCAGGCCGGCGACGAGCGTCAGCACCGGGTCCATCCAGATCAGCGCCGCGACCAGCCCGATCAGCATGGCGATGTCGCGCAGCAGCACGGTGGAGATGCGGGTCAGCGCCTCCTTGATGAAGGCGAAATCGGTGGTGAAGCGCTGGGTCAGCGCCGCCGGGCTCTCGCGGCCGAGCTGCGCCAGGTCGGATTCGATCAGGTGGCCGTAGAGCGCCGCCTGCATGTCGGCCTCGACCCGCGTGACGACCCGGTTGGTCAGCACCGTCTGGCCGTAGAGCGAGAAGCCGCGGAGCGCCGTGACCACGATCACCACCAGCGGCCCGTAGGCGATGGCCGCCGCATCCTTGTGGTCGAAGGCGTCGAAGGCGGCCTTGATCAGGGCCGGGTACAGCCCGGTCGAGCCGCCCACCAGCGCGATCAGCACCAGCACCACGGCGAGCGTCCCGCGATGGGGATAGAGCCAGGTGCGCCACAGGCGGACGAGGAGGGGGAAGGTGTCGCCGGGGAGGCGCGCCATGGAGCTTACCGGTTGGGTCCTGTCACCGGGCTCCCTGGGGCAGATTGCGCGGCGGCAGCGGTTTGCAGCCGCCGCCGCCGCGGATCAAGTTTTTTGCTTCCATGTCCCGCCGTCAGCGGTCGTCGCCACCGCGGCCGCGCTCGTCGTCGCGGCGGTGATGCCAGCCGCCGTGGCGATGGCCACCCATCGGGCGAGCCAGGATCATCGCGCGCCGCTTCTGGCCCTCGTCCAGGCTCGCGTAGAGAGGCTGCGAGGCGTCGGCGAGCTTGCGCAGGGCCTCACCCCGGGCGGTGGTGGCATCCGCCATGGCCCGCAGGGCCGCCGGCGCGTCGTCGGAAATCTTCGGACGGTCGCGCATCCCCTCGCGGCGCTGCTGGCGTAGCTTGACCATGTCGCGGATCGCGGCTTCCACCGGCGGCCACAGCTTCTCCTGGTCGGCATTGAGCTTCAGGCCGGCATGCAGGGCTGCGATGCGGGCATCCGCGAAGGCGGCCCGGTCTTCGGGGCTCAGGGCACTCCAATGCCCGCGGAAGCCCTCGGGTCCGCGGTCGCGCGCAGCCGCCGCGCCGACGACGCCCAGGCCGAGGGCGCCGGTGACGAGCATGGCGGCTCCCAAACGTCGGGACATAGCACTCTCCATCTCACGCTCGGCCGCCGCAACGACCGCGCGGCGACCCACGCTCCGCATCACGCGCCGGCCGTGTATCCCGCTTGTGTATGTAACATTGTTACACTACAGGCTCCGTGGCTCCGTTGGATTGGGGGGACGACAGGTGCGCGGGACGATTCGCTTGGTGTGGCTCGCAGGCCTCGTCCTGGGGCTCGGCCTCTCCCTCTCGGCCCGGGCGGCGCCGGACGGCGAAAAGATCCGCGCCGTGGCGAGTTTCTCGATCCTGGGCGATCTCGTGCGCGTCGTCGGCGGCGCGCACGTGGCGGTGACCACCCTGGTCGGCCCGGATTCGGACGCGCACGGCTTCAGCCCGTCCCCGGCCGACGCCAAGAAACTCGCCGAGGCCGATATCGTGTTCGTCAACGGCCTCGGGCTGGAGGGCTGGCTCGACCGGCTGATCCGGGCCTCGGGCACCCGCGTGCCGGTCGTGGTCGCCTCGACGGGCGTGAAGCCGATCGCCGCCATCGACGATCATGCCCAAGCCGGCGGCAGCCATGATCATGCCGGCGGCGGCCATAGTCAGGCCGGCGGCAGCCATGATCAGGCCGGCGGCGGCCATGCCGACGCGGTCGATCCGCATGCCTGGCAGAATGTCGCCAACGTCCGGATCTACGTCGCCAATATCCGCGACGGCCTGGCCAAGGTCGACCCGGCCCATGCCGACGCCTACCGGGCGGCAGCCGACGCCTACACGGTGCAGCTCGACGCCCTCGAACAAGCCGTGCGCCAGGCGGTGGAGCGGATTCCTCCCCAGAACCGCCGGATCATCACCAGCCACGACGCGTTCGGCTACTTCTCCGCCGCCTACGGCCTGCGCTTCCTCGCGCCTCAGGGCGTGTCCACCGACAGCGAGGCCAGCCCGCGGGACGTTGCGGCGATCATCCAGCAGATCCGCCGGGACAAGGTGCCGGCGGTGTTCCTGGAGAACATCAGCGATCCGCGCCAGATGGAGCAGATCGCCCGCGAGAGCGGCGCCCGGATCGGCGGCAAGGTCTATTCCGACGCCCTGTCGGGACCGGCCGGGCCGGCCGCGACCTATCTCGACATGATGCGCTCGAACCTGCGGGCGTTCGACGCGGCGCTCGCCCCGGGCTGAGACACGAAAACCCACCAGATCCCACAGCCGAAATCCTCACGCCGGCTCAACCGGAGCGTGCGCGATCCCGCATTCTTTCCCGCCGCGGGAATGACATAGCGTAAACCGCCGGTTAAGAGGCCGCCTCTACCCTGAACGAAACGGGTGCCAGCCGATCCTCGTACCCGGGGGCTCGGGCCCTTGGGGCCTGGCGAGATCGCGTGGCTCGGAGATCGCGTGGCTGGGATATCGCGTGGCTTGGGGGCCTGACCGCTGGCGCTTCTATCGGCTCGTGGCGCGCGAGACCGCGCGGACCTTCCGCGCCGTCGGCGCCAGCCTCACCGCCCCACCCGACATCCTGGCGCGGATGCGCGTGACCGGGCTGGTGATCGCGCCGCAGGACCTGCGCACGTCCGACGCGACATTTGCCGACGACATCTATGCCGGCCTGTTCGTCTTCGCCGGGCGCTCGCTGGCGGCGAGCGGCGGCTCGCCCTTCGACTATGCCCCGCCCTCGCCGGAATGGGCCGATGAGCTCTACGGCTTCGGCTGGCTGCGCCATCTGCGCGCCGCCGACACGGCGTTGGCCCGGGCCAATGCCCGCGCCTTCGTGGCCGATTTTATCGCCGGCCGGGGCGACCCGGCTTTGGCCCGCCATACCCCGGTGGCGGCGCGGCGGCTGATCTCGTTCCTGTGCCAGTCGCCCCTCGTGCTCGAGGGCGCCGATCACGGCTTCTACCAAAACTTCCTGAAGGCCATCGCCCGCAACGCCCAGCAGCTGGAGCGCGATTTGCGGCGGGGCGTGCCGCCGCAATGGCGCCTGAACGCCGCCGTGGCGCTCTGCTATGCCGGCCTGTGCTGCGACGGCATCCAGCCGATCCTGCGCCGGGCCACCCGGATCCTGTCGCGCGAGCTCGACCGGCAGATCCTCACCGATGGTGGCCACCGCTCCCGCGATCCGCGCTTCGCCATGGAGTTGCTGCTCGACCTGCTGCCCCTGCGCCAGAGTTATCTCAGCCGCAGCGTCGAGCCCCCGGCCGCTTTGCTGCGGGCGGTGGACCGGATGCTGCCGCTGCTGCGGCTGCTGCGCCACCCCGACGCCTCGCTCAGCCACTTCAACGGCATGGGCGCCACCGACGCGGACCATCTCGCCACGCTCTTGGTCTATGACGGCGCGCTCGCCCGCCCGATGATGCACGCGCCGAATTCCGGTTACGAGCGCATGGAAGGCGGCCGGGTCATCGTGGTCGCCGATGTCGGCAAGAGCCCACCGCTGCCCTACTCGCTCAATGCCGGCGCGGGCTGCCTCGCCTTCGAGATGTCGAGCGGGCCGCAGCGCATCGTGGTCAATTGCGGGCTGCCGGCCAGCGGACCGGACCTGCGCCTGCTCGCCCGGTCCACGCCGGCCCATTCCACCGCGAGCGTCGCCGATTCCTCTTCCTGCCGGTTCCTCACCGCCACCGGCTGGTGGGGCGAGCGCCTGGTGGCCGAATGGCTGATCCGGCGGCGCGGCGCCGTGGTCCTGCGCGGCCCCGCTTCGGTCGCGGCCGAGCGGGTGGAGGAGGCCGACGGAACCGTGCTCGCGGCCCGGCACGACGGCTACGCACCGGAATTCGGCATCGTCCACGAGCGGCGCTGGCAGCTCTCCGCCGCCGATGCGCGGCTCGAAGGCCGCGACGCCTTCCTACGCCAGGGCAAGGGCCGGGTGCGCGGCCACGACGTGGCGATCCGCTTCCATCTGCATCCCGGCATCGCGGTGCGCGGCGTCCCCGACGGGCTCGAACTCGCCTCGGCGCTCGGCGAGATCTGGATGTTCCGGGCGGAGGGCGCCGAGATCGCCATCGAGGAGAGCGTGTACTTTTCCGGGCTTACGGGGCCGCGCCGCACCGACCAGATCGTGCTGCATTTGCGCGTCTCCGACGATGTCGAGGTGCGCTGGAGCTTCGCGCGCCTGGCCTCGGCGCCGATGCGGGGTGCGACAGCGGCCTGATCCCGGCTGGCCCCGCGCCCCGGTTCCATGCTACCGCGCGCCGAAATCTCAAGGTTCGGCAAGCAGCTATGGCGCACGATCAGGTGCGGGTCTCCCGCGCGCTCCTCTCGGTCTCGGACAAGACCGGCCTCGTCGACTTCGCCCGGGCGCTCGACGCCCGGGGCATCGCTCTGGTCTCGACGGGCGGGACCCACCGCGCCCTGCAGGAGGCGGGCCTCCCGGTCACCGAGGTCGCCGACCTGACTGGCTTCCCCGAGATGATGGACGGGCGGGTGAAGACCCTGCACCCGGCGGTGCATGGCGGCCTGCTCGCGATCCGCGACAACCCCGAGCACCAAGCCGCGCTCGCCGCCCACGGCATCGGGGCGATCGACCTGCTGGTGGTGAATCTCTACCCGTTCGAGGCGACCATCGCGGCCGACAAGCCGGAGGCGGATTGCATCGAGAACATCGATGTCGGTGGGCCAGCGATGATTCGCGCGGCGGCCAAGAATCACGCCGACGTCGCCGTCGTGACCGACGTCTCGGACTACGCCACGGTGCTGGCGGCACTGGAGCAGAACAACGGCGCCCTGGGCGGTGACCTGCGTCGGCAGCTCGCGCAGAAGGCCTTCGCCCGCACGGCCGCCTACGATTCGGCCATCGCCAACTGGATGGCGGTCCAGTTCGGCACCGAGGCGCCGGGCCAATTTCGCGCCTTCGGCGGCACGCTGGCGCAGAGCCTGCGCTACGGCGAGAACCCGCACCAATCCGCCGCCTTCTACCGGGCGCCCGGCAAAGTGCGGGCCGGGGTGGCGACCGCGCGCCAGCTCCAGGGCAAGGAGCTGTCCTACAACAACTTCAACGACACGGACGCCGCCTACGAATGCGTCGCCGAGTTCGACCCCAGCCGCGCCGCCGCGGTGGCGATCATCAAGCACGCCAATCCCTGCGGCGTGTCCGAGGGCGCGAGCCTGCTGGAAGCCTACGAGCGGGCGCTTGCCTGCGACCCGACCTCGGCCTTCGGCGGCATCGTCGCGCTGAACCGGACGCTGGATGCCGAGGCCGCGCGCAAGATCGTCGAGATCTTCACAGAGGTCATCATCGCCCCGGACGCTACCCCCGAGGCCGCCGCCATCGTGGCCGCCAAGAAGAACCTGCGCCTTCTGCTCGCCGGCAGCCTGCCCGACCCGCGGGCGCCCGGCGAGACCGTGCGTACCCTGTCCGGCGGCCTGCTGATCCAGGGTCGCGATGCGGTCGTGGTCGACGACATGCCGCTGAAGGTCGTGACCAAGCGCGCCCCGAGCGAGGCCGAATCTGCCGATCTCCGCTTCGCCTACCGGGTCGCCAAGCACGTGAAGTCGAATGCCATCGTGTACGCCAAGGGCGGCGCCACGGTGGGGATCGGCGCCGGGCAGATGTCCCGGGTCGATTCCTCCCGCATCGCGGCCTGGAAGGCCGCCGAGGGCGCCAAGCGCCTCGGCCTCGCCGAGAGCCTCGCGGTGGGCTCCGTGGTGGCGTCGGACGCGTTCTTCCCCTTCGCGGACGGCCTGCTGGCCGCGGCCGAGGCCGGCGCTACGGCGGTGATCCAGCCGGGCGGCTCGATGCGCGACGCAGAGGTGATCGCGGCCGCCGACGAGGCGGGTCTGGCGATGGTGTTTACCGGCCACCGCCACTTCCGGCACTGACGCCAGAGCGCCGTAGGCGAAACCCGGATCCCGAGGGGCCGCCGACAGTGCGCGGTCTTGATCGACCTGCGCATCTGGATCTTTTGCTCAGCTGTGCGGCCCCGGGATGACGAGGCGGATGAGCGGGCCTCCGTGCCGGCCTTCAGGCCCTTGGGAGCGCGTCATCTCCGTATGCGGTGGCCTCGGCCGCGCAGCCGAGGGCCGGCACCGCGTTAACGTTGTGCCGAAAAACGCGTGATCGGGCGCAGTGTCGAAAATGCCCACCGCACGAGCCTTCGCCGCGTGGCTCTAGCATTATCGTCGATGAACGGACTGGCGGATCAAAAGTCTTGCAGCATCGATTTTGCAAAACCAAATGATGAATAGCCAAACGTCTCGCATTTTAAGCGAAATCGCTCGGATATGTGTGGGGGTTGATATTTCTTTCCCTGCGCGGCATGAAAAATTCGCGGTTCGATGGAACTTTGTCCCCGGATCGCGCGATCTGTTTGTAGATCGCGTATGCGGTGCCCGTGACATAGGGCTTCGGAGCCCCTCTGGAGGGGAAGTTGTTCGGTTAGGTGCGCCGGACAACCTTGAGCCAGGTGACGCGATGTTACTCGCTGCAGTGCTGTTCGGCGTCGGGTTGGTGATCGGCTGGTTCTACACCATGCTGATCATCGTCGCGACTTCGGCCCTGATCCTGGTCGGGGCGCTGCTTCTCTTCGCCTTCGGCCCGGGACTCGACATGCTCCATGGGCTGATTGTACTGGGCTACCTCACCGCCCACCAGTCCGGATATCTGCTGGGTGCGTATTGCGGCGGTCATTACGAGGACAAGCGCAACCGGCAGTCGCCGCTACCATAGCCAGACCGGGCGGCCGGCGACGGTGTAGATCAATATCCAGACCGTAGTCATTGCTGCGTTGGCGCCAATAACCAGAGAAAGCGGCGGCTTGCTGCCGGCCTTCCGACGAAATTGGGTCATGACGTCGTTCACGCTTGATATCCTGTCCTGCCTGTAAATCGTCTCGAAGACGATCGAAGGCCGCCGTGGGTTCCGTGAAAACTGATTTTTGATCGACAACAAGTGGTTGTCGGAATACAACCTAGAAGTCAGTAACGCGTGGTTGCAGGGCCGCCCGTACCACTGGGCGGGCAATAATGATAGCCTGTTTGCGCCGGAATTACGCGGGAATGTCAATCTCTAGCGCTTCGTCGCTACACACTGACGCGGGGCCACCTCTCGGGCGACACGACATGAGTACCGCTGTTGTCGGGGTCTATGCGTGATGAAGCGCACCCGCGACTGGAATGCCGCACGATCGTCGCGGGCGCGGCGAAGCCGTCTGGAGACAGGCAGCGATTCGGGAAGCGGGCCCTGAAACGCAGAACACCCGGACCGCGCGGGCGGCCCGGGTGTCGTCAGGCGAGCGGTGCGAGGGCGATCAGGTATCGGCGAAGATATCGCGATCCTTCGTCTCGGGCACGAAGATCACCCCGATGACCACCGTCGCGACCGCGATCACGATCGGGTACCAGAGGCCGTAATAGATGTCCCCGGTCTGGGCCACCATGGCGAAGGCTGTGGCCGGCAGCAGGCCGCCGAACCAGCCGTTGCCGATATGGTAGGGCAGGGACATCGAGGTGTAGCGGATCCGGGTCGGGAACAGCTCCACCAGCATTGCGGCGATCGGGCCGTAGACCATCGTCACGAAGACGATGAGGACGAACAGCAGGCCGATCACCTGGGCGACTTGCGGCCGGAAGACGTCAAACGGGTTCGCCATCTTGACGATCCCGGGATCCCCGGCCTTCGGGTAGCCCGCCGCCTGGAGCGACGCGGTCACGGCCTTGTTGGCCTCGGCTCCGCCGCCCTGCGGATAGGGGATCTCGGTGTCGTTCACCCGGATCACGGTGGGCTGGCCGGCCGCGCCGGGCGCGGTGTCGTACTTCACCGACGACTTCGACAGGAAGTCGCGGGCGAGGTCGCAGGGGGCCGTGAACACCCGTGTGCCGACCGGGTTGAACAGGGTTCCGCAAGCGGCCGGGTCGGCCGTGACCGTGACCTTCACGGTCTCGATCGCGGCCTGGAGCTTCGGGTTGGCGGTGGCGGTGATGCCCTTGAAGATCGGGAAGAACGTCGCCGCCGCGATGGCGCAGCCTGCCAGGATGATGACCTTGCGGCCGATCTTGTCCGACAGCCAGCCGAACAGCACGAACAGGCCCGTGCCGAGCAGCAGCGACCACGCGATCAGCAGGTTGGCGGTGTAGCCGTCGACCTTCAGGATCGATTGCAGGAAGAACAGCGCGTAGAACTGGCCCGTGTACCAGACCACCCCCTGGCCGGCGACGAGGCCGAACAGGGCGATCACCGCGAACTTGGCGTTCTTCCACTCGCCGAACGCCTCCGTGAGCGGCGCCTTCGAGGTCTTGCCGTCTTCCTTCATCTTCTGGAAGGCCGGGGATTCCGAGAGTTGCAGCCGGATCCACACGGAGATGCCGAGCAGCAACACCGAGACCAGGAACGGGATCCGCCAGCCCCATTCGGCGAAGGCCGCCTCGCCGGTGAAGGTCCGGGTCGCCAGGATCACCAGCAGCGACAGGAACAGGCCCAGCGTCGCCGTGGTCTGGATCCAGCTCGTGTAGAACCCACGCCTTCCGTTGGGGGCGTGCTCGGCCACGTAGGTTGCTGCGCCGCCATACTCGCCGCCGAGCGCCAGGCCTTGGGCCAGCCGCAGCACGATCAGGATGATCGGCGCCGCGATGCCGATCGAAGCGGCGTTGGGCAGGATGCCGACGATGAAGGTCGACAGGCCCATGATCAGGATCGTGACCAGGAATGTGTACTTGCGCCCGACGAGGTCGCCGATGCGGCCGAACACCAGGGCGCCGAACGGCCTGACGATGAAGCCCGCCGCGAAGGCCAGCAACGCGAAGATGTCCCGGGTGGCCGGCGGGTAGGCGGAGAAGAACTGAGCGCCGATGATCGCCGCGAGCGAGCCGTAGAGATAGAAATCGTACCACTCGAACACGGTGCCGAGCGACGAGGCGAAGATCACTCGCTTCTCCGCCGAACTCATCGGTCTCGCGGCGTCTCCCGCCCGCGGGATCGCAGTTGCCACAGCCATGACCCGGTCCCTCCAAGACAACGCGTGCGCGGCCGATGGCCTCGGCCGTCGATCTTTGAGCTGCCCGCCTTGCAAGGCGCGCAGATCACGTATGCGTGACTGTAAGGAACCTGTCGGTCAATCCGCAATGTGGAGATGGAGCGGGTCATCAACATGGCGGCTTGCGGAGAATGTCCGGTCGCCAAAAACGACGAAGGGCGCGGCTCGCGCCGCGCCCCCCGGTTCTTACAATCGGCCTCAGGCTCAGTGGGCGTGCGCGCCCACTGCGCCGATGCCGGTCTCGGAGCGCACGAACTGCGCCTCGAAGGCAGCGCGCTCGCGTTGCGCCCTGCGCGAATTGTCGAGGCTCGACACGGCCCAGATCGTCACGAAAGCCAGCGGCATCGAGAACAGCGCCGGGTTGTCGTAGGGGAAGATCGCCGCGGCATTGCCGAACGTCACCACCCAGACGGCCTTCGAGAGCACCACCATCCCGACCGCCGAGATCAGCCCGACGAGGCCGCCCGCGAGCGCCCCCCAGGTGGTCGTGCCGCGCCACAGGATCGACATGGCCAGCACCGGGAAGTTGCAGCTCGCCGCCACCGCGAAGGCCAGGCCGACCATGAAGGCGACGTTCTGGTTCTCGAACACGTAGCCGAGGTAGATCGCCACGATTCCGATCACCACCGCCGAGAGCTTCGACAGGTTGACCTCGTGCTTCTCGGTGGTGCGCCCGCGGGCGATCACCTGGGCGTAGAGGTCGTGGCTGACCGCCGAGGCGCCGGCGAGCGTCAGGCCGGCCACCACCGCCAGGATGGTCGCGAAGGCCACCGCCGAGATGAACCCAAGGAAGTACGGGCCACCGACCGCGTTGGCGAGGTTGACGGCGACCATGTTGGTCCCGCCGATCATGTCCTTCAGCTTGTCGAAGGTCCCGGCCGCGCCGAGCTTGAAGTAGCTTGGATCCGACATCAGCAGGGCGATGCCGCCGAAACCGATGATGAAGGTCAGGATGTAGAAGTAGCCGATCAGGCCGGTGGCGTAGAACACCGACTTGCGCGCGGCCTGGGCGTCCGAGACCGTGAAGAACCGCATCAGGATATGCGGCAAGCCGGCGGTGCCGAACATCAGGCCGACGCCGAGCGAGATCGCCTCGATCGGGTTCGAGACCAGGCCGCCGGGCGCCATGATGGCGTCGCCCTTCGGGTGGACCTGCACCGAGGCCGCGAACAGGGTCTCCGGGTTGAAGCCGTACTTCAGCAGCACCGCGCCGGCCATGAAGGTCGCGCCGCCCAGGAGCAGACAGGCCTTGATCACCTGGACCCAGGTGGTCGCCTTCATGCCGCCGAAGGCGACGTAGACGATCATCAGCACGCCGACGATGATCACCGCGTAGAGGTAGGGCAGGCCGAACAGCAGCTGGATCAGCTTACCGGCGCCGACCATCTGGGCGATCAGGTAGAACGCCACCACCACCAGGGTGCCCACCGCCGAGATGATGCGGATCGAGGTCTGGTCAAGGCGGAAGCTCGCCACGTCCGCGAAGGTGAACTTGCCGAGGTTGCGCAGCCGCTCGGCGATCAGGAACAGCACGATCGGCCAGCCGACCAGGAAGCCGGTGGAGTAGATCAGCCCGTCGAAGCCCGACGTGTAGACCAGGCCCGAAATGCCCAGGAACGAGGCGGCCGACATGTAGTCGCCGGCGATCGCAAGCGCGTTGGTCCCGGCCGAGATGCCGCCGCCCGCGGCGTAGAAGTCGGCGGCCGACTTGGTGCCCTTGGCGGCCTTGTAGGTGATGCCCAACGTCAGCACCACGAAGAACAGGAACATGCCGATGGCCGGCCAGTTCGTGGCGCTCTGCTGGATGGCGCCGAGGTCGGGGCCGGCGGCATAGGCCGCGTCGGCCGCGATGGTGGCCAGGACGAGGCCGAGGAGAAGGCGGTTCATTGGCCGACGCTCCGCTTCAGGGCGTCGCTCAGCGCGTCGAACCGGGTGTTGGCCCGGGCCACGTAGATGCCGGTGAGCGCGAAGGCGAACAGGATCACGAACACGCCCATGAACAGCCCGAGCGAAGCGGTGCCGCCGCCGACCTTCACGGCCATGAGCGACTTGTCGAAGGCGATCAGGCCGATGAAGCCGAAATAGACCACCAACATCAGGATCGTCAGGATCAAGCCGAACCGGGTGCGCTCGGCGACGAGCTGCTGGAATTCCGGGGTGCGGACGATCCGGTCGATCTGCGGATCGACGGCCGCGCCGGCGGCGCGGGATGAGGGGGGCGCCGTGCCCCCGCGTAGGCCGAGTGTCGAGCCGCTCATGGCGTGTTCCTCCCGCGAAGGCGCTCCGGCCTTCCGGTTTTTCTTGAGACCAAGTTTCGTGGTTCTTGTTGGGGGCGGGCGCCGCAGAGGCGCCCGCCTCGTCGTGTCGTCGCGGCCGGACCGATCAGGGCCGGTTCTGCCGGTTCTCGATCAGGTCGTCGACCACCGCCGGCTCGGCGAGGGTCGAGGTGTCGCCCAGCGAGCCGAAATCGTCCTCGGCGATCTTGCGCAGGATGCGGCGCATGATCTTGCCGGAGCGGGTCTTGGGCAGGCCGGGGGCGAACTGGATCAGGTCCGGCGAGGCGATCGGCCCGATATCCTTGCGGACCCAGGTCACGAGTTCCTTGCGCAGGGCGTCGTCGCCTTCCTCGCCGTCGTTGAGGGTGACGTAGGCGTAGATGCCCTGGCCCTTCACGTTGTGCGGGTAGCCGACCACCGCGGCCTCGGCGACCTTCGGGTGGGCGACCAGCGAGGATTCGACCTCCGCGGTGCCCATCCGGTGGCCCGAGACGTTGATCACGTCGTCGACCCGGCCGGTGATCCAGTAATAGCCGTCCGCGTCGCGGCGGGCGCCGTCACCGGTGAAGTACTTGCCCGGATAGGTCGAGAAGTAGGTCTGCTCGAACCGCTCGTGGTCGCCGTAGACCGTGCGCATCTGCCCGGGCCAGGAATCGGCGATGCAGAGGTTGCCCTCGCAGGGGCCCTGCAAGACCTTGCCCTCGGCATCGACCATCTCGGGCGTCACGCCGAAGAACGGCCGGGTGGCCGAGCCGGGTTTGAGTGCCGTGGCGCCCGGGAGCGGCGTGATCAGGATGCCGCCGGTCTCGGTCTGCCACCACGTGTCGACGATCGAGCAGCGCTGCTCGCCGACGACGTTGTAGTACCATTCCCAGGCTTCCGGGTTGATCGGCTCGCCCACCGAGCCGAGCACGCGCAGCGACTGGCGCGAGGTTTTCTTCACCGGCCCCTCGCCGCCGCCCATCAGCGAGCGGATCGCGGTCGGGGCGGTGTAGAAGATGTTGACCTTGTGCTTGTCGACCACCTCCCAGAACCGCGAGGTCGACGGGTAGGTCGGGATGCCCTCGAACATCAGCGTGGTCGCACCGTTCGCGAGCGGCCCGTACACGATGTAGCTGTGTCCCGTGACCCAGCCGACATCGGCCGTGCACCAGTACACGTCGCCCTCGCGGTAATCGAAGACGTATTGGTGGGTCATCGACGCGTAGACCAGGTAGCCGCCGGTGGTGTGCACCACGCCCTTCGGCTGGCCGGTGGAGCCCGAGGTGTAGAGGATGAACAGCGGGTGTTCGGCCTCCACGGCCTCGGCGGGGCAATGGTCGGTCACCTGCTCGGCGGCCTCGTCGTAGTAGACGTCGCGGCCCGGCTCCATAGCAACGCTGCCGCCGGTGCGGCGCACGACGATCACGTGCTCCACGAGATCGCTGCCGAGCCGCTTGATCGCCTCGTCGACATTGGCCTTCAGCGGCACCTTGCGGCCGCCGCGCAGGCCCTCGTCGGCGGTGATCACCACCTTGGAGGTGCAGCCCTGGATGCGCGAGGCCAAGGAATCCGGCGAGAAGCCGCCGAACACGATGGCGTGGATCGCGCCGAGCCGCGCGCAGGCCAGCATCGCGTAGGCCGCCTCCGGGATCATCGGCATGTAGAGCGTGACGCGATCGCCCTTGCTGACGCCGCGATTGCGCAGGACGTTGGCCATCCGGCAGACCTGCGCGTGCAGTTCCCGGTAGGTGATGTGCTTGGACTCGTCCGGGTTGTCGCCTTCCCAGATGATCGCGGTCTGGTCGCCGCGGGTCTCCAGGTGCCGGTCGATGCAATTGTAGGCGACGTTGGTCTTGCCGTCCTCGAACCACTTGATCGAGACCTGGCCGGGCGCAAAGCTGGTATTCTTGACCTTGGTGAACGGCGTCATCCAGTCGATGCGCTTGCCGTGCTCACCCCAGAAGGCGTCCGGATCGGACACCGACGCCTCGTACATCGCGCGATACTGGGCGTCGTCCACGTGAGCACCCTCACGCCACGCAGCCTGAACTTCGACGACCTTGCCTTCCATGGCATTCCATCCCTGCTTGGTGCCCGATCGTATCGCGGCATCGGCCGCGCAGCCAGGACTTCCAAAGTAACGTAGCCGACATCGTACGATGACGATATCGTCGCCGGCCCTCTTGAGCCGGGTCATGAGACCCGGAACTCAATTGGGCGCAATGTAAGGCTTGCTTGGAGCCCGGCCGATGCGCTGTCAAGCGGAGTACGACGGCTGAAACGTCAGCGGCAGCCGGCTGTTTCCGAATACTTGAGGACAGCGCCGATCGCGCCCGGTTTTCACCCGTTCGCGGCCCGGCGCGTCGGCATGATGATCTCCACAAGCGTGCCGTCCTCGGGGCGTGCCGAGAGCTGAAGGCGCCCGCCATTGGCCTCGACCAGGGCGCGGGGCAGGGCGAGCCCGTCCTCGACATCCCCGGCAGGGTTGGGCGCGGCCTGGGTCGCGCCGGCGCCCGTATCCCGCACCCGCAACGCCACCGCGGCGCTCTCCGT
Organism: Methylobacterium pseudosasicola; assembly: GCF_900114535.1. Taxonomy (GTDB): domain Bacteria; phylum Pseudomonadota; class Alphaproteobacteria; order Rhizobiales; family Beijerinckiaceae; genus Methylobacterium; species Methylobacterium pseudosasicola. The sequence continues at coordinate 63,365 of NZ_FOTK01000018.1, read as the reverse complement.
GGAACCGGTCGAGACGATGACCTGGCCGCCGGCCACGGAGCGCCGGATCGCATGCTCGATGACGAGACACGCCGCGCGGCTCACCGAGCGCTCGTCGGCCTCCAGATCGTCGAGCCCGGTGGAGAAGCTCGTACGCACCACGATCCGGCCCCGGGCGGCCTCCCCCTGCAGCTGGGCGACGCAGCCCGCCACGACGTCGTTGAGCGCGATCCGGCGCGGATCGAGCCGCAGGGCGCCGGCCTCCACGGTTGCGAGGTCCAGAAGCTCGCCGACCCGCTCCAGTATCAGCGCGCCCGAGGTCTTGATCTGGGCGAGGCAGCCGCGATAGCGCACGTCCCCCAGCGGGCCGAACGGCTCCTTCAGCATCGCGTCGGCCAGCTCGACCATGCCGGTGAGCGGACCCCGGAAGGCGCGGTCCAGCCGAACCAGGGCCCCGTCGAGGCCCGAGGCGGGGGGCGCAGCCGGCTCAGCGCTGGGCGGGGCTTCGGGCGGCGCGGCATTCAGCACGGCGACCCGGCGCCCGTCCTCCCGGGCCGGCGAGACGCCGATGGTCAGCGCCCGTCCGGCCACCGAGACCGCACGCGGCTCCTTGGCCGCGCCGCGCAGGGCATCGGCCACCGCCAGCACGCTCTCCCGGTCGAACAGGGCGACGAGGCTGCCGCCGACGATCTCCCGGGGATCGCAGCCGAACAGCTCGGCGGCGGCGCGGTTCAGCGCCACGATCCGGCCGGCGCCGTCGAGGGTCAGGACCCCGGCCTCCAGCGCGTCGAGGGCGGCTTCGGCGGCGGCGGTCCGCTCGGCCTGGGCCTCGCGGGCCAGGCGCTCGGCGGTCAGCGCGGCTGCCGGGTCGGCCTCGTCCAGGGGGCGCAGGACCAGGCAGGTCGCCGGTCGACCCTCCCAGGTACCGGCGCCGCCCATCACCTCGACCGCCCGGGCGCTGCCGTCTGCGGTCTCGATGGCGGTGCGGCGCGCGGCCGGATCGGGCGCGTCCGGCTGGGGCAGGCCGCGGAACAGCCGGTCGAGGCCGGCCTTGGCCAGCGCCGGAATGTCGGCATAGCCGGTGACGTCGAGGAGCGCTTGGTTCGCCGCCAGGATCGCGCCGTCGCGATGCACCAGCGTCGGCAGGGGCAGGGCGGCGAGGAATGCAGCATCCCGCGACGCGGTGGCCTCCCGGGCCTCCGGGGTGCCGGGATGCGTGCCGGGAAACGGCATGACTGCGCCACCCTCGGGCCGCAGCGCGGGCGTCCCCGCCGAGGCGTCGTCGCCGGCATAGCGGGCGCCGAGCGCCCGGGCGATCTCCCGGAACGCGGCGTGCTCATCGTTCGAGAGCGAGGGCTCGGCCGCCGGCCGCTCGAGGATCGGGGCCGGGGGCTTCGGCTCGGATGTCAGCGGCGTGGTTTCTGGAGTGCTCGCTGCCGGGAAAAATTCCGGTTCGACGAGCTGGGGGGCTTCGGCCTGGGCTTCCAGAGCCGGCTCTAGTTGCTCCGCTACTGGTTCCGGCAGCACTTCAGCGACCGGCGTAGGCTCCGGAACCGTATTCGGGATCGCAGCCGTCTCGACCGCCTTAACCGGCTCCGGCGCCGCGATGATCGGCACGCTGCGCACCAGCCCAAAGCCCCCGAAGCCGGAGAAGGCTGCATCCCCCCGGCCCAAAGGTGCGCCGGACAATTCCACCTGGAACGGACCATGTCCGAGATCGAGGCAGGCCGGTTCGGCGCGAAACGTGCTCCGGTCGCGCAGGGCCGCGAACATTCCGTCGGCACCGGTGATTCGGCCGGTCTCGGCCAGATCCTGCCAGCGCTGGCCGACCAGGCCGGCCAAGCCCTCGGAACCGCTCAGCGTCGTCAGCGCACCGGAGGCATCGCTGCGCCACAGGAAGCGGTCGCCCTTGTGTAAGGCCGGCACCGGCACCGGCGCGGCGGCGGGCACAGGCTCACGTGCCGGCTCCTCCGGCGCGACGGCGGCGGCCGGCCGGGCGCGCGGCAGCTTCACCGGCGTCGTCGCCACCACCAGAAAAACCGGCCGGCCGTCGTCGCGCGCACCGCAGGCCACCAGGCAGAGCGTGGGCGGGGCGATCCGCCTCGCATCGAGCGACAGGCGGGCGAGCCGGGGTGCGGCATCCTGGGGATTGGCCCGGGCGACCTGTCGGGCCACGGCCTGCAGGTCGGCGCTCGCCAATCCGGCGCAGACGGCGTGTCCGGCCGGCGAAGCGAGCAGGACCCGCCCGTCGTCGGCATCGATCACGAACGACACCGTGCCCGCATCCGCCAGGGCGGCGGCGAGGCTCGGCAGGCGCTCCCAGGCCGCGAACGCGGCAGCCAGCGGGGCCTCGTCTGCCCCGGCGGTCGATGTCAGTGTCGTCTGCAAAGCCCGCGACCTCGAACCCACACGCGATCCCTCATCCCCGGCCCGCTTTGCCTGAGAAACACGCGCCACCGTACCCCTATTGTAAAGGCAGCTGCGTTGCGACGCTGGACTCTTGCGCCAACCGTCACACGTTTACGTCATGTCAACCTTAATGACTGCGGCGCGGGTGGCATATGGCGGCGAATCAGTTATTGTGCAGTGCACAAGGCGCCATCAACAGCCGAATATGAGAGGAGACGAGCATGAGCACCCCCCCGAACTATGAAGTCCCGACCGAGATGCGTGATTTCGCCGAGAAGAGCGTCGAGCAGGCCCGCAAGGCGTTCGACAGCTTCATCGGTGCCGCCCGCCGGACCGCCGACACGGTCCAGGGTTCGGCCGAGGTCGCCCGTACCAACGCGCAGGACGTCTCCTCCCGCGGCTTCGAATATGCCGAGCAGAACGTGAACGCCGCGTTCGACTTGGCGCAGAAGCTCGTCCGCTCGCGCGACGTCCAGGAGGCGATGCAGCACCAGGCCGAGTTCGTGCGCAGCCAGTTCGCCGCCATCCAGGCGCAGGCGAAGGAGTTCAGCGGCATCGCCCAGAGCGCGCTGCAGCAGGGCGCCGAGCGCGCGAAATCGGCTCTCCAGCAGAGCACCGAAGAGGCTCGCAAGGCCATGGAGCAGGGCCAGGATGCCGCCCGGCAGACGGCCCAGAACGCTCAGGACGCCGCCGAGCGCTCGACGCACTGACGTCTCCGTCCCGCGGATCTCAAGCTGCGGCCCGCTTCCGGTTTTCGGAGGCGGGTCGTCTCGTTTTCGCCGGTATTGCCGTCGAAGTCGCGAGCGCACGGGTGATGAGTTTGCGTCGCGCGAAAGGATCAGGAATGCGCCTCTCCAGACATGGCCGCTCCGGGCTGCGGGCCCCGTTCCGGCTCACCGTCGCCGCGCTGGCGCTCGCCGCCGCGCTTCCGGGTTCGGCGGCGTTCGCCCAGTATGGCGGCGGATATGGCGGCCCGCCGCCCGGCTACGACGATCCGGCTTACGAAGGCGGCTACCGCCCGGCGCCGCGCCGCCGGGAGCGCCAGCCCGTCGGCTACAATTGCGACGCCATCCAGCAGGGCCTCACCGGCCCAAAACCCTTCGCCTGCCCCCTGCCGGGTCCGCGCCCCCTCGGCGTGCGCTGCTTCTGCGATCTCCCGATCGCCTCGTTCAGCCCGCCGCAGACCGCAGTCGGTCACGTGGTGCCCTGATCGGCGCAGACATGACGGCGCCGCGCCGCCCGGCGAGGGCGACGCGGCGTAGACCTCGAACAGAGAGGCTCAGTTCAGCACGACGACCTTGGCGCCGACCTTCACACGCTCGTAGAGATCGGTGACGTCGTCATTGGTCATGCGGATGCAGCCGGAGGAGACCGCCTGGCCGATCGTGTCCGGCTCGTTGGAGCCGTGGATGCGGTACTCGGTGTTGCCGATATACATGGCGCGGGCGCCGAGCGGGTTCTCGATGCCGCCGGCCATGTAGCGCGGCAGGTCGGGACGGCGGGCGATCATGGCCTTCGGGGGCGTCCAGGACGGCCACTCACGCTTGGCGGTCACCTTGTTGACGCCGCTCCAGCTGAAGCCCGGACGGCCTACACCGACGCCGTAGCGGATGGCCTCGCCGTTGCCCATCACGAAGTACAGACGGCGCTCGGCGGTGGAGACCACGATCGTGCCCGGCGCGTAGGGGGCGTTGAACGCCACGATCTCGCGGGGGATCGGCTGGACCTGGGCCTGCGGCGCGTCCTGCACGCCCTGGCCGAAGCCCGGGGTGCCCTGATAGCCGTACTGGCCCGGATCCGAATAATACTCTTCGGCGCCGTTCGCGCCGAACGGGTCGTAGGCGGGCGCTGCCAGCGCCGGGGCGGCGGCAAGAACAGTTGCGGCGAGGAGCGCCGCGAGCGCGGTGGCCGAGGTCTTCATGGGGTGCCTGCCTGTGCGATAACCTTTGCTATTACAAGCGTGAGCATAGGTTGGCAGTTCCACGCCCCGAAGAAGATTTTGACTGGCGCTGGAATACGTAAGCGGGTTTGTGCGTGCCCTGCGCCGAGGGCCCGGTTCTGCATCGGCGTCGCGCGAAAACTGGTTACCATCTTCGGCGATCGCGCCTGCCCGGTCAGTCGACCTCGTCGGTATGGACGTCGAAGCGCGCCAGGTGGGCGTAGCCGAAATTGGTCGAGATCGCGCAATCGGTGGCGTCGCGGCCCCGGGCCATGACGATCCGGCCGATCCGCTGGCGATTGTGCCGTGCATCGAACGTGTACCAGCGCGGGCCGTAGGGACCCTGGAGATAGACCTCGAACCAGGCGGAGAAATCCATGGGCGCCGGGTCCTTCGGGACGCCGATATCGCCGAGATAGCCGGTGGCGTAGCGGGCCGGGATGTTCATGCACCGGCAGAAGGCCACCGCGAGATGCGCGAAGTCCCGGCAGACGCCCTCGCGCTGCATGAAGCCGTCATGGGCGGTGCGGGTAGCGTCTGCGCGCTGGTAGTCGAAGCGGATGCGCTCGTGGGTGTAGCCGACGATCGCCTGCACCCGCGCCCAACCCTCCGGCGTGCCCCCGAACAGCGACCAAGCGGTCTGCGAGAGCTTGTCGGTGTCGCAGTAGCGGGAACCCAGCAGGTAGACCATCACGTCGTCGGGCAGGTCCTGGACCGGGATCTGCTGGGCATCAGGGGCGTACTCGTCGAGCAGGCCGGAATCCTGGATCGTAAAATCGGCCGAGATGGTCAGCAGGCCCGGCGGCGCGACGATCCGGTGGCAGACATTGTCGTACACGTCCCGGTACTCGTGCGCCGGGATCCACGGATCGAAATTGATCGTCTGCGGGGTCAGCAGGTCGGGCATCCGCGACGGGTGGACGCTCAGCATCAGGATCATGGGCGTCGGCTGGGTGAGGCTGAACGCGATGTCGTATCCGGTCCTGATCTTCATCACGGCCACCTGTGTCCTCTCGCCCCGGCGGGTCGCCCCGCATTGCGCAGTCCGGATTTGGGATTTCAACGCGCCAAGAGTGGTGGACGAGCCTGAAACCCGCGTATTTGTGCCTCTTCGTCAGGCAGTTCGATCACGTCGACATCCACCCGCATGCCGAGGTCGTCGCTGGCCAGCCCGAAGAAGGAGCCGTGCAGAGGCACGGCCTGTGCCGGATCGCGGGTCACCGCCACGCGGATGAGGTCGCGGTTGCCGACGATGCCGTTGGTCGGGTCGAATTCGATCCATCCGGCGCCGGGCAGGTAGACCTGCAGCCAGGCATGGGTCGAGCCGCCGCCGACATGGCGAGCGCGGTCGTTGCGCGGGTTGTACAAGTATCCGGAGACGAACCGGGCGGCCATGCCGAGCGCCCGGACCGCCTCCATCATCAGCACCGCAAAATCCCGGCACGAGCCGCGCTTGCTCCGCAGGGTGGTCAGCGGGTCCTGCACGCCCTTCTCGGAGCGGGCGAGGTAAGTGAAGTTCGCCCGCACGCTGCGGGTCATGTCGGCCAGCAGCTCCTGCGTCGGGATCCGCCCCTGGCCCGGGATGAAGCTGCGCGCCCAGGCATCGACCTCATGGCGCGGGTCGGGCCATTGCCGCTCGATCGACCGGGCGAGGTCGGGCATGTCCTCGGCGCCGTAGCCGAACGGGTAATGCGTCGCGTGCGGCGCCAGCGGGAAGACCGGGGCGTGCTCGGGGGTGTGGTCGAGGGTGATGCCGCATTCGAAGGTCAGGGTCTCGGCGCGGGTGCCGAAGGTCGCCACCGCGACGCAATTGCCGAACACGTCGAACATCCACCGGAGCGAAGCGGGCTCGGGGGTTATCTCCAGCGACGCCTCGATCAGGCGCTGATCGTAGCTGTCCCGGGGCCGGAACATGATCCGGTGCTCGCCGAAGGCGACCGGACGCCGGTACCGGTAGACCGTGCGGTGACGGACGGACAGGATCGGCAAAGACAGGGGCTCCGGGCTCGCGCCGATATGGCGGCGGTCAATGCAAGGGCCGGGCCCGACGCCGCTTGCGCCGCTTCAGGTGACGGGCGGCGCCGGATCGGTGGTCGCCCGTTCGGCCTCGACCAGCACGTCGAGGGGCCGCCAGGGCTTGGCGATGAACACCGCTTCGCGGGGCAGGTCCGGCCGGCGGATGCCGTGGCCCGAGGTGATCACCAGCCGGGCCCGGGGCCACAAGGTCGCCACTGCCCGGGCGAGCTGCAGCCCGTCCATGGCGCCGGCGAGCCGGACATCGGCGAAGACCAGGGCCACGTCGCCGCCCCGTGCCTGGAGCACGGTCAGCGCCGCTTCGGCGCTGTCGCAGCCGACCACGTCGAGCTCGGTCTCTTCCAGCAGGGTTTCGGCCAACGCGCGGATCTCGGGATCGTCCTCGACCACCAGGGCGAGGCGCGGCACTGGGCCGTCGGCTACGAGGGGGGGCGGCTCGTGCGGCGCGGTGGCCTCGGCATCGGTTTGCCGGACCCGGCGGACCAGGGCGGCCAAATGCTCCGGCACGCCCTCTGATACCAAATCGTCATAGATCGAGGCGAGCGTCTGACCGATCTGGTCGAGCGGGATGCTGCTCGGCGAGAGCGTATCAGTGAGCGGCGTGGCCGCGCTCGACAGAGGCTTTCTCAAGAACGCCCTCCGAAAGTCTCCGGTTCACGCCGCACGCTAACGCGGCGCTTAGGGACGAAAGTCGGCAGCACGCAGGGAGTTGCGCGCGGGACCGCGAATAGGGACCCGCTCGCTCAGGGTTTACTGCGTGGCGAGCCCGGTCTCGGCATCCGCGTAGGCCATGATCCCCGAGACCGCCCGGACGTTCTGATAGCGGGTGCCGCGGGTGCTCATCATCGTCTCGAACTTCTCGTGGACCTGGGCCACCGAGAGACTGGCGGGCTTCCGGTGCCGGCCGCGGCCGACGAAGCGCCCGGCGGCGAAGAAGATCGACCGGTTGGCCCGGGCCGGGCCCGGCAGGAGGGCGGCGGCGGCGGCGGCCGGCTTGTTCATGACGTTGGCCAGGAACTCGCCGGCATCGTCCGCGCCCAGGAAGTGGGCCAGGTAGACCTCGCCGAGGGTGAGTTCGCGGCCGATGCGCTGGGCGATGCGGGCGGCGTCGCGCTTGAGCATCTCGCCGGCCATCAGCGCCGAGAGATAGGGATCGCGGCGCAGTTCGAGCACCCGGGCGCGCTCGGCGGCGTCGGTGATCACCGGCCGGTCGTTGGAATCCGAGGAGACCAGGGCGGCCTCCCTCTCCAGCCCGTATTTCGGGCCGAAGTCGCGCACCACGCCGAGCCAGGTGCGCTCGATGAATTGGTAGAGGCCCGTCGCCGAGGAAGTCTTGGCCTGGACCGCCGTGACGAAGCTCGATTCCTTGTCAGCCACCGCCATCAGCAGGACCGGATCGGTCTGGACCGCCTGGGCGGCGCGCACGATTGTCTGCACCAAGTGGCGCCGGATCTTCATCGGGCCGAATTCGAGGATGTCGTTCGGGTCGCCGCCGGCGCTCTCCGAGAGCAGGAAGTCGTAGGACACCCGGTCGACGCCGTTGGAGCCGACGGCGGTATCGAGGTCGTGGACGGCGGCGAAACTCGCCGAGGCGCGCAGCGGCGTCCGCTCCAGCTCCTCGCTCAGCGCCACGGTATGGATTCGCGGGCGCGGCATCGGCAATTCGGTGGCGGCCTGGGCGGAGGAGACCGCCTGGCTCAGCCCGACCTTGCCGAGATCGACCCCCGACCCGATCAGGGCGGCGCTGAGGCCGCCGGCGATCAGCGCGACGGTGAGCACCGAGCGGGCCAGCGCCGGAACGCTCCCATGGGCACGGCCGAGCATCGGCTGTGCGGTGATGGCATCGACCCGGCCGGACCCGAACCGGCCCTGCTTGCTCGTGACGTTCCTCGGCGATCCGACCGTGCGGCCCTGCATCGTCTGTCCGATTCCTCACGCGCCCTTGACGGCGCCACGGGTTCATCATCGCTTGACAGATGTGGCGACAACACGGCCGCGCTTGTGGCGGCCGTGCGGCGGAGCCGGGTGTTTTCGCGGCAGGGTTGTTCGTGATGGGGCCTGTTTCCCGGCACCGAGCCTGCGCACCGCCGAGCCGGAGGCCGGTCCGGCGGGGGACTGAGAGCCGTTCGCGATTGCTACGCGATCGGGAACGGCTCTAAGAGGGCGCCATGCGGGCCCCGCTTGAAACGGGTGGCGGTCCAGTCCTTTAGGCCTCTGCTAGAGTCAGCCTCGATGAGCGGCGTCAACGAGATCCGGTCGACCTTCCTCGACTTCTTCGCGCGGGCGGGACACGAGCCCGTGCCCTCGTCGAGCCTCGTCCCGAAGAACGACCCCACGCTGATGTTCACGAACGCCGGCATGGTGCAGTTCAAGAACGTCTTCACGGGCGTCGAGAAGCGCGCCTACGACCGGGCGACCACGGCGCAGAAATGCGTGCGCGCCGGCGGCAAGCACAACGACCTCGACAATGTCGGGTATACGGCGCGCCACCACACGTTCTTCGAGATGCTCGGCAACTTCTCGTTTGGCGACTACTTCAAGGACCGGGCGATCGAGCTGGCCTGGACGCTGATCACCAAGGAATTTGGCCTGAAGCCCGACCGGCTGCTCGTCACGGTCTATGCCGACGACGACGAGGCCGCGAACCTGTGGAAAAAGATCGCCGGCTTCTCCGACGACAAGATCATCCGGATCGGGACCTCCGACAATTTCTGGCAGATGGGCGATACCGGCCCCTGCGGTCCGTGCTCGGAGATCTTCATCGACCAGGGGCCGGCGCTTCAGGGCGGCCCGCCCGGCTCCCCGGACGAGGACGGCGACCGCTTCCTCGAGTTCTGGAACCTCGTGTTCATGCAGTACGAGCAGCTGGAACCCGGCGTGCGCAACCCGCTGCCGCGGCCCTCGATCGATACCGGCATGGGCCTGGAGCGCATGGCGGCGATCCTCCAGGGCGTGCACTCGAACTACGACACCGACCTGTTCAAGGCGCTGATCGACGCCGTGGCGCATGCGGTCTCGCGAGCCCCCGAGCCGGCCACGATGGCGTCCTACCGGGTGATCGCCGACCACCTGCGCGCCTCCTCGTTCCTGGTCGCCGACGGCGTGCTGCCGGGCAACGAGGGCCGCGGCTACGTGCTGCGCCGAATCATGCGCCGGGCCATGCGCCATGCCGAGATTCTCGGCGCCCGCGAGCCGACCATGTACCGCCTCGTCCCGACGCTGGTGCGCGAGATGGGCCAGGCCTACCCCGAGCTGATGCGCGCCGAGGCGCTGATCGGCGAGACCCTGAAGCTGGAGGAGACCCGCTTCCGCCGTACCCTGGAGCGGGGCCTGTCGATTCTCGATTCGGAGAGCCGCGCGCTGAAATCCGGCGACAAGCTCTCGGGCGAGACCGCCTTCACCCTCTACGACACCTACGGCTTCCCCCTCGACCTGACCCAGGACGCCCTCAAGGCCCGCGGCATCGGCGTCGACACGGAGGCGTTCACCGCCGCGATGCAGCGCCAGAAGCAGGCGGCGCGCGAGGCCTGGAAGGGATCCGGCGAGGCCGCCACCGAGACGGTCTGGTTCGGCATCCGCGAGCGCGTCGGCGCCACCGAGTTTTTGGGCTACGAGGCCGAGGCCGCCGAGGGCATCGTCACCGCGCTGCTGCGCGACGGCGCCGAGGTGAAGAGCCTGGAAGCCGGGCAGACCGGCCTTGTGCTGGTCAACCAGACGCCGTTCTACGCGGAATCCGGCGGTCAGGTCGGCGATACCGGCCTGATCCTGAGCGCTGGCCTGAAGGCCCGCGTCACCGACACCGAGAAGAAGCTCGGCGACCTGTTCGTCCACCATGTCAGCGTGGAAGAGGGGACGCTCAGCCTCGACCAGCCGGTGGAGCTGAAGGTCGACCATGCCCGCCGCAAGGCGATCCGGGCCAACCACTCGGCCACCCACCTCCTGCACGAGGCCCTGCGGCAGGTGCTCGGCGACCACGTCGCCCAGAAGGGCTCGCTGGTGAGCCCCGACCGGCTGCGCTTCGATATCAGCCACCCGAAGCCGATCGAGGCGGACGAGCTCGCCCGGGTGGAGGACATCGCCAACGCGGTGCTGCTCCAGAACGCGCCGGTGGTGACCAAGCTGATGGCCGTGGACGACGCCATCGCGTCCGGCGCCCGGGCGTTGTTCGGCGAGAAGTACGGCGACGAGGTGCGCGTCGTCTCGATGGGCCTGCCGGTCGATGTGGACGGCGCCGAGACCGAGCGCGGACGGCTCAAGAATTTTTCCATCGAGCTGTGCGGCGGCACCCATGCCGGCCGGACCGGTGATATCGGGGCGATCACCATCGTCGGCGAGAGCGCGGTCGGGGCCGGCGTGCGCCGGATCGAGGCGCTGACCGCCGACGCGGCCCGCCATCACCGGGCCGAGGAGGCTCGCACCCTGGCGGCGCTGGCCGGCATTCTCAAGGCGCCGGTCACGGAGGCGCCCGACCGCCTCACGGCCCTGATGGACGAGAAGCGCCGCCTGGAGCGGGAACTGGCCGACACCCGCCGCAAGCTGGCGATGGGTGGTGAGTCCGGCACGGGCTCGAACGCCCGCCAGAGCGAGATCGGCGGCGTCGCGTTCCGGCGCTCGGTGGTGGAGGGTCTCGACATGCGCGACCTCAAGCCGATCATCGACGAGGAGAAGAAGCGCCTGGGCTCCGGCATCGTGGCGATCGTCGGAGTCTCGGCCGACGGCAAGGCCGGCCTCGTGGTCGGCGTCACCGAGGACCTGACCGGCCGCTACGACGCGGTCGGGCTGGTCCGGGCTGGCGCCGGTGCGCTCGGCGGCAAGGGCGGCGGCGGCCGCCGCGACATGGCCCAGGCCGGCGGCCCCAACGGCGCCGGCGCCGAGGCGGCCCTGGACGCGATCGAGCAGGCGCTGACCGAGGCAGCCTAAGGTGTCGTGCTGTTCACGAAGAAAGGGCCGCGCCGTCTCCGGCGCGGCCCTCTTCATGCTCGGTGACTTGCTTACTTGCCGCCGCCACCGCCCTGCGGTGCGACCCGCGAGGGCTGGTTGGCATTGCCGGCGGCGGCGGAATCGTTGGAGATCGAATCCGCCGGCTGGCCGGTGGGCGAATAGGTGATGGCACCTTCGCTGCCGGTGGAATTCGATTGCGGCGTCACCACACCGGGGGCGCCGGGCGGCACGACCACGGCGGTGCTGGTCGGGGATTCGATCACCTGGGCGGAGGCCGGCCCGACCAAACAGGTCGCGATCGCGGCGGCGAAAATCATCTTGGTCATGAAGGTCCCTGTCTCTGTCGAGAGGGAAGCTTCGATCGTGCGCAATTGATCCGTCACGAGCCCGCGACTGCGTCATCGTGGGCGGTGGTCAGTTCACCCGGGTCCAGGTCTGGCTCTTGCAGAACACGCTCATCACGCAGCCCGAGACTTCGAGCGCGTTCGGGCCGGTCAGCCGCAGCGAGCCGGAATAGGTCTTGCCGTCGTTCGGGTTGTAGAGCGAACCCGTGTAGCTCGGCCCATCCGCCTTCTGGGCGTTGAGGATCTGCACCCCCACGACGCTGCGGCTGCGCAGGGCCGGGTCCGGGTTCTTGGCGTCGAGCGCCTTGCCGGGGGCGCTGACGATGGTGCCGCAATAGCCGCCGCCGCAGGGGGTGATCTTCACGCGGGAGCTGCCGGTTTCGGTGAGCCAGAGTCCGGCCGGATCAGCCGCCAGGGCCGGGCCGCAGACCGGCAAGACCGCAAGCAACGCCAAGACCACGCGACGCATCGACATTCCTCCCGAACCGGCCGTTTGCGGCTCTCTTATCGCGAAGCTTCGGGCAGCGCACCGCCCAGATAGGTCTCTGCGACCTCGCAGAAGGGCTGGCCGGCGCCGGTGGAGAGCACTGCATCAACCTCGAACAGCTTGTCGTCGGGTCCGGGCGCCGCCGCCTGCGGGAACGGACGGACCTCGATGGTCTGCCGCGTCGGCTCCAGCGGGCGGACCACCCGGCCGAAGGGCGTGCGGGTGCTGTCGAGGGTCGCGTTCATCTCAGGGGTCAGGCGCGCCGGGACGTACCAGTTGTCGGCCTCCGACAGAACCCGGTCGCCGCAGGCCAGCCGGACCCGGCGGTAGCGCACCGGTTCCTCCGGGCCGATCGCCAAGCGGGTGCGCTGCGCGGCGCTGAGCGGCTTGTCGGCCACGTCCATGCGCCGGGCGACGAGATGCGGGTCGCCGGCGAGCTTGTGGTCGGCACACCAGCTTTCCAGCGCCAGGGTCGCGCTGTGCGCCGCCAGCACGCGGCTCTGCAACGACGCGATCAAAGCAGCCTGCGGCTGGGCGGCGGCGGGCGCCTCGGCCGCGACGGCGGCGGGCCTCATCGAGATCCCCGCAAGCGCCGCCGCGAGGCCAAGATGGAGTGCCCAGTCGCGCCGCACGAGGAAGGCGACGCAGCGTTTGACCGCCCGCGGATCAAGTCGGGTGAAGGTGAGGCTGCGCATCGGAACGTCCCGGACAGATGAATTCGGCCCACCGCATCGTCTCGGCCCGAATCCTCCCGGGTCGGAGGCGTCCTGTTCTTCTGAGGATCGTCGGCACCACCGACGCGGCCCCGGCCTCGCGGCCGCTGGTTTAGCCAACCTGGGCCATGGGGTCGAGCCTATGCCGAGCGCCGGGCCGGGGGCAGGTCGGTGCAGAGGCCGAGCGCGGCCTCGGCGGCCAGCCCGATGGTCTCGCCGAGCGTCGGGTGCGGGTGGATCGTGCGGCCGATATCCGTGGCATCGGCGCCCATCTCGATCGCCAGCACGATCTCTCCGAGCATGTCGCCCGCGCTCGGGCCGACGATGGCGCCGCCGACGATCCGCTTGGTCTGCGCGTCGAACAGCAGCTTGGTCAGGCCGTAATCGGCGCCGTTGGCGATGGCCCGGCCCGAGGCAGCCCAGGGGAAGCGCGCCACCTCGACCGCGCGTCCGGCGGCCTTGGCGGCACTCTCGGTGAGGCCGGCCCAGGCGATCTCCGGATCGGTATAGGCCACCGAGGGAATCACCGCCGCATCGAACCCCGCTCTGTGGCCAGCGGCCACCTCGGCGGCGACGTGGCCCTGGTGCACCGCCTTGTGCGCGAGCATGGGCTGCCCGACGAGGTCGCCCACCGCCAGGATGTGGGGCACGTTGGTCCGCATCTGCGAATCCACCGGCACGAAGCCGCGCTCCACCGCGACACCGGCGATGTCGAGGCCCAGAGCGTCGCCGTTCGGCCGGCGCCCCGCCGCCTGAAGCACGAGGTCGTAGATCTGCGGCTCCGCCTCGCCCGCGAGCGTCACGGCGATGCCGTCCGGAGTGGCGGCGGCCGAGACGACCTCCGCGCCGGTCCGGATCCGGTCGAACCGGTGGGCGTTGCGCTTGGTCCAGACCGCCACGAGGTCCCGGTCCACCCCCTCAAGGAGGTTCGGCAGGCGCTCGACCACGTCGACCCGGGCGCCGAGCGCGCTGTACACGGTGGCCATCTCCAGGCCGATGATGCCGCCGCCAATGACAAGCAAGCGGCGGGGCACGACGGGCAGCTCCAGCGCCCCCGTGGAATTCACGATCCGCGGGTCATCGGGCAGCATCGGCAGGCTGACCGGCGACGAGCCCGCCGCCACGATGGCGCTTCGGAACCCGACAGCGCGGCTTCCGCCCGCCTGCAAAGTAACCAAGACCGCTTTCGGCCCGGCGAAGCGCGCGGTGCCGCGCACGACCTCGACCTTGCGCTGGCGGGCCATCTGGGTGAGCCCGTCAGTCAGGCGCCGCACGGTGCCGGCCTTGAACGCCCGCAGCTTGTCGAGATCGACGGTCGGCGCGCCGAAGCTGATCCCGTGGGCGGCGAGCCTTCCGGCCTCTTCGGTGACGGCGGCGACGTGCAGCAGAGCCTTCGAGGGGATGCAGCCGACATTCAGGCAGACGCCGCCCAGCGTCGCCTCGCGCTCCACCAGGATCACGCGCTGTCCGAGATCGGCGGCCCGGAACGCCGCCGCGTAGCCGCCGGGCCCGCCGCCGATCACCAGCACGTCGCAGGACATCTCCGGGTCGCCGCCTGATGGCGCCGGTGCCGATGCCGGCGCGATGCTCTCGGCGTCCACCGTCACGCGGGCGATCAGCGTCCCAGCCGAGACGGTGTCGCCGAGGCTGACCAGCATCTCCACCAGCCGGCCGGCGACGGGCGAGGGGATGTCGAGGGTCGCCTTGTCGGATTCGACAACGAGCAGGGTCTGGTCGCGGGCGACGGCGTCCCCCGGCGCCACCGGGATCTCGATCACCGGCACGCCGGAAAAGTCGCCGATATCGGGGACGCGGATCTCGCGGGTCTCGGGCATGGCGGCGGCGATCACAGTCTGTTGGGATGGGCAGCAGGCAGTTGAGTTGCCACGATTTTTCTTTCCCCCCTGCGGGGAGGGGTCAGGGGTGGGGGTGGTGCAGAAGGCACCGCTGCGCCTCTTTCGGCACCACGCCCACCTCCGGGTCATCCCCGCAAGGGGGAGGAGAGAGCAGTGCACCCATCATCGCCGTCACAGCAGCGCCCGGCGCAGGTCCGAAAGGACCGATGCGATATGGCCGAGGAAGCGGGCGGCGGCGACGCCGTCCACGACCCGGTGGTCCCAGGACAGGCTGAGCGGCAGGATCAGCCGCGGCTGGAACGCTTGGCCGTCCCAGACCGCCTCCGTCCGCGAGCGCGCCGCGCCCAGGATCGCGACCTCGGGGGCGTTGATGATCGGGGTGAAGCCGTCGCCGCCTATGCCGCCGAGCGACGAGACCGAGAAGCACCCGCCCTGCATGTCCGCGCCCGAGAGGCTGCCGGCCCGTGCCTTGTCGGCGAGTGCCGCCATCTCAGTGGCGATCTCGATCAGGCCCTTGCGGTCGCAGTCGCGGACCACCGGCACCATCAGGCCCTTCGGGGTGTCCACCGCGAAGCCGACATGGACGTAGTCCTTCAGGACGAGGTCGGAGCCCGCCAGCGAGGCGTTGAAGCGTGGATAGGCCTTCAGGGCCAGGGCGGCGGCCTTGATCAGGAAGGCCACCATGGTGACCCGGGCCGGGGGCGTGCGGGTTTCCTTGTTGAGTCCGACCCGGAACGCCTCGATTTCGGTGACGTCGGCCCGGTCAAAATTGGTCACGTGCGGGATGGTGAGCCAGTTGCGGCTGAGATTGGCCCCGGAGATGGTCTGGATCCGCGACAGCGGCTCCCGCCGCACCGGGCCGAATTTTTCATAGTCGACCTCCGGCCAGGGCGGCAGGCCGGCGCCGATGCCCGAGGGTGCGACCGGCGCCTGGGCCGGGGCCTGGAGCGCCGCCTTGACGAAGGCGTGCAGGTCCTCCCGCAGGATCCGCCCCTTGGGGCCGGTGGCGGGCACCCGGTCGAGGGTGATCCCGAGCTCGCGGGCGAGCTGGCGCACCGACGGGCTGGCATGGACGTCGCCGGACGTGACGGGCCGCTGATCGTCGTTCGACGGCTGGGCCGGTGCGCGACGGTCCCCCTCTCCCGTGCGGGAGAGGGGACCCGCGCCCTGTCCGGCAGCCGCCTCCGGTGGCGTTGCGGCCGGCGGGGCTTCCAGTGCCGGTGCCGCCTCGCCGTCCTCTGCCGGCTCGACCACGAGGATCGGCGTGCCTTCCGAGACCTTCGAGCCCACCGCGACCAGGAATTCCCGCACGGTGCCGGCCACCGGGGAGGGGACCTCCATGGTCGCCTTGTCGGATTCGATGCTGAGGATCAGGTCGTCCACGGCGAGGCGGTCACCCGGCTTCACCAGGAGTTCGATCACCGGCACGTCCCGGTAGTCGCCGATATCCGGGAGGGCGATCTGCAGCGCGGCGCTCATGCGGGCGGGTTTCCGTGGCTTGTCTTGGGCGGATTGTTTTTTGGTGGGGCGAGGTTCGGGGTGGGCCTCGCGAAGCGTTTGTGACGTCCGGTGGCTTCCCACCCACTCCCCTCATCCTGAGGTGCTGCGCAGCAGCCTCGAAGGAGACCTCCAGGGATCGCGCGGCCGGCTGGAGGTCTCCTTCGAGGCCTCCGCTACGCTCCGGCACCTCAGGAGGAGGGTGCGGGTTGAATGTCTCAGATCGTCCAGGGCGCCGGCGTATCCGCGTCGATGCCGTAGCGCCGGATCGCCTCGGCGACCGTGGCGCGGGGTACCGTGCCGGCCTCGGCGAGCGCGTGCAGGGCGGCGATCACGACGTGCTGCCGGTCCACCTCGAAGAAGCGGCGGAGCGCGTTGCGGGTATCGCTGCGGCCGAACCCGTCGGTGCCCAGCGTCACGAACCGCGCCCCGACATAGGAGGCGATCAGCTGCGGATAGGCCCGGACGTAGTCGGTCGCCGCCACGACCGGCGTCGTGCCCGGCAGCAGGGCGGCCACGTGGCTCAGAGGCGCCTCGGCCTCCGGGTGGAGCATCGCTTGGCGCTCGGCCTCCCGGGCGTCGCGGGCCAGCTCGCTGAAGCTGGTGACGCTGAACAGCTCGGCGGCGATCCCCCAATCCTGCGCCAGCAGGCCGGCCGCCGCGATCACCTCGGGCAGGATCGCCCCGGAGCCCAGCAGCCGCACCGCGGCGGGCGCCGAATCCGGCCCCGACAGGCGGTACATCCCCTTCAGGATGCCGGCCTCAGCCCCCTGCGGCATGGAGGGCTGGGCGTAGTTCTCGTTCATGGCGGTGAGGTAGTAGAAGGCGTCCTCACCCTCTTCCATCATCGCCCGGGCGCCGCGATCGACGATCACCGCCATCTCGTAGGCGAAGGCCGGGTCGTAGGCCCGGCAGTTCGGGATGCCGGCGGCGGCGAGGTGGCTTGAGCCGTCCTGGTGCTGCAGGCCCTCGCCGCCGAGCGTCGTGCGGCCCGCCGTGGCGCCGATCAAAAAACCGCGGGCTCGCTGATCGGCCGCCGCCCAGATCAGGTCGCCGACCCGCTGGAAGCCGAACATCGAGTAGTAGATGTAGAACGGCAGCATCGACAGGCCGTGTACGCTGTAGGACGTGGCCGCCGCGGTCCAGGACGAGATCGCTCCGGCCTCGGTGATGCCTTCCTCCAGCAGCTGCCCGTCCCGCGCCTCGCGGTAATACAGCATCGAGCCGGCATCCTCCGGCTCGTAGAGCTGCCCCTCGGGGGCGTAGATCCCGACCTGCCGGAACAGGTTGGCCATGCCGAAGGTGCGCGCCTCGTCGGCGACGATCGGGACGACCCGCGGCCCGAGATCCTTGTGCTTCAAGAGGTTGCCGAACAGCCGGACCACCGCGGTGGTGGTCGACATCTCCTTGCCGGCCGCCTCCAGGGCGAAGCCCGCATAGGTCGAGAGCGGCGGCACCGTCACGGTCGGCGCGGTCCGGCGGCGGGCCGGCAGCACGCCGCCCAGCGTCTCGCGGCGCTCGCGCAGGTAGCGCATCTCGGCGCCGTCCTCGGCCGGCTTGTAGAAGGCCAGCCCCTCCACCTGCGCGTCGGAGAGCGGCAGGGCGAAGCGGTCGCGGAAGGCGCGGAGCGCGTCCACGTCGAGTTTTTTCGCCTGATGGGCGGTCATGCGCGACTCGCCCGCGCCGCCCATGCCGTAGCCCTTCTTGGTCTTGGCCAGGATCACGGTCGGCCGGCCCTTCGTGGCCTTGGCGGCGGCAAAAGCGGCGTAGAGCTTGCGGAAATCGTGGCCGCCGCGCTTCAGCCGGTCCACGTCGGCATCCGACATGTGCGCCACCAGCTCGCGGACCTCCGCGTCCTCCCCGAAGAAATGCGCGAGGTTGTAGGCACCGTCCTTGGCGCCGAGGGTCTGATACTTGCCGTCCACGGTGTCGGCGAAGCGGCGCAGCAGGGCGTGGTTGGTGTCGCGGGCGAAGATCGCGTCCCACTCGGAGCCCCACAGCACCTTGATCACATTCCAGCCCGCCCCGCGGAATAGGCTCTCCAGCTCCTGGATGATCTGGCCGTTGCCGCGCACCGGGCCGTCCAGCCGCTGCAGGTTGCAGTTGATGACGAACGTGAGGTTGTCGAGCTTCTCCCGGGCGGCGAGCGCCAGGCCGCCGATCGATTCCGGCTCGTCCATCTCGCCGTCGCCGAACACGCCCCAGACGTGCCGGCCCGAGGTGTCGACCAGGCCGCGATGGCCGAGATAGCGCATGAACCGCGCCTGATAGACCGCGTGGATCGGTCCGATGCCCATCGAGCCGGTCGGGACCTGCCAGAAATCCGGCATCAGCCAGGGATGGGGGTAGGAGCAGAGGCCGTCGCCGGCGATTTCCTGGCGGTAATGCTTCAGCTGCTCCTCGGAGAGCCGCCCCTCCAGGAAGGCGCGGGCATAAACGCCCGGCGCCGAGTGCGGCTGGAAGTAGACGAGGTCGCCGTCCGGGCCGCCCTTGAAGAAGTGGTTGAACCCGACCTCGAACAGCTCCGCCGCCGAAGCGTAGCTCGCCACGTGCCCGCCGAGCTCGCCGTAGGCCATGTTGGCGCGCACCACCATGGCGAGCGCGTTCCAGCGCATGATCGATGTCAGCCGCTCCTCGATGTCGAGGTCGCCCGGGTAGCGCGGCTGCTTCTCCAGGGCGATCGTGTTTCGATACGGCGAGTAGGGCAGGGCCTCGTCGAGGATGCCGATCTCCTTCGAGCGCCGCTCCAGACGGTCGAGGATGAACCGCGCCCGCGCCGCGCCCTCATTGCGGAACAGCGATTCGAGGGCGGCCAGCCAATCCTGCGTCTCGGCCGGATCGTGATCGACCTCGGCGGACCGCGCGATCGTCGTCCTCGGCGGTATGGCGTTCATCGGCGCGGCTCCCAGCTTTTGATCGGAGCATACGGGTTGCCGCGCGGGGCGACATGCCGAAGTTTTGTCATCGAAGGACGATGATTGGCATATTTTGCCGGGATGGTGCGCGAATGCGGTTGATCGTACCGTTGTTGGTGACGTCGCCTCCGCCTGACTCAGATGGGTCGTCCGTTTCGTCCATCCCTCACCGTCATTGCGAGCGCAGCGAAGCAACCTAGGGAACCGCCACGGTTGGAGATCGCGCGCCGTTCTGGGTTGCTTCGCCGCGCTCGCAATGACGATGGGCGCATGGCGAAAAGAGGCGCCAACATCGATCGGCGCCAAAACTTTCCTGCCATCCCCCGATTGGCGGCATGCTATGCCGATCGCGAACCGGAGAACAAAAAATGGTCTCCCGACCGGCCCATCTCGACGCCGCCTCCTTGCGCATCCTCGAGCGCCTGCAGCAGGACAGCGAGATCAGCATCGCCGACCTCGCCGAGCAGGTCGGGCTTTCCACCTCGCCGTGCTGGCGCCGGGTCAACGACCTGAAGGAGGCCGGGATCATCCGGGGCTGCGTCGCGGTGGTGGATCCGATGAGCCTTGGGCTCGCGGTGAACGTGTTCGTCCACGTCTCCCTGGAGAAGCAGACCCAGGCCGCCCTCCAGGCCTTCGACGAGGCGGTGCGCAGCCGCCCGGAGGTGATGGAATGCTACCTGATGAGCGGCGAGGCCGACTACATGCTTCGGGTGGTGGTGGAGGATCTCGGCCAGTACCAGCGGCTGGTGCTCGACCACCTCACCCGCATCCCAGGGGTGGCCAACATCCGCTCCAGCTTCGCGCTGGGCCAAGTGAAGTACACGACGGCGCTGCCGCTCGGGCACCTGACCCGGTGACCGGGTCGTTTGCTGGATAAGGCGTTTTTAGAGTTTCCCAGCGGAGCCGGCCTGAACCGGCCGCGTCACGCTGAAGGAAGAATGGTGGAGCCTAACGGGATCGAACCGATGACCTCTTCCATGCCATGGAAGCGCTCTCCCAGCTGAGCTAAGGCCCCACTTGTCCACCGCGGTTTGGGTCCCGCGGGGTCTCGCCGTCCGGGTTGCGTCCGGCGACGCCGGTTCTATAGGCGGCTCGTGACGCGGACTCAACCCCTTTTTTTGGCCTTTCTTCGCCGCTCTTCGCGGCGGCACCCAACCGTCGCAGTCTCTTCGCCGAATGGGTGCCGGCAGGGGTCAGCTTTCTTCGTCGGATTCGATCTCGCCGTCGATCAGGTCGGAGACGTCGTCGCCGGAATCCTCTTCCTCGAGGAAGGTGTCGTCCTCGGCGGCGTCGCCGTCCTCGGCGGTGTCGTCCTCCGGCGTCGGATCCGCCTCGTCCTCGGCGGCCTCGACCTCGTCCAGGGAGACCAGCTCCGGCCCCTTCTCGTCCGTCTCATCCTCGTCGTCGGCCTCAGGCCCCCGCGCCAGGGCGGGGGCCGCGACGCGGCTCGTCGCCGCCTGATAGACCGCACCGCATTTCGGGCAGGTGGCGGGATCGCGGGCGAGGTCGTAGAACTTCGCGCCGCAGCTCATGCACTGGCGCTTCATGCCAAGTTCCGGTCGTGCCACGGGCGGGAACCTCGTCGTCTTTCGCTGTCTCGGGGGAGGGGCCCCGTTAGTCGCGGCTTCCGCACCTGTCAATCGACCCGGACCGGCCTATTTGGGCCGCCCGGCCGACGGGCGACGACGGATGACGCGGGCCGGTGCGCGTGTTAACCGCGCCGCCAGTTCACGGTCCGATTGCAGCGCCGCGGCGCACCCACGCGACGCGCCGGATCCCGGCCCACCCCAGATTCCCGAACGGACGCCCCGTGTCGCACGATTCGCCTCCCCAGCCCCTCACCGCCGCGCCGGGCACGCCGCTGACCGGGCGCCTGCGTCCGCCGGGCGACAAGTCGATCTCGCACCGGGCGATGATCCTGGGGCTGCTGAGCCAGGGCGAGACCCGGGTCGAGGGCCTGCTCGAGGGCGACGACGTGCTGCGCACCGCCGCCGCCGCGAAGGCGCTCGGCGCCGGCGTCGAGCGCCTCGGCGAGGGGCGCTGGGTGGTGCGCGGCGTCGGCATCGGCGGCCTGACCGACCCGGCCGAGGTCCTGGATTTCGGCAATGCCGGCACCGGCTCGCGGCTGATGATGGGCGTCGTCGGCGGCCAGCCGGTCACCGCGACCTTCGACGGCGACGCGTCCCTGCGCTCGCGCCCGATGCGCCGCATCCTCGACCCGCTCACCCGCATGGGCGCGCAGGTCCTGTCCGAGGCCGAGGGCGGGCGCGTGCCCCTGACCCTGCGCGGCCTCAACGAGGCGATCCCGATCACCTACGAGACGCCCGCCGCCTCCGCGCAGATCAAGTCGGCGGTGCTGCTCGCCGGCCTCAACGCCCCCGGCACCACCACGGTGATCGAGGCGGCCGCCACCCGCGACCACACCGAGCGGATGCTGCGCCTGTTCGGCGCCGAGGTCCGCGTCGAGCCGCACGGGCCGGGCGGCCACGGCCGCAAGATCTCGCTCACCGGGCAGCCGAAGCTGCGCGGTACCGACGTGATCGTCCCGGCCGATCCGTCCTCGGCGGCGTTCCCCCTGGTGGCGGCGCTGATCGTGCCCGGCTCCGACGTGGTTATCGAGGGCGTGATGATGAACCCGCTGCGCACCGGGCTGATCACCACCCTGCTGGAGATGGGCGCGCAGATCGAGCGCGTGGCCGAGCGGGAGGAGGGCGGCGAGACCGTGGCCGACCTGCGCGTGCGCATGAGCCGCCTCACAGGCGTCGATGTCCCGCCCGAGCGCGCGCCCGCGATGATCGACGAGTACCCGGTGCTGGCCGTGGCCGCGAGCTTCGCCGCGGGCCGCACCCGGATGAACGGCCTGCACGAATTGCGGGTGAAGGAATCCGACCGCCTCGCGGCCGTGGCGGCCGGGCTTGCCGCCAACGGCGTCCGCCACAGCGTGGAGGGCGACGACCTCGTGGTCGAGGGAGACGGCACGGCCGCGCCGGGCGGCGGCACGGTGGCGACCCATCTCGATCACCGGATTGCCATGGCGTTCCTGGTGATGGGGCTCGCCACGAAGGCGCCGGTCACGGTGGACGATGGCGCGATGATTGCCACGAGCTTCCCGAGCTTCCTGCCGTCCATGCAGGCCCTCGGCGGCCGGATCGGGGCCTGACATCATGCCGCTCGTCATCGCGATCGACGGCCCGGCCGCCTCGGGCAAGGGGACGCTGGCCAAGCGGCTGGCCGACCATTACCGGCTGCCGCATCTCGACACGGGGCTCCTCTACCGCGCGGTGGCGCTGGCGCTGATCGATGCCGGCCTGTCCCTCGACGATCCCGAGGCCGCGTCCCGGGCCGCGCATGCCCTCGACGCCGACAGGCTGGACGATCCACGCCTGCGCGAGCGCGCCATGGGCGAGGCGGCCTCGCGGATCTCGGCGGTGCCGGAAGTCCGTGCCGCCCTGCTGGCCTGGCAGCGGCGCTTCGCGGCCGATCCCCAGGGCGCCGTCCTGGACGGGCGCGACATCGGCACGGTGGTCTGCCCCGATGCCAGCGTGAAGCTGTACATCACCGCCTCGTCCGAGGAGCGCGCCCGCCGCCGCCACCTGGAACTCGCCGGCCGCGGCGAGGCCGCGACCTTCGGGGCGATCCTGGCCGATATCGAGGCCCGCGACACCCGTGACGCCTCCCGGACCGCCGCGCCGCTGCGCATGGCCGACGACGCAATCCGCCTCGACACGACTTCGCTCGACCCGGACGCCGCTTTCGCCGAGGCAAGAGGCATCGTCGAGCGCGCCCGCGGCGACAGCGAATAGGCGCCACCCACAACCCCGTGTTGACCCCCCGGCCCCGCTCACCTATTGCGAACGCGCCGTCCCCCTGTGGCCGCCCCCGGCGGTCCCGCGGACGCGAGCGCGTAGCTCAGCTGGTAGAGCAACGGACTTTTAATCTGTAGGTCCTGGGTTCGAGTCCCAGCGCGCTCACCAAAAGTTTCGCATCGGCGATAATTTTACGAATGCGAGGTTACGGCCTGAAATTCGTTGGGCCCAGCGCGTTATTGTGGTTGTAATGAATAATCGTCAGTGTAAGTGCTGGAAAGTATCGAGCTTTTGCATGCCGGCTGCTTTTTTTAAGCAATCAACCTTCACACACAAAACAACACCCCGGCGGTCCGCTCCTTCCGCCAGATGAGCTTCACCGCGTAGCGCATATCGGAATTGGCCAGGACGAGGTCGAAGGCCGTTTCCAGGACGACCACGTGCGGGCCAAGGAATTCCAGCATCGCGCCGCCGTCTGAGAGGTTCTGGACCCGGCAGGGGAAGCGCGATCCGTCCGGGTGCTGGGCGTAGGCCAGGAGGGCGGTGGCCTTGCGGGCGCTGGCGCGGCGCTCGACGAAGGCGATCGGAGGCCTGGCGTTGCGGGGCATGGCCGAATGACCCTGGCGATGTCGGCCAAGATGGCGCGATGTCAGTAAAAATGCGCCAAAAACGCTAATGATCTATTGATCAAACCTATATTGGTAGGAAAATAAAGTATGGGCTGCGGGTTCTGAGGCTATGAGCGGAACGGGCGCCGGCGGAGCGGGGCGCGTCCGCGATGCGCGGTCCCCTCCACGACGCGCGGCGAATCCTATCGACGCTCGTCATCGCGCAGCGGCGGCCCCTTGCCGGCCTTGATGAACCGGCCGACGAACAACCCGACCGGGATCGACAGCAGGAACCAGTTCCGCAGGAATCTCAGAGGCTTCGACACGGGTCGCTCTCCTTCTCGCGCTCGAGGCCGCATCAGAGCATGCCGGGCCGTCGGATCCAAACGCGCAGCCCCCGTGCCGGCTCCCAGCCGCCCGTCGAGTCATGGCTTTTCCGGTGCCGACCGGTCAGGCTGCGCGCACAGCCCCAAACCGAGACCCGCACCGGACATCCGGAGACGATCATGTGCATCCGCCCCGGCCTCACGATCCCGATCTGCCTCGTCCTGGCTGGCATGCCGGCGGCAATCCGCGCCGAGGCGCCCCCGGCCCTCGCGCCGCCATTGGTTTGGCCACCGGGCTTCTCCCGGGATGTCCAGGGCAGCGGCCTGCCCGGCCTCGACGGCGGCCGCGCTTTCCTGTGGAACCGGCCCGCCGGCTTCGACCCGGTCTCGACCTTGCGGGTCGACCGGCACATCCCGGACGGGTCGGGAGAGCCCGGCCACACTTACAAGGCGCTTTGGGCGCTCGGCTCTTCCGGTCCGCACAATGCCGGCTACGAGTGGACGATCACGGGGGAGCTGCACAATCGCAGCCTCGCCAGCACCGGGGCGCAGAACGTCGCCGTCAACGGCACGATCTTCAAGGAGGCCAACGGGATTGGCCCGGTCGGGCCGTCATGGGCGGGCAATTTCAACTGCGTGGACATGACCGACGAGGCCGATCCGGTCGCCTCCTGCATCGGCGCCGAGATCGACGTCTCGGCGCACTCGCCGACCACGGACCGCAACCGCCAGCGGGTCGGCCTGCAGATCTCCACCGGTGGGGTGCCGGGTGCCCATACCGGCTACGGCATCCTGATGGGCAACCTCACGGGTTCGGTGACCGATCGGGGTGTTTCGTTCCAGGGGGAGGGGACCTACGGCATCGGGATCGACACGGCAGCCGGCCGGTTCACCGGTGTGCCGATCCTGCTGGGCTCGGGCCAGTCGATCGCGCTCGACGGAAACCGCGAGGGACATTTTGCCCGCACCCTGGGCTTCGACGGGCGGGATCTGGTCTACGGTACCGGGAGCGGGCCGGTGTTCCGGGTGAGCGACGCCGGTGAGGTTCAGGTCGCCTCGGTCCGGGAGGCGCGGCCGAACCCGCCGCGGAGCAGCCGGGAGGCCTGCACGCCGGGCGATCACGCCTGGGACGAGGCCTTCGAGTATCGCTGCGTCGCCCCCGACCGCTGGAAGCGTGCGGCGCTCAGCGACTGGTGAGCGTTGCGTTCAGGCTTTGCGAAACGGCAGGATCGCCACGAAGGCCGCGAGGGCAGCGCCCATCACGCGCAGGAGCGCGGAGCTCGGGCTGTCGGGCGAGATGACGATCCACTCGAACAGCATCGCCCCCGACAGGAGCAGCAGCACCGAGACGAGAAGCGTCTCGCCCGAGAGCGCGGATGATTTGGCCTTCATGGTGTTTCCCCCGGGCGCGCTTTTTTTGATGCGCGCGCCGGGGTGTTAGCGGATCGGACGCCGGAAGGCGAACGAGTCCCTCAGCGGTCGAAGATCCGCACCACCGCGCGGGTGGCCGGATCCACGACCACGACCTTGTCGCCGGGCGCCACGAAGTAGCCGTAGCGGCGCAGGCGCGGGTTCGGCGCATCCGTGAACGGGGCGAGCCGCACGTCCTCCGGCACGATGGTGCCGGGCCGCAGCGGGATCGAGCCGACGATCGGGCCGGGGCCGACCGGTTGCCGCACGATGTAGTCGCGCACCACGACCTCGTCGTCCGGGCCGAAATCGTCGGATTCGACGATCACGCCCTGCGCGAAGGCGGTGCCGGTGAACAGCGCGGCAAGCCCGAGGGCTGCGGCGAGGCTTGCGCGTGTCGACATGTGAGGCTCCGTGACGTCCAAGGCCGGCGGAAACACCGTCCGTCACGATTGTGTTCCCCGCGGCGCCTCAGCGCCCGACCTGTCCCGCCTCGGCCAGCGGCACCGGCGACCAGCGGGTGATCTGCACGTATCCGTCCAACGCCGCGATCACCACGTGGCGGCGGTGGCGATGCACCACCGCGCCGGGGGTGTGCGGATGGCGCTCGCGCCAGCCCTGCGCCTCGGCGACGTAGACCCGGGCATCCCCCAGCCGCGCGATGGTCTCGACGGTGCCGAAGGCCCGGACCCGGCGCAGGATCGGCTCGACCTCCTGCCGGAAGTCGAGGGTCCGGTCGGCATCGGTCGCCCGGGGCCAGTAGGAGCCGTCGCCCTGCGGCTCGGCGCGGCGCCAGCGGGCGGGCAACTCCTTGCCGAGCGGTCCCGCGGCGAGGCGCCGGGCCGCCATCTGGCACTTGGCCAGCACGGTCTCATGGGATTCCACCGGGCCGAGATCGAAGATGTCCTGGGCCAGGATATCGCCGGTGTCGAAGCCGTCCGCGAGCACGTGGGCGGTGACCCCCCAGGTCTCGTAGCGGTCGAGCACCGCCCGGAACAGCGGGTAGGGCCCGCGCCCGGTGGGCAGCGGCGAGGGATGGATGTTCAACCCGTAGGCGGCGCGGCCGCGCCAGCCCTTCACCAGCCAGGGATAGCCCGCCACCACCAGCGCCCAATCCTTGCCGTGCTCGGCCTGCAGGGCCTCGATATCGCGCTCGCGGATGCGCGAGAGCTGGATCGGCAGGCGCATCGAGCGCGCCCGGGCGACCAGCACGTCGTTGTGGTCGTAGATCCCGTCGCAGGGCCGGGTGAACAGCTTGATCGGCTTCCAGCCGGCCTCGACCAGGCCCTCGAACACGCCGCCCAGGAAGTCGATGCCGGCGAACGCGAACTTCATGCTTGCCGCCTGCGACCTTGTGAACGTGGAGCGGGGCGGCCTGCCGCCTGCCCGGGGGCGCCACCGGCCTTACTTTGTCCGGAGCAGGTTGGGTAGCAAGAGGACCGCACGTGCGACAGGTTCTGATCTACGGCGGAACGGGCGGCATCGGTCTCGCCACCGCCCGGGCGTTGCGGGCGCGCGGCTATGCCCTTCATCTTGCGGCTCGGGACGGTGAGCGCCTGTCGCGCGCGGCCGACGAACTCGGCGAGACGACCTTTACGGCCGGCGATGTCGGCGATCCGGACTTCTTCGCCGCCGTCAGCGCGGCGGCCGGTCCTGAGCTGGCCGGCCTGGTCTACGCGGTCGGCACGATCAACCTGCGACCGCTCGGGCGCCTGACCCGCGCCGATGCGGAAACCGATTTTCGCATCAACGCCCTGGGCGCCTTCTCGGCCGTGCAATCGGCGGCCCCTGCGCTCAAGGCCGGTGCCGGGGAGGCGGGGTCCGGGATCGTGCTGTTCTCGACGGTGGCGGCCGCGCAGGGGTTTCCCGCCCATGCTTCTGTGGCGATGGCCAAGGGCGCCGTCGAGGGGCTTGGCCTCTCGCTCGCGGCCGAGCTGGCGCCGCAGATCCGCGTCAACGTGGTCGCGCCGTCGCTGACCCGAACGCCACTGGCCGCCGCCATCACCGGCAACGAGACCCTGGCCCAGGGAATCGCCGCCATGCACGCGCTTCAGCGGCTCGGCCGTCCCGAGGATGTCGCGGCGCTCGCGGCCTTCCTGATCTCGGACGAGGCGGCCTGGATCACCGGCCAGGTGATCGGCGTCGATGGCGGCCGCGCGACTTTGCGGACGAAGGGCTGATCGGTGGCAGCGAAATCCGCAGCGCCGGCTGGGGGCACGCTCCGCTTCGTCCTCGGCGATCAGCTGACCCGGCGGGTGGCGAGCCTGACCGATCTCGATCCCGCGCACGACATTGTCCTGCTGGTCGAGGTGCGGGACGAGGCCACCTATGTCCGCCACCACAAGCAGAAGATCGCCTTCCTGTTCGCCGCCATGCGCCATTTCGCGGCCGAGCTGGAGGCGGAGGGGATCGCGGTCGACTACGTCCGCCTGACCGATCCCGGCAACACCGGCAGCTTCACCGGCGAACTGGAGCGCGCGGTGACGCGCCATACGCCCGCGCGGGTCGTCGTCACCGAGCCCGGCGAGTGGCGGGTCTGGGAGATGATGCAGGACTGGCGGGAGACGCTGCCCGTGCCGGTGGAGATCCGCTCGGACAACCGCTTCCTGTGCCCGCGCGAGGATTTCGCGCGCTGGGCCGAGGGCCGTCATCATCTACGAATGGAGACGTTCTATCGCGGCATGCGCCGTCGGACCGGCCTGCTCATGGAGGGCGGCGAGCCGGTCGGCGGCCGCTGGAATTTCGATCCCGACAACCGCAAGCGCCTCCCCAAGGGACATCGCCTGCCGGATCGGATCGGCTTTCAGCCGGACGCAACCACCCGGGAGGCGATCGCGCTGGTTGACCGCGAGTTCGCCGACCATTTCGGCGACCTGTCGACCTTCTCCTGGCCGGTGACCCGCGCCGATGCGCTCGCGGCCCTCAAGCATTTCATCGCCGAATGCTTGCCGACTTTTGGCGACTACCAGGATGTTATGAAGGCGGGGGCGCCGTATCTCTACCACGCCCTGCTCTCACCGCCTCTCAACGCCGGCCTCTTGACCGCCGAGGAAGTCTGCTGGGCCGCCGAGCGGGCCTACCGGGACGGATCGGCGCCGCTCAACTGCGTCGAGGGGTTCATCCGGCAGATCCTCGGCTGGCGGGAATATGTCCGCGGCGTCTACTGGGCGCGAATGCCGGCGTATCGCGAGACCAACGCGCTGGGTGCGGGCCGGGATCTGCCGTGGTTCTACTGGTCGGGCGAGACCAAGCTCAACTGCATCGCCAACGTGGTGGCGGATACGCGTCGCCACGCCTACGCCCATCATATCCAGCGCCTGATGGTGACCGGCAACTTCGCCTTGATCGCCGGGCTCGACCCGGCGCAGGTCGAGGAATGGTACCTGATCGTCTTCGCCGATGCCTACGAATGGGTCGAACTGCCCAATGTGCACGGCATGGTGCTGTGGGCGGATGGTGGCGTGATGGGCTCCAAGCCCTATGCGGCCTCGGGCGCGTATATCGACCGCATGTCGGATTACTGCGCCGGCTGCGCCTATGACGTGAAGGTCAAGGCGGGGCCGGAAGCCTGCCCGTTCAACTACCTTTACTGGAACTTCTTGATCGAGAACGAGGAGAGGCTGGCCGGGAACCAGCGGATGATGATGCCCTATCGAACCCTCCGCGGCATGGCTGAGACACGGCGCGACGAGATCCGGCGAGATGCGACCCGCTTCCTCGGATCGCTCAGGGCCGAGCCCGAACCAGCTCACCAGGGCGACCAGACCGCCAACGCCACGTAAGGCGATGCCCGTCGCCGGCCCGACTCGGTCTGGAGGCCGGCGGAGACACGGAAACTGTAGCGGGCGATGGCGAAATCGGTCGCGTGCAGACCGAGATTCCATTTCCGGTAGCCCGTCTCATCGCCGTAGACGCTGAGTTCCGGGCCGAGATAGGCGTCCCAGCAGCGATAGCCCCAGGCCAGCCGCGCCCACAGGCTGTTGCGCGTCGAGCCCCCGATGGCCGTCCCCTGGAGGAGCGTGTTCTCGGTCAGACGGGCCCAGATCTCGCCATGAACGCGCAGGCCATACGCGGCCGGCGAGGCCGCCAGGACACGCTGGTCGGCCAGCATCTCCATCGAGCCTTCGGGACCCGCGAAGACGGCCGCCACGCCCCAGTCGAAGAACCATTGATAGCCGAGCACCGCCGCCGCGCTGAACGTGTAGCGCGTGCGCGGAAGGCCGAAATCGCCGCGCTCTCGCTGCCGACCGCTGCCGACGCTTGCCAGCACGACGAAGCCGTCGTGGTCGAGGGAGCCCAGCCCGAGCTTGGCCCCGGCGGTCAGAAATGTCGCGGCGCCCGCATCGAGGCTGCCGAACAACAGGGTGTCGATCTCGCCGCTGTATGCCGGAGGCTCTTGTGCGAGGAGGGCCGAGGCCGCCAGAGCAGCTACACGGTTCGGCTTGCAGCTTTTCGTGACGATCCGGCGCTGGCACACGGAACGGTCCCCGGTGGCGAGGCCGTAAACCTCATGTTAATCTACGTAGAGTGCCCTGTAATTCACCATAGGTCCACCAGAAAGATATTTGGAGTTGCGCAGAGAAATCAGCTGGAAGGCACCGGCGGCGGAAAAATGTGCTTTCAATGACGTTAGATCTACTTAAAGCCACATTGCGCCGACCTGAGGTGTGAATCCTCCGGTTCGGATCGGGGATGGGATCGCGCGGACGCCCCGCGCTTGGCCTGCCGGGTGATCTCGGCTAGAGCCCGCGCCAGGACAGCGAAGGTTGGCGGATCCTTGACTGCCGGTGCACGAACGTCGGACGTCCTCACTGTGCTGGCGAGCCAGGAGGGGGAGCGCCTTACCGTGGGCGACATCGTCGCGGTCCTTCGGGATCGCGCCTTCGCGTTGCTCGTCGTGCTGCTCGGCTTGCCGAACTGCCTGCCGATGCCGCCACCGATCCCGTTGATCTGCGGCCTGCTGC
Source organism: Methylobacterium pseudosasicola (assembly GCF_900114535.1). Classification (GTDB taxonomy): domain Bacteria; phylum Pseudomonadota; class Alphaproteobacteria; order Rhizobiales; family Beijerinckiaceae; genus Methylobacterium; species Methylobacterium pseudosasicola. The sequence goes on along the minus strand of NZ_FOTK01000018.1, from coordinate 33,137 downwards.
TGCTGCTCGTGGCGGTTCAGATCGCGGCGGGCATGTCGGCCCCGTGGCTGCCCAGGGCGCTGCTCGGCCGCTCGATCGCGCTCACCGATGTGCGGCGCGCCGTCACTCGGGCGGTTCCGATCTTGCGGCGTCTGGAGCGCTGGTCGCGCCCCCGGGTCAGCGTGTTCGAGACCGCGCTCGGCATGCGCGGCATGGGGATCGCCCTGTTGGCGCTGGCGCTGGCGCTGATCGTGGCCGCGCCGATCGTTGGGCAGATCCCTCTGGGGCTCGCCGTCTGTCTCGTGGGCCTTGGCCTCGTCGAGCGGGACGGCCTCGTCGTCATGGGCGGGTTGGTGATCGGCCTGTTCGGCGTCGCCATCAATGCCGGCTTCGCCTACGCGGTCATCGCCGGGATCGCGAGTCTCCTCAACCTGTGAAGCGCGCGGATCAGAGCCGGTAACGGATCTGGTCGGTCCAGAAGCGCTCGAGCCGGCCGAGAGCCGTGTTCAGCCGGCCGAAATCGTCGTCCGAGATGCCCCCGATCGGCGCGATCGTGCGGGCATGCTTGTCGTAAAGACCCTGGATGATCTCGTGGACCTGCCGGCCCTTGTCGGTGAGGCTGATCCGGACCGAGCGGCGGTCCGTCTTCGACCGGGCGTGGTGCAGGTAGCCGGCTTCGACCAGCTTCTTGACGTTGTAGGAGACGTTGGAGCCGAGATAGTAGCCCTTCGTTCGCAACTCGCTGGCGGTCAGCTCCTTGTCGCCGATATTGTACAGCAGCAGCGCCTGGACGCTGTTGACGTCCTCCCGGCCGCGCCGCTCGAACTCGTCCTTGATCACGTCGAGGAGCCGGCGGTGCAGCCGCTCCACCAGGTGCAGCGCTTCCAGATAGGAACCCTTTGAGGACGGGACTTCGTCCGGGGTCTCGCTCTTCGCGACTCGGGCGCTCTGGGTCTTCATCGTCTGCCTCACCGTCTGATGCTGCGGCTTCCGTTCGATGCGGTGCCGCTGATGATGGCTAAGCTATGGGTCGGGAATGAAAGGCGATTTAAGCGACAGGATGAATTCCCGATTTACTCTTCGCGGTAAAGACAAACTGAAGCGAAGATCAGAACGGTTCGTTCACCGTGCTTCCTGGGCAGCCAGCCAGGACAGCAGGAAGTACATCAGCACGACGGTCAGGCCGAATACGAGCAGCGGCATGGGCATCGGCACGAGTTGCGGGGTCAACACCGCCAACGTCATCGCGGATGTGACGGCGAGCAGCCAGATCACGCCGCCCCAGGCGCTCGTCAGCCACAGCCCGATGGCCGCCGCCGCATCCACCACGGCGAAGTAGACGATCGCCGCCTGCCGGCCGAACGGTTCGATCTCGAAGGGGCGCGATCCCGGGAGCACGTCGAGGATCGTCGCCCAGGACGCGATGCTCTTGGCCAGCCAGAACAGCGCCGTGATCCGCATGAACCAGACCAGCACCGTATCCCAGGCGCCGGGCGCCGGTCCCGAGGCGCGCTCGATCCGATCGGTCGGGGCGTCGCCGGGCCGGGCGCCCTTGCGCCGGATCGGGAAGGAGCCGGGCACTACGGCCTGCTCGTGGGTGAAGAAGGCCGGTTCATGGTCGGGAGGCCGGGATCCAGGCTGTAGGGAGAGCCGGGTTGAAGCGGTTCCGGCGCCCTGCGTCAACGGCCTGATTTCACCGGGCCTGGCCTCTGTGCTAGTCCGGCACCCCCAGCGCCGATGCGCCGCGCGATCGTTGCCTCACCGCGCGCACGATACCGAAGCCGCATGTCAGACATCTTGCCAGAGCCGCGCCCGATCGCCCTGGAGGCCGCCCGCGAGAGCACCCGGCCGGAGGGGCTGAAGATCACCCAGCGCCCGCGCCGCAACCGCAAGGCGGAGTGGTCGCGCCGGCTGGTCCGCGAGCACACGCTCACCGTCGACGACCTGATCTGGCCGATGTTCGTCATCGAGGGCGAGAGGCGGCGCGAGCCGATCGCGTCGATGCCGGGGGTCGAGCGGCTCTCTGTCGACGAGATCGTGCGCGACGCCGAGCGGGCGGCGCGGCTGGGGATCCCGGCGGTGTCGTTCTTTCCCTACACCGAGGTCGAGCTGCGCGACCCGACGGGTTCGGAGGCGCTCAACGCCCACAACCTCGTCTGCCGGGCGGTGCGCGCGGTGAAGCGGGCGGTGCCCGAGATCGGCATCATGACCGACGTCGCGCTGGATCCCTACACCAGCCACGGCCACGATGGCTTGATGAAGGATGGCGCGATCCTGAACGACGAGACCGTGGCGGTCCTGGTGGAGCAGAGCCTGATCCAGGCCGAGGCCGGCACCGATATCATCGCCCCCTCGGACATGATGGACGGGCGCGTCGGCGCGATCCGGGCCGGGCTCGACAAGGCCGGCTTCCTTGACGTGCAGATCATGGCCTACGCGGCCAAGTATGCCAGCGCCTTCTACGGGCCGTTCCGCGATGCGATCGGCACCAAGGCGGCGCTCGTGGGCGACAAGCGCACCTACCAGATGGATCCGGGCAATTCCGCCGAGGCCCTGCGCGAGGTCCGCCTCGACCTGGAGGAGGGCGCGGATTCGGTGATGGTCAAGCCGGGCCTGCCCTATCTCGACATCATCCGCCGGGTGCGGGACGAGTTCCAGGTGCCGACCTTCGCCTACCAAGTGTCGGGCGAGTACGCGATGATCGAGGCCGCCGCCCGCAACGGCTGGCTCGACGGCGACCGCGCCATGGTCGAGGCCCTTCTCGCCTTCAAGCGCGCCGGTGCCGACGGGATCCTGACCTATCACGCGCCTCGGGTCGCCGAGCGCCTGCGCAACGCCCCGTGAGGCACAGGCGCCGCTGGCTCCTCGGGGCGGCGGTGGTGGCGGGTTTCCTCGGGGGCCTCGCCGCCTGCCAGGATACCCTTCGGCGGGAGCGGGTCGCGACCTGCCGACGCGCCCTGCCAGCGGTCGCGCCCCAGCCCGGGATAAGGCTGCTCCGGGCGGCGCCGGGGCCGGCGGCCAATACGGTCCGGGTCGATTACGCCGAGGGCAACCGCCAGCACTGGCTGACCTGCCGCTTCGATGCCGGCGCGACCCTCATCGCGCTCGCGACCGAGGGAACCAGCCTGTCGGGTCCCTCGCTCTACCTGCTCAAGCGCTTCTACCTCGACACGCCGGACGCCGAGGCCGACGACCCCGCGGAGCGCTGAACCCGATTCGGGAGGCTCTTGCGGCCGATGCCGGGCGCACCCACTTTTTCTCCGCCGCCTCGCTTGCAGGACGCGACACCATGCAGAACCCCCAGACCGGCTACGCCGAGCGCTTCGAGACCCCCGGCTACGCCGCCGCGCTGCCCATCCCGTTCGTTCGCGCGAGCCTGGGCGCCCGCACGGTCGCGTACCTTCTCGACATCCTGTTCATCTTCGGTTTCACCGCCCTGCTGACGCTGGTGATCACGGTGATCGGCGTGGTGACGTTCGGGCTCGGCTGGACCCTCTTCGCGGTGCTGCCGGCGAGCGGGATCATCTACAGCGCGATCACCGTGGGCGGCGCCAAGCAGAGCACGATCGGACAGCGGCTCATGGGTCTGCGCGTCGTCGCCCCCGAGCGCGGCGGGCCGGTCGATTTCATCACGGCGGCCGTCCATGCCCTGCTGTTCTACGTCGCGGTCTCGACCTTCCTGCTCTGGTGCCTGGACATCCTGTTCGGGCTGATGCGCTCGGATCGTCGGCTGGGTCACGACCTGTTGCTCGGCTTGGCCGTCGTTCACGCCCGCTGAAACGCCTCACGCGCGGTGAAATTCTCGCCCGGCGAGCCGCCGGGGCATTGAGCCCGGCTGCGCCGCCTGTACACTGGTTTGCCGGCGCCGCGAGGACCACCCGGTGCAGGGTCAAGACCAAGCGTGACGAGCCATCCGCGCGACACTCCGCAATTCTACCTCACCGCCCCCTCGCCGTGCCCGTACCTTCCGGGCCAGGAGGAGCGGAAGGTGTTCACCCATCTGGTCGGGCGCCGCGCCCGCGACCTCAACGAGATCCTGACCCAGGGCGGGTTCAGGCGCTCGCAGACCATCGCCTATCGGCCCGCCTGCGAGGCCTGCCGCGCCTGCATCTCCGTGCGCGTCGTGGTCGACGATTTTCAGCCGAGTGCCAGCCAGAAGCGCATCCTGGCGCGCAACGACGATTGGATCGGCACGCCCGAGCCCAACCGGCCAGCCTCCGAGCAATACGCCCTGTTCCGCCGCTATCTCGATGCCCGCCACGGGGATGGCGGCATGGTCGACATGACGGTGCTCGACTACGCCATGATGATCGAGGACAGCCATGTCGACACGCATCTCGTGTCGTACCGGCGGCGCGGCCCCGACACGGCGATCACCGGGCGCGGCTTCGGCGCGCCGCTCGCCTTCTGCCTGACCGACGTACTCGCGGACGGTCTGTCGATGGTCTACTCGTTCTACGATCCCGAGGAGGCCGGGCGCTCGCCCGGCACGTTCATGATCCTCGATCATATCCGCCGCGCCCGCCGTCTCGGATTGCCGTATCTCTACCTCGGCTACTGGGTCGAGGGCTCGCGCAAGATGGACTACAAGTCCCGTTTTCGCCCGCAGGAGCGCCTGATGGGTCAGGGCTGGGTGCGGGTGAGCTGAGAGGCGCGTCCCGATCGCATCGTCCAAGCCTGCGCGAACCGCATTGAGCGGTCGGGTCGGCGCATGCTACCGGCCACGCACGCAGTCCCGACCGTGCCGAGGCCCCCATGATCCCCCGTTACAGCCGCCCGACGATGACGGCGATCTGGTCGCCCGAGAGCCGCTTTAAGATCTGGTTCGAGATCGAGGCCCACGCGACTACGGCGCTCGCCGAGATCGGCGTCGTCCCCAAGGCGGCGGCCGAGACCATCTGGGCCAAGGGCAAGGATGCGGTGTTCGATGTCGCCCGCATCGACGAGATCGAGGCGGTGACGAAACACGATGTCATCGCCTTCCTGACCCATCTCGCCGAGATCGTCGGCCCGGAGGCGCGCTTCGTCCACCAGGGCATGACCTCGTCGGACGTGCTCGATACCTGCCTCAACGTGCAGCTGGTGCGCGCCGCCGACATCCTCATCGCCGATGTCGATGCGCTGCTGGCGGCGCTCAAGAGCCGCGCTCTGGAGCACAAGCTCACGCCGACCATCGGCCGCTCGCACGGCATCCACGCCGAGCCGGTCACCTTCGGGCTCAAGCTCGCGCAGGCCTATGCCGAGTTCGAGCGCAACCGGCGCCGCCTGGTCGCGGCGCGCGAGGAGGTCGCCACCTGCGCCATCTCCGGCGCGGTCGGCACCTTCGCCAATATCGACCCGCGGGTGGAGCAGTACGTCGCCGAAAAGATGGGGCTGACCGCTGAGCCGGTCTCGACCCAGGTGATCCCGCGCGACCGCCACGCCATGTTCTTCGCGACGCTCGGCGTCGTCGCCTCATCCCTGGAGCGTCTGGCCATCGAGGTGCGCCACCTCCAGCGCACGGAGGTCCTGGAGGCGGAAGAGTTCTTCTCCGAGGGCCAGAAGGGCTCCTCGGCCATGCCGCACAAGCGCAACCCGGTGCTCACCGAGAACATCACCGGGCTCGCCCGGATGGTCCGGGGCTACGTCGTCCCCGCCCTGGAGAACGTCGCGCTCTGGCACGAGCGCGACATCTCCCACTCCTCCGTGGAGCGGATGATCGGCCCCGACGCCACCGTCACCCTCGACTTCGCGCTCGCTCGCATGACCGGCGTCATTGAGAAGTTGCTGATCTACCCAGCCAACATGCAGAAGAACCTCGACCGCCTCGGCGGCTTGGTCCATTCGCAGCGGGTGCTCCTGGCGCTCACCCAGGCCGGCGTGTCCCGGGAGGATTCCTACCGGCTGGTCCAGCGCAACGCGATGCCGGTCTGGCGTGGCGAGGGCGACTTCCTGGCATTGCTGAAGGCCGATCCCGAGGTGACGGCGGCCCTGTCTCTAGAGCAGATCGAGGAGTGTTTCGACCTCGGCTACCACTTCAAGCATGTCGACACGATCTTCTCGCGGGTGTTCGGCAACAAAGCTCAAGGCTGACCTGCAAAGATCGCAGGGCATCTTGGGGCAGAAGCCGCTTTTGCTCTCTTGACGGCCGCCCGGCGCGGATCATCCTCGGTTGCCGAAGATGATCTTGCGTCGGCGAGGTGCGGCGTGCTTCTCGATCGCCTGCTGGAGAGGACATTTTCCGTCAGCGGCTTGAGCGGCACCCTGACGGTCGTCACCGCCGACGGCCACCGCTTTCGCGCCGGGGACGGAGACGGTCCCGCCGTGACGGTCCGGTTCCTGGACTGGGCGGCGGAACGGGACCTGTTGCTCGATCCCGAACTGAAGTTCGGCGAGCTGTTCACGGACGGACGCCTCCTCGTCGAAGCCGGCAGCCTGCCGGACCTGATGACCGTGCTGGTCGCACGGAATCACGGGGCGCCGCCGTTGCGGCGCATTCGGGTTCTCGCGGCCCTGCGTCGGCTCGCCCGCCGGATCATCGGTCGCAACACTCCCAGCCGGTCCCGGCGCAACGTCGCGCGCCATTACGACCTCTTCCTCGACGCCAACTGGGTCTATTCCTGCGCCTACTACGCTGCGCCGGGGATGAGCCTGGAGGAGGCGCAGGCTGCAAAGATGCGCCACATCGCTGCCAAACTCATGGCCGGGCCGGGCCACCGGGTGCTCGACATCGGCTGCGGTTGGGGAGCCCTCAGCCTCTATCTCGCGGATGTGGCGGGCTGCGCGGCCGTGCGGGGCATCACGCTCTCGACCGAGCAGCACCGGGTCGCGCAGACGCGGGCGGCGGAGCGGGGCCTGGCTTCCCGGGTCCGGTTCGCCCTGGAAGATTACCGTCTCGCCCGCGGTTGCTTCGACCGCATCGTCTCGGTCGGCATGTTCGAGCATGTCGGGCCGGCGGATTACGACACCTTCTTCCGCATTGTCCGTGACCGCCTCACGGATGACGGCGTGATGCTGCTCCACACAATTGGCCGGACCGGCGAGCCGGCACCGACCAACCCGTGGATCACCCGCTACATCTTCCCGGGCGGCCACCTGCCTACCCTGTCGGAGATGATGCCGGCGATCGAGCGGTCGGGGCTGATCCTCGCCGATATCGAGGTGTTGCAGCTGCATTACGCCGAGACCCTGCGTGACTGGCGCGCCCGCTTCCTCGCCCACCGGGACGAGGCCGCCGCACTCTACGACGAGCGGTTCTGCCGGATGTGGGACTGGTATCTCGCCAGCGCCGAGGCCGCGTTCCGGCACGAGGACGCGGTGGTCTTTCAGATCCAGCTCGTCCGCCGCAAGGATGTGGTGCCGTTCACCCGGGACTACGTGGCCGAGGCCGAGGCGCGTCTGCGTCAGGCGGAGGACGATGTCCGGGCCCCGGCGGGGCGGCTATTGGCACCGGCATGAAGCCGGGCGCTTCCCGAGTAATGCGCGGCCGTGGGCCAGGGCGGCAGGAAATCGGCTTGCGGCTGGCGGCCGGCCGATGCTTCAAGGCTTTTCTCCCCGTGCTCGCATGTGCGAGAGCTTGAAGCCGCCGGAAGTCCGGACCCGTCTGTCCGCATTATGGTCGAGTGATACGCCGGCCCGAGAGGAAACCCGCATGTCCCGCATCGTCTACCTCAACGGCGCATTCCTCCCCTTCGAAGAGGCGCGCGTGCCGATCATGGACCGCGGCTTCCTGTTCGCGGACGGGATCTACGAGGTCTCGGCGATCATCGACGGCAAGCTCGTCGACAACGCCGCGCATCTCGCCCGCCTGGATCGCTCGCTCGGCGAGATCGGCATCCGCAACCCGCACGACGCGGCCGGATGGGAGAAGCTGCAGACCGAGCTCGTCGCGCGCAACGGCGTCGCCGAGGGTCTGGTCTACATGCAGGTGACCCGCGGGGTGGCCGAACGCGACTTCGCCTTCCCGAAGGCCGGGACCGAGCCGACCGTGGTGATGTTCACCCAGGCCAAGACCGTGCTGGCCAACCCGCTCGCGGAATCCGGCGCCCGGGTGATCACCGTCGAGGACCTGCGCTGGAAGCGCCGGGACATCAAGTCGGTGGCGCTGCTGGCGCAAGTGCTCGCGAAGCAGCAGGCCGCCGAGGCCGGCGTCGCCGAGGCCTGGATGGTCGAGGACGGGGCCGTAACCGAGGGCTCGTCCTCCACCGCATTTATCGTGAGCCGGGACCGCGTGCTCGTCACGCGGCCGCTCTCGACCGCGCTTCTGCCCGGCATCACCCGGGCCTCCGTGCTCAAGCTCGCCGCCGAGGCAGACCTGCGCGTCGAGGAGCGGCTGATCCCGGTGGCCGAGGCCTACGAGGCCCAGGAAGCGTTCTACACCAGCGCCTCGGCCTTCGTGATGCCGGTGGTCGAGATCGACGGCCGGTCGATCGGCGAAGGGCGTCCCGGTCCGCTGACCCGGCGCCTGCGCGAACTCTACATCGAGGCCGCTCGGCAGGGTTGAGGCGGGCCCCGCCGCGCCGCGGACAGGAACGGATCCGGCATAAGGCTGTTGCTCTCGGAACACGTGTTCCAAGAGGGGAGACCAGTCTTGTCGAAAAGAATCCTGCTCGCCGCGGTCGCGGCGGCCCTGTTCGCGGTCCCCGCCTACGCCCAGAACCCGGACGCGCCGCTGAAAGGCCGCGATACCGATCCGGCCCTGCCGCCATCGACCCAGACGCCGCCGGACCGCGTCCGTCCGAGCGCCGACGCGCCGCCCAAGGACCAGTCGCTGAGCGACAAGCTCCAGAAGAACGACGGCGTGATCAAGCCTTCGGATACCGGAACGACGGGCACCGTCGTGAAGCCCGACGAGACCGGCGCGATGCCGGTGATCAAGCCGCAGGAACTGCCCGGCCGGAATCCCGGAACCGAGGCGAAATAACCGGATCCCGCGATCGCGCGAGCCGCCATGCGGCCGCCTTGCTTGATTTCGCCGCCCGGATCGCGGAAACGGCACACGACGTACGCAGCCCGCGCCCGTGGGTTGCTCCGTCCCGGTTTCCGTCGCGGGTAAGCAGGCAGGCATGGCCAACGTCGTCGTTGTAGGCGCCCAATGGGGCGACGAAGGCAAGGGCAAGATCGTCGACTGGCTCTCCGAGCAGGCCGACATCGTCGTCCGTTTCCAGGGCGGCCACAATGCCGGCCACACGCTGGTCATCGACGGGGTGACCTACAAGCTCGCGCTGCTGCCCTCGGGTGTCGTGCGCGGCGGCAAGCTCTCCGTGATCGGCAACGGCGTCGTGGTCGATCCGTGGCACCTCGTCGACGAGATCGAGCGGATCAAGGCGCAGGGCGTCGAAGTCTCGCCGAAATCTCTTCGCATCGCCGACAACGCCACGCTGATCCTGCCGCTTCACCGCGAATTGGATCATTTCCGCGAGACCGCTAATGCGGGCCTCAAGATCGGCACCACCAAGCGCGGCATCGGCCCGGCCTACGAGGACAAGGTCGGCCGCCGCGCCATCCGGGTGGTCGACCTCGCCGATATCGACGCGCTGCCCGCCAAGATCGAGCGGGTGTTGACCCATCACAACGCGCTCCGGCGCGGCCTCGGCATCGAGGAGGTGAATGCCGAAGCGCTGCTCGCCGAGCTCACTGCGATCGCCCCCAAAATCCTGCCCTTCGCCGACACGGTGTGGTCGCTTCTCGACGACCAGCGTCGGGCCGGCAAGCGCATCCTGTTCGAGGGCGCGCAGGGTGCGCTGCTCGACGTCGATCACGGCACCTACCCGTTCGTCACCTCCTCGAACATCGTGGCCGCCCAGGCGGCGACGGGCTCCGGCCTCGGCCCGGGGGCGATCGGCTACGTGCTCGGCATCGCCAAGGCCTACACCACGCGGGTCGGCGAGGGGCCGTTCCCCACCGAGCTTCACGACGAGATCGGCGAGACCATCGGCGCCCGCGGGCGCGAGTTCGGCGTCAACACCGGCCGCAAGCGCCGCTGCGGCTGGTTCGACGCGGTCCTGGTGCGCCAGACCGTGCGGACCTCCGGTATCCACGGCATCGCCCTGACCAAGCTCGACATCCTCGACGGGTTCGAGGAGATCCGCGTCTGCACCGCCTACAAGCTGGACGGGCAGACGATCGATCATCTGCCGGCGAGCCAGGCGGCCCAGGCCCGGGTCGAGCCGGTCTACGAGACCATCCCGGGCTGGTCCGAGACCACCGCGGGCGCCCGCTCCTGGGCGGATCTGCCGGCGCAGGCGATCAAGTATGTACGCCGGATCGAGGAGCTGATCGGGGCGCCGGTGGCGCTGCTGTCGACATCTCCGGAGCGCGACGACACGATCCTGATGCACAACCCCTTCGAGGATTGAGGCTCCGCGCCCTATCCCGTTGATGACGCATCTTTTCTGCTGTTCAGCCTGTATCCAGCCCGCGTCCGCTTGATTTAGAACCAGCTTATGGCGGGGCGGCGGTCCCTGTGACCGGCCGCCCCGCACCCGATTGGAGGAACCGGCGCGCGGATGCCGATCCGCGCGTCGGGCACACAACATCACCGGCCGACAGCCGTGACCGACCATCGGGGGCGGGGGCGGCCATCGGTCCTCGGCCCTCGACCGGCCTCGCCGGACGGCGGCCGAAGGGGCGGACCAGGGCAGCATGGCCGATTACTACCCGCTTCTGGCACGCGCCCTCGATGCGCTGCCTGACCGATCGCCCGCCTTGCGCAAGGCGGTCTATGACCGTGCGCGAAACGCCCTGATCAGCCAGCTCCGCTCCCTGGATCCGCCCCTGTCGGAAGCCGATATCGATCTCGAGCGCCGGGCGCTCGACACCGCGATCGAGCGGCTGGAAGTCGATCACGGCGGCCTGCCGGCACCGGCCAACGATGCCGTCATCGTGCCGGATCCGAGCCCGCCGCCCGCCGCGGCCTCGCAGATCCCGGAGCCGTCGCCGCCGGAACTTGCCGTTCCCGAGCCGGAGCCGGTGAAGGCGCCGGAACCGATCCTCCCGGCCGCCATACCGCCCTTCGCGCGCGTCATTCCCAAGGCTGAGCCGGAGCCGGAGCCGCGCGAAGCCCCGATCGCGATCTCGTCGCCGCGATCCGGGCCGGGCCCGTCGGCCGCGCCCGAAGAGCCGCAGCCCGATCCGGAGCCGGCGGCATCGCCTGAGGATCCGGACCTCGCCGCTGCCTCGGGCGATGCCGTCAACGGCCGTCAGCGCCCGCGGATCGAGGTGGTTCCGCCCCGGTCCGGACGCTCGCACATCCTGCGGAACGCCTTCGTGGGCGGCGTGCTGGCGGTGGTGATCGGGTTGATCGCCGTGGCGGCCTTCATGTTGCGCGACCGGCCCCAGAACCTGCCGTCGAGCGGCACCGAGACGGCGGATTCGCAGCAGACCGACACCGAGACCAAGTTCGGCGATCGGGTCGGCGGCGAGGCGGCGCCCGCCCCGCGGGCTGCGGCGCGCCAGGACAATGGCGCACCGGCGCGGCCCGCTCCGTCGCCGGCCCAGCCGAACCTGTCCGTCGCCCAGCGGGCCGAGCTGATCGAGGAAGGCACGGGCGCCGACAACGCGCAGCCGACCAAGACCAACGGTCGGGTGACGTGGCGGCTCGACACCGTGAATGGCGAGCAGGGTCAGCCGCTCCAGAACGCCGTCGTCGCCACCGTGACGATCCCGGATGCCGGGCTGAGCCTGGTGTTGACCATCCAGCGGAACCTCGACGCCACGCTGCCGGCCTCGCACACGGTGAGCTTGGCCTTCAGCCAGACGGGCGAGGGCGCGCGCACGGTGCAGGATGTCGGCCTGCTCCAGGCCAAGGATGACGAGAACGGCCGCGGCTCGCCGGTCTCCGGCCTGCCGGTCCGCGTCCGGGACAACCTGTTCCTGATTGGCCTGTCGTCGCTGCAGAACGACGTCGATCGCAACACCGACCTGCTGCTCCACCGCAACTGGTTCGACATCGCCCTGCGCTACACCTCGGGCAAGCGCGCCGTGCTCACCTTCGAGAAGGGCAGCGCCGGCTCACAGGTGATGCAGAGCGCCTTCGACGCCTGGCAGTAAAACAGCAAGCCGGCGCGCGGTCGCGCGCGCCGGCTTGTCCAATCAGTGCGCCTCGATGCCGGTGCGGGGCAGCTCGCGGTTGGCGATGTTGCGCTTGACCGCTTCCTGTACCTTCTCGAAGGCGCGAACCTCGATCTGCCGGACGCGCTCGCGGGAGACACCGAACTCGCCGGACAGGTCCTCCAGCGTGATCGGATCCTCGGCGAGCCGCCGCGCCTCGAAGATGCGCCGCTCGCGCGGGTTGAGCACGCCCAGCGCGTCGCGCAGGGCCGAGAGGCGGTTCTGCCCCTCCTGCTCGCGGGCCAGCACGGTCTCCTGGCTCGGAGCATTATCCACCAGCCAATCCTGCCACTCGCCCTCGCCCTCCTCGCGCAGGGGCGCGTTGAGCGACGTGTCGCCGGACAGGCGCCGGTTCATGTCGATCACGTCCTGCTCGGGCACCCCGAGGCGGGTGGCGATCTGTTTGACTTGATCAGGGCGCAGATCGCCCTCGTCCAGCGCCGAGATCTTGCCCTTGGCCTTGCGCAGGTTGAAGAACAGCTTCTTCTGGTTTGCGGTGGTGCCCATCTTCACGAGCGACCACGAGCGCAGGATGTATTCCTGGATCGCCGCCTTGATCCACCACATCGCGTAGGTCGCGAGCCGGAAGCCTTTGTCCGGATCGAAGCGCTTGACCGCCTGCATCAGGCCGACATTGCCCTCGGACACGACCTCGCCGATCGGCAGGCCATAGCCGCGATAGCCCATGGCGATCTTGGCCACGAGGCGCAGGTGCGAGGTCACGAGCCGATGCGCGGCCTCACGGTCGCCGGCATCCCGCCAGCTCTTGGCCAGCGTGAATTCTTCCGTCGGCTCCAGCATCGGGAACTTGCGGATCTCGTCGAGGTAGCGCGACAGGCCACCTTCATTGGCGAGCACGGGCAGCGTACCGGCCATGGCATTCTCCTGGACTCTTGTCCCCCTGACGGGCGGACGCGACGGGCAACAGTGCCGTCCACTCGGGCCGCTCTTGAGCCGACCCTCCCGGCCACCCATCTCTTATTGGGTAACCCGGATGGACCGGTCGCGGTTGGTAACTCCCACGTCGGCATCAACGCGCGACCGGCCGAATGGTCGTACCATGTCACGATGTGACGCGGTCCGGCGTGATCTTTCGCACGCGGCATCGACTCGGTTTCTTATCACAGTCTTTGAGCGCGTTCCCTTGGTTCAAGCTTTCGCGAGGGCCTCGACGAGCGCGGCGATGTCGGGCGGGATCGGGCTCTCGAACCGAAGCGTCTCTCCGGTGCGGGGATGGCTGAAGCCCAGCAGTTCCGCGTGCAGGGCCTGCCGTCCGAGGGCCGCGAGCGCGTCGCGTGCCTCCGGAGACAGCCGCGCCGCCTTGGTCCGGAACGCACCGCCGTAGACCGGGTCGCCCAGGAGCGGATGGCCGCGATGGGCGAGATGCACCCGGATCTGGTGCGTCCGCCCGGTCTCCAGGCGGCATCGCACGAGGGCGACTTCCGGATAGGTTTCGGCGACGGCGTAATGCGTCACGGCGTGACGCCCGGCGTCCTCGGAGACGACGGCGATCTTCTCCCGGTTGTGGCGCGAGCGGGCCAGGCTCGCCTGGATCGTCCCTGTGCGCGGATGCGGTACGCCCCAGACCAGGGCCGCATAGGCTCGCTCCAGCGGCCCGGTGCGGCCGTGATCGGCGAACTGCGCCGTCAGCCCCTGATGGGCCGCGTCGTTCTTCGCGACGACGATCAGGCCGCTCGTATCCTTGTCGAGCCGGTGGACGATCCCGGGCCGGCGCACGCCGCCGATCCCGGACAGGCTCGCGCCGCAATGGCCAATCAGCGCGTTGACCAAGGTCCCGCTCTCGTGGCCCGGCGCCGGATGCACCACCAGGCCCGCCGGTTTGTCGATCACGATCAGGTCGTCATCCTCATAGGCGATCGCCAGGTCCACCGCCTCGGCCGCCGGTTCCGCATCCGCCGGCGGGGGCACCTCCAGGACGATCTCGGCGCCGGCCGCGACCTTCGCGGACGGATCGCGCACGGGGATGCCGTCCCGGCTCACCCGCCCGTTGCGCACCAGATCCTGCAGCCGCGCCCGGGACAGATCCGGGAACAGGGCGACCAGCGCCCGATCGAGCCGGATCCCCCCCTCCACGACGATCCCGACCCGTTCCTCGTCGATTGCGTCCACCACGATCCCTCTCCGCGCCCCATCCGCACCGATCGATACGGAATCTGTCGAGAAGGCCCTTGCTCCCTCGGCGGGGCGTGGCTATAGCACTCGGGCGCCGCCGGAAAGCTCCCATCGTCTAGCGGTCTAGGACGTCGCCCTCTCACGGCGAAAACAGGGGTTCGATTCCCCTTGGGAGCGCCACCGGCGCAAAGTTCATCAAATTTGTGAACGACCTAGCGAAAGTGGCAACCGAGCTGCGTTCGCGGTGGGACCACGCTGCCGCGTGGCGTGACGTTTCCACGTGCTATCTGCGAGGCCCGCGCCGGGGTCACTGCTATCCGCGGGCGCAGGGCAACGGCCGCGCGGGGGCGTCGTGACACTCACGTATCCGGCGGCCCTTCCGTAACGCGGATCGGCCGGAACGATCGCTTGGCGACCTCAGCTTCGACCCAGCTGCACGCCGCTTCTGCATCAGCGTGGTTGGTGAAGGCCGCGGGCCGAGGCGGCCATTCGGATCCGGATTGGATGACGTACCCGCGCATGCCGGTGGAACACGGCCCGACATAGCCAAAGACTTTGCCGGACGCGTCCACGAGGTCGGTGCAATGCACCGGCCCCTTTTCCCAATGGAGGTCAGGCATCGCCCGTGTCCCGTGCAGCGATCGGCTGTTTCGATCGTAGCATTTCACGCGAAGCGTCGTCGCCGCGTTGTCACGACGTCGGGCTCGTCGTCATCACGCATTCCAGGGTGTCGCTGTTCGGATTGAACAGGTAGGACAGCGCATCCTCCACGAACCGGTGCAACACGTTGGGGCGCGCTCTCGGCATCGGTCGGCGGGTCGCGCATCGCCTGGACTAGCTCCGGCGGGGCGTGGCCTCGATCCGAACTCTCGTTCAGGCCAGCGGCTGCCATCCACCGCAGCGCGCGTTCGACTGGTGGATCAGGACGATGCCGCCTGTATTCTCCGAGCGGAATACCCCGCCATGGTGAACGGGGCCGTCCTCACGATCCCGTAACAGCCGCACCGAACCGACGGCGAAGCTCCGTGAGGACCGGGATCATCGCCGGACCGTATAGGTCTTTGAACGGCTCGTAGCTGGCCACGAATTGCGCGGCCTCCGCGGGGCTGAGCATGTCGTCCACGAGCTTGCTCTGTACGATCCACGCGAGCGATGCGCCCTCCGCCGGTGCCTCGATCAGAAACCGTTCTGCGATCTCGCCGACGATGTAATCCGGTCGGTAGCGCTCGATCATCTCGTAGTCGAAGCTTACGGAATGCACGAACATCACTTCGCGAACGTGCAGGGCAATGCCGTAGCAGAGGTACAGGTTCGCGAAAGAATCGCCGAAGACCAAAAGCCGGTGGTTCGCGCCATTGGGATTGACGATCCGCGTCACGCACCCCCGGTTACTGAGACCGTTGGTGGTCACGTCAAGGGGCGGCGCGTTTGCGAGCACGCGTTCGCTCAGCGCCGGGCGAACCTCATCCGGTTCGAAGAGATCGAAGCTATCGACGGACCTCATCGACCATGTCGGCTGGAAGGCGTTCGCGTCCAAACCCATCGCGCGAACGATCTCAGCCGATGCTTCGTAGCCTCCGTAAGCCGTCGTGTGGCTATCGCTTGGGTGATAGAGATCGCCGGCATCCTGTTGCGTGACGTGATCGGCGAAGACGTAATGAGCCCAGCCGACATGGGCCAGAAATGTCGCAAATCGGTCCGGGATTACCTGTAGGTCATCGGGCAGATATCTCTGATAGAGACAAGTCTTCTCCGGCATGATGAACGTCTTCGTCCGTGAACCATAACGAGCTGTTCTGGACCGCAGGACGTTCGACCATTGATGGCTGACACTGCCGGATGCGCGGATCAGGCCCACCATTTGCGACAGGGAGAAATTGTTGCCGTCGCCCAGAAATCGCCATCCCTCGTGGCCGATCAGAACGCGGGGGAAGTTGTACGGTGGTGGATCAAGCGACGGCATCGTTTCTCGTTAGATGGGGTGTGCCGTATGCGCCACCGACCGCGCCATCGCTTTCGGGTCCCTGCATCTGCCAATGGCCGACGTGGAGATAGTCTGAAAAAGCAGTCGTCGTCTGATTTCTCGGGGTCGATAACGGCGCCTAATCCTTGATGTGGCGCGCTTGCGCCGAGCCAGTATCCACTTCGGCGACGTGCTCCAAGATCGCTCTTCCCTCGCCGATCGAACGATGGTCCTGCCAACCGACTGAACGGCCCTCGTTACTCAATCAGCTCGTCGGCCTTTGCCAGCAACGATGGCGAGATCGTCAGCCCCAGCTCCGCGGCGGTCTTGAGATTGATCAGGGTCAGAAAGCGTTCGCATGCCTGCACCGGCAGGTCGCCGACCGCCGCACCCCTCAGGATCCGGTCGATATAGCCGGCGGCCTGCTGGACGTCCCGGGCGACGTCGGTCGTATAGGCGGCGAGGCCGCCGAGGCGAACCTGGGCCGCGTAGGCGTAGACCGCGGGCAGACGGTGCCGGGCGGCGAGATCGATGATCTGGCGGCTGTAGACACCGGTCACCGCGTCCGGCAGCACGATCAGGCCGCCATGGGGCTCGTCGGCGAGGGTGGAGATCGCCCGCTCAATCTCGGCGACATCGTGCACGCCGCTGGCTTCGGCGCGGATGTTCAGCTCCCGGCCGATCCGCGCGAGTTCAGCGGCATAGCCGGCAAAGCGCGCGCGGTAATCCGGGTTGATGAGGGCGCAGGCCCGGGTGATCCCGGGGCTGAGTTCCTTCAGGAGCTGCAGCCACTTGCCGACGAAGGTGTAGTCGAAATTCGTGAAGCCGGTGAGGTTGCCACCGGGCCGGGCCAGGCTGGTGACGAGACCGCCGCCGACCGGATCCTGCACCTGAATGAACACCACCGGTATGGTCGTGGTCGCCTGCTGAAGGGCCGTCGTCCCGACGACGCCTTGGGCGAAAACCACGTCCGGACTGGTTGCCACGAGTTCGTCGGCCTGCCGGCGCATCTTTTCGCTGTCGCCGTCGCCATGCCGCAGATCGACCGTGAGGTTCTGCCCCCAGATCCAGCCGAGCTTCCCAAGGCTGTCCTTGAGGGTGTCGACGATGACGGGCACGTCCGGATGGGTCTCTCCGTAGACCAGGAGGACGCCGAGCCGGCGCCGCGGCGGGGTCCGATCACATCCGGTCGCCGGCCAAACGGCCGCGCCGCCGAGGCTCGCGAGGATGTCGCGACGCCTCACGCGGATGTTGGGACGACGGGACATTCCGGAGGACACTCGACGGGCGCGGCGAACGATCGTGAGTGTCGGTGATCCCGGCCGGTGGGTCGAGAGCGCAGGTTTCCTCAGCGTACCTCGATGCGCGTTCCCGAAGCCCCATTGAGCAGGCGCTTGAGATGGAACGCCGCCAGCGCGTCGTCCGGCCGCAAGCCGACCAGGGCCGCGAAGGCCGGCATGGCGCCGGCCTCGCCGGCTTCCAGCTTGGCGAAGGCGTCGAGGTAGCGGTCGAGCATCGCCGCATCGTATTCCTCCTCGGTCAGCGGCTCGAAGGCGCGCAGCGCGCTCTGCTTCCCGCGCAGGACGAGGTCGCCGACCGGCCGCCCGCGGAACCGCTCGGCCCGGATCACCACGCTCTGGCTGACGCAGATCCGGGTGCCGAGCGCCTTGTTGGCGTTTTCCAGGCGGGCGGAGGTGTTGATGGTGTCGCCATAGGCCGTGTAGTCGAAGTATCGGCCGCCCCCGAAATTCCCCACGATGGCCGGCCCGGCGTGAACGCCGATCCGCGTGGCGCCGATCGCGATCCCACGCTCCTGCCAGCGCGCCCGGAACACCTCCGAGGCCGTATCGAGGGCCAGCGCGCAATCGACCGCCCGGGCGGCATGGTCTGGCTGGTCGCCGGGAGCTCCGAACAGGACGTGGAGCGCATCGCCGACGATCTTGGCGACGGTCCCCTCATGCGCGAAGACGATGTCGGTCATCGCGGCGAAATAGCCGTTCAGGATCTCGGCGAGCTGGCCCGGATCCAGGCTCTCCACCAAGCCGGTGAAGCCGGCGATGTCGGTGAACAGGGACGCCACCTCCCGCCGCTCGCCGCCGAGTTCGAGCCCGGACGCGTCGCCCGCCAGGCGTTCGGCGAGATTGGGCGAGAAGTACCGCGCCAGGGAGGCGTGGGCGCGCTCGGCCAGCATCTGCCGCTGCCGGCCCTCGCGCAGGACCCCGACATGGCGCAGCGTCCGCGCGATCGTGGTCTCGAGATCGGTGAAATCGATCGGCTTCGTGAGGAAGTCGAACGCGCCGCGGTTCATGGCGGTGCGGATATTGGCCATGTCGCCATAGGCCGAGACGATGATCGTCGAGGGCCTGTCGTCAGATTCCTGGAGCTTGGCGAGCAACGTCAGCCCGTCCATGCCGGGCATGTTGATGTCGGAAACGACCATGTCGACGTCGCGATGCGCGGCCAGCAGATCCAGGGCCTCGTGACCGTCATGGGCGAACAGGAAGGTCACCTGGCCGTCGCGGAGCTGGCGGCGGAATTTCTGGGTGATCAGCGCCTCGAGATCCGGCTCGTCATCGACGACCAGGATCCTCGCGGGCGGCAGGTCGGGGATCATGTCGGCCCCGCGACGGAGTCCAGACGGCTTTCGATCGCGGCCCGCAGCAGGTCGAAATCGATCGGCTTGGTGATCAAGTCCACCGCTCCGCCGGCCAGAACCTTCTCGCGCGTCTCGGCGTCGCCATAGGCCGTGATCATGATCACCGGGACGTCGGGGCGCGCAGCGCGCACCAGCGGCAGGAGTTCGAGACCGGTCATGCCCGGCATGTTGATGTCGGAGAACATCAGGATCAGGCTGGCCCCGTCCGAGGCGTTCACGCAGGCCAGGGCCTCGGGGGCCGAGTGCGCGAATTCCATCGCGAAGCGACCCGCGCGGAGCTCGCGGCGGAATTGCTGCCGGAACAGGTCGGTGACGTCGGGCTCATCGTCCACGACGAGGATGAGGACGTTCATGGTTCGCTCTTGGCCTGGGCGATGATCGGATGGGCACTCGTCGCGCCGTCGCGGGGCAGCGTGATCGTGAATTCGGTGAACTGGCCGGGCTCGGTGGCGACGTCGATCGAGCCGCCATGCTGCTTCACCAGGATATCGTGGCTCAGGGACAGGCCGAGGCCCGTCCCCTCTCCGGCCGGCTTGGTGGTGAAGAACGGGTCGAACATCTTGGCCTTGACGCTGTCCGGGATGCCGGTGCCGTTGTCCCGCACGCGGATCTCGACGCTGTCGCCCCGATTGCGGGTGGTCACCGAAAGGGTGGGGACGTAATCCGGCTCAATTCCGTCAGTTTTCCTTTTCTCGGTGGCGTAGAACCCGTTCGACATCAGGTTCAAGAGGACGCGGGTCAATTCCTGCGGGTAGACATCCGCAGTGCCGGCCGCCGGATCGAAATCGCGGACAAGGGTGATGTTGAAGGTCGGCTGTGCCGCCCGGGCACCGTGATAGGCCAGGTTCAGGCTCTCCTCGACCAGGGCGTTAATCTCGACCGGACGGTGCTCGCCGGACCCGGAGTGGGAATGCAGCAGCATGTTCTTGATGATCGAATCGGCGCGCTTGCCGTGCTGCACGACCTTGCCGAGATTGCCCTTCAACAGTTCGGCGATCTCGTCGACCTCCTCGCGGGTCTTCGGATCGAGGTTTGCAGGCTGAAGCACCTCCTGCAGCTCGTCGACCAGGTCGCTCGACAGGGAGGCGAAGTTGTTCACGAAGTTCAGCGGATTCTTGATCTCATGCGCGATCCCGGCCGTGAGCTGGCCCAGGGAGGCGAGTTTTTCGGACTGGACGAGGCGGCTCTGGGCCTTCTGGAGGTCGTCGAGCGACTTGTTGAGATCGTGGGTCCGTTCCTCGACCTTGGCCTCCAGGGTCTCGTAGGAATCCTGCACGCGGCTCGCCATCAGGTTGAAGCTTTGCGCGAGCGTCTCGATCTCGTCGCCGGTGCGGATCACGATGCGCTCCGAAAGATCGCCGGCGCCGAAGCGCTCCGCGCCGTCCTGCAACTGGCGGATCGGCACGACTAGGCGGTGGGCCAGGAAGGTCCCGGCGACCGTGGCGAGCATCACCCCGAGACCCATCAGCGACAGCGTCTGGATCACCGAGGCGTAGAGCGGCGCCATCGCTTCACTGAGGGGCCGCTGCACGAACACGATCCAGTCGACCCGCGGGATGGTGGCGTGCGCCGCCAGCACCGAACCGCCGTCGAGGGCGGTGGTGATCTCGTAATCCGTCGTGTCCGGATTGGCCCCGGAGCGGCTGGCCGCCAACGCGGTCGCCACCTCCGGCAGGCTCGACAGGTCCGTGTCCCGCAGGACGAGGCTGAGATCCGGGTGGGCAATCAACCGACCGGCCGCCGTGACCACGAACGCGTAGCCGCCCGAACCATCGTGGATGGCGCTGACCACGTCCCAGATCAGCTTCAGGTTGACCTCGGCCACGGTCACCCCTGGATCGCGTCCGGCATGGGCTACCGAGACAGTCATGTACGGTTCGGAGCCCCGCCGGAAATAGACCGGTCCGAACCAGACCTTGTGGGCAATCGCCTGGGTGAAGGCCGGCGTGGCGGAGAGATCCCTGCCGCTGCCGACGACATCCGGCTCCAGGCGCGACACCCGCAGCTGTTCCTTGCCGTTCGGATCGAGATAGGCGACCTCGGTGATGGCGGGCGCCTGCCGCAGCAGCCGGATGAAGTCGTAGCGCTGCTGCTCCGGGGAGACCCGGCGCCACTCGGCCCGGGTCGTCCAGCCGATCTGGCTTTCGATCTCGGAGATGAAGGCTTCGACCCGCTCTGCGGCCGCGTGCGCCTTCTCGCGCTGGACCTCGATCGCGGTCCGCTTGGCGTCGCCGTAGTTGAGAAACAGGTCGACGGCGCCGTTGATGAGCAGGACCAGCGTCACGAGGCCCACGAAGGCGACCGCGAACTTCCCTGCGAGTGGCAGGCTGAACCGCTCGGTCGGCATGTCCCGGTCCGACGGAGCGGGGACCGTAGCAATCGCCGTCATTCGACGATCTCGTCCGCTTGGGCGAGCAACGCCGATGAGATCGTCAATCCCAGGGCCTGCGCCGTCTTCAGGTTCACGATGAAGTCGAACGTCGTCGGCGCCTGCACCGGAAGCACTGCCGGCTTCTCGCCATGGAGGATACGATCGACGTAGGAGGCGGCGCGGCGGACCGCGTCGGCGGGGTCCGGGCCGTATGACATCAGGCCGCCGCGATGCGCGAAGCGGCGTATCGCGAACACCGTCGGGACGCGATGCTGGGCCGTCAGGGCGACGATGCGGTCGCCGTTCGCTTCGCTGAAGGTGCCCGGCGCCACGATCAGCCCCGCATCCCCCCGGCGGCCGAGGGAGGCGATGACCGGGTCGATCGCGTCTGCGGAGCTGACCATGACCACCTCGGTCTCGAGGCTGAGGGCGGTGCCCGTAACCCCGAGCGCCTCCGTGTAGAAATTGCCGCGCCGGACTTCGGTGTTCGCGTTGGACAGCAGCGTGACGTGACGGAGCGTCGGCGCCGCCTCCTTGAGCGCCGCCAGCCATTTCCCCGCCAGCGACGCCTCGTACAGGGTGAAGCCCGTGATGTTGCCGCCGGGTCTCTGCAGGCTCGCGACGTAGCCGGACGCGACCGGGTCTGAGGCGCCGACGAAGATGATCGGGATCGTCTTCGTCAGCGCGGACACCGCGGAAAGCTGCGCGTTCAGGAAGGCGAAGATCACCTGCGGATTCGCCTGTACGATCTCGGCCGCCAACGCGCGGGTGCGCTCCACATCCGCGCCGCCCCAGCGATCGTCAATCTGAAGAGTCGTCCGCCCGAGACCGCGCAGGGCCTCCCGGAAGGTGCGCGCGAGCGAGCGGCCCTCGGCGCCCCCGTCCACGAACGGCCAGAGGGCCGCCACCTGAACCTGCTCCTGCGCACAGGGCGCCAGCGGCCAGCCCGCTACGGCACACGACAACCCGGCAATGATGGTCCGCCGCCTCATCCGATCACCGCGCCGGTTTTTCTCGTCATCGCGCCTCGCCGCGCAGACCGGGCCGCGCGCCTGCACCGCTCCGGCGTTCGGATCCGGAGCTTAGTGCAAGCTCCGCCAGGGCACCACGGCGGACCCATCGGCGCGGTTATCAGAATGCCAGACGGAATCCCCCGACGATGTTGCGTGGCGCACCTGCGAACACGGATCCTGTGGTGGTCGCCAGGATTCCGGCGCCGTTCTGGAGGCCGGTGGTGCCGCTGATCGAGTTGGCGAGGTTCTGGGCCGAGGCGACGTAGGTCGTGTCGAACAGGTTTCGGACTTCGAGATACAGGTTCAGCCGCTTCGCGTAGCCGCTAGTCAGCTCCGTGGCGTAGTGCACGTTGGCGTTGACGATCGCGTAGCCCGGCGCCTTCAGCAGGTTGGCGTTGTCGATGTAGAAATCGCCCTGCACCACGGTCTCGACGAAGGCGCCCAGCCCGGCGAGCGGCCCGGTGGGCACGTCGTAGCCGATGCGGGCCAGGAGCTGATGGGCCGGCACGCCGGGGATCTGGTTGCCCGCCCTGTCGAACCGGCGCGTCAGGCTGCCGGCGCTCAGCTGCTCGGTGTAGCGCGTGTAGATCTGGTCATCGAACGTGTAGGCCAGGACCCCGCGCCAGCCCGGCGCGAAGGCCCAGTCGGCCCCGACTTCGAGGCCCCGGTGCTCGGAGGCCGGCGCGTTGAACGTGTAGGCCAACAGGCCGGCGCCCGGCGATTGCGAGACCAGCTCGTTGCGGAAAAACTCGTAGAACCCGGTCACGCTGAGCCGCAGGGTCTCGGTCGGGCTCCAGTCCGTGCCGAGATCGAAGCCGAGATTCTCCTGGGTCTGAAGCTGCGTGTTGTTGCCGGGCAGCCCCGCCGGGGTGACGAACAGGTTGCTCGCCGCCGGGGTGGTGTAGCCGGTGGCGACGCGGCCGCGGAACGCCCAGGCCTCGTCCGGCCGGTAGACCAGGGCGAGTTCGGGGGCGACGTTGAGGAAATTCCGATCGGCATCCGCCACCGTCCGCGTCGTGCCGCTCGCAGTGTAGCTGTAGGCGAGATTGCGGCCGGTTATGGCGGTGCTTTCCGCGCTGATGCCCAGCACGCCGGTCCAGTGATCGGACAGGGCGAGTTCGAGCCGCGCCCGGCCGCCGAGATTGGACTGTCCCGCATCCTGAACGCCGATCAGCGCCCCGAGGCGGGACGCACCGAACGGCGTCAGGTTGTAGGTGGGCGTGTGGATGTCGAGCGTGTTGTAGGCGAGCGCCACGTAGCCGACGGCCGGCAGGCCGAACAGGTCGCCGCGCCGGGTCAAGTCGGTGAGGAAATTCCAGGCCGGGAACGAGCCCAGAAAGGCGTTGGTGTAGAATGGCTGGTTGAAGTTGCGCTCGTCGAAACCGAGCTGCGTCCGCCAGGTCGTGAACGCGTCGATATCGTGCTCCCAGCGCGCCGCCACGATGGTCCGCCGGTCCTTGCGCCCGAACCCGCCCTCGTCCGCGGTCACCGGCACCGTTGCCCCGAAGGCGCCGTTGCGGAACAGGCTGAAGGTCGTGCAGCCGGGCGCCGCACTCGCGGCCGCGGCGCAGCCCCGCTGGTAGGGGTTGATCCGGTACTGCGCCAGCGAGGAACGGGCCGCGAGATTGGTGTCGAGGGTGTTGTTGATGACCTTCAGGGTGAAGCGGTTGTCCGGCGTCGGGGTGTAGCTCGCCAGGAGGTTGATGGTCTGCGTGTCGAAGCTGGCATGGTCCTGATAGCCGTTGCTACGCACGTCGCTGGCGAACAGGCTGATCTCGAACGGGCCGCTGGCCTTGCCCACGATGAAGATGTTGCTGAGGTAGCCGAAGCTGCCCGCGTCGGTCCCGATCTCGTAGCCGTCGATCTCCCGGCCGGTGCGCGTGCGGAACGCGATGGCGCCCCCCGTGGCGTAGTTGCCGAACAGGGGCGATTGCGGGCCGCGGAACACGTCGATCCGGTTGTAGGCCCGCGGGTCGGTGAGGTCGAAGCGGGACGCGCCGTCCGGCTGGGTGAGGACGAATCCGTCCTCCAGCACCACCGTGTTCTTGATCACCCCGGTGGAGCGGGCGTTATTGCCGCGGATCGAGATGATCACGTCGCGCCCGCCATTGCCCTGGCGGACGGTGACGCCGGGGCTGTTCACCAGCACGGAGCCGATGCTGGTCGCCGGCCGATCGGCGATGGTGTTGTCGCGCCCGATCCCGGTGACCACCTGGCCGACCGGGTGCTCTATCACCGAGGGGGCCGACCCCTGGGGCGCTGCCACGCCGAACGGCACGGCGATGGCGGGCCGGCCCGCGCCGGGGTTGGCCTCGCCCTCGACGGAGAGCTCATCCAGCGTGACGGCTTGCTGCGCCGCTGCGGGGATCGCGCTGCCGGCGAACAAGAAGGCTAGCGTGCCGAACCGCGATGCGGCCTGGTGAATCGACATCCCAAAAATCTCGTCTGATCGGTCGTGGGGCCGGGCGGCGCGGTCGCCGCCCACATGGAAGCCGTGATCAGGCGGGGAGGGGTGGCGCGCGCGGCTGGCCCGCGACGCGCGGCGCAGGCTTCGGATCGGACGGCGGCGGGATCGGCCAGGCGGGCGCTGTCCAGCGCAGCAGGCGGGCGACGTCGGGAGTTTTTGGATGGGGTGGGGGGACCATCCCGGCGCGGCAGAGTCGGCAGACGTCGCAGGTTGGCGGCGCCACCGGCTGCTCCAGCGAGGCGCCGATCGCGTCTCCATCCGGCAGGTGACCACACAGGACCGCGCCCGGCATCTCGGGCGCGGCCAGCACCATCCGCAGGGTTACCAGCGGCGCGAGGGCCTGCACCCACAGGGCGAGCAGGACCAGCCCGGTCCCGAGGAAGCCGAGGTGCCTGCGTCTGAGATTGAGGTCGGTCGACACGGGCATCGAGCCCGCTGATCTGAGATCAGGCCGTCTCGCGCCTGCGAGCGACCTGGACCGCGAGATCGAGCCCGATCATGCCGAGGATCGCCAGGCCGGTCAGGGGAAACATCGCGCCCAGCCCCGCAATCACCAGGGTCACAGTGGCGACCACGCGCCGGTCCCGCGGCCAGGGCGGCACACCGAGGCCGCGGGCCGGGCGTCGCTTCCACCACATCGTAGCGGCGGTGACGGCGAGCAGGATCGTGGCCAGGCAGAAGGCCAGCATGGCGAACTGGTTGGCCCGGCCCCAGTGCTCACCCTTGTGGATGCCGATCCCGTACTGGATCGCGCGGCCCACCGGGCCGAGTTCGGCGAAGTGCACGTCGACCAGGGGCGCGCCGGTATATTGATCGAGGGAGATCAGCCGCTGCTGGGCGACATCGTGCGGGTAGGCGGCCGCTGCGTAGACGCCATCGGTGCCGACCGGCAACGCCAGTTCGTAGCCCCGCGGCATGCCCAGCCGAGTGACGATCGCGGCCGCCTGATCGATCCCGATGGGTTCCACCGCCCGCCCGGCCGGTTGCGAGCGCGGCACCGGCGCATCCTGCAGGGTCCACCCAGCATCCGGCAGCCGCGCGCGCATCGGCACCGTCGAGACCGGCTTACCCGCCCACAGGATCGCGGGCTGGCCGAGCCCGGCGGCGTTCGACCAGGTGCGCAGCTGCTGCCCCCACCAGATCGACCACGGCAGCCCGGTGATCGCCAGGAACAGCAGGCCGCCCCCGGCCACGAGCCCGGTCACGGCGTGCAGGTCCCGCCACCAGACCCGGCGGCTCGGCGTTCCGCGCAGGCTGACGACGCCGCCGGTCTGGCCGCGCGGCCACCAGAGGTACAGGCCCGTGATCACGAGAATGATCGCGAAGCCCGCCACCATCTCGACCAACGCATTGGCGAAGGGGCCGAAATAGCTGAGGCTGTGCAGCCCGCGCACGACCATCATGAACTCGCCGTCGCGGTCGACGCGGTCGAGCACGGATCCGGTATAGGGATCGAGATAGACCAGACGCTTGCGGCCGTCCTTCGACAGGGTGACCAGGGCCGAGGCGTCGGGCGCGGCGGGGTCCGTGTAGGAGACCGGCACCCCGTCCGGCTCGACCTGCAGGGCGTTGAAGATCAGCCGGTCCGGCCCGAGGGGCGCTGTCGTCTGGACGGCCACGCGGGTCCGGTAGGCGAACAGGCTGCCGTTGATCTCGTCCTTGAACAGGTAGAGTGCCCCGGTCGCCGACAGGCTGATCAGGAACGGCAGGCACAGCAGGCCGGCATAGAAGTGCCAGCGCCATACGGCGCGGTAGACGGCCTCACGGGAGGCACGCAAAGCGGCGACGGCCCCGAACGTGGGGGCGCTGCCGTGCAGGAGAATCGACATGGGAACGGTCCGGGCCTGAACGATCGGGAAGCGGGATCGTCAGGCGGCGGGCGGACCTCGGGCAGACGTGGCTGAGGGCGGGGGACCGGTCTTCGGTCGCTCGGCTTCCGGCCGCCAGGCCAGGCGCAGGGCCGGCGCGAACGGCCACGCGACGGCGACCGGCTCGGACGGTGGCAGCGCCACGCCGACCGCCTGCACCAGCGTGCAGCACGGATGGGCGTGGAGCGGAGCCGCCCCATCATCGGGCGTGCCGGAGCCGTGCTCGGCGCACAGGACCGCGCCGGGTAACCCGAAGGCGTGGGCCGGCGTGGCGAAGCCGAGGAAGGCCTGGAGCAACAGCGCGTAGAGCGCGACCATCCCGATGATCGCGCGGCCTTGAACCGTCAGGGGCAGGCGCCAGCGCATGGCCCGATTGTTAGGCATCGTGGCCGCCGCACGTCAACGGGGCGTCGGCGCCCGGTCGCGCGTCATGAGGCGTCCCAGATTTTTAGGCTGTGGACCTCAAGCCCTCGGACAGGAGAGTTTGTCGCCCGCGCGCGTCACGTGTCGGGCCGCCCAGCGTGCGCTTCGATCGCGTCGCCCGCGATCAGTGGCAGACGACCTGAACCGTGAAATCCCGAGCCTTCTCGGCGATCCCGGCACCGTCCATCGCATCGGTGGTGCGCACGGTGATCGGAGCCTCGACGCCGTTCGCCTCCAGAAAATTCAGGGCGATCGTCGACTTGATCGCGAAGTTGACGTTCTGCGGCACGTCGCCGGAGGCGAAGGCCACCTGCTTGGATTGAACCACCCCGATGACGTTCCCGTACTGGTCGAGCGCCGGGCCGCCGCTATTGCCCTGGTGGACCGGCGCCGAGATCTGGATCTTGCGGGTGTCGTCGCCCGATCCCGCGGTGGCCGTGACGTTGCCGATGGTGAAGTTGCCGGTGGACGCGAGCACGTCGCTCTGCGGGTAGCCGTAGACATAGACGTTCTCGCCGAGCCGCGCCCGGACCGACAAGGGCGGCACGGCCTTCTGCAGGGTATCGGTGGCCAGCACCGCCAAGTCGTTGGTTGCGTCCCGCGCCACGAGCCGCGCCGTGAGGGAGGGGCGGCCGGGCTGCCGGACGGAAAAGTCCGAGCAGGATTCGACGACGTGGTTGTTGGTGAGCAGATGCCCGCGCTCCGACACGTAGAAGCCGGTCCCGGTGCTGACCATGCCGGCCTCCAGCTTGCGCGGCTTCGGCAGGCCCGGCGCCTCCTTGGCGGCGGCGGAGATCACGTCCTTCTGGCAGCCCATCACGGCGTCGAACGCCTCCGTGGACCCCACCAGGGACAGGACCGTGATCTGCTTACCCTGAAAAATCACGCTGATGCTGCCGGCATTGGACAGGTCGGCGACGAATCGCTCCTTCAGGCCCGACTGGAACAGCCCGTGGGCGTCGCCGCGCTCGAAGCCCGTGAAGGTACCGCGCCACTTCTCCCGGCCGGCAAGCATCTGGATGTCGTATTGCCCGCCGACTTCCAGGGAACGCCATTTGGGATTCGTCAGCGCGAGGTAGGACGAGCCGCGCGCGCCGCCGAAGCCGAACCACAGGGTCGTGCCGTCCCCGTAGCTCGCCGCGGCGAGGCAGCCGCCGAGGTTCTCGCTGTAGCCGATCGACCAGCCCGCCACCTTGCCGAAGGTCTTGTCGACCGTGAGGTTCGGCGGAGCCGGCGAGGCCGCGGCCGGCTCCGCCGCAAGGCCGGCAGCCAACAGGAGAGCCCAGGCAACCTTCGATCGGGACATGCGGTCGGTCCGGCGTGCGGCGGGGGCGGGACGGCTCAGCGGGCCTGACTCACGGCGGTGGTGGCGCTGCCCTGCGGCGAGGCGAACGGATCGGCCGACGCGTTCACCACCTGCGCCCCCGACGGGCCGGCGGCCGGCGGCATCGGGCGCTGGCGCGCCACCTTCCGGCGCGGCGCATGACGCACCTCGTGGATGACCCGGACCGTGCGCCGGGGAACGCGGTAGACCACCACCGGCCGCTCCCGGGCCGCCTGCGCGGCGATCGATCCGGCGATGACGCCGCCCAGCACACCCCCGGCCAGCCCACCGAAGATGGCGCCGGCGCTCTGCGCCTGCGCGGGCATCGGCGCCAAGCCGACTACAGCAATGGATCCTGCCGCACAGGCGGCAACCAGGAAACGCCGCATCATAAGCTTGCCCTCATCAGACCAGAATCGAATCAGGATCCGCGGAAAGCTTATCTCGGTGTGCGGCGCTGTGAAGTGGGCAAGTCCACGCCTGCGTATTTAAGGTTGCTGCTAAACTAACTGGCCCGCATTTTTCTACGTAGACAGTGCTGATGAATCGATCAAACTATTTGTTGTGGTCGTTAATCGTGTATCGACCCGACCTGTTCGAGGGACGGCAGCCGATCCCTGAACCGCACCGGGCGACGGACTCGGGCAGAATGCAACCGGCGCTCGGTCGGAAGGAGACGAGGCCAACGGATTGGATGAGGCGTGCCGTGCCTGCCTGCTCGGGACGATCCAAGCTGGATCCTTCGGACCGAGACATGATCCGGTGCACCGGATGGGGCGGCACCCCACTTCACATGCGGGAATCGCGGAAGAGTTCAGGCTGGATATCGATACGGCTGACAGGCCGAAAACTCAGGTGGCTGGGGGACCTGGATTCGAACCAGGACTAGAGGAGTCAGAGTCCACCGTTCTACCGTTAAACTATCCCCCACCGCGCCGGCTGGATCAGAACCAACAACCGGACAGCGCCCGCACCGACATGGCGGCCCTGGGCGTGGCGGTGCAATATGCGGAATGGCGTGACAGGTCAACCGGGCGTTCCGCGGTTGACGCGGCGACCAGGGCAGCCATAACCGGAGGGCCGCAGGCGCGGCCGGGAAGGGTGGCCGAGTGGTTTAAGGCAGCGGTCTTGAAAACCGCCGTGGGGGCAACTCCACCGTGGGTTCGAATCCCACCCCTTCCGCCGCTCTGCGGTAAATACTGCATACTTCGCAATGACTTAGGCATATTGCCCGACCTCCGGCATACAATGTTACCTACAATCTGATGATGTGGGTCTGCTGAGCGACGCCAGAATGCTGGCGGCTAGCCCTCCTCGAAGTCGCGATCCCCGCCGCGCAGCCATACGACCTGCGACACATGATGATTCTCCGGCGCGCCCAGGCTCGGCTCCGAATCACTCCCGTCCTCGAAATCTGGATCCTCGTCCATGTCGTCGAGAGCGGCCACCAGGTGGTCGACGGCATCAAGGGCCAGGGCGAGCGCACCCTCGATGCGGGTTCGGGTGTCGGGTAGAGCCGGCCGGACGCGCCGCCGGAACGGGATGATGTTGGTCATAGATCAGGCTCCCCTGAATTCAGCAGCGGCGTGATCGAGCAGTTCGAGAGCGAAGGCCCTGATGGTTTCGGGATCGCCGTCATCGATGATCGTGACGGCGCGCATCGACAGCCGCGTCTCGCGATCGGCATGATTGGCGGGTGCGCGGCGAGCGACCTCCTCGTCGACCGCGGTCTCTACATCGGTCAGGGCATCGCCCAGCCAGTGCATCAGCTTACCGATATCGTTGGGCTCTACTGCTCCGTAGCGACCTCCGCGCGTTCCGCAGCGGGGTCCCCAGGTGTAAGCGTAGGCGGCCGCGCCGACGTGCTCAGCTATGTCTTGGATCGCCCGCAGCTCGTCCATGGTGGCGGAGGCGAGGTCGAGCATGTCGACCAGCCTCGGGCCCAGCGGCGGGGTGGCCGTTACGGGATATCCCGTTTCGGGACGTGCGGCGGTCGATATGGGGATTCCCATAACGGGCGTGGCGGCTAGCAGGGCCGCGCCTTCCTGCACCTGGCGCAGCACGTTCCAGTGGCTTGCTAGCGGCCCCTGCGCCTTAGCTGGCTTGCGCGGACTGCTGTAATCTTCGTCGAGCCGAGCCAGCAATAGGGCCTTGATCCCGTAGCCCGCTGCAGTCACCGCCGGCGTCTGGACGATCTGTTGGGCGAGCCGGTTGCAGGCCCAGTACCCTGCACCGTCGGGGGCCTCCTCCTCGACCGCCCAGGCCGCCATGAACTGGTCGCCGAGGGCGAACAGCGCGGCGTCGGGGTGCGGGACGGGGACTTCTTCGCTGGCAAGCTCTTTCAGAACCGCCGCGACCGTCCCGAGCACACGCTCACCGTCCGATGGCTCAGCGTCGATCCGCGTCCGACAGGTGGCCTCGTCGAGGTAAGCTACCCACGCGGCCGCACCTGGAAGCGATGCCGGCCGCGCCATCAATAGCGTTTCGTAGGCTGCGACCTCTCGTTTGCCCGGCTCCTCGGATGCCGCCATCGCCTCTGCATAACCAGGGTCAGACAGTAGCATCTCGTTCCAGACATCCGACAGGCGGTCCCACTCAGCGTAGGCGGCGCGGTGCTCCTCGATCAGGGCTAGAACAGGATCCGGCTCGGGTCGCGAGGCCGGCGGCTCAACGGGCTCGGTTCGGCTGATGAACCGCCCGGCGGCATCCCGGGCTCGGGCGGCGCGCTGGCGGAGGTCGGTTGCTGGCTGGGCAGCCGCGGTGTTCTGCTTCGTCATGGCGGCCTCCCTCACGCGACAGGCATGAAGCCGTAGGCGAACACGCCCCCGGCGATGATGAGGGTGGCGGTCAGTAGCTCGCCGGCCAGGTCGAGGAAGCGCGGGGCCCGGACGTAGGCGGTATCCGGCCGGATCGGGGCGACAGCCTCCCAGGCCTCAACGGTGCCGGGGACATCCTCGTTGATGTCCAGCATGGGGGCCGGACGGGCGTAGACGGTGGTGGTCGGCCGGCGCTGGGCCGACATCGAGGCGAGCGGGGGCATTGCCATAACCGGTGTGCTCCGGGGCTGAAGGCTTCAGGGCATGTCTGGAGAGGCCGGCGCACAGCGCCGAAACCAGTTCTTGTTCCGAAATCGGAACGAGGTTATGATTACGCCTGCCTCGGACGGCCGTCAACCGAAATCGTAACAGGGTTATGAAATGCAGGCTGTCCAGTGCAAGATGGCTCGAACCGCGCTCGGCCTGGGCGTCCGGGATCTTGCTGCTGCAGCGGGCGTGTCGGCCGACACCGTGGCCCGGTTCGAACGGGGCGACGCCTTGAAAGATCGGACCGTCGCCGCCCTACAGGCCGCCCTCGAAGCCGCCGGCGTCATCTTCATCGAGGAGAACGGCGAGGGGCCGGGGGTGCGGTTGAGGAAGGCTGCAGCCGGCGCCAACTGAGCAACCCATCCGCAGAGGCTCTCCGGTATCAGTCCTATCCGACCTACATGCCGATGCTGGCCGAGATGGGACTGGTCGAAGACCGGCGCGCCCGCCAGCCGGCCGGGCGAGCGGTGATCGCAGAGCTTGGGCCGAGCGAGGTGCGGGACTAGACCGCCTTCGCGGTTGACGTGCGCTTGCTCGTATTCTTGTGGCGCGGCAACACGACCGCCAAGCCCAACGCCTCATCGGGACCCGCCGTGACGAGCCCTCTCCCCCCGCGTCGAGAGACGCCGCTTCCTCTCCAGAGCCGGAACCCGCGCCGAGTCTACGACCGCGAAGGCTACGAGATCAGACCGATGACGCTTCAGGAGGCGATGGAGCTTGGCGTCCGCGCAGTTCGAGCGATCTGTAGCTGCGGGCATGAGGAAGAAGTGCCGTTCTATATGGGACGGTGGCCGTCCACGAGCTTCGTACCTGACGCCGGCATGACGCTTAGGTGCAGCGCGTGCGGCCGACACGACCCGACCACTGTGCCCGCGTGGCCGCCTCGGGAGCCCAAGCCCTAACCGCCCTTCGCCGCGAACTCCCAGATCGGTGGTCCCCATTCCTGACCCTGCCGATCCCGGTAGCTCGACGTCCGCTCGAAAACGATGCGGTTTGCCTCTACGCCGAGGGCCTTGTCGCTGCCGGAGATCACCGCCCCGCAGTAGTCGACTCGTAGGGTGCCGTGCTGCGGGTGAACGCCGAACAGCTGCCGATCCGTCCAGCCAAGGGCGAGGGCGTCGGCGCCGAACCGGTCGCAAAAATCGATCGCGGCTTCCCGAACAGCCGCCCAGCGCGCCGGCGGCATGTAGCGACAGGGCGACGCGCGCTCGGAGATGCGTTCGAGCTGGTCGCGCCAGGTGGCGACGGCGGGCGGGAGATCGGCGGGGGCGGGGCTGGCTGACATGCCGTTCAGTACGGCTCCACGTCGGCTACGCCAACCGAAGATGGTTCCTCGACCGGCGCTCGTTCGAGGCGCTTATGCACAGGCGATCGGCGGTCAGAACGTATTTGTCCACAGCGCGTAGACGATCTGGTGCGCCCGGGGCACGAACGGTGGATATCGTCAGGGTCGAACACTGCACAGCTAGAGCGGCATCCGATCAGGTTGCGTCGTATCCTGCAGCGGCAAGGTAGGCTCGACATTCAGCTGGCGCGAAGCAGGTTAGGCTGCGCCGTATGGCATCCCAGAGGTCTGGGATAGTTCGCGCCGCTGCACTGCGCAGCAGCGCCTTCAGCTTCGCGAAGGCCATCTCGATCGGGTTGAAGTCGGGCGAGTAGGCCGGGAGGTAGAGCAGCCGGGCTCCCACCGCCTCGATCCGCTCGCGGACGCCGCTGACCTTGTGGGCCGGCAGATTGTCCATGACGACCGTGTCGCCGGGCTGGAGC
>NZ_FOTK01000030.1 GCF_900114535.1 Methylobacterium pseudosasicola | reverse complement strand
CTGCTGACGATCCTCGCCTGCGATGAAGCGCTTCATCCCGACCTCCTCAGACCAGGATCTACTCTACCAAATCAGCGCGTTTTCACACAGCCTGGACCCAACGCAGTCGTTCATGCGCAATCGTGCGGATCCCGAAAGCGGACGTGTGCTCCGATGCTACTATGGCAGCAACGCGCCCTTCTCAGCCGTTCCTAGGAGCCACGGCGCTTCTTTTGAGCGGACGTTGTTCGCCGGATTTCTGGTGATTGTTTGTGAAAAGGACGGAAATTAGCTCGCTGCCGAGAAGCGGCTTAGCGTTTCGCACGTCGGTGAAGACGGCATCGATATCAGGCCTCTTGGCCATGATCCTCAGGGCTTGGGTGTACGTCCACCGGAGCCGGTCGCAACTGAAGCGGCTCGCCTTATGGAGGACTTCGAGAGCCACCCCATCGTCTGGCGGGTCAGCGGCAAGGCCGGGGCCGTGGCGCGGGGCGGACGGTGGTGAGGCCGTGGCTCAGGCTCACGGTCTTTGGGTAGCCGTGCCCTTGGAGCGAGGGCTTGCGGCTCCTAGAGCTGTCTTCCGCATCCGCGCGAGTTCGTGCACGCACTGTGCCAAATCAGGGAAACGCGGTGCGATCCCAGCGACCGTTCACTCCGGGGTGGCGACGTCGAGAGAGGGGAGTCCGACCTGCACCTCCTCGGCGAGCTTGATGCCGACCTAGCGCGTTTTGAAGGTCGAGGGGGAATGGACCGCCTTTCGGACATCCCGCACTCCCTCCGCGAGGAGGCCATCGACGGCCTGCGCGACGTCCTCCCTGGCCCGCAGCCTTAGGCTCGGGAGGTCCACGCCGTAGAGGGCGTGCATCTGCAGCGGCATAAAAACCCGCTCGACGAACCGGGTCGCGGCCGGCGTCGCCGCGACGAGCATCTCCGGGGTATGCCCCTGGCCCGCGATAATTTCCGCCAAGGCCGATACGCATCCGCCATAGCCGATCCGATAGGTGGCCAGCGCCATCTCGGGAAACCGCGTAACTTCGGCGATGGTCAGTCGCATGAGCGCGATCACGTCCGGTACGAAGATCTCGTCGGCGAGCAGCATGGCGACGCCAAGCAGGTTCTCCCTGGAGACGCCTCCGTCCGATGCGGCCGAGATTCGGGCGACGGACTGGGCTACACGTCGGCGGACCACCGCCTCGTACAGGGCCTCCTTGTTCCGGTAGCGCGCGTAGAGGGTTGCCTTCCCGGCTTGCGCCTCCTCGGCCAAGCCCTCGAAGGTCGTTCGGTCGAAGCCGTGGGACAGAAACAGGCGCGTCGCTACGTCGAGCACCCGCTCTTCGACTTCGCCGGCTTGGTCGGCGCGCGGCCGACCGCGGCGCCCAGAGACGACGGCGCCGACCGCCTGTGTGGCCACCTTGCGCAAATTAAGCTCCTCCTAGCTGGAACAATACGGCGGCACTCCGCTTTCACAAAATGAACGCGTGCGTTCTTTTTTCTCTTCAATGCAGGAGTTGGCCGATGGCCGAGCAGGATTACGAGCAGTGGTACATCCAGGGTCTCCAGGCGTTGAAGAGCGCCGACGAGCAGGGGAAGGAAGCCGCGAAGGCGGCCACGAAGGACCTGAGCGATCCTGAGCTCCGCAAGATCGCCGAGGAGGGTTCCGCGACGGCCGCGCGCCATGCCGAGACCATCACGCGCCTCCTGCATGAGGCGGGCGGGCAGCCGAGCAACAAGCCCAACAAGATCATGGAGGGCATCCGGGCCGGCACCATCGACGTCATGGCCGCCGCCAACGACCCAGCCGTGAAGGACGCCAGCGGCGTCGCATCCGCCCAGATCTCGCTGCACTACTACATCGCCGCCTACGGCACGCTCGCCGCGACCGCCAAGCACCTAGGCCGCGAGAAGGAGGCCGCCGAGCTCAAGCGCATGACCGACGAGATGAAGGCGTTCGACGAACGCTACACCAAGGCGAGCGAGGCGCGCGCGAATAAGCAGGCCAGCCAGTAGGCCTTACGCAGCCGGCGTCGTCCGGAGGGGCCAGTAAGACGGTCTCAGGCCACCGGCGTCGGCAATCCAGGACATAGGGATCGCAGGGGGACTTCCCCCTGTGGTGCGACGGCCGGTCGTCTTTCCGCCCCCTCAGGTCGCCCGGCCGTCAACACTGCTCGCACCGGCTTGCCAGGTCGACCCCGGGGTCCCTGCAGGGGCGGTCAGCTGCTCTTAGTAGCCGCGAATGACATCAAGCGCCGAACGCATCTTGTTCGGTGTCCACTAACCCCTACAGCGAGAACGCCAAGGGCCGCCATTTCCTGGACGCCCTAACCGCCTCGCTCAAGGACAAGGCCAAAGTTGCTCACGGCACCGCCGAGTGGTTGGTCAAGCTCGCCTGAGAAGCGCAACCGCGAGGTCCCGTCCGTCGACGCCGGCGGGCGGCAGCCGTTCACGGATGACTAGGACATGCTCGCGACCGGTGGGTCGCCTGATTGGAGTACACATGCCGAACCCGTTCTGCGCCGCGATCCTACTCGCCTTCGAGGCGCAACGGGTCATCGAGTTACGATTGGTGCGCATCGCGTGGGGCGGGGCGCAGGCGCAGGCCGAGATATTCTCGATGGTTGGCGAGAAGGTGGTGGCCGCGATGGAGGCCGCCAACACGCTGCTGGCCGGGGGCTCGCAAGGCCAGGTTATCTCCCGATACCGCGAAATCGTGGCCGACAACACGCGACGCCTGACAGACTAACTCGAACGGGCTGAACAGCTTGAATTCTCAATCTCTTAGCGTCAGACGCTCGCCGGGGCCGGCCGAATCTTTGGTCGACGTGCTGTGACTGCCCGCAGGACCTTGCCCGCCTTCTTGGCCGAGTAGGGCTTGCGCAAGAACTCGAAGCCTTGGGCGCCCTCCCGGGCCAGCACATGGCTGTAGCCGGAGGTGAGAACCACCGGCATCTCGGTGTATAAATCCCGCAGCCGCCGGGCCAATTCGATGCCACCCATGCCCGGCATCACCACATCCGACAGCACCGCATCGAACCGGAACGGCACCGCCTCGATCTCCGCCAGCGCCGCCTCGGCCGTCTGGTTCAGCACACTGCCGTAGCCCAGGTCGTGCAGGATCGGCGTGCAGAACCGGCCAATCTCGACGTGGTCCTCGACCACCAGGATGGACTTGTCTCCATCCTCCAGCGCCTGCCCGTTGAGCTGGGCGGCAATTAACTCCTCGCCGGGGCCGCCTCGTCTTGGGGCAGGTACAGGGTGAAGGTGCTGCCCCGCCCGACGACGCTGCACACGTCCACGTGGCCACCGGATTGGTTGGCGAAGCCGATGACCTGGGACAGCCCCTAACCGGTTCCGCGGCTGACCTCCTTCGTGGTGAAAAACGGCTCGAAGATCCGGGCGAGCTGCTCCTTCGCGATGCCCGAGCCGGTGTCGGTGACGGCGACCGCCACGAACGAGCTCGGCGAGTCGGCTTGGCCCCGGTTGCCCGGCTTCGGCGCGCCGTAGGTCATGGCGATGTAGTCAGCGTGCCTTCCCCCTTCATGGCATTGAGTGCGTTCACCGCGAGGTTCACCAGCACGGTCTCAAACTGGATGGGGTTCGCGCGCACCAAGCGAGCGCTCCACGACAACGCCATAGCCGAGAGCTTCTTCTCGACCCTCGCATGCGAGCTGCTCTATTGCCGCCGCCTCCGCTCTCAGCCCGAGGTTCGGATGGCGGTGTTCAACTACTTTGAGGGCTTCTACAATCCGCTGCGTCTTCCCTCGGTGCTCGGCTATTGCTCACCCATTGCCTTCGAGCAAAAAATCGAATTGGACAGGTCCAGCTCGACCTTGATCGAGCAAGCCCCCCTAACCGTCCATCGAACCGGGGCAATCCCAGTTCAACGCGTCGGCACTGGTTCCGCTGACTGCGTCCACCGAGAAGCGGCCGTCGGCCAGCAGGGTGTCCAGCACACCCCCATGTGTACGCGCCGTAGGATCCGCCGCCTTGAAGCGCGAGGCAGAGCGGTCGCTGGTGGGACGCCATGGGGGTTCTTCGTGGTCAGATCCAAGTCTTGGCGTCGACGCCGTGATCGGGCCGTCGGTGCCCCTCCGGTCGCCACGCACCGCCGGCCCAGTCCGGGCTGCGGCGTGGCGTCGAGGAATGGCGCTCGACCGGCCTGCGGGAGGGGGCGAAGCGCGAGCCAGTCAATGCATCGCACCTTCGAGGAACGAAGGCGGGACTTCGTGGTATTGGCGTGGCCGGTCAGTCCTCCACTCCCCCCGTCACGGTACGACGGGTGCTCCGCCCTGGCGCGGCCGAGGGCATGATCGCGGCGCCGGAGGCGACGACACCCGCGACCATCCGAAGTTCTGGCGACTGACGGGGGTCGTCCGCTATCCGTTCCGCCTCGACCTGCAGGCGAAGGTTGCAGGCCTTGGACGGGAGACCATCGTTCGGGGTGCAGGCGTCGTGCCGGGCACACGCGGCGTCCAGGGCGTCGACCGGAGCCAGGGGGGCGTTGTTGCCCGGGCCACAATAGTTGCCGTGGATCAAGAGGGTTGGACGAGCGGGTGCGGTTCCAGACTGGGCTACGCACGGGATCACGAAGCCCGCGGCTAGGAAGATTGAGGTAGCGATCCGAGTGAACATGATGGGTCTGCTCTGTATGGTCGCGCCCCCTCAGGCGTGACGCCGACTGCCTTCACGGGTGACGCAGGGCCGTCCCGCGCATGCAGCCAGCTCGTCGATGTTCCCCGGTCCCTCATCGGCCGAGGGCCCCGTCGTGCACGACGTCCGTGAGCGGGATGCCCACCTTGGCCAGGGACAGGGGCGGCGTCCGTCCGACCGGGAAGGTCGTCTCCCAGCCGCCGCCGAGCGCCTTCGACAGCGCGACGAAGTCGGTCGAGATAGCGGCCGTCGCCTGGGACAGGCTGGTCTCGGCTTGGAGCACCGTCTGTGAAGCCTGGAGGACGGTCGTGAAGATCTCGACGCCCTGGACGTATCGCGCCCGCGACAGGGCGAGGGCTTGGCGCGCATCGGCCACCTGCCTGGCCAGACGCGCTCGGCGGGCCTCGTCGCCGCGTAGAGCGGCGAGGGCGTTGACGACGTCGTGCCAGCCCTGGAGCACCGCCTTCTGGTAGGCGATGGCCGCCTCCTGTTGCCGGGCGCGCTGGAGCACTAGGTTCGACTTGAGCCGCCCGCCCTCGAACAGCGGGATGGAGATCGAAGGGCCGATGTTCATGTACTGGAGCGACGAGCCCCGGAAGAGCTTGCCCGGGTCGACCGAATTCACGGTCGGGCTTCCGGTCAGCGTAACGCTCGGGAAGAACTGCGCTTCCGCGACACCGATCTCGGCCACGGCCGAATGCAGGTTGGCCTCGGCCCTGCGGATGTCGGGCCGGCGCATGACGAGGCTCGACGGCACACCGATGGGTATGCGCGGGGGCACGGGCGGGATCGAGGGGCCGGCGACGAGTTCCTGCGAGAGCGCCAGCGGCGGTTCGCCGAGCAGCAGAGAGATCGCGTTGATTTGCTGGATCTCCTGCTGCTGGAGCTGCGGCAGCTGCGCTTTGATCGCCTCGACCTGCTGTGCCGCACTGGACGTATCGAGTCCGGTGACCAATCCCTTCTGCTGACGCACCCGGACGACGTCGAGGATCTGCTCGTTGACCCGGATGTTGGCGAGGTCGATCCGGATGAGCTCCTGGGTGCCCCGCAACTGCACGTAGGCTCGCGCGAGTTCGGCCTGGCCGGAGATCAGCGCGTCGCGCCTCGCTTCCGCGGAGGCGTCCGCCTGGGCCTCTGCGGACTCGACCGAGCGCCGGACCTTGCCCCAGAGGTCGAGTTCCCAGGAGGCGTCGAAGCCCAGCGTGTAGCTCTCGAAGCCGTTGGTCAGCGGCGCCGTCAGGTTGCCGCTGGAAGCGCCGCTGCTTCCGCCCGTCAGGCTGCCGAGCGAGTTGGAGAGGAGGCCGATGGTGCCGTTCTTGCTGAACTGCTGCCGGTAGGCGCTGCCTTGCCCGTTGAGGGTCGGCAGGCCCGCGGCAGCGGCGGTATTGATCTGGGACCGGCTCTGGAACAGCCGCGCGGTGGTGGTCTGAACGTCGAGGTTCTGGGCCGCCAGACGGTCCTCAAGTTGCGCCAGCACGGGATCGCGGAAGGCGAGCCACCACGCAACGTCCGGTTCGGCGTCGATGGTGCGTGCCAGGAGTCGCCGTGGCGTCGGCGCGACGAGGCCGGTGTCGAGATAGTCGCCCGCGTCTGCGAGCGGCGTCGCGGGCGGGGCGAAGTCGGGCCCAACCGTGCATCCGGCAAGGCCGAGCAGGCCGGCCGTGATCATCGCTCGGCCGCGTCGGCCGAGGTATCGGGAGAGCGTCATGTCAGTGTCCCCCGCCGCCTTCGCCTTGCGCGGTCTTGGCCGAGATCAACAGGCATAGGGGTACGACGAGGAACGCCAGGACCGCCGCGTACTGGTACACGTTGCCGTAGGCGAGCACTTGGGCCTGCTTCGTGAAGGTCTGGTAGGTATGCGCGACAGCCTGCTGGTGCACCAACGACGCCGCCCGCCCAAGGGACCGGAGCGTGTGCTCGCTTTCCTGAATTAGCAGGTTGTAGCCGTGGCGTAGGGGCGTCATGAACGACGAGAGATGGGCTTGGTCGGCCTGCGTTCGTTCCGTCACCGCGGCGGTCGAGAGGGAGATCCCGACGGAGCCGAACACGTTGCGGAACATGGAGAACAAGGCGGATCCTTCGCTGCGGTAGCGGTCCGGCAGGGTCAGGTAGGCGATCGTGGAGATCGGCACGAACAGGAAGGCGAGTGGCGCCGTCTGCAGCGTGCGCATCCAGACCAGTGTCCGAAAGTCGACGTCGGGAGCAAGAAAGCTTGAATAGAACATCGCGGCGCCCGTGAAGGCGAACCCGAACATGATGATGTAGCGGGTCTGGACGAACTTCATCGCTACGGCGACGACGGGGATCAGGAAGATGACCGCGATGCCTCCCGGCGACAAGATGAAGCCGGAATCAAGCGCCGTGTAGCCCAGCACCTGCTGGGCGAAGTTAGGAGTAAGGACGGATCCGCCATAAAGCAGTGCCCCGACCGCACCGATGAGCAGGCAGCCGACGGAGAAGTTCCGGTCCTTGAACACGTTGAGGTCTACGACCGGCTCGTCGGCGATCAGCAGCCAGCAGATCGCGCCGAAAATTCCCAGGAATGCGATGACGGCCATTATCCGGATGAAGGACGAGCTGAACCAGCCGTTGACCTCGCCACGGTCGATCATGACCTGCATGCAGCCGATGCCGATGACGATGAGCGACAGGCCGACGTAGTCGAGGCCGCGGGCGCGCTTCTTCTTCTCGTCTGGTGGGTCCTGAACGAGGTATACGTTGACGAAGAAGGTGAAGATCCCGACCGGCACGTTGATGAAGAAGATCCAGCGCCAGGTCGAATGCTCGACGAGGTAGCCGCCCAGCGTCGGCCCGAGGACGGGGGCGACGACGGTCGCCACGGCCGTGACGCCGAAGGCGGCCCCGCGCTTGGCCGGCGGGAAGGTGTCGAGGATGATTGCCTGCTGGCTCGGCTGCAGGCCGCCGCCGAAGAAGCCCTGCATCAGGCGGAAGACGATGATCTGCCCAAGGCTCTGCGAGATGCCGCACAGGAACGACGACACCGTGAACATGCCGATGCAGATCAGGAAGTAGCGCTTGCGTCCGATGGTGTCGGACAGCCAGCCAGCGATGGTCAGCACAATACCGTTGGCGACGAGGTAGGCTGTCAGGGTATAGGTCGCCTCGTCGTTCGAGGCGGCGAGCGAGCCGGCGATGTAGGGCAGCGCCACGTTGACGATGGTGGTGTCGAGCACCTCCATGAACGCCGCCAGCGTGACCGCGATGGCGACGAGCCAAGGGTTGTGGGCGGATTCTCGACCGTTCGAGGCGTCGCTCATTTGAGCATCACCGTCGGTACGACGCTGATGCCGAGCGGCAGCGGCTCGTCCTTCTTCAGACCGCCGTGGATGACGATCTTCACCGGCACGCGCTGAACGATCTTGATGAAGTTGCCGGTGGCGTTCTCGGCCGGGAAGGCGGAAAACTTAGAGCCGGAGCCGCGCTGAATCGAATCCACGTGGCCCTCCAGGTCGAGGTCGGGGTAGGCGTCGATGGCAATCTTGACCCGTTGCCCGGGGCGCATGCCGTCGAGTTCAGTCTCCTTGTAGTTGGCCGTCACCCAGACGTCGGTGGTGACGAGCGACATCACTTGCTGGCCGGCTGACAGGTAGTCGCCGGCGTTGACGTTGCGCTTCGTGACCCAGCCGTCCTGAGACGCGCGCACCACGCTCCACTCAATGTTCAGGTCAGCCTGCTCGACTTGCGCCTTGGCCTGTTCGGCCTGGCCCTTAAGCTGGTCGACCTGCTGCTCGGACTGACCGATGTTCTGCTGAACCGGCATGGCCTGGACGAGGCGCGCCTGCGCCTGCTCGACCTGTGCCTTAGCCTGCTGGTAGTTCGCCGCGGTAGTGTCGACGTCCTGCTGAGTCGTGGCGAGCTTCGGCAGGCTCCTCTGACGGTCGTAGTTCGCCTGCTGCAGGGCGAGGTTGGCCTTGGCCGAGTCGAGGTTGGCCTGTGCGAGCTGGAGCGCGGCGGGAAAGTTCTTCCTGGCGATCTCGACGCCGAGCTTCTGGTTGGCGACCTGCGCGTTGCTGGCGTCGAGTTGGCCCTGGGCCTGCTCGCGGCTGAACCTGAACTGCCGCGGGTCAATGCGGAAGAGCGGATCGCCCTTGCGGACGAACTGGTTGTCCGTGACATCCAGGGCGATGACCTGTCCGGCGACCTGCGGGGCGACGTTGACGATATTCCCGTCGGTGTAGGCATCGTCGGTGCTAATCTTCCCGCGCGTCGAGAGCCAGTAGTACAGGCCGCCGCCGGCGAGCAGCAGTAGGACCACCGCCGCGATGCCGATGACGAGCGGCCGTCGTTTCCTCCGAGCTCGCTTGTCGTCTTCGGCTTCGTCTTTGCCCGCCCCGGAGCCTTTGCGGTCGTCTTCATCGTCTTCCCTGTCCGATCCGGAGCCTTTCCGGTCGTCCTGCCCCTCCGCCTCGTCGCGGTCGCGTCCGTTATTGGAACGACTGTCGCGTCGGTCCTCGTCGCCGCGGCCCCGGCGACGAGGCTCGTCGTCCCGGTATTCCTGCCCGGATCGTTCGTCACGGCGTCGGCGGGATCGGTCCCCATCCGAGTGTGAGCGGCTCTCTACACGGCCGCGCCACGCATCGGCATCCTTAAGGCGGCGGTCTTCGTACCGGGACCGGGTGCGCTCCAAAGAGCCGATGTCGAGCACGTCACGTCGATCCAAGGGCCCTCTCGACGGTGCGTACGGGCCGTCCAGGTCGTCTGCGCGCATGTGGGGAGATCACCCTTAACCTTCGCACGGCAACCGGCGAGACGACCTGTACGTTTGCTGCCATGACGGCGTGATGCATACGAACCGAGCGTTTCGTTTCTTTTCTGGAAGATGGTGCCGATGTCAAGCGAAACGCCCGGTTCGGGCAAGCGATCACGGGTTCGTGTTTCGCGTGGTGAGGAGCGGCGCGGCGAGATCGCGGAGGTCGCGGAGCGCGTGTTTCTCAAGCACGGCTTCGCAGAGACGACGATGCGGTTAGTGGCGGTCGAGGCCGGCGCTTCGACTGAGACGGTGTACCGTCACTTCGGCTCCAAGGACGAGATGTTCATCGAGGTGGTGGGCAATCGCACCCAGGAACTTCGCCAGCGGATCGAGACCGACCTCGAAAGTACGGGGCCACTCCCGACCGTCCTGGAATCTGTCGGTATGAGCCTCTTTGGGGCAATGGTCATGCCGGAAGTGTCGGCGCTAGGGTGCATCATCGTCGGCGAAGTGCCCCGCAATCCCGCGCTCGGCGAGGCGTTCTACGCGATGGCGCCTGGCCGGACGCTCGCCAAGCTGACCTCGTACCTTACGGATGCTCGGGCCCGCGGCGATTTCATCGGGGACGACCCGCAGCTCGCTGCGAACATGTTCATCGGACTGATCATGGGGAAAATCCTGCCGGTTCGCCTCTTCATTCCGCACCTGGACGACT
The DNA here is from genome assembly GCF_900114535.1 of Methylobacterium pseudosasicola. Lineage (GTDB taxonomy): Bacteria > Pseudomonadota > Alphaproteobacteria > Rhizobiales > Beijerinckiaceae > Methylobacterium > Methylobacterium pseudosasicola. The sequence goes on along the minus strand of NZ_FOTK01000030.1, from coordinate 70,228 downwards.
CCAGCCCTGAGCAGATCGAACGCCACGTCGGCGAGGCCGTGCGGATCTTCCTCAGCGTCTATCATCGAGGTGGGGCCGGAGGCGGCGGGGCGAAATGACCGTTCACTCGGGCTTTGCGGCTGCCATGGCTTCACCTTGCTCATCGGGCAGAGCCTCGCCATCTTAGGGCCCGTCCGGTGAGGATCTGAGGCGGGGTTGAGTGGCCGGGATGGCGATGATTCCCGGAGGGCGCCGAAGCCTGACCTGGAAGCGTCATGTGGACCCCGACCACCCGGCGGCAGCATAGCCGCGTTGGTCGTCGCCATGAAACCGAGCTCACCGACGCCGAGTAGGCGGTAATCGAGCCACTGATGCCAAGGCCAACGCCTGTGGCCGGCCTCGCCTCTGGACGACACAAGAGGTCTTGAACGCCATCTTCTTCGTTCTGGGAGGTGAAAGCTCATGGCGGTTGATACTTAAGGATCTGCCGCCGCGTTCGACGATGTTCGGCCACTTCAGCCGCTGGCCTGACACAAAGCTGCTCGGCCGGATCAACCACCGCCTCGACATGCTTGATCGCGGGCGGATAGGACGGGAAGCCTCACCGTCCGCCGCGGTCCTCGACAGCCCAAGCATCAAGACGACGGAAAGCGGCTGTCCGCGCGGCTACGATGCCGGTAAGAGGGTCAAAGGGTGCAAGCGCCAAGCGCTGCTCGACATGGACGGGCGCACGCTCGTCCTAGATCTTCAGCGTGCCGACGTACATGACCGCGACGGGGCCGCGCCGGTGCTGTGCCTGTCGCGCTGGACCTTCCTGTTCATCACCAAGGCCTTCGCCGACGCCGGCTATGCCGGCGACAAGCCACATGGTCACCCGCCGGGCCAACAAGGCGCCTCCGGACCAGGGTGGCTGGAACATCTTCTGCACCGATTGGTCCGGCTTCGACATGCTGAACCCGGCGGTAGAGCAGGTGCTGCGCTGCGGCGGCGTGCAGACGGGCTTCTTCGGCTGGCCCGACCTCCCGCAGATCGAGGCCATGCGTGGGGCCTGGATCGAGGCGCCGGACGAGAACGGCCGCCGGAAGATCGCCCACGATATCCAGGCGCTGGCGATGCAGGAGGTGCCCTACCTGCCCCTCGGCCAGTATCTCAGCCGGACTGCCTATCGGGACGATCTCCGGGACGTGGTCAAGAACCTGTCCGTGTTCTGGAACGTGCGGCGAGCGTCCTAGAGGTCTACTGAGCGTGACGAAGGCGACGGTTCTCGCCGGATAGATGCTGGGCGTTCGTGCTCGTCAGAAGAGCGGGCGATACGGCTAAGGCCGTCGGCTTTCTGGCCTTTCCGGCCCAAAAGCAGAAGGTCGCGTTTCCACCCAATCCGGTCGTTGGCTTCGATCTCAACAGCCGGGAAGCGGACCCTCCGAGGGTCAGCAAGGGGCCGGGAACGGCGGTGAATGTCGGTCTGCTAAAGGCGCACTCATAGCGAACCGGCGCCGATCGATCCGATGGGCATACCCAAACCGTACCGGTCCGGGGCGCATGGCTCGTTGGCTTGGCCTTCCGCGTCCGGGTCGCCTCCATGACAGCCGCCATGGATACTGAAGCGGTCCGGGGAGGGCAGGTCGCCTACCTCCTACCAGCACGACCCACAGCCATCGACGCCCTACAGGGAACCGGAGCGCTTCATCTGCCCTTGTAAATTAACCCATGTTGTCTTTTACTCCCATTATGTCTGACCGAGCCGACAACGATGTGTGGGGCGTACTGTTCGAGACCGAAACACCTCGCCTGAGTGCGAAGGCGTTAAAATTGATCGGCCAGGGCTTGCGGGAGCTGTACAGCTCAATCCTGGAAGAAGCGCCTGGCGACCGTTTTGATGAGCTGATCGCGGCGCTCGGCGGGGCTGAACCCTGTTCCAAGGTGTCGAGCACCGGATAGCCGCGACGATGTCGGGGGCGGTTACAGCCGCGCCCGAGACGGCGGGTCATTCCGGCAGTGCAATCGGTTTCACTGAAGGATACCCAAACCGAACTGGCTTCATCGGCTGCTTTGGGTTGGGTGCGGACCCTGACCCTTCGCCTTGAAGCGGACACTCCGGCTCGAACCTAACCTCTCCATAGAAGCCAGCGCGCGTCATCCTCAAACGCGGACGTTTGTCCGGTCAGGTGTGTTGAGGCTTCGGTTCGGTGGGTCCGAATGCGTACAGTCATAACAATCTCAGTCACTTACCTGCTGCGCGCTGCCAATATCCATCATATGACGGGGTTTCTTGTCCCACACCGGACGTAGGGAGGCAGATCGCCCTTCGCTGCCGTGATCCGATGCAAGATGCGCTAATCCGCAAGCTTGAGAGCTTCGAGGAACTGATCGACGCTGATCGGGAGGCGTTGCGGGCGCTCGTTTCACGGGTACGGAAGGTGCCAGCGCGGTCAGATCTGATCCGGGAGGGTGACGTCCCCAGCGACGTGCATCTCATCCTCAGCGGCTACGCCTGCCGCTACAAGATCCTGCCGGACGGCCAGCGCCAGATCATGGCCTACTTCGTGCCGGGCGACTTCTGCGACCTGAACGTGTTCATCCTCGACCAGATGGACCACAACATTGGCACGATCTCGCCCTGCCATGCCGTGGAGATCCCCCGGCAAGCCATCGAGGAGATCATGGCCAACCACCCGCGAGTGACGCGGGCTCTGATGTGGTGTGCGCTCGTGGATGAGGCCGTGCTGCGCGAGTGGTTGGTCAACCTCGGCAGCCGCCCGTCCGATCAACGCATCGCGCATCTGTTCTGCGAGCTGTATCTGCGCCTGGAAGCCGTGGGACACGTCAACGACAACAGCTACCTGTTCCCGTTCACCCAGAACGAAGTCGCCGACACGATGGGCCTGTCGGACGAGCATGTGAACCGCACGTTGAGGGAGTTGCGCCGGCTCGAACTGATCACGTTGAAGCATCGGGTCCTGACGATCATGGACGTCGAGCAGCTCAAGGCGTACTGCGGGTTCAATCCCAACTACCTCCACCTCAGGAACGCGCGTTGGAGTGGCCGCCGGCAGGTGCCGTGGCTGAACAGCGTCCAAGGAGAGTAGCAGTGGTGGACCGGGGCAACGTCGAGACCCTGGTTGTCCTGCAGTCCATCTCCATCGACACGGCAAGCCCGGACCACGTTGGCATGCTCGTGATCGCCAACGGGTTGCTCGTGGCCGTGCTGGTGCGCCTCGACGCGCCCGAGCATGAGCGACGCGGGGCTTGGTACATGGAGGTTAGGCTTGGGCGGCTCGCGAAGGTACGCGCTCCCGTGTTCGATACCCTAGAGGACGCCACGCGGTGGTTCCGACAGCACTTAAAGGGGCAAGGCTGACAACCGGACCTTTCGATCTTCTGCAAGGGGTCGGAACCAGCTGCATACGGCGGTTCATTAAAGGCGCACTCAAACCAGACTGATCGCTATCGGCTTGAATGTCCGGTTCCGGCCGCATCGCTAAAGCCCGCTCACCACCCCGAGCCGAAGTTAGCGCAGGGGTGGCGAACGGCCGCTTTCGGGGAGCGCCGACTGCGTCTGAGGCGGCTGGGTTGGGTCGATAGGAGGCCGTCTGCTTTTCCGGCGTCCCTCCATCTTGGGGTGGCCGCGTCCGGAAATGCGGACGCCCACAGGTAAGGTCGGCTGTGCTCCACCGGCTCCCGTTCCGCATAAGATGACTATCCCCCGGGTTCGAGGCCGTAGCACCCCGCGTGGGCCTATGCCCGCGGCTGCCAGGGGACCGGCACCTTCAAAATGATCAGATCGCATCTCGACCGTTACCCGTCCCAGGTTACAGGGGAGCAGGCCTAGGCCCCGAGCCGGCGCATGCCCCCGTTTGCAGCGCGATACTCGATGGCGTTTTGGAACTCGGCCTCCATAAGCGGGGGATCCGCGCGACGGCCCCGCGCATGCCCTTATCGTAGGGCTTCTGCGTGATCGGCTTGTAGGAGGCCTGCTGGGTGGCCACGAGCAGCGCACGCGGGCGCCCGAGGCTCACGACGATGGATCCGGCCGTTTTTGCCGATCGGCGCAGTCCCGCGCGGGAGACGCGCAATGTTCCCATGATGCGGCTGCCCCCGAACATCGACCTCGCCCCTGTAGACGCCCCATCGACCCGGCCGCTGCCTCTTGGCACTCTGGACTAGGGCCTTGCGTGCCAGGCGTGCGGCGACGCCCCCGGGGAGGTTGCCGTAGCTGTTCCTATGGATGCCCTGGGTCAGGCCCAGGTTGCGCCGGTTGGGAACGTAGATCTCGTCCTGTGCCAGGCCCACGTCGCCGGGGCGGCGGATCTGGGGGCCGCTGCCCATGGCGTACTTCATGACGATCGACTGCGTGGGCCGCACACCGACATCGGCCTCGACCTCGCCCCGGTTCTTGCTCAGGGCCCGGGTGTCCGTGAACGCATTCCGCATCCACGGAGTGGGGTCCTGGAAGGCCTGGTCGATACCGTCCGTAGCTCCCTGGCAGGCTGACTTGGCCACCTCGCTCATGGTCCATGCGCAGGCGCGCTGGAACCGCTTCAGCGATGCCTCGCTGATGAATGCCTCCTGCCTCGCCGCGACCTAGTCGCAGACATCAGAGACGACGTCGAGGGGAAGGTCAGCCATGCCGGGCAGGATACGACGGGGGGCGTCACGCCCTTTAGGTCACGGGACACGCCAGCCCCTGACATGCAGAGCCCCCCGCCGGGATCCGACGAGGGGCTCACACGATGTGGTGCATCGAGACCAGCCGAGAGCAGGTCATTCCCTATACAAGAGGCCATGCATAGCCACAAGGAAATGCCAGTCATCTAACGGTTGAGATACGGGAATACGGGACGGTTACGCACCCTCAGCCCAGGGCAACCCCTATCAGGAAAGAACAGAGCCACACCCACAGCGATAAAGACCGGAGACCCCCAGGAGGGCCACCCAACCGGCGGAGCCACACCCGAAGCCAGGAGAGGGACACCCGACTGACAGAGCCAGACCCAACACCGCGGCGGGGACGAGAACCGGGAGGGCCACCACCCCCCCCGGCGCCACAGACGGGACCAGAGAGGGACACCCGACCGCGAGGAAGAGGGAGGGCCACCCGCCCCCCCCGAGCCCAGACCCAGGACAGGGAGGGACACCCGGACGGGGAGGAGAGGAGGTGCAGGCGAACCCGCCGGCGGGGGCCGAGCCCGCCGGCGGGGGCCGAGCCCCCCGGCGGGGGCCGAGCCCCCATATGTGGGGAAAATCGACGGTTCGTTGTGGATTAGCAAGATCTTAGCTTGTTGACGGTCCGGTCGAGGATTTCGCCCATGAAACCCACCACGCGAGAGCCCTGAGGGGCAGGGACGAGGAAGCTGTCGTGGACGGGCAAGGCGGGGACGCCGGCCCCCTCGCATGCCTTCAGGACGTCTAGGCACATGCGGCTGTCGATGGCCATGCAGTCGATGCCACGATCGGCACCGATGTCCCGGGCGATGAGTGGGTTCCGCTTCTGGACAGCCTTGAGGACGCGGTACGTGTACGCGAGGCCGTGACCCCAGGACCGTTCCTTGTTGACAAGGTACGCGGCCGCCGCCGGGATCGACTTCGCGTTCAAGGCCACGTTAAGGGCCAGCTTGCCCTCGTCCCGAGGGAAGGCGCCGGTCTCGTAGGGATCGTGCCTGAGGCGATGCCCCCGCATTGCGTAGAGCAACGTGGGGTGGAGGCGGGGGAAATCGGGCTCGACGAGGATCTCGCCGTTGATCAGACACTCTGCCCGGCGAGCCTTGGGCAGTTGCTGCCACCACCCGTAGAGCCGCCCGCCCTTGTCCGTGCGACCCCGGCCGAAGATGCGGTTGACCTGCAGAGTGGGCTCCGGCGTCACGGCGGCCCATCCGCCCCTACGCTCGCTCCGGGCTCGGACGGTCCATTGACCGCGTTCCCATCCATCGCCGGATCCGAGCGTAAGTCGCACCGCGCCGAGGTAGGAATTGACCCGGTCGACCTCGCGCCGCATCCGGCTGACGGCCTGGGTCTCGGGCACCGTGACCGGCTTGCCGTCGGCATCGCGGACGATAAGCGTGCATGGGCGGCGGCGGTACTCGAAAGGCGCGTCCTGGAATAAGCGCAACAACTCGGGCGTGGCCCTAAGCCGGGACTGCCTAGGGGTGGCGGAGAGGTGGGCGCCGGGCAGCGCCCTGTCCTCCTCCAAAAGCCCGTGGTCGAGACCCTCAGCCACCGCGCGCGTCACGCGGTCGTGCGTGTAGGGCAGGCCTTCGTAGCGCTGCGCGTCCTTATAGAACTCCTTCCGACGGGAGTAGCTGAGCCACCAGGCTTCGGGATCGTTCGGGCGCTCGTCGGCGGCGATGCATGCCGCTGCCAGGATGGAGCGCCTGGACTGATCGTAGAGCTTGTCGGAGTTGTCCGGAATTCCGGACACCCACAGCAGGCTATCCGGAACAGCCCACCGGAAATCGAGGGCGCGATCGCGCCCGGCGTGTGCGTCGTACATCCCTGTCTCTCGATCTCGTACATCGAGTCGGGCACCACACCGACACGATCGAGAGACAACTTCCTTCCGACCTATGCTTATGTCTAGGCGACCAGAGTTGACGCGGTCGCTAGTAGACCTTGGAAGATACTTGCTGAACTCGCATCGCCGATTTGACCCGCGAGCCACCTCAGGGCTTCGTTAGAGACGCGCCAGGACCACCTGTTTTAGGCAGCTGTCACCGAGTGCCACCCAGCCTCATCAGACCGCTCAGCGAGGCTCTAATGCGGTCGGATTTATTTGCGCGGCAGAGTGCGCACCGGTCTGAGGCCAGGTTCCCGACCGCGATGGGAACGATCTTTCTCGCGCCCCCTGCCCGAATCCCCTGCCTGTCGGACCCTCTCTCCACCCACACCGGAGAGCCGCCGTGCCCGTCGCAGCCTACGCCGTCCAAGCCGCCGCATCGCCGTCCCCGGCGCCCCCGGTTGTCGAGCACGACCACTCCGACGGCGTTCGGGCCCGTGTCACCGTCCATGCGATCCGGCGCTACGGCGACAGGATCCCTGGCATGGAGCAGGTGCTCGACGGGCTGGACGACATAGAAGCCGTGGACGTCATGCAGGCCTCGGGCGTGCCGATCGGCGAGGTCCGCCGGTGGCTGGCGTTCTACGGCGGGGTGGGGGTCCGGCACGGGGCCGTGGGCGTCTGCAGAGACGGTGTCGGCCTCGTCCTGAAAGCCGGACGCGTCGTCACCGTCGTCTAGCGCCGATCGGAGCGCCGGCGCCGCGCGTGACCTGGAACGCGTGACGGGGCCGAGCCGATCCTAGGGCCACGCTGCCCCCGGCCACCGGCGACGTCTCACCCGTCCCCCCTTGCTGTACGTCCCCACCGGATCGCCGGGGGCGGCACCCACCTCAGGGGGCCGCCATAGGCATCCGGATCGCCGACATCGATCTCCGGCTCGTCGAGAACGCCAGGTGCGTCCTCGAGCATGCCTGGAGCGTGCGCTTGCTCGTAGCAGCCACGGTGTTCGACGCCGCTCAGGTTGGGATCGGCTTCTACTCAGCCTCCGACGTGTTCACCCCGGGCCAGATGGCCGGGGCCAACATGACCTTCGCCCTGCTCGCGCTCGGGTCCCGCCTGGTCTCCCAGGAGAAGGTGTCCGGGAATGCGGACGCGACGGGAGGCGGGGCATGAACCTCGCTTGCCTCTTCCGCGCGTTCCGCGGTCCCGCCGCGGCCGCCGTCATCGCCACGGCCCATCCCGTCGTCGCCGTCCCTATCCAGGTCACGACGATCGAGGCCGTCGCCCCCGGCCCGGCCTCGAAGGGCAAGACCTGCTTCATCGCAGGGACGCTCTTCGCCACCCTGTGCTGCACCAGGATCACCGGCTTCGAAGGCATGCGGACAAAGGCATATCGCGATGGCGGGGGCGTGCCGACGGTCTGCGTAGGCGAGACCAAGGGCGCCCGGATGGGGATGAAGTTCACCATCGCCGAGTGCTAGGCGATGCTCGTGAAGCGCCTCGGGGAGGATTACGCCCCGGCCATCGAGCGGTGCGTGAAGCGTGACATGGGCGACGACTTCTACGTCGCCGCGCTCTCGCTCTCCTAAAACATCGGCACCAGCGGATTCTGCCGTAGCTCGATCGTCCGCCTCTACAACGCCGGCGACCGCCGCGCCGCCTGAAACGCCTTCCTACTCTACGACAAGGACAACGGCCGCGTCGTGAAGGGCTTGGTAAAGCGCAGGGAGGCCGAGCGCGCCCTCTGCCTGAAGGGGGTCTGAGACGATGTTCGAGCTCCTCTTCTCCCTGATCAGCACGCCCTTCGGCATCGGCGGCATCATCGCCGTCGCCGCGGCGGTGGCGGCCTTCTTCCTCATGCCGACCCTCGCGATGAGGGTCGCCCCGCCGCTCGCGCTCGTCGACCTCGTGCTGTTCGGGGCGGGCTACGTCCACCGGCTCACCACCGACCTTGCCGCCGCCCGGGCGGACGCCGCCCGGTTCCAGGAGGACTATCGCCAGGCCGAGGAGGTCGCGGTCCAGAACGCCGAGAAGGCACGGCAGTTGTCCTGGCAGCAGGGCGTCGACGCCGCCCCCGCGGATCGCCGGCTCGCCGAGGCCCGCGCCGAGGCCGAGAAGCGCCTCCGAGCGCGGGAGGCGATGGCCCGCATCGAGGGCGCCGAATCGGTGGTTTGCGCGTCCGGGAGCACCCGCACCCGGGCCAAGCCCGCTGCGGTCCCGCCGGCGATCGACGCCGCGCTCGATGCGCTGGCCCCTGCATCGGGGAGGCACCAGTGAGCACCCTCGTCGCCTTCCTCCTGATCCTGCTGGCCTACCGGTTCCGCCGGTGGATCCTGGTGCTGATCATCCTCGCGCTCTTCGCCGTTTGCGACCATGCCCCGGTCCAGGCGCCCCGCATCAAGCTCCAGGCACAAACCTACACCCCTGAGCAGCTCGCATGCTCGGGCGAGCCGCCGGTCCCTGGGCGTCCCCGCACCGCGGCCGCCGTCGGGCGGTACGTCGGCGATCTGCATGCGGCCTGGCAGGACTGCCACGGCGCGCTCGGGGTGATCCGCGAGCGTGAGCAGGGATCCACACCATGAGGAGCATCCGTAGCGTCCCCACGGTCTTCACGCCTTCCCGCGACCTTGAATGGCACTGCGCCGGCACCGACGCGCTCCTCGCCCTGGTTCTTGCCCTGCCGGGCCGGACGTTCTCGACGGGACCGATCTGGGACCGGTTCGCCAGCGTCATGCCGGAGGAGCATTGGGCGCTTCTCATCGGATCGATCGCGCTCGTCCGCATCGCCGCGCTGACCATCAACGGGCACTGGCGCCGGACACCGCTGCTCCGTGCCCTGACAGCACTCCTCGGGGCCGGGCTGCACGCCTACCTCGCCACGCTCTTCTACATGCCCACGCTCGGCGCCTTCGGCACCGGTGCCGCGTTCTCGGCCGCTCTGGCGATCTCCGACGTCAGATCCTCCTTCCGTGCCGGTCGCGACATCGTCGTCGCGGGCCGGGTCTTCGCCATGATGAGGGCTGCCCCGCCGGCGCCCCTGCCGAGGGGCTTCGCATCGTGAGCTTCTCCGCGATCCTCGACATCCTGGAGCCTTGGAAGGCGGTGCTTGCCTCGGGGCTTGGCATGCTGGCCGCCGCCTCCGGCATCGTCGGCGGAGTTATCAAACAGCGCTGGGTGCCGGACACCACAGCCCCCAATCAGGTTCCTGCCACCCGTGCCGCGACGTTGCGGCTTGACGCGGCCGACCGGGACCTGATCGGCGACGCGCGCGAAGCGGCTACGGAGCTGACCCACGCGATCCGCAACCTCACCGGAGCGACCGAGGATAACACCGAGGCGCTCAACAGGCGTCCATCCGGCGGCGGCGGGGGACGGCGATGAGCCCGATCCTCACCCCAGCCGTGGCCCTAGTGGCGTGGGCGATCGGCGTCGTCACGGGGATCGTCCTGATGGCCCGACATGAGGTGCCGAACGCGCCGATGACGGATCCCCCGCGATGGGAGCGATCCCTGTGACGGTCGCCGTCCCACCCCCCATCCCGGCGGACATCCAGCCCGCCGAAGTCGACTTTGCTGTCAGGGCGATGCTGCTGAGGGCAGGCATCTAAGCAGATCCCATTCCCGACTATTCCGAGCCCGCACTGATTCGCGCGCTCGCAGGCGTCGCGTACCGCCTGACGTGGCCTCGACGCCGGAGGCCGGCGTCAGCGCCCGGGCCGCCCGGCAGGAGGATTGGGAGGCCCGGCTGCGGCACAGGCCGTCCCAGGCCCAGCTGCAGCGGCACCTAGCCTGGTGCCGGGAGTCCGGTGCGGATCCGGCGTCATCGTGCGAGGAGCGCTGGGGAGCGGGGCCGGCTACGCTGATGCGGGGCGCCCCGGAACTGCGCGGGCCCAAGGGGAGCAAGCGGACCCGGTCGGTCGAGGCCTAGCGGGCTACGAGGCAGACGCCCGGACCGCGGCAGAGCTCCGGATCCGGCGGCAGGAACTCCACCCCCGCCATGAGGGCCGACATCACCGCGATCTGCGTCGCTTGGATCGGCTCGCGCTTCTCGCCTTCGAGATTGTCGATCGTCCTAGCTGACACGCCAGAGATGGCCGCGAGCTCATCGCGGGACATGTTCAGCAGGGCGCGCGCGGCGCGGATCTGGGGGCCGGTGGGAAACATGGCGCCAATCTAGCAAGATTTCCTCGCGCTACAAGGTTGCGCGAATCCGGAAAGGTGCCATTTATGGGATAGCCGCCCCGCTGGGGTGGCCCCGGGAAGCGGGGTTGGAGCCGCCGCCCGGAGCCTGGTCGAACACGAAAGTCAGCTTCATGTCCGAGCCGAATTTGAACCCTAGCATCGTTGCGCTGTTGACGCGCCCCTCTAAGCGGATGTCGGGTGGGGAGATCTCGCAGGTGAAAACCCATCTCCTCAACGCGTGCGGCCTCCTCAGCGAGGCTCAGCTCTACGACGAGGCCGCCGCGCTCGGTAAGCGGGACCCGAAGGCTGGCCACGCCCTCCTGATGGAGCAGGCGCAGGACCCGGGTTTCGAGCCTGCCTTCCCCGCGGTAAGGCTCGCGCTTCTGGTGGCGTTCTCCGCGCGGATGGACGTAATCGAGGCCCCTATGGAGACCCGCGACCTCCTCGCCGAGGTCAACGCCGATCTCCCCGGTGGCCCGGCGGACCGCGCCCGCGAGGCGGCCTTCCGCCGTGATCCGGCGCGCTTCCTGCCGGGGGCAGAGCGGTCCTCGATCAGCCTGTTCCGCGCCCCGGGCTTCGGCATGGTTCGCATCGGCGGCGTCGACACCCCGTGGACGTACGCCGCGGCCGGGAAGGTCCGCAGTGACTTCGCCGAGCTTTACGCCCTGGTCGAGGACGGCAAATTCGCGGGCGGGATCCTCGTCGGGCCGGCCGCCGAGGAGGGCGAGGTCTCGCTGCCCGAGGGCTACAGGTTCGTGGCCGTCGAGCTCAATGGCGGGAGGGCCTGATGAACGCCGTCACCCGCATCCCGGCCCCGCCTGAACTCTCCACCTTCAACTTCGATGGGCACGAAGTCCGGTTCGCCACGCTCGATGACGGCCCGCAATTGATCGCCAAAGACCTATGCGCCGCCCTGAAGCTCTCCAACCCGAGCGTCTCGCTCAGGGCGCTCGATCCCGACGAGCGGTCTAAGATCTTCTTAGGCCCCAGGGCGAGGTCCTCACGGTCACCGAGAGCGGCATGTACAGCCTGGTGATGCGTTGCCAGAAAGCGCTCGTTCAAGGGTCAACCACGTGGCGCTTCCGCAAGAAGGTCACAACCGAGATCCTGCCCGAGATCCGCCGAACCGGCAGCTACGGAGCGGTGGCCGCGCCGAAGCCGATCGACCCGATGGCGTTCCTCTCGAACCCGCACAACGCCATGCAGCTGGTCGCACAGTATGCCCAGCGCACGATCCAGCTGGAGGGCGTCGTCGCCGAGCAGGGTCAGGCTCTGGCTGTCGCGCGAGATACGATCCAGGAGCAGGCCGTCACCGTGGCCGCTCACGACCTTATCGCCAACGCCGACGGCGCCTACTGCGTCACGGACGTCGCCAAGCTCTTGGGCGTAAGGCCGTCCGCGCTATTCGTCTACATGCGCAACACGGAGGCGAGCGTGCGGTGGTTCTACCAGCGCACGAAGGGCGGCGATGACATCGGTTGGCAGGAGCGCCTCGATGCCGAGGAACTCGTCGAGGTGCCTGAGACGGTGTCGGTTAAAAAGGCGGATGGGACTGTCCTTGACAAGCTCGTGATCAAGCTGAGGGTTACCCCGCTCGGGATCACGAAGCTGGCCTTGCTCCTCGTCGAGGCGAAGGATGAGCATCTTCCGACCCCGATCGACCTGGTCCACCTCGTGCGTCAGTCGCGTGACGACATGACCTCCAGGCCCCGTGCCAAGGGCGGGGATCCGGGCCTGTTCGACTGAGTCCACAAAGGGTCCGCACATTGTGCGGACGCTTCACCTGATCGGAACAGATCCCCCGATAGGCACTGAAATGTCGCTCAGTTCTAATTCCACGCTCTCGGTTGCGGAGCGCCGCGCAGCATCCCGAGACCGACGGATCGCCCTCGGAAAAGCCGAGTTCGCGGCGGCCGCCCCGACGGGGCAGACCCTCGTCGCCGAGGCCGGTCGGCGCGGGAACGGGGGGCCCCCGGACGTGTCGGCCGCCGTCGAACTGCGCGCGGTCGGAGAGCTCCTCTACGGGCGCCGCTGGATCCAAGAGCTTGCCGAAGATCTGGGGGAGAACCCACGGCAGGTGCGGAGGTGGATTTCAGGCGAGGCGGCGGTCAAGCCGCGTGCATTGGCGTGGGCACGGGACGAGGCCCGCAAGCGGGCGCAGGCGATCCTGCGCTTGGTCGGCGAAGCCTAAGGGCACGGCGGCCAGCCATCCAGTCTCCGGTAGAATTCCCGTTCATGGACGATCGCCCCGTCCGGCAGGAGGGCGAGCGTCGTGTCGTAGGCGACGACGCTGCCGCCGTTGGCGTAGCACCGCGGCGCCCGCATCCGGCCGCCCTGGATCACGGCATCCTGGCAGTCGAGCCCGTCGATGCCGACGTGCCCAGCCTCGGGTCCGATCGAGAGCGGCATCAGCTCGCCGCTGATCGAGCAGTAGATGCCCGGCGGGGGGCCGGGTGCGCCGGCGACGGCGGCGATGATGGCGAGAGTGCGAATTTAGATCTCCAGAACGTAGGCGGGGGCGAATCGGGGATTTTCGAGCTCGACGATCCAGTCGCCGTTGCGGCGCCTATGGCTCGTGTCGTGGCCCCTTGGGTTGGCGATCACGCGCGTGCGGCCGACCTGGTAATCGCGGCTCGCGTGGACGTGCCCGTGGATCCATAGATCCGGCGCGCCAGGCCCCTCCATCATCGCCGTCAGGTCCGACGCGTAGGCGGCATCAATCACCTCGCGGACCTCCCCATGCAGGAGCGACCGCGGGTGCGGCGCATGGTGTGTGACGACGATCCGGGGCCCATCCCATGGCTGTGCCAGGCACCGCTCGATCCGGCCTCTGTGCTCGACGTGGAGCGCGGCGGCGGCGAGAGGCCGGAAGGGCGCGGGCGTTCCGAGCCGGTCCCGTGTCTGGACGAGCCTATGATCCCTCATGCCACCCTGGCGGTCGCCGGCAACGCGCAGCGCGTGCGCCCGGTGATCCGGACCGGCGACGGCGTAGTCCGTCCAGAGCGTCGCCCCGATCACCTCGACGCCGTCAAAATGCACGCACTGTCCGCAGTCTAGCAGCCGGATCCGTGCTGCGGCCGCGTCGTCCTGCGCCTGTCGGAGCTCGTCGGGCATGCGGGTCCGCCACCAGTCATGGTTGCCCGGGACGTAGACGATCTCGCGCGCCCGGGGGACGACGTGCTCCGCCAGCCACGGGATCGCCCTTCGCGTCAGGCCGTCGGCGACGTCCCCAGCGACGATCGCGAGATCCACGCGCGGCCCGGGCGGCGGCGTCCACGGGCACGCGTCGACATGCAGATCGGAGAGGATCCATACGCTCGTCACGCTCCCGTCCTCCCCTTCGCATGAAGCTCGCACTGGCACCGAAGCCACCCGCCCTTACGAATGCGACCTGGGCTTCCACAGTCTTCGCATATGAAACTTGATAGATGCTCTACAGCATCTGTGATATCATCGACGTATTGGCAGTCTTCCTCTGCCTCATAGTACCACCTGATGCTGCCGAACTTATCCTTGGCGTCGGTCGTACGGAAATTTCGCGGCACGCCCGCGGCGACGATTGCTTGAGCGCCGCCTTCCCATAGCCAAGACCAGCCCGGGCCCGTGGAGGGGGCCTGCCTCTGGAAGATGCGCTGGTACCGTCCGGCGAGCCGCACGTCCCAGTCCTGCGGGCAGTATGGCGCGCCCTTCCGCCAGCGGGCGGCGAGCGTCCGGACAAGGACCTCCAAAATCACGGGGCCCGCCACGACGCCGACGACGCCCAATGCCTTCCGCTGACGCTCGCGCGCGAGGATCGGGGCCTCCCATTGGACCACGGGCCCCATGGCGGACGGGACGATGGCGGTGATGCGCACGCTGTCCGAACCCGGGTGGTTCTTCAGGGCATGCCTGGCGATGCCGTAGAACTCGTCGACGATCATGAGTGGCCTCCGGGGATGGGGGCCAGCATGAAGGCGACGGCCTCAGCCTCGCGGGCGAGGCGCACGCCGGCGACGGGATCGATGCGTCCGGCCTCAACCAGGCGGTCGATAAGGCGCACACGCTCCAGGCAGCCGCGGCCGATCAGGCCACAGATCCTGTACGTGTCGCAGGCGCCCCGGATCCGCGCGGCGATCAGGGTGAGGGAGTCTGTGTTTTCCACGGCGGCCTCCCCCTCAGTTCGGCATGCGACGGGCGAAGATGTCCCGGCTCGCGACAACGGCCTCCACCATCCGGCGCAGGGGACGCAGACTGCCCCCGCGCCATGCCGTCAGGGCATCGAGTTCTTCGCCGTCGAGGTCCGGGCACCAGACATCATCCAGCCCCCGATCCCGGCGGATCTCCGCCAGGATCGCCGCCGCCACGATCGGCATATCCTCGGCCCTGGGGGCCGGCCAATGCAGAACTGGCGCACGGTCGAGCAGGGGCGCGACGACGGCTTCGATGCTGTTTGCCGTCAGGATGTAACTGACGGCACTCAGGTCGATTGCGCATTCGAGCGCCGGGTCATGGATCGCCCGCGCAGTGCTGCCCCGTTCGAGGAACGGAAGGCAGGTCTCATCTAGACGACCCCACCTTCTGGATGAGCCCGCCTTCTCTACCTCGTCGAGGATGATCCCGTGGCTGGCCCTGCCGTGGCGAAGGCACCCTTGCGCCGGCACAGATAGGCGCCAGGATCCCCACTGGCGCGATGTACCGCCCAGACTGCCCCCGTCCATCTGGCCTGCACAACTATAAAGCGTGACGTCGAGGCCGGCCTCTTCGAGGACGGCCCTGGCGAATGCCGACTTCCCGAAGCCTGGTGGCGAGACGAGCGTCCGCGGACGGGTCGCGGCGTAGGGTGCGCCCACGAGGTCCTGCGCGAAGGGCTCGATTGCCTCCTCAGCCCACGGGAAGCGGTTGCGAAGGCGGGTCGCGAACCCGTGAGGATCCGGCGCCGGTGTGAGCGGCATGCCTCGTTCCGCCCACGGCTCGGCGATCGCCCGCGGGCTGTCCCCCCGGTCCCGAGCCGACTGAGATGGCTGAGGTAGGTGGGCGAGCGACGGGAACACCACCAGCGTGAGGGGGGCTGCAGGCGCGACCGCGCGCTTGTTGGCGCCGCGCCGGAGGATCTCGACAGCCTTGACCTGCGCCACGACGTCGTCGGTCGGCACGGGGGGCTCGGTCGCGGGGATGCCGACGCCACCACGGAGGATCGCGTCCTCATCAGCTATCATGCGCTCGGCGGCCGCGAACACGCGAAACCCCTGAAGCCAGGCCTCCGCCTTCTGATCGAACGCATGCAGTCGCGCTCTCAGGGGCCCCCCGACGTAGGGGACGTCCGTCGCGTCGGACTGCGCATCGCTCGCGAACAGGCAGGCCGCCCGAAACGACAGGAACGCATGGCCAAAATTGGTCGCCTCGATGCGCATGGTTGCCGCATCGAGCGCGTCCGCCGCGCAACGTGCCGAGGCGATCTGGCACCCGAGGGCGGCCTGGTGGAACTGGAGAACCTCTGCCACCGCGAGCGCGGCCGCCTCGCTCTCGCGGGGAAGCGGGCTGCGCAGGGCGGCCTCAAGCCGTTGGATCCGGCGCAGCGTCGGCTCGTCGATCGCCCGTCGGAGGGCACGGAAAACCGGGTCCGGCAGGACCAGATCCAGGAGGGGGGTGAGCAGATAGGGGATCTCGCGCCGGGCGTCGCAGCCGACGAACTCGCCGCCCCGCAGGCGCTGGCCACGGTCGAGCGGGGACGTCGGGACGGCGGGGCCGGCGAGTGCGGCGGGATCGTAGATCAGCGCGCGCAGGATCGAGGCGTCGAGGCCAAGGGTATCGTCGGACATCGGGGAACTCGCTGGAAACGGTGCACGCAGGGGCGCGCCGAGCTCAGGGCTCAGGCGGCGGTGGCGGCGGTCCGTTTCAAGAAGCGAGTGCGGGGCACGGGACGTCTCAGAGGCGAGCCGCCACTAAAGCCTGGACTGGCCCTCACGTCCACGCCGAACCCAGATCAGGGTGTTCACAAAGCTAACCCGACCGTGCATGTGACAACCTACCGCACTCCGGCAATCCCCCTCGAAAAGCCCGCTTCACGAGGAGAGCCGCCCTTACGAATCAGTCCGGCTGCTTTTTTTGGTTGTCAGCGTCCAGTGCGAATCGGCGGACCGCGCTAGCCTCTGATCACGGGATTACAGGACGGGGGCGCAGGCATGTTGACGGCGACTGATGGCGGCAACAGTGGCCCGATCCCCGAGGAGATCCGGGCCCGCCTCCACAAGAGGTTCCCCCACTCCCCGCTGTGGGCCCCGGCCAAGCCGCTGCCGCAGTCCCCGTGGGAGGTCATCCGCGCGGTGCTCGCCAAGGGCCGCGCCGACCGGCTCGACGACATCCAGCTGGCCGGGGCGGTCTACACCGTTATGGCCAGCCACGGCTTGATCACGGAGGGCCGGGCGTGACCCAGGCCTTCTACGCCATGCTCCTCGCGCGGCGGGTGGCCTTCCGCAACGCCGTCGGCGCAGTCCGCCATGGTCGGAGCCCCACGCAGGAGTTCGCCTTCAACCTGCTCGACGTCGACCGCGAGACGATCGAGCGGACGCACACGCTGCAGCTGCACGCGCTCGTTGCCGATCGGCTCGCCCTGACGCCGGAGCCTGGCCGCGCGCCGATCGAGCGCGTCCTGTTCGGAGGGTCGGCATCGTGAGCACGACCGACCTCGTGATCTGGCTGAGCGCGGGCATGCTCTGCCTCGCCGTCGCCTTCACCGGCGCCTTCGCCTTCATCGAGATCCGGCGCCCCCCGATCCAGGGGCGCCTGGAGGACATCATCGCGGCGGCCGGTGACCGGAAGCGGGGGCCCTGCCCATGAGCTGGCTAGTAGCATGGATCGGAGCCTCGATCGTGAGCGGTCCCGTGATCGGTAGGTTCCTGCGGGGCCGGGCGCGCCCGGCCGGGGAGGATGCCCGATGACCCGCCGCCTGACCGACGAGGCCTTCCTCAACGCGCTCGACGACCTGATCGTCGAGGACATTCTGGACATGACAGGCGACGAGCTCCGCGCCGAGATCGTCTCCGAAGGCGGGGATCCCGACGCGATTGAGGCCGAGTGCCGGGCCGCCCTGGAGCGGGCGATCCGCGAAGCTGAGGGCCGCACGCCCATCGCGTGGTCGCTCGATCCGGTCTCGCCGCGCGTCGAGATCGAGGAGGCCCCGGCGGCGAGTTCGCTGCCGGCGGTGGGGAGCTTCTGGTAATGAGCGCCGCTGAGATCGACGCCTATCGACGTGCCGCCTTTCGGGGCCTGGTCGATCGCTTCCAGCACCCCTGGATTGGGATGGATGCCGAGCACGCGGCCGCCTACGCCTTGGAGGGCCGCGTGCTCGATGCGGACGGCGAGGAGGTCCTGTCGGTCTTCGACATGGCCGAGGTGATCCCGATCCCGGATACCGAGGGCGAGCTCCAGGCGTGGCAGCAGCTCGGCGAGGATGACTTAGTCGTCGGGTAGCTCGGCGGCGTCGCCACGGACGGACCGCTCTAACGCAGCCCCGCGATCCTCCGGCGGCGGGCAAACCTGAACGGTTGCGGAGGCTGCTCCTGCGCTCCTACTGTCCTAGGGAAGGAACGAGGGACGCGATGCCGGAACAGGTCGTGAAGCTACGGGATGCCTTCGGCGTCGGCCGCGAGATCCCGTTGAACTACGTCGCCCGCGATGGAGTTGATGGGCGCTTCATCGACAGCCTCACCCGCGACAAGCACGTCGTGATCTACGGCTCCTCGAAGCAGGGCAAAACTACCCTCCGCAGGCATTGCCTGAACGAGACCGACTTCATCGTCGTCAGCTGCCTCAACACGATGGGCCTGGCCGACCTCAACGGCGCGATCCTGAAGAAGGCCGGCTACCGCATCGAGCAGACGCAGACCAAAACCGTCGGCGGGGCCTGGAAGTACGGCGCGGAATTCGCCGGCGAGGGCAAGGTCCCGTTCGTGGCCAAGGCTTCCGGCAAGGGCACGCTCAACCGGGAGACCAACTCCGCCGATGCGGTGGTGAGCAAGCGCCTGGAGATCGACCTGAACGACGTCAACGACATCATTACCGCCCTACAGGAGATCGAGTTCGGCAAGTTCATCATTCTAGAGGACTTCCACTACCTGTCGGCTGACACCCAGCGGTCCTTCGCGTTCTCGCTCAAAGCGTTCCACGAAAACTCGCCGTTCTGTTTCATCGTCGTCGGGGTGTGGCGCGAACAGAACCGGCTGATCTACTACAACGGCGACCTCACTAACCGCATCGTCAGCATCGACGTCGATGTCTGGGAGCCGGCGCACTTGCGCGAGGTCATCAGCGTCGGCGAGCAGCTCCTCAACGTGCGCTTCGACCCGGCAACGATCGAGGTCCTGCTCCGGCATTGCGGGGACAGCGTCGCGCTCGTCCAAGAGGCGTGCTACCGGCTGTGCGAGCGGTCGGGAGTGTTCGAGACACGCGACGAGCCCCAGGACGTTGGCGTGGGCGCCGATGCCGAGGCGCTCGTCCGGGAGATCGTCAACGACCAGGCCGGCCGGTACTCGGCCTTCATCACCAACTTCTCTGAGGGTTTTCAGCAGACCGACTTGGAGATGTACAAGTGGGTCACCTACGCGGTGCTCGCGAGCTCGATCGACGTCTTGGAGACCGGCCTGCGGCGCCAGCAGGTGGCCAGCATCATCAAGGCCAAGCATCCTGAGGGCGCGAAGCTCAACGAGGGCAACATCACCCAGGCCCTCCAGAACACTGCCTCGCTGCAGGTTCAGAAGAGCATCCGGCCGATCATCTTCGACTACGATCAGACGACGCGGGTGCTCACGACCGTCGACCGGAGCTTCCTGATCTGGCTCGCGCATCAAGACCGCGCGGAGCTGCTGGCTGAGCTCGGGATCGAGTGACATCTGGAGGAATCGGAGGCCTGAAACGAGAGAGGGCCCCGGCATCGCCCCGGGGCCTCTCTGTCCTCCCCGCCGTCTCCGCAGGGCTAAACGTGTCGGTGGTCGATCCGCCCCGGTTCTGTGTCATCCCCGCACGTACCGGCGGAGTGTAGGTCAGCTGACCGGGGGCCTGGCTCACGATGTACCATCCCCCCGCCCAAACCCGGCGAGGGGCATCTTCCTTCTAAACAGTTCGGCCTCGAACGGAGTGTCATCCCTGCGCGTCCAGGCGGGGTCGCTCCGAAGCCGTCGACGTCGTGTTCCTGTCTACATGCCCGCTCGTACCGGCGGGGGTCGTCGTGTGCACAAGAGCAAGATAGGGGCGCCCGATCCGGCAGGGAAGGCCCGATCGATGGCTCGGTTAACGGGCGCACCGGGCGGGACTGCGTAGGGCTAAGCCCGCGCTGCCGCATCCCGGACCGGTCGCCGGACGGCGGGGTGGATCGCGCTGCTGTGCCACCCGTTCCGCTGGCCGGTCAGGACACATCCGACCAGCATCCCGATCCGCTCGACGCGGGTCTCCGAATCGTCCCGGCGCGTGAAGGGCCTGAGCAGGTCGGCGTTGTCGGGGTGCAGGGACCGCCCCTCGCAACGCGCGAGAAGGAACGCGACCTCTTCCTCCGTGGCGCGGGGGAGCGCCTCGCGGATGAGGGCCTCGACGGTGGAGATCTCGATGACGCGCATGGGAAGGCTCCTGCCCGGCGCGGCGGCCGGCGCGATAGATGGGAGCCCTCAAGGGTGCGGGAGGCCGACCGGCGGAAGCCGATCTCCTATGCCGGGATGATGCCCCCCAGGCCGGCGCCGGGCAAGGGCGGGGTCTGTGCGGTTTTCGCACACACCTCGAACCGCCCGCACGGCCTCGTGGTCGACCGGGCGATGAGAAGCTCGCGCCGGTACGCCAGGCAGACGTCCGCGACACAGGCCTCCCCGGTGTGGCGGGTTGCCGGCGCCGGGCCCTCGATGCGTGCGTGATGCCGGCAGGACGGGCAGCGCCCGGCGGGATCCTCGCAGCGGAAGCCACGGACGTCGTCCGGGACGGCGAGCGGGCGGGTGCCCGAGAGTGAGGTCAGGCCGAGGTAGGCATTGGCGGGCATGGGCTGTCTCCGATCGACAACCCATTCTTCGTGCGAGCCTGCCGAAGTTCGACATGCCGAAGCTCGGCACTGCCAACGGCGGCTGAGACGATCCGGCCATGGATAGGGTCCGGCTCAGGAATCCGTGCGGATCCGGGGTCGATGAATTCCATGGGTCGCAGCCCGAGAACAGCCCGAGCAGCAAAAAGCCCCGGACGGCAAATCCGAGGCTCGATGGCTAAGTGTAAGGATCAGTTGGAGATTTTTGGTAGCGAGGGAGGGATTTGAACCCCCGACACAAGGATTATGATTCCTCTGCTCTAACCAGCTGAGCTACCCCGCCACGAGCCGCGCAGGCCTCGGAAGGCTGCGACCAGCGGGCGGGGTATAGGGAGGGTGGGCGCGGGCTGTCAACGGTTCTCTGCGCCGAATTGGGGGGCGCCGGCGGGGCGTCTCTGCGAAGGCTCTGCGAAGGAACCGCGGATGAACCGAAATGCTGCGAAGAATCCGGCGGCGAAGACCGCGCCGCCCAGCCAGGTCGCCGTCGGGGCGAAATCCGGACCGACTAGGCTCAGGGTCGAGGATCGGCCGGAGGCCGCATCGACGGCGGTCAGGCCGATCCCGACGAAACTCTCGCCGACCAGGAAACCGGAGGCGATCAGCACGCCCCGGCGGCGGGAAGCCTCCCGGGTCTCGGGATCGGCGCCGCGGCGGCGCAGGGCGCGGGCGCAGAGGAAGCCGAGCAGGCCGCCGAGACCGATGGTCATCTCCACCGAGAGCGGCAGGTACATGCCGATGCCGACGGTGAGCGCGGGAAAGCTGAACGCCCGGCGCTTGAGCGCGACTTCGAGGCCGACCATCACGGCGCCGAGGCCGCAGCCGATCAGCAGCATCGGCCAGGGCAGGGTGCGGGCGACGATACCTTCGGCGATCTGAGTGACCAGCGAGGCCTGCGGTACGGTGAGCGCCAGGGCCGGATCCATGCCGGGGCGGGGCAGGGACCCGACGAAGCCGTAGGCGCCGTAGAGCAGCGACAGCAGCGGCACGATCACCAGGGAGCCGACGGCGACGCCGACGATCAGCACCACCTGCTGGCGCCAGGGCGTGGCGTCGACGATCTGGCCGGTCTTGAGATCCTGCAGGTTGTCGTTGGCGATGGAGCAGGCGGTGATGATCACCGAGGCCGCGAGCAGCACCAGCGCGACGGTGACGCGCCGCGCCTCCGGATCGTCGGCCGGGCCGAGGAGCAGCGGCAGCAGCGCGGCGCCGACCATGGCGGTGAGGATGCCGATCCCGGAAATCGGGCTGGTGGAGGAGCCGAGGAGACCGGCGAGGTAGCCGCAGACCGCCGCCATAGCGGCCCCGAAGACCAGGCAGAACAGCAGGCCCGCCGCCACCACGGCGGCGAGCATCGGGCCATTGATACCGAGATCGGCCGCAAATCCGGCAAACAGCGCGCCGAGCGGCAGGCACAGGGCGAGCGCCACGCCGCCGACCAGGGGCAGCGGCAGGTCGCGGTCCTGCCGGGCAGCGGCGCGAGCCGGATTGCCGGCCGCCAGGGCCGACCGGATGCTCCGGGCGATCGGCCGGACAAGCGTCGCCACGGTCCAGAACCCACCCACCGCAATGATGCCGGCGCCGACGAGCCGGACCTGCCCCGACCACACCGCCTGCGCGGCCTCCCCGGGCGACAGGCCGGGCTGGGACGTCACGGCTGTCAGCACCGGGACCATAATGCCCCAAGCGATCACAACACCGGTGAGCAGGGCGAGGCATGCCCCAATGCCGACCAGATAGCCGACCCCGACCAGCGCCAGGGAGAAGCCGCTGCCGATGCTGAACACCGCACCACCGAAACTGACGGCCGTGAGCACGCCGTCGGCCAGGATCCGCAGGCCGCTGGTGGCGAAGGCGACGAGGCCCGAGCCCGAAGCGGCAATCAGCAAAGTGGTCAGGCCGCGCTCGCCGGTCTCGGCATGGCCGGCCCGTAAGACCTCGGCGGCGGCGACGCCCTCGGGGTAGGGGAGGTCGCTGCCCGAGACCAGCGCCCGGCGCAGGGGGATCGAGAAGGCCACGCCGAGCCAGCCTCCGATCAGGCAGACCAGGCTCGTCTCCCAGAACGGGAAGCCGTGCCAATGCCCGATCAGAACCAGGCCGGGCAGGACCAGGATGACATTGCACAGGGTCCCGGCCGCCGAGGCCTGGGTCTGCACGATGTTGTTCTCGAGGATGCCGGCCCCGCCCACGAGCCGCAGGGCACCCATCGAGATCAGCGCCGCGGGAATCGAGGACGAGAAGGTCATCCCGGTCTTGAGGCCGAGATAGATGTTGGCGGCCATGAACACGATTGTGATCAGCGCGCCGAGAACGAGGCCCCGGGCCGTGATCTCCCGCCCGTGCCCGCCCGCCGGGGCGCCTGCGTCCGTCACCGCCATCGCACCCCGCCGCCGGCGCCTGCGGCCGGACATTTGTCCCATGATGAACGATAACCCGATGGTCCGCGCGGCGCCGCCCCTCTATCTTGCGACACGTGGCCCCGCTCGGGGGCCGTGCCGAAGCGGAGCGTTCGATGACACGCCTTGCCAGTACCGGTTTCGCCGCCCTCC
Source organism: Methylobacterium pseudosasicola (assembly GCF_900114535.1). GTDB lineage: Bacteria > Pseudomonadota > Alphaproteobacteria > Rhizobiales > Beijerinckiaceae > Methylobacterium > Methylobacterium pseudosasicola. Next base: position 46,996 of record NZ_FOTK01000030.1, on the reverse strand, counting down.
TCGCATTCACCGTGCCGCTCGCCGTCTCCGGCGCCCGCGCGGCGGGGGAGAGCATCCCCTACAAGGCCGCGCTCACGGGCGGCAGCGAGGTCCCGGCGACCGATTCGAAGGGCACCGGCGCCGTCACGGCGACCTACGATCCGGCCACCAAGCGCCTGAGCTGGAACGGCACCTATAGCGGCCTGACCGGCCCGGTCACGGCCGCGCATTTCCACGGCCCGGCCCCGGCCGGCGCCAATGCCGGGGTGCTCGTGCCGGTGACCGCGACCAGCAGCCCGTTCTCCGGCGAGGCGACCCTGGACGACACCAAGGCCGCCGACCTCGAAGCCGGCAAGCTCTATTTCAACCTCCACACCGCCGCGAATCCGAAGGGGGAAATCCGCGGGCAGGTCGAGCGGGCGCGATAGCATTCGGGGGTGGCGCCGCTCCGGGGCGTATCTCCATTCGGGGCGCAGGTGCCCGGTTCCGTTTGGGAGAGGGACGGGGCGGGGGATGCGACGTCTCCGGAAGTGCCTGATCCCCCACCCCAATCCTCTGCTGCACGGGCGACGATGTTCACACATCGCACCGCGAACGGCGCGGCGCTCTCTCCTCCCCCTTGCGGGGAGAAGTTGGAGGTGGGGGTGGCTCAGAAGGCACCCTTAACGTTCGATCCTGCACCACCCCCACCCCTGGCCCCTCCCCGCAAGGGGGAGGGGAAATGCGTGGTGCTTCAAACGCTTGCTGCCGGAACGATGTGAATCCGTTAGCCTCTGCGGGGGAGGGTGGGCGCGCAGCCTTTCCAGGACGACTCTCTTTTCGTGGTGCGCATCGTCGGTCGCGCATTGAAAAATCGAACACCCCACACCGCAGGATGAGGGCGGAGTTGAGCCTCTCCGCAGGGTTACAGGGGTCCTCCGTCAGTGCGAGCGCGTGGCTACGCCGATGCCCCCGGCATGTCCTACATCCGGCAACATTTTCACCGCCCACCCGGTGACCCCTCCGGCAAATGATGCTTAGGCGGATCATCCTGAGCCGCCGGAGGTGCCGATGAAGCAGATCGAGGCCATCATTGCGTGGACCCCCGCCCGCTGGGCGGAGCTGCGACCCGAGACGGCCGGGCAGATCGTTGTTCTGCCCATGCCCGACACGGACGGCGTGGCAAAGCGCTACGTTATGCGCGCGGGCGCCAGTTCGTCCGCGCTGGCCGCCCTGTCGGAGGAGGCGCGGATCGCCCGACTGTTCATCGATTTCCAGACGATCGTGGTGCGCGATGGCCTCGACCCACAAACGGTCCACCGCGCGTTCCTAGCGATCGACGAGTACCGGTTCCGGATCGCGCCGGACACCGAGGGCGCGGAATTTGAGGATCCGCCGGAGGAGGATTAGGGGCTGGCGGGACCGCCGCATCCGAGGCAGGGCGCAGCATCCTGGGACGCGCCGGGACGTCACCGGACGCGTCCGGCTCCGGGTCGAGTCGGGTTTCCTCGCGCTCGCGCAAGCGTGAGAATAACGAATACACTTCCGCCGAGCGCCGCCCTATCTTCCGGTTGTGTTCTGACACCGCCGGAGGCCGGCCATGCCCGTATCCCGTCGTGCCGTGCTTGCGGCATCCGCCCTCGCGCCGCTGGCCCCGTGCCTGTCCTGGGCCGCCGAGCCGCTGATCCGACGGCCGATCCCCTCCACCGGGGAGATGCTGCCGGCGATCGGGATCGGCACGTCGCGGCGCTACGAGGTCGAACCCAATCCCGAGGCGGTGGCCCCGCTCAAGGCCGCCGTGCAGAGTTTCGTCTCGCTCGGCGGATCGGTGATCGACACCGCGCCGAGCTACGGCACCGCCGAGGACGTGCTCGGTTTGATCCTCACCGAGCCGGGCCTGCGCGAAAAGATCTTTCTCGCCAGCAAGGTCGATACCCAGGGTCGAGACGCGACGCTCGCCGAGTTCGAGCGCTCGTTGAAGCGGATGAAGGTCGCAAATCTCGACCTCGTGGCGGTCCACAATCTGATCGACGTGAACGAGAATCTGGCGGTCCTGCGGGATCTGAAGCGGGACAAGCGGATCCGCTATGTCGGCGTCACCGTCTGGAGAGACGGCCAGCTCGACGCGCTGGAAGCCGTGATGAAGCGCGAGACGCTCGACTTCATCCAGGTGAACTACGCCATCGACAACCGGGCCGCGGCCGAGCGCGTGCTGCCGCTCGCCGCCGACAAGGGCGTGGCGGTGATGACCAACGTGCCCTTCGGCCGGGACCGCCTGTTCAAGGCGGTGCAGGGCAAGGAGCTGCCGCCGGTGGCGAAGGATCTCGGCTGCACCAGCTGGCCGCAGGTGTTCTTGAAATACGTGCTCGGCCACCCAGCCGTGACCTGCCCGATCCCCGGCATGGCGAAGGTGGCCTATGTCGAGGACAACCTCGCCGCCGCCCGGGGGACGCTGCCGAACCCGGCCCAGCGCAAGCAGATGGAGACCTTCATCGATGCGGTCTGATCGCACCACGCGGCGCGCTGCGCTCGCCCTCGCCGCCGGCCTCCTCACGGCTTCCGCGATACCAACCCTGGCGCAGGACAATCCCAAAAAAATCCGGATCGGGGTGATCGGGGCCGGGAATATCGGCGGCACGATCGGCACGCTCTGGGTGAAAGACGGCCACGAGGTGATGTTCGCCTCGCGCCATCCCGAGACCCTGGCGCCGATGATCGCCGAGCTCGGGCCGAAGGCGAAAGCCGGCACGCCCGAGGAGGCGATCCAATTCGGCGACGCGGTGTTCGTGGCGGTGCCGTACAAGGCCTATCCGGATCTCTCGAAGGATCTGGCGGCCTCACTCGCCGGCAAGGTCGTGCTCGATGCCGGCAACGCCACCCAGAAGCGCGACGGCGCGCTCTACGACGAGGTCCAGGCGAACGGCATCGGGGCGACTTCGGCCAAGTACTTCCCGGGCGCCAAGCTGGTCCGGGCGTTCAATGCGGCCAACTACAAGGTCTTCGCCAAGGCCGGCGCCGATGGCGGCAAGGACCGGCCGGGCGGCCGGATGGCGATCCCGATCGCGGGTGACGATCCCGCGGCCGTGAAGGTCGCCGAGGGCCTGGTCCGCGATGCCGGGTTCGACCCGGTTCTTGTCGGCCCGCTGAAAGATGCCGACAAGTTCGCCATGGGCTCCCCGGGCTTCGGCCACGAGGCGACCGCGCCGGAGCTGCGCGAGAAGTTCGGGCTGGGGAAGTGACACGCGGAGCGGCGTCCGTCCCGTTCTTCTCCGCGGGGGCGGGGAGGTCGGCTTACGGCCCGGGCTGGACCGACGCGAGGTTCAGCGAGGGAAGCGCGACGCGCTCCCTCTCCCGTGCGGGAGAGGGTTGGGGTGAGGGACTAGGTCCTTCCGGAAAGGTCGCATCCCTCACCCTGTCCCTCTCCCGCACGGGAGAGGGGACCCGAGCCTTGTCTGACCATGGATGAGTCCGGTCGTTGGTCGAAGCGGGCCGGGAGGTCGCGTGGCTGAGACCTCTGTGACTCGCGGCCCGCTCGCGCGCCTGATCGACATCCGCCCCGGCGAGGGCCAGGCGCTCGCCTGGTCATGGGCCTACATCTTCTCGATCCTGGCTGCCTATTACGTGCTGCGCCCGATCCGCGACCAGATGGGCGTGGCCGGGGGCATCGAGAACCTGCCCTGGCTGTTCACCGCGACGCTGGTCGGCATGCTCGCGCTCAACCTGCCCTTCGCCTACCTGGTGAAGCGCATGCCGCGGGCGCGGTTCGTGCCGGTCACCTACCGGTTTTTTGCCGCCAACATCCTGGCCTTCGCCCTGACCCTGTACCTGGCACCGCCGGAATGGGGAATCTGGATCGGCCGGGTGTTCTTCGTCTGGCTGTCGATCTTCAACCTGTTCGTGGTCTCGATCTTCTGGGCCACCATTGTCGACGTGTTCTCCAATGAGCAGGGCAAGCGCCTGTTCGGATTCATCGCGGCCGGGGCGACGCTGGGCGCCATCGCGGGCTCGGCCACCACGGCGCTCCTCGCCAAGAACGTGCCGACCTGGGGGCTGATGCTCTGCGCGGTGGTACTGCTGGAAGCCGCGGTGTTCTGCATGCGCGGGCTCGCCGCCCTGTCGGCCCGGCTCCACGCGGTACCGGGCAGCGGCGAGGCGGCTCATGACGGCCAGGACCGCACCATCGGCGGCAGCGTGCTGGCCGGCGTGACCCGCACCCTGGCCTCGCCCTATCTGCTGAACATCTCGCTGTTCCTGCTGCTGTTCTCGGTGACCTCGACCTTCCTGTATTTCGAGCAGGCCGGCATCGCCAAGAACAGCTTTTCCGACCGGGGCGCGCAGACCGCCTTCTTCGCCAGCGTCGATCTCGCGGTGAACGTGCTGACCCTCGGGGTGCAGCTGTTCCTCACCGGGCGCATCGTCAATCGCCTCGGCGTCGGGTTCACGCTCGCCCTCCTGCCGGCCTTCAGCGTGCTCGGTTTCGCGGCTCTGGCGGTCTCGCCGACCATCGGGGTGATCGTGGCGTTCCAGGTCCTGCGCCGGGCCGGGAACTTCGCCATCGCCCGGCCGATCCGGGAGGTGCTGTTCACCGTTGTCCCCCGGGAGGACCGCTACAAGGCCAAGAGCTTCATCGACACGGTGGTCTACCGGCTGGGCGACCAGGTCGGGGCGTGGTCCTTCACCGGCATCCAGGGGCTCGGCTTCGGCAGCACCGGCATTGCCGGAGTGGCGGTGCCGCTCTCGGTGGCGTGGCTCCTCAACAGCCTCTGGCTCGGCCGCGCCCAGGACAGGCGCCGGGCTTCGCCGGACAAGGACGTCGTCGCCCCCGCAGCGGAACCGCTCGCCTCACGTTAAGCGACGGTTTACCATAAGGCGCGAGGTCTCCGGATCAGCTTCGCCGGAGGGACGAGACGGCATGAATCGCGCGGCGCCGCCAGTTCCGGGCCCAAAAGTCCGCCCCCTGGCGCTGCTCGCCCTGTTGGCCGCGGCCCCGGTCGCGGCCCGGGCGGAAGAACCGCTGTTCATCCGCATCCGACCGACGCAGGACGGCGACCGCATCGCCCGCGAGGCCCTGTGGGCGCGCCGGGAAGCCCATGCCCGGGCGGTGATCGAATCCGTCTGCACCGGCTGCCTCGGCGCCTGGAAACCGGCGGCCGACGTGGCACCCGTCGCCCCCTCCGAGCCCGTGCAGGGCAGGATTGCGGACCTTGCCGCACCGACAGGGCTTGAAACCGACCCCGGCTCCGGGGCATCCGGGCCAGCTTCCGATCCATCGCTTCCCGAGAGGCAACCATGACGCAAGCGCACCCGACCAGCGGCGCCGAGCCCGAAGTCGATTGCCCCGTGAGCCTCGAGTTCCTGGGCGAGGTCTACCGGGCCGATGATTTCGACCTGCCGTTGATCCTGGAAAAGATCCAGCCGCTGAAGCGCGCGCAGCTCGCCGCCTACCTCTATGGCAAGAGCCACATGCACAAGCTCGGCCTTAAGGTCGCCCGCTCCTGCGACCGGGAGGACCTGATCCGGGTCGCCGGCGAGATCGGCTCGGTGATCCACGGGCAGGCGCATCTCAAGCCCGCCAAGCCGGTGCCGACGGCCGCGCCAGAGCTGCGGGCAAAAACCCTGCCGGGCCAGAAGAAGGTCAGCCTCGCAGGCGCGCCGGCCAAGCCCGCGATCAGCCTGGGCGGCTCGGCCAAGGTCCGCAACTTCGACTGAATGGTGTACTGTTGGCGTGCGCCTTGCGCGGCGATCCCCAGCCTGAGACGGGCGCATGCGTTGCGTGCGCCCCGGCCTTCGGATAATCGCCCGCGATGAACACCGACCACGACAAGATCCTGATCGTCGATTTCGGCTCTCAGGTGACCCAGCTCATCGCCCGGCGGGTGCGGGAGGAGGGGGTCTATTGTGAGATCGTCCCCTTCACCAAGGCCGAGGCCGCGTTCCGCGAGCAGAAGCCGAAGGGCGTGATCCTCTCCGGCGGTCCCGAATCGGTGACCGTCGAGGCGAGCCCCCGGGCGCCGCAAGCGGTGTTCGATTCGGGCGTGCCGGTCTTCGGCATCTGCTACGGCCAGCAGACCATGGCAGCCCAGCTCGGCGGCGCGGTCGAGGGCGGCCACCATGCCGAGTTCGGCCGGGCCGAGGTCGAGATCCTGGCCGATTGCCCGCTGTTCAACGGCGTCTGGCACAAGGGCGAGAAGTATCCGGTCTGGATGAGCCACGGCGACCGGGTCACGAAGCTGCCGGACGGCTTCACCACCGTCGCCATCTCCAAGAACGCGCCCTTCGCGGCCGTGGCGGACGAGGCCCGCAACTACTACGCGGTGCAGTTCCACCCCGAGGTGGCCCACACCCCGCACGGCGCCCTGCTGATCCGCAATTTCGTGCGCGACATCGCCGGCTGCTCCGGCGACTGGACTATGGGCGCCTATCGCGAGGAGGCGATCGCCAAAATCCGCAAGCAGGTCGGCTCCGAGAAGGTGATCTGCGGCCTGTCGGGCGGCGTCGATTCCGCGGTGGCGGCGGTGCTGATCCACGAGGCGATCGGCGACCAGCTCACCTGCGTCTTCGTCGATCACGGCCTGCTGCGCCTCGGCGAAGCCGAGCAGGTCGTGGCCCTGTTCCGCGACCACTACAACATCCCGCTGGTCCACGTTGAGGCGAGCGGCATGTTCCTGTCGGCGCTCGAAGGCGTCAGCGACCCGGAGGTCAAAAGGAAGACCATCGGCCGTCTCTTCATCGACGTGTTCGAGGCTGAATCCAAAAAAATTGGCGGGGCGGCGTTCCTGGCGCAGGGCACGCTCTATCCGGACGTGATCGAGAGCGTGTCGTTCACCGGCGGCCCGTCCGTGACGATCAAGAGCCACCACAATGTCGGCGGCCTGCCCGAGCGCATGAACATGAAGCTCGTGGAGCCCCTGCGCGAGCTGTTCAAGGACGAGGTCCGGGTGCTCGGCAAGGAGCTCGGCCTGCCGGAAGCCTTCGTCGGCCGCCACCCATTCCCGGGCCCGGGCCTCGCGATCCGCTGCCCCGGCACGATCACGACCGAGAAGCTCGAGGCCCTGCGCAAGGCCGACGCGATCTACCTCGACGAGATCCGCCAAGCCGGTCTCTACGACACGATCTGGCAGGCTTTCGCGGTGATCCTGCCGGTGAAGACGGTGGGCGTGATGGGCGACGGCCGCACCTACGACCACGTCTGTGCGCTCCGCGCCGTCACCTCGGTGGACGGCATGACCGCCGATTTCTACCCGTTCGACATGGCCTTCCTGGGTCGGGTCGCGACCCGGATCATCAACGAGGTAAAGGGCATCAACCGTGTGACCTACGACATCACCTCAAAGCCGCCCGGCACGATCGAGTGGGAGTGACGGGGCCACGTGCCCGAAGTGTCACGGTGCCGGCCGTCGCGATTGCACCGCCTCGTCGAGGCAGGACGGCGGTCGCACTTGGTCTAGCGGGCGCTGAGCTGCAGCAGGGCCGTGCAGAGCGGTTCGGCGGACGCTGTGACCGTCGCCCCATCCGTTCTGAGGATCAGATCCGGCTCGTCTGGCGCTTCGTAGGGTGCCGAGACCCCAGTGAACGAAGCGATCGCGCCGCTCCTGGCCCGGGCGTAGAGACCCTTCGAGTCCCGCCGCGCGCAAACAGAGACCGGCGTGTCGACGAACACCTCCAGGAACGGGATGTCACCGGCGATGCGTCGCGCGAGGACGCGGTCGGCACGGAACGGGGAGATCAGTGACACGATCACCACGGTGCCGATCTCGGCCATCAGGCGCGCCACCTCGGCGACGCGTCGAACGTTCTCGGCCCGGTCCGCAGGCGTGAAGGATAGGTCGGCGTTCAGCCCAAGGCGCAGGTTGTCGCCGTCGAGGACGGCGCTGTGTCGGCCGCCGGCGATGAGAATGCGATCGGCCGCCGTGGCGATGGTCGACTTGCCGGCGCCCGACAGGCCCGTCAGCCAGGCGATCGCCGGCCGCTGATCGAGGCGGGACCACCGCAGTTCCCGCGGCGCCAGCGGGTGGCGTTTGAGGTTCACCGCAGCCGCCTGCAGTTCAAGTCGAGTGCCCATCTCACTGCACCCGCCAAGCCGGGTATCCGACGCGGTCGGCGAGGTGATCGACGCTTCGTTCGACCAGGCTATCGAACCGCTGCCGCCACTGGGGCGGCGCCTTGAAGGCGATGCGCGACAGGGCCGTCTCCACCAGCCCGCGAACCTCCGTCTCGATCTCAGCGGAAATCGCCCGGCCGGCCAGCTCGTTCGCGGGCCGGACGGGTGCGCGGGCGACCACCGCGTCCCAGCCGATACCCCAGCACGCGGCGGCAAGCCGATCATTCGCGGCAGCGTGAAATGCCTCGACCGCCGCGAGGGCGTCGGGCGCGTCTCCGCGGAACGGCTCCCGATCGAGCCCGCGCGCCCAGGCCGTGTCGTCCAGAAGATGCCCGAGGCGCCGCGGATGGCCGGCGACCCGTCGGTGCAGCCCGAGTCCGTGTAGGCGGCGGGATGCTTCGACGGTAATCGGCCCCGAGCTGCGGTTCGTCCGGTAGGCCAGATCGTCGGGACCGAGCAGCGGACCAAGGCGTGGGCCGAGCCCGAGTGCGTCCACGAGGCGGGCGAGCAGCGGCGCGTCGGATGTCCGATCGCGAACCGGCACGGCGACGACGCGCCCGTCCGCGGACCGGCGCCACGGTTCGAGGCACGCGGCGTAGTCGTAGCGTCCGGAACGCCCTTCGCGATGAACGAATGCCCGGAAGGTCCGAGCCTCCGCGACGAGTTGGGCGCGTAGGGCGTAGGCTGAGGCGAGTTGTTCGCCTTGTGGCTTGACGACGAGGACGACCTCCATGGCGAAGCCGTGCCGGGCGAAGAGATCCGCGAGGGTGTTCGGTACGCCGAGGCTCGGCCGCTGCACGGCGAAGTCCTCGTAGGACAGGATGACCGTGTCGGCGCGGGTCTCGGACAGCACCTGAGCCAGCCGAGCGAGGGCCGCCGGGCGCGCCGATGCGGGCCTGCGCCCGTCGAGCGCTTGGCCCAGCAGGTGATGATTCACGTCCGCCGATGGGGGCGAGCCGGGAGGCGCCAATTCGGGGTAGCACAGGCCGGCAGGCTCCAAACGCGGCCGCAGGCGGGCGAGCACCTCTTGGAACGAGGTCGAGCCGGTACGCGGCATGCCGATGTGAACGATAGCTCGTCGCACGTGGGGAAATCTCCGTTGCGCTTGAGCTCTGTATCCGTGGGAATTATGCCCACGACAACCGTTCACAACTGCGCGATGTGCGCGGGGACACATGGGCAAGCGGCAAGCGCGGTCTGTGCCCGTCGAGGATAAAGACGTCCGCTACCGTCCGCCCAGCAGCAATTCGGCCGCGATAACCCACATTGTCAGCGCGATCACGCCTTCGAGCACCCGCCACGCGGCCGGCTTGGCGAAAAGGGGCCGGAGGATCGCCGCGCCGTAGCCCAGCGAGAAGAAGAACGCGACCGAGGCAGTCACCGCGCCGGCCGCGAAGGCGGCTTCCTGGCCTGGGAAGCGCGTCGAGATCGAGCCGATCAGCAAGAGCGTGTCGAGATACACGTGAGGGTTAAGCCATGTCAGCGCGAGACAGGTGGCCAACGTCCGCCCGAGGCCGGCAGCGGAGCCTAGGGCGGGTTGCAGCACTTCCGTGGCGGCGAAGGCCGACCGCAGGCTGCGCGCGCCATACCAGATCAAGAACGCCGCGCCGGCATACAGCATCGCCGGTCGGAGCCAGGGGGCGAGGACCACGATGCTTCTGAAGCTGGTGATGCCGACCAAGATCAGGAGCGCGTCGGAAGCCGCGCACGTGGCGCAAACGAGCGCGACATGCTCGCCGCGCAAGCCCTGCCGCAGCACGAACGCGTTCTGCGCGCCGATGGCGAGGATCAAGCCGCCACTGACGGAGAGACCGGTTAGGTAGACTTCGAGCACGCGGTGTCGCTCATCGAGGAATGAAGGTGCGTGCCGTCATCACTTCGCCGCCCCGTCATTGCGAGCGCAGCGAAGCAAACCAGGGCAGCGCGCGATCGCAGGACGTGGCGCCACACTGGGTTGCTTCGCTGCGCTCGCAATGACGGTGAGGAGGGCAGATCGCTCAGAGCCAAGGCCGCAGAGGAAGCGCGATCGCTTCCGGTCGGCCCGCACAGGCGATGGCTCTGAAGGCCCGATGCCATGCGCCGTCCGCACGCATGGCTCACGGCCGGCATAGAACCGGCTCCAGGGCCGCCATGGCCGGCCGGTAGGCCGCGAGGTGCAGGCCGTCGCGCAGGGCGCCGGGCTTGGCGTAGCCGGTCTCGCCGTCCCGGAGCGACGCGAACGGGTCCGCGAAGGTGCAGCCGAGCCGGGCGCACAGGGCGTGCAGGCGCAGCGTGTAATCCGGCACGGCAGCGGCATCGAGGAAGCGGCCGCTCTCGCGGCCGATCGGAGGCAGGGCGGTGACGACCACGCGGGGGCTTAACGCCTGGAGACGCTTCACGATCGCTTCGACACTCGCCTCGAACCGCGCGGCCGCCTCGGCGGAGCGCGGATTGTTCTTGAGCAGGATATCGTTGGTCCCGATCGTCAGCGCGGCGACTTTTGGCGTGTGGCGGAACGTCAGACCGGCGAGGTGATCGAGATAGGCGGCGGCGGTCGCGCCGCTGAAGCCGCCGTTGACGAAGTCCAGACCGCAGGGCCGCTGGCCCCCGGGCTGCAACTCAACCTGGGAATCGCCGCCCCAGAACACGTAATCGCCGGGCGTCTCGTCGAGGCTGACCTGGACGGCGATGCCGCGCATCACCGCGTAGGCGCGGGCATCGGCGGCGGGCTTGTGCAGGGACCAGCCGGCGAAGCCGCCGAGCACCAGTGAGACCAGGCCGAGAAGACTCGGAAAGACGTACCGCCTCACGGCTCGGCGCCGGCGCGGTCGACCTGCGCCTCCGGCCGGGAATCCGTCGAGGCGTAATAGGGCTTGATGTCGAGGAGCGGCGTGCCGTCGAGGCAATCGAGGCCGCGGACTCGCAGCGTGTCGCCCTCCCGCGCGATCAGCTCGACCACCGAGAGGGCGATCGGGTTCGGCCGGGCGGGGGAGCGCAGCGAGAAGGTCCCGCGCGGTCCGTCGGCGTGGCGGGGCCGCTGCACCACGAGGCCGCGCGTCGCCCGGTCCATCCAGTAGAGCAGGATCAGGTGGGTGCAGCCGGTGACGGCGCGCAAACCGGGGACGTAGGCGGGATCGAGCTCGACAGTGCAGAGCGCGTCGGTCTGCAGGCCGTTCTTCGGGCAATCCTGGCGCGCCTGCCACGGGGTGCGCAGCCGGCCGATGAAATAGAGGCCGGCATCGAAATCGGCGGGCAGCGCCGCCATTTCCTCGCCGGGACGGGTCCCGAACTCATCCGTGCCCATACATCCTCGCTCTGCTGCGCCGGGTTCTCGGCTAAGCGCCGGGCGGCTGCAAGCCCGACCTCGCGCAGGCCCGCCGAGCGGTGTAGAGCCTGCCCGGCACGGGAGGGTTCATGATCGAGCGGGAATTGCGGCCGATGCAGGCCGTCGCGGATGCCGACAGCGCGGTCGATCGGCTGGTCGCGCTCTACGACGACGCGGCCGGCGCCCTGCGGCAGGCGCTGGAGCGCTACCTCGCGGGCGGCCCGCCGCCGGACGCCACCGAGCGACTCGCCTTCCGCTATCCCGAATTGCGGATCAGCTACCGCGCCGCTGGGCCGCTGCCGCGGGTGCGCCGAGCCACCGCCAAGCTCCAGGCCGCCGGGACCTACGCGACCACGGTTACGCACCCGGCCTTCTTCCGCGATTATCTCACCCGGCAATTGCAGCCGCTGATCGACGATTACGGCATCCAGATCGAGGTGGGCCTGAGCGCCCAGGAGATCCCCTATCCCTACGTGCTGGAGGCGGGACTCGATGCCGGCGGCCGGGCGGTGGACGGCGCGGAACTCGCCACCTATTTCCCGGTCCCACTACTGTCGCTGGTTGGCGACGAGATCGCCGACGGCCTCTTCGACCTGATCGACGGCGAGCCGCTGCCGCTGGCCCTGTTCGACGCCGTGCGGGTCGATTACTCCCTGCGCCGGCTCGTCCACTACACGGGCTGCGACTGGCGCGACGTCCAGCCCTGGATCCTGCTGACCAACTATCACCGCTACGTCGACCAGTTCGTCCGCCACGGGCTGGAGCGCCTGGCCTCGGGCGAAGAAGGTTTCGAGCGCCTGGTCCTGCCCGGCGGCATCTCCGTGAGCCGCGCGGAGGCGGCCACGGCCGATCCCGCCGCGGTGATCGCCGCCTCGCCCTGGCATCGCCACCAGATGCCCGCCTATCACCTCGTCGCCCGGGGCGCAGACGGGACCATGCAGGGCACGAGCTTGGTCAATATCGGCGTCGGCCCCTCGAACGCGAAGACCATCACCGACCATCTCGCGGTGCTGCGCCCGGATTGCTGGCTGATGGTCGGCCATTGCGGCGGCTTGCGCCAGTCGCAGACCATCGGCGACTACGTGCTGGCCCACGCCTATCTCCGGCGGGACCGAATCCTCGACGAGCTTGTGCCGCCGGACGTGCCCGTGCCGGCGCTGGCCGAGGTGCAGGTCGCGCTTCAGAGCGCCGCCGCCTCGGTCACCGGCGAGCAGGCCGACGCGCTCAAGCGCCGCCTGCGCACCGGGACGGTGGTCACCTACGACGACCGCAACTGGGAATTGCGGTTCAGCCAGGAACGGCGACGGATCAACCAGTCGCGCGCCATCGCGGTCGACATGGAGAGCGGCACCGTGGCGGCCCAGGGTTTTCGCCTGCGCGTGCCCTATGGCGCGCTGCTCTGCGTCTCCGACAAGCCGCTCCACGGCGAGATCAAGTTGCCCGGCGCGGCCAACGCCTTTTACGACCGGGCGGTCTCCGAGCACCTGCGGGTCGGGCTGGCGGCCCTCGACGCGCTCCGGGCCGACCGGCACGGGCTGCATTCGCGCAAGCTGCGCAGCTTCGACGAGCCGCCGTTCCGGTGAAGCGCGTTCACGCGCGAAGACGGCCAAGCTTTCGGTGCTGAACGGTCAAGCAGCGACGGACTGACACGTCATCATCAATCATCGAACGTGGATACGTCGGATCAGTGAGACGTTGAAAAGTCATACTCCTCTTAAGGATTGGACTTTTCGATGAAGCGCTTTGCTCTCGCATCGACAGCACTCTTGGCGGCTGTCGCCTTCGTTCCCGCGAGCGCCGATGCCCGCGGGTTCGGCGGCGGCGGCGGGTTTCACGGCGGCGGCTTCGGCGGCGGTGGCTTCCATGGTGGCGGCTTCGGCGGCGGCGGGTTCCGCGGCGGCGGACTGGGTGGCGGTGGGTTTCGCGGTGCCGGCCTCGGCGGCGGCGGACTCGCTGGCGGCGGATTCCGTGGCGCGGGTGTCGGCGCACCGGGGATCAGTGGCGGCCGGGGCTTCGGCGGCGGCGGATTCCAGCGCGGCGGCGGTGTCTATGGCGGGCACGGCGTGATTGGCAATCGCGGCTTCGCCGGTCGTGGCTACGCGAATCGCGGCTACTATGGCCGTGGCTACGGCGGCGGCTACGGTCGCGGCCTGGGTTACGGCCTGGCCGGCGTCGGCCTCGGCTTGGGTGTCGGCTACGGCCTGAGCGGGTTCGGCTACGGCTACGACGATAGCTGCGCCGGTGGTTACGGCTACGGCTACGATCCGGCCTATTGCGGCACCTATGGCTACGGCTACTGAGCCGCGCGCCGTTCGACACTACCCCTCGACGCAAAAGCCCGGCCGGCAACAGTCGGGCTTTTCCATGTCCGGTGCAGACTGAGCCTCTTCAGCCTTCGCCACACGCGAAGGCTGAGTCGCGGACTCCCGAATTGCGAACCGTTCCAAACCGGCCCATGCCCGCGCCAGTACGCGGCGTGGAGATTTCGGATGAGCGGGGAGGCGATTGTTCCGGCAACGACCGCCCTGCTGGTCCTGTGCATGGGCCTCTGGGCGACGGCCCTGATGCCGGAGATCGTGACGGCGCTCGCCTTCTTCGGGCTGGCGATGCTGCTGCGTCTCGGCAACCCGGCGACAGTCTTTTCCGGCTTCTCGGCTTCGGCCTTCTGGCTGGTCCTGTCCGGCATGGTGGTGGGCCAGGGCATGACCCGGACCGGCCTCGGCGCCCGCATGGCCCGGGTGCTGGCCACGCGCCTGTCGGATTCCTACGCGCATTTCATCGCCGGCCTCGTGGCCTTGAGCTTCCTCATCGCCTTCGTGATGCCGTCAAATCTCGGGCGGATCGCCCTGATGATCCCGGTGACCCTAGCCCTCTGCGACGGTTTCGGCCTGGCATCCGGCCGCCCGGGACGGACCGGCGCCGTCCTAGCGGTGGGGGTCGCGACCCCGATCCTGTCCGCGGCGATCCTGCCGGCCAACGTGCCGAATCTCGTCATGGCCGGCTCGGCCGAGCAGGTGCTCGGCCTGCACCTGTCCTATCTGTCCTATTTCGTCCTGCACGCGCCGGTCCTGGCTCTGGTCAAGGGCGTGATGCTGGTGGCGCTGATCGTGCGGCTGTTTCCCGATCGGATCAGCCCCGACGCGCAGGCCCTGCCGACCCTGCCGCCGGTCTCGGCCGCGGAGCGGCGCCTCGCGGTGATCCTGGCCTGCACCCTGGCTCTGTGGATGACGGACAGCCTGCACGGCTTCGCCCCGGCCTGGGTCGGGCTCGCCGCCGCGGTGATCTGCCTGCTGCCGCGGATCGGCGTACTGCCTCCGGAAGCGTTCCAGCAGGTGAACCTGCGGACCTGCTTCTACATCGCGGCCCTGCTCGGCCTCGTGGCCCTGGTCAACGAGACCGGGCTGGGGGCGCGGCTCGGCCATTGGCTGCTCGCGGTGGCGCCCCTCAAGCCCGACGCGCCGACCCAGAACTTCGCAGTGCTGACCGGGATCAGCACGATCCTGACCCTGTTGGTCACCGCCAACGGCGCGCCGGCTTTGTACACTGCGCTCGCGGGCGAGATGGTGAGTGCCAGCGGTCTCTCGCCCCTGGCCGTCGTGTCTGTGCAGGTGATCGGCTATTCGACCCTGTTCTTCCCCTACCAGGCCCCGCCGATCGTGTTCGCCAGCGAGCTCGGTGGCGTGCGCCTGCGAGACGCCACGCGACTCACCCTGGCCTTCGGCCTGTCCTCGCTCGTAGTCGCGGCCCCCCTCGATTACGCCTGGTGGCGCCTGCTGGGGCAACTCAAGTGACAGATCCGCCGCGCTATCAACACGCCCCCCGCATTGCGGCGCAGCATGACACATTGCGGCTTGCGCCCGCAGGCACTAGCGCTACCACCAGATTAGAGACGGTCCAGTTCGCAGCTGCGAGGCTTCAACCCAATGGCACCCACCGCCCGCCCGACAGTGGCACAGCCGCTTTCACCGCATCTCCAGATCTATCGCCTGACCTGGACGATGGCGATGTCGGTGTTCCACCGTCTTACCGGCATCGCCCTCTATGGAGGCACTGCACTGGTGGCGATCTGGCTCGTGGCGCTTGCTTCGGGACCGGTGGCCTATTCCTACGTCGCGTGGTTCTTCGGCTCGCTGATCGGCCGGCTGATCTTGTTCGCCTACACCTGGGTGCTGATGCACCACATGCTCGGCGGCCTGCGCCATCTGGTATGGGATACCGGCGTCGGGTTCGACCGGCAGCGGCGCCTGAGCATGGCGCGCATGACGCTGATCGGGTCCGTCGCGCTCACCGTCGTCATCTGGGCTGTCGCCCTTCTGGTCCGTTGAGGGGAGGCCGGCATGGCTAAGGAAGAGATCCGTCAGGACACCCGCGTCTCCATCCGCACCCCGCGGGCCCGCGTCCGCGGCCTCGGCGTCGCCCATCACGGCGCCGGCCATTGGTGGGTGCAGCGGGCGACCGCGGCGGCGAACGTCGTGCTGATGCTGGCCTTCGTGGTGATCGTCGCCAGCATGGCCGGCCGGGGCTACGTCGAAGCGACGCAGCTGATCGCCAAGCCCCTGGTCTCGATCATCCTGATCCTGGCGCTCCTGTCGGTCACGATCCACATGCGGATCGGCATGCAGGTGGTCATCGAGGATTACGTGCACGGACAAGGCACGAAGATCGCCGCGGTGTTCGCCAACAACGCCTACGCGGTCCTGGTGGCCGTGGCCTGCCTCTACGCGGTCCTGCGCATCGGCTTCGGACAGCCGGCCTGAACCCCGCCATCACGCATTTCGAGGAGCCGATCATGGCCGCCAACGGCACCAACGGCAGCGGGCCTGCCTACACCATCCACGACCACGCCTTCGACGTCGTGATCGTCGGCGCCGGCGGCGCGGGCCTGCGCGCCACGGTCGGCTGCTCCGAGGCCGGCCTGCGCACCGCCTGCATCACCAAGGTGTTCCCGACGCGCTCGCACACCGTGGCGGCGCAGGGCGGCATCTCGGCGTCGCTGGGCAATATGGGTCCGGACGATTGGCGCTGGCACATGTACGACACCGTGAAGGGGTCGGACTGGCTCGGCGATCAGGACGCGATCGAGTACCTCGTCCGCAACGCCCCCGCCGCCGTCTACGAGCTGGAACACTGGGGCGTGCCCTTCTCTCGCACGGAGGAAGGCAAGATCTACCAGCGGCCGTTCGGCGGCATGACCACCGATTACGGCAAGGGCACCGCCCAGCGGACCTGCGCGGCCGCCGACCGCACCGGCCACGCCATGCTGCACACCCTCTACGGGCAGGCGGTGAAGAACCAGACCGACTTCTTCATCGAGTATTTCGCTCTCGACCTGATCATGGACGAGGAGGGCCGCTGCCGCGGCGTCATCGCCCTCGACCAGGCCACCGGCGAGATCCACCGGTTCCGCGCCCAGCAGACCATCCTGGCCACGGGCGGCTACGGCCGCGCCTACTTCTCGGCGACCTCGGCCCATACCTGCACGGGCGACGGCAACGCCATGGTGCTGCGCGCCGGCCTGCCGCTCCAGGACATGGAGTTCGTGCAGTTTCACCCCACCGGCATCTACGGCGCGGGCTGCCTGATCACCGAGGGGTCGCGCGGCGAGGGCGGCTACCTGACCAACTCCGAGGGTGAGCGCTTCATGGAGCGCTACGCTCCCTCGGCCAAGGACCTCGCCTCGCGCGACGTGGTCTCGCGCTCCATGACCATGGAGATCCGCGACGGCCGCGGCGTCGGCAAGAACAAGGATCACATCTACCTGCACCTCGACCACCTCGACCCGAAGATCCTGCACGAGCGTCTGCCGGGCATCTCGGAATCGGCAAAAATCTTCGCGGGCGTCGACGTGACCAAGGAGCCGATCCCGGTCATCCCGACCGTGCACTACAACATGGGCGGTATTCCCACGAACTATCACGGCGAGGTTCTGACGCTCCGCGACGGCAATCCCGACACCGTGGTGCCGGGCCTGATGGCGATCGGCGAGGCGGCCTGCGTCTCGGTCCACGGCGCCAACCGCCTCGGCTCCAACTCGCTGATCGACCTCGTGGTGTTCGGCCGCGCCGCCGGCAAGCGCTGCGCCGAGATCGTCGAGCCGAACGGCCGGGCCCAGGAACTGCCCAAGGGTGCCACCGACAAGGCGCTCGAGCGTCTCGACCGCTTCCGCAACGCCAACGGCTCGACGCCGACCGCCGAGCTGCGCGCCGAGATGCAGAAGACGATGCAGAACAACTGCGCCGTGTTCCGCACCGGCGAGGTGCTGGAGGAAGGCAAGGGCCTGATCCACAAGGTCTGGAACGCCGCCGCCGACGTGAAGATCACCGACCGGTCGCTGATCTGGAACACCGACCTTCTGGAGACCCTGGAGTTCGACAACCTGATCGGCCAGGCGGTGGTCACGATGGAATCGGCCGCCAATCGCAAGGAATCCCGCGGTGCCCATGCCCGCGAGGACTTCCCGGACCGGGACGACAAGGAGTGGATGAAGCACACCCTCTCCTGGCTCGACGAGGGCCGCCACCAGGTCAACATCGATTATCGGCCGGTGCACACTTACACGATGTCGAACGAGATCCAGTACATCGAGCCGAAGGCGCGGGTGTACTGAGGCCAACAATCACGATGCACGTGCCGATGCTCGGCGCGTGCATCCCCTCAGACCGGTTTCCGGTTCTGACCGATATTGCCGGATATTATCGCAATGGCCCAGTTCAACCTCCCAAAAAACTCCCAGATCACGCCGGGTCGCACCTGGGCGCCGCCGCCCGGCGCAAAGAACCTGCAGACCTTCAAGATCTACCGCTGGAACCCGGATGACGGCGCCAATCCGCGGATCGACACCTATCAGGTCGATCGCGACGATTGCGGCCCGATGGTCCTCGACGCGCTGCTGTGGATCAAGAACAAGGTCGACTCGACCCTGGTCTTCCGCCGCTCCTGCCGCGAGGGCATCTGCGGCTCTTGTGCGATGAACATCGAGGGCCAGAACGCGCTGGCCTGCACGATGGGCATCGACGAGTGCAAGAGCCCGGACAACGCCCTGCCGGTGATGACCCGCAAGGACAAGGACGGCGCGGTCCGGATCTACCCGCTGCCGCACATGCCGGTGCTGAAGGATCTGGTTCCGGACCTGACCAACTTCTACGCCCAGCACGCCGCGATCGAGCCGTGGCTCCAGACCGAGACGCCCGCCCCCGAGAAGGAATGGCGCCAGACCCCCGAGGACCGCTCCAAGCTCGACGGCCTGTACGAGTGCATCCTGTGCGCCTGCTGCAGCACGTCGTGCCCGAGCTACTGGTGGAACGGCGACAAGTTCCTCGGCCCGGCCGCTCTGCTTCAGGCCTATCGCTGGCTGATCGATTCGCGCGACGAGAACACCGGCGACCGGCTCGACGCTCTCCACGACCCGTTCCGGCTCTACCGCTGCCACACGATCATGAACTGCGCCAACACCTGCCCGAAGAACCTCAACCCGGCCAAAGCCATCGCCGAGATCAAGAAGATGATGGTCGAGCGGGTGGTCTGACCACGACACGGTGAGGCGCCCCGGCCACACCGGGGCGAAAAGGCCGCTCCTCCGCAGCGGACTCGGCGGCGGCCGGGGCAGCCGCCTTGCGGACAGCGCAATTGGCACCGAGTCAGGGAAAAGGCGCCGTCACGCGCCGTCCCATGCCCGATCCGAAGTGGTCCGATGTTGCGCCCGAGCCTGCCGACTGTCGCTGCCCTCTGCCTGAGCGCCTCCCTCGGCGCTTGCGCCTCGACCCGCCTGGAGAGCCCGAGGACCCGGGCGCCCTCGCAGGCCTCCCTCGACGCGGTCCAGGCGGTCCCCTCGGGCACCGTGACGGCGGCGCCGCTCGCGCCCCCGCCGGGAGCGACCGCCAGCCCCGACGCGCCGCCGCTGCCGGGCGCTCAAGCCAACGCGGCGCCGAACACCCCCACGGTGATCGCCGAGCCGGTCGCGCCCCCCGCGCCGCCGCCGCCGGTGGTCACGAGCGGCCGCGCCTCAGTGGTCGGCAGTTGGGATGCCAAGGACGCCACGGGCGCGAGTTGCAAGGTCACTCTGTCGAGCGCGCCGGCCCTCGACCTCTACAAGGCTTCGGCTTCCGGCTGCCCGAACAAGGATCTCGCCCGGGTCTCGGCCTGGGATTTCCGCGACGGCGAAGTCTACCTCTACCAGCCGGGCGGCACCGTCGCCGCGCGCCTACGCCAGGGCGGCGGCTCGCTGGACGGCGCGCTGACCAAGTCGGGCGCCACCCTGGCCCTCGTCCGCTGATCGCGTTCAGCCCGGCTGCGCATCCGGCCGGGCTGCCCGATCCACGACACGCCGCAGGTCCTGGATAAGGAATCTTTTCGGCAGAAGCGGCGCCGCGACGACCGCGCGCGCTTGGCGGGCGGCGGCCTATGCTTACATGTGGGCTTCCCGTAGCGGTGCGCCCCCAACGACATGTTCTTGAATTGGCTTGAGCGCCGGGTCGATCCGTTCGCGCCCTTCGACGAGACGCGCACCCCGCCGCAGACGGTCCTGGGTTTCGCCTGGTTCTACCTGCGCCCGATCCGCGCCGCCTTGGTGGCGTTGTTCATCATCGCGGTGATCGCCGGGACCGTCGAGGCCTCGCTCTACCTCGTGATGCGCTGGTTTATCGACCTGCTCGCCACCGCCGACCGGGCCACCGTGCTATCCGATCACGCGGTCGGGCTGGGTTTGGTGTTGCTGCTGGTCGGGTTGGTGCGGCCGATAACGATCTGGCTGCACGAGTTGTTGTCCAACCAGCTGATCGTGCCGCAATCCACCAGCCAGATCCGCTGGCGGGCACATCTCTACACCCTCGGGCACGCGCTCTCGTATTTCCAAGGCGACTTCTCCGGCCGCCTCGCCAACCGCGTCGTGCAGGTCGGACCGGCGGTGCGGGAACTCGCCGTCGTCTTCATTGATACGCTGCTCTACGTGGCGATCTACGCCGTGACGGCGGTCGGCCTGTTCGGCTCGATTTCGCCCTGGCTCGCCGTGCCGGTTCTGGCCTGGATCGTGGCCTATGCCGCCCTCACGACCTGGTTCGTGCCCCGCGCCCGTGCCCGCTCGCACAAGACTGCCGACACCCGCTCGGTGCTGATCGGCCGCATCGTCGACAGCTACACCAACATCCTGACCGTCAAGCTGTTCGCCCGCGACCGCGAGGAACGGGCGACGGTGCGCGACGCGGTCGAGGTCCATACCGACGCCTACCTGTACCAATTCCGCCTCGTCACTCTGACGACGAGCCTCCTCGGGATCCTCAACAGCACGCTGCTGATCGCCACCGGCGCCGCCTGCCTGATCCTCTGGCGGAGCGGCGGCATGACCACCGGCGAGGCCTCCGCCGGCCTCGCCCTGATCCTGCGGCTCATCGCCATGTCCGGCTGGGTGATGCAGACGGTCCGCGGCGTGTTCGAGAATGTCGGCGTGATCCAGGAGAGCATGCAGACCATGGCGCGCCCGCACGCGCTGGTTGATGCGCCGGGTGCCCGCGAACTGGTCGTCACCGGCGGCGAGATCCGGTTCGAGACTGTTGGCTTCCATTACGGCCGGGGCGACGCCACCGTGATCGAGGATTTCACCCTGACGATCCGCCCCGGCGAGAAGGTCGGGCTGGTTGGGATCAGCGGCGCCGGCAAGTCCACCCTCGCGAGCCTGCTGCTGCGCCTCTACGAGGTCGAGAGCGGCCGCATCCTCGTGGACGGCCAGGACATCGCCACGGTGACGCAGCAGTCGCTCCGCGAGGCCATCGCCATGGTCAGCCAGGACACCTCCCTGCTGCACCGCTCGATCCGGGAGAATATCGGCTACGGCCGCCCCGGCGCCACGCAGGCCGAGATCGAGCGGGCCGCCCGGCTGGCGCATGCGGACGGGTTCATCGCCGATCTTGTCGACCACAAGGGCCGCCGGGGCTACGACGCCCAGGTCGGCGAGCGCGGGGTCAAGCTGTCCGGCGGCCAGCGCCAGCGCATCGCCTTCGCCCGGGTGATGCTGAAAGATGCGCCGATCCTGATTCTCGACGAGGCGACCTCGGCCCTCGACAGCGAAGTCGAGGCGGCGATCCAGGAATCCCTCGATACGCTGATGGCCGGCAAGACCGTGGTGGCGATCGCCCACCGGCTGTCGACCATCGCGGCGCTCGACCGCTTGGTGGTGATCGATCGCGGCCGAATCGTCGAGGAAGGCACCCATGCCGAGCTCGTCGCACGCGGGGGCATCTATGCGGGCCTCTGGGCGCGGCAATCGGGCGGATTCCTCGACGGCGGCGCGGCTCGACTCGACGATGCGGTAGCGTAGCGGATCCCCAACGCCGCATCTGGCAACATATGACAGCGATCGTGACCTAACCGCGTCACTGCGGCCGAGACGGCAGCTTGACTTGAGGGTGGCAGACGGTCTCATTGCTCGAATTAGAACGATAATGCTTTGATTGCGGCCTGGCCGGGATATCAGGGCAGGGCGCCTGCGGCCCTCACGCCAACGCATGGAGTTCCGAATCTTGGCGACCACCTCCGCCACCGCTCCCGGCACCCGGGATGGCAGCCCCGAAGAGGGCAGCCGGCGCGACTTCCTGTTCCTGGCGACGGGGGCGGGCCTTGCCGTCGGCGCGGGCGCCGTCGTCTGGCCCCTGATCTCGTCCATGGCGCCCGACGCCGAGACGATCGCGGCCGGCGCCCCCATCGAGGTCGATCTGATGCCGATCCAGGACGGGCAGATCGTCAACGTGTTCTGGCGCGGCAAGCTGATCTTCGTGCGCAAGCTCACGGCTAAGGAGGTGACCGACATGCAGGCGGTCCCGCTCTCGGCGATGATCGATCCGGCGGCCTTCCCGACCCGGGTCAAGAACGGCCACGACCAATGGCTCGTGGTCTACGGCAACTGCACGCATCTCGGCTGCGTGCCGATCGGCCACCAGGGCAATTTCGAGGGCTGGGCCTGCCCCTGCCACGGATCGCAATTCGACGCGGTCGGCCGCGTCCGCCACGGGCCGGCGCCGATCAACCTGCCGATCCCGCCCTACGCCTTTGAGACGGACACCAAGATCCGGATCGGCGAAGGCGGCAAGGAAGCGGCGTGAGAGGGACGCGGACATGAGCGGAACTGCCAGCACCTACGTCCCGAAGAGCCGTGTCGCCAAGTGGTTCGAGGCCCGGCTGCCGATTGCCGGCCTCGTGCACTCGTCCTTCATCGCCTATCCGGTCCCCCGGAATCTCAACTACTTCTGGACCTTCGGGGCGATCCTGGCGGCCTTCCTGGGGATCCAGATCATCACCGGCGTCTGGCTGGCGATGCATTACGAGCCGTCGGCGACGGGCGCGTTCAATTCCGTCGAAAAGATCATGCGCGACGTGAATTACGGCTGGCTGCTGCGCTACGCGCACGCCAACGGCGCGTCGATGTTCTTCATCGCCGTCTACGTCCACATGTTCCGGGCGCTCTACTACGGGTCGTACAAGGCCCCGCGCGAGGTGCTCTACATCCTCGGCGTCGTGATCTACCTGCTGATGATGGCCACCGCCTTCCTCGGCTACACGCTGCCCTGGGGCCAGATGAGTTTCTGGGGCGCCACGGTCATCACCAACATCCTGGCGGCGATCCCGGTGGTGGGCGACACCATCCAGACCCTGCTCTGGGGCGGCTACTCGGTCGGCAACCCGACCGTGAACCGGTTCTTCTCGCTGCACTACCTGCTGCCCTGGATGATCGCCGGCGTCGTCGTGCTGCACGTGTGGGCGCTGCACGTCACCGGCCAGAACAACCCGGCCGGCATCCCGATCAAGTCGGGCAAGGACGCGGTGCCGTTCACGCCCTACGCCACCGTCAAGGACGTGTTCGCCACCTGCGTGTTCATGATCCTGTTCTCGTGGTTCCTGTTCTACCAGCCGAACTATCTCGGCCACGCCGACAACTACATCGCCGCCAATCCCGCGGTGACGCCGGCGCATATCGTGCCCGAATGGTACTTCCTGCCGTTCTACGCGATCCTGCGCGCGGTCCCGAGCAAGCTCGGCGGCGTGATCCTGATGTTCTCGGCGGTGATCATCCTGGCCTTCGCGCCGTGGCTCGATTGGTCCCGGATCCGCTCGTGCAACTACCGGCCAATCTACCGGCAGTTCTTCTGGGTGTTCATCGGGGCAACTCTGTTGCTCGGCTGGCTGGGCTCGCAGCCGCCGGAAGGGGGCTACGTCCTCGCCGCGCAGATCTGCACGGCCTACTACTTCGCCCACTTCCTGATCGTGATGCCGCTGTGCGGCCTGTTCGAGACGCCGAAGGCGCTCCCGGCCTCGATCCTAGAAAGCGTCACCGGGCCGGGCAAACAGGTGAGCGGCTCCGGCATCCCGGCGGGCGCCGCCGCCGCTCCGACCACGAAGGGCTGACGGCAGGACCATGATGATGCGTCGCGTCCTCTCGACCACCGCCGCCCTCGCGGTCGCGGCCCTGCTCATCGGGGCCGCGCCGGCCTCCGCCCAGGAAGGGCATGGCGGCCCGATCCCGGGCCGGGTCAACTGGAGCTTCGCCGGCACCTTCGGCCGGTTCGACACCGCGCAGCTCCAGCGCGGCTTCCAAGTCTACAAGGAAGTCTGCTCCGCCTGCCACTCGATGAAGCTGGTCTCCTTCCGGAACTTGGCCCAGGAAGGCGGCCCGCATTTCTCCGCCGCGCAGGTCAAGGCTCTGGCAGCGACCTATCAGGTCAAGGACGGCCCGAATGATTCCGGCGAGATGTTCGACCGGCCCGGCCGGCCGGCCGACACGTTCCCGCCGCCCTTCCCGAACGACCAGGCCGCGGCGGCGGCCAATGGCGGCAAGGCGCCCCCGGACTTCTCGGTGATCGCCAAGGCGCGGACCTTCTCCCGCGGCTCGCTGTACTTCCTGACCGACTGGCTGCCGCTCATCGGCTATTCCGAGCAGGGGCCGGACTACATCCACGCCCTGCTCAACGGCTACGAGGAGGCCCCGAAGGACTTTTCGGTGCCGGATGGCGGCCACTACAACAAATACTATCCGGGCCACATCATCGCGATGCCGCCGCCGATCACCGATGGGCAGGTCTCTTACGCCAAGGGTGACGACGGCCAGCCCGTGGTCCCCGAGACGGTGGACCAGTACGGCAAGGACGTGGCGGCCTTCCTGATGTGGTCGGCCGAGCCGCACATGATGGACCGCAAGGCCCTCGGCTTCCGGGTGATCCTGTTCCTGATCATCTTGTCCGGGCTGCTCTACTACGTGAAGAAGAAGGTCTGGGCCGATGTCGGCGGCGAGGTCCACGGCCTCCAGCCGGAGCTGCACAAGACCTTCTGAGCCGGCTCCGCATCGACTTTGCCAGATGGGCCTCCTGCGGGGGCCCATCTTTTTTGGGCTGGGAGCCCGTGCTACCGCTCGGCGAATGCGGCCGTCCGCCCTCCGGCGTCGCCACGATATTAGGACAAGCGGCATGACGGCAGCGGTGCTCGGGGTGATGGGCGGGTCCGGCGTCTACGATCTGCCGGGGCTCGAGGACGTGCGCGAGGAGCGCGTCGCCTCGCCCTGGGGCGAGCCCTCGGACGCCCTGCGCATTGGGCGGATCGGCGACACCAAGGTCGTGTTCCTGGCACGCCACGGGCGCGGCCATCGGCTGTCGCCCTCCGGCATCAACTACCGCGCCAATATCGACGCGCTGAAGCGGGCCGGCGTCACCGATCTGGTGGCGCTCTCCGCCTGCGGCTCGTTCCGTGAGGAGTTGCCCCCGGGGCTGTTCGTGCTGGTCGATCAGTTCGTCGACCGGACACACGGGCGCGCCTCCTCGTTCTTCGGCGACGGCTGCGTCGCCCACGTCTCGCTCGCCCATCCGGTCGGCCCGGGGTTGCAGGCGCGGATCGCCAACGCAGCCCAGGCAGAGGGCGTCGCGGTCCATCGCGGCGGCACCTATGTCTGCATGGACGGGCCGCAATTCTCCTCGCTCGCCGAATCCCGCGCCTACAAGGCGCAGGGCTTCGACGTGATCGGCATGACCAACATGCCCGAGGCCAAGCTCGCCCGCGAGGCGGAGATCACCTACGCGACCATCGCGATGGTGACCGACTACGATTGCTGGCACCCCGGCCACGATGCCGTGGACGTCGCCGCGGTGATCGCGGTGGCCCGGACCAATGCCGACACGGCCGCCCGGCTGGTGGCACGGCTCGCCCGCGACTTCCCGGCTGAGCGCGAGCCCTGCCCGGCGGGTTCGCACCGGGCCCTCGATGGCGCGATCATGACCGCGCCGACCGCCCGCGACCCGGCACTGCTCGCCAAGCTCGACGCGGTGGCCGGGCGGGTCCTGAACGGATAGGGCAGCCTGACCCTTTCCCTTCCGGCAAAACTCCCTCTAGAAGGCGCGCGCGGCCCCCGGGCCGGCCCCGACGCAAAGTCCCAAGAAAAATGCGCAGCGCCTCCATCAGCCGGAAGACCGCCGAGACCGATATCGCGGTCAGCGTCGGCCTCGACGGGACCGGGCAGTCGAAGATCGCCACCGGCATCGGCTTCCTCGACCACATGCTGGACCTGTTCGCCCGGCACGGCCTGTTCGACCTGGAGGTCAAGGTCGACGGCGACCTGCATATCGATCAGCACCATTCCGCCGAGGATTGCGGCATCGCGCTGGGCCAGGCCTTCGCCAAGGCGCTCGGCGACAAGCGCGGGGTGACGCGCTACGCCGACATCCACCTGCCGATGGACGAGGCGCTGACCCGGGTCTGCGTCGACATCTCGGGCCGGCCGTTCCTCGTGTTCCGCACCACCTTCCGGGTGGAGAAGATCGGGCAGTTCGACACCGAATTGGTGCGCGAGTGGTTCCAGGCCTTCGCGATGAATGCCGGGCTGACGCTGCACGTCGAGACCCTGTACGGCGACAACGCCCACCACATCGCCGAGAGCTGCTTCAAGGGGCTGGCCCGCGCCTTGCGGAAGGCGGTGGCGATCGACCCGCGCGAGGAGGGCCGCGTTCCCTCGACGAAGGGCTCCCTGTAAGACCATCGTTTCGTTGTCGAGTTTGCGTCGTCCGGACCCCAGGTTCAGGACGATGCCGAAGCCGAGGGTCCCACGATGCGGATGCGCAGCTACACGCTCCACCTGCCCAAGGATGCGCGGCCGGGCGAGTCGATCGGCCTCGACCGGGCCGTGCTCGTGCCGGACGGGTTCGCGTGGTCGGCCTTCGCGTTCAGCGTGTTGTGGTTCCTGTACCATCGCCTGTGGATCGCCGCTTTGATCGTGCTGGCGGGCCTTCTAGCCCTGGCGGGTCTCGGCCATCTGCTCGGCCTGCCGCCGGGGATCGCCACACTCGTCACCCTGCTGGCCTCCTGGCTGATCGGTCTGGAGGCTTCGAGCCTGCGCCGCTGGACGCTCACCCGCCGCGGATGGCCGGTGCGGGATGCCGTCATCGCCGCCACCCCCGAGGAGGCCGAGGCCCGGGCATTGGGTCGCTGGCTCGACTCCACCGCGGCAGCGCCGCGCGCGCCGTTCCCGGCCGGTCCGACCCGGCGCACCGAGCCGGTGATTGGCCTGTTCCCCGCCCAGGAAATCGCCCGGTGATGGTTTTTGGGTCGAGACGCGCATGAGTACCGAGACGGTCGCGATCATCGATTACGGGTCGGGCAACCTCCATTCCGCCGCCAAGGCGTTCGAGCGCGCCGCCCGGGAAAGCGGGCGCGACGCGCGCATCTGCCTGACCTCCGACCCGGAGGTTGTGGCCGCCGCCGACCGCGTCGTGCTGCCGGGTGTCGGCGCCTATGCCGATTGCCGACGCGGGCTCGATGCCGTCCCCGGCATGGTCGAGGCGATGACCGAGGTGGCGCAGCGTGCCGGCCGGCCGTTCCTCGGCATCTGCGTCGGCATGCAGCTGCTCGCGAGCCGCGGGCTCGAATACGAGACCACGCCGGGCCTCGGCTGGATCCCGGGCGACGTCGCGCCGATCCAGCCGTCCGATCCCACGCTCAAGATCCCGCACATGGGCTGGAACACCCTGCGGGTGGCCCGCGACCACGCGCTGCTCGCCGGCATTCCCACCGGGGAGGACGGCCTGCATGCCTACTTCGTGCACAGCTTCGCGCTCGCCGCGGAACGCCCGGAGGACGTGGTGGCGCAGGCCGAGTACGGTGGCCCCGTGACCGCGATGGTCGCCCGCGGCAACATCGCCGGCACGCAGTTCCACCCGGAGAAGAGCCAGCGCCTCGGCCTGGCGCTCATCGCGAATTTTTTGGCTTGGCGCCCCTGACTTGGCGCCCCTGACCGTTCCCCGGTTTCGGCGAGAAGGAAGACAGCATCCGTGATCCTGTACCCGGCGATCGACCTGAAGGAGGGACGCTGCGTCCGCCTCGTGCAGGGGGACATGGCGCAGGCCAAGATCTTCGGCGACGATCCGGCCGCGCAGGCCGCGACCTTCGAGGATCAAGGCTTCCCGTGGCTCCACGTGGTCGATCTCGACGGCGCCTTCGCGGGCGCGCCGCGCAACGCCGCCGCGGTGGACGCGATCCTCGCCCGGGTCGGCATACCGGTGCAGCTCGGCGGCGGCATCCGGGATATGAAGACCCTGGAAGGCTGGCTTGCGAAGGGTGTCGCCCGCGTGATCATCGGCACCGCGGCCGTGCGCGACCCCGGCTTCGTCCGGGAGGCGGCCCGCCTGCATCCCGGCAAGATCGCGGTGGGCATCGACGCCAAGGACGGGCGCGTTGCCGTGGAGGGCTGGGCGCAGACCTCCAGCATGACCGCCGAAGAACTCGGCCGCCGGTTCGAAGATGCGGGCGTCGCCGCGATCATCTACACCGACATCGCCCGTGACGGGATCCTCAAGGGCCTCAACGTCGAGATGACCCTCGCCCTGGCGGAGGCCGTGCGCATTCCGGTGATCGCTTCCGGGGGCCTCGCCTCCATCGACGACGTGCACCGCCTGCTTCAGCCCGATTGCGCCCTCATCGCCGGCGCCATCACCGGCCGCGCCCTCTACGACGGCCGCATCGACCCGCAGGCGGCGCTCGCCGCGATCGCGCAGGCGCGCAACCCGGCGGCGTGATAGGTTTTTTCGATCGAAGGACCTCGACTCGGGAGGCTTTCATGGCCTGCCGCGCACCGGCCGGAACGGCTTATCGCGACGATTTCTACGCTTGGACACAGGAGCAGGTCGGCCGCCTGCGGGTGGGCGACATCACGGGACTCGACCGCGCGAATCTCGCCGAGGAGATCGAGAGTTTAGGCCGGACTCAGTTCGCGAGCTTGGTGCGCGCTCTGGAAAACATTCTCGCAAATATGCTCACGATCGATCACCGCGCCGGTTCGCAGAACCGACGCAAGGCGATCGAGATCGCGATGCACCGCAAGCACGTCTCTGACGAACTTCATGACAGTCCAAGTCTCAAGAACCGGCTGGGCGACGCTGTCGAGCGGGCCTATCGCTGTGCCCGCCTCGAAGCTGCGGACACCACAGGCCTCGCGTTGAGGCACTTCCCAGAAGCCTGCCCCTACACGTATCAGGACATCATGGATCGGCCGTTCGCGATCGATCCCGACTCCTGATCGGACCGCCGAGGGCTCGTGCTCAAAACCCGCATCATCCCCTGCCTCGACGTGAAGGACGGCCGCGTCGTGAAAGGCGTCCGCTTCGAGGGGCTGCGCGATGCCGGCGATCCGGTGGAGGCGGCCAAGGTCTACGACGCCGCCGGGGCCGATGAGCTGTGCTTCCTCGACATCACCGCGAGCCGCGAGGCCCGGGGCACGCTGCTCGACATCGTCAGCCGGACCGCCGAGGCCTGCTTCATGCCGCTCACCGTCGGCGGCGGCGTTCGCACCGTCGAGGATGTGCGCGCCCTGCTGCTCGCCGGCGCCGACAAGGTCGCGATCAACACCGCCGCCGTGAAGGACCCGGACTTGGTCGCCAGGGCGGCGGAAAAGTTCGGCGCGCAATGCATCGTCGTGGCGATCGACGCCAAGCGGGTCTCCGGCCCCGACGAGCCCGCCCGATGGGAGATCTTTACCCATGGCGGCCGCGACCCGACCGGGATCGATGCGGTCGCCTTCGCCCGCCTGGTCGCCGAGAAGGGCGCGGGCGAGCTGCTGGTGACCTCAATGGACAAGGACGGCACCCGCTCCGGCTACGATCTGGCCCTCACGCGGGCGATCAGTGACGCCGTGACCGTGCCGGTGATCGCCTCGGGCGGCGTCGGCGGCCTCGACGACCTCGTGGCCGGCGTGGCCCAGGGCGGCGCCAGCGCCGTGCTGGCCGCCTCGATCTTCCATTTCGGGCAGGCGAGCGTCGCCGAGGCCAAGGCCCATATGGCGGCCGCCGGCCTCGCTATGCGCCTCGACGGCCCGGCTTCATCCGCGAGGGCGCCCCTGTGACCAGCATTCTTCTCGCCGACGCGACCCTCCTCGATCCGGCGACGGGCCGCGAAACGCGCGGTGCCGTGCTGGTGCAGGACGGCCGCATCGCGGACATCGCCGAGGGCGCCGCGCCCGGAGTTCCGGCGGACGCCGCCCGGATCGACTGTCGCGGCCGGGTCCTCACCCCCGGTCTGATCGACATGCGCGCCTTCGTGGGCGAGCCGGGGGCCGAGCATCGCGAGACCCTGGCCTCGGCGAGCGCCGCGGCGGCGGCAGGCGGCGTCACGACCCTGGTCTGCATGCCTGACACCAACCCGGTGATCGACGGCCCGGCGATCGTGGATTTCGTGCTCCGTCGCGCCCGCGACACGGCCAGCGTCACCGTCCTGCCCGCCGCCGCGATCACCAAGGGCCTGGCCGGTAAGGAAATGACCGAATTCGGCCTGCTCCAGGAGGCCGGCGCGGTGGCGTTCACCGACGGGCTGCACGCGGTGGCGAACGCCCAGGTGATGCGCCGCGCCCTGACCTACGCCCGGGATTTCGACGCCCTGGTGATGCAGCATGTCGAGGATGCCGCCCTCGTCGCCGAGGGCGTGATGAACGAAGGCGAGCTCGCCTCCCGCCTCGGGCTGATGGGCATCCCCCGCGAGGCCGAGACCGTGATGCTGGAGCGCGACATCCGCCTCGTGCGGCTGACCGGCGCCCGCTACCACGCGGCGATGATCTCGTGCGCCGATTCGGTGGAGATCGTGCGCCGGGCCAAGCAGGATGGGTTGCCGGTGACCTGCGGTGTCTCGGTGAACAACCTCGTGCTGAACGAGAACGACATCGGCCATTACCGCACCTTCTGCCGGCTCTCGCCGCCGCTGCGCGACGAGGCCGACCGGCACGCGGTTGTGCAGGCTCTCAACGAGGGCGTGATCGACGTGGTCGTCTCCGACCACAATCCGCAGGATGTCGAGACCAAGCGCCTGCCCTTCGCGGAAGCGGCTGACGGCGCCCTCGGGATCGAGACCCTGCTCGGCGCGTCCCTGCGCCTGGTCCATACCGGCGACCTCGCGCTGAACAAGCTGATCGCGGCGCTCACCGTGAACCCGGCCCGGATCCTCGGGCGCGAGGCCGGCCGATTGGCGGTCGGCGCGCCCGCCGACCTCGTCCTGATCGATCCCGATCTGCCCTACGTGCTCGACAAGCGCCGGCTGAAGTCGCGCTCCAAGAACTCGCCCTTCGACGAAGCGCGCCTCCAGGGCGCCGCGGTGCTGACCCTGGTCGGCGGCCGGATCGTGCACGCCATCGACGATCTCGCGGCGGCGGCCTGATGCTCCCGGACCTCGCGACCTCGGCCGCCCTCGGCGGTCTGGCCCTCGGCTATGCTCTGGGCTCGATTCCGTTCGGGCTGATCTTCACGCGCTTCGCCGGGCTCGGCGACGTGCGGGCGATCGGCTCCGGCAATATCGGCGCGACCAACGTGCTGCGCACCGGCCGCAAGGGCCTCGCCGCCGCGACCCTGCTCGGGGATGCCCTGAAGGGGACGGCGGCGGTGCTGATCGCCCGGCAACTCGGCGAGGGGCCGGCCCTGGCTGCCGGTCTCGGCGCCTTCCTCGGGCATCTCTTCCCAGTCTGGCTCGGCTTCAAGGGCGGCAAGGGGGTGGCGACCTTCATCGGCGTGCTGCTGGCCTTCAGCCCGCCGACCCTGGCTGCCTTCGCGGCGATCTGGCTCGGCCTCGCCTTCGCGCTGAAATACTCGTCGCTGGCCGCGCTGGCGGCCTCCGCGGCGACGCCGCTGGTGCTATGGGCGCTCGGCGCCCCGACGCAAGCTGTGCTGTTCCTGCTGCTCGGGCTGCTGCTATGGTGGAAGCACGCTCCCAACATCCGGCGACTCGCGGCCGGCACCGAGGGGCGCATCGGCCAGAAGGGTTAGCTACGCGCCCGATGGCGCGACGCTGGGGGGCGTCATGCAGCTCACCGATGCCCAGCGCCTCGACTGGCTGCGGTTGATCCGAACGGAGGGGATCGGCCCGCGGAGCTTCCGCACCCTGATCAACCGATTCGGCGGCGCGGCTGCGGCGCTCGAAGCGCTGCCGGACCTGACCAAGCGCCAGGGCCGGCGCATCGAGCCGCCAAGCCGGGCGCAGGCCGAGGATGAGCTCGCCGCCCTGGCGCGCCTCGGAGGACGCCTGCTCGCCACCGGCGAGGCGGATTATCCGCACCTGCTCCAGCGCACCGATGCGGCCCCGCCGCTCATCGCCCTGCGGGGTGATCCAAACATCCTGAATCGCCCAGCGGTCGCCCTGGTCGGGTCGCGCAACGCCTCGACGGCGGGGCTTGCCTTCACCGAGCGGCTGGCCCGGGGCCTCGGCGAGGCCGGGCTCGCCGTGGTCTCGGGCCTCGCCCGGGGGATCGACGCGCGGGCCCACAAGGCCAGCCTCCATACCGGTACCGTGGCGGTGATGGCCGGGGGCCAGGACCGGATCTACCCGGCCGCTCACGCCGCCCTGGTCGACGCGATCCTAGCGGAGGGCGGGGCGGTGCTGGCGGAGATGCCGATGGGCTGGGAGGCGCGGGGTCGCGACTTCCCCCGGCGCAACCGCATCATCTCCGGCCTGTCCTACGGCACGATCGTAGTCGAGGCGGCCCGCCGCTCCGGCTCGCTGATCACCGCGCGCTACGCCTTGGAGCAGAACCGCGAGGTCTTCGCCGTCCCGGGCTCGCCCCTGGACCCCCGGGCGGAGGGCACCAACGACCTGATCCGCCAAGGGGCGATTCTGGTGGCCGAGGCGAGCCACGTCCTCGATGTGATCGGCCCGATCATCGAACGCGGTCCCGATCCCGACGCCGCCCCCGCCCGGACGAAACCCGACCTCGCCGAGCAGCCGGATTTCTGGGACGAAATCGACCTGGAGGGACGTGCAAATCTGCTCGACGGCGGCGCGGACTTAGATCCCGTCTTCGATGTCCCGCTCGTCGAACCGGACGAGCCCACGGACGACCGCCAAAAGATCATCGCCCTGCTGGGACCGAGCCCGGTCGGCACCGACGAATTGGCGCGCAGCGCCGGGGTCGGCGCCCGGGTGGTGCAGACCGTGCTGCTGGAGCTGGAGCTTGACGGCCGGATCGAGCGGCACGGCAGCGGGGCGGTTTCGCTGGTCAATCGCTGACGGCGTCGGCGTCGGAATCGGCGAGGTTGCGCATCACGTCGAGGCAGCCCTGCAGGATGTAGGCGGCGGCGAGCTTGTCCACGAGCTGGCCCCGCCGCGCCCGGGACGCGTCCGCCTCGATCAGCGCCCGGGTCACCACGGCGGTGGACAGGCGCTCGTCGAAGAAGACGTGCGGGATGTCGATGATCGGCTTGAGGTTGCGCACGAAGGCGCGGGTCGACTGAACCCGGGGCCCCTCGCTGCCATCCATGTTCAGCGGCAGGCCGACCACCAGCCCGCCGACGGCGTGCTGCCGGCAGAGCTCGGCGAGGCGCTGGGCGTCGGGGGTGAACTTCACCCGGCGGATGGTCTCGAGGGGCGTTGCGATCTGGCGGCCGAGATCCGACAGGGCGAGCCCGATCGTCTTGGTGCCGAGATCGACCCCGATCAGGCGCGCGCCACCGCGCGAGGCGGCCGCGAAGGTACGGATCTCGTCGAAATTCATGGCGTGGCCCTACGCCAGCCCGGCGCCCCGCGCCAGCGTGGTCTCCGCGATGCCTTCGAACCGGGCCGGGAGGGGCGTCCCGCCGGGCCCTAGCACGAGGGCGGCGGAGGGTCGGGTCACGCGGTCGAAGAAGTCGGTGAGGCTCTCGCCGCCGAAACGCACGGTCTCCAGATCGGGGGCCAGCAGCCAGATATCGTATTCCTCCGTCGCTCCGGCGACGTCCCAGAACAGGAAGCTACCGTCGTCACCCGCGCCGAAGAAGCAGGCGCGCTCGATCACCGCCGGGTCGCCGTCCTCGACATCGAAGCGGTGCGGCTCGCCCTCACCCTCCAGCATCGCGACGGCGTTGCCGACGCTGACGGCGATCACCCCGGCTTGCGTGGCGAGATCGCTGGCCTCGAACGGCGCCGGCACGGCGATCCGGAACTGCGCGCCCGCCAGGCCGATGCCGCAGGTCTCGCAGAAGCTGCGGTAAGAGGCGGGTAGGGGGAAGCCCAACTCCGCTGCGGCGCGGTCGAGATCCGCCGGCTGCGCCAGGAAGCCCGGCGACAGGCTCGTGAACACCTGCTCCCACATCGAACCCGCTCCACCATCCACAGCCTTAACCCTATCCGCAGATCGACACGGATGCGCCCGGAGCCGTTCGCGAATAAGTCGGTTAAGACTTCGTTAATCCACGTTCCGGGTATCGCCATGCCGACGATAGGCCAGCCCAACGCCCTGCGCCCCTCCAGCCGTTCGCAGACCATGACCCGCAAGCAGTGCTGGATGCTGGTCCTGGCCTTCGAAGTTCTGGTCTTCGGCGTGTCGCAATCGGTGTTCCGGCCGGTCCGGCAGGCCGGCATCACGATCGAGATGTCGGTGACGCCGAACCACGTCGTGACCTGATCCCGCCCGGCCTGACTTGATCTTGTCCCAGGGCACGGCCACGCAGACCACCGCCCGCGTTGCGGCCCGTCGAAGCGCAGTGCTATAGCCCGGCCCGGCGCCGGGGATGCCTCCCGGGCAGGGACGAACGGGACGGTATGTCGGTCGACGAGAAGACGGTTCGGCGCATCGCGCATCTGGCGCGGATCGCAGTCACCGACGACGAGGTCGGTCCGCTGCAGGGTGAGCTCAACGCCATCCTGGCCTTCGTCGAGCAGCTCAGCGCGGTGGACGTGTCCGGCGTCGAGCCGATGACCTCGGTCACCCCGATGGCGATGAAGAAGCGCGAGGACGTGGTCACCGAGGGGGGCCGCGCCGCTGACGTGGTCGCCAACGCCCCCGAGACCGAAGACAATTACTTCCTGGTTCCGAAGGTCGTCGAGTAGGCTGCTTCCGGCCTTCGGCGAAGCATGAATTCTGGCGGCATGTGCGCGGCGGCGCGCGCGAGGACGTGAACAGCGTGGATCCGAACGAACTCACCCTGGCCGAGGCACGCGACGCCCTCAAGGCGAAGCGGATCTCGGCCCGCGAGCTGACCCAGGCGCATCTCGACGCGATGGCCAAGGCCCGCGTGCTGAACGCCTTCATCCGCGAGACGCCCGACCACGCCCTCAAGATGGCGGACGCGGCGGACCAGAAGATCGCCGCCGGCGAGGCCCGCCCGCTGGAAGGCATCCCGCTCGGCATCAAGGACCTGTTCTGCACGGACGGCGTCACCACCACCGCCGGCTCGAAGATCCTCGAAACCTTCGTGCCGCACTACGAATCCGCCGTCTCGGCCAATCTCTGGCGCGACGGCGCGGTGATGCTGGGCAAGCTGAACCTCGACGAGTTCGCCATGGGCTCGTCCAACGAGACCAGCGCCTACGGCAACGTGGTCTCGCCTTGGCGGCGCAAGGGCTCCGACGCGCAGCTGGTGCCGGGCGGCTCGTCCGGCGGCTCGGCCGCGGCGGTCGCGGCGCGGCTCTGCCTGGGCGCCACCGCCACCGATACCGGCGGCTCGATCCGCCAGCCCGCGGCCTTCACCGGCACGGTGGGGATCAAGCCGACCTACGGGCGCTGCTCGCGCTGGGGTACGGTGGCCTTCGCCTCCTCCCTGGACCAGGCCGGCCCGATCGCCCGCACGGTGCGCGACTGTGCGATCCTGCTCGGATCCATGGCCGGCCCGGACGCCCGGGACACCACCTGCGTCGACCTTCCGGTGCCGGATTTCGAGGCTGCGGTCTCCCGCGGCGTGAAGGGTCTGACCATCGGCATCCCGAAGGAATACCGGGTCGACGGCATGCCAGCCGAGATCCAGAAGCTCTGGGATGACGGCGCCGCCTGGCTGAAGGATGCCGGCGCGACGATCAAGGAGATCTCGCTGCCGCATACCTCCTCGGCGCTGCCGGCCTATTACATCGTCGCCCCGGCGGAGGCGTCATCGAACCTCGCCCGCTACGACGGCGTCCGCTACGGCCTGCGCGTGCCCGGCAAGGACATCGCCGGGATGTACGAGAACACCCGCGCCGCCGGCTTCGGCCGCGAGGTCAAGCGCCGGATCATGATCGGCACCTACGTGCTCTCGGCCGGCTACTACGACGCCTATTACGTGCGCGCCCAAAAGATCCGCACGCTGATCAAGCGCGACTTCGAGCAGGCCTACGCGGCCGGCGTCGACGCGATCCTGACCCCGGCGACGCCGTCCTCGGCCTTCGGCATCGGCGAGAAGGCCTCGGCCGACCCGGTGGAGATGTACCTCAACGACGTGTTCACCGTGACGGTGAACATGGCCGGTCTTCCGGGTATCGCGGTCCCGGCCGGCATCGACGGCCAGGGTCTGCCGCTCGGCCTCCAGCTGATCGGCCGGCCCTTCGACGAGGAGACGCTGTTCGCCGTCGCCCAGGTGATCGAGGAGGCCGCCGGCCGGACCGTCCTGCCCGAGCCTTGGTGGGCATGACCGTCCCCTTCTATCCCTGGACGGTCTGGATCTGGGCCGCGTTCGATCCGGCGCTGATCGTGGTGGCGGTCTATCTCGGCTGGACCGCCAGCCAGTTCGGCAAGGTGTTCATCGCGGCAATCGCGGCGCTGGGCTTCTCGGTGCTGTTCTCCTGGGCGGTGAGCGCGGCTGGGATCCCCTGGCCGGCTCCGATCACCCATGACGGGCCGACCTTCTTCCCGGTGCGGGCCGTCGCCGCCCTGCTGTGGGCGATG
Organism: Methylobacterium pseudosasicola; assembly: GCF_900114535.1. Taxonomy (GTDB): domain Bacteria; phylum Pseudomonadota; class Alphaproteobacteria; order Rhizobiales; family Beijerinckiaceae; genus Methylobacterium; species Methylobacterium pseudosasicola. The sequence continues at coordinate 10,531 of NZ_FOTK01000030.1, read as the reverse complement.
GTCGGCTACGGTGCCCGGCGAGCCATCGCCCGCCGCGCTTGATTCTTGTCGCGCGCGACCCGTAAGTGTTTTTCGAGAGTAGGATAGCGGCACACGCCGCGATCCCACCCGCGACCTCATCCTGAGGTGACCGCGTCAGCGGGCCTCGAAGGAGCCCTCCAGGCTCCGAGCGATCCCTGGAGCCCTCCTTCGAGGCTGCTGCGTAGCACCTCAGGATGAGGGTGTGGGTCGGATCGTGCGGAGACCGCATCATAGCCCGGCCCGGACGACCATGAACGCACCTGTCGATCCCAAAAAACTCATCAAGGGCGGCCTGCACGACTGGGAGGTCGTCGTCGGCATGGAGGTCCATGCCCAGGTCTCCAGCCGCGCCAAGCTGTTCTCCGGCGCCTCCACGGAGTTCGGGGCAGAGCCGAACGACCACGTCTCGCTGGTTGATGCCGCGATGCCGGGCATGCTGCCGGTGATCAACGCGGAATGCATCGCGCAGGCGGTCCGCACCGGGCTCGGCCTCAAGGCGCAGATCAACCTGCGCTCGGTGTTCGACAGAAAAAACTACTTCTACCCGGATCTGCCGCAGGGCTACCAGATCTCGCAGTACAAGGACCCGATCGTCGGCGAGGGCGAGGTGCTGGTCGACATGCTCGACGGCAGCTCAATCACGGTCGGCATCGAGCGCCTGCACCTGGAGCAGGATGCCGGCAAGTCGCTGCACGACCAGGATCCGACCAAGAGCTTCGTCGATCTCAACCGCTCGGGCGTGGCGCTGATGGAGATCGTCTCCCGGCCGGACCTGCGCTCGTCGGAAGAGGCCAAGGCCTACGTGACCAAGCTGCGCACGATCCTGCGCTATCTCGGCACCTGCGACGGCGACATGGAGAAGGGCTCGCTGCGGGCCGACGTGAACGTCTCCGTCCGCCGCCCCGGCGAGCCGCTCGGCACCCGCTGCGAGATCAAGAACGTCAACTCGATCCGCTTCATCGGTCAGGCGATCGAGACCGAGGCACGCCGCCAGATCGCGATCCTGGAAGATGGTGGGAAGATCGATCAGGAGACGCGCCTGTTCGACCCGGGCAAGGGAGAGACCCGCTCGATGCGCTCGAAGGAAGAGGCGCACGATTACCGCTACTTCCCCGATCCGGACCTGCTGCCGCTCGAATTCGACCAGGCCTATGTCGATGCCCTGGCCGCCGGCCTGCCGGAGCTGCCGGACGCCAAGAAGGCGCGGTTCGTCAAGGATTACGGCCTCTCGCCCTACGATGCCGGCGTGCTCGTGGCCGAGCGGGCTTCGGCCGACTATTACGAGGCGGTGGCCAAGGGCCGCGACGGCAAGGCGGCGGCCAACTGGGTCATCAATGAGCTGTTCGGGCGCCTCAACAAGGAAGGCCTCTCGATCGAATCGACGCCGGTCTCAGCCGACCAGCTCGGGGCGATCGTCGACCTGATCGGCGAGGGCGTGATCTCCGGCAAGATCGCCAAGGACCTGTTCGAGATCGTCTGGACCGAGGGCGGCGACCCGCGCGCCATCGTCGACAGCCGCGGCATGAAGCAGGTGACCGATACCGGCGCCATCGAGGCCGCCATCGACCAGATCATCGCGGCCAACCCCGACAAGGTCGCCCAAGCCAAGGAGAAGCCGACCCTGCTCGGCTGGTTCGTCGGCCAGACCATGAAGGCCACGGGCGGCAAGGCGAACCCGGCGGCGGTCAACGCGCTGCTCAAGGACAAGCTCGGGATCGCTTGAGCCGCGCTCCGATCGCGACATGATGAGATCCCGCCACGGCTCAGCCGGGCGGGTAATGGCCGATCGGGTCCTGAAAGAAGAAACCGCGGCGGAAGCGGAGCTAAGTGGGGCCTTTCGCGCATTCGAAGACGGGCCGTGTCTTGGCCGCTTCTGCGCCCCTGGGGTCGCCTCCGTCTGGCTGTTCGTTTGGTGCCGCTGGGTTCCGGGCCGAACCTGTCCCAAGACCGTCTAAGCGGCGTCACGCTGCGGTGGAGTCATACCTGTCTCCTCCAGCTTCGGATGACCGATCAAGACCAACACATCCCTGACGTGCCGAACTATTGATCCGATCCGTGTCCGCTGTTGCTGAACACATCCGAAGACTGCGCCCGCTCCGGAGTCGCGTCAACACGGAATTTCCGGCCACGCTCGCTTTTTTCTGCTTTCCGCCGGCGGCACCGCAGCGCGGTGTTGCCGGATCAAACACTTATGGTCGCCGGCACGGCAGCGCAAAAATTTAGCTCGCGCCCGTCCGGATCGGCCGCGCTCTACTTGCCGGCGCCCATGTTGTTCTCGACCAGAAACCGGATGCCGCGCTCGAAGGACTCGTCGGTGTCGCCGCGCATGTCGACGCTGTAGGCTTTTTCCGGGACGTTGCCGGAGAGCTGTTTGACGTAGACGTTGAGGTTCAGGATCAGGTTGGAAACCTTCTGGACCTCCCCGGTGATCGCCACGTCGGCGCCGAGCTTGCGCGCGAAACCGTCGGCGCAGCCGTTGCAGCGGCGCAAGTCCGCGCTCTTGGCGACCTCGTCCTTCACCGGATCGGTCGACACGATCTCGAACAGACCCTTCTTTTGCAGCAGGTCGCGCAACTGGGCGCTGGTGCGATCGAGCCGCGCCCGGTCGGCCTCGTCGCCCGGTACCGGCGAAAGGTTCGAGAACTGGAAGTCGAACACCGCGGCCTTCTCGGGGGCGGCGACGGCGGGGCCGACCGCGAGCAACAGGGCGGCCGCGCAGAGTGCGGTCCGGAACATGGGCGTCTCCTCAGCGGCATCATTTTTGGTGCCGTATGAAGTCAACGCGCCAGACCGACATTCGCTGAATGGAAACTGGCATCGCGGCACGGGGGCGATCCCGCGCCGCCCTTTCCCGGGCGCACGCAGCGCCAGCGGAATGCGGCCCGGGACCCAGCGTGACGAGACGCGCAGCGTCCACCTGCAATCGAGACGCTTCCGGATCGTGGCGCCTCGCGGCGCATCGCCTGTGGGGTCCCGGATCGCCTTCCACTGGCGTTCCAGGCGTCCGGGAAAAGGGCGCGCATTTCCTCATGAGGGACGGCCAGAGCCGATGGAACCGCATACGATCGAGCGGCGAGATGCGGTAACGTTCCCCTCGCACCGAGTCGCCGGATGTTGGGGAAGCCAGGACAGATGCCCGACCTACACAACCTGCTCGCCTTTGCGGCCGTTGCGGTCGGCATGGTTCTGACCCCGGGGCCGAACATGGCCTACACGCTCTCGCGCTCGATCTGCCAGGGACGGACGGCCGGATTCATCTCGCTCGGCGGCGTCGCCCTCGGCTTCGTCGTCTACATGTTGTGCGCGGCATTCGGTATCACGGCCCTCCTTCTGGCAGTGCCTTATGCCTACGACGCCGTTCGCATCGCCGGTGCGCTCTATCTGCTGTGGCTCGCCGTGCAGGCCGTCCGACCCGGCGGTCGCTCGCCGTTCCACGTGAAGGATCTGCCGCCGAGCAGCCCGACCAAGTTGTTCGTCATGGGATTGTTGACCAACCTACTCAATCCCAAGATCGCGATCATGTATCTTTCGCTGCTGCCGCAATTCATCGATCCGGCCAACGGCAGCGTTCTGAGCCAGGCCCTCGTCCTCGGCACGACGCAGATCGCCATCAGCCTGATGGTCAACACGCTGTTCATCGTTTCGGCGAGTTCGATCGCCCGGTTCTTCACATACCGTCCCTCATTCGCCGCCGTGCAGCGCTGGGTGATGGGAACGGTGTTCGCGGCGCTCGCCGTCAGGATGGCGACCGAGTCGCAGCGCTGAGATAGGAGTTATCGCGTTGGGAGCCTGTCATAACGGGCGCTAGCGCGGCTCGTTCTGGTCGCCCGAGGCCGAGAAGGCGAAGAGGCGCTGCCGCAACCCCGTAAACCACAGCGGCAGCGGCGCCCGGCCAGTGCCCAGAACCACCGTAGCGGTCATGCCGGCCACCAGCGGCACGTCGTCGGGCTTGTGCTCGATGCGGATGCGCACCGGGACGCGCTGGGCGAGGCGCACCCAGGTGTAGACTGGGTTCACGTCCGGCAAACCTTGCGTGCTGGCGGCGGCGTTGGCCGTCGAGATGCCGAGCGTGATGCTCTCCACCGTCCCGGCGAGATGCGGCCCGTAGCCCATCAGCTTGATGTCGGCCGTATCACCCACGTGGATGTTGGCCATCTTGGTCTCCTCGAAATAGCCGTCGATCCAGAACGAATCCGTGTCGACGACGCTGATGTTCGAGGTGCCGGTGCGGGCGTAGTCGCCGACCCGCATCAGCAGGTTGGTCACGCGGCCGTTGACCGTGGACTTCACCTGGGTCCGTTCGAGGTTGACCTTGGCCTGCCGCAGCTGCGCCTGCGCGCTTTCCAGCGACGCCTCAGCGATCTTGGCGGTCCCGGCGAATTGCTGCTTCTCCTCCACGGAAGTGGAGACGGTGGTGAGTGCCTGCCGCCGGGCGGATTGCGCGTTCTTGACCTGGAGATCCGCCTCGCGGTTCTTCACCTCGGCATCGGCCGAGGTGACCGCGACCTCGAAGTCGATCGGATCGATCACGTAGAGGAGGTCGCCCTTGCGGACGCGCTGGTTGTCCTGGACGTGCAACGCGACGATCTGCCCGGAGACCTGCGGGGCGATGTTGGCGACCTGCACGCGGACGCTGCCGTCCCGGGTCCAGGGCGCGGCGACGTAGAATTCCCAGACGAAGGCCGCGGCCACAAAAGCGAGGACCAGGATCACGCCGGTGGCGGCCAGGCGAAAGACCTTCGCGGTCCGGCTACGGCGTGCGGTCAGAGGCGGCGGATCGGTCCGGCGCTGAATCTCCGCCTGGGAAGCGGATTTCGGATCGTCCTCGTCGGCGGTGGTGGCAGGCATCTAGATGAACACGATCAGGAGGGCGAGGACGCAGACGTAGATGCCGGCCTCGGCGAGCGGGGCGTTGGCGACGTAGCGGCTGAAGCGGATGCGGGCGAAAATCCAGCGCAGTCCCATGAGGATTACGAAGGCGGCGAGCGCATAGGCGACGAACGATGAGATCAGCACGCCGCCGATGTGAATGTCCTGGTACATGCCGGCTCGAAGCGTCCTCGTGTCAGAATAGCGCGATGTCGAGACGGCGAAGGAATCGCCGATGGCGCGCAATGGTTCGCGCCGCCGTCACCAGGTCGCTCGCGGCCCGCGCCGTGGTGAGACGCACGCCCCGATCCTGCCGCGACGCCGCGCGGATCAGGTCGCGCGCGCCAATTTCGAGGGCGCGATCGTCCCCCGCGGCGAGGGCCGCGCGGCCGCGCTGGATCGCCGCCCGCAGCGGGTCGATCGGCCAGAGGCGGCGCAGCTCCGCATGGGCTCGCGCGGCCGCCGCCTCCAGCCGGGCCAGCGCGAAGGCGTGCGACAGGCTCGCCCGGCGCACCGCGCGACTGCCGGAGCTGTAGCCGGCAAACTGGAACAGGCGGTCGGCGTTCAGGCTGGTGCGGGTGGTCGCGTCGCCGCCATCGCCGACCAGGGCATCGGCCAGGGCCTGCCGGGCCGAGTCGAGGGCGTAGACCCGCTGCTGCTGAGCCGAAATCGGGAGCAGCAGGCGAACCACGATCGACAGGATGATGGCTGCGACCACCACCAGGAAGGCGTTCAGCAGGAAGGTCTGCGCGTCGTAGCTCTGCGGGTTGGACGGGCCGAGCAGCACCGGGAAGAACACGATCACGATGAAGCCGATGCCGAAGGTCTTCGGGTTCAGCGACAGGAAGCAGCCGAAGAAGATCACCGGCGCCATCACGATGGCCAGCATCGGGAAGCCCTGGACCCCGTCGAGGAAGACGAACCGGGCGATGCCCGCGAAGGTCGAAGCCAGCGTCATCCCGATCACCACGCCGTTCGCGAATTTTTTCGGGTCGGGCGTCGTCGAGGACAGGGCCGCCGTTGCGGCGACCTGCACCAGCGCGAACGAGGCCTGCGGCAGGCCCAGCGCCACGAAGACGGCGGCCGTGACCGCGAAGCCGACCGCCACCCGCAGGGCGCCGCGCAGCGCCACGGGAAAGTCCCGGTGGGTCGGCAAGCGAGCATCGCGCAAGGGCTCGTGGCCGTCCGCCACCGCCCGGATCCCGTCCTGCGCGAAGGTCGCCGCGCAGACCACGTCGAGGGCGCGCTGAAGCACCACGACCTCGTCGAGGGGCCGGTTGCCGTCGCGGATCGCGGCATCAACCAAGTCGCGCAGCCGTTCGTCGTCCTGCTCGAGGGAAGCCAAATCGGGATCCTCGGCGACGCGCCGGCAGATCTCGAGCGCTTCCTCGACCGCGGGACTACGTGTCCGCAGGCAGGCGGCGGCGGCCACGACCGCCCGGATCGCCGCCGCCAGGACGTAGAGCGCTGCGATGCAGCTGCGCGCCCCGGCAGCCCGCCAAGGGCCGTCGTCGAGTTCCCCGGCAATGGCGCTGGCATCGGCCCGCATCGGCGCGATGGTGCGGATCAGGGCGGCGGTGCGGGAGGCGCCGAGATCGCCCTTGTCCAGGGTCTCCCGGGCGTAGGCGCGGGTGTCGTCCCAGGCCTTGCGCAGTTGCGGCAGCAGCGTCCGCCACGTGCTCGGAGAGGCGAGGGCGTCGTTGATGAAGGTGATGACGATGATGCCGAGCACGATCACGGCGACCCGGGACACCGCGGCATCGAAGGTGCCCTGCGGTTCATCGATCTGGCCCAGGGCGATGATCGCCACCGTGTAGCCCGAGAGCATCGCGCCGTAGGCGCGGGTATCTTGGAGGTACTGCGCGGTGAACACGCACAGGCCCATCCAGACCGTGAACGAGACCAGCAGCAGAACGCGGTCCTGCCCGAACAGGGACATGAACACGATCGACACGATGGCGCCGATCAGCGTCCCGAGCAGGCGGTAGATCGCCTTGGAGATCGCCTGGCCGCGCTTCGGTTGCGCCAGAATCGCCACGCAGGTGGCCGCCGAGGACGCGCTGTCGAGCTGAAGCCAGAAGGCCGCGGCCAGCGCGATCATCATGGCGAGCCAGATGCGCAGCGCGAAGGCCCAGGCCGCCGGCTTGGGCACCCAGGCGTCGAGGAAGCCGATCAGGCGATCGGAGACGGCGGGCTGAGCGTTGCCCGCGGCGGCCGAGGCCTCAGCCATGCCGCACGCGCGCCGTCAACGGCCAGGAGGCCCGCCGATCCCTCATCTCCGCGCCGGTTCCCGCTCAAGCCTCGTCCAAAACCGGAAACGAACGAGAAGCGCGGCGGTTCGCCTGGAAATCAGGCTTTGTCGCCGCCTTTCAAGCGCTTGTTGCAGCTGCTCCAGAATTGCGGCCATTTGGGCCCCTGGGCGGCCTTCTGGGCGTCGGTGAGCCCACGCCACTCGGCGCCGCATGTCTTCTGACGCTCCCGGACAGCGCTTTGCCCGGGGCTCGGCGCCTTGGCCGCGGGCGCAGAGGCTGGAGCCTCGCTCGCGGCCGGAGGCGTCGCGGGCGCCTCCTTGGCCAGGAGCGGCTGGGACCAAAGCAGCGGCGCGGTCAGCATCGCGATCCGCACAAAACGGTCGATCATCGAATCCCCCCGGAATCGCAACGGTTCCGGGCCGCGATCTCACCGCGTGCTCACGGTGCCGACAAGGGCGCGGCGGCTTTCGCCAACAGGTCAGGCGCGCGATCTCGGAAACGTGAGCCCTGCGGGCGCGATGCCCTTGAGCGCGGCCGGGAAATCGTCTTCATTGCCGCGAGTGTCGGAGATCGGCGGGGGATCGCCGCGCCGCCGTGCGATCGGTCGTGGAGCAGGTCTATCATGGCAGCGGTGTCGGGACGGCCGATCGACGTCCATACCTGGAGCACGCCGAACGGCTGGAAAATTCCGATCATGCTGGAGGAGTGCGGGCTCCCCTATCGCGTGATCCCGGTCAACATCGGCAAGAACGAGCAGTTCGCGCCCGACTTCCTGGCGATCTCGCCCAACAACAAGATCCCGGCGATCGTGGATCCTGACGGCCCGGGCGGCCAGCCGATCACGGTGTTCGAATCCGGCGCGATCCTGCAATATCTCGGACGCAAGACCGGCCAGTTCTATCCCACGGACGAGCGCGCCCGGGTGGCGGTGGACGAGTGGCTGTTCTGGCAGGTGGCCGGGTTCGGCCCGATGCTCGGCCAGACGCACCACTTCAAGATCTACGCCCCGGAGAAGGTGCCCTACGCGATCGAGCGCTTCACCGCCGAGGCCAAGCGCCTCTACGGCGTCCTGGAGCGGCGGCTGGAGGGCCGCGACTATCTCGCGGGCAATTATTCCATCGCCGACATCGCGACGCTGACCTGGGCCAAGCTCAACTTCAAGCAGGGCGTCGAGATCGCCGCCCTGCCGAACGTGTCGCGCTGGCTGGAGGCCGTCCTGGCGAGGCCGGCCGTCCAGCGCGGCCTCGCGGCGATCTGAGCGTCAGTTCTTGTTGGCGGCCTGCTGGTTCACGTCCGGCACCCGCGTCCAGGTCTGGGAGCCGCACAGCACCTTGAGCATGCAGCCCGAGACACTGAGTTCGGCCTCGTTCTCCCGCTCCAGGCTGACCGTGTAAACCTTGCCCTCTTCGATGTTGTAGAGTTCGCCGGTGAACTTCTCCTCATCGGGCTTCAAGCCGTCGATGAGTTGCAGGCCGATCACCGGACGGTTGCGCTTCTTCGGATCGGGGTTCTTCAGGTCGGTCTTGGCGGCACCGTTCTCGGCAGTCGGCGCCTTCAGCCAGACGACCTTGCCGCAGACGAGCTGCTGGCCCGGGCCGCAGCGGTCGATCCGGATCTTGGCGCGGCCATCCCCGGTGAGCCAGGTGCCGGACGGATCCTTGCGGGTGTCGGCGGCGGCGGCCGAGAGGCCGGCGAGGAGCAGGGCGGCGCTGAGGGCGAGGCGCATGGTTCGTCTCCGAATTTTGGGCACCGAGGGCGCCTGAGAGGTGGACGAAATCGGCTTGGGGCGACAGAGCCGTCGCAATCAGGCGATTTTTCGGCGGTGTTGCGGCAGGGCCACGGCCGCGCTTGTTTCGCAAGGATTGCGGGGGCAACTTGAGGCCCGGTAGGGCGCCCGCTATAAGCCTGGCGCCGAAGCGAAATTTTCGCGCCTGAGATGCGGCCGGCAGCCCGGCGCGCACCCTCCGCCTTTTCCACAGACAGACCGGACAGACCATGGCCACCGAGCGCACCTTCTCGATCCTCAAGCCCGATGCCACCCGGCGCAACCTGACCGGCGCCGTGAACGCGGTGATCGAGGAGGCGGGCCTGCGCATCGTCGGCCAGCGCCGCATCCGCCTGACCCAGGAGCAGGCCGAGAAGTTCTACGAGGTCCACAAGGAGCGCCCGTTCTTCGGCGAACTCGTGAGCTTCATGACCTCCGGCCCGGTGGTGGTGCAGGTGCTCGAGGGCGAGAAAGCCGTCGCCAAGTACCGCGAAGTCATGGGCGCCACGAACCCGGCCCAGGCCGCCGAGGGCACCATCCGCAAGCGGTTCGCCGAGTCGGTCGGCGAGAACACCGTGCACGGCTCGGACAGCGCCGAGAACGCCAAGATCGAGATCGCGCAGTTCTTCAAGGATTCCGATATCGCCGCCTGAGGCGGAAGCCGGGGTGGCGGGCCGGGCACACCGTCCCGCCATCCTGTCGCGCCGCCCTCGGCGGCGGAGGGAATGCCGCCCGGTGTGTCCGGCCCGTCATTGACGGAGCGGAGCCCGGCGGAGTCCAACGGCCAAGGTTATCCGAACCCGAGCCCTGGACCGCCAAGACCATGACGATGCGCCGCCTGCCCCTGCTGATCGCCACCGGCCTGATCGCGATCGGCGCGACTGCCGCCCTCGCCGGCGGATCCTCGGCCCCGTTCCAGCAATACGAGCCGGATCCGGCGCTCAAGACCGCCACCAAGGCCAATCTCGAAGGCCGCGTGCGCCACGCCTGCACGGTCGTTCAGGCCCGGCTGACCAGCGCACCCGAGACGTCCCTGGAGCGCCCCTGCGGCTGCTATGCCAAGCAGACCCTGCGCAGCCTCGACGAGTCCGAGATCGAGGCCTACCGGGCCACCGGCTATTTCAACGATTCCGCCCGAGCCAAGGCTTTGGCAGCGCTGGACAGCTGCAAGCTGCAGCGGCCGATCTAAGGCATCATCCCGAAAGGTGATTTCCGGCTTTCGGAAAAAGGTGATGCGAAGCCAAGAATCTGTTTCCGGGGCGCTGCCCCGGACCCTGCCGAAGGGACTTGTCCCAGCCCTTTTAAGGTGTTTGCGGCGGCAATCGGCATCGGACCGTCCCGCTTGGCCGGCGATCCCTGGTCTTTGCAGAGGCCGTCCTGAAAACAACCCCGTCATCCCGGGGCCGCGAAGCGGAGCCCGGGATCCAGAACCAGTGTCGGATCAACGACTTGCGCCGTCGGCGGATCTGGATCCCGGGCTCGCCTGCGGCGCCCCGGGATGACAGGGTGGGGGCTGAAGCGTCTGCGGAAACTTGGGATCCGTGAAGGAAGGATAGGTCTCGGCGACCCATCGCCTGCCGCCGCGCTGCCTTCTCGGCTGTCACCTTGGCGAGAGATGGGCGCA
>NZ_FOTK01000086.1 GCF_900114535.1 Methylobacterium pseudosasicola | reverse complement strand
GCCTCCTGCAAGATCAGCTTGTCCAGTGTTAAGTCGGCAATAGCTTTCCTGAGACGTTGGTTCTCCGTCTCAAGATCCTTCATCCGCTTCACTTGATCCGACTTCAGGCTGCCGTACTCCTTGCGCCAGCGATAGTACGTCACCTCGGTCACGCCGATCGCCCTGATCGACGCGGCAACGCTCTGTCCTTGTGAGACCAGCACGTCGACCTGACGCAGCTTGCTCACGATCTCCTCGGGCTTGGGTCGTTGGGCCATCGGTTCCGTCCTCTGTCGGCTCAAAAGCCATACTTCAGGGCGGACCACTCCCAAGGGGGCCGGTCACCCGAGCCGGAGAGATACCAAAGAAATTCGGCGAGCGAACTGAAAGGCTTGCCCCGGTTCTCAGAGCGGCTGAGGCGCGCCCGAGGTCTTCGAAGCCGGATCGCGGCCCCCAGGACTTCGTATGTAGAGCCGCGGGACCCGGTGTTTGGACGGCCTGATCCCAACAAGGATTTATACAAATCGATCAGGATCTCATCCAAGCTATCGCCGCAGATTTCCATCGGACGTCACCGCACGCATCCGGATCGAACGCGCGGCCGCTCCGGGATTGATCAACGACAGGCAGGGCGCTCGATATCGGCTGGCTAGACGGCTCGTGCAAGCATGCGTTCAGCGAGCTGCAGCCGACGACGCCTGCTGGTAGAGATGGAAGCGGATGCTGACGGACCGTCGGGTCCGGCAAGTGGGGAAGGTCTCTCGTGAAGGCGCGATCACTTATGGGCGTAAGCGGAGCAGGCCTTCGGAGCGGCGGCTGGCGCCTGAGGGAGCGGCCGCCACGATGAAGAGCCTAACAATTCTTGGCTGACGCAGATTCACGCTTCCGTCCCGCTCGCAGATCTAGACCCCGCGCACGCAGCGCTGCCATGATGGGCGCCTCGGCAATATCAGCTTCTGGGCAATTACCTGATGTCCGCTGATGGCGCAAAGCTGCCTGACACCACCATTGAACTAAACAGCTACGTTTTCGATGTAGTTTTAAATGAGCGGGCCGGTAAATATACATTTATGGCGGACTTCGCGCACGGGCACCGGGCCACAAATTTGGCCCATCACGTTCACGCCGATCGGTGTATCCGGCCCACGACGACGAAGCGACATGCGCCGGCTGCGGTGAAGCCCAGCCCGTCGGTAGCGCGATCGCATTGCGACCCTGGCCGGACTTGGATCCGGCGTGAAAGACGGGGCGGACCGCGGATCGAAGCCTTCATGCGCACACCGCAACCGACATGGAGTTCGGGGCCGCCCCGGGAAGGTGGGTCTCCTCCCTGGCGAGGCGCCCCGCCCCGCGCGGATGGGATCCGGGTCGCAGGCACCTCGCATGGGCGAAGGCGCATCTCCCCCGGCGATACGCGCATCCCCGCGGATGCGGAGGGAAGACCCAGTGACGGTGGCCGGCGCACCAGGATCATTCCCCTGGCGCCGCACCGCGGGGGCGGCCCTCGCCTCGACGCAGGAAATGGGTTTGGAAGGCCGAGGTGGGCACGCTTCGGCCGAGCCGGACCTGTGCTACGATCGGCCCATGGATTCGCTGTCGCTCGACCAGGATCTCGCCGAGGCCGATGGCCTTCTCCTCGGCGACCTCGACGCCCCGCTCTCGCGCAAGGCGTCCGGTGCGTATTTCACGCCGGACGCGGTCGCCGCGACGTTGGTGCGGTGGGCCGTCCGCGAGCGCAACGACAGGCTCCTCGATCCCTCATGCGGCGACGGCGCCTTCGTGTCCGCCCACCCCCGAAGCGTCGGGGTCGAGCAGGACGCGGCGAGCGCGCGCATCGCGCGGGAGCGCGCGCCCTCGGGGGAGATCCACGTCGCCGATTTCTTCGCCTGGGCCGAGCGGACCGCGGAACGGTTCGACTGCGCGGCGGGCAATCCGCCCTTCATCCGCTACCAGCGCTTCGCCGGCGAGACGCGGGCACGCGCGCTCCGCATCTGCCGCGGGCTCGGGGCCGGGTTCTCGGGGCTGACCTCGTCGTGGGCCCCCTTCCTGGTGGCGACGGCGGCACTCCTCCGGCCCGGCGGCCGCATGGCGTTCGTGATCCCCGCGGAGGTCGGGCATGCCCCTTACGCGGCGCCGTTCCTGGATTTCGCCGTGTCGCGCTTCGAAACGGTCCACGTCGTCGCCATCCGGGAGAAGCTGTTCCCGAACCTGTCCGAGGATTGCTGGCTGCTGTTTTGCGACGAATTCGGGGGTTCCACACGGGAGATCCGCTTCAGCGCCCTCGACCGGTTCGTCCCGTCCGACGCACCGCCGGTCACGTTCGAGCGCATCGGCGTGGACGCGTGGCGCGGCACCTGGCGCAAGCGCCTGCGCCCGTACCTCATGCCCGAGCCGGCGCGGGAGGCTTACAGGCGCGTGGCGGACTCGGCCGAGGCGCGCCGCCTCGGCCAGGTCGCCGCGGTGGGCATCGGCTACGTGACCGGGGCGAACGATTTCTTCCACCTGCGGCCGTCCCAGGCCGACCGGCTCGGAATCCCGGAGGCGTTCCTGTACCCGACCGTCCGCAACGGTCGGGTCCTGAGCGGCTCCGTCCTCACCCGGGGACAGGTCGCCCGGTGGCGGGCGGCCGACGAGCCGGTGCTGCTGCTGCGCCTCCAGAAGGGCGAGGCGTTGCCCCCGGCCGTCGTCGCCTACCTCGACGGCGAGGCCGGCCGACGCGCGCGCACGGCCTACAAGTGCCGCGTGCGCTCGCCGTGGCACGCCGTCCCGGACGTGCAGGTCCCCGACTACCTGCTCTCCTACATGTCGGGACAGCGCCCGAGCCTGGTCCGCAACGACGCCCGGTGCACCGCCACCAACTCGGTGCACTGCGTCCGCCTGCGCGAGCCGACGTCCGGGCGGCGCCTCGACGCGTGGGGCACCCCGTTCGTCGACCTGAGCTGCGAGATCGAGGGGCATCCCCTGGGGGGCGGCATGCTCAAGCTCGAGCCGCGCGAGGCCGCGCAGGTGGTCCTGCCCGGGCCGGGCCAAGTTCGCGCCGGCGACGAGGACGCGTGCCGGGAGGCCGTGGCGACGATGCGGAGGTGGCGCCATCGTGCCGCCTGACCGCGGCGCCGTCCCCCCTTCCGTCTGCCGCTGGATGGACGAGCGCGACGCCTTCCGCGTCTTCGCCACCTCCGAGGAGGCGACGCAGAGCCAGCGTCACATCAAGCCGATCCACTAGTACGTCGCCTGCCGGCTCGTCCTCGAGGGCGGATTCCTGCCGGACGAGGTCACGCCGCGGCCGCCGTTCCGGGTCGACGGGCGGAGCGGGCTGCGGCTGTCGTACGACCCCGCCGCCGCCGGCGGTGGCGAGCGGACGATCCTCGGCGGCCTCAAAACCAAGGACATCGACGTCACCGTCCTGAAGCCCGGCCTCGGACCGGTCCTGGCCGTCTCGTGCAAGGGCGCCATCAAGGCCTTCCGCAACCTGACGAACCGGCTTGAGGAGGCGGTCGGCGACTGCACGAACATCCACATCACCTACCCGGCGCTGGTCGCGGGGTACCTGTTCGCGTTCCGAGCCAACCGCGGCGCCGCCATCGTGGCGGAGGAAGGGGGGGCGGCGGAGCAATCGCCTCCACGCTAGCTCGCCGCCAACGACATCGCCATCGGGCACGGGGGCGCGCCGGTCGAGGCGATCATCCGGTTCCACTATGCTCTAAGCGAGCTCACGGATCGGCGCGGCATCCGCGACGACGTCAGCCGCTACGAGAGCGTCGCCCTCAGCCTGGTCGAACCCCACGGCGACCGCGCGGGCATTCCCCTGGATGGCTTCCCGCCCGAGGACAGCAGGATTCTCCTGCGCGACTTCTTCTCCAGGCTCTACCTCCGATACGACGAGCGCTTCGTGTACGGCGCCCCGGACCTGAAGCCGGTCACCCGGCGTCGCTTCTGGGACGCCGACTCGCCGGCCTTCGCCGGCGGCCCTAACGGCCTGCCGCACCCGCCGACCGCGTACGAGGTCCGCGTCGCCGATCCGACGGACCGGACCGGGTCGCTGAACCCCTGAGCCCGACCGCACGGCGACCTTCGAGGCTGAGCTGCGGTCTCATATCGCTCGATGGGCTGCGCGCGTAGGACGCGGGCTGCCGTCCCGCATGCCCAGCAAGCCCCGCATCGGTGGCACCTCTCGCCGAACGTGCCGAAGGCTTGAGCGGTGGGTGGTCGGGGGCGATGCCCGCATGGGTGCCCTTGCCATTCCCTCCGGCTCGGCGGCTCCCGTCCGCGATCACGCCTTTCCACGCGGCCGGCAAGTCGATCAAGGCGATCCGTCCACCCCAGTCTGTGTCGCGCCGGGGCGGCACGGCGTTACGCCTTCGTGAATGCAGCGCCGTGACGCGGCGAGCGACGTATCGCACCGAGACGGCTCGACCTCTGGTTCGCCGAGCAGCTCATGCGAGAACTGCGCGGCCTCGGTTGTGTGATCGGCTCGCGGCAGGCCACAAATGTCGGCAGCGTCGGCGGACGAAGCCCGAAGTCACCGCCCACGGCCTCGACCCCTCTGGATCTCGACTCCCGGCGCATCTGCGCGTTCGGCCAGCGCGGCTTCCATGCGAGCCATCTTCGCGGCTACTCCGCTGACCGGGCCGGGCGGGCGATGGGGCCAGCGCGCGGTGTCGATCCGATCGCGTGCGGACTGGATGCCGGCAGAGTGGCCGCCTGGGCGGCGGGGCTGGTTCATCCGATGCTCAGTCCCCGGCGTCGCTGGCTGCCCGGGCCTGATCTCCGCCGGCGGACCGCGTCGATCGAGGCTCTTGATCGTCGTGGCCGAAAGGCCGCGGAGGCCCAACGGGGCGTGCTTAGAGGGCGAGGACGGATCCCGCTCGTCACGAAGACCATCACCGGGCGGCCTGCCAGGGACAGGTCACAGGCGAGGAACAGGCAACGGGACTGTGCCGGCGATGATGGTGTCGTAAAGCGTAGTCGACGCGCCCTATCGTCGGTGCGCTCCCCTCCGAATGATGCATAAAGTTCGGCCGACGGCGCTGGACAAGGCGAAAAGCAAACCTTCGCGGTCTCACCAGATGGAAACCATTTTGTCCTAAGACCATCATACGGGCGACGAGGAATGGAAGTCGACGAATGAGGCGCGGTTGCCAAGGTTGTCAGGGTGGGAGTTCCCTGCCGTTCGACTTCACGATGGCGTTCCATCCAATCCTTGATGTCGGCCGGGGTAAAGTCTGGGGTTATGAGGCGCTGGTCAGGGGTACGGACGGCCAAGGTGCGGGTCAGATTCTCGCCATGGTCGACGAGAACAACCGTTACAGGTTCGATCAAGCCTGCCGGGTGAAAGCGATCGAACTTGCCAGCTCGCTCTTCCCGGACGCCGAGACGCGGTTGTCGATCAACTTCATGCCGAACGCGGTCTACGAGCCGGCCGCATGCATCCGGGCGACCCTCGACGCGGCGCAGCGTGTTGGCTTCGCACACCGCCAGATCATGTTCGAGTTTACCGAGAACGAGCGCATGACGGACGTGGCTCACGTCCGGCGAATTATTGCCGAGTACCGCAAGCAGGGCTTCGCGACGGCGCTCGACGATTTCGGCGCGGGATACGCGGGTCTGAACTTGCTGGCAAACTTTCAGCCCGACTTCATCAAACTCGACATGGAGCTGATCCGCGGTATCGCCGACTCGCCACAGCGACAGACGATCGTCGCAGGGGTGGTCGTGATAGCTGAACGGCTGAACATCGCGGTGATCGCCGAGGGGGTCGAAACGGAAGCCGAACTGGCGAGCCTTCGCTCGCTCGGGATCGACCTATTCCAAGGATATCTTTTCGCGAAACCCACGACAGCGCGCCTACCTGAGATCTGGTTGCCGGCAAAGGCTCGTAGCGCCTCGCGCGATGCGCCGGCGACCGCCTCCACCATACAGGCCACCCGCGCTGCCTGAACATCCCGCGACCGAACTCCGAGGAACCACCATGCACACGTTCGAGGGGATCTCGATCGACGAACTTGAGAGCCTCGAATGGGAACGGCTCGATGCGCTTCCTTACGGTGTCGTCGGCCTCTCGCCTGAAGGCATCGTCGAGATCTACAACGCGACGGAGGAGCGTCTGGCCGGCCTGTCGCGCGACGGCGTCATCGGCACGCACTACTTCTCGTCCACGGCACAGTGCATGAACAACTTCATGGTGGCCCAGCGGTTCGAGGACGAGCCGGAGATCGATGCGGTCATCGACTACGTACTGACCCTGCGCATGCGACCGACGCCCGTCCGCCTGCGCCTGATGAAGGCGCCCAAGGTGGATCGCCGCTTCATCCTGATCCAGCGCTGAGGAGGCCTCGCTTGCCGACAGACCTCGAAGCCGAGAACGCCGGCCTCCTACAGTTCCTGTACTCCTGCCCCGCCGGGCTGATCGAATTCACGTCCACGGGTGCCATCGGCATGGTCAATCCGGCCGCGATGGGCTTGCTGTTGCCGATCGCAGGCCGGACGTTCGTAACCAACCTCTTCGATGTCATGGACGGCTGCGCGCCCGAGCTGCGCAATATGGTCTGCAACTTCGGGGCGGCCCACGGAGCGATCTGCGACGGTCATCGCATCGTCACGGGTCCAGGAGAACGCCCGACGGTCTTGGCCTGCAGCATCGTGAGGCTGACCCATGACCGGCACGTCGCGACGCTTTCGGACGTGACTGAACAGGTCGCACGCGAGCGCCGGCTCAAGCAAGCCGAGACATGGTTCGCCTCGCTGCTCGACGGGGTCGACAACGTCGCGGTACTCTCGCTCGATGCCGACGGACGCATCGACGCCGTCACGCCCTCCGCGGTACGGCAGACGGGTTTCGCGGAGCGCGACCTCCTCGGCCACCCGTTCGAGTCGTTCGATCGTCCGGACCGCGCTACGGCAACGCCACCCTACGGCGAGGCGATCGCCGCGGCGCGTCGGGATGGCTGGCATCTGCACGAGGGTTGGCACGCACGCGCCGATGGAGGTCGCTACTGGTGCCAGCGGCTCGTCGCTGCGCGCGCGCACGTGGGCGACGCGGTGTCGGGCTACACCCTGGTGCTTCGGGCCGTGAAGCGCCAGGGTCGGGATACGGCGGACTTGCGAAGGATGCTGACACGGGACCACCTGACCGGCGCCAGCAACCGTGCCCACTTCTTCGAGGTAGCGGAACGGGAACTCACGCGATCACGTGGGAACGGAGGCTCTCTGGCCTTGATCGTCCTCGACATCGACCATTTCAAACGCGTGAACGACGGGCACGGGCACGCGGCCGGCGATGCGGTGCTCCGAGAGGCGGCCCGCCGGTGCGAGGCCGAGCTGCGGCCGGAGGACGTTTTCGCGCGCATCGGCGGCGAGGAGTTCGTAGCCTTCGTGCCGGGCGCAACCCTTACGGAGGCTGCGGCCGTGGCCGAACGTCTGCGCCTGTCGCTCGCTCGCGAGCCGGTCGACGCTGGGGGGACCCGGCTGCGCATCACCGGAAGCTTCGGTTGCAGCGCGCTCGATGGCCACCCGGATGCCACGGTCGCCGGCTTGCTTGCGGCCGCCGACGGAGCGCTATACCGAGCCAAACGGGACGGTCGCGACCGGGTCGCACTGTCGGATGCGGGCCGGGCAGCGGCCTGATCGCCGGGTACCCTCCGATGTTGTCAAGGCGCGCGCTCGCGACGGTCCTGCAAAGCCTGCTTGCCTCCGAACTTCTCGCCGCACGTGGCCGGGGTAGCCCCGTTGCGCGCCTCCCCGGTCACCTATCGTGCACCTGGCCCGAGAGCATGCGCCTTGATCATGGATCGGGGACGGGCCTGGGCTGCGACTCCCTGGAGAAGCTGTGGTTAGCCTCCGCGGCCAACGAGATGTTCAACCTCCATGAGCTGGGTAGCGAGGGCGATCTTCTGACGAATCCTACGTTCGGAGCCTGGATCGAACACATCGAGGAAGCATGGCGGTCCGGAATTACATCGATGACCTTCTCCACGTCAGGGGCGACTGGTCGACCGAAGCGATGCACCCATGACGCGGGCCACCTTCATACCGAGGCTGAATTCCTAAGCGACTTGTTTCGCGACAGGCAGCGGATCGTCTCCCTGATTCCGGCGCATCATGCCTATGGCTTCCTGTTCTCCGCGCTCCTGCCGGACGCACTCGCCGTCGAGCACCTCGATGCGACTTACCTGAGCCCCGGGGACTTGGCACGCAGCCTCGCCCCGGGCGATCTCGTCGTCACCTTCCCGGAACGCTGGCAGTGGTTGGAGCGATCGCTGGCGGTTTGGCCGATGGACGTCGAGGGCGTCGTCTCGACAGCCCCTTGTCCCCAGGGTCTGATCGCTGCGCTTCATGACCGTGGCCTGGCCGGGATGACCGAGGTGTACGGGACTTCCGAGACGGCCGGAGTCGCGGTGCGTCGGTGGCCGGAGCCGTCGTACCGGCTGATGTCGCATTGGCGCTTCGCCGAGCGGGACTCGGATGTCGCACCGATGGTCGTTCACCGATCCGGCCGACGTTATCCATTGCCGGACGACCTACGAACGCAGGATGACGATCGGTTTCAGCTGCTCGGTCGACGCGACGGCGCCGTGCAGGTCGGCGGCGTGAACGTGTACCCCAATCAGGTCGCGGCGCAGTTGGGCGAGCATCCGGGCGTCCGAAGCGCTGCCGCGCGCCTCATGCGCCCCGAGGAGGGGCGACGCCTGAAAGCGTTCATCGTCCCCGAAGCGGGGATCGAAGAAGCGACGCTACGGGAGGATCTCCGCGCCTGGATGGAGAGCACGTTGCCGACGCCGGCGCGGCCCGCCGCGCTCACCTTCGGCCCACATCTGCCTGTCGGCCGGACCGGAAAGCCCGCTGACTGGTGAAGCAGCGGAGCGCGGCCGGTCGACGTTTTCGATGCATGGGACGTTTGTCGGTGGACGAGTGACCTGACCGGTATTTTGGACCGAGCCAGTTGCGAGGTTACTGCATGGTAGCGGCCATGGGTAGCCGGAATGCCAGATCCGGGTAGCTGACGGGCGCGGGCGGCCGATAGCCCAGCGACGAATGCGGTCGGATGCAGTTGTACGTGGTTTGCCATAGACCGATGACGATCTGCGCCTCCTTCAGCGAGTAGAAGATCTCCTGGCGTAGGCACTCGTCCCGAAGTTTGCCGTTGAAGCTCTCACAGTACCCGTTCTCCCACGGCGATCCTGGCGCGATGTACTGGATCTGTGGCCCCGTCTTGGCGACCCACTTGCGCAGCGCCTTTGAGATCATCTCAGGGC
>NZ_FOTK01000084.1 GCF_900114535.1 Methylobacterium pseudosasicola | reverse complement strand
CTAGATGTTTGATCCCAGGGTTTGATGGTGCACTCTTCACGTCGGAGTGGAGGGACGCACTATGGGCCAGGTTCTTCACGGCAGCGCCACGACGACTGAGGCAATCCGTCGAGCGATCCAGCATAGTCAAGCGAGCCTGAGGGCGCTCTCGAAGCGCTACGGGATCAATCAGAAGACGGTCGCCAAGTGGAGGAGTCGGGCCTCGGTCGCCGACCAACGCACGGGTCCCAAAAATCCGCGGTCGACGGTGCTGTCACCTGAGGACGAAGCGGTCGTGGTCGCCTTTCGCCGTCATACGCTCCTGCCGCTCGATGACTGCCTCTACGCGCTCCAGGCGACAATCCCGCACCTGACCCGCTCGTCGCTTCATCGCTGTCTACAGCGCCACAGCATCAGTCGACTGCCTGAGGTCGATGGAGACAAGCCTAAGCGGTCGCGCTTCAAGGCCTACCCACTCGGTTACTTCCACATTGATCTGGCTGAGGTCCACACGGCCGAAGATCGGCTTTATCTACTCGTCGCCATCGATCGCACGACCAAGTTCGCTTTCGTGGAGCTGCATGAAAAAGCCACCCGGCGTGTTGCCGGTGATTTCCTTCGGCATTTGATCGAGGCCGTGCCCTACAAGGTGCACACAGTGCTCACCGACAACGGCACCCACTTCACCACGCCCGGCAACGTCGCCTCGGCCGCCTCCATCATCAAGGAGGCGATCGCAGCCGGCGAGACCTTCCGAGCCCACAGCTTCGAGTCCGCCTGCGCCCGCAACGATATCGACCATCGGCTGACCAAGCCGCGTCACCCCTGGACCAACGGTCAGGTCGAGCGGATGAACCGCACGATTAAAGACGCCACGGTCAAGCGCTACCACTACGACAGCCATGCACAGCTCCGCGCTCACTTGGCCGACTTCGTCAGCGCCTACAACTTCGCGCGCCGTCTGAAGACCCTGCGTGGCCTCACGCCCTACGAGGCCATCTGCAAGGCATGGTCCGCCGAGCCAAGCCGCTTCAGGTCAAACCCGCTCCACCAAATGCCGGGACCAAACATCTAGCGATGCACGCAGGGTCAGCCTTCTGGCAGCGCTTGCGGCCGCGCTATCGAGCGGGGTCGCGGGCGGGATGTCCGATCCAAGTGGCAGATGGTCGTCGCAAAGTTTCTTTGCTGCCGTGGTCCCGCAGCGCGCCGGCTCGCGTCGGTCGAGTGCCGCAAACCAGGGCCGGTCAACGACGCGGATGATTCAGCGTGCCGTGCAGACCGTGAAACTGAGGCTCGGTCGCCCGCACGCTGGAGGCGATGACGGTGATCGCGAATCGGGGCGAGCCGATGGTGGCGACCCCGCGGATCGATCCGGCCCTGCGCGAGGTTCGCACCTGCTACGGCAACCTGGCCGACTCGCAACGGGATCGCCGTCGCGCGGGTCTTGTGGCGCTCGATCAGCCCGGGCGAGGAGGCCGGCGCGTTGACCGCCTCCGGCGGCCCGTGGCTCAGCGCGACGATGGCCGGTGCAACCTTCGTGTTGCCTCTGCGCAGACACTGAGATGGAGGATGCCCGTGCACGTTTGCGGCTACCTACTCCGAGGCAGCCATGCCGCTCTCGACCGACTCCAGCCGGGTCGAAGGCCGCGGTTGAACGGCTAAGTTGGGTGGGAAGCAGTGATTCGCTTACCCTTGGAAGCAGAGGTTCGGCCCCGAGCACAATCATGCTACCAGTGACGTGATTTGCTAAGCGGAAGCGTTCGTTACGAGTTGGAACGCGAGCGATGCGGCGCGCGACCTATCCACTGATCTATATCACTACGGTGAGCGGCGATTGAAGCAGTCAAGACGCGCGGGATGATCGCTATCATGCTATCGATTGCCGAGCCTCCGTGGCCAGCACCGCCTGCATGAAACGCTTGCGGGTGTCCGGATCGACACGTGAAAAGTAGGTCTGCACAAGCGAGAGCAGCGTTAGGGCTTCCTGGTCAAATATTGGTGATCCGTAGAAATCGGACACCGGCACGCCGAGGGCGTCGGCGATCAGTCGGAGGTTGCGAGCCAGTGCTGGATCGCCCCCCGTAATGGCTTGGGCCCTGCTATCGTCGCCCATGCACGCCTCCTCCCTTCCCGCGCGTCTCCGCGGTCCGGGGACGGGCAATCGAAGCCGGTACTATCGCAACGTTTTAACGCGGTATACAACCACAGAATGAATTCTTTTTCATTTGGGTGAGCGGAAGCCAGATGTTTCAATCGTCAAGGTCCGAGTGCATAGAGGAGGGGCAACGCGATGGATCGGCGGTTCGACAGTTCAGCGGCCACGTCCGGGCGCTTTAGCGTGCCGCACGAGCGTCTGCACGCCGCCCTTGAAGCCTCCTGCGTCGTCGGGACCTGGGACTTGGACCACGCCCGCCAAGTCATTGTCTACGACGCCGGTGCGGCACAGCTGCTGACCGGCGATCCAGATCTCGCCGAGAAGGAGATCAGCGGGCTGATCGCCATCGCAGCTGTGCACCCCGCCGATCATGATTGGTTGATCGGGCATGTTGGACAAGTGACCCGGGCGGGCGGCCTGTTCTTGGTCGAGTACCGTGTCATAGCCGAGGACGGGACTGTAAGATGGCTCCTCAGTCGCGGGCGTACTTATCTGTCCGAGGCCGGGCACCCTTTGCGCTCGTGTGGGATCTTGATCGACATCACCGAGATGCATCACGAGGGCGAGCGCTACGTCCTCAGTGGCTCCCGTCTGAGTGACGACCCGCTCGAGCGCGCGACCGATCTCGCCCTGGCTCTCAAGCAGACGCTCGGCCCCGACGCGCCTGCTGGGGTTCGGGCGGCGGCGGACCTGCTGTTGATCAACCTGGGGCAGACGCTCGCCCGGGTCGGACGCCACTGAGCGACTGCCAACAGCAGACCCAACCAGGGGCAGAGACGGATGCACGTTGTGTGAAACGCAATCGGTCCGGAATCACGCTGCCTCTACCGCTTCGCTTCTCTGCTGGCCTCAATCAGCGAGCGGATGCGCGCAGCCATCGCATCCACCGGGAACGGCGCGATCAGGTCACTGCGCCTGCCGCTCTGGCCGCGTCCAGCTGCCGCCGATCCGTGATCGGACCGGGCGGGGGGGGGCGTTCGTCAACTCGCGATCCTGATATCCACCGCGGTCCTGGCGAGTGCACTCAGGTGGAGCATGGGGCCCTGACGGTCGATCAATCGCTTGAGGGCAATGGGCTCATACCGCCCAAGCAGCCAGGCTCCGACGGCGCCCAAACAGTCCCGCACCGTTGTCGTCACTCCGTCTCACTCGCCTTCGGCTCGGTCAGCGCCCGGATGAAACCGAGGCACCGTCTGCGAGCCGGGACATCTCTAACCTGGCGGAACAGTTCGAGCAGCTCGCTCTCCTGATCCGCCTCGGATGGATGATCCCCGCACAAGACGGACGGGTCCAGGAACGTCTCGATCGGTACGCTCAGGGCGCTGGCGATCTGCGCCAACGCGTGGCGCTTCAGCTCATCATCCTCGGGATCGCTCATACCGAGTCACCGACGATCGGGTTGCCGCTGATTTTAGAAATTGCAGTCGACCAGCGACTATGTGTCGTTGCGCACAACATATGTTTAAATCAGACTCCATCATTTGTTGTATTAGAAAACAGGATAGATTTATTGCGGGTTAGAGGCGTGATACATGATTTCGACCCCGGATGCTCCAATCGACAGCGGCGCGATCATGCGCTGGCGGCAGCTGGCGTCGTTGGAACCTGGGAATGGGATCACCGGAGACAGACCGCTCGTTACTGCGTGAGCGCAGCTGAGTTGCTCGCAGGTGATGCCAGCCTCGCCGAGCGCGAGCTGAGCATGACCGAGGCTCTGGCCGGCGTGCATACCGACGATGTCGCATGGCTGCGCTCGCAGATACTGCAGGCGGGGTCGGCACCGGACGTCCGGATCCGCGAGCATCGGGTCAACTCGAACGCACACGGGGTGCGCCGCGTCCTGTGCCGGGGGCGAACCTACTACGACGGGGCCGGGCAACGGACATTCACACTCGGCATCGTCATCGACATCACGGACGTCGAGGCGGACGGTCGCCGCCGGTTCACGCGCGGCGCCAACGGCCCGCTGGACGATGCTGCCGAGCATGGTGTGGCTGCCTACGAGGCGATCGAAGCGACGGGATTGCGGCATCTTCTCGAACCCGCCCGGGCGTTGCTGATGGCAATCGGACGGGAGATCGCCCGCGGGTTGTCAAAAGGACGACGGCGACATTGAGGGATACGGGCGGGATCGCGCATCCCACAAATCGGCACTTACTAGACGCGCACCGAAAGTAAAATATTAACGCAGCGCGATAGGCTTGACGACAACTAAGTTAGGCAATCTCTCGGCAAATTCTATAACATATGTGGATGTTTCGACGAGGAATTATGTGTCTCACGGCCGGCAGTTCGAGTCATACTGTCATGGCCGCGATACGCCGCCTGAGCCAGCGCGAAATGAACGCTCCCGTGCGCGTCGCCCGTCGTGTTCGCGCCCCTGATTTACAAGCTCAGTTTAGCCGGTAGCCTCACCGAGGCCGATCATAAGGCCTTGCGCCGTGTCAGCGTGCGCAGTCGGCAGGTCTCCGCTCGCCGGGATCTCAACTGCGAGGGCGACAGGCCCGAGAACGTCCACCTGGTCCTGTCGGGGTTCGCCTGCCGCTACCGGGTCTTGGCACGCGGTCGGCGTTACATCACGGCGCTCATGGTTCCAGGAGACTCCTGCGACCTGCACGTGGCGATCCTGGGCGAGATGGATCACTCATCGCCACGATGACGCCGTGCACGATGGTGGAGATCTCACGGGCCACCATCCGCGATCTGACCGAGAACCATCCCCGGATCGCGCATGCCTTGTGGTGGGCCACGCTCGTCGACGAGGCCGTGCTGCGCGAGTGGCTCATCGGCCTAGGTGGGCGGGCAGCACCGGAGCGCACGTCGCATCTGTCGTGTGAGTTGCTGCTCCGCCTCGGTGTGGTCGGTTTGGCGGAGGGGGCTTCTTACGCCATGCCATTCACGCAGAGCGATTCTGCCGACATCCTGAGTTCGACGTCGGTTCATATGAACCGCGTGCTGAAACACCTACGGGATGAGCGACTAATCGTGCTGGAAAACCGCCGCATCCGGATCCCGGATGTGGCACGGCTGCAGACCTATTGTAGGTTCACCCCTGGTTACCCGCACCGCACGCCGAGTTCAGACTAAAACCAAAAACTTCAACATATGCTGCAAAACGCCACCTCGTAGCGGATCATAGTATTACCCCTGCGGCGGTCACCTTTTCGATCTGCGACGATCGGGATGCCTCGCTGCCACAGATCTGTGCTCGGCGAGAATGCTTATGCCAGTGTGCTTTATAGACTCCGAAGACGGAGACCGTTACGTCGAAGACAGTGAAGGATCGGATCTAGCCGACGCGAACTCTGCGCGTCTGGCGCGATGGACGCGCTCTCCGACATGGCGCGCGACAAGATCCCCGATGGCGACCGACGGACATTCTGGGTGAAGGTCCGCGATCAGAGCGGAGCCGTCATGTACTCGGCGACGCTCGATCTTATAGGAAGCTGGCATCCACCTCGGGCCGGATCACGACCGGGCAGGGGCTAGTGGAGGCAATCGCCATCTAGCTTCATCGCCTCCAAGCTTACAAAGCAGCGTTACAGGTGGATCCCCGCCGAAGGCTGGCTGCCGTTTTGACGATCGATAGGATGCTGTCACGCGTCGCTTCGTCCGGGATGCTCGTGAACGCCATCACGAGTTCCATCACCTTCGGATCGTCGAAGAACGTCGGAGCGGGAGCTGCACCATCGACCGACCCTGACTGCCCGGAGAAGAAGGTTTCGACCGGTACGTGCAGTAGGTCGGCGATGGCTTGAAGCCGACCGGCACCGATACGGTTACGGCCTTTCTCGTACTTCTGCACCTGCTGGAAGCTCACCCCGATCGCCTGGCCGAGGACAGTCTGGCTCAAGCCCTGCGCAGCGCGGAGCGTGGCGATGCGACTACCGATGGTACGGTCGGCGTCGGTCACTAGCTTTGGCTTGTTGGTGGCAGTCATTCCGAGGCGACCTTCTAGAACCACGGCCACGGTTGGCCAGTGCGTCGGTCACGCAGAAACCACATAACGCGTAATTGATTTGTGCACGATCAAACAACCGAGGATTGCGCGTCCCGCATAGCTCGGCCGTTCCCCTCCGTGAACGGCGCCCGAGCGTACAGCGATCACGTAATTTGCCTCCGAGTTTCTGTAGAGGAATGCTCCAGATGAATTGAGATGGTGATAGGCAGCGCGCGGAGCCCTACACAAACCTCCGCGGCGTCATTCGCCTTGTCGAGCAGTGCCTCATGATCTTCGTCACGAACGCCGACGGGCGGGCGACTTTCGTCAGTCGGGAATGGATTGAGTGCACCGGCCAATCCCTTGAGGACGCCGTTGGGTTCGGATGGACCAAGGTCGTGCACCCCGACGATCGTGAGACTGCTCGAATGATCGTCGCCAACGCGATCCAAACGCAGAGTCCGTTCAGCCTTCGCTACCGGCTGTTGAGCCGCGAGGGGCAATACATGTGGGTTGCTGCGGGGGCGATACCCTCGTTCGGCCCACCGGACCAAACCTTCCTCGGCTTCCTCGGCTCGATCACGCGCATCCCCGAGGACGAAGTCATGGATCTGCCGGCAGACGGTTCGGTCGGCCAGTTCGTCCTGGCGCGCGGCCGCCCTACGCCAGGATCTCCTCTAGAGTTGACCGCAGACCTGCTGCTTATGGTCCACTCCCTCGTTGCCACGGCTGGTGTGGCACGCCTACGCCCCATCATAGAGGAAGCGCTACACGTGGTCGGTGTCGAACTCGCGCAGGCTGAACAAAGCGGCCATGATCCAACGCAACTCCACTGAATGACCGGTCGCACCCATCAGCCAAACGCCCAGCAATACGTCGTGGACCCGACTGGCTATCAGGACGGCCATCTCATCACGGCTCACCCGGCCTCGCGCACATCAAAGTGATTGGGATTGGGATTGCCCCGTTTCTGTGGACGGTTCAGGGGGCTTGGCTGAGCAGGGTCTCGGGCAACGGGTCCGAGCGGGTTTCATTCTCGTAGACGACGGGCGAGCGGTAGCCGAGCGCCGAGTGCCGGCGCAGCGGATTGTAGAAGCCCTCGATATAGCTGAAGCAAGCCATCCGAGCCTCGGCCTGCGAGCGGAAGCAGCGGCGGGCGAGCAACTCACATTCGAGGGTCGAGAAGAAGCTTTCGGCCATGGCGTTGTCGTAGGCATCGCCGACCGAGCCCATCGAGGGTCGTACGCCAGCCTCCCGGCATCGATTGCCGAAGGCCAGCGACGTGTATTGCGAGCCCTGATCGGAGTGGTGGATGACATCGCGGGGCCTGCGCTGGGTGACGGCCATCTCCAGAGCGTCCAGGACGAGTTTCGAGCGTAGGTGAGTCGCCATGGCCCACCCGACGATCCGGCGGCTGAAGGCGTCGAGCACCACCGCGAGATAGAGGAAGCCGGCGGCCGTGGGCACGTAGGTGATGTCGGCCACCCAGAGCCGGTTCGGGGCGGTGGCCGCGAAGTTGCGATCGACGAGGTCGGGGGCCGGTCGCGCCTCTCGATCTCGCCGCGTCGTGACAGGCCCGCCGCGCCGATGGCTGGTTCCGACGAGACCGGCTTCGCGCATCAACCGGGCGATGCGTTTGCGAGAATGCCGTTCACCCTGGTCGCGTAGATCGGCGTGGACGCGCGGTGCACCATAGGTCTCGTGCGAGCCGAGATGGACGGTGCGGATCCTCTTCAGCAAGGCCGTGTCTGCCAACCGTCGCGCCGATGGCTGCCGGTCGACCCAGGCATAGTACCCGGCCTTCGATACGCCGAGCGCGCGCGCCATGGCGGCGATGGGGAAATCGGCCTGGTTGGCGCTCATGAACCGGAAGACCCCGAGGGGAGAACCCCGGTCTCCCGAGCGAACCAGGCCGTCGCGCGAGAGAGGATATCGCGCTCCAGCTTGAGTTGTCGGTTCTCACGCCGAAGCCGGACGAGTTCGTCGCGCTCGGCAGCCGTCAGGCCCGGATCGGCAGGCGGCGGCTTCGCCTCACGTCGGCCTTCGCTGCGATCGGCCTCGGCAACCCAGTTGCGGATGGCCTGCGCGGAGGGCTCGAACTCGCGAGCCAGATCGTTCGGATCACGCCCGGCGCGGACCAACTCGACCATCTGTCTGCGGAACTCGATGGGGTAAGGGGGACGACTCTTCGGCATTGGACAAACACCTCACGCGAAAGCGCTCTCGGTGTCCACCAAACAGGGGCAATCCCATCCTGATCCTCCCCCGGCTCTACGGACACCTCTGATACGCTCCTTGCGGGCTGGGAAGGTGTTTGATGGCGAAGACGAGACGGGAGTTCACGCCCGAGTTTAAACGCGAGGCGGTGGCCCTGCTGGAAAGCAGCGGGCGACCACAGATGCAGATCGCGGCCGAACTTGGGATCCAACCCTCCATGCTGAGGCAGTGGCGCACGGCGCTGATGGGAGGCTCTTCACCACCACGGGCAGCAGCATCACCAGGAGCCGCGGCTGCGAGCCCGGTGGCTTCCCCCTCCGACCAAGGCGCTGAGATCGTTCGTCTGCGGCGTGAACTCGATCGGACGCGCATGGAGCGCGACGTCCTAAAAAAGCGATCGGCATCTTTGCGGAGATGCCCAAGTAACGTTCGCTTTCATCGAGCAGCATGCGAGCACCTGGCCGGTGCGTCTCATGTGCCGCGTGCTCGAAGTCTCTCACAGCGGCTACTACGACTGGCGATCTCGTCCCGAGAGTGCCCGGTCGGCGTCCAACCGTCGCCTTCTCGACGACATCCGGCGTATTCATGCCGGGCATCACAGGCGCTACGGCTCGCCTCGGGTGCATGCCACCCTTTGTGCGGAGGGACGAACGGCCAGTCGAGGGCGGGTGGAGCGCCTGATGCGCCGTCATGGCATCCGAGCCCTGGCAGGGCGCCGATTCCGGCCCTGCACGACCGACAGCCGCCACGATCTGCCGATCGCCTCCAACCTCCTGAAGCAGCAGTTCTCCGCCGCGCTGCCCAACACGGTCTGGCTCGCCGACCTCACGTACCCGCCCACCGGCGAGGGCTGGCTCTACCTGGCCGCCGTGCTCGATCTCGCCACGCGCAAGATCGTCGGCTGGTCCATGCGTGATCACATGCGGACCGAGTTGACGTCGGCCGCCCTGATGATGGCCACCCAACGGCAGCGACCGGCCGCTGGGCTCATCTGTCATTCTGATCGCGGCAGCCAGTACGCCGCCGAGGCCTATCGAAAGCAACTCGTCGGCATGAAGGCGATCCCCTCCATGAGCCGGACCGGCTGGGGCTCATGACCTGACCGGCTGGCTTTGGACCGGGCTGATTGAGAGGATCAGCCAGGACCAGAGGAGTTGGGGATGAAGCGAGGACAGAGGCCAAGTGCGGAGCAGGTCGTGCTGATGTTGCGCCAGATCGAGGTGCAGACGGCCCAGGGAAAGAGCATCGCCGTTGCATGCAAGGAAGCGAATGTCTCCGAGCAGAGTTACTACCGCTGGCGTAAGGAGTACGGCGGCCTGAAGGTCGATCAAGCTAAGAAGATGAAGGATCTGGAGCGCGAGAACGCTCGATTGCGGCGGCTGGTAGCCGACTTGTCCTTGGAGAAACAAGTTCTAGCGGACGTCGCCTCG
>NZ_FOTK01000081.1 GCF_900114535.1 Methylobacterium pseudosasicola | reverse complement strand
CGAAATCTTCTACACACTCAGGGAGGCGCAGATCGTGATCGAAAGCTGGAGGCGGCACTACAACACCGTACGCCCGCACGCCTCACTGGGATACCGGCCGCCGGCACCGGAAGTGTTCATGCCAGCCTTCACCGCTTGGCCGGCTGCGCTCGCCCGACCAGCTCCGCCGGCCAAGCTACCCGTGGTGGAGCGGCCAACCGTGCACTAACTTTAACCTTGGACCACCCCGTGGGGGCCGATCACCGGAAGTGGCCGAAAACGGAACAGCCGCTTTGGAGAAGGCCCGCCGGAAAAAGCGGACGGCCTCCTACCGATCCAACCCAGTCGTTCAGGCTCCCCGAGGCGCTGCCCGGAAGCAGACATTAAGCAAGCAGCTTTGTACGACTGAAACTGGCTGAAAGCGGCATTGTAGTTTTCGGGCCGGCCGTCGGCCAGGGTGGACGTCCGCGGGCAATCTGCGAGTGGAGACGGTCCCGGAGAGAGATTCATCGCCCCTATAAGTGCGAGCGGGGCCCCTCGGAGTCGGTGCTTCACGTACGATGAGCGGCGGTAGAGGCAATCCATTTATGCACTGGCGCCGTCGCTCTGGCGCATTGGTTTCCCAGGCTGTCGCGACTGCGATAGGACGGGGTGCGCAAGACCGCCCGGCGGGCGAATCTTCAGCATTGGTGGGGATGCCATGGCAGGCAAGGACGAAGCGACGTGGCGGGTCGGCGTCCTGTTCTCCCGCAGCGGGGTCAGCGGCATCACGGAAACCGAGCACTTCCTCGGCACCGCTCTGGCGATCGAGGAGATCAACACGGCCGGCGGCGTGCTCGGGCGGCCGATCGAGCCCATCTGCTACGATCCGGCCGGCGACAATGATGCGTACCGGTCCTATGCTCGCCGCATGCTCGCTGAGGATGGGGCCGAGGTGGTCTTCGGATGCTCGCTCTCGGCCAGCCGCAAGTCGGTGCTGTCCACCGTCGAGCGGCACAACGGCCTGCTCTGGTATCCGTCGATCTACGAGGGCTTCGAGTACTCGGAGAACATCATCTACACCGGAGCGACCCTCAACCAGAACGTCTTCGCGCTGGCGGACTACCTTTTGCAGGAGCAGGGCCCGCGGATCTTCCTGATCGGGTCCGACTACATCTATCCGCGCGAGTCGAACCGGGTGATGCGCGATCTCATCGAGGCCAAGGGCGGCACCATCGTCGGCGAATGCTACGCGCCCCTCGACGCCGATGACGCAGCCCATGCTGCGATGGTCGCCGAGATCCGCCAGGCGGCGCCGGACGCGGTGTTCTCCACCGTGGTCGGTCGCGGCGCCGAGCGGCTCTACCGGACCTATGCCGAGTCCGGGATCGACCGGAGGCACTGCCCGATCGCCAGCCTGACCCTGGCGGAGGGACAGATTCGGGCGATCGGCCCGGAGCTGTGCAGCGGCCACGTCCTGGCTGCCTCATACTTCGCGACCCTCGCGGGCGAGGAGAATCGGCGCTTCGTAGCGGCTTTCCAAGCCCGGTTCGGGCTCGAGCGCCCGACCAGCATGTGGTCTGAGACCGCCTACGCGCAGGTGCATCTCTTCGCCCGTGCGCTGGCGGAATCCGGCACCCTCGACGCCGGTCGGCTCGGCGCCGCTGCCCTGCGGCAGCGCTTCGCGGCCCCGGAGGGCGAGCTCGCCTTCGATGGCGAGACGCGGCACGTCTGGCTCACCCCGGGCATCGGGGTCGCCCGCGCCGACGGGCAGTTCGACGTGGTCTGGCGAGCACGCCGGCCGGTGCGGCCCGATCCGTATCTCGCTTGGTCCCGGTTCGAGACGAACTGGCTGGACGAGGGGATGGCCGCGTGACGGCGCCCGCCCGCAAGATCCTGGACGACTTGAGACGGGCCCGCGCCCTGGTCATCCACCCGAGCGACGAGGAGGGCGCCGCGCTCCTGGAGCAGCTCCGTCGCCTCGGCTGCGCGGTCTCCCTCGTCTGGCCGCCGCCGGCCGCACTGCCGCAGGACATCGACACGCTGTTCATACAGCTCGACGACGCGCAGGTGATGCACCTCGTGCCGTCAATCGAGGAGATCGAGCCCGCCGTCATCGCCATCGTCGCCTACGAGAGCCCGACGTCGCTGAAGGCGATCGCCGACGTCAACGCCCACGGCGTGCTCAACAAGCCGCTGCATCCGCGCGGCGTCCTCACCCAGTTCGCCCTGGCCCGCTACCGGCGCGGCTACGAGGGCCGTCTGATCAGCAAGATCAACCGGCTGGAGGAGACCATGAAGGGTCGGCGCACCGTCGAGAAGGCGGTCCGGCTGCTCGTGGAACTCAACCGGATCGACGAGGAGGCCGCCTACAAGATGCTCCGGGACCGCGCCACCGCGTCCCGCGTGCCGATGGCGAGCGTCGCCGAGAGCGTCGTCTCGGCCCACGAGGCGATGAGCGGCCTCGGCCTGCGCATCGCGTTGGCGGAAAAGACCTGACTGCAGCAACGTGCTGCAAATATCGCCTTGCGGCCCGTCTTCAGGCGCGTATCGTAGTCTTATCGGGCAGGGTTGCCCCGCAGCAGCAGTGCTGCATCACATCTCGGCTTTGGAGCCTCTGGTCCGCGGATGACGTCCGCGCCCAGGGGCTTTTTGCGTTTTGGAGCCAGCATGATCCAAGCGAGTGATCCGGCACGCGCGCCGTTACGGGTGTCCTGCATCCAGTTCGAGCCGCAATTCGGCGACGTGGCCGCCAATATTGCCCGCGCGTCCGACCTCATCCGCGCCGCCGCGGCGGAGGGCAGCGGCCTGATCGTCCTGCCGGAACTCGCCAGCACCGGCTACGTGTTTGAATCCGAGGCCGAGGCGGCCTCCTTGGCCGAGCCGGTGCCGGACGGACCGACGAGCCGAGCCTGGGCGGCGCTCGCGGCGGAACTCGGGGTGCACATCGTGGCCGGCATCGCCGAGCGCGCGGACGGGCCTCTCTACAACGCCGCCGTGATCGTCGGGCCGCAGGGCTACATCGGCACTTACCGGAAAGCGCATCTCTGGGACCAGGAGAACGTGTTCTTCGCCAAGGGCGATCTCGGCTTTCCGGTCTTCGAGACGGTGCTGGGCAAGATCGGGGTCGCGATCTGCTACGACGGCTGGTTCCCCGAGACCTTCCGGCAACTCGCCCTCGGTGGCGCCGAGATCGTCTGCATCCCCACCAACTGGGTTCCGATGCCGGACCAGCCCGCGGGCGAGGCCGCCATGGCCAACACCCTGCACCGGGCCGCCGCCCACACGAACGGGCTCTTCATCGCCTGCGCCGACCGGGTCGGCGTCGAGCGCGGCCAGCCCTTCGAGGGGCAGAGCCTGATCATCGGGCCCAAGGGCTGGCCGCTGGCCGGCCCGGCGAGCCGCGACCGGACCGAGACCCTCTCGGCCGTGGTCGATCTCGACGAGGCCGGCCGCAAGGACCTGAACACCTTCAACTCCCTCCTGCGCGATCGCCGGACCGACATCTACGGCTGATCCCTCCCCGCATCATCGTCGTCTTCCCAAGGAGCCCGTTCATGGTGACACGTTCTCTCGTCGGCACTGCCGCCGCACTCGTCTTCGCGGCCGCGGCTGCCCAGGCCGCCGACGGCAAGCCGATCGTCATCGGAATCCCGATCGGCCTGTCCGGGGCCAACAGCGTCGTCGCCCCGTCGGTGGTGCAGTCGGCCGAGCTCGCCGTCGAAGAGATCAACGCCAAGGGCGGCGTCCTTGGCCGCAAGCTCGCCCTGGAGGTGGCCGACGACGCCTCTGGCGCTGCCGGCGCCCAGAAGGCTTTCGACGGGCTGATCTACCAGAAGAAGGTCGACGTCCTGATCTCCATGGAGACCAGTGCGGCCCGCAATGCCGGCCTGCCCGCCGTCACCAAGGGCCGCGTGCCGTACATCTACACCTCGTTCTACGAGGGGCATTCCTGCAACAAGAACATGTTCGTGGATGCCTGGGTGCCGGAGCAGCAGGTTCCGCCGGTGGTGGATGCCTTCAAGGCCAAGGGCGCCAAGACCTACTTCCTCATCGGCAGCGATTATGCCTTCGGCCGCGGCATGCTCGGCTTCGCCAAGAGCTACGCCGAGAAGACCGGCGGCAAGGTGGTGGGCGAGGAATACCTGCCGATGGACGGCAGCGACTGGACCGCGATCATCTCCAAGCTGAAGGAGGCCAAGCCCGACGCGCTGATCACCTCCACGGCCGGCGGTGCGCCGAACGTGACACTGACCAAGCAGCTGCGCGGCGCCGGCGTGTCGCTGCCCTTCGCCAACCTGGCCCTGGACGAGGGCACCGCCAAGAGCATGGGCGCCGACGCCGAGGGCGTCTACCTCTCGGCCTCCTACGTGACCGGGATCGACAGCCCAGAGAACAAGACCTTCCTGGCCGCGATGAAGAAGAAGTTCGGCGCCGAGCTGCGGACGCCCAACGATCTCTCGGTGCCGCAATACGAGGCGATCTACCTCTACAAGGCCGCCGTCGAGAAGGCGGGGGGGACCGAAACCGCCAAGGTGATCGAGGCGCTGCCCACCGTGAGCGTGACCGGGCCGCGCGGCACCATTCAGATGAACAAGCAGCACCATGCGCCGCTGACCATGTATCTCGGCCAGATCCTGGCGGACGGCTCGGTGAAGGTCGCGGGCACCTTCAAGGATGTCGATCCCGGCGAGCAGTGCCCGAAGCTGCCCTGACGTGATGCGCCTCTCCCTCCCCCCTGCGCCGGGGAGGGAGCGTCCGTGATCGGCCGTCTGGCCGGTCCGTCCACGCCGCGTGAAGACGCCTGCTCATCCGGAAGCCCCGATGCTGCTCACCCTCGACATCCTGACAACCGCCGCGATCCTGTTCGTGGTGTCGATCGGCCTGCTCGCGATCTTCGGGGTCCTGAAGATCATCAACTTCGCCCACGGGGCGTGGCTGACGGTCGGCGCCTACTGCGCGGTGGTCACGGCCCGGCTCGGGCTCAATCCCTGGGCGGCGCTGCCGCTGGCTTTCGTAGTCGGCGCTGCCCTCGGCGGCCTGGCGGAACACTTCATCATCCGGCCCCTCTACCGCCGGCCGCTGGACGCGATCCTCGCCACCTGGGGGCTCGGGATCGTGCTCGGCCAGCTCATCACCCTGGCCTTTGGCCGCGACGTCCAGCTCACCCCGAACCTCTACGCGGGCACCGTCGCTGTTCTCGGGGTCGAGTACTCCGCCTACCGGCTCGTGGCCCTCGGCATCGCCCTCGTCATCGGGATCCTGTTCGCCCTCACCATCGAGCGGACGCGGCTCGGCCTGTCGGCCCGGGCGGTGATCATGAACGAGACCCTGGCGCGCAGCCTCGGCATCGATACCGGGCGGGTGCGCCTCGTCGTGTTTATGATCGGCGCGGGCCTGGCGGCGCTGGCGGGCGTCCTCCTGACGCCGCTGACCAGCGTCGATCCCAACATGGGGGTGAGCTGGCTGATCGGCGCCTTCATGCTGGTGATGGTCGCCGACGCGTCCTTCCTGGCGCTCGCGGCGGCCTGCCTCGTCTTCGGGGCCGCCCAAGTCCTGATCAGCACCTTCGTGAGCCCGATCCTGGGCAGCATCGCCGTCGCGGTGCTTGCAGCCCTCGTCCTGCGCGTCAGCCCGAAAGGTTTCTCCCGTGCTTGACACGATCCCCGCCGCGGCGCGCACAGTCCCGCCCGGTCGGCGCCTTTCCCGGGCGGCCCCCATCGTGGTCGCGGCGCTGGCGGCCGCGGCGCTCTGGATCGCGCCGACCTTCCTCGACACCTTCGCGGTCAACGTGCTGACCCGCTCGATGATCTACGCGATGCTCGCCGTGACGGTGGACCTGCTCTGGGGTTTCGCCGGCATCCTCACCTTCGGCCAGGCGGCCTTCTTCGGCGTCGGCGCCTACGCCACCGCGATGATCCTGGGCACCTACGGGGCGACCCCGCTCGGGATCGCGGCCGGCATCGCCACTGCGGTCGCGGCACCGGCCCTGCTCGGCCTCGCGGTGGGGTGGCTGTCCTTCTATCACCGCTCGACACCGCTCTACGCCTCGGTGATCTCGCTGGTCGTCCCGATCGTCGTGACGCAGCTGATCTATTCGGGCGGCGAATGGACCGGCTCCAGCAGCGGCCTCGTCGGCTTCGATGTGCTGCCCTTCGAGATCGAAGGCTATTTCCGCCTCGCGGCGCTGGCCCTGATCGCCGTCACGCTGGCGGCTTGGATCCTGGTGCGGTCGGATGCCGGGCGCGCCCTCGTGGCCCTGCGCGACAACGAGGCGCGCTGCGCCTATCTCGGCCTCAACCCCCGGCGCCTGCAGATCCGCCTGACCGCGGCGCTCGCAGCCGTGGCCGGGCTCGCGGGCTTCCTGTTCGCCAACGCCTCCGGCGTGGTCGCCCCGGAGAATGCCGGCTTCCTGTTCGGTACCGAACTGGTGATCTGGGTGGCGCTCGGCGGCCGCGGCACGCTGCTCGGCCCGGTCTTGGGCACGATCGCCATCGACTACCTCGCGGCCAATCTCTCGGGCGATCTGCCCTTTCTCTGGCAGCTCCTGCTGGGGACGGCCTTCGTGGCGATCATCATCCTGCTGCCGGGCGGGCTCGCCGACCTCGCCGGCCGGCTGTGGCGGGCGCTGCCACTCGGTCGGACGGAGCCCGCCGCCCCCGCCCTGGTGGCGCGCGAGGCCGAGGCGCAGGCTGCGCCGACGGATGCCCCGATCCTCAAGGTCCGGGGCCTCGCCAAGGCCTATGGCAGCTTGACCGTGCTCGAAGGCATCGACCTGGAGATCCGGGCGGGGGAACTCGTCAGCCTCGTGGGCCCCAACGGCGCCGGCAAGACCACGCTGATGCGCTGCCTCAGCGACGGCTCCGAACCCTTCACCGGCGCCATCGCCATCGGCGGCACGGCGATCGCCGGGCTGACGCCGAACCGGATCGTCGGGCTCGGGGTGGGGCGCAAGTTTCAGGTGGCGAGCGTGTTCGAGAGCCTGTCGGTGGCCGATTGCCTGCGGCTCGCCCGGGCGCCCCATGACGGGCTGAACCCGGTCGGCCAAGACCCGGTGCTCGGCCTGCCCCAGGCCGCCCTCGATGTCCTGCGGATGACCGGCCTCGACCGCCCGCTGACGCAGCCGGCGCGCCTCCTGTCCCATGGCCAGAAGCAGGCGCTCGAACTCGCCATGGTGGTGGCGCTGGAGCCGCGGTTGATCCTGCTCGACGAGCCCACCGCAGGCCTGACCAAGGCGGAGCGCACCACCATCGGGACCGTCCTCAAGGCGCTGACCGCCGGGCGCCGGATCGCCGCCGTCCTGGTTGAGCACGACCTCGACTTCGTGCGCGAGATCTCGTCCCGGATCGTGGTGCTGCACCAAGGCCGCCTGGTTCTCGACGGCACCGTGGACGCGGTCGTCGGCTCCGAGCTGGTCCGCACCATCTATTCGGGAGGCGCCCATGGTTGAGGCCGCGCAACGCACCGCGCCGTCGGGGGCCGCCCTCGACCTCGATGCCGTCTCGAGCGGCTACGGCGCCGTCTCGATCGTGAAGGGCGTGTCGCTGGCGGTGGGAGCGGGCGAGATCGTCGCCCTCCTCGGCAAGAACGGCATGGGCAAGACCACGCTGCTCAAGACCATCCTGGGGATGGTGGCCCTGCGCGGCGGCAGGATCACCATCGCCGGACAGGGGCTCTCCGGGCTGTCCCCCGCCAAGCTCGTGGCGCTCGGCGTCGGCTACGCCCCCCAGGAGCAGCCGCTGTTCCAGGATCTGTCGATCCGCGACAACCTGCGCCTCGCGGTGCCGTCCGACCGGCACCTGCCGGAGGCGCTGGAGCGCCTGTTCGGCCATTTCCCGTTCCTGAAGGACCGGCTCGCCCAGCGCGCCGGCACGCTCTCCGGGGGCGAGCAGAAGATGCTGATCCTCGGCCGCGCCCTGATGCTGCGCCCGCGCATCCTCCTGATCGACGAGATCTCCGAGGGTGTGCAGCCCTCGATGGTCGAGCGCCTGCGCGCCGTGCTTCTGGCGGAGCGGGCCTCGGGCCTGTCCATGCTGGTGGTGGAGCAGCACGTCGCCTTCGCGCTGGGCCTCGCCGACCGCTACGCGGTGCTCAAGCTCGGCGAGATCGTCGACAGAGGCTCGGCCAAGGCCCCGGATGCGCAGGCCCGCGTCATCGACCACCTCGCGGTGTGAGGCATGATGGAACTCAACACCTTCTCCATCGCCGCCCGGTGTCCCCGGACCGGGCAGCTCGGCGTCGCAGTGGCGAGCGCCGTGCCGGCGGTGGGCGGCCTCTGCCCGTACATCCGGGCGGGGATCGGGGCCGTCACCACCCAATCCTGGGTGAACCCCTACCTCGCCCTGCGCATCCTCGACGGGCTCGCCGGGGGGCAGCAATCGGACGCGGCCCTCGCGTCCGCGCTCGAGACCGACGACCGGCCGGACCTGCGCCAGATTGGGCTGGTGGATGCGGGCGGCGCGGCCGCCGCCTGGACCGGTGCCGGCTGCACGGCACAGGCCGGGCACTGCACCGGAGCCGGATACGCCGTGCAGGGCAACATGCTGGCCGCCCCCGGCGTGATCGACGCCATGGTCCAGGCCTTCGAGAACGGCGCCGGCTGCGACCTCGACGAACGGCTGATGCGCGCCCTTGAGGCCGGCGACGACGCGGGCGGCGATCGGCGCGGCAAGCAATCGGCGGCGCTGAAGATCGTCGCCCGCGAGGATTATCCGTGCCTCGACCTGCGCGTCGACGAGCATGCCGCCCCCGTCGCCGAGCTGCGCCGCGTCCTCGCCGTGGCCCGGCGGCAGCTCGTGCCCTTCGTGGCCGGGATGCCGCGGCGGGAGGAGCCGGCCGGCGCGTTGCCGGAGGATGTCGCCGCGATGCTGCTTCGGTCTCCCGGCGAGCGGCCCGGCGCGGCGGCCGCAGGCGGCCCCGACCCGCTGCACGACATCGTCGGCCTGCCCCCGGAGGCGGTCGCACGGGTCGCGCACCTGCATGCGCAATTCGCGCCGGTCCTGGCCGAGATCCGCACCCTGCGCGACCTCGACCTCGCGGCGGTCCATCCCCCGGTCGTCTTCGACCCAAGCCTGCCCTATCGCCGGGTGCCCCATGACTGACGCCATCTGGGCCCTGCCGATCACGGAGCTCGCCCGGCGGATCGCGGCGCGGGAGCTGTCGAGCGTCGCGCTCGTCGGCGCTTACCTCGACCGGATCGGACTCCTCGACGGCGACCTTCAGAGCTTCGTATGCCTGTCCTCAACTGCTCTCGACGCGGCGCGGGCGGCGGACGAGGAGATCGGACGGACGGGACCGCGGGGACCGCTCCACGGCATCCCGATCGGCATCAAGGACAATTACACGACCGCCGACCTGCCGACCCGGGCGGGCACCTCGGTCGAGGCCCTGACCTTCCCGCGGCAGGACAGCCATTGCGTCGCGAAGCTGCGGGCGGCCGGCGCCGTGATCCTCGGCAAGCTGCGCATGCACGAATTCGCCTGGGGCATGGTCACGCCGCCGACGCGCAACCCCTGGGATCTCGCGCGGGTGCCCGGCGGATCCAGCGGCGGCTCGGGGGCGGCGGTGGCAGCCCGGCTGTGTCCGGCGGCGCTCGGCTCGGATACGGGCGGCTCCATCCGGATCCCGGCGGCCCTCTGCGGCGTCGTGGGCCTCAAGCCGACCTACGGGCGGATCGGCCGCTCGGGGATCGTCCCGCATTCCTGGTCCCTCGACCATGCCGGGCCGCTGACCCTGACGGTGGCCGACGCGGCGCTCCTGCTCCAGGTCCTGGCGGGCCCCGATCCGGCAGACCCGGCTGCCACCGCCGCCCCCGTGCCGGACTACACCGCCGCTCTCGGCGAGCCGGTCCGTGGATTGCGGGTGGCGGTGATCCGCAACCACTTCTTCGAGGCGGTCGATGCGGACGTTGCCGCGGCGGTCGAGGAGGCGATCCGCTTCTTCGCCGGGCAGGGCTGTACGGTCCGGGACGTCACGGTGCCCGCCCTGCGTTACGGGCTCGGTGCCATCTACGCCATCGAGCTGGCTTCCTCCACGGCCTATCACGACCGCAGCCTCGCGCAGGGCCACGTGGCCGGCTTCGCCGCGGACGTCCGCGACCTCGTCGAGATGGGCCGGCTCGTGACCGGTCCGGATTACCTGCGGGCCGAGCAGGCCCGGGGGCTGATCATGGCCGAGATGGCCGCCGCGCTGGACGACGCGGACGTGATCGTCACCCCCACCTCGCCGCTGACCGCGTGGCGGACCGACGAGGCGACCGTCGCGCTTGCGGGCCGGCAGGAGAGCGTCCTCGCGGCGTCCTGGCGCCTCACCTACCCATTCAATCTGACCGGGCTGCCCGCCATCGCGCTGCCCTGCGGCTTCGACCGGCGCGGCCTACCGATCAGCCTGCAAATCGCCGCTCGGCCCTTCGCCGAGGATATGCTGCTCCGGTTCGCGAACCAGTACGAGCAAGCGCACGATTGGTGGCGCCATATCCCGCCACTCGCGAGCGAACCGTAGCACAGGCCCCCTGAGGCACACAGCGTGTTTTCGCTTTCCAACATTCGAGAGTGACACGTCCGGTTTGGTTAATCTGTGCGGCGGTTATGAATGACCGTTTGGGGCAGGGCAGCGGATTGCCTGATCGGCCCCCACGGGGTGGTCCAAGGTTAAAGTTAGTGCACGGTTGGCCGCTCCACCACGGGTAGCTTGGCCGGCGGAGCTGGTCGGGCGAGCGCAGCCGGCCAAGCGGTGAAGGCTGGCATGAACACTTCCGGTGCCGGCGGCCGGTATCCCAGTGAGGCGTGCGGGCGTACGGTGTTGTAGTGCCGCCTCCAGCTTTCGATCACGATCTGCGCCTCCCTGAGTGTGTAGAAGATTTCGCCGTTTAGAAGTTCGTCACGAATCCGTGCGTTGAAGCTTTCGACGTAGCCATTCTCCCATGGTGAGCCTGGAG
>NZ_FOTK01000094.1 GCF_900114535.1 Methylobacterium pseudosasicola | reverse complement strand
GCCGCCAAGCGCCAGGCCGGGCTGCTCCCCCGCACCACGCAGGAGTGGTGGACGAAGCTGCACCTCGACGCGGTGGCCGGCGCCGAAGAAGTCGTGGCTCCGATGCGCGCCAACGCCAACGCGATCCGCGAGGGCGCCGCCCCGATCGTGATCCCACAGAAGCCGTCGGCAGCCCCGGCGCCGGTCGCGTACCCCATGGTGCGGGTCTGCCTCGCGCAGCCCGCCTTCTACCGCGGGTTCCTCGGCCACCGGATCGACCTGTTTCCCGGCAACGTCGAAGTGCCGGAGCCAGCCGCGCAGGCCGCGATCGCGAAGGGCATCGGTTTCACGCCGAGCAGCGCCGCCGGCCAGACCATCACGCGGGCCATGCTGATCGAGCCGAATGCCAGCTTCCAGATCGACGACACCGGGTCGGTCCGTGTCGTCAAGTTCACGGGCGAATTGGGCGAGGGCGGGAAGGGCCTGCCGCCGGCCCCGCCGCCGGTCGACCTGGGCCAGATGCCGGATACGCTCGGAGTGATTGCGGAGGCTGCGCAGTGAGACGCTACAGCCTCGACCGCAACGACGGCCGCATCTGGATCGACGGGCACATCGCCGAGGGTCACGTGAGCGCGGCGGCCGTGCGTCGGTCCCTCCTTGAGGTTGACCAGGTCGGACCGGTCCGGGTGGTGATCGACACGCCCGGCGGATCCTGCGCCGAGGACCTGGCGATTTACACCGCCTTGCGCGAGTGCGGCCGGCCCATCGAGGTCACGATCCGCAACGCCTACTCGATGGGCGCCGTGATTGCGATGGCGGGCGAGCGCATCTCCATTGAGACGAAGGGCATCATCGGCCTGCACAGCAGCCGCGTCACGCGCGAGGCAGCCGGCGCCGAGGTCGCGGACCGGCATCTCACGGCAGAGGCCCTGCGCAGATTTGCGCGGGCCCTGTGGTCGGAAGAGGCCACCAAGGGCGCCGCCGCTCGTGTGCTGGATCTCGCGCATGGCGCCGAGAACGCCGACGCCACGCACCTCGACGTTCTGGCCCGCCGCACCGGCCTGCCCCGGCACGAACTGACCGCCCTGCGGGCCGCTGAAACCGTCCTGACTGCCGAGCGCGCCGTCGCCCTCGGCTTCGCCGACTCCATCGTCACCTGCCTGGAGACCTGACATGGCCACCTATGCCGACCTCGAAACCCTGGCTGCCAAGGACCCCGCCGGTAAGGGCCGGCTCTGGTACGTCCCTGATGGCGCCTGTTGGAGCTACGCGGGCTGCGCAGTGACGCCGCGGGCCAATCTGAAGGTGCCGGCCGAGAACGTGCCCGACGCCCGCGTGCAGGCCGCTTTGGCGGACGGGTCGTGGATGGGCGCGGTGATCGACACCTACGCCACTCCCCTGAAGATCCTGGCCGTCCAGAAGACGCCTGCCCCCGGCATGCCGCTGAACGTCCTCCGGGCGAGCGACCTCGGCACCCCCGCGGCGGCCTGACCGCCCCGCCATCCGCACGACGAGTAGGAGAGCCGCATGGCCGACGAAGCGCTCCGCATGCAGGCGGAGGTCCAGGACAAGTTCTCCGGACCCCTGAAAGCCCTCCGGTCTCAGCTGCTCGACACGGCCAGGACCGGCGCGAACCACAGCGACACGCTCGTGAAGGGGTTCAAATCGGTCGAGAGCACGATGCAATCGACCGCCCGGACCGCGTCGAGCGTCGTGAACCCGGCGTTCGCCGCCTTGGGTGTCACCGGCCTCACCGCCGGTGCGGCGGTCGCCGGGATCTCGGCCGCGCTCAATAAGCTGACCGGGAACCTGACGGGTCTCGGGCAGCTGACACGCGACACCGGCATCGCCGCCAAGACGCTACAGGAATTCGGTGCCGTGGCTGGCCGGTTCGGGATCGAGCAGGATGCCGTGGCCCAGGGCGCCAAGAATTTCGCCGCTCAGATGCGGACGTTCTCCCGGAGCACCGGCGACGCCTTCAATTGGGTGATCCACCAGGGCACGAACGCCGCTGGCCGCAAGGCCTTCCAAAACTTTGCCACCGA
The DNA here is from genome assembly GCF_900114535.1 of Methylobacterium pseudosasicola. Lineage (GTDB taxonomy): Bacteria > Pseudomonadota > Alphaproteobacteria > Rhizobiales > Beijerinckiaceae > Methylobacterium > Methylobacterium pseudosasicola. Next base: position 5,595 of record NZ_FOTK01000094.1, on the reverse strand, counting down.
TCTCCAGCACACCTCGGACGAAGGTGAGAAGCTGAAGAAGGCTTTGACCTTCATGGAGACGATCAAGAACCCGGTCGAGCGCGGGATCTTCGCCCGGCAGTTCTTCGGCAACGACGATTTCCAGCGCCTGGCCGATCAGCACCTCGGCACCGTGACCCAGATGTTCAAGCAGGCGCGTGAGCGCCTCGGCGCTTACGACCCGGCCGACATCATCAACGCGGAGAAGTTCGACCGATCCATCAGCAGCCTCCGCAGCTCGATGCAGCGCTTCGGCCTGACAGTCGCCCGAGAGTTGCTCGGACCGGCTACCGAGTTCACGACCTGGATGGATACCTTGGTGTCGGGCGAACGCGCCGACGTGACCAAGTCGCTCCGCGAAGGCCTGCAGGGGGTGAAGAAGGAGCTCGGCGAGATCAACTGGAAGCAGTTCGGCGAGGACACGGTGGCCGGGCTGAAGGCCGGCACCGCGTTGGCCGGCTCGCTCGCCAGCGCTCTGCACGAGATCACCCAGACCATTCACAGCCTGCGCAATGGAAACTACGCCGAGGCCTTCTCGCATGCCGACAACGTCGCCGGACCGGTCCTGCCCGGCAAGGATCCGGGCGCCGACGGCCCTCTGCGTCGCCGTCTCGCCCCGCGGGTGGGTGATGACGAGATCGAGGCCCGGCAGCGGGTCGAGGACCTGAAGAAGCTGCGCGACGCCGCGCAGGAGGCGCAGGGCCACTTCATCGGCCGGACTCAGCAGCGCATGGGCCTGCTCGGAGCGCCCGGAAGCTACGACAAGGATCTGGACGCCGCGCAGGCCAAGCTGAAGGCCCTGGAGGGCCGGACGCCCGAGCAGCGGCAGAAGGACTTCGAGGCGTCGGACAAGCTGCGTCGCTCGATCGACAGCCTGACCGACGAGATGAAGGCCAGCCGCGGCGGCGCCACCGTTCAGAAGCAGTCCATGGACACCCAGGGCGGCCTGTTCGGTGGGGCCACGATCCAGTCGGCAGCGTTCGGCGGCGGCTTCCGTCGAGGCGGATACGGTGGCGGCGCCAATCTCCCGGGCGGGGGCTCGGGGCCAGGGTATGGCGGGGAACAGGGCCCGGCTGGTGGGGGCCGCAGCTTCAGTGGAGGCGGGCGGTTCAACGGCCTGGGCGGCAGCCGGCCCAGCATCGCGCCGATCGGCCCGCGGCCGGACGTGCCGTCGCTGGCTCCTCCTGGCGGTTACAAGGGCATCTCAGCCCGCGATATGAAGAACGTGAACCCCGAGATGGCTGAGTACATTCGCCAGTCCGCCATTGCCCACGGCATCGATCCGAACGTGGCGCTGCGCATCGCCAACAGTGAGGGTCTGCGAGGCTCCGTCCCCGGTGTCAGGAACACGCCGGGCGACAAGGGCACCTCGTTCGGCCCTTTCCAGCTGCACTACGGGTCCAACATCCCGGGCCTCACGCTCAAGGGCCTCGGAGATCGCTACACCCGAGAGACTGGCCACCATGCCAGTGACCCGAAGCATTGGAAGGAGCAGATCGACTTCGCCCTACGCACGGCCCGCAAAGAAGGTTGGGGCGCTTGGCACGGCCGCATCGGAGCGGGCATCGGACTGCGCGATGGCATCGGCACCGTCCGGCCGGTTCCCATTCCCAGTGGGCGATCAGCGACCGCCGAGCGAGCCGACGGTGGCGTCACCGACTTCTTCCCCAACGGCGCGCCCCGCGTGTTGAAGCCCAACAGCATGGGTGGCGCGCCCAGCCTGACGATGGATCAGGCCAATGCGATGCGTGGAGGTAAGGCGGACGGCGCGGGCTGGGCGGCTCGCGAGGCGGCCCGGAAGACCTTCGAGGCTCAGCAGGCGGAAGCGGATGGTCTGCGTGCCAGCGGCGCCAGGGTGGCCTCCGCGGCCTCACGAGCAGGCGTCGTGGCCATGCCTCAGATCGAGAACAACGGCAGCGTGGTCGTGAACATCCACAAGGCTGGCCCTGAGACCCGGGTAGCGACGACCGCCAGCGGCAAGCTGTTTCAGGACGTTGTCCAGCGCAGCGGTGCGCAGATGCGGCGGGCGGATTGAGCGTCTGCCGACCTGACACCGTCCCACATCGCCATCATCTTGAGCCCCGCCGGCATCCGCCGCGCGGGGCTTTTCTTTGACCTCAGGCGCGGTATGGTCTGCTCGATCTTTCGGACTCCCCCTGAGACCGAGATCACAACCTTCAGCCCGCCCGGTTCGCCGGCGCGGGCTTTTTCGTGCGCTTGGCCCTGCCATTTCTCGAACGACCAATTATTCCGTGACCTTGAATGATCGTGCGAACTCCTGGATCTGATACGCCAGTTGCGTATCAGGCCTTACATATTGTTCGGTCTTTGGATGATAGCCCCAATATGGCGAGATCGCTTTCCACAAATCCTCCGCGCAATAACCAATCTCATTAAAATCGTCTAACCCGTGCCCTAGATTGGTGCTTTTCCAGAACGGAGGCACTAGTCTTACATTCGCTAAAGCCTCCGGGTCCGTCGAGCTTTTGCATGATGCCACGAGATGGGCGATATCATTCCGAACTTTACTATATCCATCAATTTTTTTCTTAAGAGCGATCCAAGTATTTAATTGCTCCGGCCTATCTCTAAGCTTTGTTTTTATTACATTATGAAGCATTCTCATCTTTTGCTCGTATGATGAAAATGTAAAAAACAAGGCCCTCAAAGTTTTCATGTCCGCATTAAAGTCCCAGTTTGTAATGGCCCCATAAAAAATCTCAAACATGCCATCTTCGACACCCGCCCAATTGGCTGTAATTTTTCCCACCATAATCTCTAATTCGGCAACCTTTTCATCGGCCCCCTTGCCTGGGTAAAATGTGACCGATACAGTATTTGTCACTTCCATTTCCTCACAAAGAATCTTGCTTTGCTGTGAGCTGCGGCCTGCACTTTAACTCGAATATACGCGCCATATTCGCATGTCTTCCTGACTCGGCGCGCGAGATATTGTAGTTTCAGCAGAGCCATACCGCCTATGGCTCGACTGCTGGTGAGATCGGACGCTCCCCCGCCCGTGAGCAGATCGGGGCGGGGCCGAGCGGGTGCTTAGCTGATCTTCAGCATCTGGATCGCGTGGAACGGAATCACGTAGGTCTCGTGCGCCTGAGGCACGATCACCGTGCCGTTTCTCGTGCGCGCCTCTCCGGCGGCGAACCGGAGGGTCTTCGCGCTCGTGAAGAGCTCGACGTGCTTGCTGTTCTTGCGAGCCTCGTCGAGTTCCGCTTCGAGTTCGATGGCGCCCGGGACGGTTGGCTGGCCTTGAATGGTCATTGGGATAGAATCCTCGTTTTGTGAAAGGTACCCCGCCCGTGATCAGATTGGGCGGGGTTCGAGCGAGTCGTCAACGCAGTTCTTTTTCGTTCTCTGATCTCGCACCTTAGTTCGCGGCCGGCGCTTTGGTCTTCGCAGGATCCTGCGGAGCGGGCACTGCGGCTCGCGCCTGCGAATATTCCGGAGCGGCCTCAGACATTACCTTGTACGCGCCGGAGAATCCCGACGAGCTGATGACAAAGGCGACGAAAGCTCTTCCGAAGGCATCCCTGCGCGCGAAGTAGAACAGAGTTGACGCCCCGCCAATTCCGACGAAGAGGCTTGCGAGAAAATAGGCCCAAACCATTGTGATACTCCGGATGTTCGAATGAGTTTTAGCCCAGGCGGCCGTATGTCCCGCCCGGGCTCCGCTTGTCTCAAGAAATGCCGTGGTCTTACGCCTGGCGCATCTTCTTCGGGATCGGCCGCGGCGGCAGCTTCTTGAACGGCGCCGCCAATCCGGCAGAGGCGCCCTTGGCGATCAGGCGGGGCAGATACTCCAGCGCCCTGCTATCCCGGGGGCCGAAGTAGTGTTCGGCGCGCTGGGGCAGCCAGACCGTCCAGAAGTGCCGCCGGAACTCCTTCAGCATGTCGTCCGGGTAGGCCTTGGCCGGGACAACCCGTCCATCTTCGAAGCGATGCCGATAGGTCGGGAGGGAATCGGTGTCGATATCCCACTCTTCACGGAGCCATTTGCAGAAGATCCGGCCTTGCGAGATGTCCGGCAGCAGGCGCTCGGGCAGCGTGTAGCCCATGCTCTCCATCGGGGCGATGAGCAGGATCGTCATCTCGACCAGGATCGAGAAGTGGCCTGCGGGGACGTTGCCGTGGTTCGCCATGTGGCGGCGCAGGTGGTACGGGATAACCGACTTCGGCTGGCCGCGCCCGGTCATCCACTCGCGGACCCACCGACTTACCTGAACCGCGAACTCTGGTGAGCACCACTGCCCCAGGTTGATCGCAACATCAGGATGCACCCACGTGCCCTGCTCTTCGGGATTTCCGCCCCTAACTACTTGAACCAGTTCCGTTATGGGAATTCCCATATCGCTCGCGAGGGCGGCGAGAAACGCCTTCGTGTTGGCGGTCCTTCCGTAGTCAGCGAAGAGCTTCCCGGTCGCCTGGCACATCGCCGTGGCGTTGATGTAGCCGTCGCTCGGGCGCTGGCAGACAAGGCCGCCTGCCGTCTGATGGGGGATGAGGTCGAAGTGCTGCTGCATGGCCACAGTTCCTAAGCCACGTGTTGATGACGCCGGCCTAGGGTCTGGACACATCCTCCGGATCGGGATTTAGATCCGGTTGCGCGAGGTGGTCCGGCCCTTGGCCGACCTCTCTACAAGAGACCGTCCCCGATTCGTCGTTGGGGGCGGTCTTTCTCGTTTCGAGACAATCACCATCCCCGCCGGACCTGAATTCGTCTAGAGCAGCATCCGAGCGTGATGAAACGGCTGGCGCGGTGAAGGGTTGGTCGGCGAAGGAGAGCGCCGATGTCCTCAGCCCTGTCCGTCGATCTGCGTCAACGCGTGGTCCATGCCGTCGCGGCCGGCGCCTCCCGACACAAAGCTGCCGAACGCTTTGGGGTCAGCCTGGCGAGCGCCAGTCGGTGGTGTGAGCGCTTCGTCTGTGAGGGCCACGTCGCGCCCAAGCCGATGGGCGGCGATAAGCGCTCGCACCAGATCGAGGCGCAGGCCGACCTGATCGTCTCCCTCTACGAAGCGCAGCCCGGCATCTACCTGCACGAACTCCGTGCGGCTCTGGCCGAACGCGGCATCTGCGTGGCCCAGAGTAGCCTCTCGCGCTTCTTCAAGCGCCACGGCATCTCGCGAAAAAAAGTACGGGGCACGCGGCCGAGCAGGACCGGGAGGACGTGAGAGCTGCGCGCGAGGCGTGGTTCGAGGGCCAACTCGACCTCGACCCGGATCGCCTCGTGTTCATCGACGAGACCGCAGCCAACACCGCCATGGCCCGGCGCTACGGGCGCGCTCCACGGGGCGAACGCTGCCGGATGAGTGTGCCGCAGGGCCACTGGAAAACCACCACTGTCACGGCGGGTCTGCGCACCAGCGGCATCACCGCCCCCTGGCTGCTGGACGGTGCCATGAACGGGCAGGCCTTCCGCACCTACGTGGCCGACGTGCTCGCTCCGACGCTCCAGCCCGGCGACACGGTCGTCATGGACAATCTGCCGGCCCACAAGGTCAGCGGCGTCCGCGAGCGGATCGAGGCGGTGGGAGCCCGGCTGCTCTACCTCCCGGCCTACTC
>NZ_FOTK01000078.1 GCF_900114535.1 Methylobacterium pseudosasicola | reverse complement strand
GAACACGAAGCCGATCCAGTCCCGGCGCATCCGGGCCCGGGCATCGTCGGACAGGCGGGCCGTGTCCTTGCCGTCGAGGCGGATCGACCCCGAGGTGGGTCGGTCGAGGAGCCCGACCATGTTCATCAGTGTGCTCTTGCCCGATCCGGACGGCCCCATGATGGCGACGCACTCGCCGGCCTCGACGCCGAGGGTGATGTCGCGGATCACCGGCACCGGCACGGTCCCGACCTGGAACGTCCGGTGCACGGCTTCGAGGGCGAGGAGCGACATCTCAGAACCCCAGCCGCACGCCGAACAGGCGGCGACCCGCCGGCATCTCGGCCTGCCCGACCACGACCTCGCTGCCCTCGGCGAGGCGGCCGGCCGACCGCAGCGCGACCAGGTCGGCGCTGGTTGCTCCTGTCTCGACCCGGACGGCTTCGAGGCCTCCGTCCGCGCCCCGCACCCAGACCGCGGGGGCGGCCGGATCCCGGGGCATGCTGCCTTCGGGCCGGAATCGCAGGGCCGCTAGCGGCACCTTCAGGACGTCCTCGTCCTTGTGGATCGTCAGCTTCACCAGGGCGGTCATCCCGGGCAGGAGCAGGCCGTCGCGATTGTCGGTCTTGAGGACGACCGTGTAGGTGACGACGTTCTGCGTCACGAGCGGCGCCTTGCGGACCTGCCGGACCACGGCCTCGAACCGCCGGCCCGGATAGGCGTCCACCCCGAAGGTCGCGCGCTGCCCGGCGGCGACCCGGCCGATATCGGTCTCGTCCACGCGGGCATGGACCTCCATCTCGGCGAGGTTCTTGGCGATGTTGAACGCGGTTCGGACATCCAGGCCGGCGGCCAGCGTCTGCCCCTGGTTGACGAAACGGCCGACCACCACGCCGTCCGTGGGGGATCGGATCACCGTTCGGTCGAGGTCGATCTCGGCGCCCCTGAGGCTCGCCTGGCGTTGGGGCACCGCCGCGTTGGCCTGCGTGAATTCCGCTTCGAGGCGCCGCACCTCGGCCACGGCGGCCTCCACGGCGAAGCCGTTGAGGTCGAGCACCGAACTCGCTTCCCGCGCCTGGGCCTTCCGGGATGCGAGATCGGTCTGCGCCTCTTCCAGGGCGGCGGGTGAGGCGACTTCGCGGGAGCGCAGGGCGATCTTCCGGTCGAGATTGCGCTCGGCCGCGAGTTGCACCGCCTGGGCACTCTCGACCTTCGCCTGGAGGACGGCCTTGTTGCCGCGGGCGTTGTCGAGATCGATCCGCGCCCGGTCGAGCCGCGCCTGCTGGACCTTCACGTTCGCCACCGCCATGTCGAGGGCCGCGCGGTTCTCCTCGACTTTGGCAATGAAGCTGCGCTGGTCGAGCTCCGCGAGCGGATCGCCGAGGCGGACCCGGTCGTTGAAGTCCACGTACAGCCGGGCGATCTGCCCCGGCAGCTGCGAGCCCACCTCGACGGTGTCGACCGGCTGCACGGTCCCCGTGGCGGTGATGAGCTGTTCGAGGGAGCCGCGCTGGATCGGCGCCGTGATGAAGCGGTCAGCCTCGGGCGGCAGGACTGCGGGTTCCTTGACCGATGTGGTGGTCTCCTTAACGGCGGCGGCCGCCGGCGACCCGCGCGGTGTAGCGCCGAACCCACCGGCATCGGGATTTACATAGGTGAGCAGGGCGAAGGCGGTGACCGCTGCGAGGCCGAGCGTGATCAGGTTGTCAGGCAACCATCGCGCCATGTGCTGTCCCTCCCATATGTTCGCCCCGCGTATCCGGTGAGATCCAGACCTGGGACGGCGGCCCTGGGACCAAGCCCGAGCCTTCTCATGGGGTCGCAGAGATTACTGCGTTTGGGAATTCTCAGCTAACCCCTAGGTACTCATCAAAATCGCGACAAAGATTTTCATTTTAAATCATCGATGTCCGAGCCGCCCTGCGCACCAGGGTCTGCACGCATTCGCATCCGGTCTTGATCATCACCTTGGCTCGGTAGATTTCCACGGTGCGATGACTAATGTCGAGCACCTGCCCGATCTCCCTATTGGTGCGCCCGAGCAAGACGTGGTGAAGCACGTCGCGCTCGCGCCCGGTCAAGCGGTTGACCTGCTCTGCGAAGTCCGCGTCGTCGCTGGTCGGTTGAGCGCTGTCGTCCCCGACGAGGGCCGCCCGGACCGCGTCGAGCAGGAGGGGGGCCTCGAACGGCTTTTCCAGAACATCGCAGGCTCCAAGCTTCATGGCCCGCACCGCGGTCGGCACGTCCGCGTGTCCGGTCATGATCACGACGGGCACCATCGAGCCTGCGGCTCGAAGGCGGCCCAGCATTTCCAGACCGCCGATGTGCGGCATGCGCAGATCCGCCACGATGCAGCCGTTCAGGTGGCTGGCCTCCTCAAGCAACGTGGCCGCTCCGGCATGCTCGACGACGCGATGCCCGAAGACCCCAAAGAGGAGCGCGAGCGAATGGCGCATCGCTTCGTCGTCGTCCACCACGTGGATCGTCGAAACAGGAACCATCCTCATATCCGGCCCTCCATCTAGAATGGAGAAATATCAGCTTCAAAAAAATAATTTCATATACAGCTTCTTTATTTCGACAGTATATCAATCTAGACAGCAGAATAATATTAACACGACATATTATATATTTCAGAACTAATAATCTTGAGTGCTAGCGTTGCCATTCCCAACGCCGTCTCCAAAGCCAAAATTACCATTGCCGTTCGTGAAATTTCCATTGCCGTTGTTAGATCCGCGATTTCCGTTACCGTTATTTGAACCTAGATTACCGTTGCCGTTGTTCGACCCAGAATTACCGTTGCCGTTGCCGTTACCAGAACCAGCCATCAGATCTGTGTTCGCGGGAACACCGCCTCTGTTTAGAGTAGCGGGACCATCGAATGCAGGCCTTGCAGCTAGACCAGACGCTGCTAGACCTGCGAAGGGCGTGAGCCACCCCCAATACAAGACACTCAGGCTGCTGGGCGGCATGCGGCGATAGTGCCAGGGCTGGCTTGACGTCCGTCCCTGACCATCAGCCTGCACGGCGGATGCAGAAGGGAGCACTATTACTTGGGCCGAGAGAGACATCGGGAGCAGTGCCATAACAACGGCGCAGGCACCGCTAGCCAGGCGTAGGAACGAGCCGTTCATGCTGACCTCCTTCGAAAAGGACCGGGGATGACAGCTTAACGACGAAAGAAACTGAGACTTGGGTTGCCGTTTAAGTTGCCGTTTCCGCTGCCGATGTTGGCGTTCCCGTTTCCGCTGCCGCCATTCAGATTTCCGTTTCCAGCACCGACGTTCCCGTTTCCATTCCCGGAACCAGAATTGTAATTCCCGTTAAAGGCGCCAATGTTGCCGGACCCGTTATTAGCGCCGGTATTTCCGACTCCATTGAAGGCACCCACGTTCCCGCTCCCGCCGTTGAACGCACCAACATTGTTAGAGCCAGTATTGAACGCCCCGAGATTACCGTTAACGATAGGCATTCCGGTACCGTTACCGTTGCCATTGCCGTTGCCGGCACCGTAGTTGTGGTTGCCGTTGAAGTTTCCGTTACTGGAGCCGATGTTTCCGTTACCGTTGCCATTGCCGTTGCCAATAATAAGGCTTTGGGCCACAGCGAGTGCCGGCACGAAACTAGGTCCGCTGCCGAGGATGGCGACAATGATCCAGGCGACTGCCCGCATGACGTCCTCCTGCGCTCTGAAAGAGCTCTCTCGACGAGGGCAAGGAAGGCGACCGGCGTTTTAGGCCGGTCGCCGGTTCATTCTCCGCTTAGAAAGCGAAGAAGCTCGGCACGTTGCCGTTGCCGTTCACGTTGCCGTTGCCCGAGCCGCGGTTGCCGGTGCCGTTCAGGTTGCCGTTGCCGATGCCGACATTGAGGTTGCCGTTCGCGTTGCCGTTGAGGCTGCCACGGTTGAGGTTGCCGTTGCCGTTGCCGTTCAGGCCCCCGAAGACGTTGCCGTTCCCGTTCAGGTTGCCGTTGCCGGAGCCAGCATTGCCGTTTCCGTTCAGGTTGCCGTTGAAGCTGCTTCCGAAGTTGAAGTTGCCGTTACCGTTGCCATTCAGCGAGCCGGCGTTGGCGTTGCCGTTGCCGTTGCCGTTGCCCGAGCCGATGTTGCCGTTACCGTTGCCGTTGCCGTTGCCGCCGGCCATCGCCAGCGAGGGCATGCCAGCGAGGGCAAGGACGGCGACAGCCGAGAGCAGAATTGTTCTCATCGCATTCCTCCTGTCCGATGCTTACCCAAACCCCTCTCTGGCGGGCCGGGCGATGTAGGTCGTCACTCAAGGTGAGCAACTCGGTCAGGTTGCGGGATTATATCAGATAGGCACAGATATAAATTTGAGGTAGCCCATTTTAATTAGTGAATTTTGGCTAGGTATATACACGTAAACAGCATAAATTTGCATTCAATATTCATCGATAGAATAAGATTAAATTTCTATTCTGTTTTCGCCGCGGACGCCATGTCTAAAAATCGACCGCAAAAACAAAGATGCATATTTCGGGCCACTGATTTAAGCGCCAAAGCAACCCAGCTTAGCGAATGAATTATCGAGAACGATACGCCCTTCTACCCTGCTTAAGTTTCCGGAATGTATGGGCTGCTGCAGCCGTTCGGCTGGGGCGCCTCAGACTGCCCCCCCCAGGCGAAGCCAATCCGCCGTGATGCCAATGGAACTAGGTAACACCACAAGACGCCAGGAGATCTCGAACCGTGAGTCGGCGCTATGTCAGCCCGGATATAGGCGTTACAGGCGTTACAGGCCGCTCTTATACGAGTGACCCTTTCCGCGCATCGCCAGCAACGCTCTTGCCGCTCGGATCGGGTGCGCGGTCGGAGTCAAGCGCGCTCCAATAGCTCAACCAGCAACGAGCCAGCTGCAGCGAGGACGTTACCCCGCCCACCCCAGCGCAGAGGCTCCACCTCGATCACGTTCGCCACCTCCGGCAGCACGACCTCGGGTGCCTCGATCTCGCGGTCGGCATCGTTGCCGCGCATCCAGACCACCTGGCTGCCAGTGTGGTTCTCAGGGGCGGCCAGCGACGGCTCGGCGTCGGCGCCGTCCTCGAGGTCCGTGTCGCCATCCATGCGGTCCAGAACCGCGATGATGCGGTCCGCGGCGTCGAGGGCGACCTGGGCGGCCGCCTCCAAGCTGGCGCGGAGCGCGGCCCCGGCCAGCGGCTCCGGGATCTCCGGAGCGGCCGGTTTCGGACGCGGGGTGAAGGTGAGCACGTCGCCCATGATGTCATGTCTCGGGATGTGATGGGGGAGCCCGGCGAGATCCGGCCGGGGCGGTACGCACGGCGACTGAAAGGGGTGGCGGGCGCCGGTCAGCGCCCTGCCCGCTCGGCCTCGGCGTGGGTGGCCAGTTCCCGGGCGAAAGCCGCGGTCTCATCAGGGTCGCCGTTCTGGATGACCGGCGCGGCCAGGATCTCCAGGCGTTTTTCGCGGTCGCAGGACGTCGTCGGCCGGCGGCGCTTCGCTTCCTTGTTGGCCGCGCTCTCCACGTCCGTCAGCGCATCGCCGAGCCAGTTCATCAGCTTGCCGGCGGCGTTGTAGTGGTCACCGGGGGCGCTCTGCTCGCTCCACCTGCGGGCATGGCACCGGCCCGTCCAGGCCATGGCGGAGGCTACGTCGGCCACGGTGTTCGCAATGTCGTGGAGGGCCTGCAGATCCTCCAGCGAGGCGGACGCGAAGTCGATCTGGTCGACGAGGCTGACGCTGATCATGGCCTTCGGCGGCGCTGCCTGAGCCTCGGTGAACGCCAGGATGTCCCGGGCGAGACCGGCCCCCAGTCCTTCGGGCCAGGTCACGTCGATGTCGTCGCTGCGCTGAGCGACGCGGGCTTTAAGTTTGAGCCCGGCCAGCGAGGCGGCCGGCAGCTCGGCGATCTGGAGCTCGATCTTGTGGAGGGCGGTCCCGGCCTCGCCTGACGCTTCTTCGGCAGAGGCGACGCCGGTCCGCTCGCGCCAATCCTCCTTCTGCTGAAACCAGGCGCGCCACTCAGGTCCAGCACCAGCCGGCGCGGGCCCGGGCCAGCCTTCCTTGCTGGCGGTCTCGCCGATCAGGCTCTCTTCGTCCGACAGCCGCTGATAGAGGTCGACCGCCGCCTCCCAGACAGGGGCGAGCGCCAGCAACTCGGCGTCGCCTCGCTCGCGCAGCGCCTGCGTCGTGGGCTCGGCGCCGGTCCGCAGCGCCTGAGCAGCCTCGAAGGCGCGATCATGCCGGAATGCGAGGGCGTGGACGGCGTCGCTGCGCAGTTCGCGCCGGATCCGGGCTTCCCAGGCCTCATGCGCATCGCCGGGGAGGTGGTTGGCCTCAATGATACGCCGACGCCCGATCTCGCTCCGCACCCGGCTGTGCATCTGCAGGGCGTTGAAGCCGATCCAGTGCGCCATCGGCCGGCGCGAGACCTTCCCGGTGGCGTCGGCATAGGAGACCGTACCGTCGCGGTGGTCGATGCCGCCACCAGCCAGCACGTCGTGGTCGGGACCGGCCTGCGCCACCTGGGCGGCGAAGTCGGGCGTGGGCTCGGGGGCTGCCTGGGGCTTGGACGCGGGGATGCTGGCCCGCAACTCGGCAGCGCGCTCCCGAAGGCTCAGGCGCTCGGCATCGCGGCGGATCAGGTTCTTGAGGGAGCTACGGAGGGACATCGCGGGATCCTCGGATGAGGGGCGCGGGCAGCCGGCCCGCTCGGTGGCGGGTCGGCTTCAGAGAAGGGTGGCGAGGCCGGTCAGGACCATGCCGCCGCCAATGATGAAGGCGGCAGCCAGCAGCTCGCCGGCGGTGTCGAGGAAGCGCAGGGACCGGCTGTGAGCCGTATCGGGGCGGACCGGGCAGACGGCCTGCCAGGGCTCGATCTCGCCCGGGACCGGCTCGTTCGGCAGGTTGAGGTAGCGGGGATCGACCGGGATCCGGCGGCGCGCTGTGCCGGTGGCGGCCGTGCTACGGACCGGGACGGGCTGCGAGAAATCGGGAATACGGGCGTGCGTCATCGTTCGGGCTCCGGTGAGGGCTCGTGGCGGTGGGTCGATGGTGGCGAAGGGGATGCGGGCCGGGTCAGCCCGGCGTGGCTACGGCGTCAGTGCGCGGTGGCGGCGCGGGCCATCTTGGCGGCCTGCCAGGCGGCCTTGAGGGCGGTGGACAGGGCCGCGGCGCGAGTGAGGCCGTAGCGCTCCTGCAGGCCAGTGGCGGCGGCTGCCGCGGCGGCCATGATCGCGGAGCGGTCGAACTTGCCGGCGACGACGAGCGGGCGGCGCTGGAACCGGGCGAAGCCCTGGACCTGAGCGCGGGCGCTGAGCAGGCCGGCGGGGATCTTCGGCCGGCTGTCGTGCAGGCTGCGGGAGAGGGTGTTCCAAGAAACGGTGCGGTGCGACATGGGATTGGCCCCCGAGGCGGCGTCTGATACACTCAGGGTGTAATACGAGCCGTCTGAGGTGTCAACACCTGAGAGGCATCGCAATACCTCTGAGGTGTATTTTGCTGACGGCTGAACAGCTACGCGCTGCCCGGGCCCTGATCCGGTGGGAGCAATCGACCGTCGCCGAAAAAGCGGGGGTCTCCGTTGAGACTGTGAAGCGGCTAGAGAAGCTGGACGGTCCGCTCCTGTCCACGAAGTCGGCGACGATCCACGCTCTAGAAGCCGCCTTCCGTGAAGCCGGCGTCGAGTTCACCAACGGCGGCGAGCCCGGCGTGAAACTGCGCCGCAAGGATCCGGCATGACCGCCGAACCCGCCTCCCCCGAGCGGCTTTCCGAGGTCCTACGCCTCTGCACCGTGCTCTCAGATCGTGCGCTCGACGCGCTGATCACGGGTGGGGCAGTGCCTGCGGATCAGGCCGTCGCACTGGCAAAGGCCGCACGCCTTCTGCAGGATTATGATGTGGAGTGGCCGCCCCTACTGACCCACGTGATGCACGAGCTCGCGGACAAGGATGGCCGGTCGGTGCCAGAGCCAGCGGGAGAGGCATCGGAAGGCGTTGACCTGCACGGCCTGACCCGCTTCTTCGCGAGCTTTCGTAAGGACAAGGAACAGCAGTGACCTACACCGTGGAGCAGCTGGCGCCTGGCAGCTACGATGTACTGCTCGACGGCGTCGTGATTGCAGGCTTGGTGCGCAGCGTTCACCGTAGCGGCCCAAGCGACACGTGGCAGGTCGAGTTGCTCGATGAGATGCCGGCGACCGAGCGCCCAGCACCGTTCGCGAACCAGCGGCACGTGTTCAAGTCACGCCCGGCGGCGCTGGAATGGCTCGGCATTCAAGAGCCTGCAACTGCGGAGCCCGCTGGATGAGCATGATCAAGGGGCGGCTTCTGGCGATCGGCGTTGCGGTCGTACTCGTGAGCGTCGAACGCACGCTTGAGGCTGCCGGCCTGGAATACGCGTTCGAGGACTGCGCTGTTGCAGCTGTCGCGGCGGCCGTGGTCGTAGCAGCGGTGGATCTTCGCTCATGACCCCCGGCCTCTCGTTCATCCCCGAGAACGGCGGCGGGGCCGGGATCCGGTTCCGGGAGCGGAAGGCCTCGTAGGGCAATCAAGGTTGAACTGCTATATAAGGCAAAGGAGGCCCGACGTGCCTGATCCCGCCTTGCTCGACCTCATGTACCATCTCTCATGGCAGCCGCCGGCGCTCGTTCGCCCCGCCATGGTCGCTAGTGCGGCCGGCTCGTCGCAGACTTTCGAGAAATTCGTCGAGTCCAGCGAAGTCGAAATTGACGCATGGGAGCTTCGAGGTCGTACTCTCCGCGCCGAGCTGTGGCAGCGCGCGCACTCAGGTGACACTGAACTGGATTTCGCAACCATTGAAAGCATGGTTGACTCGTTCGAGCGCTCCCTACGGCCAGAGGGACGCGAGGTTGCAAGATTTCGGAAAAGCCTAAGACGCGAGGTGCGGGATGCTCGCCCGAGCAGTCGCGCGGAAATCGAGCGCCTTGGCAGGCGCATGCTGGTCACCTGTGAGCGCTTCTTAGAATTGGGTCTTGATTTCGCACTGTTTCTCCGCGCGTTGCGGGCTGAGATGGATCCAGATGCGCAGGGTGTTTCGACTTTCGATGACCCCGACGCCCTTGAGAAGTTTCTGCTAACCAATGCGGCGTAATTGTGAAGATCACAATTGCAAAAAGATTTAAGAAGGCTGTGGAGTTTCTACCGCCAAATAGGCAAAAGGCCGTCGCTCGCGCGCTATCCAAATTTATGCGAGAGCCTCGACTACCAAGCCTCGATTTTCGGCCGTTATCTGGGGCTGCCGGCTATTTCATCATCGATCCGACTAGCGGAGATCGGATTATACTTCGAAAAATTTCAGACGAAGAATACGAAGCTGTCGATGTCGGCCCCCATGATATTTATCGACGGTGGAATAGATAGTAGCAACGTCCCGTCGTTGGCCGGGCGGCCATACCATCACAACTCACTCGGCCTCCGATGTGCGTTCACGGTAGCTCAACCGCAGGCGACCATCCTGCCGGAACGCCGGTGAGATCGACGACCTCCCCCGCCAGCCCGTGATCAGATCGGGCGGCGGGGCCGAGCCGAGGACCAGGAACGTCTTAAGTGCGATAGTCGCGGTTTCAGTGCTCGGTCCCCGGCATATTCTGTCGTGGGGCGCCGCCGTGATCCTTGATGAGGTTGGACCGTTCCGGATCGCCCTTCAAATTAGCGACCTGCTTGCGTGCGGCCAATGCAAGAAAGCCGACGCCGCCGATCGTGCCCAGCGCTAGAAATAACAGAGAGATACCACTGCCCATGGGCGAGGCCTTTCGTCGAAGAAACCGCCGCAGGAAGGGCGACGGAGAGCATTATGCTACAAATCAAACTATGCCTGGGGTCATAGGTTGCAATTTTAGAAGACATTATGGGCGCGACGTCTTTTCTTAACAAATTTAGGGAGGATCCACGTGGACTCGAACTGCGTTGATCTAGGCAGCAATTGCCGCGGTGCGGAATTTTATCGTGTACAATCCCATCTTTTCATCGATATTGCTGGCGATCGAGTCTCAGCGCGTAATCGAGTTACGCATGGTCCGCCTGGCCTGGGGCGGCCGCGAAGGCCTCGCAGAAGCGCAGTCTATGGTGATCGAGAAGGTCCATGCGGCCGGCGAGGCCATGACGACGCTGATGATGGGCGGCACCCCCGAGACGGTCATCGCCCGCTACCGCGAGCATGTCGCCTTCAACACTAAGCGCCTCACCGCAGACTGACGGACTATGCAGCCGTCCGGTACACGCGGCACGAACTCTGCCTATGCGTTCCGGGACACCCCGCTGTTACTCCGAGGAGCGTTATGCCGTTGCGGAGAACGTCACGTGCCCGACCGGGCATATCCCAGGTAGATGCCGCGGTCGGTACCCTCACAGCTCTGGTTCTGGCCATTGAGCGCATGCCCACCGCCCCCACGGCGGTAGATCATCGGACCGCGATCAGACGACATGGCCGAGCGCTCGCAGCGCTGGGTGGTCCCGACATGTTACAGGCTGTCCTTCAGCAAATTGGAGAGCTGTCCCCGGCTCAAGCTAAGGCGCGGCAAGCGATCATTTCCAGGGAGTGGGCGAGAACCAGCGCCTCTATGGGTTGAGCCCTCCCGCCACGCCTCGCAGAGATGCGACGTAGATGACCACACCCGATTAACCTCGATCAGAGCAGGGCTTCGGTGGAGCGGCTACCGCATCGTCATGGCAAATCGGCTGATGACGCTCGACCTGTTCGCCACCCTCGACATCGTCGAGGACGACGTTGCCGCCGTGGTGGACGCCTACATGAACGATCCGACCTCTGGTCCGGCCACATTGGGCGACGGCTATCGGATCGATCCCGCGGCAGCCGTTGCGGACCACCCCTTCGCCAACACGCTGATCGGTCAGTCCTGGGCAAGCGCTGAGCTACGCCGGGCCGCAGTCCGCGCCGCCATCATGCTCGCGCAGCCGGAGCGGGTGTAGGCGTCGCATGCGGTTCGCCTTCTTCGACGGTGCCCGACCTTGCTGAGCGCCGCCCAGTCCAGACGACGCGACCAATGTCGTCCTTCAAGACGGTCAGCCCTGAGCGATGGCACGCCCAAGGTTGAACAGAAGCACGTCGGCCGCAGCGCGCACCTCAGCCGGAGCGTCGGACCCGAGCGTTTCCTTCAACGCGATAGCGAGGTCGGCCGCCCGTTCGAGCGGATCCCCTGCTTGCGGCGCGCTGCCCATGACATACCGCGCCCCACCGTCGCGCATCTCGGTGATGTCGATCAGGATGCCACGGGACCGGAGCGGGCGATCGAAGTGGTCGCGATATGTCCGGCCACGGCTGAGCAGCCAATTCACGGCTCCGTCAGGGGCGATGACGCGGTACTCGGACAGCACGAGGCCACCAGCCCGCGCGGCCCGCCGCATGTGTTCGGCCAGCCATTCCCGATCGTCCGGATGAACCGCCGCTGCGGCAGACATCCCGCTGATCTCACGCTCTGCAAGAGCGGCGTCACCCGTCAGCAGGCGAGCGGCACCCGCGTCGTAGGTGACCACGCCGCGAACGTGATCCCAATCCCATGTGCCGACGACGCACGATGCTTCGAGTGCACCCCTGAGGCGGTCTACGTTCTCGCTGAAGCCGTGGGTGACATCACTGCGCATGGCGCCTCTGGGAACCAAAAGTGGGACGGGCGCCGCTCAGGCGCGCACTGAGGGTATCAAATATACCAAAGCCCTAATCTGGGTTGCATTTTTTTTCCTACGTAACGTAGAAATTGTGCGGCGTGGCAGTCAGACGCACAGCGGAAATGCCGACCTAGCCTTAAGAGGCGAGCCGCGAAGCGAGGTGCTATGCGCGACAACACCGAAAGCAGTGACGATGGACGCGGAGTTCGTAATGCGCTGACCCGGATCAGCGATGCACTCGGTGTCCCGGCGGCGGCTTTCTATGGCGCCGATGCTGATGCGGTCGCGCATCTTCGTCGCGAGCAAGAGGCACATGTTCTCCGACTCGTGCGAGCGTATCTGCAAGAGGTCGATCATGAGCACGCACAGCGCTTCATAGCAGCGGTGCAGGCTCTGGCTGAGGTACGGTAGAGGCCGTAGGTTCCAGGATCGCCATCGCGTGTGGCTTCAATGAAGACGGCCTTCAGGATCCGGCGACGTCATTTGTCGGGCGAGCAGCATACCCGCCGCCGCCAACGCCTGCTGTAGCACCGGCAACATTTCATGCGCATGATCTTGTTCGATCAGCCCATGGGCCATCAGCAAGTGATCTGCGACGAGTTCGAGCGTCGAGCCCGGAGGTGTCGTCGCGTTCATGGGCGGCGGAACGAAGCGCGCGAGCGTGCCGTAGGCGGTCAGAGGTTCAGAGCCGCTGGTACTGATCTCCGTCAACGATCCGAGATAGCCGAGGAAGGTGTGA
>NZ_FOTK01000080.1 GCF_900114535.1 Methylobacterium pseudosasicola | reverse complement strand
TTCCCCGGGACGCCTCCTGCAAGATCAGCTTGTCCAGTGTTAAGTCGGCAATAGCTTTCCTGAGACGTTGGTTCTCCGTCTCAAGATCCTTCATCCGCTTCACTTGATCCGACTTCAGGCTGCCGTACTCCTTGCGCCAGCGATAGTGCGTCACCTCGGTCACGCCGATCGCCCTGATCGACGCGGCAACGCTCTGTCCTTGTGAGACCAGCACGTCGACCTGACGCAGCTTGCTCACGATCTCCTCGGGCTTGGGTCGTTGGGCCATCGGTTCCGTCCTCTGTCGGCTCAAAAGCCATACTTCAGGGCGGACCACTCCCAAGGGGGCCGGTCAGAGTTATGTTCCATGGCCGTGGGCAGGCGTTCGTTTGCGGAACGCGAATTATCGTGAAGCACTGTCCGCTTTGCTCGCAGTGGAATGCACCGCGGGCTGCGGAGAACGGCACCAATCCACGTCCGTCCGTGATCAGATCGAGGGCTGGACGGAGGCGAGACCAGTCCTGCGGGCCTCGCTTCGATGCGCGATGCCAGGCCTATTCCGCCGCTCCGCGCCGTCAATCCTCACAGTACAAGCTTGGGGATGGGGCACTGCTCTGTCTCGAAGACTACGCCGAAGCAGTCGGCCCTCATCAATATGAATCGGGTCAATATTATAAATCAAAATACAACAAATGACGACGCCGGGATCCATCCGGCAGCAGATCATGGCGAACTCATGCCGCAGCCGTGCGGTTCGGAGCTTTCATGTATAACCCCTTCCTCTCGTCGTTCATGCTCGCCATCGAGTCCCGAGATGTCATCGAGCTGCGCCTGGTCCGCCTCGCCTGGGGCGGGCGCGAGGGCCGTGCGGAAGCGCAGTCGATGGTCACAGAGAAGATGCATGCGGCTGGCGAGGCGATGACGACGCTGATGCTGGGCGGCTCGCCCGAGGCGGTCATCGCCCGCTACCGCGAGCACGTCGCCTTCAACGCCAAGCGGCTGTCGGCTGGGGCCTAGAGCGCGTGCCGACGAACCGGTATCCGCGTCGGCAGCGAGCGCTCTAATCGCGCCCCGCCTCGACGCTCGCGCGCTCGACCACGTCCTGCAGGGCCGCGCGTCCCTCGATCACGAACCAAGCGCGCAGCATCTTCGTTGCCTCGGGCGTATCCTCGGGCCGCTCGCGGAACAGGTCCTGGTAGCGTGCGAGTTCACGCTCCATGAACATATCGAGATAGCTCACCCCCTTCGTCCGCGCGAGGTCGACGAGGGCGTCGCCGAGGACGCGCCGCATCATCTCGCCGACCATGGCCGAGACATAGACCGCTTCGGCGCTACCCTGCTCGGGGTCGCTCATGCTGTGCCCTTGTTGCGCTCGTTCCGCTGAGCCCCCTCTCGGAACCGACGGGGGACCGCTCCTATCCCGCGATCGGCGAGCCAACTCAAGCCGGCTTCAGATGTCGTCGGAGCCAGCGCGTTGCGGTCTCCAGGTTTGGAAAGGCCGGGACCCTCAATCCGTGCAGCCGACCGAACCCCGCCTCCATGAACCAGCGTCCCGGATGCTCATGGCCCGGCTCGGAGAGACGCACCAGCACCGCCACCAGCAGGCCGTTGGCGATCACCAGGCGGCCTTCGCGATCAGGACTCGCCGTATCGACGGCGATCGGCTGCAGCACGATCAGCGTCTCGACGTTGCCCTGTTCGGACATCGGCTAGCCCTCCTGGGCGCGACCGGGCCAGTTGAGAGCGCGCCGTTCGCCCCAGCGGGTGTTGCGCAGATGCAGGTAGTTCGGCGTGAACAGGCAGAAAGCCTTCAGCCGCTCGACATCGAGGATGGTCAACACCCGGTGCTTGAGATGGATCAGGCCGAGCGCGCGCAGTTCCCGCAGAGTCCGGTTCACGTGCACGTCGGACAGGCCCATCGTGTCGGCGATCTCCGTTTGCGTAAGGGGGAACGTGTAGCTGTTGTCAGTGACGCGCCCGACCGCTTCCAGGCGCATGAGGAGTTCGCACAGGAGATGGGCGATGCGCTGGACCGGAGCGCGCCCGCCTATGTTCACCAGCCATTCTCGCAGGACGGCGCCGTCGACCAGGGAGCACCACCAGAAGGCGCGCGCGATGCTCGGGTGATGCACCGTGATCTCGTCGATGGCCCGGCGGGGGATGTCCACGACCTGGCAGGTCGAGATGGTGCCGATGCTGTGGTCCATCTCGTCGAGGATGAAGACGTTAAGGTCGCAGAAATCGCCCGGCACCAGCAGGGCCATGATCTGGCGCTGGCCGTCCGGGAGCACCTTGTAGCGGCAGGCGAAGCCATCCAGGATGAGCAGGACGTTGTCCGGCTTGTCGCCCTCCTGGATCAGATCCTGGCGCGCTTCGACTTGCCGGACCTTCAGCACTAGGCCGTTCAGGGCCCAGCGCGCCTGGTCGGACAGGGGTTCGAAGCTCTCAAGCTTCCGCGTCAGCGCTTGCTGCATCGGATCGCCCTCTATGGGTGAGAGAACGAGTTTGCGTCCGGAAGGTGCCCCTCGAAAGAACATTCGGCCAAGCGGCCACGCTCCTGCCGGGGCATCACGGGTGCAATCTCGGGTTTCCCCGCCCGCCCCGGGAACGGATGGTCCGCACCCAAAAAGGCCCCGCCACCCGGACCGGGCGACTGGGCTTGAGTGCGCTCGGGTCGGAAAGAGCCATCGGGGCGATGAGAGGGCAAGGAACGCTCGCGCGGTCAACTGCGCTCACATCATCGCGGCAACAGCCGAACACTCAATGGCAGCCGACTAGAGAATCAATCCGATCAAAAGACGGGATTTGTCGAGGTTCTCCCTTATCCATGCCTTTTAACGGCAGTTGCTGAACGCGCATCTTGATGAAAACCGCGCTGATAGCCGAGCGCGCGGCGAGAACAGACAGCGATGGGACCGTCTGCCCAAGCGGGGAGCGATCGCCTCGGAAACCTGTCTTATGACCGAATGTCCAGATAACCGCTGTCTATTGTAGAGTCTATCATCAGTCGATCCGAAACAGGTGCTGATGGCTGGAAGAGCCGTGCGCTTCCACCTGCAATATGAGGTGGAGCAATATGAGTTCAGCCCCCGATAACCATGCCATGAACTGTCTCATCCGCAAGCTGGAGAGCATCGCGCCCCTCTCGGATAGGAGCCGCCAGGCCATCGAGAGCCTGCCGGTGAGGATCCACAAGCTCGACGCCCGGCGGGACATCGTGCGCGACGGCGACAAGCCCACGCATTGCTGCCTGATCATCGACGGCTGGGCCTGCCGCTACAAGCTCCTCAGCCAGGGCAAGCGACAGATCCTATCGTTTCACATCCCCGGCGACATCCCGGATCTCCAGAGCCTGCACACCCACACCATGGATCACAGCCTCGGCACGATGACCGAGGCCACCGTGGCCTTCATCCCGCACGAGAACTTGCGGGAGCTGACGGCACG
Source organism: Methylobacterium pseudosasicola (assembly GCF_900114535.1). Classification (GTDB taxonomy): domain Bacteria; phylum Pseudomonadota; class Alphaproteobacteria; order Rhizobiales; family Beijerinckiaceae; genus Methylobacterium; species Methylobacterium pseudosasicola. The sequence goes on along the minus strand of NZ_FOTK01000080.1, from coordinate 8,045 downwards.
CCACCCCGGCCTGGCGGCGATCTTCTGGCGTGACACCCTGATCGATGCGGGGATTTTCCGCGCGTGGTTGGTCAGCATGGGGCGACGCTCGGCCTTCGAGCACGTCGCCCACCTGTTCTGCGAACTCTATCTGAAGCTGCAAGCGGTGGGACTGGCCGGCAACTACCGTTGCCCGCTGCCGATCACTCAAGCGGATCTCGCCGATGCGCTGGGGCTCACACCCGTGCACATCAATCGCGTGCTGCAAGAGATGCGCGGCAAGACCCTGATCACGCTCCGAAGCAGCACGCTGGTGATCGAGGCCTGGAGTGAACTTCTGCGTGTATCCGAGTTTGACCCGACGTACCTGCATCTGGAAAAGCGAGCGACCGGATGATCCTTCGCCTACAGCCGGTGCAGGTCGCCACCGGCAGTTACGACGTCGATGGGCAGTTGGTCTTCGCCGACGGCTTCCTGGCCGCAGTTCTGGTGAAGCTCTCGGGCTATCACGAGGACATGGCCGGGATGTGGTTCCTGGAAGCGGGCTTCGGATGGGTCGATACGCCGAACCGGCCCACCTTCACCGACCTTGATACCGCGCAGGCCTGGATCGTGCAGCAATTGGCAGACGCGGCTTGAGTCCCGCCATCAGATCCGTGGTCTTCTCCCGATGCGCCAGCGCCGTGCCCAGGCAAGCGCCTCACCTGGGGTGATGCCAGCGGGGCGGCCACGGTCCGAGGTCGGCGAGCCCTGTGGCGATGATCGTTTCGGCTCTGCTGAGATCGGAGACGACGGGCTTCCGATCTCAGCAGGGCTATCCCGATCCGGTTCGCGCGTCCTACCATTGACGCTGACGCAGCCCTACGACTCCTCCGCTCCAGCGCATGCGCAAGCATTCGCATTGCGCACAACCGTCTTTGTCGACATAAATTGCGATCTTTTGATGGAAATCGATCCAAAACACACCACAATATCCTGATCGAACCGACTATCCATCGATTTAAGACTATACATATTGGTGAACGAATATTACGGCATCAGCGGCTGAGAGCCGGCGAGTTCCCGCTTGCGTGAGGGCTGGATATCCGATGCCACATTTTTTCTTCGACACCGATGACGGCGATTTCCGGTTTGACGACGATGAGGGCTTCGAATTGCCGAGCCTCGAAGCCGCGCGCATCGAAGCCTTGGATGCCCTGCCGGATATGGCGCGCAACAAGCTCCCGGACCGGGATCGTCACACGTTTTCGGTTCGGGTACGCGATGCCGACGGCACCTTGGTTTACTCCGCCTCGCTCGACCTCGTCGGCGAATGGCATGTTCCACGCGGCGATTCGTAGGGCCGAAGCCTCGAAGGACCGGGCGATCCTACCATCTCGGCTCGCCCGTGTCGGCGTCCCGCTCTCGAGAACGTTGCCGGCACCTCAGGGTTAGGTCAGATCTCGAACCCAGGAAACAATTCAGGACAGCGACCCTGAAAATTGCCGGAACTTTGGCGATGATCTACGTCAATCTCATGCACGCAGATCGATCTATTATTGCCAGATAAAAATATAATTATTTGATCAAATCCAGAAATATGGACAATGATTGTCTTTTGACAGGTTGAATACAGAACAATTGACGTATAGCCGAATCGCTTGCTGCTCACGTGAGATCCAGCGGGCACCTTCAGGAGGATCGCCATGGGTCTGGCCGCGTTCTTGTTCTTCGTCGTCCCGTGGATGGCGCTCGCGTTCTGGCTGTTCCGCCTCCCAAGCGCCCTTCGCCTCGGCACCACGGCCACGCCCTGGCGCGCGCTGACGGATTATCCCGATCCGCTGCGGGATCAGCGGTACGAGACCAATCCCTACAACACGGGGGCCAACGACGGGTCCGGACCGACAGGTGGCGACAAGCATAGCCCGCTTATCAATCCCTGAGGATCGATCAACGGGAGCGTGCATCGGGACGATGTCTGATGACCGTGTCGCTCACAGGGCCGTTTCGCAGCACCCAGCGCGGGGTTCCTCGTATATCCGGGTCTGGCAAGTTGTTGGCGGGCGTTTTAGCGAAAATCGTCAGAATTAGGTTTCTCGACCTTGCGTCTATGCAATCTTGACGCGTCATCGCCGAGTACCGTCGGCCTTGGCACCGCCTGCGCCGACCTCCTGCTTCCTCCGACCCGTGGGGACGGCGCAGGCATCCAATCTGGAGCGTCCGGCATGACATACCGCGTCAAGATCGATCGCATCGGGGTGGCTGGCGTGCCGCGGAGCGCCCCACGCATCTACGACGCGAAGGACGAGGCCGACGCCGCAACGATCGCGGCCTACGAGGTCGATAGCAGCAAGCCCGGCCGGCCCCGCGTCGCCACCGTGACCGACGCCTCCGGGCGCATGGTGTTCACCTATTCCGGCCGCGCCGGCACGGCGCCAACATGACCGGGAAGGAGCACGAGGAATGGGCCCTCGACGACCGAGACGCGAAAGCTCTTATCGGCGTCATGCTCGCGCTCCAAGTGGCCTTCCTGACGGTCACGATGCTCTGGCTGTGACGCTCGCCGCGGCAGCCTTTGGCGACGCTGCTACAGAATCCCGCCTCCAGAACGGCCCTTCAAGGCGTGCGTGCGTGCCGTTTTGGAACCCCCTGCGCGGATCCGGGTGGCCGGGCTGACCCTAGATCAGCACTGCGCCCGGCCGCCGGATGATGTCCCCGGCTTGAGGCCTCTGGCCCTCAGGCGGGAACGGCCTGGATCACGTTTCGCAGCGTGCCGAGCCCGACGATCTCGGTTTCCATGACATCGCCGGGCTTGAGGTATTCCGGCGGTTTGCGGGCGTTGCCGATACCAGGCGGCGTTCCGGTGGCGATGATGTCGCCGGGCACCAGCGTCAGGCCATGCGACAGCTCGGCGATGATGCGCGCGACCTTGAAGTACATCTGCTGGGTCGAGGCGTCCTGCTTCACCACACCGTTCACGCGGGTGATCAGGTGCAGGTCCGAGGGATCAATGTCCGAAGCCGGCACGATCCACGGTCCGAGCGGCCCGTATCCGTCCAGGCTCTTACCCTTGAACCACTGCCCGCCATGGAGCTTGATCTGCATGTCGCGGGCGGTGGTGTCGTTGATGACGCTGTAGCCGAACACGTGGCTCATGGCCTCGGCCTCTTTGATGTTGCGCCCGGCCGTGCCGATGATCACGGCCAGTTCCACTTCCCAGTCGATCGCCGTCGAGACCGTCGGATCATAAGGGATCGGATCGTAGGGTCCGTTCACCGTGTTCACGCCCTTGGTGAAGAACACCGGGTGAGCCGGGTATTCCATGTTCGTGCCGCGGACGGCCTGTCCCTCGGCGAAGTGTTCGAGGTAATTCCAGCCGACCGCGTAGATGTTGCGCGTCGGCGTCGGGATGGGCGCCAGCAACCGCACGGTGTCGACCTTCGGACCATCGCCTGCGGCCGCAATCCGGCGGACGGCGTCGAGGGCAACGGGGCCGGCCTCAATCAGGGACACCATCCGGGCGGGATCGAAGCCGGGACTTGGAGCGCGCGACAGATCGACGACGCGACCGTCCGATCGGACCACGCCGAGCCGCGGGGCACCGGTTGCATCCGGCGTAAATGTGACGAGGCGCAGCGCGTCCCCGACGGCCGGCGGGATGGGGCGTCCCGGACCTGCTGCCGGCGCTTGGGCCGAAGCCGCCGACGCCAGAGTGCCGACCGCGGTCGCGGCCACCGTGAGGTTCAGGAAGTCACGCCGGGTGCTCATGGGTCGGTCTCCTCCACGCCCGCCCTTCGATGGAGCGATGCGCACGGGAACCGTCGACCCTTCAAATTCAAAATGCAATCGGTTGACGCGACAGTCCGGCCAGGGCGTTGCGTTTGAGCTGCCGTTAGGATTGGCGTGTCATTGGAACGTTCTGTATAGCTGGAGTGACCAGGGGAACTCGACGGTGGGGCGCCAGCAGATTCGATCGCGTGCAATCTCAGACGGAGGACCGCAACGGCGCTCGACATGTCTGCGCCGGTGTGTCGCGACGATTCTGGCGGCGACATCGACGCCGGCATTGGCCGACGACCTCAGCGCCTTGTTCGATCGCGACACCATCATATCGGCGGGCGGCTTCGTCGGGAGCGGTCCCCGCTTCCAGGGCAGCAGGCAGGCCGGGTTCTGGGGATTGCCCTATCTGTCATTCCGCAAGGCTGACGAACCGCGCGAGTGGTGGTCCCCGGATGACGGGCTTGATGTGACCCTCGTTGGAGAGGGGCGCTTGCAAGCGGGCGCCGTACTGGATTTCCGCGAGGGCCGCTTCCCCAACGACGACCGCCGGCTCGCTGGCCTGCCCCGATTGCCGGCGACCGTCGGGCTCGGTCTGTTCGGCGAGGTCTGGCCGATCGCCGAGACTCTCAGGTTGCGGGCCGAAGTGACGCAAGGCATTCGCGCCCATGACGGGCTCTTGGCCAAGCTTGGCGCCGATCTCGTGGGCCACTTCGGGCGCTTCACGCTCAGTGCTGGACCGCGACTCGTGCTGGGCGACGCCGCCGCGATGCAGCTCGATTTCGACGTGCCGGTCGAGCCGACGCTCGTGAACCCGCGTCTCACGCCTTATCGCGCCTCAGCCGGAGCGCGCTCCGCCGGGGCGACTGCAACCCTCAGCTACGCTTGGTCGGAAGCTTGGCAGACCCTCGGTTATGTCCGCTACGATCGGCTGATCGCCTCGGCATCGGGCAGTCCGATCGTCCGACGTATCGGTACAGCCGACGAACTCACTGTTTCAGTCGGGGCGATCTATTCCTTTCGAGCCAATCCCTGACTACAGATCAAGCATAGAAGACGCTCACATTCTCGCGTGCATAGATCACGGTCTCGTGATGACTGTTGCCGGTTGAGCACACAGGAAGTGCTTCTGTGGCATAAGCTGGTGTTGCCGGATTATTTCCAAGGATTCCCGCTTATCACTCTCCCGAACGAGGGGAGAGGACCGTGGCACGCATTCTTCTGACGGGCGCGACCGGACTGATCGGGGGCGCCGTCCTGCACCAAGCGCTCGACCGCGAGGATGACGTGACCTGGGTTTGTCTCGTGCGCTGCGGGAACGTGGAGCAGGGGCGCCAGCGTGTCGCCGCGCGTTTGGAGCGGTTTACCGACCCGTTCACGGCCCAGCGCCTCGCGCGCAAGATCGAGATCGTGCCGGGCGACTTCACCCGCGCCGACCTCGACATGGATCCGCGGCTCGATGCGTGCACCCACGTCCTCCACCTCGCCGCCGACACGTCGTGGTGGGGTGGCGAACGGGTATTCCGGACCAATCACGACGGAACCCTGGCGCTGGCCCGCCGCGCCCAGTCCATGGCGGGATTGCAGCGGTTCCTGCACGTCGGCACCGCCATGATCTGCGGAGCCGACGCGCCGAGCCTCGTCGAAGAGACCGCCTATCCCGCAGCCGAGGCAAGGCACATCGTCGGCTATACGGAGTCCAAGGCGGCAACGGAGACATCGCTCGCCGCACAGTTTCCCGACCTGCCGATCGTCGTCGCACGGCCGTCGATCGTCGTCGGGCACGCGACGCTCGGCGCCGCACCGAGTTCGAGCATCCTCTGGGTCCTGCGCGCTGCCGACGCCCTGCGCATGCTGCCCTGCAGCCCGGAGAGCTGCGTCGACATCGTTCCGGCCGATTGGGTCGCCGAGACGCTGGTCGCCCTCATGACGAAGCCGGATCTCAAGCACGACCTCTACCATCTCTCGGCCGGTGCGGCCGGTCGCACCCGCTGGGCCGACGTGATCGCCGCCTTCGAGGATGCGGAGCCGAGCGACGGCGTACGGGCCTTCCGGCAGTTCGATCTCGATCGGGATCACACCCGCCTGCGCAAGCGCTTCGCCGAGGTGTTCGGCTTGGATAGCGCGTCGAAGCGAGCGATGCTGCGCGCGACCCGAGCCTACTACGCGTTCTGTGCCCTGAATCTCACCTTCGCCAACGATCGCCTCGTCGAAGAGGGGATCCCACAGGCGCCGTCGCTCGCATCCTATCTGCCGGTATGCCTCGCCAATTCGGCCGCGATCGTGGAGCAGTTCGTCGACGACATGGAGATGTTCGCGCCGGCATCCGCGGCACCCGCGTCCTCTCCGAACCTGCCGCTTGCGGCGACCGCATGAAGCCGTTTGAGGGGCCGCCTGAAGACGGCGGCCGATCGGGCCACCGCCGATCCTTACCGGAGCCCGGCGATCACGGCCCTCTACGACATGTGGGATTGCTCCGTTTTGAAGACGGTGGGCGTTTCCTGATCGTGGCGCAGAATGCGCCGGGATCAGGGAGGTCGAGCCGGAGGTCGAGAATGTCCCTCCAGTCCACACTCGATACCGGCGTACCGCGCGAGACCGCCGATGTCGCCCATACCGCGCTCCCGCGCGGCAGGGCTATTCGCAAAAGAGGCGGCCTACAGATTCGGTTAGGCGTCGGCGTTGCGTTCAATGCAATCGCGGCACGCGGCCGAGCAGGATCAGCGTGACGGGCGTGGTCACGGTGAGGAATAGGCCGATCAGCACGTCGCGCAGCACCAGGCGTTGTTCGGCGACGGAGAACGAGACGATCGAGGCGGCGAGGATCAGCGCCATGCCGAGCGCCGCCCCCTGGGTCGGAGCGTGGACCCGCTCGTAGAACGTCTGGAGGCGTACGAGGCCGAGAGCGCCCACCAGTGGGAGGTCGGCGCCACCACGAGCCCTGCCGCCCAGACGGGGAGATCGGCACTGATCACCGGATGACCTCGCCGTGGATCAGGAACTTCGCCAGCGCCACGGTCGCGGTGAAGCCGAGCATGCCGATGAGGAGCGCGGCCTCGAAATACAGGCCGCTGTCGGTGCGCATGTCGTGGACCACGATGGCGAGCATGCCGCTGAGGTAGAGCGTGTCGAGGCCGAGCACGCGGTCCTAGGCGCGGGGGCCGCGCACGATCCGCCAGGCGGCGAGCGCCATGCGAGCACCAGCATCGCCTGCGCGAGACCGAGGCCGTAGCCGAGAAGGAGTGCGGCGCTCACGGAAAACTGGCTCTTCGCCAAGTTTGGTGGATTGGGTTGGTGGGAGGGATGCCGGAAGGTAGCTCCTGGCTGAACCGGGCGGGGATTCTCAGATCAGGGCATGACCCTTCTCTGTCACCTCCCCGGTTGTCGCCTTCTTCACGTCACGCGTAAGGATGGCACTGCCGTTCGCATTTCCGCTCAAGCGAAGCGCGATCACGCCCATTGCCCAGGTTGTCGTACCGTCAGTCGGTCTGTGCATAGTCGCTATCATCGACGACCTGCCGACGAGCGGTCAGGACGTGCGCCTGACCCTGACGATCCGACGCTTCTGCTGCCACGAACCTGCTTGTGCGCGTCGGACCTTCGCCGAGCGCCTGCCTCGCCTCCTCGACCGCTACGCTCAGAGGACTCACCGGCTGGCCGATGCCCACCAGTGCCACGACGCTGCTGCGGGGTATCCGCCAATGTCCGCTGCCGACCGGATCCAAACCGATCATCGTCGGTGTCGACGACTGGGCTCTGCGCAAGGGCCGAACCTATGGCACCATCTGTGTCGACCTCGAACGCCGCCGCCCCATCGATCTGCTGCCGGATCGTTCGGCCTCGACGCTGGCGGCCCGGCTCCGGCGCGACCCACAGGTCCAGGTCGTGGCACGGGACCGCTCGACCGAATATGCGCGTGGGACCGCCATGGGTGCGCCCGATGCCGTTCAGGTCGCGGATCGGTGGCATCTCCTGCTCAATACCCGACAGATGGTCGAGCGCTGGCTCGCCCGCGTCCATCCGCGTCTGAAGCTGTTGCCGGCCGTGGCCCCGTCATCGCCATCGATTCGGCGCGTCACGCCCTACCCGCGCGCACCGTCCGAGATGCTCGCGCGGGCCGCGGCCCGCGGTCGATGGGAAGCCGCCTATGACGACGTGCGTCGCCACCATGCGGAAGGACACTCGCTTCGGCGCATCACTCGCGAGACGGGCTTGGCCCGCGCCACGGTGCGCAAGTACGCCTTCGCCGCGAGCTTTCCCCGGAACGGCATGCGCGAGCCGAAGCCGAGCATGCTCGATCCTTATCTCTG
>NZ_FOTK01000074.1 GCF_900114535.1 Methylobacterium pseudosasicola | reverse complement strand
ACCGCAGCCAGGACGGCTTCTCCGGCGGCGCCCAGGTCGGCTACAACTACCAGTTCACCCCGGGCTCGGGCGTGGTCGTCGGCATCGAGGCCGACGCCCAGTACCTCGACTTCGGCCGCAATCGAAACAACGCCTTCATCAGCGGCGCCGTGGCCCCGGGCTACTACGTCACCGACCCGCGCGGCCTGTCGAGCCTGGACTACTTCGGCACCGTGCGCGGCCGCCTCGGCTACGCCTTCGACCGCACCCTGGTGTACGGCACCGGCGGCTTCGCCTACGGCTCGGGCAGCGCCGACCGCTCCTTCGGCGGCTACGCCGGCAACGACAGCTTCCGCACCGGCTACGCCGTCGGCGGTGGCGTCGAGTTCGCCCTCCCCACCGAGTCGTTCCTAAACTTCTTCCGCTCGTCGGCCGTGACGTTCAAGATCGAAGGCCTGTACGTCAACCTCGACCGCGGCAACCGCAACCAGGGCGCCCTGGTCGTCAACGCCGCCAACCTTGTCCCGGTGGCCTACAGCGCCATCGGTCGCCGCGACGACGAGTTCGCCGTCGTCCGCGCCGGCCTGAACTACAAGTTCGGCTCGTACTAAGATCGGATCGCGCTGCTCCCGGCCTCAACGTCGGGAGATGCGGCCGGCGGGCGAGAGGTGTTGGTCCTCCTCATCGCTCGCCGCCGCGGAAGGTGCCGACAACTCGTCGGCCTCCGGATCCCCAGCCTGATCAATCTGGCCGTGAGGTCGACAACACCCTGGGAGCACCCGCTCCTGGGGTGTTTTTTCGTGTCGGGATCCGATCCGGTCGCGGGTCATTATGACATCATCGCACCTCGCCCGACGGTCATGGCGAGTTGGATCCCTAATACCGATCCTCATTGATCAGAACCTATGAGCCCAGGTGCGCAGTCCGATGGAGATGATGCGCCAGGGTCGGTCGATGAGGGTGTTCCAGGCGTGGCAGCAGTGGTCGAGGATGTCGGCGTAGGATTTGAAGACGCGGTTGCCGAGCCATTTATCGCGCATGAACTGCCAGAGGTTCTCCACGGGGTTAAGTTCGGGGGAGCGAGCCGGCAGGGGCAATAGGGTGATGTTGGCGAGCACGATGAGTTTCTTGGTTGTGTGCCAGCCCGCCTGATCGAGCAGCAGTACGGCGTGCGCACCGGGGGCGACTACCTGGGCGATCTCTTCGAGATGCAAGGCCATCGCCTCGGTGGTGCAGCGGGGCATGATGAGGCCAGCCCCTTTGCCAAGGGCGGGGCAGATCGCACCGAAGATGTAGGCGGAGGCGGTGCGCTGGTCCTTCGGCGCCGCAGGGCGCGTGCCGCGTTTGGCCCAGCGGCGGGTGATCGTGTTCTTCTGGCCGACCCGAGCCTCGTCGGCGAACCAGATCTCTATCGGCTTGCCGCCGATGGCCTGCGCGATCTCCGCCATGCGGGCGGGGAGGGCTTTTTAAAAGCGGGGATGGCGTCCGGGTCCTGGGCGTGATGGCGCGGGCGGGCGGAGAGCTTGCGGTAGCCCAGGGCTCGCAGGACCCGGCTCAGCGTCTGCTCGGACACCGACACGCCGTGATCCTCGAACAGGATCTGGGCGAGATCGACCAGCCGCCAGCGCACCACCCCGTGGGCGGCCGGCATCGGCCCCTGCTCGATCAACGCGCGCAGCGCCTCCCGCTGCTCGACGTTCAAGCGCGGGCGGGCCCCAGGCGCCTTGCCGCCGATCAGCCCGTCCGGACCGTGCGCGTTGAACGCCACGACCCAGTCCCGCACCGTCTGAAGCCCAACCCCGCCGAGAGCGGCAGCGGCCGAGCGCGAGCCGCCCGCATAGATCGCCGACAAAGCCAGCAGGCGCCGTGTTTGGGCGGGATCACGCGCGCACCTGGCCAAGGTGCGCAGACCGTAAGCGTCAAAGTCTGACCGCAGCGGCACCGGAGCAGCCATGACATCCTCCTCGGGCTCCAGTCCCGAAGATAGAATCACCCCTCAGCCGCTGATGCTACCCCGTGAGTCCTGCTCAACGAGGGTTGGTATAACACCTTGAGCATCAGCCGCTGATCGGTCCGGTGTCATCGGCTGATGCGATCAGGTCAGCCGATGGGGCCTCCAAAGCTCTGATCGAGCTCGGCCGTTTGTGTCTTGCGTCGATCCGATATGAATGAGGGGCCTCTGAAATGGAGGCATCCCGATGTCGGACGAGAACCAGACCCCCAACCCCATCCCCGGCCGTCCCGGATGGACACCCCCCGCCCGGAAGTCCCGCAAGGGCATGTCGAAGCGGCAGAAGCACAGCCTCGACGCCCATGCCGAGACCGAGGCCGAGCGCCGGAAGAACCGCCTGGCGACCGGTACGCCCAAACGGGACGATGTCGGCAGGGCGGTGCTGCACGCCGTACTGAGAGTCCTGGACCGGCACCCGGATCTGGCTGGGCCGCAGGAGATACGGCGCTACACGATCCGTTTGCTCGGGCAGGCGCTCTTCAACAAGGAAGAGGCCGACCGAGTGATCGCCGACATGATCGTCCGAGCCGACCACGACTTTGAAGAGTGGATCTACGGCCGGACATTCCGGGCCTGGCGTGATGGTGGATGCCAAGGTCCACGCCCCGAACGGACAGACGACCCTAAAGGCAAGATCCAGTCGATCCCGCGTCGGCCTAACGGCACGCTGCCCTGGACGAACACAACCCCTCGCCCGCCGAGTTCGAAGCGCCGGAGCACGTCATCGGATGACCTCGGCTGAGCGGTCATCGGCTGGGTGCTACTAACGGGAGGCCGAGGCGGATCCTTGGTCCGTCTGGAGGGTCAGCCTACCGCCCAGAGCAATGGGAGCGCACCGGCCAGGAACAGGGCCGAGGACAGGAGCACGGCAAGGCGCTCGCGGTGATAGAGGGCGAAGGCGTGAGGTCGGGCGAACATGATGTGAGCCGGATCGGATGGGAGCGCCACGCTCGCCCGTGAACCTTGACCGATCAGGGGCATTCCGCGCCGTCCACAGGCAGTCGTCGAGCAGCGTCGCATCCGAGCCACAGGCGGTTGGATGTGCTGGTGCGCACGCCCCGGTGATCGGATCGGGCGTACCGATTTCCTCAAGGCCGCCGACGCCCCCTCGGGCGGCCCGACCCAGCGGCGCAGTGACCTTCACGGTTGCTGCGCCGTTGTCGTTTCTAGCTCTGCGATGGGTGTGTGGAAGCCGTGTCACTGGATATCTATCGCGTGGATGCTATGACCAAGCGGTTCTAAAGAGGATTTCCCTGTAACTGCTTTGAGAGTAGCTGTGCGCAAATTCCAGCGCACACAGACTGTCTACGATCGTGCTCGACGAGAAGCTCCTGGGCGATATCTATGAGGCCGCCCATATTCCTGAGGCATGGCCCGCACTGCTCGATCGCCTATCGCAATTGACGGGGGCTTGGGGCGGCATGCTGTTCACCGCTACGCCTGAAGCGACGCGATGGACAGCCTCAGAAGCCACGACCGCATTCTTCGACGCGTTCCTCGCCGCCGGCTGGATGGCCAAGAACCCGTTGGTTGAGAGGGGAGTGCGGCGCGACCATGCTGGATTTCTGACCGATCTCGATCTCTTCACGCACGAGGAGCTCGACCAAGAGCCCATGTATGCGGATATGCGACGCCTCGGAGGCGGCTGGCATCTCGGCACGGCCATAGCGGTGCCGAACGGCGATACACTCGTCGTCAACATCGAGCGCCAACATGGGCAGGGGGCCTTCTCTCGTGCGCAAGCCGAGCAGCTCGACTACTACCGGCCTCATCTTGCTCGCGCTGCGCTTCTGGCCGCGCGCTACAGCCAACTCCGGTTTGAAGCGACAGTCAGTGATCTTGAAGCTCTCGGCCTAGCCGCGGCGGCCTTGTCATTTCAGGGTAAGGTCCTGGCGGCCAACAACTTGTTCGCGCAGCGCATCCCAGCGCTGTTTCAGGACCGCCCTTACGGCCTGGTTGTGAACCACGGCCCCGCAGATAGTGGCCTGCGCGCCGCTCTTGAGGGCGCCCGCAAGTCGCCTGCTACAATGCAGGGTGCCTCGATACCGATCCCGGCAGGCGTCAATCATGGGCAAGCGGCGATCCTGCATCTCGTGCCCGTGCTCGGAAATGCCCGGGATATCTTCGCCCGCACGGCCTGCCTCGCCGTGGTCACATCTCTCGACACAGATCGCGTTCCGGACGTGCGGCTCGTCCAAGGCCTTTTCGATCTGACGCCAGCGGAAGCTCGCATCGCCCGCGATGTCGCAAGAGGGCTGAACGTCCCGACGCTGGCCGCACAGACGGGCGTGTCAGCCAACACAGTGCGTTCGCAACTCAAGGCGGTGTTCGCCAAGACGGGTACAGGACGGCAATCGGAACTGGCCGCGCTGCTGAACGGCATCGTGGTTTTGCCGGGCAAGGACTGATCGAACGGTAGAACGGCATCGAGCGCTGGAATGCTGCTGGGTACTACGATCCGTTAACTACCGCACGCCACCATCCCCCTAGCGATCGGCTCCGGCCGCGCGCTGTAAGAGCAGCACCGCGAACCGACGCCCCTCAGCTTCGGTGCGGCCTCGCCGGCGCAATCGCGCTGGATGCTGATGTTGTTGCCGCCAAGCTTGAGCGCAGCTAGAGCCCCTGCCTGTGATCCAGAGCAGGTGCCGATGGGCGAAGACATGACCGCCCTGCTCCTTGCCATCGCGCGCGAGAATGCTGACCTGCGCCAGCAGCTCGCGACCGCCCAGGACATGCTGATGGAAACGGCCATCGATGCCGGGGACCTGCACGCCCTGATCGAAGCGGTTCAGGCTGAGCGCGATGCGTGGCGGGAGGATGCCCTCAGTGTCCGTAGGTGGCCCGGAGCTATGCCTCAGTCCGAGTCAGGCAGAGTGGGATCGGGCGACCTTGCAGGATGGCGATGACCATCTGAACGTAGACCGAGCACATCCATAACTCGGTCCCGAGCGCCGACGTCAGAGATCGGCATTCCTTTCTCAAGCCCGGTAATTGTCTCGGGATCGACCCGAGCGAGCGTCGATAGGGTCTCGACCGAGTAGGCGCCACGTATGCGGGCGGCATGGATCTGCGAACCTAAAGCAGCGTCCAGTGATGCGGGCTTTTGATGTATGTCGCTCATGAGCCAGCGATACGAGCCGGCCAGGGCTAAAGTTTCGCCTTCGAGATGTTCTGAAGGGGGCTATTCCATCCCCGGAGGCCGAGGGCGTGGCACGCCAAGCTCGGTGAGGCCGAGGAACATGGCGAGCTGCGTCACTGCCGCGAAGGAAGACGTGCAGCTTCTACCGTTCTCGATAGCTGCGATCACCTCGGGTGTGAGACGGGTCAATCGGGCAGCATTATCCAAGGACAGACCGAGGCGGCCTCGTGCGGGGCCGGCATGCGCCGCAAGGTTGCGCAGCACGACGTGCCTCTGTTCCTCGACCTCATCCATGAGAATTGTCCGGTCATACGAGGACCTGCGGTCCTCACACGCCCCTTACGATTGTAGTCGCACCCACTCAACACCCAGAGTTGCGCTGCTGCCCCGCGCGTCTAGGAACTTGTAAAAAGGGATGAACCACGAGCGACGCTGGGAACCTGCATGCGCTGATCGAGGCGGTTCAAGTCGAACGGGATGCCCGGCGGGAGGAGGCCGAGGGGCTACAGATGCGCGCTGTGCAGATCGCCTGCTAGCCCCGTGCCCTCACGCCGTGCTGCTGCAGCATCGTGAAGAACTTGGACGGGTCGTAGAGTTTGCGCGCTTCGAGCAGCGAGATCGGCCGCCCGCCCGGGGCCTCGCCCGCCGGCATACCGCCGCCCTTGGCCCCCTGCGCCTGCTTCTGCCCGCCGCCCGCAATGGATTTCAGGGCCGAGGCGACACCATCATAGGGGCCGGGCTGCGGCGCGGTCTGCGGAACCGGATCCGAGGCGAATCCGGTTGCGTCAGGAGCGACCGCGAGGGGCTGGCCGGACAGGGACGCGACGCCCGAGGCCGGCGACATCTGGCCCGGCACCGCCGAGCCCTGCGCCTGGATTCCGCCCAGGCCGAAGCCGCCGCGCTGCGCCGTCGAGCCCATTGAGGCGCCCCGAGGGGAAGCGGTGGCCGGCAGGGCCTGTCCGCCTGCAAAGCTGTTCGCGTAGGCCTGCGTCGTTGCCAGCCGCGCGGCGTTCTCGCCACCGGGCCGATTGTAGCCCGCGAATTTCCAGGCGTCCGCCATCAGGGCGTTGGCCTCCTGCGGGCTCTGCGCATTCTGCAGCGCCCGGATCAACGCCGGGTTCTCGGCCAGGGTGAACTGCGCCTGCGCCACCACCGGGTCGGACGCGCCGGCCGTGAAATCCTTCATGGCTTTGAGCCGATCGGCTCGCCACGACAGGATCCCGCCCGACTGTCCCGCCTGGCCGCTCTCGCTCGGGTCCGACCAGCTTCCCGTGATGTTCGAGGGCGAATAGCGACTCTCGTGCTGCGCGTAGGCCGCGACCGCGCCGAGGCCGTTGGGATTGGTCAGGCCGCCGCTCTGCAGGGTGCTGATGAACCGGCCGCGGATGTCGCCCGGGTCCATCGTCGCCGCCTCGGCACTGTTCGGGCCGAGCATGGACAGGAGCCCCGCACCGGCCGCCTGCGCGCCAGGCTGAACCACGGGCGTCGGCGCCCCGGTCGGCGGGGTCTGGGGCTGGTAGCCGGTGAAGCCCGGGGGCACAGCCGGCGGCACATCCTGAGGCATGGCAGCGGGCGCCGGGGCCTGTGCCTGGGCGAGCTGTTGCTGTTGCAAAAGCTGCTGCAGAGCCGGGCTCAGCGGGTTCTGATCGTCGCCCGCGGCGAAGGATGGCAGAGAGCCGAAGCCAATCGTCATGCGAAATGCCCCAAGGCTGCGAAATCCGGCCCGCTGGCGGGCGCGGCGGGAATGCGGGTGCGGTGGGTGGGGTTTCAGGCCAGCGCTAGCCCTGGGCCAATTCCGCGAAGGCTGACGGCTATCGACAGAATGGCGGGGCGGGGCCATCTTCATGGGATGCGCCGTTGGGCTGAGCCTCTGACCGTCGTCATCGTGTTCGCCGTCGTCATGACGGCGATTGGGTGGGTGATCCGTGGCGGCGTGGATTGGTCGTACCCGTGGGTGATTGACCATATTGGTCGTGCCGGGTTCTGGGCCATTTTCTTGCCAATCTGGTTGGCCGCGGGTGTCTATGCGTGGCGCGCTCATCGTCCGAAGGCCGGTAAGGCCGCCGGGAAGTAGGGCCGGGTTCGGTCCGCCTGGGACATGAGCGCCGCCTGCGTCCCACGCGACGCGAGATCCCCGAGCGCCGCTGCCTGCTGCTGAGTGCGCCCGCGAGCCTCCAGGGCCGCCAGTAGCATGTTCAGCTGCTCGCCCTGGGTCATGGTCACCGCGTCGGCGAGTTGCCGGTTGCGGGCGAGGTCAGCGGCCTGTCCGGCGGCGTTGATCCCGGCCTTGCCGGCGCGGGCGACTTGGGCGAGGGCATAGCCTTTCGGCCCACCCATCAGACCGGCCATGGTGCCGCCGAGGTCGTCGCCGAGCGCGGTGCGAGGCGCGATGGCATCAGCCGCCCGTGTCCGCTGCGCCGTCTGCGAACCCTCGACGATCCGGCGGTTCGCGTCCGCGAAGGCGCGCTCCCGGGCGACTGCATCGACGACACGCTGGGTCGGTGCCTCACCGTGCAGCATGCCCATTTTAGCGGTGTTGAACCCGCCTTCGCCCTGCAAGGTGCTAGACAGAGCCGTGAGGTCGTTCGCGTTCGTGCCGAGGATCCGGCCGATATCGGCACGGTTCCGGCGCGCGAAGGCCGCCGACCATGTCGTAGAATTTGCGGATGCCCGCGCCGACCACGGAGCCGGCGACAGGGGCGACGGCACCAAATGCAGCGCCTGCTCCAGCACCTTTACCTATCGCGTCGAGGTCACCGTCACTGCGAACGGCCGAGTCCGCCGCGCCGACCCCCGCCCCCGTAAACATCGAGGCTGCGATCCGGGCAGGAAGTGCCGCCGTCCCCGCCCCGAACGCTGCCGGCGCCGCCGCGATGGCGGGCGCGGTGCCGACAACACCACCGGCGATTTCGCCGCCGGTCCTCGCGACGGTGTTCGAGTACAAGCGACGCGGCCGGTTCGAGCCCGCGTCCGGCTACCTGCTTCCGAACCGACCGTTAGACCTGCACGGTTGGCTGTCCGGCCGCCTACAAGGGCTGGATTGGCTCAGGGTCGACGGCGTGGAGGAGCGGGCCCCGGACACACCGGAGGCCGACGGGGTAGTCCTCGACAGCCCCGCTGATATGGCCGCCGCATGGCCGGCGCGGTGGGCCACGACGGCTGCCGCCCGCGATTGGCGCGCCCGAAATGGCAGCATCGAGCTCCAGACCGACGCGATCCGCTTTCGCTACCAGCGGGAAGGTCGGAACCAAAAGTGGCGGACGGGTTCCTACGATCCGGCGAGAGTGCCAGACCTGAGAGCATGGCTGGAAAACCGCCTTGGGCCTTTGGCCGGCTTCGAGCTTCCGGATGCCCCGCGGCCCGACGCTCCGGCCAAAGCAAGTAGGGCCGCTGCTGACACGGTACGTTCGCCCGTCTGTCGTCCCGCCCTGCGCCAGCCAGCAGGCACCGTCACAGCGCTGTCTCGCGCGCCGAGGCGGCCGCGCGGGCCGCACTTCCGTGCGCCGCTCTCGCCCACAGCCGCGACCTTCTTCTGACGGATCCGAGGAGGAATCCCCATGCCCCATAAGCCCGACCCCGACCGCATGCCCCATCCCGGCTGCACGTCGGCCGAGCGCCGCGCCCTCGATCGGGTCGGCTGTGGCGAGCCTCCGGGCTGCTCGCCGAAGACCCTGCGCCGTCTGCTCGACGATGGTCTGCTGATCGACCAGGGCGGGGAAGTCCGGCGCGATGCCCTCGGGACCTACGCGGTGCCGTCCTACGCGATGCCGCTGGCGGTCCACTACCAATGGTGTTCGGCCGTCGCCTTCACCGACGAGGAGATGGAAGCATTCGAGGCCGAGTTGGAAGGGCTGCAGTGACTGCCTCGCGCGCACGAGCCCAATGGAGGCAACCTTGGCGAGGTGGCTGAGCGGCCGCTCGGACGAAATGCGGTGGCAGGACATTTGCCACCCTTCGGAGCCGATCAGCCGAGGTTCAAGCCATGCACTACGTCACTCATGGGCGATCCGAGGAAACCGCTCCGACTGTCTTGCTGTCGGCCGGGCTTGGCGGCTTGGGCTCATACTGGAAGCCTCAACTTGACGCTCTCGGCGCACGGTACCGTGTCGTGGTCTACGATCACCGCGGAACTGGCGCGAACTGGGAAGAGCTGCCTTCCGAATATACGATAGCCAATATGGCTGATGATGTGCTCGACGTCCTCAATCGAGCAGGCGTGCGACGCTGCCACTTCGTCGGTCACGCGCTCGGCGGTCTGGTCGGCATCGAACTCGCCCTGCATGCAGCGGGTCGTCTGTCGAGCTTGGTCCTCGTCAATGCTTGGGCGACGGTCGACACCCACACCCGGCGTTGCTTCGAGATCCGTACCGCCTTGCTGGAACACGGAGGGGCCGAAGCTTACCTCCGGGCCCAGCCCATTTTCCTGTACCCCGCCCCGTGGCTTTCGAGGCACGCAGAGCGCATGACACAAGAGGAGGCTGAAGGTGTCCGGCATTTCCAGGGGCGTCACAATCTGCATGCCCGCCTCGGAGCACTCCTCGCGTTCGATGCCGAGGCGCGACTGGGCGATATACAAGTGCCGACGCTGATCGCGGCGGCCCGCGACGATGTGCTGGTTCCGTACACGCGCTCGGAGGAGCTCGCTCGCGCCATCCCAACTTCGCGCTTAGCCCTCGCTGATGAAGGCGGGCACGCCCATTCAGCCACGGAGACCGACCGTTTCAACGCCGATCTCATCGGCTTCTTCAGCGAGGCGACCCATGCCCGCCAACCTCATTGAGGCTGCCGCAGAGCTGGGTGATTCCGCGGCCATGGAGGCGCGGATCCCGTCAGCGCTGAGCGGCGCCTGGCGCTCATCCGCAAGGCTTGGACTGGGCTGTTTGGATAGCGTTCATAACGACCCCTCGCGTGCAGGCGCCCGCGCGTAGGAGATTATGGAATCGAGACGGTGCAGCAAGCCCGATGACGTCCGGCGAGCAACGCAACATCCCACTACAGGACGCGCAGACCTCGGGCCGAAACCTCTGTGGGCACACCGCAACGCTTAGAGCGGCTTGTTTGCGCTTGCCGCTTCACAGGAGCCTTGATCTCGCTCCTCGTTTGCCGAGTTTGCTGTCGCCGACTTGCGGTCCAGGCGTAATTCATCGCCACCGTGAGTAGCATGGCGTTCTGAGTGATCCTGGCGTTCAAGCGGAACGCCTCACCGGCCAACCGCCCCATTTCGTCGTAGAGCATTCTGGTCTCCGATCTGGGCTACGGCGCCCGAGTCCCCCCGAACTCCAATCCGCTCAGGCGACGGCGTATGTGAACGGCCGATTCTGCGGCTCGACCGCCGTCCGGTCTCCGAGGACACTGCGGGCAGAAGCGATAATCTGGATGGTCTGCCTGCGGTCACAGGCGGTCCGCGCCATGATCTCTAGATCGCGCAGATATGAGATCAGCAGCTCGCGCGGAATTTCACCTGTGTTAAGGGCATCGTCGACGTTGGATGACACGTTGCGCTCAAGCTCAGACCAAAAATCCGTCGGTATTTGCGGCTGATTGCTCATTGATGCCCCCCGATCTGAACGTGCCAGATATTTTTGGGCACCTACAGCTTGAACGCCTCATCTAATGTTGGGTTTGGATCATTTTGATGGACGGCCTTACTGCCCGCGATCGCTCCACCTTCAACGCGGGTATCGAGGCGGCCCGCCAGATGGCGCTCACCGCGGCAGTGACGCTGGAGGTGCGAGACGACGCCCGCCAGGTCCGCCAGCAGGCCGCGGTCGCGGCGCTTCAGGGCCTCGCGGCTGGGCTCCACGCGGCGTTCATCGCCCCGCTGGCCGAGACCGGCCCCATGCACCGCGTCATGGCAGCGATCGCGGCGGATCCGGCCGGTAGCGGCGCCGTCGAGTGCCTGGACTGCAAGGGCTGGCTGGCCTGGGCCCGGGACAGCAGCAACGGCCATCTGCACGCGCAATGCGAGACCGAAGGCTGCCTGAAGTTGATGCAGTGAGCCCTCGTCCTGCAGAAGCACTCCCGCTGCCAAGATGGCAACGTCTGCCCTCCGCGGGAAGCCGCAGCAGTGTCCATCCTCGCAAGACCCACGCTCTTCGTCAGGATGAGCCGTACCAAAGAAGGCGCGCCCCGACTGCTGACCGGCGTCGAACGCGCTACTTCACCAAAATCATTGAACCGGCGGAGCCCAAAGTGTCCTCATCCCTCGAGAACGTCCTGCTCGAAGAGCTGCGCGACCTGACCGTCCGGGTGGACATCCTGCAGAGGACGCTGGGGACCGCGATCTCTCTAATGAGCGAGAAGCAGCGCGAGACCATCATCGAAGCGCTCGCCCAGGGCTTGAAAGTGACCGGCAGCGAGGATCCGCGCGGCATTACCGGCCCGGCCGTGAAGGAACTGATGGATTACGCGCTATTGCCCTCCTACGCGGCGGAGGGGCGGTCCAAGGACGCCTGAAGCCCCCCGTTGGACATGAAAACGGCGGGGCTCGCACCCCGCCGCCGATCGTCTCGCTTGTGCCGGCGGCTATTGAGACCGCGGCTTGGCTCAGGGCCTCAGAGGCCCATCAGTACACCGGCCGAGCCGGCGATCGTCATGGCGATGCCGCCCACGAAGGCGCCGATCATCGCGTAGGAGAAGCCCTTCAGGACCATATCGTGCACTCCTTTCATCAAGCGGCGGACCCTCAGCAGGGCCCGGTGAATTCATCTGCAATGAAGATGCCGGATCGGCCCGACGCGTGCGGTGCGATGAGTCACGCTGCATCGCGGAACCAATCTGTGGAGGTTCAGCGATGACCCCTATCGAGGCTGCTGCAGACGCCCTGCTGCGCATCGTTGTCACGGGCGAGCGCGAGCGGAGCGCCGCCGCCAATCCCGACTGGCAGAGAGGCCAGCCCTGGATCGACACCCTGGCGCCGACATCGACCGACGCCCTCGACGTGTCAGGGCTTGTCACGGACCCGATCGGCACCGCCTGCCGGGCCGAGCTGCGCCGAATCGGTCACGCCCTGCACGCCGCCAACCCGGGCGAGGATATGGCTGCACTCAGCATCGAGATCGCCGAGATGGATCCGACGCACGCCGGCTGGCGAGCGATCGTGCTGGAGATGGCGTGGGGCGGGATTGGCGGGCCGACGTCTTAAGCGTGCCAGCTACTCGCTGAGATCAGTAGCCGCCGTAGAACCGGCGCGGGCCGTCGTAGCCCCCATAGTAGCCGCGGGGGCCGCGATCGTAGCCACCGCCATATCCGTAGCCCGGGCCACCGCCGTAGTAGCCGCGGGGGCCGCCATAGCCCCAACCGCGATCGTTGGGACGGCAACGACCCCACGGGTTCGGGTGAAAGCCTGGGCCGCAGCCGCCAGCCACGTGTTCGACCAGAGCTTCGCCGGCAGGTGGGTTGTAGCTGAACGGAGTCGCGTTCGCTGCCGTGACTGTGCCAAGGCCAACCGCGATCACCGCTACCACCCCGAGCGTCTTCGTGCGCACCATGTCATGACCCTCTGAAACCATCGGATCGGACTTGCCGGACCGGATGTGGCCAGGATGTGACCGGCGCCCTGAACCGGTTCTGGTCGGCTCGTTCATCAATCTGCCGGCGCCCAGATGTGCGTCGATTCGATCGGGACGGTTCTCCAGGACACGCAAAACGGCGGGGTTCGCACCCCGCCGCTTATAGATCGATGATCCTCGCTCGACGCGGATCAATCCTCGTCGTCATCCTCGCGACGGAGGCGTTCCTCGCGGCGAAGCAGATCGCGCCGCCCGTCGCGGAACTCCTCACGACGGTCCTCGCGGCGGATATCATCTCGGTCACGCTCCCGCGGTGAGCGCGGGTCGACCCGCACCCCGCCCGGTCCGATGTCGATGCTCTGCGCCGTAGCCGGCATACTCGGGATGGCGAGCAGGCCGGCTGCAATCAGCGAGCTAGCGAATAAGTGCTTCATGGAGCGCTTCTCCCGGAGGTAGAAGCCTTCATCGGCGGCTCGTCAGGCTGAAGAGGGCGAAGCCCGCCAATGCCGCCAAGCCCAAGGCGAGGGGCTGATTGGCTTGAACGAAGTCAGCTGTCCGTTCTCCGGCTTGTCGCAGATCGTTGCCCAGAGGCGAGCCCGTCAGGATGCGTTCGGCCCGGTCGCGGTTCTCTTCCCGGGTGTTGATCGAGACCTCGAACGCATCGCCGTGCCGGTCGATATTGATGCTGTTACGGGCGAACCCCGCCCGGGCTAGGCGATCGCGCGCTGATCGAGCTGCCCTCAGGGATGGGAGCGTGACCGAAGCTAACGTACTGTCCGACATCATTTCCTCCGAAAGGCGGATCGAAACTTCGTCGGAGTCGATCTCGTTCCTCGTGACGCTAACCACTTCGTGGCCATTGAGGTCCGGCACGACGCCATCCGTGTCCAGCACCGAGCCGCGGTCGCCGAGCTCCAGGCGCTGGCCGAGGGCGCCCCGGACCTGATGTTGTAGGACGAGCAGGGGACTGGTTGAGCCTTGCCCTACCGCCCGAGCCTCCGTAGCATCCGCTGGTGGAGGCGCTGAGTCTCCCGCCACTCGGCATTGGCAGCCTTCACCATGTCGCGCAGAGCCAAGTAGTTCGTCCGCATCTTCTGCTTCATGGCGATATGCGCCGCAGAGCGCCGCCCATGGGTCAGAGGCGCCTTCCTCGCACGCTCACGCCCCTCAGGCGTTCTCGGCCCCGTGCTGGCCCCGCCGTGCATCCGGCAGCGCCCATTCGGCATGGCCGGGCACCTGCAGGATCCACCCGCTCGGGTCTTTGCCCCGCAACGCGCCGCCTCCTGCGCTTCACGAAGAGCGGCCCGCCAAACGGGTTCATGGGGTGCTTCGACCAAATCGGACTTCACCCCCGGCCCCTCTTCCGACGCGGCACACCCCCTCCCCCTACCTGCTGCTGGCCACCGATCACGGCCTGACCGCCGTCCCCGACGTAGTTGTGCTGCACCACGACCGTCTGCTGACCGCCCGCCCGCACCCGCTGCAGCGTCTGCATCCCGGCCTGGAAGGAGCCATTCATCCGGGCCCCCGCACCCGCCATCCGAGCTGCCTCGACGCACGCCGCCTGCTTGGCCGTACCCATCGTCCGGTCTGCGATGTCGAGCTGCTGGACCATTACGGCCGCCGCCTTCATCGCCAGGACGTGGGTGGTGGCTATCTGGTGGGCGAGCATCCGCTCCAGGACATCGCCGGCCTGGATCGTATCGGCGGTGTCCAGCGCCAGCTCGAGCGAGCCCGCATTCTTGTCCAGATCAAGCCGATCCCGGCTGGCATCGGCCGCCACGGCATCGGGGTTCACCAGCGTGTCGAGGATGGCGGGCAAGGTCCTGGTGGCGAAGTCCTCGGACGGCAAGAGCTCGCCGCCGACGGACCGCACCGGAGCCTCGATCGGGGCTCGCACGGTAGCCTCTTGCCGGTCGGCATAGCCCGACTGTCCTCCGCGCTCCTCGACGCGGCAGCGTGATGCGCCGAGCAGGGTATCGCCTGCGCGTGCCCGTTGCTGTGTCATGCCCGCTCCCGTCAGCCGAAGCATCATCTACCTTGGCGTGTGATATAGCACTCGGGAAGGTAAGACCCTACGGTAATTGCAAATCGGAAACCAATTTCTTGTCCATTGATGCTGTGGCACCTTGCCATTACGCAACGACCGGCGCAGGGACAGATGACTTTGCAC
>NZ_FOTK01000041.1 GCF_900114535.1 Methylobacterium pseudosasicola | reverse complement strand
GGGATGGGCGGCGCATGCCGCGGCCCCAAGCATCGGCGACTGGCTATCCGCCAGGATCGGCGAGGGCGGGATCTGGATATTCTTCGTGCTGCTCTGGATCACCGGCGGCGCGCTCCTCTACCGCGAGAAGGCAGGCAGAGCCGCCGGCAGGTAGGGCCGAACCCGATCTGCCTGAGATAGCATCGCCGCCTGCCCGCCACGTGCCGCAAGGTTGCCGAAGGCCGCCGCCCGCTGCTGCATTGCCCCACGCGCCTCAAGGGCCGAGAGCAGCGCGTTAAGCCGGTCGCCCTGCGTGAGCGTCACCGCGTCGGCGAGCTGCCGGTTGCGGGCTACGTCGGCTGCCTGCCCGGCGGCGTTGATCCCGGCACGCGCGACACGCCCGGCCTGCGCCAGAGCCCAGCCCTGTGGGCCTCCGATCGCGCCCGCGACCGTCCCGCCGATGTCGTTGCCGAGCGTGGTTCGAGGTGCGACCCGATCGGCCGCCTGGCCACGCTGCGCCGTCTGAGAGCCCTCGACGATCCGGCGGTTGGCCTGATCGAACGCGGCCTCCCGGTTCACCGCGCCGACGACGCGGTCCACTGGCGCCTGCCCGTGGAGCTGCGCGAGGTTGGCGGTATTCCACCCACCCTCGCCCTGCAGCAGGTTCTGCATCGCCACGAGGTCGTTCCTGCGGGTGCCTACCGCCTGGTCGATGGCGCCGCGGGTGCCGATCGCCATGGCGTCGCGCTCACCCTGGGGCATGCCCGCAAGCTGTCGAGCGAGGTCCTGGGGCGGCGTCGCGCCCTGGCCGGAACGCAGGAGCTGTGAGCCCTGGTCGACGGCCTCCATGCGCCGGGCGAGCGCCGCCGACACGTCGTTGGCCGCGCCGTAGCCGGGCACCTGGTCGCGCAGAAGGTCGTTGAGGTGGCCGCGCACCGCCTGGGCGGCGCCATCCTTCCGGGCCAGAGCCCCGGGGGTCACGCCAAGGCCAGGATCACCGTAGTTGATGACCCGATCCATCTCCTGTTTCACGTTGTGCAGGATGCGGGGATCATCGGCGATGGTCGTCCAGCCGGTCTCTGGGTCGGTATGGGCGAGCATGTCCCGGGCACGCCGCAGCACGGTTTCCTCGGCGCCCCGCGCCGTCTGCAGGCGGTCGTCGATCATGCCGAGAACCGGCCGAGCGCTCACGGGAGACTGAGCGCCATCCACAGCCGCGCCGATAGCCTGGTTCGGCACTTGGCGCATGGCCGCGAAGGTGTCGGTGGCAGCCTGCGGGCTAATGGCCGGCCCGAACGCACCGTTGATGTCGCTGGCGAGTCGGTCGGTCATACCGCCCGCCCGGGTTATGATCGGCGCCGTCACGGCCTCCCGGGTCTCCGGCCGAACCGCGAGGCCCTGCGCCTGCCCCTGGAACGAGGGCGAGGCGTCGAGCAGCATGGCCTCGGACCCGAGTTCGCCCATGCGGGAGCGGATCGGGGCGACGCCGCCGGAGTTGGCCGCGTCCTCGGCCAGCACGCGCGTCGCGGCGGGACTGAACCCGCTCGACGGCCCGAGCCGCGAGCCGATCATCTCGTAGAAGTTTCGCATCCCAGCGCCGAGGGCAGCGCCTGCAGCGGGGGCTGCCGCTCCCAGCGCGCCGCCAGCAATGGCGCCATTGCGAGCCGCTATCAAATCCCCGTCATTCCGAACCGCGGCGTCCGCGCCGCCGAGCGCCGACCCGCTGGCGGCCGAGATCAGCGAGCGCCCGATCAGGCCGCCCGTGCCTGCCCCGAACGCGGCAGGCGCCGCGGCAATCAGGGGGGCGGTCCCGACGATGCCGCCGGCCACCTCGCCCGCCGTGTTGGCGTAGGGGTGCGCGGCCTTCACGTCGGCTCCGTAGGCTTGCGCCTTCGCCACCTCGCTCCCGTAGTCCGTGCCGCCCATGTACGCGCGGGCCGCCGCGTCGGCGCGGTCGATGCCGCCGAGGATGTACGGGCCGGCGACCGGGATGCCGTCGACGAGGCCGCGGGCGGCGGCATTCATCGCACCCGTCTCCCGGCCGGTGTCGGTGCGGGTCTGCTCGGCCTTGAATGCCGCGAACTCAGAGGGGTCGAAGCCGCCAGCGCCAGCCGGGGCAGGGCCGCCAGCCGCTTGCTTGAAAGCCTCGAACTCGGCCGGATCGAAGGTGACGCCGCCGGCCATCTACAGGCCCTCCTTGTGCATCTGCGCGAAGGCGTCGGCCTTCGACATGCCGCCCTGGATCAGAGCCTGATACCGGGCAGCGGCGCCTCCAGCCTGTGGCGCCGGCTGGCCGAGCTTGGGCGGCGTCGGGGCTTCCGGCAGGTAGACGGAGCGGCCCGGGTCGGCGCCGTAGGAGCTGGCGAGGTTGCGGTAGCGGTCCGCGACGCCCTCGGCGGTCTTGCGGGCGGTGCCGTAGAGCTCGGACGCCTGGTTGAGGAAGTCCTTGCGCTGGTTGTCGGACAGGAATTCGCCGCTGAGCGCCTTGTTGTAGGCGTTCAGCACCCGCTCGGGGACACCAGCGGCATTCTTGGCGGTGGCGTACTCGCCCTCTCGGACCACGGACCCGGGGTCGAGCATCTTCATGTAGCCGAACACCAGGGAGATGTCGGAGGCGGGCGAGACCGAGCCGGGGTTGGCCTCGCGCTGCTTCGTGGCCGCGATCAGCCGACCGTAGCCGTCATGCACGTCCGCGAAGGTGCCGAGCTGCTTCGAGAACTCGCCCCGCAGCTTGGTCTCCGTGTCGAACCCGTCCGGCTTGGCCGAGGGCACGGTCAGGATCGGCTTCAGTGACCCGCGCTCGTAGACGGTCTGTCCTGGGCGGCCCTGGATCAGTGGCGGCCCGTCGTTGAACGTGACCTTGCCGTTCGGGTCGGCCCAGGCCGCCCGCGTGTCGTTGTCCGGAATGCCGACCTTGCGCCGGGCCTCGATGTCGAGGAGCGGGGTCTGCTCCTTGTCGGTGGCGACCGCCCGGGCATTGCGCTCCTTCACGGCGGGGTCGGCCTCACCGCCGGGGATGAATTCAAGGCTCTTACCGTCCGCCGCGAGCCGATACCCGGACGGCGGCCCATCCGCCGGACCGACCAAGTTGGCCTGGCCCGGCACGCCGCCGTTCTTGTTCAGGTCGTAGATCTGCCCCCCGATGGTCTGCAGGTTCGGCTTGGCCTGGGCCAGCACGTTCGTGAGCAGCGTCGAATTGCGCATCGCTGCCCGTGCGGTCGTCGGATCCAGCTTCAGGTTCTGGGTCAGGTGGTTGTAGGTGTCCTGCTGCCCCTGGATCTCCTGCTGAAGCTTGTACTGCTCCAAGAGCTGCTTGGTGGAGCCGGCCTGGCTGGTGCCGTAGCTCTGCAGGCCCGCAGCGATGCCGGGGCCGATGCCGCGATTGCTGGCGATGCCGATGCCGAGGTGAAACAGCAGATCGCCGATGGCGGGGTTTGTCGCGCCAACGCCCTGGCGGAACCGATCCATCATGCTCCCGGTCTGGGCACTCGTGGCCGGAACCGCCGGGTTGCCGCCGAACGGCGAGGCCGGCGCCTGCTGCCCGCCGATCGGGCGCGGCGTGCCCGAGACCGGCTGGCCCGTGAGCGGATCGAAGCTGTTCACGGGCATCATCTGCGCCGCAGACGAGGTGCCGGCGCTATCGGTGACACCACGCCCGTATTCCGCATCCCGGGCAGGCGGGCGACCTCCGGGCGGAACTGGGGTCGGGTTCATGCCCGAGACCGATCCGGTAGCCGCGGGCTGCACCATCAGGTCGGCATCGCTCGGCCGGCCGGGCGGCAGGGGCGTCGGACGCGCGGCGAAGGCATCCGGCAGGGTCGCGCCCGACGTGCCCGTGAAGCCGTTGGCACCCCCGCCGAAACCAGCGCGATCAAACAGCAACCTATCGGCAGGACTCCCGCCCAGCGCCGCAAGATCCTGCGGACCGGCCTGCTGCCTTTCTAAGCGCTGCGCATCCGCCTCGCTCATGGCGACGGGCGGCGCGCTGTGGCCGGCGCCGCCGAGGAGATCGCCGAGGCCGACCGGCCCGGCCTGCGGCGGCTGCCCCTGCGTGCCGGGCTGCATGCCGCTGTCGCGCTGATCCTGCTGCCCGATGTTCAGGCGCTGCAGCAGGTCCGCCATGTCGGCGGCTGACAGGTTGTCGAACATCGGGAGCGAGCCGAAACCGGAAGCCATGGGCGGCACCTATCGGTACGAGGAGAGGGGCGGGCTGCCGGCCATCACGCCGACCCCGCCGAAGAGAGAAGGGCGCCGTAGCGCTCGGCATCGTCGCTGGCCTGCCGATCGAGCTGGCCGAGGGTGCTGAACAGCGCGACCAATTCTTGGACCGAGCCGCCAGCTTCCAGGTTGGTCGCGGCGAGGCCGGCGACGCCCTGGATCGCCCGGAACAGGGTCGCCAGTTCGGTCCGGCAGGCCAGCGTCCGCATTTCCAGATCGGACAAGCCCGACAGGTCGGCGGGGGCGTTCTGCGGGGGCTCAGCCACGTCGAGGTGATCCACGGCGCTCCTCCTCAAGCCGCCTCGCGGCGCTTGCCGCGGGTCTGATGCTTCGGGGCGCCGGTGCGGACCGGCTCGGGCTCCCGCGGGATCACCGCCTGCAGGGCGTGCGCGAGGAGGCCGGACGGTGGGGCAGAGCCGGAGCGCATGTCGCTGGCCATCAGTGCGGCCATGAGGCCGCCGAGACCGTCCGCGGGGAGGCCCTGACCGGAGGCATTGCCCAGCCCCGGCCCGGCGCCCGACTGATCCGACATGATGATGGTCATGCGGGGCGGCTCGGCCGGAGGTGCTGCCGGCGAGGATCCGCCCGACTGACTGCCCTTGCCCTTCCGCTTGCCCTTGGCGCCCATCTGGGCGGACTTGTCCGTCGCCTTGCCGTAGTCGACGCCCAGGAGATCGCCGAGGCCGATCGGCCCAACGGCATCCGGGTTCTTCTCGGCCACCTCGTGGGCCAGGAGGCCGATCTGGGTCCGCGGATCGCCCTTGTAGCGATAGGCATAGACAGGCTGACCGTCGTGCAGCTCGCCGACCGGGCGGATATCTTCTTTCAGACGCTCATCCGAGCCGAACAAACCGCCAAGCAGGGTGCCGCCCAAGGTTGAGTTGCCCGCCCCCGTGCCGAGCCCCAGCAACGACGTTCCCAGGCCCAGGATCGACTGCAGCGGGCTGACGCCGCTCGTCTTGGTCTGACTGGTGCCCTGGGTGACGGTCTGTCCGCCTTGTGAGCCGACTGCCAATGGATAGGCGGCATACTGGCCGAGCGCCTGCCACGGCACCGTCTGGGTGTCCTGGAAGTACTGCTGGGCCGCATCGAGGCCGGCTTGGTTCTGCTGTTGCTGCAGCCCGCCGACCTGAAGCAGGTTCGAGGCGGGCGCGTAGCGCAGCGCATCCACGGACGGCAGCAGCCCCGCGGCCTGATTGGCGGCACTGGTGCCCTGCTGCCCGGCCCCGATGAACCCCTGCGCCTTCGTCACTCCGAGGTTGGAGTTGAACTCGTCACCGTCGAGCACCTGACCGAGCACGCCGGCCTGCGCCGCCTGCTGGGCCTGCCCGATCCCGGCGCCGGCCAGCCGGTTCTGGTTGTTGGTGTTCTGAACGTTCGAGATGTCGTTGGTGATGCTCTGGCCCAGCCCCAGCCGCCCCTGCATCGCCGCATCCATCTGGCTGTTGGCCGACGCCTGATTGGCCCGCTCGGTGTTGTACTGGTTGGCGTAAAGCTGGCTCTGTGTGTCGTTGACCGCCTTGTTGGCCGCTCCGGCAAAACTGCCGGACCCGTACCGCCCGGAGGCCGCGAACGCCTCCTTCTGCGCCTGGAGCGCGTTGTGGGAGGAGGTGTCGACGAGGTTCTGGAAGATCTTGTTCTGGGTCGGGTCGAGGTAGTCGCCCCGGGCCACGCCCGCCAAGTTCTGCTCGGCGTAGCTCGGCGCCTGGGTCTGGTTGAACAGGCCCTGGAGCTGCGGGATCGTAGTCAGATCCCGGGCGCCCGACATGAAATCGTTGGCAGTTCGATTGATCGGGTTCGACGCGCTGCCGATGGAATCAGCGAGGCTGGACAAACGCGAGGTGTCGACGTTCGGGACAGCGGCCAGCATGCCGAGGCCCTGCTGCGTGGTTGGGCTGATGCCGTTGGAGCCCAACAGGTTCTGCAGGTAGCTGGTCCCGATCCCGCCGGCATTGTCGGACGCCGCCTGGTCCATCGTGCTCTGGATGCCGGCCTGCTGGTTCTGCGAGAAGTCCGCGACCCGCTGGCCGCCGTAGATCTGGCTGCCGATGCCCGCGTTGTAGAGGGTCTTTGCGTCCGTAAGCGACTGCTGCAAACCCGGAATAGCCGGATCCCAGGGCGTCTTGGTCGCAACCTGCGTCGAGCTCTGCGTGGAGCTTTGTCCGCCGCCCATTCCACCCGGCATTTTCAGAGTTCCTTCACGAGCGAGACGAGCGGGCGAGCCCGGTAGCCCGGGAACACGCGCTCCCAGCCCCGGCGCCCGCACAGGCGCACGGAGGCCGCGCCGACGTGGCGCGCCCACGCCTCGAATTCGGGGACGACATGCCGCCAGAGCGCCAAGGCCCGCCCGCCCGCGGCGCGCAGCTCGCAGGCGAGTGACCCGTCAGCCTGCCGCGGGAAGTGAACGACGGCGGCGGCCGGCATGGTCGAGGGGTCCGTCCGCATATCCACGATGACGACGAGGGCGCTTGTCCCGGCCGCGCAGTCGCGAAACAGCGTCTCCGGCGACATGTCGCCCACGGACCGCGCGCACGCCCGGCGCAGATGCCCCTCGGCCTGAGGCCAGAGCGTCGCGACGTGCTCAGTCGGCACGGGGACCAGGGAGATGCCGGAGAGGGGCGGGGCAGGAGCGTTCACCGTCATGCCCCCTCGGGGAGCGGCGGATCGCCGATCTGGTGGAAAGCAGTCAGCACCCGGCCGGACGCTTCCAGGCCCTCGTTAAGCACCTTGGCGCGAGCCATCGCCTCGACGACGGGGCACCCCTCCTCAACGCGGCGGATCAGGGCGCCCAGGTGGTCGTGGCAAGCCCGCAAGCCGAACACGAGATCCACGCGCGCCTGCTCATGGGTCAACGCTGGATAAGTGGCCGGCCCGGAGGTGGTGCCCGACTGCGAGGCGCTCACGTGAGGCTTGAGGGTGTGGACCTCGCCCATCAGGCCGCGGCCTGCATCGAGTGCGATCCGCCGCGCGGAGGCGGGGAGGAAGCCAAGGCGCACCGCAGCGCCTCCCGCAGGAAGGCCGAGACCTTCATGCCCTCACGGGCGGCGCCGGCCTCAAGCGCGGCATCCAGCGCGGGATCCGCGCGAAAAATCCGGGTTCGGGTCAGTGTTCCTGTTCGCATGGCAGCCTCTCACGACTTGCGTGAGAGTAACGCGCCGATACCCTAGAACGTAATACGCGGAACGGTCATAGTACCACCGCCGATGTCAACAGGGACAGCTAGTGTCACCTGCGTCAAAATATTTCTCATTTACCTAGAATGTCATCGACCATTTTTTGTGCCTTTGCCTGCGCGTTCGGCTCTGAGCTTTCCTTGGACATCTCCTCAATCGCGGCTTCAATAGCCGGATCCCTGATCGCAGCCACAATCATTCGACCGTAGAATTTCCCAAGACTCTGCGTTTTACTAGCTCTATCAAGATCAATTTCTTCTCGGGAAATATCTAAAGGCTCTTTAGAAAAGTGACCCCACAATGCTTCCTCTATGCCAGATTGCACAGCCAACCTTGTATATACATCGTCACTCCAATGCTTGCCGGTGTAGGCCATGATGGCTCCAACAACTGCAGAAAATGATCGGAGCATTTCGGCGGTATTCTCGTCTCCAAGCAATACATCCGCGACAGAGTTTGCTTTTTCAACAGCCCGGTTGGCATCTAGGATGCGATAACCCGCATCAATTCTGTACTCTATCTCTTGAGCAACAGATCGGCCGTTCGCTTTTGCCTCTGTTTCAATGCGGTCCTTAGCGGTTTTGGTCGTGCGGAAGCCGATTGAGAACCGCTTGCCCTCGGCCTCTGGCGCTAGCTGTCTCACGATTGTCACCCCTGTCCGTCGGGATAGCTCCCGTGCGCTGAGATAGCCCTACTCTGGGGACTGGGATGGCGTCAACGAAAAAACGCTAGACGGGGGACAGCAGTTTACTTGCGCTAACCGCAGGCTTGTGCCTATGTATGTGCAGCCCCCGGTCTAGCGGAGCGCAGAATGCAGACGGAATTAGAACCTGTGGCGCATGTCGCCGCCTCGACGCCCTCGGGCCGCATGCCGAGGGACGATATTTTCGCCAGGATCCGAGACGGGAAGAACGTGCGCGTCGCCCCGCTCGCGGAAGCAATCGGCATGAGCCGCGGCGGCCTCTACGGCGCGATTGAGGCCGGGGACGTGGAGGCGGTGAAGATCGGCCGCGCCGTGTTCGTGCCGGCGCACGTGGCCCGTCGGCTGCTCGGCATGAAGTCCGACGCCATCGCCGCCTAACGAAAAACCGCCGGCCCTGAGATCAGGACCGACGGCGGGTGTTCTCTACGACGCATCAGCAACGGCGTAGATATATCACCCGACGCGCAGTCTCAAGGATTTCCGGACCGGCTCCCTACTCAAAGGAGCCAATCGTGAAGCCCAAGCCCTACAGCCGTTCCCTCGCCATCCGGCCCCACGAGGCCATCCCCGACACGGCCACCGTGCAGGCCCGCATTGAACGACGCCTGGCCGATCGGTGCCGCGTGTCGGATCCCGTCGCCGCCGTCCTCGCCAACCTCGCCGGCATCGGCCCTGAAATTCGGGAGGCACGCTGATGGCAGTGCCCGCCCCCATCTCCCCCACGACCAGCCTGATGTTCGACGCGGTGGCCGAGGCCGCAGCCGTCGCCGAGAGCTATGTCCGCGCCGCAGGCGAGTTCGCCCTGGCCCGGGACACCCGTGGGCTCTGCTACGCCCTGCGCGGGGCCGCCGCGGCGCTGATGACCGCCAACACCGCCGCCCAGGCCCTCCGGCCCGCTCAGCATGACGGGGGCGGCCGATGACGCAAGCACACAAGCCCTTCCCGGCCCCCCGCTTCAACAGCACCGGCGAAGCCACGAACATCATCGCCGCCAGCCTACCCCGGCAGCGGCGGCGGGTCATGCAGCGTGTAGCCGCCGACGCCGAACGCATCACGGATGCAGATCGGAAGTTCTTCGATCGGTTCCCGCACCGGACCTACCGCTACCGTCGCGCGGGGCGCCCTGAGATGGCGCAACTCGAAGCCATTCACGGCGCGCAGATCTTCACCGAGCCGGGCACGGTCCCGTTCATCCTGATCAAGAGCATCGCGCCCGGCGTCAGGATGCGGGCGTTCCTGCCAGGCCCGGCGGACGAGGACGGCAGCGCCGCCACCGAGGCGGAACTGGCCGCTCTCTGGCACGGCCACTGCCAGTGTTGCCCCGGCGTCGCCCAGCGGGAAGCACAGCTTCGAGTCGCGGTGCGGCTCCCAGGCGGACCTCTGCACGATGGGGGCACCCCATGCCCTTAGCTCGCGCGATCATCGGCACGCTCGGCGGGATCCCCCGGGCGCTCGCCCTCGCAGAGACTGAAGTCGCCGACCTCTACGCCGTCGCGACGGCACTCCAGGCCGCGCACAACGCCGTCATGGACGTAGCCTTGGACGTCATCGCCCTCGAAGAGGGTCGCCGTCTCGTGGCTGAGCGCCGCCGCCCCGTGTCCTCACACCGTGAAGGAGGGCCGGCAGAATGACGGCCGAGATCACTCGCTACGTCTCATGGAAAGATGCGCGTGCTGCCATCGAGGGGCACGAAGTCGAGATCGTCAACTCACTGGGGATCCCCTGGCGCGCCGGCCAACGTGACCACATCCGCTGCCCCTACCCCCACCATGGCGGCGCAGACGATTGGCGGCTCAACAGCAAAGGGCGGGCGATCTGCACCTGCACTGGCGGCAAGACCGACAGCGTCTTCGACATCGCCATGAAAGTTGAGGGCCTGGACGAGGAGCAGGCCAAGATCAGGTGCGTGGAGATCGTCGGCCGCACGGACCTCATCCGCGAGCGGCCCGGCGACGGCCAGTTTCAGGCTACCGACGCTGAAAGCCTGCTGAAGGCCAGACCCGAGCGCCGCGACGAGATGCTGCCGCGCGCCTACCTGGCCCACCGTCTCGGGATCGACGCTACCGCCGTGCTGATGCCGATGACGCCCGTGGTCGGGCTCAAGGGGCTCGGCTACTACGATCCGCCAAGAGGCAAGGGTACGGGCAAGCCGGTTCACGTAGGCGATTTTCCGTGCGCCGTGTTCGGCACGGTCGATGCGACTGGGCGCCAACACGCACACCGGATCTACGTCGCCCCCGCCGGAGCCGGGAAAGCCGATCTGGGGCGGGGCCCGAACGGCATCGAGCGAGACGCAAAAAAGTCAGCCAAACGAGTCGGTGAGGAGAGCACCGCCGGCCGGTCCGTGATCTGGGGTGATGCCCGCCGGGCCCCTTGGTGCCTCATTGCGGAGGGGATCGAGACCGGCGCCGCTGTCGCCCATGCCTTCCAGGCCGAAATCGCGGACGGCCGGGCTTACGTGGCTGCTGCGATCAACGCGGGAGGGATCGAGGCGTTCGCGCCTTGGCCCGAGACAAAGCGCGTCACGGTCGCGGCGGACCGGGACGAGGCCCCTAAGATCATGCAGCCGGAGCCGAGCCGGAGGGGCGAGCAAGCCGGTCGGATCTTCGGCATCCGCAACCACAAGCGCGCTAGCGTCGCGATTGCGATCGCGGGAGAGCCCGGCACGAGCACGGATTGGCTGGACGTCCACAACACGCAGGGCGCCGAGGCGGTACGGGCCGGTATCCTCGCCGCCGTAGCCTATCGGCCGACCGACGAGGAGATCCGAGACGAGCGCCAGCGCGTCGAAGGTCTGAACAATCTCGCCCAGGCCGAACGAGACTATCCGCTGCCGGAGCTCGATACCTTCACGCTCACATACAAGCTGACGAAGACCGGGCGGGTGAAGGCCCATAAGTGGGTGAAGGACGAGGAGGGACAGCTCATCCTGTCTCCCATCTCAACGCCGTTCGGGGTCCCGGCTCGGATCCGCTACCTAGACCAAGCCGACGCCTACGGCCTTCGTATCACGGTCGAGGACATGGGCGGCCGATGCCGCGCAATCGACGTGAGCCGGGCCGACTTCGCTAAGCAAGGCGCCTCCGAGACGCGCGCCATGCTGTACGCGGCCGGGTTGCGGACCGAAGACGATGGCGACCTGATCGCGGTCAAGGTCTTGAAGGCTGCCGACCCGCAGAACGAAATAGCCGTCGTCCGCACCCCTGGCTGGCACAGCCTCGACGGCTCGTTGGAT
This sequence comes from Methylobacterium pseudosasicola, assembly GCF_900114535.1. Lineage (GTDB taxonomy): Bacteria > Pseudomonadota > Alphaproteobacteria > Rhizobiales > Beijerinckiaceae > Methylobacterium > Methylobacterium pseudosasicola. The sequence continues at coordinate 41,751 of NZ_FOTK01000041.1, read as the reverse complement.
CGGTTTTTCGTCTGCCCAAGCGGCGAAGTGATCGGCGCGCCGGACAACCAAGCTCTAGAACTGTCCATCAGCTCGCGCATCAGCGAAGCGGTCGCCGTCGGCGGTACATTGGAGGGGTGGCAGGCGGCAGTCTCAGCCGCCGCAAGCGTCACCCGCTGCCCGCATTGGGCGCTCGGCGCGATCGCGGGGTTCGCCGCCCCTTTGGTCGCCCTCACCGGCCTCGACACCTGCGGCGTGAACCTCAGTGGTACGACCTCCGGCGGGAAGACGACCGCGCAGCGCCTCGCGGTTTCGGCGTGGTCTCGCGCCGCCCTCGATAAGCGCGACAGCCTGTTGCAGAGCGCCCGCGCCACAGCGAACGGCGTAGAGGGCATGGCCGCCCGCGCCAGTGGGACGATCTTGGCCCTGGACGAGTTGGGGCACGTCACCGGCAAGGAGTTGGGCAAGAACATTTACAGCCTCGCCAGCGGCGTCGGTAAAAGCCGGATGACGGCGGACGCGCAGCTCCGAGCGTCGCACACATGGTCAACCTTCATCGTCCTATCGGCTGAAAAATCGCTCGAGGAGAAGGTCCGGGGCGACGGGGGCGAGTGGTACGGCGGCATGGCTGCACGCATCCCCGACGTCGACATTACGAACGTCGACCGAGCGGTGGACCAGGCGGTTATGGCCCGGATCCAAGCCTGCGATCAGCACTACGGCCACGCGGGGCCCGCGTTCGTCCGCAAGCTCATCGAGCTAGGCTATCACCTACAGGCCGAGCAGATCCGCCAGGCGATCAATCAGGCCGCGGACAAGCTGGCGGGGCCCGGAGCGGACAGCGCCATGCGCCGCGCGGCGCTTCCCTTCGCGATCCTCATCAATGCGGGTCTGATGGCGTGCCGGTTCGGCATCCTGCCGGCGAATGTGGACGTGAAAAGCACCGTCGATTGGGCTTGGGGGAAGTTCGGGGCCTCAACAGATGCCGCGGCCCTCAATCCGGAGGAACAGGCCGTCAACAGCCTACGCGCATGGGTTGCGGAGCGGTGGGATAGCGAGGTGCTGCCGACTGAGATCGAAATCGGCACCAAGGCTCCGAACCGCAATGCGAGCGCTTGGTACGACGACACCGCCGTCTACATCCCGGCCCACCGCATCGTGGAGGCGGCAGGCGGCACCTTGAAAGAAACCGAGATCGGCCGCGCCCTCGACGCGCAGGGCTTGATCGCGAAGCGCAAGGACAAGGACTGCAACTTTCACACGTTCGTCCCGAAGGTCGGCCGGTTCAAGGTCTACGCTCTCCGGCGAGCTGAGTTCAGGATGGTCGGCCGGGAAGAAAGCCCCTTTGCTGTCCACGCAGGGGGGCGGCTCTGATGGACCTCGCCAGCATCCTTTCCGAAGGCATTGAGGCGGCCAGCGCTTGCCAAAAGCCGCCCCGAAAAACGGCTGCCGTTCCCGCCGTTCCCGGTCAAGAGGCAGATAGCGGGAACGGTCAAGTAATTGAAAACATTGCCATTTCCCGGAGTTCCCGGAGTTCCCGGCCATCAATCGCGCCACATGGTTCCGATCAAAGCGAAGCTGCCCAGGCGTGTGCGGGCGCGGGCGCGGGGGTGCGCGCGCGAGGGTGGCTCGCAGAATGCCGGGAACAGCGGGAACAGCGGGAACAGCCCGCAGGATCAGACACTTACAGTTCCCGGTCCCTCTCTCTAAAACGGGAACTGAGAGGAGAAACGGGAACGGAAGCCCTGCCGGAGGGCCCCACCGCCGCCCCCCCCGTCCCGCTGCCGCCGACCTTCGACGAGCGCGCCGCCTTCCTGGAGTACGAATGCGGCCTGTCGCGCACGGCCGCAGAGGCGCAGGCCCGGTCTGAGATCCGGAGGGCTGAGATCGAGTTGCTGTTACCGGTGCCCCCGGTCTCGGGGCCGCTGCTGCCGACCAACGATGGCCTCGCCCTCTGGCGCGCCGGTCTCGGCCGCCTTCATCCTGAGCGGTTGCCCTGCCCCGATTATCGCCCCGGTGAATGGGCTCAGGTTTACGCTCGCGCCGTCGCCTTCCTCGACACCTTCGGCGAGACGGCCGAAGCGCTGGGCTGGACGGCCGTCAGGTTATTCGGCGTCCATCCCAAGGCAGGAATTGTTCGGGTCGACGCTTGCGGCGGCTTGGTTTTAGGGGTTGGGGGCGCCGTCCGCGCTATCACCAACACCGACATCCGGTTTGGGCATCTGACGCACCGAAGGCTACCCGGTCAGCCTGCGGGCGTTCCGATCTGGGAGTTCGGCCGGTGATCGCCCCTGATGCCCAGGGCCTATTCCGCCCCGACCTCGACCCGGCCGAGCAACGAGCCCAGCTCAGTCTCAACCCTCGCGTTCACACCCGCTCCGAAACCCTGCGTCTTACGACCTCGGACATCAGAGCCCTGTTCATTTCGGCGAAGCGCCGGATCAGCGACGGTTTCAGCAGAGGGAAGAAGACCGGCACGAGGGCGCCTGAGAACCTCTCCGACTGCTCCAGGGTCACGACGCCCGACGCCTCCGTCACACCGAAGCTGTGTGTGCCGGTCATCAGCTTCGGCGGGCCGCCGCGCCACGTCAGCCGCGTGCCGGGTGTCAGCTCCGTGATGACCGTTGGGACGCTGAAGAAGATCCGCCCGTCTAGGGTCAGTTCGGCTTTCCAGGCAGCACCTTCGGCCAGCTCACCGTCTACCTTGCGGATGAACGGGTTCCATCGCGGGTACGACGGTAGGTCGACGAGCACCGCCCAAACTTCATCAGCACGCCCCGGGATCGAGAGCTCGGTGGTGATTTGCATGGCGGTTTCTAACCGATCCTCACTGCGAAAGGACTGATCATGAGCCGCCGCAAGCCCGACCCCGACCGCATGCCCCATCCTGGCCGCATCTCAGCCGAGCGCCGGGCCCTCGATCGCGAGGTTACGGCGAGCCCAGCTGCTCCAGTGAAACTGCGCCACCAAACACCGGGACTAAACATCTGTTAATCCTCTGGTCCCGTCCTTAAACTCACCGTTAACCATAATCAGTGATTTGCTAGATCATTAGTGGCTTCGTTCGAGCCGTACCTGCTGCCGCTCTGCCCACCCAGAACTGACCCGGTATCCAGCAGGGACGCGATGGCCACGATCATCATCAAGAAGGTCAAGAAGGCTGCTCACGGGCACCATGGCGGGGCCTGGAAGATCGCGTATGCGGACTTCGTGACCGCTATGATGGCGTTCTTCCTGCTGATGTGGCTGATCAGCATGACGACGCAGGAGCAGAAGATCGGGTTGGCGGAATACTTCGCGCCGGGTGCTTTGAGCCCTGCAAAAAGCGGCGCTGGTGGGATGATGTACGGCACCGCCCTGGATACGTCAGGCAATAAGCCGTCCACGCCCCGCGATGCAGCCAGAGGCTCTGCCGAGCAGAAGGCCTCTGCCGAGCTTGTAGACACAGCGCGCGCGACCAGTCTGGGCGGCGCCAGCGACCTGGATGCTAGCCGCCCCGCCGCCAGTGTGCAGGCCGACTTCAGCGCCATAGCCAGCCTCCGGCAGGCGCTTCAGTCGATGCCCGACATCGCCGAGCTGTCGAAGAACATCGTGATCGAGCCGACCAAGGAGGGCGTGAACGTGTCCCTCGTGGACGAGGACGGCCGCTCCATGTTCCGCGAGGGCTCCGTCGATCCCTACGAGCGCACCCGTCGCGTGCTGGAGGCGCTTGCGCCCGCCCTGCGCCGGCTGCCGAACCGCCTTTCGATCACCGGCCACACGGCCGCCGCTCGCCCGGGCTCGGCGCGGGGCGTCGAACCCTGGAACCTCACCGCCGGGCGTGCGCTTGCCGTGCGTAAGATCCTGTCGGGCGCCGGGGTTCCCAACGACAACTTCATGTCCGTGGTGGGACGCGCCGACACCGAGCCGGTTTTCCCCGACAATCCCTATCTCGCGCCGAACCGACGGGTGACTATTACGCTGCTCCACGCGAACCCGCCGGCGCCCGCCAACCCGTTTCGCTGACGACACGGCGCCTCGTCGTCGACGCCGCCCGTCAACCATTGTGGCGCATGCGATCAAAACAGCCTACCGGCCTGAACTGCGCCGCATCGGCCGTGCCCAGAGCGGAGGTCGCACCCCGCCGGAGGCAGATCGCAAGTTAGCCGATCTCAGTACCGATCACGCGGACGCGGCGGGAGGTCATCATCGAGGTCACGACGACGCTCTTCACGGCGGATCGCGTCGCGCCGCTCCTCACGGAACTCCTCGCGCCGCTCCTCGCGCCGGATCTCGTCCCGGTCCCGCTCCCGCGGTGAGCGCGGATCAACCCGCACGCCGCCCGGTCCGATGTCGATGCTCTGGGCCGTGGCTGGCACACTCGGGATGGCGAGCAGGCCGGCTGCAATCAGCCCTCCAGCGATGATGTGCTTCACGTCGGTATCCTCCAAAGCTGGGCCGGTAACGAGCCTGTCAGGGTTGCGTTCCGTTCGAACTGCTACCAGCCGATCCCAAGCTCTTTGGTCACCGCATTAGGCTCTGCTTGTTGCAAGGCCTCAACCAGATCGGCCAGGGATTTGCGCGCTGCTCGGCGCATCGAGGATGAAACGCCGTGCTTGGTATCCATGGCCGCCGCCAGGGCATCGGTCTCCGCACGAGCGGTGGCGAACGCCCGTTCCAACGGAAGCGTCAGCTCGACCCTGCGCCGCAAAGCCTCGAAGCAGTGGGCAGCTATCGCCCTGATGTGATTGCCCATACCGGGGTCAGAGGCTTCGATCGCCTCAGTCCACGGCGCGATCAGTTTTGCCAGCACGGGCGGTAGGCCGCTTGGATCGACCATAGGCGCCTCCCTCCTGGTGTTCACCAATGAGGGGATGAATGTAGGGCGACGGACGTTCAGTCAGCGGTTCGTAGATCCGGCCGTAGCGGTCCCGGTTCAAACCCAATCGACGAACTCGATGCCGATCTGTCCGCCTTCGCGCCACACCGTCCGACACCGACGCGAACCGCCGGATAGATCGGTCGCCAGCTCGAACTGATCCGGTACAGCCTCCGGCCGAGCCACTAGCAGCCGTGCGCCGCTGACGGAGATGTCGGTGATGGTGCACCCGGCCATCCACCCGCCGTGCGAGATGACTGCCGCCTTCGAGGCGGGGCTTCGGGGTGAGCGAGCGGGAAGAGCGGGCACTGGCTACGCCTCGCATCTCATCCCCCTGCATCAGGGTAGGGCGCAGAGGTTGAGCAAATGCTGTCGCTGCCGACGCTGGGTCGAAGCCCAGGCCTGCCACCTACGAAAATGTCGTGAAACTTCATAGCTGGTGCTATATATCCGACCTGTTTTTGGCCTGTTGTTTACAGGCCAGCCACCCGAAAGCTTGACCGATGCCGAGAGAGGATAGCCACTTCGAGCCCGGCCAGTCCGGCAACCCCGCCGGCCGACCCCGCGGCTCCCGCAATCGCTCGACGCTGGCCCTGGAAGCCATCTTCGAGGGCGAGGCCGAGGCGTTGTCCCGCAAGGCCATCGAGCAGGCGCTCGCCGGTGACGGCGGCGCGATGAAGCTGTGCCTCGACCGCCTGCTGTCCCCGCGCCGAGACCGCTCGATCACCTTCGACCTGCCGACCATCGAGACGGCCGACGACCTGCCGAAGGCGACGGCCGCACTCCTGCGGGCCGTATCGTCCGGCGAGATCACGCCCTCCGAGGCGGCCGATATCGGCAAGGCGGTCTCGGCTCACATCGACGCCATCACGGCGGCGGACCTGAGCCGACGCTTGGCTGAAATCGAGGGGATCCGTCGATGAGACTGCGCGAAATTGAGACCCGCATCGTCCGGCTAGAGCAGCAGCGGCCGAGCCTCACTCCGGGCATACACCGCTACACGGACGAGGAGTTGGATGGCCTGATCGCGATCTTTCGCGGAGCAACCGAGGGCGAGGCCATCGCCCCGGACCGGGAAGCCTGGGCGATCGCCCTGATGCGCCGAGAGGGAGTCCTGCCATGCGGCTGAAGGAGATCGAGGCCCGCGTCGTCAAGCTGGAGGCGGCCCGCAGATCCAATGCCTTCGCCGGCATGTCCGAGGAGGAGATCGAGGCCGAAGCCAAACGCCTCCTCGACGACCTGATAGGCGAGAGCGGCAGCTTCGCGGAGGTGGTTGCCGAGATGGTCGCCTCAGACGAGCCTGACATCCGCGAAGGCGCTCGGACGACGGTCGAGTGGTTCGGCGCCCGCTACGGCTACACGCCACTGACTAAAGCAACCCAGTAGCGAAGCCGCTGCCTCGGGCTCACACACGTACCAGTCTCCAAATTCGCGCGCTGGCGGCCTTCGATGGCTTGGCAAGTACTGGATGGCCAAATTCACGTCTTGGCCGTCCTGAGCCTTCTCACGCGATTTGAGGGTAATGTCATAATTCCCATATCGGTGGAGCCTAGTGCACGTCAGCGACGATATGCTGTGCGTTGTTGGCACCGAGCCCACCACCGCCGAAAGTCCCTGCGCTAGCGCGCCGCAACTCGTGACCCTTCGAGGCTGACCCCTCGCTTGCCGCTGGCCGAAGGGATGGCATCCACCCACGCGCTCGGGTTTTGTCGTGAGAGATCATGTAGCGCATTCCCGACGAAACCCGCTACGTGCCGAAAGCTGGCACCCTCGCAGGTCGCTGCGATCTGCACTCCGAGCTGACGTGTGTGGCTGCGCCCGTAAAGGTAGATAGCCAACCGCTCTCGCGTGGCTTCCGGAATGCTCCCGAGCTGATCAGCCAATGCCTCTGGCCCGGCGCGGTAGAGCCGGCTGAGTGTATCAATCGTTACCGGGCAATCACCGGCCGGATCTTCTGCACTGACGGGGAATGCTCGGTTCACGGCGACACCTATAATTAGCTCAATGGTAGCGTACTGAAATCTTAGTTAACAAAACCTTTCGTGCGAGTTATCTCACTCAAATTACGAAGCGAATTGCGTTGTTATTCCCTCTCACTGCTGCTGTTAGCGTCAATAACACGCATGAGCTTGAGGCAACCTGCCGAATTTAGCCGTATTCAGAATGAGTAGTTGAAGTCCACGAGCAGGTGCGGCATGACAGACATGATCGAAACATCCGATGCCGGAAGCGTCGATTTTGTTGAGCTGACGACCGGTATTGTCTCAGCCTACGTATCGAACAATCACATTCAAGGCGCTGAGCTAGCAGCGTTAATCGCAAACACCCATGCCGCGCTCACTGGGCTTGGCCAGGGTGGAGCGACTGCATCTCCGGCAACCGAAAAGCTCACCCCTGCACAGATCCGGAAGTCGATCACTCCGGATGCCCTGATCAGCTTCGAGGACGGTAAGCCGTACAAGACCCTCCGCCGTCACCTGACAATCAGGGGACTGACCGCCGAGGCCTACCGCGAACGCTACGGTCTGCCGCGCGACTACCCAATGACCGCGGCCAGCTACTCCGAGCAGCGGTCTAAGCTCGCTATGGCACTCGGCCTTGGGCAGCAGCGGAAAAAGGCTTCTCCGAAGGCTGCCGAACCCGCGGCTGCCGTTTCCGACAAGCCGAAGCGCGCTGGGCGGCCGCGGAAGGCCAAGGAAGCCGCTGAGGCCTGAGGAGCACCGTAGATCCGGCTCCGACTTCGGTCTTTTGACGACACCCATACAGATCAGCGGGCGTAGGAACGACCTGTCCGCTGATCTTCTCAGAGCCAGTCGGCACCTTCAGAAGGATCGCCATGGGTCTGACCGCTTTTCTGTTCTTCGTCGTCCCGTGGATGGCACTCGCCTTCTGGCTGTTCCGCCTCCCGAGCGCCCTTCGCCTCGGCACCCAGGCCACACCCTGGCGCGCGCTGACGGATTATCCCGATCCGCTGCGGGATCAGCGGTACGAGACCAATCCCTACAACACGGGGGCCAACGACGGGTCCGGACCGACAGGTGGCGACAAGCATAGCCCGCTTATCAATCCCTGAGGATCGATCAACGGGAGCATGCATCGGGACGATGTCTGATGACCGTGTCGCTCACAGGGCCGTTTCGCAGCACCCAGCGCGGCGTTCCTCGTATATCCGAGTCGAGTCAAGTTGTTGGCGGACGGTTTATCGAAAACCGTCAGAATTAAGTTTCTCGACCTTGCGTCTGTGCAATCTTGACGCGTCACCGCCGAGTACCGTCGGCCTTGGCACCGCCTGCGCCGACCTCCTGTTTCCTCCGACCCGTGGGGACGGCGCAGGCGTTCAATTTGGAGCGCCCGGCATGACATACCGCGTCAGGATTGATCGCATCGGAAAAGCCGGGGTGCCGCGGAGCGCCCCACGGATCTACGATGCGAAGGATGAGGCTGACGCTGCTACGATCGCGGCCTACGAGGTCGACAGCAGCAAGCCTGGCCGGCCTCGTGTCGCCACCGTAACCGATCCAACTGGGCGCATGGTGTTCACCTACTCCGGTTGTGCCAGTGCGGCGTCAACATGACTGGCAAAGAACGCGAGGATTGGGCGCTCCACGACCGAGAAGCCAAGGCCCTCATCAGCGTGATGCTTACGTTCCAGGTAGCGTGCCTGGCGGTCACGATGCTCTGGCTGTGAGGCTCGCTGCCGTAGCCTTACCCTCTGGTAGCTCCGCAGCGACAAGAACCCGTTCCTTGAGCGATCCTTGAAGGCGCTCGCCCGCCGGATGCAGCCAACCACGGTTCATAGGTCCCGGTGGCCGGACTAGGCTATGATCCGGGCGGGATCAGCTGCTGAAGCAAACTGGTAGCTACTAGCTATCATTTTTTGGCGGTGCTTTGCTCCAGTAACTCGACAGCACGCTCGAACGCCTCGCCGAGGCCCCATCCATTTGCATCTGCCACTCGGATGAATGTCTCGATCGTATCGGGCTTCAGCTTGAGGTTCAGCTGGGCTGTCCGACCCGTCCGCCGGCGGCGCTGCTGACGGGGCGTCGTCACGATTGGCTCACCCCTGGCGGGTTCTCGACTTCGGAACCCGGTAGCTTCAGCCGCCTGCCTCGTTGCCTCAGCTGTAGGCTTGTCATCCCGCGGCTTCGGCTTGGCCCAGGCTGAGGGATCAATATCGTCGAGCTCGCCGCCGAACCCGAGTGAAGCGCGCTCCTTGCCGGCCATCACGCTGCCGACCTTTCGTTCGCAGCTGCTTTGAGCTTCGACACCACCTCCCCCGCGAACTCGCGAGCGTTCTGGATCGCTTTTTCGAGATTGCCTGTCTGTGCCGCTGCAAGCCCTGCTAGCGTACCGCCGAAATCGAATAGGTCCTTGAAGGCGGCTCGCTCCACGATCGCCGTCTCGAACATGGCAATGCCGCCGGCCTGCAGCTGCTCCTGCACGTTGCGCAGAGCACGGGAGGTGATGGCTGCTCCGGTGCGCGTGAGCAGGACCGCGTGGGCGATCCGCCTACGAGACAGCTTCTCCGAGTTGCGGATAAGGCGGATGGTCTTGGCCGCACCCTTCGCATCCATGCTGGATCCCTGAGTCGGGATCACCACCAGATCGGCCATGCCGATGGTGTTGGCTACCAACAAGCTAGCCGTCCCCTCCAGATCGACGATCACGAACGCCGCCTCGCGTTCAGCAGCATCGATGGCATCGACCACGCTCTCCTCAGTCACATCGCTAATGATGGTGACGTTCTCAGGCTTGCCTGGCAGCTTCGCCCATTGGCTGATCCAGCGCTCCGGATCGGCATCGATGATGGTGACGGACGCCCCCTTGGTGGCCAGTTCGGTCGCCAACAGCAGGGCGCTAGTCGATTTTCCAGATCCGCCCTTCGGGTTGGCAAAGGCGATGACGGGCATGGTTCCTCCGAGCTCGGATGCCTCTACGCAGCACGTCATGCGTAGCTTAACAGGTAGCTAACAGATACCTAGCACTAGGCGCTAGCTATCCGTGGGCTACCAAGTAGCTATGAGCTACCAAATAGCTTCTTAGTAGCATCCGCTAGCTGGTAGCTACCTAGTAGGTGGTCGATCGCTTTGCGCCGATCTGGAACACGGCAATCTCAGGCCTTTGCCAGAACCCTCTGGATTTGAGCAGCCGACCACACCCCACCTCGGGCCGCCGGGATCCCACGAGCGTTCAGCGCCGCCGCGATCTGTCGAAGCGAGATGGCGCCCTCGGCCTGCACGTTGGCGATGACTGGGGCGAGGTCCAGGGCTCGTTCCGCGGCCCGCTGGGTCTGGCGCGCCCTGCTGCTCACCTGACCGGCTTCCCGGTTCGAAAGGTTCTCCGGCTTGCCCAAGCGCACGCCTCGCGCTTTCGCAGCCGCCAGCGCAGCCTTGGTCCGGGTCGAGATCATCTTGCGCTCGGCCTGGGCTACCACGGCCATGATGCCGACCACGAGCTCGTTGGCCTCCGGCATGTCGGCCGCGACAAACCGCACGCCGGCCTTCTGTAGGTTCAGGAGGAAGGCGGCGTCGCGTGACAGCCGGTCGAGCTTGGCGATAACCAGCGTGGCGCCGTGCAGCCGACAGAGGGCCATGGCCTCGGATAGGCGAGGGCGGTTGTCCCGGGATCCGCTCTCCACCTCGACCAGTTCGGCCACGTGGCGCCAGGAGCCGCCGGCGAGGAAGTCAGCCACGGCGCGGCGCTGCGCCTCCAGCCCCAACCCGGATCGGCCCTGCCGCTCTGTCGAGACCCGCAGGTAGGAGACGAAGGCGGAAGCCATGCTGATTTTGCGGGGTGTCACGTCCGATCGAACGGACGTTCAACCGGATGAAACACCACTCCGCGAGAGCGCCGGGGACACACCGAGGCTTCCCTGTGGCTCAGCTCGAACCCATTTCAGGAAGATCCGCCGCGACGCGGTCGAGTGCCGGCAAGGCCGGGACGCAGCTCGACGGTTGATCCCGGCCGGTTGCATCAGGCTGGCTTACAGATCCTTCTGGCAGGGATCTGATCGCGCAGGTCACGTCCGATCCTTCGGCTTAGATGCCAGCATACCAGGCGTAGCCCTGGTCCTCCCAGTAGCCGCCCTTGCCTTCGCCGATCTGAGCGAAGCTTTCGACCACCTCGATCCGCATCACGTACTTGGCCTGCTTATAGCCGAGGTTGCGTTCCACGCGAAGGCGTAGCGGTGCACCGTTCGAGACCGGGAGCGACTTGCCATTCATGTCGTAGGCGAGGATCGTCTGCGGGTGGAATGCATCCACGAGGTCAATGCTCTCGTAGTACCGGACCGGCGATCCGCCGCTGACCGCAGTGTCCTCCGACGCCTGCTGGCCACCGGAACTCTTTCTGCTCTCCCCACCGCCCGACTGCTTGGTCATGGCCGGGTTGGCGTTGCCCGCGGGGACCGCCTCGTTGGGGCCGTCATCCTGCGCGGTGGCAGCCCCGCCGTCATCCTCGCCCTGGTCCATGGTGTCGGCGCAATGGAACACCACGTAGCGCGCCTCAGGCTTCAGTTTGGCCCGGGATAGGAGGTCGGCGAGCGGCACCCCGGTCCATTTGCCAATGGCGCTCCACCCCTCGACGCAATCGTGCCGGGTGATCTGAGTGCGTGCCGGTAGCTTGCGAAGCTCGGCCAGCGACAGCTTGAAGGGCGCCTCTACGAGACCGCCGACCTCTAGGTGGTACTTGGCGAACTTGCCCCTCGCCAGGGCCTTGTAGCCCTTGTCGGGTGGGGCCTCTGTGCCGTTCGGCTTGAACCAGGGCGAGATGTCGGCCTCGGCGTATTCTGGCGCTAGGCTGCGTTCGGTGAGGAGCAGGCGCTGGACGAACAGGTTCGCGTCCTCGCCGGTCTTGAGCGTGCGCTGAAACCACTCCGCGTTGCCGAGGCGATCGCATCCGCCGAGCATGGCCGCCGCGACCGCGGCGGAAGCCCCGGTCAGGAGAATGCGTCGACTCGGAAGGCGGCTCATGCCCGTGGCTCCCCCGTATCGCCAACCGGCTCGACCTTGCGCTCGATCACGAACCAGCCAGTGACCATGCCGCGCATGTTGTTCCAGAACCCAGAGAGCAGGACCAGAGCGACGTGCACGACCACGAAAAGGACCAGCAGCGCCGCCACGACGAAGTGGACCGTGCGGGCCGATTGCCGGCCATCGAACAGCGTCAGGAGGATCGGGAACGCCGCGTCCATCGCAGGCGACATCGCCAAGCCAGCTAGCACTTGGACGGGCAAGAGCACGAACAGCACGACGAGGTAGGTCAGCTTCTGGATGACGTTGTAGCGCTTGGCGTCGTCGCCTTGAGGGAAGCGCAGCGTCAGGTGCTCCCACACCGAGGAGCCGAAGTGGCGGACCTGGTCACGCGACGGGATCACCCGGAACCGAAGCTGTCCGCTGACTAGCCCGTAGAGCAGGTAGGCGAGGCCGTTCAGGACGAAGGCCCAGGCGAAGAAGAAGTGCCAGCTGCGACCGCCGGTGAGATCCTGGTCGCTCGGCAGAGTCGCCCAAGCCGGGAAGCCGCGGTCGGCCGCCTCGCCGTCGGCGCCTGCCGAGGAGCCGAGCCAGCCGGTGGTATCGAAGGTCTTCCCAAAAATGGTCGTGACGCCCTTGGGCGGGTCGTCCTCGGTGGAGGACATCGCCATCAGCGGCGTGTCGAAGGTTGAGACCTTGCCCCAGTACAATGCCGGGTGGGCGTTGAAGATCTGCAGGCCGCTCATCAGCAGGACCAGCAGGCAGACCGTGTTGACCCAGTGGGTCAGGCGGATGACGGCAGGGTGCCGGAACATCCAGCGGCGGCGCTCGACTTCGGCTGTGTCGGGTGCGGAGCGCGTCAGGAATGTGCGGGGCAAAGTGGGGGGCTCGTCGACGACAGGAGCGGGTCGCGGTGGAAGGGCCCATGAGGCCCTTCCGACGTCGCGGTGACCGCCTCACATGCGGTTCATCATGCGGCGCTTCATCATCCGCTTCCGCATCATCCTCTTCTTCATCATCATCTTCTTCTCCATCATCATTCGGTCGCCGTGCATCATGCGCACCTGCGTGATGCCGGCATCGGACTGGACACCGTTGACCGACATCGGAGCGGCCGATGCGGATCCGGCACTGAGTGCAAAGCTGCCAAACAACACGGCGGTAAGCGCAAGCGTCGTCTTGTTCATCTGAAATCTCCCAGATAGGGCGGATCTCCCGCCCGAACCTACAGAGAAGCCCAGGTATCTTACCTAAGTTCCTGAATGAAATTGACTTTTTGTAATACACATCCGAGCAAAATTGGGCAAATCGAACTTCTACGAGCCGTGTCGGAAATTAGTTTCAAGCGAGAGTTAAGTTTTAGCGGCGAACGGACCGAAGTATCATTTGATGCATTCTTGTCGCGAAATTTATAACTTACATTATAGGTAAGACGTGCGTTCAGCGTGGCGCCACGCGCGTCGCTGGCGTTCTCGACCTTGGCCGGCGTGCTTTCGCCATTTTCAGTTATGCTTATGACCTGGCACAGCCGGAGGCGGAGGCCTTGGTGGCGTGGGGAGGAAGTTGGGAGGTGGTCACACCTTCGTGTCAATCTCACGCCGGCGCATATTGCCGACCACCCAAGCTCCAGCCGCCGTCGCATAGGAATAGGACGATTGCTCCAATTTCTGGCCATCAGCTGTGGTAATAACCCACCGGAAGCATCCCGCATGAGTGGCGCACGGCACTACACTCACACGGTTGGACCGAGAGGTAAGGTACGACATCGGGAGCCGATGCTTACGAGCCATCTGCCTTCTACGGGGCGCAAGACGATCAAGTTTCAGTTCTCGTCCCGTCACTAGAGGTACGGCAGCGGCGCGATGACGATCGGCTATGCGGGCTTGGACTAGTGCACGATCCGATCACGGGCTGATGGCGTGTGGGACATGCCATTCACCGACCAAGTCGAGCGAGGCGGAGTAGACCACCGTCCCGCCCTCATCGCGCACCCGAACCAAAAACGTGTGACGATCCCGGTCAGGGAGCTTGTTGCGGGCCATATCCGGTAAGGCATCCAATGCTTCGATGCGAGCGGCTTCTAGGCTCGGCAATTCAAAACCCTCATCGTCCTCAAACCGGAAATTGCCGTCGTCGGTGTCGAAGAAAAAAAGTGGCATCGGATATCAAGCCCTTACGCAAGCGGGAGCTCGCTGGCTCTCAGCGCTGATGCTGTAATATTCGATTGCCATCATGTACAGTCTTAAATCTATATAAAACGACATGAATCAAGATAATATATTGTGCGTTTGATCGGTACGCATCAAAAGATCGTAAAATCTCTCGAAGAAGATGGTTGTGCGTAATGCGAGTGCTTGAGCATGCGCCGGAACGGCCCGTGATCGTGCGGCTGCTTCAGCGTCCATTGCAGGACGTGCAGACCGGCGCACGGCAGCTCTGCCTCCTCGCTGGAAGCCCACCGTCTCCGATCTCCTCGGAGATGAAACGAGGATCGCGCCCGTGGATGCGGTGCCCGCCGACTTCGCGATTGAGGCCGACCCGTTGGCCTCACCCCAGGTGAAGCGCTTGCACGGGACAGCGCAGTCTCGTCGAGGGCGGACCGAGATCTAGTGGGGGCTCAAGCCGCGCGCGCCAACTGCTCCTCGATCCAGGTCTGCGCAGCATCGAGATCGGCGAAGGTGGGTCGAGTTGGGGTATCGACCCATCCGAAGCCCGCTTCCAGAAACCACATCCCGGCCATGTCCTCGTGATAGCCCGAGAGCTTCACCAGAACTGCCGCCAGGAAGCCGTCGGCGAAGACCAGCTGCCCGTCGATATCGTAGCTGCCGGTGGCGACCCGCACCGGCTGTAAGCGAAGGGTCATGCGGCCGCCCGTCTCTCCAGATGCAGGTACGTTGGGTCAAACTCGGAGATGCGTAAAAGTTCGTCCCACGCCTCGATCACCAGTGTCCGGCTCCGGAGCGTGATCAGAGTTTTGCCGCGCATCTCCTGGAGAACGCGATTGATGTGCACTGAGGTGAGCCCCAGCGCATCGGCGAGATCCGCCTGGGTGACCGGCAGCGGGCAACGGTAGTTCCCGGCTAGCCCCACCGCTTGAAGTTTCAGGTACAGCTCGCAGAATAGGTGGGCGACGTGCTCGAAGGCCGAGCGTTGCCCCATGCTGACCAACCACTCACGGAAGATCCCCGCATCGATCAACGTGTCGCGCCAGAAGATCGCCGCGATGCCAGGGTGGCGTACCGTCAAGTCCCTCAGACTGTCGTGCGGGATGAAAGCCACGGTGGCTTTGGTCAGCGTGCCGAGGCTGTGATCCATAGTGGGGACGTGCAGGCTCTGGAGATCCGGGATGTCGCCCGCGATGTGGAACGACAGGATCTGCCGCTTGCCCTGGCTGAGGAGTTTGTAGCGGCAGGCCCAGCCGTCGATGATCAAGCAGCAATGCGAGGGCTTGTCGCCGTCGCGCACGATGTCCTGCCGGGCGTCGAGGTTGTGTATCCGCACTGGCAGGCTCTCGATGGCCCGGCGATCCGTATCCAAGAGGGGCGCGATGCTCTTCAGCTTGCGGATAACCATCGTCATGGCGTGTTGGTCGGGAGCTGACGGCATATTGCTTCACTCTGCACCGCAGGTGGAAGCGCGTAGCTTTCCCAGTCATCAGCGCCTGCATCAAACCAACTGATGATAATCCCTACGATAGACAAAAATTAGCTACGTATTTAATCATAAGATGGGTTCTTGAGTCATTCATTCCTCCTATCGCTCTCACTTTCCCAGTACATCCGCTTTGTTCGCGCACCGTGGGCATAGCTATCAGCTCGACATTTTTTGGGATGCCAGTCTTGAACGCCCTGTTGCACGACGCGACTCAGGCCGAACCTCGACAAATCCTGTCTTTTGATCAGATGGGTTTCTCTATCTGTTGGCATGAGTGCCTGGCTGTTGCCGCGATGATGTGAGCGCAGTCGGCCGCGCGAGCGTCCCTTGCCCCTTCATCGCTTGCACGGCCCTTTCCGAACCGAGCGCACTCAAGTCCCTTCGCCCGGTCCGGGTGGCGGGGCGTTTCTTGGCGCAGTTCATCTATTTCCAGGCAGGGCGCGAGCGTCCGAAATCGTACTTGTGATGCCCTCTCAGGATCGGTGCCGCTCGGCTCGGCGTTCCTTCGAGGAGCGCCTCTCGGACGATCAGCGGGTTCTCTCAATCATGAGGCCAGTCCGATGCAGCAGGCGCTGACGCGGAAGCTTGAGAGCTTCGAACCTCTGTCCGAGCAGGCTCGCTGGGCCCTGAACCGCTTAGTGCTCAAGGTCCGGCAGGTCGGCACACGCCAGGATCTGATCCAGGAAGGCGACAAGCCGGACAACGTCCTGCTGATCCTCGACGGCTTCGCGTGCCGCTACAAGATGCTCCCGGACGGCCAGCGCCAGATCATGGCCCTCCTGGTGCCGGGCGATTTCTGCGACCTTAACGTCTTCATCCTCGACGAGATGGACCACAGCATCGGCACCATCTCGACGTGCCAGATCGTGGACATCCCCCGGCAGGCCATCGACGAGATCGCAGCCCACCATCCCAGCATCGCCCGCGCCTTCTGGTGGTGCTCCCTGGTCGATGGTGCCGTCCTGCGCGAGTGGCTCGTCAACATGGGCGGGCGCGCTCCGGATCGGCGCATCGCCCATCTCCTGTGCGAACTCCTCATGCGGTTGGAAGCGGTGGGACGGGTCACCGACAACAGCTACGCGTTCCCGCTGACGCAGACCGAGATAGCCGACACGATGGGCCTGTCTGACGTGCACGTGAACCGGACGTTGCGGGAGCTGCGTGCTCTTGGCCTCATCCATCTCAAACACCGGGTGTTGACCATCCTTGATGTCGAGCGGCTGAAGGCTTTCTGTAGCTTCGCTCCGAATTACCTGCACTTACGCAACACCCGCTGGGGCGAGCGCCGCGACCTAAGTTGGCCTGGTACCGCGGAGGCCTAATCGATGTCCGAGCAGGGCAACGTCGAGACGCTGATCGTGCTGCAGCCGATCGCGGTCGACACGGACAGCCCAGATCGCGACGGCCGGCTGGTGATCGCCAACGGCCTGCTCGTGGCGGTGCTGGTGCGACTCGCAGAGCCCGAGCACGACAATGTCGGAAGCTGGTTCTTCGAGGTTGGTTTGGGCCGGCTGCAGGGGAAAAAGGCACCGACCTTCTTAAGCCTGGAGGATGCGACCCGCTGGCTGCGACGTCATCTGAAGCCGGCTTGAGCTATCCCGCTGATAACTGGTTTGGAAATGCCCTCGCACGGCTGAGCAGCACCGTGGGAGATGGTAGGGCGTGCGAGCGCCGAAGCGGGGCGTGGCTGACGCTTCGTGCTAGGCCGCCGACAGCCGCTTGGTGTTGAAGGCGACGTGCTCGCGGTAGCGGGCGATGACAGCTTCGGGCGAGCCACCGAGCATCAGCGTCGTCATGGCCTCGCCGGCGGCGTGCACCTTCTCGACGACCATCGACTGCATCTCGGCCCGGCCCTCGCGGCCGCCCCAAGCGAGGCGCACCATGCGTAACTCGATCACGCGCTGAGACTCGATCGCCAGCAATATCAATGAGAAGATGGGATTGTACACGATGAAACTCCGCGCCGCGGCGATTTTTGCCTAAATCAACATAGTTTGAGCTCACGTGGCTCCTCCCTAAATTTGTTAAGAAAAGACGTCGCGCCCATAATATCTTCTAAAACTGCAACCTATGACTCCAGGCACAGTTTGGCTTGTAGCATAATGCTCTCCGTCACCCTTCCTTCGGCGGTTTCTTCAACGAAAGGCCTCGCCCATGGGCAGCGGTATCTCTCTGTTATTTCTAGCGCTGGGCACGATCGGCGGCGTCGGCTTTCTTGCATTGGCCGCACGCAAGCAGGTCGCTAATTTGAAGGGCGATCCGGAACGCTCCAACCTCATCAAGGATCACGGCGGCGCGCCACGGCAGAACATGCCGGGGACTGAGCACTGAAACCGCGACCATCGCGCTTGAGACGCTCCCGATCCTCGGCTCGGCCCCGCCGCCCGATCTGATCACGGGCTGGCGGGGGAGGTCGTCGATCTCACCGGCGGGAGCCGATACGCAACGCGGCTCGGGGTGCAGGATGAGGCTGCGCGATTACCGAGCCGTGCCATTGGACCAGTTCTGGCCGTCCCGGACCGGGATCGCTGGCGTAGAAGCTCGCACCAGCGGATCCGGCGGGTGAAGATGCGGCCAGAAGCGCGAAAATGGCTGTGGCAGTCGCGCGAGGCGCTGCAGGATCATGGTGGATCCCCAAACTGTCGAAAGGGGTAGGCCGCGAATGTCCGTTTCGCCGCTACATCGAACAGTCAGGAGTGCGGTCGCGCAGGGCCTATCCTAGGAGGCGGCGATGACGATCTGGAGCACGCGGCAATGGGAGATGCTGCGCCGGGAGCTGGCGTTGGTCATCCTTGCCGTCGGCTTGGTCGCCAACGTCGTGTGGATCATGTTTGGTAGTTGGGCGACCCTAGTCGAGCTTGGTCACATGATCGTCTACGTGGCCAGCCGCCTCCGCTGAGGGAGGCCAGAACACTCCATTCGAATGAACGCGGGCGGGTTATGGGTCGAGGCCGATGATTGCGTCGAAAGATGCAATTTGAATTCTCAGCGTCAAATACTACGCATCTGGTGCGCATGTTACAGATGATATATTATGAAGGTTATAGTATATTGATGGAGTGCCAAGTCATGCGCTCGATACGACCGCTTTCTCCAGCCGCCGCTTCTTCTAAGAGGGCGCTTCTAGTCGCGGATCACCTGACGGTTTTGTCGATGCTCGCCATCATGTGGGTGGCTGCAGCGATCCTGCTCTGTGCGGCGCTGGTCTACCTCTGCCTGAACAAGCTCTTTCCTGGCCTTGCTCCCATGCACAACTGGGAGACGCGATATTCCATGTCGCCCCACGCCTTTCTCACCAAGCCGCTTACCGAGATGACGTCCCTTGACCCTCCTGAAGCTGGGAACGACGCTTCGAGGATACCGTCACGAGACAAGCAAGAGCGCAATCTGAGGCGGGTTGACCGCCGGAATTAAGGCAACGTGATAACCAAGGGTCCTTCGATCTGGACCGTCATTGCTACTCAATGCCGGCCTCTGCACCCTGAGTTGGCGTCCCTTTCAGCTCGCGCAGATGAGCCCTTCTCCAGAGGGGGCGCCCCTAGGCGGGCAAAGTCATGATCCGAGAAGCTGCTGTGCACGCGAATGAGCTCTGCGGCCATGAGTTCTGGGCTGTGGCGGCCCGCCACACCGCTTCCGGGAAGTGTCAAGCTGGAGCCAGCTTCGTTTGGCGGCGTTGTTGCTGCATTTCGTGGCCAGGGAGACTCAATATGGATCCTGCTCGCCTCGTGCAGACCGAAAGCATGCTCGCCGTCACGGATCGGTTGTGGCGTGCCGAGATGCGGCGGGCCTTTGGGCCGGATGGCGTACTGCTCTACGGTTTCGGGACAGAGCGTCAGGGCGAGCCTGGAACGCGGTTGCGCCAGGCTTTCGAAGCCCGCACCGCCGCCGTCGCAGGTTGGCGAAACGAGCGGCGCCGGTCAGCCTGAGGTCAGCCACATGGACACGCGCCAGCCTTCCATCTTGGGACCGATCGCCGAGGGAGCGCATGCGCGGGTGATCGGCCTACCAAAGGACAGCTGCCCCTATCCGGCGGACTCACCCGAGCGACAAGCGTGGGTGGATGGTTATGACGGCACGCCGAACGAAGATGGCCCCGACGTGCCGATGGCTGACGCTTGAACCGAGGTGAAGTCGGCTCGATGTCCGCGACGGCGAGCACCATGCTCAGAGGCGGTGGGCGGCTAGCCCTCATCCTCGGCAGGCCCCGACCACGATGCCCCGTAGCGTTCAACCAACTCCTGGCGCCCCGCTGCCGTGATCTCGTACTCGACGCTGTCTTCCGCCGGGTTCGCTCGACCGGTGGCCACGACCAGCCCGAGCGTCTCAAGGCGCCGCATATAGACGCTGATTTGATAGAAGCGGGGGCCGGTCGCCGCCAAGTTGCGGAGACGGTACAGGCTGTTGGGCGCGAGCTTGTGCATCGATTACCGATGTACTGTTAGGCGATCCTCTCGTCACGCCCGGCTGATACGCCCGCTAGTTCAGGTTGCCGGAGATCGCGCTGAACTTAGCGCCGAGCCGCGAACCTACGAGCCGCAGCGAGGCGATAATGACGACGGCGATCAGGGCAGCGATCATGCCGTACTCGATCGCCGTAGCGCCGTTCTCGTCGCGGACGAAGCGCTGCAGCAGCTGACGCATCACGCGGATCCTGCGCCGATCAAGGCTCACAGTCCCGTGATACCATCGGCCCGTTTACGGCTTGTGAAGAGACATTGATCCTGGCCGCGCCTGCGCCCCACCGGCAGCGACGACGAAAGCGAGGGCGGCGAGGGCTGTGCGCATGGGGGCGAAGATAGCTGATCCTCGGACGTCGGCAACATGGCTGGCGGAGAGCGCCTATTGAGCAAACTATATCTGTGCGTCCATTGTATCCAAGGAATACTGGATGACGGTCGATATAATGCCCTTTACGACGGCGTCGCAATTCTTGAAATCCATAAAGTCCAGGGCGTCTTCGCCATTTGTACGGAGAACGTCGCTTATAAGCGCGTGAATAAAAGATTGAGTGACAAGGGTCACTCCTAGGAAATCGATGATAATTTCTTCTTTCCCTTGTATTGTTGGCTTTATAACGGCCTCCCTTAAACGGGCCGCAGCATCTTTGTCCTCACCAAAGGAGCCAACTATTTCGAATATATTCAGATTTATCATGAGAAACGGATCCTTTTAGAATAGTCTTTCTTAGATTTAACATCCAAAGAGTATGCCTCTCTTATCTGATCAAGCAGATACGAGAACTCAACTCCTTGCTCGATGTTGAGGTCGATACCTACGACGGTACCATCCCAATCAGGAGCTTGTACAAATTTGTGCGGATCGTGGATCGGATCGACTTCCAGCGCCGGCTTATGCCGCATTCGAGTTTGCATCAGTCTGAACATGCTGCTTCTGCTGTATAGCAAAAATCTGTTTCTGGATAATGTGGCAATGGATTTGGTGAAGAATAGGCCAGCACCGGCATTGAATTCGTTTCCGCCGATACGGCTTGTCGTTCCTGTGATGCCGGGCTGAAGAGCAAGCCTGATAGCTTCTGCAGGGGAATCAAATTTATGGTGCCTCGCCATAGCACTGGGGACACCTATACCAGCATCCGCGATACCAATTGAGATTTTTTTGCTTTCCCGATAGTACTGCGCACAGACGAAAACGCCAACTTCTGAACGGGAATGCTCTAAAGCATTTCTAACCATTTCCGAGAAGACATATTTTATCGGATCTGCGACAGAGCTCGGAGCGTGCAGCAAGGGTACTAGGTTCGTGATAGCCGTTCGAAGTTCATCAGAATTTCGGATCTGTGTTATTGGTATGAATCGACCGCTTTCTTCGTGTTGTCGGATTTCCCGAATTGGATCGATGGGAAGATAGTTGAACAATCCCATTCTTATCATGTACGGAAGAGTGGGTACGTCTTCCGCTTTGCCAGAAATCGTCCCGCCAGCTTGCCGCACCTTAGCAGCAGCGCACGCGGTTAGGGAGAGGACTACCGGATGCACTGCCACCCACTTTGGGTGCATGCTGAAATTCAGCACCGCTGGCTCTTCGAAACTGACGCCACTTATGAAACCAGTGATGTTCTGGAGATTGGCGCTGTTCGGAAAATGTATCCGCATCTGCGAACCGCATGTCCCGGCCTAGTCCCTGCCTAGGCCCTGCCCAGTTTTTATGCCTGATTGTGGTCACTCTGCCAAGAAAGGTGGGCAAGCAGATCAAGCGAGATCTCTAGGCCTTCCTCAGCCGCACGCCCGGCCCCTCGCCGTTCTCCTCAATGAAGATGACGCCGGCGGCTTCGAGGGCAGTCTCAGTCTTCCGGTGAGGGCTCGGCAGCTGCGGCACCCGGTTCGGGAGCGGGGCCAGTATCCAGTGTGCCTCCGCTGACCAGCGCGTTGGCCCAGGCGCTTGCGATGAGGCGGACCTGCTCGATAGCCTCGGCGCGTGTGAACGGCTCATCGCCATCGCCGACACTACCATCTGACCAAGCCACGAACCCGGTGCGTCGGCCATTGGCATCCTCGACGCAGGCCGCGTCATCAAGGATGCAGATGCGGAGTGGGAGCGTGAGGCCGAGCATAGGCATGTAGACGACATAGAGCGCCTGAGCTCGGCTTCGACCGTCACGCCTTTGGCGCCTTTTCTATAGGGCGCCAAAGGCGTCATTTGAGCATCATGACGGCCCCGATGGCTATGAGCCCAGCCGCCACGACCAATAATGGAGCATTCTCGACTCCGAGCTGGTCCAGCACGTTCGAGGAAACCGCAGCCACGATGAAGACGCCTAAGCCCGTCGTGATCGGCGACTTCACCTCAGCTGCCCTATCGGCCCTGACTGTTGTGCTGGCTCATTACATTGCGTCCCACATCCAGGCCGCTCCCATCATCGCCAGGCCGCCGCACAGCAATGCTACCACGATGTAGCGATGCAGGCGGTCGTACAGAGGGATCGGCATCGAAGGAGGCCCGCAGAAGCGCATCCATCGTTGCCCATAGACCGGGATCGGTCGCTAGCGGCAAAAGTTAAGGTTTCGTCAATTCAGAATTTGCGTGATCGCCAGGCCACAGGAGCCAAAGATCAGCCGATGCCGCGACCCGTCAGTCCACCGAGGACCAAGACGGTGACAATCGCGATCGCTACTACCGCAGCAATGAGGATGGCTCGCATCTGGCCACTCCGTGCTTGCCAACGGACATCAGCCTCGTGGGAGGCCGCCTTTGGTAATCAAGTGCTCAGCAAGGGTATCAGTTCGCGCTTTCTGGATCCTCGTAGTGTCGCACGTAGCATCTGGCCGGCGATCATAAGTCAGGCCGGTCTGCTTGCGGTGAGGTAGAGGCCATGCTCCCGGACGTCGCCCAGGATCTCCTCGGCGTTGCCCATCGCGGCGATGCCGGGGTTGCTGGCCATTTCCTCGATTTCGAGCTTATCCAAGCGCCGCCACAGCTGCGGGCTGCCAGGCAGGTTCGCTCCGTCACGGTCTGCCGTGGCAGCCAGCCGCGAACCGTCGACCTCGGCGAAGGTGTAGATGTGCTTCACGGCCTACATACTCCGCATGTGGGTTGGCCATTTTAGATGGCCCTTCGCCGTCAGGTGGTCGGTGGTACGGCCTGCTTGCTCCAGTGCCTACACCTTCCGCTCCCGGAACCGGATCCCGGCCCCGCCACCGTTCTCGGGGATGAACTCCAGGCCGGCAGCCTCGAAGGCTTCGACCAGCGCCCGGTTGTTCATCGTGGTTAGGCGTGCGCTTTCCTCGCGACGCTCGAACGCTCCGATGGTGGATTTCGAGACGCCCGAGGCTTCTGCGAGGTTCGCTTGTTCCCAGCCGAGGAACGAGCGCCCAGCGCGACATAGGCGAGGAGACAGCGAAGCGACCACGGATCCAACCTTGTTGAGCCCGAAGATTGTAGCTGAGGCACAAGGCTGTTGACAAGGCGCATCCTTACCACCTAGATTGCGTCTCAAGCACAAGGTTGCTTCTGAGGCCGCAATGTCCCGCCGCACCGTCTCCTGGAACACCATCGACCGCGCCGGCCACAACAGCCGGCCGAAGATCCCCGCCGGCCTGCTCAGCGCCCGCGCCCAGGTCCAGGGCTTCGCTCGCTTCCAGCGCCGCCCCCTCGTCGTCGCCGGCAAGTTCGACCGCTCCGCGATCATGACCGCCGCCGCTATCGCCGCCACCGGCCTGCAGGAGCGCTACGGCCTCACCCGCACCGCCGCCCTGTCCACCGCCCTCAAGGCCGCCTGGCAGGCCGCCAAGATGGCCCGCACCGCCGCCGCGCACTGATCCCCTGACCGCGCCGGCCTGACCCGCGCCGCCACGGCGCACCCCTCCACCACCGACTCACCGCCACGAGCCCTCACCGGAGCCCGAACGATGACGCACGCCCGCATTCCCGATTTCAGCCAGCCCGTCCCGGTCCGTAGCACGGCCGCCACCGGCATGGCCCGCCGCCGGTTCCCGGTCGATCCCCGCTACCTCAACCTGCCGAACGAGCCGGTCCCGGGCGAGATCGAGCCCTGGCAGGCCGTGATGCCCGTCCGCCCGGACACCGCACACAGCCGGTCCCCGCGCTTCCTCGATGCCGCCGGCGAGCTGCTGGCCGCGGCCTTCATCATCGGCGGCGGCATGGTGCTCACCGGCCTTGCCACCCTGCTCTGACCCGACCCGCACCCGAGCGGGCCGGTCGCCCGCGCCCCTCACCCGAGGATCCCGCGATGTCCCTCCGTAGCTCCCTCAAGAACCTGATCCGACGCGATGCCGAGCGCCCGAGCCTTCGGGAGCGCGCCGCCGATCTGCGAGCGAGCCTGAGCCGTCGCACCGTCGTGGCCGGCTCTATCGCGGCGGCCGTGCCGCTGCCGGCGATTGCCGCTCCCGCGGTGTCAGCGCCTGCTCTGCCGCACCCCGACGCCGAACTAGTGGCCCTCGGCGAGCGATGGCTGCGAGCCCGTGCCGCGCAGGACGAGGCGATGGAGGCATGGGGCATCGCCTACCGGCAGGTCTACGCCGTCATCAAGACCTGCCCGCCGGAACTGTTCTCGACCCACGACGAGCGGTTTCAGGTGCTCGGCGGCTGGCGCTGGCCGACGCTCCTCGGTGTGAACCTCCGACACGTCGCCCTCGATTGGGGAACCGAGGAGAGCCATACCGAGCAGGCCTGGACCGGCGAGGCGCTGCGCATCGCCATAGCCCGCGCGGTCCCGATGCTGGGGCAGGGTGGCAAGACGCCGGGCCGGATCCGGCGCTGGAAGGCCATGCTGCCGATCGCCGATGCCTTCGACGCTCGGGTGGAGGTTGTCGAGACCGCCACCGATCGACGGCGCCTTGAGAAGGCTCGCCGTGTCGCGGAAGACGAGTTCCGGGACCTGAACCGCGAGATTGGCCAGCACGTCGCCACCACGCCTGAGGGCATGGCCGCGCTAGTCCGCGTGATCGGCCGCTACCCCTGGAAGGATACGGGGGGCGCTTGGGCGAACCTGCTGCTCAGCGCCGCCAACGTCTCCGGCATCGACCCCGCCAGCCTCGACCACGAGCACGACAGCATCAACGGCCACCGCGCCTGACGCCGCCACCGCGCGGCGCCTGCCCCGCCGTGCCTCCTGCCATTCCGTGTCCTTGGAGGATGCCTGTGCCCTCTCTCAAGTTGTCCGGCCTGTTCCGGCGAGACCCCAACCGCCCCGATCTCAAGCAGCGCGCCGCCACGCTGAAGGCCAACCTCGGCAAGCGCCCCGACACGCAGAACCAACCTGCGCCCGGCAGCGACGAGGCGAAGGCCGCGTTCAAGGATGCCTGCCACCAGCACACCATCCGCACCCAGTTCGCCAACGACTACCCCGAGCTGAAGCGCACGCCGCTGGAGTGGTGGACGGCAGACAGTCTCGGCAAGGCGCTGGAGACGGGCGAGCTCACACCGGCCGAGTGCGCCCGCCTCTACCCGCTGGCGACCGAGCGCGAGCTGCGCATGGCCGAGATCGAGCACGAGCTGAACCTCGGCGGCTTGTTCGCCCTAGCGTTCGCCGATGAATACCCGGTCACGCCCGTGGCCGACGATCCGGATCCGATCCACGCCGTGATTGCGGAGAGCTACCGCGCCGAGGACGCGATGAAGACGTTCGGGTTGGACCCGAATTCGACCTCGCGACCGAACTGGTTCCTACGTGAGCGGGCGCTGACGGAGGCGCAGAGCGCGACGCGAGATGCCGTGTGGCGCACCACGCCGACCACCCGGGCCGGGCGCCTCGCCCTGGTCGACTACGCCCGGTTCCAGGTCGCCCTGTTCACCGGCAGCAGCGTCCAGGATCCCGACTGCCCGGCCTACCTGTTCCGAGACATCATGGGCGCCGTCACGGCGGCGTTCGAGGCTGACTGCGCTCCGGCGAGCGACGTGGCCTCCCACGACCTGTCCGGGTGCGATCTCGCTCAGCTCGCCCGCCTCTATGAGACCTGGGAAGGCGTGTTTCACCATCTCACCGGCGCCGGCGCGATCCCGTGCTTCACGTCGGATCGGCGCAGCGGCTTCACGCCGGCCGGCGAGGTTCTGGATCGTGAGTACGACCGGGCAGGGGCTTTCCTCAGCACCATCGCCGATGAGGTCCGGACCCGCACGGCCGTGAGCGCCGACGACCGGCACGAGCGCCTGGGCGTGCTCATCCGGCACGAGCTCAACACGAACGGCAGGCCGGTCGACGACGCCCTGCTGTCCGAGTTGAACTCCCAGCCTGATCGTTGAGCCCTCCTATCCGTAGCCGTGCGTACCGCCCCGGCCGGATCCCGTCGGGCTCCCCCTTCATCGCGACCCGAGACCATCACCATGGGCGACGTGCTCACTTTCACCCCGCGTCCGAAACCGGCCGCTCGCGAGACCCTAGAGCCGCTGGCCGGTGGCGCCCTTCGGGCCAGCTTAGAGGAGGCCGCACAGGTCGCCCTCGACGCGGCGGATCGCATCATCGCCGTGCTCGACCGCATGGACGAGGATCCGGACCTTGAAGACGGCGGGGACGCCGAGCCATCTCTGGCTGCGCCGGAGAACACCACCGGCTCGCAGGTCGTCTACATGCGCGGCGGGGATCAGGACCGCGAGGCCGAGGCGCCCGAGACCGTGCTGCCGGAGGTAATGGCCGAGCCGCAGCCGGTGGCTGAGATCCTACCCTGGCGCGGGCGCGGCAACGTCATCGCGGCGGCTGGGTCGTTCCTCGTCGACCTGCTGGAGCGGGCTTGAACCAAATTCCTGCCGAGTAGCCTGCCTCGCCAGTTCGGGCCCGGATTGCGAATTCAGGGAGCCTCTGTTGCGGGGCAACTCGACACGGTCGCCACGGGCTAGGGCGTCTGACATCGTGCGAAGGATCGTCAGAACGACGGCCTCGACCTCTTTCTCGTAGAGATGCGGGTTCTGCTCCGCGATGCGGGCGATGAGCTCGGATCGGATCATCGCCGCTCGATGCCGCGTCGTTCACTGGACCGCAACCGCGTATCGGTATTCTTGGTGATGGGCTGCCCGGTCGATGGGCGGCGCAGGCTGGTTGGCACGCCGCAGGCAGGCCGATCAACTCATTCGCTGGTCGTACCAGTGCCACGAGCTCGGGGAGTGGCAGCCGGGCGATCAAGCTCGCCATCGTCGAGGCTCGCGACCGCATAGAGCGGATCAGTACCCGTCCTCTGCGCTTTGCGCCGACGCTGCCAAAGCAGGAAGCCAGCCGCCCCGATCGCGAACATGAAGGCCGCGAACGCGATCAACCGCCAATCCTCCACGATAGCCCCCCGTCTAGTTTCGAGAGATCAGTGTAGCGCAGCTACCTGGGGCTTGAAGATGTGGCAATGAAGCAGGTCAGCGCTGGACTGCCTCGATGTCGTCCTCGTAGATCGAGTCCGGCTGGCAGGCGTGCCATTGCTTCTTCTCGTCGGTCTGGCCCTTGCGGCCATAGTAGTAGCCGGCCTGAGCAAAGCGGCGGCTGAGGCGATTGCGGAGCCGTCGCAGCCGCGCTTGGCCTTCACCTCGGCGGCCAGCTACTCCGGCACGGTCGACAGTTGCCTCTGCACGCCTACCCATTGCCCGACGCTGAAAAGTCTACACGATCTGTCATCGTCGCGGGCTTTCGTGGGCCGGAGGGGCTGATACGGTTATCGCGTGCACCGGCGTAACGCACCGAGTGCTCCCTAGAACTCAGCCCGCCCGGTCCACCGGCGCGGGCTTCTTTGTTCATTAGGCCACGCTCAGTGCCGTGCATTGGGTCGGTCGCCGACGAAGGAGGCTATACCAACGGCCTGGACCATCGCGACGAAGGCAGCGTGTGCGTCCGCATCGGTAGCGAACGTGGTATCCCACCGAATGCAGCCGGAGAGATGAACCACCTCCAAGCGCCAGCACTCCGGTGTGCCCGGGAAACGGTAGATCTCGACCTCGACCGTCTCGCCATCGCGCGTGAAGGGACCTGACAATGGGGAATGCTCGAAATCGCGATCCTCGTCGTCCATACGTGCCGCTTCACACCGTCTTTCGATCCATGCTTTACCGTAGCAGCGGCGGACCAGGACACCCCTGTGCCGATCTTCAATGCCGCTGAAACACAAAATTCGAGACGCTCACGTTGTGCTGCGCCAGCCAAGTCCGCGAGCTACCGATGCCGTGCGCCTGACCCGCAACGAGCTCGGCCTCTCCGACTGGTCCGACACAAACACTTGCAGGTCATGGCGCTGTCGGATGCGCGGCCATGACGACGGCCGCGACCGCGTTCCGGAACGTCTTCTCCTGCGGGCCGGCTCGGTTCGCGACCTCCGCGGGGCTGATCGACGAGGCCACGAGCGCGGCGATGTCGAGGCTGTGGCCGCTTGTGAAGCGATAGGGCTCAGCCGCGGGGTCCCGCATGTACATGTCGATCGCTGCGACGATCTCGTGGCTGCTGATGCGGCCGGACCTGCGCAGGTCGGCGACGGTCGGAAGTCTGCCGTGCATGGTCGCGCTGATCACTCCCTGACGTTGACTTAACCGTGCCGTCCAGCCGACATGCCATGTCCGGCTGGCGCGCGCTCTGTGCGAGTCGCCGGATCCATCAGGAGACCACGCCGCCGCAAGTCGACCCCTGAAAAGCCAACGGCCCCCCAGTCGCCAAACTGGAGGGCCGTCGAAATCACAAAGGGCCTGTGAGGCCGCTAGACACCCCTCACAAGCCATGAAGACGCCCCTGGCGTCAAGCGGGAACGCCAATTCTCGCGATGGTGAGGCTTTGCCTTGTGGACCGGACGCCCCTGCGGCGGCCCGGAACGCCTTGTTGCGGCCCGAGAAGGGCCGACGGACGATGTTTGCAGACGAGATCCGCCGCGCGATCGAGGCGGCCGACCGAATCACCCTGCCGTCCGTGACGGCGCTGCTGTGGCGCGCCTACGGGGACGGGAAGATCACGGAGACCGAAGCCGAGGCGCTGTCCGGGCTGATCGAGGCGCGCACGCTGTCGGAGGATCGCCGGCGGTCCGGACAGAGCCTGAACGGGCCAGCAACTGTCACACCCCAAACAGGGGACGAAGCCGAGAACACATCAGGACTCACAGGAGATCGCGGGAGGCGTAGCGTCGGCTCCCGGCCACGCACGGATGCCTCGATGGAGCGTCGCCGCCGTTGGGCCGCCTCGGGGCGGCTCCCACCGGGGCTCGCGGCCCGGTTCACGCTGGCCGAGCAGGCGGTTCTGTCTCTGGTCGCGGCCGAGGTCGTGCGCCGGAAGGACTGCCGGCTGTCGATCGAGAACATGGCCGCTGTCACAGGCGTGTGCCGCTCGACCGTGAAGAACGCGATCCGCGAGGCGGCACAGCTGGGCCTGCTGACCGTGGAGGAGCGCCAGATTACCGGCTTCCGCAACGACACCAACATCCTGCGCATCGTCTCGCCGGAGTGGCTGGCTTGGCTGCGGCTGGCACGGACGCGAGACCCATTATCCAAATCTGGATGGTCCTCGATCGCATCCTCTGCCCAAGGGGGAGGGGTCAAAAGCGTGACCAGCACGCCTACTGAAGTTCCAGATCCGAGAGAATCGGGGAAAACGGAACCGAAGAAGGGCTGCCGACAAGCGGCTGTTGACCTCGACCGATCAAACCATTCTCGAATCCGTGCGGGTCGTGGCCTGGGTTGAGCTATGCGGTGATGGTCTGCCGCTGTTCGGCAGAGCGGACATCGCAGATTTTGGGCTCAACACAGGGAGACCGCACTCCAATGGCAGTCGGTGTGACGGCGCAGGAGATCCTGGCGCACCCTCGATTCGCCGAGGCGCGCGCAGCTCACGTCGATGCGGTCGTCCAGTTGTTCAAAGCTGATCCTCTCGCCCTGCAGATGATGGCCGACGCGGGGATCATCATCCTTCGCGGCTTCATCGTCGGCTTCCACTTCGCCTTCGATCCAGAGGACCGATCCACCTGGGCCACTCCCGGCAATGTCCGGCGCATATTGGGCGAGCGTGGCTTGGCGAGCCCTCGGCGGGTCGATGATCTCCTGGCTCGGTTCCGCCAAGCCGGCTACGTCGAAGCCGCCCCTGCACCCGACGATCGCCGCGTCACCATCCTCGTCCCAACGGCGCGGGTGATCGCGCATGATCGCCGCCACCTTGCGGCCTACCACCGCTTCCTACTCGACCTGTTCCCGGGGCGTGGCTACGAGTGGGCGTTGGAGCAGGACGAGCGCACGCACCGTCTTATCCGCCTTTCAGGCTTGCGCGACCTGCCGCGAGCGCTCTCCGTCCTCGGACATGAGGCGATCCGCCTATTCCTGCAGCGCGACGCTGGCTACCTCGCGCTCCTGTTGGTGATGCAGGCCAGTTTGTCTGACCCTGACCATCTAACCTGGACGTCCATGTCCAACGATCTCGGCGTCGCTCGCTCACACCTGCGAACGCTGTTCTCAGAGGCCGAGCGAGCCGGCTACGTTAGCTTACGCATTGGACAGGGCAGACCCGTGGAGATCCTGCCGCCGCTCTGGACCGCCTACGACCAGTTCCTGGCCGAGATCGAGGCTGACCAGGACGCTATCGCCCAAGCCGCCTTCGCGAGGTCCCCGTAGCTCGACCGGATCATACATCCCGGGCTCGGGACCAACCCTGCATGCAGGCAACGGTCTCGACGGGCTGAGTGTGACATTTCAGTCACGGCGCATGCAGTACAGAATTGCACGCAAATATAGCCATTCCGCACGTAATCAGCTTTAGTCAAGCATCCAGACCGCTCGGATAAATCAAAGTCCGAGAAACCGCTGCTCTCTGCTCGCCGTCACTAGCCGGTCTCAGCAGGATGAAAGGCGGACGGGAGGGTGGGTGAGTGTCAAATACGAAACGCATCAGTGTATCCGCTCGTGTCCACCGGGCTAAAAACGCACGTGAGGACTGGTGTCCGCTGCGCCCGAAGTCTGCCGACCGGGTCGTCCGCTGGATCGGCACTGGTAAGCGGCGGCAGCCAGAACGGGCCGACGAGCCTAAGGCCGAGGTATCCGATCCCCACATCGTCCGGCTGAGCTGGGCCGATACTTTTGGCCGGCCGCCTCGGGCCGCCATCCAGGTGCTTGGACAGGCCGCCGCCAATGTGCAGGTGTTGCAGTTCCAACGTCGGGTAGAGGTCTAAAGCACACCGACCTTGCTGCATCGGACTAGCAATCAAACGCCAGTGCCAGTCCTGCGTTGATCAGCGCGGGCACCAGGAACGCCGAGGCCGATCGCCTTGGCGAGGGCGGAGCGATGCTCGGCGTAGCTCGGTGCAACCATGGGGTAGTCGGAAGGCAGGTCGTAGCGCTCGCGATAGCTCTGCGGGCTGAAGCCGTTGGCAGTCAAATGCCGCTTCAAGGTCTTGTAGGCCTTGCCGTCGATGAAGCTGACGATGCCGTCGCGCTGGACTGACTTGCGGATCTGGGTCGGGCCCGGCTTGTCGACGGCCTCACGCGTGTCCGCATTGGTTGATGCGCTACCAGAAGTCACCATCGCGATAGCATCGTGCACGCTTCGGATGAGGCTTGGAAGATCTGATACCGGGATCGAGTTGCTTGAGACGTAGGCGGCGACGATTTCGCCGGTCAGTTCGATGAAATCGCGGGCTCCGCCCGCATTTTCTTCTGTCACTTTATTCCTGCCTTAATCCTATTATCCGCACAGATTTGCCGAATTCCTTGCGTTAAACACGGGAGACTTGACCAAATCAAGGTGGTCCCGACTTCTAAGACGCACATAGCGACCGAAGCGTAACGGAGGCGTTCGCGGTACCGCAAGGCGCACGGCGGGCAAGTACGTGACGACAGGCGCTCTCCGGGCCAGTTCCCGGTAGGCCCCCCGTGAAGCCTCGGCCGGGCAGTCGTGTGAGGGTCGGTGCGGTGCGGCGGGACTGGAGACCGCGGAGCGCCGGCCCATGGCCTTTATTATGAACGTTATGATCCCCTGAACGAGAGAGCCGGAAAGACCCTCCCGCTCAGTCGAAAATCAGCGGTTGCCGGGAGTTCCGCTCGTTCCGCCAGGCTTGGATCCTGATCCCGCGTCGTTGGCCCCCGTGCTGTTCGTGGTGCCGGAACGGCTCATTCCGCCCGTCGAAGGGCCACTTCCCGCCGCACCAGGCGACGAGCCCGAACCTGCATCGTTGGCGCCCGTGCTGTTCGCGGTCCCCGAGCGGCTTGAACCACCTTCCGCAGCGAAGGCTGGGCCGGCAAGGACGAGGACGGTGGCGATGGTCAGTGCAGTTCTCATCGGCGTATCTCCCTATTGACCGCCGGTCAGATGCAGAAGCCAACCATGCGGTAACAAGGCAATCGCGCTTCCGTGAGCCCGTTCCTCATCTACGGATCACATATGGACCTATCCGACCTTGAGTTCTGGCCCTTCCTCGCGGTCGCGATCCCCGGTCTGCTCCTGCCGATTGCAATTACATGGTCGAAGGGCCGAGCACTCGCACCGGTTGCTCTACTCAGCCCGACATTTTGGCCCGGCGCGCTGATCCTAGCTCTACGGCTGCGAAGCCAGGGAGATCCGTAAAATTGTTCGAACCGGAGCCCTGAACGATATCGACCTCGACGACGTTCAGGCCCTGACTGATCGAACCGATCCGTCTGGAGAAACGCACCATGTCGATGAAGACACTCGCCCTCGCTGCTGCACTCAGCCTTGTGGGTTCAGGTGCCACGATGGCGCAGACACCTGCCGGCGGGGGCAGCGCCGAAGGCAACATGAACAACCCAGGCAGCGTGAAAAGCAGCTCCGATAAGGCGATGGAGACCGGTGCAGGCTCAATGGGGACTGGCATGGCGCCTGGCACAAGCGGTGGTCCGCGCGTCGACACCCCCGGCGCACCTGCCGGCAGCGGCTCGGGCAACGGCACAACCGGCAGCGGCGCAGCCCCGAGCGGCAAGTAAGCGGCAACGGCCTCGCGCCACCGCGCGGGGCCATCAAACAACCGGATCTACCCACTACGTTGTTCGGAGCGGATCTGAGGGACGGCAGTAACGTCACGCGACCGCGGCTACCAACCCAGCCCGATCTCCTTCGTCTGCTCAGCGGGTTTTGCGCTTCCCAGCCACCAAGTCAGGGCGTTCA
Organism: Methylobacterium pseudosasicola; assembly: GCF_900114535.1. Classification (GTDB taxonomy): domain Bacteria; phylum Pseudomonadota; class Alphaproteobacteria; order Rhizobiales; family Beijerinckiaceae; genus Methylobacterium; species Methylobacterium pseudosasicola. Next base: position 8,759 of record NZ_FOTK01000041.1, on the reverse strand, counting down.
GGGCTACGCGCGCTTCCTCGCGCACGGCCGGTTGGAAAAACCCACGTCGGTCGAGATCCTGCGCCAGCGCATCGGAGGCGAGCAGCGCATCCTCCATCGCTATCTCCAGGGGTGATGTCGGCACGATCAGGCGACGCAGGTTCGTCACCGTGTTCTCGGCCGTCAGCCGCACCACGTCGCCCATACCGCCCATCGCCGTCTCGACGATATCGGTCCACGGCCACAATGACATGGCCAGGATCGAGGGAAGATCGTCTGTTCCATGCGCACGTGCCGCTTTAGGTGCGCAGCCTTGCCCAAAGAGCGAACTATCTGCAGGTGCCAGCGCGGGCTTGGGCACGGTCACCGCCTGCCATCCGACCAAGATGAAGGGGATGGCGTCGTGACCACCCGCAAGTGCCCGACCCTCGGCGCATCCTCGCAGAAGGCCTCCGATAAGGAGGGCGACGAAGGCGGCAGTTCAGCTAGGCTGAGCAGGATTTGCGCCCCTTGGATAGCTGCCAAGGTCGTGGATGGAGCGTCGTGCCATCGGGCCTCGTCGTTCAACTTGTCCAATCGCTCGGACAGCGCCTCGGCCCGCCTTCTATCTCGTCCTGCGGGGAAGGCGCCGAGCAGATCGATGAGCGCGTCCATGAAGCGGCAGGACGAAATCGGGAGGGGGGCAGCGTCGTCTGGCAAGATGCGATCCTGCGTGCACCGCAAAGCCCATCATGTGACCGCTTCCTAAGACCTCGCCCCTGCATTTGACGGGATCGGGGCGCAATTTTGCTGGATGGCAGCGCGAAATCCATCGAGCGTACCCCTTCCCTGAGGGCCCGGATCAGTGCTGCGTCGGGCGGTACTCATTCAGATGCCACTTATTTGGGATCACAGTCTTCCCCGCCTAAATCGGTTTAATCTGCTTAGCCAATCCTCCACCGACGGATAGAGGCAGTAGTCTAATCAAGCTCTGCATCTCTGTTGTACCGATCCGGGTAATTAAACGGCTTGCCTCAACGCAAAACTCTCCCGCTGCCGTCAAGCCAAGCCAAGCGTATTTCCCATTGCGACCCCAACCATATGCTCGCAATTGTAGTTTTATTACAATCTTCACAAATATTTGTACAGGATAGTATTTCCTTTACATTTGCATAGCTTTTCGTTGCATGCCAGTGGGTGGCTTAAGCCGGGTATATCGGCCAGTAGGTTGAGGCCGCTATGGATACGCCAACGCCGGCTGCAGGAAGCCCAGCGGCCGTCGCACTCGATAAGATCGGTAGGGCGCTCAACATGTCCACCGATGCCTTCGTACATCCGTCCACTTTGGCTCTGGTCGATGGTGCGGCTCAGCTAATCCAGCTTTGGACAGCTGCTCCCGATGAGCAGAGCCGAAACCGCATTCTCTCGGTCGCGCGGCAGGAGGCGGCACGGCATACGATGCTGAAAGCTGCCGAATAGGCACGTCGCCGCCCATCGGGGATCAGGAAGCCAGCGCTGATGAGGTCCAACGACGACTATCACCTAGATGACGTGTACCGGCGCCGATCGATATGAGAGATCGGCTCGAACAGCTGGCGTCGGAGCGTTCTCGTAAGGTGGGGGGCGACGGCGGCATCACACCCTTCAGCCGTTCGCCGGGCCATCACCTTCGTGAACGCGAACCACTCAAGGCACAGCGTTTCTCCTCACGGAGCGGTGCTGTAAGCGTATGCAAAAGCGCGGCGAAACTGCACTGATGGAACCCCACTCGATCCCACCCATCGCGGTCGATGACGAGCGCCTGCAGGCGCTGGACGACTATGCGATCCTGGACACACCAGCCGAGCCGGGGTTCGACGGCATCGTGCAGCTGGCCTGCCAACTATGCGATGTGCCTGTGGCTCTGGTCAGCCTGATCGCCGAAGACCGACAGTGGTTCAAGGCACGGGTCGGGTTTCCACGTTGCGAGACCGATCTCAACAGCTCCGTCTGCGCTCATGCCCTCGCTCAGCCGGACGAGCTGCTGATCATTCCGGATCTGACAGTCGATACGCGCACTCAGGCCAATCCCCTGGTCACGGGCGAGCCGCACATCCGCTTCTATGCCGGAGCCCCACTGCGCACGTCCGCCGGTATGGTTCTCGGTAGCCTATGCGTCATCGACAAGGTTCCCCGCCCCGGTGGGCTGACCCAGGCGCAACAGAGCGGTCTCAAGCTTCTGGCGGAGCAGGTGTTGAGTCAGCTGGAGTTGCGTCGGGCGGTGGCCCAGCGTGACACCCTGCGCGCGACCGAGGCACAGACCTATCGGGCTCGCGAGGCCCTCCGGGAGACCCAAATGGCGATCGTCGCCGCCGAGGGAGAACTGCAGCCGATCCTGAGGGCGATCGTCGTCGGAGCGATGCGAGCTATCCCGGCGGCGGATGGCGGGGTGTTCGAGCTGCTCGATGGCGATGCACTGACGTACCACGCGGTTCAGGGCACGGTTGAGGGCTATCAAGGCCTGCGGGTGCCCTTGGCCGGCAGCACGGCTGGCCACTGCGCGACGACACGCCAACCGTACCTGATGATCGACGCCAGCCGCGACCCCCACGTCAAGCATGAGTTGGTCGCCTGTCTGCAACTCGGTTCGGCCGTGCTCGCCCCGGTGCTGCAAGGCAACCACGTTCTCGGCGTGGTCAAGCTGCAGTCCCGTCAGCCGTTCGCGTTCGATCAGATCGACCTGGAGCAGCTGACTTTGTTCGCCGGGGCGGCGACAGCCGGTCTGACTGAGGCGGAGGCACGCGCCGACGCACGCGCCAAGGACGTGTACTGGCGCGGCCTGTTCGACCGCCTGAGCGAAGGCTTCCAGATTGGCGAGGTGGTCCGCGATCCCGGCGGACGGATCACGGATTGGCGCTACGTCGAGGTCAATCCAGCCTGGGGCGAGCTGCTCGGGATCGACCCCTCGACCGTCGTCGGACGCACCGTCCGCGAGGTGATCCCCGGCGTCGAAGACGAATGGATTGTCGAGTTCGGCAAGGTGGTCAACAGTGGCCAGCCCATCGCGTTCACCCGCCAGGTCGGCGCGTTGCGACGCTGGTATGAGGGACGGGCATTCAAGCTCGATGGTGACCGCTTCGGGGTGATCTTCCTAGAGGTCACCGCCCGCGTCGAGGCCGACGCCCGTCGCGTGGCCCTGCTGACCCTCGGCGACCGGCTACGCGATCTGACCACCACCGGCGAAATGACCCAGGCTGCCGCTGAAATCGTCGGCCTGGCGCTTGGCGCGACCCGCGCTGGGTTCGGTCGGATCGCCGGCGACGTGGAGGCTATCGAGGTCGAACCGGACTGGACCGCCCCGGGCATCCCGAGCATCGCCGGCCTGCATCAGTTCGACAACTACGGCGACATCCGCGCTCACCTGCAGCGTGGCGAAGCGCTGGTGATCGAGGACGTGACCACCGACCCGCGTACCCGTGACAACCCCGGGCCAATGCAATCGATCGACGTGGGCAGCTTGGTCAACATGCCGGTGCGCGAGCGCGGACGCACCGTGGCGGTGTTCATCGTCCATGACGTACAGGCGCGCATCTGGACTGCCGAGGAATTGGCGTTCCTGCGCAATGTCGCTGACCGGGTCGAGGTCGGCGTGGCCCGTGTGCGCGCCGAGGAGCTGCAGGGGGTCCTCAACAAGGAGCTGGCCCACCGGCTCAAGAATACGCTCTCCATCGTCCAGTCGATCGCCACGCAGACCCTGCGCGGGGTCAGCGAGCGTGAGCTGGTCGGCGCGTTCGAGCGCCGCGTTCTGGCCCTGTCGCGCGCCCATGACGTGCTGATGCAGAAGAGCTGGACCGCCGCCAAGCTGAAGGCGGTGATGGAGAGCGTGCTGAGTCTACAGGCAGACCTGGACCGTTTCGCGTTCGATGGGCCGGACTTGGATATCAGCCCGCAGGCGGCGCTATCGCTGTCGCTGCTGCTACACGAGCTGGCTACCAACGCGCTCAAATACGGCTCGCTCTCGACCGCCACCGGCCTCGTTCGCGTGGCCTGGCGCACCGAACACGGCAACGCTCCGAGCCTCGTACTCGACTGGACTGAGAGTGGCGGCCCAGCCGCCCTCGCGCCCGCCGGCCGGGGCGGGTTCGGCTCCAAGCTCATCAAGATGGGCCTGGTCGGAACCCGCGCCGCTAACTTGCATTATGACCTGACTGGTCTTCGCGCTGAATTTCGAGCGCCGCTGACCGACATCCAGATCCACCTGCATTGATCGTTTGAATGACCGAGCCCCTACGCCCCGGCCAAGCCCTGGTGCTTGTCGTCGAGGACGATCCGATCCTGATGATGTCCCTGGTGGATTTCGTCGAGAACGCAGGTTGTGAGGCGATCGAGGTGAGCACGGTCGTTGAAGCCATTCAGATCTTGGAGACCCGGCACGACATCCGCACGGTGTTCACCGACCTCGACATGCGCGGTTCGACCGCCGGCATGCAGCTAGCCCTGTCGATCCGTGACCGCTGGCCGCCGATCGAGTTGCTGATGGTCTCGTCCCAGCCGTGGGACACCTCACAGATCCCCGCGCGTGGCGTGGTGCTCGGAAAGCCGTTCGATCGGCGCAAGATCGAGGCAGCCCTCCGGAAATTTGCCGCCTAGACCCCTCCGACGGGTCGGACAGCCGGGCTGGCATGCAGGGACCTTATCGGGCTGCGACCGCTTTGGTCCTTATGTCTCAGCAACCCAACGCCCCTGCCCCCTATGCCCTGGTCGTCGACGACGACGCGCTGATCCGCATGGACGCGCTGGACATCCTCAGCGAGGCCGGGTTCCGCACGTTTGAAGCAGCCGACGGCGATCAAGCAATGGCCGTGCTGGGACAGCACCACGCATCCATCGTGCTGTTGTTCACCGACGTGCAGATGCCCGGGTCTCGCAATGGTTTTGCCGTCGCCCGCGAGACGGCCCGACACTGGCCGCACATCTCGATCGTGGTTGCATCCGGACAGGCTCGCCCGTGCTCGGGTGACCTGCCCGAGGGGGCTCGCTTCCTTGGCAAGCCGTTCTCAGCCGAAATGATCACCAATCACCTCAGAGAGATCCTTCCGGACGGCCAAAAGCCCGAGCCGCTGCGCGATTAGTTTCCCGCCGTCGAATGCCCGCTAAGACCAAGCTACGGGCATCCGATCGCATCCGTTTTGTCGTCAGGTAGCAGTGGACGACGCCTGGAGGCTGGCCCTAAGGCCACGGTAGCGCTCATGCGTAGGGCCCACCGAACAGGTCGCCCATCGCCTTCCGCTGGAACAGCGTCCGCCACCGTCTCCGCTGATGCTCCGGCCGGTCGTGGATCATGTGGCACCTCTGGCAGAAGGCCGCGAGGTTAGCGTCCGTGTTGTTCGAGGTGTTGTGGTCGCGATGTGCCGTCGCCAGAACCACACGAGTCGTGCGTACTCGGCCGAGGATGTCGGTTCCCGACACTATGCGGATCCGTCTACCCCACCCGTCGCGCCAACGCCCAACATCCGTGTCCCACCAGCGGCCGTCCCCGAGGTGGTAGACCATCCGCCCGTGCGGCCGTCCGCAGTTCTCGCAGCAGCCTTTCGCCCGGCCGAACCGGATCACGGCCGAGAGCTGCGCCCAGTCGATCGGGTAGAAGAAGCGGTGCTCGGGCCGGATCGGCATGGTGACGCAATCTGCCACCAGGAGCGGAGAAAGCGTAGCTGTAAGGCGAGTGGTAGCGTTGGCGGAGCATGCTACCCGTAAAGCTAACGGCATTCCTTGCGGGCCGCCTCAATCCGGCGGTCGAGGTACGTTGCGAGGTCGACTAGGGCGACGCCTTTGGCCGATTTCTGGCTGGCGTCGATCCGCACCACCGGCAGGTTGAGCTTGCCCTCGCCGATCCGGCGCAGCAGGTGCTCCTGCGACAAGCCGGGGAAGTAGTCCTCCATCACGCGGTCGAGCGGGATGATAACCCTCGGGCCGTACTGCTCGCGCAGGAGGGCAACCGTGGTCGGCTCGCTAGGATCGTTCATTCGCGAGCTGCGGGCCTTCATGGTGTTCTCCGCGAGGTGAGGCTTTAGCGCTTCCGCGTGATGTTCACGGCCGCAAGCCGACCGCCTGCCTCAGCTTCGTCTAGGCTCCGTTTCGCCCTCTCCGTAGGGTTGCCGCCCCGCTTCCGAGCCTCTTCTAGCTCGAAGACAAGGCGGTCCATGACCGGGGCGTACTGCTCGCCGAGCTTCTCCACGAGATAGGCCGAGTAGAGGGTTGCCTCCTCGATCTCGGCAAGGGTCGGCTCACGGTTTTCGAAGCGCTTTTTCCACCGCCCCGCGTTCGGCTGTTGCCTCGGCATCTGTGCCTCCCATGCTTGAACGGAGGCCCATCAGAACGGATCGCCCTGGTCGCCGGCAAGCCGGGAGGTAACGCCGTTCTCGATCAGCGGCTGACCACTGCCCTGGCCATTCCCCCCGTTACTCCTATTCAGCGGCTGATCGGGGCGCTTCCCGAGGCCGGTCAGCCGCTTATAGGGTTTGCCTTCCGGGCCGAGGTGTTTGCCCTGCTCCATGTAGCGTCGGCAAAGCCACCCGTTGAGACTGTCGAGGACGCCCCGAGCATCCTTCAGGAAGGCGACGTTGGCCTCGAACACGTCGAAGCCGGCCTCCCTCATGAGGGCCAAGGTCTGCCCCTGGATGGCGGTTTTCTGCTCCCTGGCGATCCTCGGATCGCTGTAGAGCCCCAACAGCACATAGTAGGCGGCACGCCCAAGGTCGTCGCGGCCCGGGGCATTCCGCTTCTTGCGCAAGGCCATGCTCTTGGCCTGCGCCTCAGCGTGCTTCCGCTTGCGCCTGACGGTGTAGATGTCATCGTTGTCGGACATGGTCTTGGGTTCCCGGTGAATGGATCCCAAGCCTCCATTCGGCGGACGAAAGTCGCCATGCCGGAAACGCCGATCAGCGGTAGATTTATTTTTGCGCCCGAACCGGGTTTTCCGCCTTCCGGACCTTGTGACTTTCCCGCTGCACCCGCCGTCAGCCCGACGTCGTGCTGAAATCGGCCGACGATCCTGGCGCTGCTCGACACCGTCCCCGCCGACCTCCATCTTGGGCGCATGCCTGGGCAGCATTGCCCCACCTACGATCCCCGCGCCTGACCGCCCACGCCGGCGTTCCGCAGCATCCCGTAGAACTTGCCCGGGTCGAACATCGCCCGCGCCTGCTGCAGCGAGATCGGTCGCCCGCCGACCTCAGGCGCGCCCGGCATGCCCCCGCCGCCCTTCTGGCCCTGCTTCTGCTGACCGGCCGCAACGGCCTTCAGCGCATTCCCGATCTGCGCGTACTGGTTGCTCGGCTGCTGCTCGGCCGGATCGGTCGAGAACCCCGCGGGCTGGGGAGCGACCGCGAGAGGCTGGGCCGAGAGGGACGCCCCCCCCGGCATGGCCGATGCCTGCCCTGGGACGGCGGAGCCCTGGCCGACGACACCGCTGAGGCCGAAGCCGCCCTGTTGCGCCGTCGACCCCATCGAGCCGCCGCCACGCGGGGTCGCAACCGCCGGTAACGCCTGGCCGCCACCGAAGCTGTTGGCGTAGGCCTGCGTCGTCGCCAGCCGGGCCGCGTTCTCGCCGCCGGGTCGGTTGTAGCCTGCGAACTTCCAGGCATCCGCCATCAGGGCGTTGGCCTCCTGCGGGCTCTGGGCGTTCTGCAGCGCCCGGATCAGAGCCGGGTTCTCGGCCAGGGTGAACTGCGCCTGCGCCACCACCGGGTCGGCTGCGCCCTGGGTGAACGCCCTCATGTTCGCGAGGCGATCGGCACGCCACGACAAGATGCCACCAGACTGCCCCGCCTGGCCGCTCTCGCTCGGGTCCGACCAAGAGCCGGTGATGTTCGAGGGCGAGTATCGGCTCTCGTGCTGCGCGTAGGCCGCGACCGCCCCGAGGCCGTTCGGGTTGGTGAGGCCGCCCTGCTGCAGGGTCGAGATGAACCGGCCGCGGATGTCGTTCGGGTCGGGTGTAGCCGCCTGCGCGCTCGACGGCCCCAGCGCGTTCATGGCCGCCGATGCGAGGGAAGCCGCCTCCGGCCGAACCACGTCGGTCGGCGCGCCCGTGGGCGGGGTCTGCGGATTGAAGCCGGAGGAGCCCGGCGGGACAGCTTGTGGCACGTCCTGGGGCATGCCCTGGCTCATTCCGCCCTGACCCTGGGCCTGGGCGAGCTGCTGCATCTGCAACCAATCCTGGATGGACGGGCTCAGGCCTGTGCCGCCACCCTTGAAAGAGGGTACGCCCCCGAAGCCGGTTCCGTCGCTCATCTGGAATGCCCCACTGTTGCGAAATCCGGCCCGCTGGCGGGCGTCAGGCGATTTCGGGTGTCTGTATGCGGGCCTGGAGCGGCGTCAGCCCTGAGCCAGTTCTGGCGGGTCTGGAGGCTATCGACTCTCCGATAAGGCAAAGCCATCCTGACGCCGAGTGCGAGTTGCGTTCGTGCCCTCATGCTGCCGATCTCCTGACCGGACCGATCTCATGTGGGCTGCCAACGCCTGTACTGCCCTGCGCAACGGCAAATGCCTGGAGCTGCGCTATGATGGCTTCTCGCGCGTCGTCGAGGTTCACACAGTCGGCATCTCGACAGCGGGCCACCAGATCATGAGCGTCTGGCAGGTCCGCGGAGGCAGCAATTCCGGCGAGCGTCAGGGTTGGAAGCTGATGCGGCTCGACGAAGCCCTCGGAGCCGTCGAGATCGACGAGAAATCCCAGGCGCCCCGATCCGGCTACAAGCGCAACCCGAAACCGTTCCGGTCCGTAATTTGCCAGATCTGAGCCGCCGCAATCGCACGGCCCGGCC
>NZ_FOTK01000073.1 GCF_900114535.1 Methylobacterium pseudosasicola | reverse complement strand
CAGGTCCGCAGACAGGGGTGAAGGCATGAGCAAGCTCCTTCACTCACCAACGCGCTACCCGCTAACTCGTCTCAACCAGCGCGGGACCGGCTCTAGCAACTCAACGATCGATCAGAGGCGTAATCCGGCCCCTACGAACTTCTCTCATGATGGCCCACCAAGTGATATGCAGTTGCCAGCTTCGGGCTCGGTGGTGGTGTTTTTGGCCGAAGCTGAAAGCCCGCACAATCTGTCGTCGTCGCGGGCTTTTGTGTGCGGGAGGGGCTGTTAACGTTCTCGCGAGCACCCGGCGTGACGCACCGACTGCTCCCTAAAACTCAGCCCACCCGGTCAACCGGCGCGGGCTTCGTCGTGCATTAGGTCACGCTCAATGCCGCGCCTCGGGTCGATCACCGACGAAGGAGGCTATGCCAACGGCATTTACCATAGCGACAAAGGCGGCGAGTGCGTCCGCATCGGTAGCGAACGTGGTGTCCCACCGAATGCAGCCGGAGAGATGTACCACTTCCAAGCGCCAGCATTCCGGCGTGCCCGGGAAGCGATAGATCTCGACCTCGACCGTCACTCCGTCGCGCGTGAAGGGACCCGAAAAAGGGGAATGCTCAAAGTCACGATCCTCCTCGTCCATACCTGCAGCTTTACACCGTTTTTCGATCCATGCCTTACCGTAGCGGCAGCTTCTGGCCTGCCCCCTTCGGTGACCCAGGTTCGAAGTTGGCGCATCGTCGGTTGAGGGCTCCCCGGATCTCGGTCCGACCGAATGGTGAGCCTCCGGGTCTCATTCGGCGGCCTGTTGGGCCGCCGCCAAGGCGAATTCCTGGGGCGTTCGCCACCCCGTGGCCGTGTCAGGACGGCGCTCGTTGTAGTGCCGCCGCCACGTCCCGATCTTGCTCCTCGCGTTGACCAACGACAGGAACCAGTTCGTGTTCAGGCACTCGTCGCGCTGGCGGCCGTTGAGCGATTCGACCAGCGTGTTGTCGGTCGGTTTCAGGATCTGCTTGAGGTGGGCAAACCGCATCTCGGTCTTATTGCGCTCGCGCCGCGAGGTTTTGCCTTCCAAAAAAGGGCGCGATGTGGTGGCGCATGTCCCGCGCGCCCTCGTAGATCGAGCGCGGGACCTTGCGCACCGGCTCGTTCGGGAGGCGCCGCGCCTTCAACGGGCATGGCGCACAGTCGAACTTGCTCGCGCGATACAGCAGCGCCGCCCCGTGGTTGACCAGGGTGCCGGTCGTGGTCAGCACTTGGCCTGCCGGGCAGCGGTAGACGTCGCCCGGCTGGTCGTAGGTGAAGTCGGCGCGTGGGAAGGTGCCATCGGTGCGGGCCGACTCGCAGAACACGCTGATATGCGGCTCGATGCCCGGCCCGTAGACGAGCCAGCCCAGCATCGCGGCCGAACCTTAGCCGCCGTCGCCGACCAGCTTGGCCGGATAGAGGCCGAAGCGCTCGCGCGAACGCGCGATCATGCGTTTGGTCGCTGTGACCTCGGCTTGCCGGATGGCCGTGGTCGCCTCGACCTCGACGATGACCGCATGGTCTAGATCGACCAGATAGTTGGCCGTGTAGGCGAAGAACGCCTGCCCGCCGTGCGCTCCGGTCCAGCGCGCGGCCGGATCGGCGGCCGAGATGAACTTGGGCGGCACCGGCGTCGCGGACCCGAAGGCGGCCTTGTCGAGGACGGCGAGGTACTCCTGAGCGGCGCGGCCCACGCCCTCAGGCGGGCAGACCGGCAGAGCCTTCGACCCCCTTCTGCCGATTGGCATCGCCTCCGATCAGGCCGCCATCTACGGCAAAGCCTTCGCCACCCACGAGGCCCTCGGCGATGCAGCGAGCGCGCATAGTCTCGAACAGACGACGCAGCAGGTCACTGTCGCGGAAGCGGCCATGGCGGTTCTCGGAGAAGGTGGGATGATCCGGCACCCGGCCGTCGAGTCCGCGCCGGCAGAACCAGCGGTAGGCGAGGTTAAGGTGAACCTCGTCGGACAGCCGGCGCTCCGAGCGGATGCTGAGGCAGTAGCCGATGATCAACATGCGGATCACAAACTCGGGATCGACGGAGGGGCGGCCCGTCGAAGCGTAGAACGGAGCCAGCTTCCGGCGCAGGCCGGTCAGGTCGACGAAGCGGTCGATGGAGCGAAGCAGATGGTCGGCGGGGACGTGCGTCTCGAGCGAGAATCCGTGGAAAACGGCACCCTACTCGACTTGCCGAGGTCCCATCATCTGCTTCGATCCCCGTCTCTCGACAGAAGCGGGCAACCTCATCACTACCGCTCCAACACCAGACTTTTCCAACAGAGTCGATTGAGTTCACCCCCCCCGAAAGCACGATTATCTTTGTGCATGAATGTTGTCTAAATCTTTGTCGACATCTTATTCGCAGGTCGGTTATCGAAGAGAGCAGCCCCATGTCGGCTACGATGCTACTGCAGGATGCCGCTACGAAGATGCGGTTTTCGCTCCCCTCGTGGAAGCTTACAAAAGCGATTTCCATGCGTAGTATGGCATTGCTTTATCTCACGTACTGACACATAGTCTGGGGCCTTCAAGCATAGGGTGCGCATCGTGGACGAAGTCGCAGAGACGCTTGAGGGTGGGGCAATCAACTACATCGAGCTGACGGCGGATCTTGTTTCTGCCTACGTCTCGAACAACCACTTGCAGCCGAACGAAATTCCTTCACTGATCGCGAGCATGCACGCCGCGCTCACGGGACTTGGCCAGGATGGAGCCGCCGGAGCCCCGGCCATGGATAAGCCCACGCCTTCTCAAATTCGGAAGTCGATCACCCACGACGCGCTGATCAGTTTCATCGACGGCAGGCCGTACAAAACCCTGAAGCGCCACATCACTGGCAACGGCATGACCGTCGAGGAGTATCGGGAGCGCTACGGGCTACCGCGCGACTATCCGGTCACGGCTGCCAATTACTCCGAGCAGCGCTCGAAGCTCGCCACTGAGCTGGGTCTCGGCAAGCAGCGCAAGAACGCAGCGCCGAAGGCCGCCGAGCCTGTGGCAACCGCCCCGAAGAAGCCGAAGCGTGTTGTTGGAAGGCCGCGGAAGGCCAAGGCAGACGCTGAGGCCTGAGGGAGAGACCGGAGTTCCGTCCCCGACCTCCGTCATTTGACGACACCCATATTGATCAACGGACGTAGGAAAGACCTGCCTGCTGATTCCACCAGATCCAGTGGCACCTGCAGGAGTATCGCCATGGGTCTGACTGCTTTCCTGTTTTTCGTCCTCCCATGGATGGCATTCGCCTTCTGGCTGTCCCGTCTACCAAACGCTCTTCGCCTCGGCACCCCGACCACGCCTTGGCGCGCGCTAACGGATTATCCCGATCCGGTGCGGGATCAGCGACACGAGAAAAATGCCTACAACGTCGGCAGCGATGACGGATCCGGTAAGCTGGGTGGCGATAAGCATAGCCCGCTGATCAATCCCTGAGGACGACCCACAACACGAACCTGGGCACAGTTTTTGACTGGCGCGCATCGTGCGATAATCAGAAGCCGTGATCAATGCGGTGTTTAGGTAGTATTATTCCAAAGGTTAAATCTGTAGGCGTTTTGGCAAATGACGTCAAATTTAGTTTTCTAATCCGAACCATGTGGAATGGTGCCGCGCCAACGTCAATTGCCGGCTATGGCATCCCCTGCGCTGACCTCCTGCTTCCGATCGGTGGGGACGGCGTAGGCGTTCAATCGGGAGGCCCCGCATGACATACCGCGTCAGGATTGATCGTATCGGGAAGGCCGGAGTGCCGCGGAGCGCCCCACGGATCTACGATGCGAGGGATGAGGCCGACGCCACTATGATCGCAGCCTACGAGGTCGACGGCAGCAAGCCCGGCCGGCCTCGTGTCGCCACTGTGACCGACGCTACCGGGCGCATGGTGTTCACCTACTCCGGCCGTGCCGGTATGGCTTCGCCATGACCGGGCAAGAGCGCGAGGATTGGGCGCTTCACGATCGAGAGGCCAAAGCCCTCATCAGCGTGATGCTTACGTTCCAGGTAGCGTTCTTGGCGATCACGATGCTTTGGGCATGAGGGCTGCTGCTGTGGCCTTATCCTCCGGTAGCGGTGGAGCCACGAAGATCGGCTTCCTAGGCGCCTTTCGAAGGCCTTCGCATGCCGTTTGGAGTCGAAAGGCGGCAGCCTTCACTTCGCCGTGCCGGCCTTTGGAACCGCTCGCGCGACGAAATCGTCGCGTGATACGGCCTCTCCCGTTCGACCCGCCCGGAACGGCACGAGCCTGTCGCAGAGGAACGCGGCGACGGCGTCGTTGTGGCTGACCAGCACGTAGCTCAGGCCGAGCTCGTCCCGTAGGTCTGCCAGGAGGTTCAGGATCTCGGTCTGGACCGGGGCATCGAGCGCGGAGGTCGGCTCGTCGAGCAGCAACAAGGGCGGCCGGAGCATCAACGCCCTGGCGATGGCCACGCGCTGGCGTTGCCCGCCGGACAGCTGGTGCGGGTAGCGGTCGCGCAGCGTCGGCGAGAGGCCCACGGCCTCCAGCGCCCGGCGGATGCGGCATTCCCGGTCGGGGACGCGGTTGATGCGAAGCGGCTCGCGAAGCGTGGCGTCGACCGTGTGGCGGGGATGCAGGGACCCGTACGCGTCCTGGAAGACAATCTGGACCCGGGACGCCGAGTCGCCGAACGATCCCGCCGGGCCGCGCGGCCGTCCGTCGACGCGGATCCGGCCACGGCTCAAGGGATGGATGCCCGCGATGGCCCGCAGGAGCGTCGACTTGCCGGAGCCGGACCGGCCGACCAGGCCGACGCACTCGCCCTGCCTCAAGGCGAGGTCCGCGCCGGCGACGATCTCCCTGCCCCCGAGGGTGATCGCCACGTCCTCGACCGCGAGGAGGACGGGGTCGCCCGCGTCAATCGCCATGCGCCGTCCCCCGGTCGATGGTGGCGAGGCGGCGCGGGCGTCGCCCTAGCCGCGGGATGCAGCCGAGCAGCCCGCGGGTGTAGGGATGGCGTGCCTCGTGCAGCCGGTCGGCGCCGCACGCCTCGACGATCCTGCCTCGCCACATCACCAGGACGCGATCGCAGAAGGATGCGACGAGGTCGAGGTCGTGGCTGATGACGACCATCGCCATGCGGCGGCGCTCGACCTGCTCGCGAAGGGTCTCCATGACGCCGGCGGCGACGGCCATATCGAGCGCGGAGGTCGGCTCGTCCGCGATGAGCAGGCTCGGGTCCGGCGCCAGCATCATCGCGATCATGGCGCGCTGGGCCATGCCTCCTGACACCTCGTGGGGGTAGGCGCGGTAGACGCGCCCCGCATCGTCGAGCCCCAGCCCCTCCAGGGCCTCGAGCGTGCGCGCCCGCGCCTCGGCGGCGCTCGATCCCCGATGGCGGCGGTGGACCTCGTCGATCTGCGCACCGATCCGCATGACCGTGTTCAGCGACGCTTGCGGGTCCTGCATGACCATCGCGATCCTGCGGCCGCGCAGCTGCCGCCGCGCGCGGGGACCCATCCCCAGCAGGTCGCGGCCCTCGAAGCTCAGGCGCGTGGCCTCGACGCGTGCATGGGTCGCCAGCAGGCCGAGGACGGCGCGCGCGGTCTGCGACTTGCCGGAACCCGATTCCCCGACGATCCCGAGCCTCTCGTTCGACGCCAGGCGAAAGGACACGCCGTCCACCACCGGGACGCCGCCATATGCGACCGAGAGCGCATCGACGTCGAGCAGGGGCGAGCGATCCATCATGCCCGTCCCCGCGCCGCCCGGGGGTCCAGCGCGTCCCGAAGCCCGTCGCCGATAAGGTTGAAGGCAAGGCTGACCGCGAAGATCGCGCCGCCAGGCATGGCCGAGACCCACCAGTACGGCGTCAGGAACTGCCGGCCGTTTGCGACCATCGCGCCCCATTCGGGCGTGGGCGGCTGCGCGCCCAGGCCGAGGAAGCCCAGCCCAGCGGCGACGAGGATGATCCCGGCGAGGTCCATCGCCAGGCGCACGACGGCCGAGGTCGCGCAGAGGGGCAGCATGTGTCGCCAGAGGACGCCCGGGTGCGAGGCGCCGGCCATGCGCGCGGCGACGACGAAGTCGCGCCCGCGAAGCGACAGGACCTCGGCCCGCGCCTGACGCGCGTAGGGAGGCCATGCGCTGATCGCGATCGCGATTACCGCGTTCCCGATCCCCGGGCCGAGGGCCGCCGCGAGGGCGAGGGCGAGCAGGAGCCGCGGGAAGGCCATGAAGACGTCCGTCGCGCGCATCAGCACGCCGTCGCACAGCCCCCCGAAATAGCCCGCGCACAAGCCCACGAGCAGCCCCGCCGGGGCGACGCATACGGCGGCAAGCGCCGTGATCAGGAGGGTGATCCGGCTGCCGTGCACGACGCGGCTGAAGATGTCGCGGCCGAGCTGGTCCGTCCCGAACGGGTGCGCGCCGGAAGGGGGGGCCAGCCTGGCGGCCAGCGACTGCGCGTGCGGGTCGTGGGGTGCGATCCAGGGAGCGGCCGCCGCGACGACGAGGAGCACGGCGACGATCGACAGGCCGACGGCGGCTCGGCCGCGCGCACGCCGCGAGGCCGAGCCGCCGCACCCCGCGGCGCCACCTGCCGCTGGGCCGTGCCCGCCCGGTGACTTCGCCGAGCGTGACGGCGTCGAGGCCGCCGGTCACCGGGAGATCCTCGGGTCGAGCAAAGGGTTGAGCGAATCGACGAGGGCGTTCAGCGACACGAAGCACGCTCCTATGACGGTGGTCGCGCCGAGGACGGCGGGCAGGTCGGCGCTGAACAGCGCCTGGGTGACGTAGAGCCCGATGCCGGGCCACGCGAAGACGGTCTCGGTGAGCACCGCCCCCTCGAGCAGGTAGGCGTAGGAGAGAGCCGTGGCGGTGAGCAGGGGGACCAGCGCGTTGCCCAGGGCATGCCGCCAGACGACGCGGGCCTCGCTCAGGCCCTTGGCGCGCGCGGCCAGCACGTATTCGGCGGACAGCTCCTGCAGCATGAGGCTGCGCGTCATCCGCATAGGTAGGCCGCGGTATGGAAGCCCAGCAGGGAGGCCGGGAGCACCAGGTGGGAGACGGCGTCGCGGAAGGCGTCCAAGGAGCCCCCCAGGAGCGTGTCGACCAGGACGAGGCCCGTGCGCGCCTCGACGGAATACCGGTAGGCCACGTCGAGGCGGCCGGGGCCTCCGACCCAGCCGAGCCAAGAGTAGAAGACCGCGAGCCCGACCAGCTCGAGCCAGAACATCGGTGCGGAATAGCCGGCGAGCATCACGAGCCTGACCATGACGTCGGCGGCGCGCCCGACGCGGACCGCCGCGAGGACGCCCGCCGGGACACCGCGGCGATCCCAATCGCCATGGCGACCGTGGCGAGCTCGACGGTCGCCGGGAAGAAGCGCTCGACGTCGCGCAGCACCGGTTGCCCCGTCCCGACGGATGTCCCGAGATCGCCGTGCAGGACTCGCGCGAGGTAGCGCCAGAACTGCATCGGCAGCGGCCGGTCGAGGCCCATGTCCTGCCGTGCCGCCTCGTAGACCTCCGGGCTCGCCCGCTCGCCGACGACGGCGAGGACGGGATCTATGGGCAAGGCCCTGCCCGCCGCCCACGGCGGCGCCGACGTGTCGGCGCGAACACTCGCCGAGGTCGTCGCGCGGATCAGCGAGTCCGATCCAAGCGTCGGCCAGATCCCGCAGACCCACTTCTACTCGCTCGAGGCGATCCGCCTCCTGGGGACGGCCGCACAGAAGGACTTCTTCTTTGACTTGGCGCTGCGCGGCCTGCGGTTCGGCAACGCGATCGCGGAGACCGGCGCGCGAACCGCGTCGGCGGCGGATCGCAAGACCCGGCTCGTCCGCGAGGATGGGCGGCTCTCGCTCCACGGCCAGAAGTCCTACTGCACCGGCGCGCTCCTGTGCGATTGGCTCGCCGTCTTCGCGCGGGACGAGGGCGGCTTCCAGAACATGGCCTAAGTGCCGCGGAAATCGGCCGGGCTCGACCTGCGCGACGACTGGAGCGGGATGGGCCAGCGCACCACCGCCAGCGGAACCGCCATCCTCGACGACGTCCCGGTCTCCCCGGAGCACGTGCTCCCGTTCCAGGAGGTGTTCGACCGTCCCACGCGGCTCGGGCCCTTCTCCCAGCTCTACCACACGGCCATCCAGCTCGGGATCGCGCGGGCCGCGCTGGCCGACCTGAAGCGCTTCGTGCTCGAGCGCGCCCGCCCATGGATCGACAGCGGGGCGCGGAGGGCGGCCGACGACACGCTCCTGCTGTTCGACGCGGGCGCGCTCCGGGTCGACCTGCACGCGGCGGAGGAACTCCTGTGGCTCGCCGCAGAGCAGGTCGACGCCGTGCGCGACGCCCGCGACGCCGGGGCGGTCGCGGCCGCCTCGATCGCCGTGGCGAAGGCCAAGATCCTGGCGACGGAAGTCTCGCTCAAGGCCGCCGGCAAGCTTTTGGAGCTCTCCGGCAGCCAGGCCACCCTGGCCCAGTTCAACCTGGACCGCCACTGGCGGAACGCCCGGACCCACAGCCTGCACGACCCGGTCCGGTGGAAGTTCCCCACGATCGGGAACTACCTTCTCAACGGCGTGCCGCCGCCGCGCCGGGGATACGTCTGATGCCCGCCAAGCCGCCCACGCTGATCCTCAACGCCTTCGAGATGGCCTGCGCCGGGCACATCTGCCACGGCCTGTGGTCCCATCCGCGCGACGAGACCCACCGTTTCGGCGAGCTCGCCTACTGGGAGGAGGTCGCCCGCACGCTGGAGGAGGGGATGTTCGACGGCATCTTCTTCGCGGACGGGCTCGGCGTCTACGACGTCTACCGCGGGGACTACGAGATCGCGCTGCGCGAGGGCATCCAGGTCCCGCGCCTGGACCCGATGCTGATCGTGCCGACCATGGCGCACGCGACGCGGCACCTCGGGTTCGGCATCACGTCGAGCGTGACCTACGAGCCGCCCTACCTGTTCGCCAGGCGCATGTCGACGCTGGACCAGCTCACGGGCGGGCGCGTCGGCTGGAACGTGGTGACGGGCTACCTCGACAGCGCGGCGAAGGGGGTCGGCCTCGGCGCCCAGCCCGGTCACGACGACCGATACGACCGCGCCGACGACTACATGGACGCGGTCTACGGGCTGTGGGAAGGCAGCTGGGACGACGGGGCGGTGCGCCTCGACCGCGCGGGCCGGACCTACGTCGACCCGGCCCGGGTGCGTCGCGTCGTGCACGACGGACCGTTCCATCGCGTCGACGCCCCGCACCTGTGCGCGCCGACCCCGCAGCGCACCCCGGTCCTCTACCAGGCCGGCGCGTCGGACCGGGGGCGGCGATTCGCGGCGCGCCATGCCGAGTGCGTCTTCGTCATGGGCCCGAACCGGGCCGTGGTCGCCGGGATCGTCCACGACCTGCGCCGGGCCGTGGAGGAGGAGGGGCGCGACCCCTACGCCGTCCGCGTCCTGGCCGGCCTGAACATCGTCGTCGGGGCCACGGACGCGGAGGCGCGCGACAGGCTCGCCGAGTACCGGCTCCATGCCAGCCCGGAGGCGGGCCTGGCCCACTTCTCCGCCACGGTCGGCATCGACTTCTCGGCCTACGCGCTTGACGAGCCGATCCGTTACGCCCCCAACGAGGGTGGCCGGTCCGCCCTCGAGGCCTTCACGCGGCGGGGCGGCGGAAAGGTCTGGACGGTGCGCGAGTTGCTGGACGCCATGCCGCTCGGCTCCCGGGTCCATACCTTCGTGGGATCCCCGGAGGCGGTGGCCGACGAGCTCCAGGCCTGGCGCTCCGAGGCCAACGTGGACGGCCTCAACCTGATCAGGACGGTCGCGCCCGAGAGCTTCCGCGACTTCGCGCGCCTCGTCGTCCCGGTCCTCCAGGAGCGCGGGCTCGTCGGGGCGCGGCGGGCGGAGGGCACGCTGCAGCGCAAGCTGTTCGGCGAGGCGGACGTACTGCCCGCGAGCCACTACGGCTCGCGATTCCGCGGCGATGGCGGGCGCGGCCGGCCGGACTGACCTTCGCCAGCCATGTTGAGCCTCGGCCACCTCGACCTGCTGTCGCTGCGCATCTTCGTCCTGGCCGCCCATACCCGCAGCCTCACCGAGACCGCCGAGCGGGTCCACATGACCCTGTCCGCGGTGAGCCGGCGCGTCCGGGCTCTTAAGGCCTCGCGGGCGAGCCGTTCTTCGAGCGCAGGGCGCAGGGCCTCGAGCTGACCGCCGCAGGGCAAGCCCTGCTGGTCCACGCCCAGGTCATGGTCGCCTCCGCCGAGACGCTCGTGCGCTCCATGGACGATTTCTCGCGCGTCGGGCAGGGTCGCGTTCGGATCTGGGCCAACATATCGGCCGTCGTCCAATTCCTCCCGAGGGACCTCTACGCGTTCCAGGCGACGCATCCGCGCATCCGCATCGAGCTGGAGGAGCGCTTCAGCGAGGAGACGCTGCACGCGCTGCGGTCCGGCGACATCGACGTCGGCATCGTCGCCGACAACAAGCTGTCCGCCGGCCTGCTGCAGCGTCCCTACCGCGAGGATCGGCTCGTGGTCGTGGTTCCGCGGGACCATCCCGTCGCCCAACTCGGGAGCGTCGGCTTCGGCGATATCGCGGACCTTGACCTGGTGGGGTTCAACCACGGCAGCGACATCCTGCGCCGGCTCGACGGTTTGGCCAACGCCGAGGGCAAGCTCCTGCGCATCCGGGTGCGGGCGACAAGCTTCGAGGCCGTCCTGAGCCTGGTCGAGGCCGGACACGGCCTGGGCGTGCTGCCGCGCGCCGTTGTGTCGAGCCGTCTGTCCGACCGCCATCTCGCGGCGATCCCGATCCACCAGGAATGGGCGCGCCGGCGCTTGTGGATCACCTTCCGCGGTTCCGGGGGGACGGGCGCGGAAACGGACTGCCTGATCCGCTTCCTGAAGGATCGAACCGCTCCCTGAGGGTACGGCGGGGGAAGGGTGAACCTTAAGGGTGTGGCCGGTCGCTCAGGATTCCCCGGCGCAGCCGCGCCCAGGGACCCGACGGTGGCCGCCATCACCATCGGCAACCCGTCACACTGCGGGTCCGGCGGCACAACGTCCGAGAGGTTGGACTCGACTTAGTCGCTTTCGTTTTGGTCGACCGACGTTCGCAGGGACGACAGGAAACCTCCGGCGGTCTCGCTACCTACCCCGTCCGAGCAACACGGAGCCCCGCCATGCGCATCACCATCGCCGCCGTCGTCCCGGCGACCATGACCCCGCCCACGCCCAGACGCCGGAGGGAACGGTCGCCATCGGCCCGTGGAAGGTCGTCGCGGTGTCGAGGGCCAGGAGTTAGAGCGGTGCACGATGACCCGCACAACCGATGACGGGGTCGACGTGCAGTTCACCCGCGACGTCGCCGGGCTCGACCTGACCATGAGCTCGCAGACGTAGAAGCTTGGCCGCGGCAGGAGCTGCCCGGTCGAGTTGGCGGCCGGCTCCTCGGACTGCAGGTCGAGGTCTCCGCCTCGGGCAACGCCGTGTCGCTGCCGGTGAAGGAGGAGCGATTCCGGAAGTCGCTCCGGCTGACGCTGGCGGAAGCCAAGCCTGCCGTCGGACGCTCTCGGGCAATCCCGCCAAGAATCGATTGGCCGCCGCCACCATCCCGCACGGCACGTCGGACCCCGCCTAGGGCGAAAGCGAAGCGCCCCGTGAAGCCGCCGACCCTGAGGGAAGTGCTCCGACGGAGGGCTGAGGCTGATGCGGAAAGGCGTCGGGCAGCCGCCGCGGCGGGAAAATCGCAGGCTGCTGAAGGAACTGGCCGAGCAGGCCGCCTACGGGCTCAGCAGCGGCAACTGCAGGCCGAGCGCGATCGGCAGTGGGCGCGATCGCAGGCGAGCGGCTGAAACTAATTCGGCAGGAGGTGCGTATCGGCCTGCCTACCTCTTTTGGGTAATTCGGGCATCACCTTGATTGTTGATCCATTCCCCTCTGCTTAGTGCAACGGGTCCCAGGAGGTACAAATGAACTCAAGGAGCTGGGGTATTCAATTGTGATGCCGCTCATGAACCGCGCGACGGACACTATCTGCAGATTTCTCAATCATAATTTTCCCTCGCAGGACAGCGGAAGGGACCTTTTTCTCCAGAATGTGTCTATGCCCATGCGCAAACTGATCCTGCTTGCATTGATTGGTGTGATGTGGGCAATAGTTATCGGTGCTGTCGGATATCTAATTGCGATGTATTTTTGATAGTCCATAGCTTAGATTTTAATCCATAAAATTTTAACGAAAAACATTGGAGGCGACTCGATGTAACAAATTGTGCTTTTTGTCGCAATATATTCCGCATCGCTTTATGCACGCTACCGTTGTACCATCCTGGCTCTTCCTCGCTTTAGGGGGATTAAGCGGGAGTTGGTGGTGGTGTATGGGATATCTATTGATTGCCCTGCTAGGGGCCACCTGTGGAGCGCTATTGAACTGGTATCTGCTGGTCCCGATCGTGACAGCCATCGCGCTAGCCGCAGGAATGGCTGGCTCCCTCAATGGGTACACGTTCGGTCATGTCTTGGCTGACATCGTCTTCAAGGTCTGCGTACTGGAGGCAAGTTGGTTGGCCTCGGTCTGCATCATTACGCGCATGATCAAGAGGAGGCCGGACCGACTTGATCGCTCTAGAGGACCAGACCGCGCCCCATCCAAACGGGGAAGCTAACAGATCGCATGGTCTAATGGGCGATAGAACAACTCACGTCGAGCTCAGCAAGCGAAAGTGAATGAACAATGGTCAAAAGCGACGAATGCCCGAACGTAATAAGCCGCTCGCTTACAGTTAGCTGTCAAATAACACCACATCTTTGAGCATCGGCTGCACACGACGCGCGCGCGAGATGATCGCCAACCGTATTGAGTCCTCCGAACCTATTCTTCAGAGCCGGGCCCGGCCTGAATAGCGCCGTTGCTTGCGCCGCTCGGCAGGCCTGCACGTCGAGTGCTGAGTGGATGCGCCGTGCTCTTCGAGAGCGACTGGCCTCCGACGGCGTCGCACCGCCCGACCTAGACGATTGCGATGGCCCCCGCACGCCCCCTGCCGCCCCTGCCTTCCGTCAGGCAGCGTGACGATGGTCGGCATGTACGCGATCCCCACCGTCTCCATTCGCCGCAACCGCCACGACGGCAACGTTGCGCCTCACGTCACACTCCGTCCAAGCTACATTGACCGTCAGTCGGCGGTGCTCGCGCCGCGTACGGTTGCCCAGATCCTCGTAGGCCGCAATGCCGTTCTGGCACAGCGCGAGGGGCCTGGAAGCCAGCCTCGCGGATCTGGTGTCGAACGGTTCAGCGGAAGACCTGTCAGCCCTCGCTACCCGAATCGCCTTGGCCAAGATCAAGCAGGATCAGGCAGAGACCCCGCAGGCTGCTGCGATGATCGCCGAGGCCGACGCCAGAGCTGAGGCGGACGCCGAGCAGGACCGTTCGCAAAACCGGCATGGAGGCTTCCGCAGAGGCAGGCCGGCTCGCTGACCTGTACGTCATGATGGCCCAGGAGATGGCCAAGTCGCTCAGCCAACTGCGCGAGCACGAGCGCGTGATCGCCGGGGCGAACGGGAACCTGCCCGATGGAGCCGAGCCGGTAGCGCCGGGTGAGCCTCACGACGGAAATCCCGGTACGCCGATCTAGTACGAGACCCAGTACGAAGTCGTACGCGTGAACCCGGACGGCCCGCGGGTTGGTGTAACGAGCACTCCCGGCAACTCTCAGTGGCACGCGCTCGCCTAGCAACTCCGCAGGCCGTTCCTCGACCGCCTGCGTCGCGACCAGGCCAGGGCGACAGCAGGGCGGCTGCCGGGCCTACCACGCCCTACATGGGCAAGGCCGACGGTGAGGGCTGAGCCTCCCGGGAGAAGGCCAGGAAAGCCTTCGAGGCGATGCAGGAGGGCGAGGGCCGCCTCGATGCCTCAGCCCGCCGTGCCGGTGTCGTGGGCGGCACGAAGGTCGAGGCGAACGGCAGCGTGTCGGTCCTCGTTCAGAAGCCTGGGCCGGACACGAAGGTCCGCACCTCGGCCTCGGGCAACCTGTTCAAGGACGTGGTTCTGCAGCGGGGACGGAAGATGGCGCCGGCCGGGAACACCTAATTTGTCCCCTCAGCGTCGCACGTTTGGAACGACGCCGAGGACCATACTTAACAAAAAATTTGATCAGGCCGCTTCCCCGCCGCCTTTGCGATCACGCTTAGCTGCGTTGCCGGGGACACCGAGACCGATAGCTTTAGCCAAAGCGGAGCGCCGCTCAGCGTAGCTCGGGGCCACCATCGGGTAGTCGGCCGGCAGCCCGTAGCGCTCGCGGTAGCTCTGCGGGCTCAGGCCTTTGGCAGTCAGATGTCGCTTGAGCGTCCTGTAGGCCTGTCCGTCGATGAAGCTGACAATGCCGTCCTGCTGGACCGACCTACGGACCTGCGCCGGCGTCGGCTTCTCGACGTTTGACGAGGCATCTGTCAGTGGCATCGGACCAGCCACTAAACCTACGACAGCACCGTGCACACGAGCGATCAATGTGGGCAATTCGGACGCCGGAACTGGGGTGTTAGACACGTAGGCCGCGACGATATCTCCAGCCAATGCGATGTGGTCGGCGCTGCGATCAAGCGTGTCCGTCGTCACTTTGATCGATCCTCATATGCCCCTCGCCTTGAGCGTGTGTCCTTTTTGGATCGGGCGCAAGTTAATCGTTCGCGACGAGGGCGCTGATCACACCTGAGTGCTGGGCGTGCACGTCGTGATGTCAGCGTCTCCGCATACAGACGATCTCAGCTGTACTGCTGCTGGGGCGTTACAATAGACATTGGGCGCGACCATAAGTCTCCTTCCGACTTAGAGCCGGTCCCGCGCTGGTTGAGACGAGTTAGCGGGTAGCGCGTTGGTGAGTGAAGGAGCTTGCTCATGCCTTCACCCCTGTCTGCGGACCTG
>NZ_FOTK01000070.1 GCF_900114535.1 Methylobacterium pseudosasicola | reverse complement strand
GAGACCGGCGTCCGGATCGAGGGCAGCAACGCTTATCATTGGGTGTTCCACGCGGCCGACGCCGTGGTGCACACGGCCTCGCCGACGCGGGGCGCTGTCGTAGTGCGGGAGATGATGGACGGCCACCGGCCCGCGGTGTGGATCTCAGACCGCTACACCGCCCAGCAGGGTCATGCCGCCGCGCACCAGACCTGCCTCGCCCATCTCGCCCGCGACATCGCCTATGTCGTCGAAGTAAGCGACGATCCGGTGCCCTGGCGGCTGCAGCTCTGGCTGCACTCCGTGTTCGCCCTGGCCGAGCGTGTCACCGACTTGGCCCCCTCGACGCTGGCCGCCAAGCGCCGGACCTTGGATCGACAACTCGGCGCCATCCTCGCCACGTCGAGCCGCTGCGACCTGACCCGCGACCTGCAGGCCAAGATCGGACGGGCGCGCGATCAGCTCCTCGTCTTCCTCGCCCATCCCGGCGCAGTCGAACCGACGAACAACGGATCAGAGCGCCTGCTGCGCCCGGCGGTCATCCAGCGAAAGATGACCAACGGCTACCGCGCGATGTGGGCCGCCGAGGGCGAGGCCGCCATCCGCACCGTCGTCGATACCGAACGCCTCTCAGGCCACAGTCCCTTCGGCACCATCCTCAAGACCGTCGGCGCCTAAACCCCGCCATCACAGGCCTGGGTAATTACGAGCTACTACCGCTGGCGTAAGGAGTACGGCGGTCTGAAGGTTGATCAAGCCAGGAAGATGAAAGATCTGGAACGCGAAAACGCCCGGCTTTGTCGGCTTGTGGCAGATCTATCTTTGGTGGGTCAGGTTCTGGCGGACGGCGCCTCGGGACCCGAAGGGCAGCGACAGCAAAACTTGTAGCCCCCGAGCGACGCAGGCAGGCGGTCGACGTCATTCGGGAGAAGTACGGCCTCTCGGAACGTCACACCTGCCGGATCGTCGGCTAGCACCGGGGCACGCAGCGCTACGTGCCCACCGTGCCGGCCGACGAGGATGCGCTGACCCGCGCCATCGTTGCCCTGGCGTCCGAGTACGGGCGCTATGGCTACCCTCGTGTCACCGCCCTGCTGCATGCAGGCGGCTGGCAGGTGGGCAAGGACCGGGTTCATGGTTCGACAAGCTCACCATGAGGGCATCTGGCGTCGCGAGGGGCTCAAGGTCCCCAGCCGACATAAACCCCGCCGCCGCCTCTGGCTGAACGACTGCTCGGGCAAACGACTGCGGCCACTCCACCGCAACCACGTCTGGAGCTTCGACTTCGTGCAGGCCCAGACCCACGACGGCCGGAGCCTGCGCATCCTGACGCTGATCGACGACCTCACCCTGAGCTTGTCGCAGGGACAGCCGGGCGTGCATCGCCTTGACGGTGGCGCGGCGCATCAACAGCCTCGGCGTAATCGAGGCCCTGGCAGAGGCGATGTGCCTGCACGGCATCCCGGAGAACATCCGCTGCGACAATGATCCCGAAATGATCGCGAAGGTGTTGCGCAAATGGGTGGCCACAACTGGTCCGCAGATCCAGTCCATCGCCCCAGGATCACCGTGAGAAAAAGGGTATTGTGAGAGCTTTAACGGCAAGCTGCGCGACGAGTGCCTGCGCCAGGAGATCTTCTACTCGCTGAAAGGAGGCACAGATCGTAATCGACCTCTGGCAGAACACCTACAACCGCGTCCGACCCCATGCGTCGCTGGGCTATCGGCCGCCCGCGCCCGTCAACCGGGATCTGGCCTTCCGGCTACCCATGGCCGCGACCATGCAGTAGCCTCGCAACTGGCCCGGTTCAAAATAACGGACAGGTCAGGATCCGACCACGATGGCTACCTCGGCCGGCGTCAGCACCGTACTCTTGGGCTTCTTCGGCCCCATCGAAGCGTCGGTCGACATCGCCCGCCTGCACCATTTGGCGACCGTCTTGGCGTCCAAGCCGTACGCGGCGGAAGGGGCGCGGCTACTTTCTTTCGACGCCCGGAGCTCGGCTCGAACACGCGGCGTCGTTCCGGCGCTACTGTGAAAAACTCCTGCCATTGTGCATCCACCGTCTGACGCGTCAGCGTCGATGATGCACTATTATGCACCCGGACTTCACAACTAGACCCCCACCTTTGACCGCAAGAAAGCCGTGTTTGCCGGCTTGGACGCGCGAGGCGAACACTGGGCGGCGATTACCTCGCCGCGGGATAACTGAAAGCTCGAAGGGGTAGAAGCGCACGCCTAAATGCCGACGTGATCACCAACTTTATAAAATTTAGGATGGAAGCTTCACTATTCATATGAAGGATCGCCAGTGAAAATTAAAGATTTGGGTGATTGAAGACCGAAAAGAATAGCTAGAATTATACCAAAATCGGCTGTGGCAGAAGATAGAGCTAGCCCAATAAACGGAGACAGCATCGACAAACTAAGGGCAAATCTGTCATACATACGGTGATTGGCAGGAGCATAATAAAAAAGTCTAAGAATGTACAATAAAAAAAGAACGCTTCCGATAACTCCCGTGCTTGCAAGAATATTGATCAGCCCGTTTGATGTACGGGCGGAACCGACTCCAATACCTAATCCATAAGATGAAATAAATGCTTCATATGCTATTCGAGACCATCTAGTTCGCTCTTCGAATGAAGAAGACGCTGATTTGTTTAAGACTAACTCATCAACAAGTTGGAAAAGAGGCGCTCGAATAGCATCGACATACAATACTATTTCAAAAAGCAGCACACAAAGTAGCGACAGGCAAATTATCTCAAGAATGGATTTCTCTCGCTCTATCTGCCCGTCGAAGACAGCTCGAAGTAATGTTTGAAACAAGAAAGCAAAAATTAGCGCCACGAACATTCCATAGGCCGTGGAGGACGCGCATAGTATAACAAAAATAATCGCTAGGATTATGCAAATTAATACTTTTGAGTCTAAACCTAGTGTCTTTCTAAGTAAGATAAGTATGGACAACAAGGCAGTCATCAGCCATCCAAAAGACGATGCTTCCGGCATCGCCCCGACTACCCTTCTAGAAGAACCAATATTCGTTTCACCTGCAAGCGCATAACTAGCGTTTCTAGTAAATTCTAGGATCCAACCCGCGCCGAGATAATCGATAGCACCAGTTAAAATCATTGCGATCGCAACTGAAAGTATGGCAGATCTGAACAAGCTCTGAAAATCGGCGTCGCTAGACAATAGTGAAACGACAAGAGCCACGGAATAGGACAAAATGAGGTAAAACTCTTGCGTCAGATTGCTGGTTGTAAAACTTAACGGCACCAAAACATAGTCGATGCCAGCGGATCTTACGGGATAAACATACATGGTTCCGTCAAATAACCAAGGGAAGACTAACGTTGCGACGAGAGACCAAAGAACATAAAAAGTCAGAAAACCTAATTCTTTAAAGGAAAACGCAACATGTAATATTTGATTGAGTCGTGCCACCTTGATAACTTTCACAACCAGCAGTAAAAATCCGAGTGAACTTGCAGTAATTGTAATCCCACCAGTAAACGCTGGCGGCAATGCCGCCAATGATCCAAAGGCGAGGGATGCTACAGCAATCACAAATATGGCTTTTATGCCTTTTGCATACGAAATGGTTAGCACAATCAATGCTGCTAAAGATGCTAGATCCACTGATTAGTACCCGCGCTGTCAGTCCAGATTTGTAGCAGCTGATAAAACTTAGCAAGTCGTATCTAGTAGCGAAAGTCAACACTATGAGTCTAGCACAGTTTTAATTTGAAAGGCTCCTCATCCCTCAGTCTTGAATTTCATAGGTATCAGAATGATGTTCAATAACGGAATATGCAGAAAAGATAGAGCGCGGCCGACCGGCGAAGATAGTAACCTTAAACTGACGATCTCATATTGTGTGCCGAGTACCCAAAATAAATCAAAAAACTAAAATACATGAGGTATATCTAGACTAGCATAAACTTTCAAAGCCGAGAGCCGGCAAGCAAGTATTTCCTATCAAAAAATTTGTTGATATCCACAACAAGAAAAATGATAAAGCACAACAAAAAAAAGATAAAGGTAAGATCTCTCTTTTGATCTAAGACAGACATACATCGTAGCTAAAAGGTCATAAGTTGAGGATTTTCCTAGGGCTAAGCTTAAATCGAACCAAGTCCCAGGCCGCTAACCAATTTCCTCTGACACGACCGCGGCGGTCAATCCACGACTCTGGTCTAAGTAATCTAATATGATTCGCCAAAAGGTTTTTTGCGATTAATTTTAACCCATGAGATATTGGCATAGTCCCTTTTTTAATTAAATATAGCGGATTAGCAATTTGTGAATAGCCGAATTTATAACCACTGGTTTTGCTTTTTTTCACACCCCGGTGAACTCCTTTAAATGAATCTGTGTTCACGATCCGGCCATTTCTCCGAACGCGCATAGCGAAATCAACATCTTCTTGCCAGCCATATAGCGGAAGATTTTCGTCGAATCGTATGCCCCCGATAGCCGTTCGGCGGAATGCCATATTACAACCATATAGTCCGACCGAATCCACATGCATTTGCTCAAGAACGGGAGAATTATTCTCGCTAATTTCGATCAAATTCAAGGCATCCTCTTTCGAAATGCCCGCTGATTGAGCGCCATCCCTTAGAAGAAGGCCACTTGCTCCAGCAACATTGGGTAATAACGTAAAAAGATCCACAATTTTTTCGAGGCATCTTCTCTCTGGAACATAATCGTCATCGAAAAATACAATCAAATCACAACTAAGCTCCAAGACATCAAGAACCCGATTGCGTTGCACGGAAGAACCCGCGGAACCCACTATAATCTTGTTTGGGGCATACAAGCGCGTTATTTGCGGCAGGTCGCAAGGACTAGCGACAGAGTAGATAACCGTGCTAGGCTTATACGATTGACTCTTTAGGTATTCCGACCAATCTCCAAGCTCCTCCGGCCTTCCGGTACTTGCTATCGCCACAACTATATTCATTACCGCCCCTTTTTTAGCCGTTTTAGATTAAGATCACGCGGTCGCGAAACAACCCATAATTACCTAACGCTCAAAAGTGAACTCCATTCAGCAACGAATCGGCTGACCTCAGATTGAGATTTAAAACGATAGATGAACTACTGAGAAACCAACAATAGGCAAGTAAAACTCAGCTTTGAATGCATAAAATGGACAAAGCGATAATATTAATAAACTACATTGAGCGCACTAAAAGTGATGATGAGTACATCAAGCTGTCAACCCTAATTTGAATCAAAGTACTTGTCAGTCAAGCTGGAAAATAATGAGTAGTGCATTAAATCAGTAAAAATAAATACTTTATTATTGCTCAGATCAGCATGGATCGTCAATTGGTCAGAGATTTCTATACTTTAAGATATATGACGTCGCATTGCGTACTATCTTATTGCGATTGTTGATTGACCTATTCAATCTACGCTAATTTCGAAAAGGCACCATACGATGGGTTTCGAAAGGAGTTGAGTTTGCGCATCAAGATTGTAGCGACTTGCGTTACGAAATCCAGCGATTCGTTCCTGCGACAGCAACTCCGTCAAGGCACTTTAATTCCCAACCCCAATAACTCGATGCTATGTTATCCCCGTCAAATACGAACAGAAATGCGCATCGTCATAAACGCAATGCGACAGACGGCCCATCCACCGAATAATATAAGGAACATCAAAATTTATTGCAGGCTAGTAAAACACCAAATTGATCAACGAGCCATTTTTAAGACATTGATCAAACAAGTATAAAATAATACCGGGAAGGTTGAGTAGTCATTATACGAAACAACCGGTAACTGGCTTGAATTTTTCCTGCATCGTGCTTATTTATATTGCCTTGCTCGCGGGCGAGCAACAAGACAGATCATTTCTATCCCAGGTCAAGTAAAACGGACTGTTAAAAAAACTGAAAAGTTGTAGTTGATTGCGATAGTAGTCCACACTCCAAAACAAAGTCGGGCGGCTCAAGTTCATGTCAGTTAAAAAATCCCTCATTTGGTCCTATCTTTCTCAAATTACAAACTTCGGCCTATCATTTTTTGGTGCAGTTCTCCTCACCCGCGCTTTATCGCCATACGAATTTGGTGTCAATTCCATTGCGCAAGGCATGGCAGGTATTGTTTCCGCTCTAACATCATTCAGTATTTCCAGCTATATTATTCGCGAAACTGATTTGACGGAAACTAAATTAAAATCGGCATTCACCATCAACGCGATAATGTCAGTAGTATTCTCCCTTATCCTAATACTTATGGGAGTTTTAGCGAAATTTTTCGGCGAACATGTCGAGGTAGCGAAGATTTTATCCTTAACGGCAATAGGTCCACTGATTTCTATATTTGATTTTTTAGCGATTTCAATGATGGTAAGAGAAGCTAGATTTGTGGAACTTGCTGTTATAAGCGTTGTTAAGACAAGCGTAAGCGTAGTTGTGTCGATTACGCTTGCACAAGAAGGTTTCGGAGCAATTAGCATTGCGGCAGGTGTCATAGCAGGATCTGCTTGTGCCAGCGCAGGAAATTTAGTCATCGGTTGGCAATACTCGAGCTTGAAAGTAAGTGTTAAATACATTAAGCCGATAACCATCTTTGGCCTACAAATGATGTCAATCGGTGGCCTGGCATCGGTCACCCAGAGGATTTCGGAATTGATAATCGGCGCGAGCTTGGGCTTAGTTGAATTAGGGCTGTATTCTCGCGCATCCAGCTTATCGACGAATATCTTTGAAAACGTGTACGGGCTGGCGACAAGAGTTTTATTTTCAAAAATGGCGGCTGATCTAAGGGAAACGAATCAACTTCGCGAGACGTTCATTACCGCCATTCGTTTCATTACAGCATTTATGTGGCCTTTAATTCTTGGTCTATGTGTACTTTCAAGGCCGGCCGTGTATTTACTATATGGACGCGACTGGTTGGGTGTCGCTCTACCATTATCTATCTTATTAATTGCTCAGTTTATAGTGATAGGCTTCGGTATGAATTGGGAATTGTTCGTGCTACGGGCTGAAACAGGTCGTCAGACAAAATTCGAAATTGTAAGGGCATTAGTGGGGGTTGTCGCAATAACCGCGGGCTCAATGCTTAATTTGGCAATGGCCACTGCTGGGCGTATCGCGGAAGCTATAGCTGGTTATGTTTTGTATCGGCCGCACATGGACCGACTCGCCGAAGTGCCGCCGGGAAGGCTTGACGCCGTTTATATTGAAAGTTTAACCCTAGCTGCTTTTGCGGCCGGCCCATCTTTTGCTTTAATGGTTTTGAATAGCTGGAATTATGAAACCCCGATTTGGGAAATTGCGTTGGCAGTAGTTTTAGGCATTTGCCTTTGGCTATTTGCGCTTAAGTGGCAGGATCATCCCATTTGGGCCCAGCTTATAATAGTAATCGGCAAGTTTAAGTCGAGGGACTAAATTCGATAAATCCCACTGTTAAGGTCAATCGAGGAATCATACAACATGATGTCGAGTGCGATTAAGCTAACGGTAGAGGGTGGTGTCAGATTTGAGTTTGAGCAGTCAGAGTTGCCTTTGTTCTCAATCTGCACACTCGTGACAAAAATTGATGAATATAATCAATTCTTAAGCTCTGCCTTCGATGCTGGCTTTAGTTTGGATCGGTGTGAATTTTTCTATGCTGATAATACGGCCGGGAACAGTTGGGATGCTCGTCACGCTCTTCGTCGATTTATCCATTGCGCTAGAGGTCGATACGTTATTTTATGTCATCAGGATCTGGTGTTCAAATTTGATGACTACAGCGATCTTGTCGACCGTTTAGCAGAGCTTACTGCTTGCGATCCAAATTGGGGGGTTTGTGGAAACGCGGGTGCCGACAATAGAGGGAGTCTCGTTGTTAGAATTAGTGATCCTCATGGGAGCGATCGTATGCCAGCACAACCTCTTCCGGCGAAAGTTGTAAGTCTGGACGAAAATTTCCTCGTGATAAGATCGGATAGTGGTATTACCTTTCCAAGGGATTTGCATGGTTTCCATTGGTATGGGTCAGATGCTTGCATTGTAGCAAGAACGCTTGGTTGGGAGGCCTATGTAATCAATTTTCATATTTATCATAAAAGTGGTGGTAGTACTTCCGGCTCTTACCGCGACGAAGGACGTTCATTTAGCTTAAAATATTCCGAATTAGCGAACTCTCGTTGGCACTACGTGGTGACTGGACACAGCTTGTTCATTTCGCCATACGTAACCTGGCGATTAGCTGCAAAAGTTTTTCTCAAGATACGGCAGCTTTTGGGCCGGTTCCGCCGTCTTTTGCGAACCAAAATGCGTTGATAGTATCCATAATTTTTGTTCATTTTTTTCATCTCATTATTTTTCACTGCATTATCACGTATGCTGAATATTGCTCGTTTGAGCAGTTTATTATCATCCAGCTTCAAATGAAAACCGATGGGGTCTTTTATGCAAAAGCGGGCTGTGCGTACTGCCACGCATCTTATTATGGTGGTTTATTATGACACTTATATAGAAAATATGGTCAGTACTATAAAAAAGTTGTGCTATATCGGCGGCATTTCCGATGTTGTCATCGTTAATAACAACAACATTTCCGGATTGCTTGCGGTTGCGCAAAAAAAGCTTTCTGTGTTGAACATCGATGTTGTCGAACACGATAACAGCGGCGCGGAGTTCGGAGCTTATCAGGCGGGTTTAAATCACCTTATCGGAAAAGATTTGGGGCAATTTAATCTCGTGATTGCAAATGAAACATTGGGCAAACATTATATGTTTTTTAATCAGCATGCCAGTGCGTTTTTCAAATCGTTTTATCAGGCCCGTCATGGTGCTGTTGCATGTGGCTTTGTCGCTTACGCAGAAAAGCGATTGCGAATCGGTGAACTTTACAGCTCGCGTTGGCTTCAGTCTAATTTAATTGGGCTATCGTACTCTGCAATCGAGCGACTTGATTTTCAACTGTACAATGAATCGCTGAACAAGCTCGTCTTATCGTCGTCAGCTGAGAGGGACATGTTTGATGTTGAGATAGGACGTGAACTTGCCGATCGTTTGCGTGACTGGTTGTTCCGCCCAGTTGGTGGATGGTATGGCGCATCGCCACTTAACAAAGGTAATGCAAATTTTTTTAGAAACAAAGCTAGATCCATTATTCAAGAAATGCATCTTTCTATGCGATTGGAAGATCGAGATGTAGCAATTGTACATTATAGAATAACTTTTCTCCAGAGGCTAATCATACGACTAAAATTGCCCTTTTATTTTTTCGTCACAAGCCGCGGTCGAAATATTGGTCGACGGTAGTCTGCAGCAAAGGTTGGGGGTGTTTCCTATGCTCGTGTAGTCACTTTTATTACCTTTTCATTGAAGTCTTTTTAATTTTTTTGGACTAGATATCGAGTAGGATCTACCAGTAATCGGTTCGCGCTGGTATTGTCCGCAAGACCGCAGCCTAGTACAGCGGATCAGCCGACGCGGTGTTTGACTTTCGCCAATATCCGCATGTTTTGGGCCGTGCAGTCATAGCCCATTCCCCTTGGGCCAAGCGCTAGGTCTGTTGTCGTTTAGGTTGGGTCCTAAGCGTTGTATCCAGCGGCGGCGATGTAGTTGCGTCATTTCGCTGGGGTGAAGGCTGCGAAGACCCGGGCGACGGCTGCCCAAAGGTCTGCGACGGTTCGGGCAGCGGCACTTCTTAGCAGCGCCTTAAGCTTTGAGAAGGCCTGTTCGATCGTTTTGTCATGACGATTCTCGATTGCTGGTTCCTGTTGAGACCTTCGTTGGAATGATGAGCCAGATGGGTTGGGTGCCGACCTTCGCCAAGCGTCCAGCAATCTTCCCGCGCCGCAGCCAGCCGTAGACGGTCTGTTGATGAGCCCCGAGGTGTGCTGAGAACTCCTGGATCGTCATTTCGTCCTCGCTGGCTCGGGTAACGTTGCCGGACCAGATCGGACGTTTGGTGCCAAGCCCGCGACGTTGCAGCAGTCGCCGGATCATTGGCGCGTCGAAGGTTGGCTTCTTGGGGGGGCGCCAGCCCTCGGCGTTCAGATGATCGGCGATGGCCTGGGCGGTGGCGTCTTCGCTCTGCAACTCGGTAATCCACGCGATCAGCCGGTCGAACCGCTCCAATTGCTCGAAGCGCCGGACCGGGCGGATCAGCGTATGGCAAGTCACCACGCCCCCAGCCCAGTGGCAGGTGAGGTCCGCACGCTCGGTGCTGCCGTGGACCAGGATGACCACGCGCTCCAGCATGAGCCGGGCGATGGCTTGCCGATCGCGGGCCGTCGTCGAAGGGGCATGCCAGAGGGCCGGGACGTCTTCTGCCAGCCGCTGAACGGTTGCCTTCTCCACCTCGCTCAACCGCTCGGGCTCGCGTGAGACGGCCTCGCAATGGGCTTCGGCGTGCTTCTGCTCGGTTGCGAGCGCGGCTTCCCAGTCGTGCTCCAGGGTGCGGGCGACCAGCCGGTTGTCTGGATCGACGCTCTCGTAGCGCCGCGGCGCCAGGGCGGTCTCGTAAGCTGCCCGTTCCAGCCGCTGCCTACATTGGCCATGCAACTGCCGTCGTTCGAGTTCGAGGTTCTCGGAGACTTAGAGCCCCTCACAAAACGCCCGATCACCGAGCGCCGCCCTCTGCACACGACGGCGCAGAGGGCGTTTTGTGAGGGGCTCTTAGAGGCTCATGGCAATCGCGCTGGGCGAGAGCGCATCGAGCATCACGCTACCGACGCGCGCGTCCACGCAGTGCGCGCTGATCGACTGCCAGCGCGGTGCGCCGCAGGTGACCGCCATCTGGTGGCAGACGTAGCGGGCCTCGCGTCCGTTTTGGTTTAGGTCGTGAACATGCGCCGCCCGCAGACGCCGCAGGCCACGAGCCCGCCCAGCAGCGCCGCTCCGCTGCGAGGGATGCCGCTGTAGCGCGTGCGGTTGGCTCTCATCTGCGTAATTACCCAGGCCTGTGACGACTGGGATCAGGCACCGACGGTCTTGAGGATCGTGCTGAAGGTGCTGCTGCCTGTGAGGCGCGCGGTATCGACTACGGTGCGGATGGCGGCCTCGCCCTCGGCGGCCCACATCGCGCGGTAGCCGTTGGTCACCTTCCGCTGGACGACACAGGGGCGCAGCAGTCGCTCCGAGCCGTTGTTCGTCGGCTCGACCGTGCCGGGATGGGCGAGGAAGACGAGGAGCTGAGCGCGAGCCCGGCCGATCTTGGCTTGCAGATCGCGGGTCAGGTCGCAGCGGCTCGACGTGGCGAGGATGGCGCCGAGCTGGCGATCCAGGCTCCGGCGCTTGGCGGCCAGTGTCGAGGTGGCCAGATCGGTAACCCGCTCGGCCAGGGCGAACACGGATCGCAGCCAGAGCTGCAACCGCCAGGGGACCGGATCATCGCTGACCTCGACGACGTAGGCGACGTTGCGGGCGAGATGGGCGAGGCAAGTCTGGTGCGCGGCGGCATGCCCCTGTTGGGCGGTGTAGCGATCCGAGATCCACACCGCCGGCCGGTGGCCATCCATCATCTCCCGCACCACGACGGCGCCCCGCGTCGGCGAGGCCGCGTGCACCACCGCATCGGCCGCGTGGAAGACCCAGTGATAGGCGTTCGAGCCTTCGATCCGGACGCTGGTCTCGTCCGAGGCGACCACCGCGGCCCGCCGCAGGGTCGATACGGCCGCATCACGACCGGTGCGGAAGCGGCCTTGCGCACGGCAGAGCAGGTTCATCAAGCCGCCCTGACTGAGGGTCATCCCGAACAGGTCCGACAAGGCCGCCTGCAGCCGCTCGTAGGACAGCGCCTGGAGGGTCTTCAGATACGTCGCCACCGCATGCAGCCGCGGGCCGAAGGGCGTGCCTCGTGCTGCCTCCGGCACCGGTGCGACGACCCGGGCCCCGCAGGTCGGGCACCGCACGGCCAGCCGTCGATGCTGGGTGACGACCGGCATCACCGCCGGCAGCTCGATCCGCTCAGACACGCTGACGAGCTCGGCGGGAAGATCTCCGTGCAGGTCGCCGCAGCAGCACATGCAACGATCCGGACGATAGTCGATCACCGCGTCGGGATCCTCGCTCATCACCCGGCTGTGGCCCTCGTGCCCGGGCTTGGCCCCGCCGGGTTTGGATTGCTCGCGCCGCTCCTTGCGGTCGGTCGCCGGCGGCTTCGAGGAGGTGCGCGAAGTTTTGTCCGGACGCTGCAGTCGCAGCACCAGCTCGATCAGCTCCTCGCGGCTCAGCCGCTCAAGATCGCTTCGGCCCATCCCACGAGGGAATCAGCGAAACCCGACCCGCGCAAGGGCCTGGGTAATTACCTCATCTGCTCCTGGTTCCGCTCGTAGGCGTCCCAGGCAATGTAGCCGGCAGAGCGCCGCGATGCAGCACCTCCCAGGCCTGCGGATCACGCTAGAAGCGCCGTCCGCTATGCGGCTTACCCGGCAGCTGCAGCCGCGCATTATGATGGCGCCTTCCGTACACGTAGGCGCCTGCGTAAGCCGGATGGCGCAGCATGTCGGCCAGCGTGGCGCGATTGGGCCGGTTCCAGCAGACCTCGCCCTTGTCCGGCCCGGCGCGGACACGGTCCGGCAACTGGATGTCGTGATCCACGAGGTAGCGCAGCAACTTGCTGACCGAGCCGCGTCGATCGAAGACGGCGAAGATCAGGTCGATCACCTGACGGACCCCGTCGTCGGGATCGAGCGCCACCTCGCCGGAAGGCTTGAGCACGTAGCCGCGGGGAAGCCCGAGGATTGCTGTTTGGTTGCGGAGCGTCATTGGGATGCGGCGCGTTGGGCAATCAAACAGCAGTGCAGTGACGCGGACGGAGGATTCGCGCGTACGATGAGACGTGCAAGTCTGGGCGATGGCTCAGACGGTATGCGTGCTCCTCGATGCGACCGACGTGGCACGGTTGGTGGCGATTGCCAGCGACCGCTGCCGTCCGCTCAAGCACATCCAGCGCGCCCGCATCGTCCCGCTCTCAGCCGAACGCCTGAACGTCCAGGACGTCGCCCGGCGGGCGGGCGTCAGCCGCCCGGCCGTGTGGCGCTGGCAGCAGCGCTATGCCGAGGCGGGCGTCGAAGGTGTGCTGCGCGACAAGACACGTCCACCCAGCACGACGCCCCATTCGACCGAGACGGTGGCCGAGGTGCTCGCGCTGACCTGCTGTCAGTGGGCGTTGAATACTCCCTGATTGTGGGCATCGAAAATTCCCTGGTCGGTGCTCTGGCCGGAGGGTGCGGGGTGCCCTGCACCCTCCGGCTTATCCAACCTCCGCCACCATGCCCACCGATGCGTAGCAGTCGGGGGCGACGAGGATGGTCCTGCTGGGAGAACTCCTCATGATCCTCGACCTGCACCGACAGGGCCTGTCGGTCACCGCCATCGCCCGGCGGACCGGGCGTGATCCGAAGACCATCCGCAAATACATCGAGCGTGGACTCGAGCCGCCCGCCTATGGCCCGCGCCAAGCCGGACGCCCGAGCAAGCTCGCGCCCTACCTCGCCTACCTGCGCGAGCGCGTCACCGCCATCCGCGATCTCAGCGCCGTGCGCCTGACCCGCGAGTTGCGGGAGCGCGGCTACACGGGGGCCTACACCGCCGTGAAGCGGTTCATCGCCGCGATCCAGCCGCCCGAGGCCAAGCCCTACGAAGTCCGCTTCGAGACACCGTCCGGCCAGCAGGCTCAGGTCGACTTCGCCCGCTTCGTCGTCACTTTCACAGACGCGCCGGGCACGGCCTGCATCGTCTGGCTGTTCTCGCTCGTGCTCGGTCACTCCCGGCACATCGAGGCGCGCTTCGTCCTGCATCAGGACCTGCAGACCCTGCTGCGCTGTCACATCCAGGCCTTCGCCACCATCGGCGGCGTGCCGATGCAGATCCTGTACGATCGCATGAAGACGGCCGTCTCCGGCGAGGAGGCGGATGGCCACATCGTCTACAACCGATCCCTGTTGACTCTGGCCCAGCACTACGGCTACCTGCCCAGCGCCTGCCGGCCCTACCGGGCCAAGACGAAGGGCAAGGTCGAGCGGCCTTTCTCCTACATCCGCCAGGACTTCTTCCTGGCCCGCTCGTTCCAGGACCTCGACGATCTGAACGCTCAGCTCCGGATCTGGCTCGATACCGTCGCCAACGTCCGCCTGCACGGCACCACGCAACGGGTCGTCGCGGAGGCCTTCGCCGCCGAGCAGGCCGACCTGCAGCCGCTGCCCGCCGTGCCCTTCGACCCCCTGCTCAAGCTGGAGCGGCGCGTCAGCCACGACGGCCTCGTCTCGATCGGCGGCAACTACTACAGCGTGCCCGACCGGACGCGGCGGGTCGTCGAGGTGCATCAGTTGCCCGACACGATCCGTATCCTCGACGGCGGCCGGCTCGTGGCGAGCCACCCGGTTATGGAGGGCCGGCGACAGTACCGCATCGATCCCGACCACCGGCAGGGGGGAGCGGCCCGGGCCATGCGGCACGGCCATCCCGACAGCCCGATGATCGGCCGTTGGCGATCACGTCGCCCAGCGCTCGCTGGCCGTCTACCAGGCCGTCGGCGAGCGGCTCGCCACCGGGATCGGAGGTCGGTCATGAGCCGCGCTTCATCCCATGCCGCCACGACCCTCGACAGCATCAAGCACAGCCTCGTCGGCCTGCGCATGCCACGCGCCCTAGAGGTCCTCGACGCCACGGTTCGGCGCATCGAGCAGGGCGAGATCGACGGCATCACGGCCCTCGACGAGATCCTGACCGAAGAGCTGACGCTGCGCGAGAACCGCCGAGTGAAGACCGCCCTGCTGGTCGCCCGTCTGACCACGATCAAAACGCTGGCTGGCTTTGACTTCACTTTCCAGCCCTCCCTAGACCGGGAGCGGATCATGGCGCTGGCAGAACTGACCTTCATCGACCGGGCCGAGGTCGTCCATCTCCTCGGCCCGCCCGGCACCGGCAAGAGCCATTTGGCCACGGCGCTCGCCGTCGAGGCGGTGAAGGCCGGGCGCAGTGTCGTCTTCTCGACGCTGGCCGATCTGATCGCCTCGCTGGCCAAGGCCGAGCGCGACGGCGCCTTGCGCGAGCGGATCCGCTACCTCAGCCGAGCCTCGCTCCTGGTCGTGGACGAGATCGGCTACCTGCCCGTCGTCCCGGGTGGGGGCAACCTGTTCTTCCAGCTCGTCAACGCGCGCTACGAGAAAGGCGCGATGATCCTGACCTCGAACCGCGGCTTTGCGGAATGGGGTGAGGTGTTCGGCGATCCCGTCGTGGCCACAGCCCTGCTCGATCGCCTGCTGCACCACGCCGTCGTCGTTCAGATTGAGGGCGCGAGCTACCGCCTGCGTCAGCACGGCGACCTCATCCCCGAGCATGTGCGCTCGAAGGCGCTCATCACGCCGCCGCCGGTTCCCCGACGCCGGGGCCGTCCACCGAGGAAAGCAACGCTCGATCACGTCGCCGGCTGATCACCGACCACCACCGAACCCGCCGGGTGGGGAATTTTAAAAGCCCACATTTGCGGAGACTTCGGTGCCCGTTGACACCTGCTCGGAGCCGCCGGGCGAGGTCACGCACTGGACCGGCCGGGCTGTGGCCCGGGCGGCCGGGATCTCGTTGCGTGCCGTGCAAAGGATCTGGAACGCTCACCGTCTCAAGCCGCATCGTCTGCGCACGTTCAAGCGCTCGCGCGATCCCGCCTTCGCCGCCAAGGTCGAGGATGTCGTTGGCCTCTCCATGGATCCACCCGCCCACGCGGTGGTGCTGTCCATCGACGATCCTTCGACAAGCTCAGGATGAGGAGAGCCAGATCCAGGCGCTGGAGCGGACCCGCCCCGATCGTCCGCTCGCCCCCGGCCATCCCGCCGCCCAGACCCACGACTATACCCGTCACGACACGACGACACTGTTTGCTGCCCTCGATGCCTTGGCAGGTACCGTGCTCGGCCGCGGCATGCAGCGCCACCAGAACAGTGAGTTCGTCCGGTTCCTCAACGCCGTCGAAGCCGCCGTCCCGACCGGCAAGGCGATCCACGCGATCCTCGACAACGTCGCCCCTCACAAGCATCCGAAGGTGCGCGCCTGGCTGGCTCGCCACCCGCGCTGGACCTTCCACTTCACCCCGACTTCGGCCTCGTGGCTCAACGCCGTCGAAGGCTTCTTCTCAGCGCTGACCCGGCGTCGGCTGCGGCGAGGCTCCTTCACCGGCGTCGTCGACCTTCAGGCGGCGATCAAACGCTACATCGCCGAGCACAACCGGCGCGCCAGACCTTTCGTCTGGACCAAACCCGCCACCGACATCCTCGCCGCCGTCAGCCGATCCCCTGAACCATCCGTCTGAGTCAGTGCACTA
>NZ_FOTK01000068.1 GCF_900114535.1 Methylobacterium pseudosasicola | reverse complement strand
CGAGGCGACGTCCGCTAGAACTTGTTTCTCCAAGGACAAGTCGGCTACCAGCCGCCGCAATCGAGCGTTCTCGCGCTCCAGATCCTTCATCTTCTTAGCTTGATCGACCTTCAGGCCGCCGTACTCCTTACGCCAGCGGTAGTAACTCTGCTCGGAGACATTCGCTTCCTTGCATGCAACGGCGATGCTCTTTCCCTGGGCCGTCTGCACCTCGATCTGGCGCAACATCAGCACGACCTGCTCCGCACTTGGCCTCTGTCCTCGCTTCATCCCCAACTCCTCTGGTCCTGGCTGATCCTCTCAATCAGCCCGGTCCAAAGCCAGCCGGTCAGGTCATGAACTGGACCGAGATCGGAACCTTCCTGTTCATCCCGGTCGACGCCGAGCGGATGGTGGCCGGCGCGCACAAGCGCGGCGCGGCCGCGATCATCCTCGACCTGGAGGACGCCATCGCCCCGTCCAACAGGGACGCGGCGCGGGGCAAGCTCGCCGGCTCCGTGGCGAGCCTCGCGGAGCAGGGGCTCACCACCGTGGTTCGGGTCAACAACGATCCCGGCCGTCTCGTGGACGACATCCGCGCCGCGGCGATCGCCGGCGTCCACGCCATCATCCTGCCAAAGGTCGAGGGCGCCGGCCTCTGCCAGTTCGTGGACGGGGCGCTCGCGGTCGCGGAGCGGGCCGCCGGACTGCCCGAGCGCAGCATCGGCATCATCGCGGTGATCGAGCATCCGGCCGCGATGCGCGCCCTCGACGAGATCGCGGCGGCGACCCCGCGCGTCGTCGCGCTCGGCTTCGGCTCGGAGGATTACGCCTCGGCGATCGGCACCCGCGCCACCTTCGAGTCCATGGCCATGCCGGCCCAGGCGGTGGCGATCGCGGCCCGGGGCCGGGGGCTCGCCGTCTTCGGCGTCCCCGGCTCGGTCGGCATCATCGACGACGAGCCCGCCTTCAAGGCGCTGGCGCGCGCCGCGAACGCCTTCGGCTACACCGGCATCCTCTGCATCCATCCCCGGCAGGTCGCCATGGCCGACGAGGCCCTGGCGCCGTCCGCCGATGAGGTGGCGAAGGCACGGCGCATCGTCGAGGCCTTCGACCGCTCGGTCGCGAGCGGCAGCGGCGCCGTCGCCGTCGACGGGCAGATGATCGACATCCCGGTGGCCATGCAGGCGAAGCGTGTCCTGTCGCTCGCGGACCGCCTTGGCGCCCGCAAGCCGCAGCCGGCCGCCTAGGCCGAGGGTTATCCGTGACCGGTGCGTTTCCGCGCGGTTCGGGCCCTCGACCTGCCGGAGGCCCGCGTCATGCCGCCCCGATCTCGATCGGGACGGCCATCGCCTCCGATCCGCGTGCACTGGAATCAGTCTTCGCGACGTAGCGCGTCGTCTATCCCGACCGCGAATTCCTCGATGCCAGGGTCCGGCCGTTCGGCTTGGGATCATGTCGTAGGTCGCTGGCTTGGGGGCCATGGCCGATCGCCGGACGGGAAGCGATGGATTGCGCGGCCATGCGGCCGCCCGGTCGGCACGGCGTACGCACAACAATTCGTTACGTTTTTCGTACGAAATTTATTCCCGGCGAGCGCGGCAATTCGCGATCGCCTCACGTTCGAGGTCGACGGTGTCGTTCCAAGCCTTCTCCATCCGTACGAAATTGGTCGCGACCTTCTCGACCTTGGCCTTGCTCCTGGTTGCTGTCGGCCTGCTCGGGCTCCATGGCACCCAGAGGATGCGCGAGCAGGCGCTGGAGGTCGAGGCGACCTGGCTGCCGAGCGTTCGCACGCTGGGCGAGATCGACACGCTCACCTCCCGCATCTCGGGATCCATGCTTCGGCACACGCAGACGACGGATCCGGCGATGCTGGGCAAGATCGAGGCAGACGACGAGCGTTACGCCGGCAAGTTCAGCGGGAAGCTGGCGACTTACGAGACGTTGATCGTCTCGCCCGACGAGCGGGCGCTTTACGGGACCTTCGTCGACGAGTTCCGGAAGTTCGACGTCATCCGCAAGGCGGTGGTGAGCCTGTCGCGCCAGGGGCGGAAGGCCGAGGCGTTCGCGCTGTACGAGAGCCAGGGTCTCGCCCCGCGCCGCGCCGCCTCGACCGCGCTCGACAAGCTGACCGCGCTGAGCGACGAGGGCGCCCTCCAGGCCCAGGCCAGGAGCAAGGCCACGTACGAGAGCACGTGGTTCTGGGGCATCGCCGGCATGATCGCCGGTCTCGCGCTCTCCGGGGCGGCGGCCCTGGCGATCACGCGCGGCGTGACCCGGA
This sequence comes from Methylobacterium pseudosasicola, assembly GCF_900114535.1. Classification (GTDB taxonomy): domain Bacteria; phylum Pseudomonadota; class Alphaproteobacteria; order Rhizobiales; family Beijerinckiaceae; genus Methylobacterium; species Methylobacterium pseudosasicola. The sequence continues at coordinate 14,794 of NZ_FOTK01000068.1, read as the reverse complement.
GCATCGACGCGGTGGTGCGGCCGATGCAGGCGCTGGCGAACGGCGACCTCTCGGCGACCATCCCGCACCAGGGCACCCGGACCGAGATCGGCACGATCGCGGACGCGGTCCAGGTGTTCAAGGAGGGCCTGACCCGCATGAAGGCCCTGGAGGCGGAGACCGCGCAGGCGCGCCTGGCGGCCGAGGAGCAGCGCAAGGCGGGCATGCGCCAGATGGCCGACGGCTTCGAGCACGCGGTGGGCGGCATCATCGGGCTGGTCTCGGCCGCCGCGACGGAGCTGCAGGCGACGGCCCAGGCGATGACCGCCACGGCGACCCAGACGGCAACCCAGTCCTCCGCCGTCGCCGCAGCCGCCCAGGAGGCCACCGGCAACGTCACCACCGTGGCCGCCGCCGCCGAGGAGCTCGCCTCGTCCGTGCATGAGATCGGGCGGCAGGTCGACGGGTCCGCAAGCCTCGCGCGAAGCGCGGTCGACGAGGCGGATCAGACCGCGGCCCTCGTGCAGGAACTCAGCGCGGCGGTCGCGCGCATCGGGGACGTGGCCGGCATGATCTCCGGCATCGCGGGCCAGACCAACCTGCTCGCGCTCAACGCCACGATCGAGGCCGCCCGCGCCGGACCGGCGGGCAAGGGCTTCGCCGTCGTGGCCGCCGAGGTCAAGGCGCTCGCCGAGCAGACCGCGAAGGCCACCGGGGAGATCTCCGGGCAGATCGCCCGCATCCAAGCCTCGACGGGGAACGCCGTGTCCGCGATCGGCGCCATCGCGGCCCGCATCCAGGAGATCAGCGGCGTCACGACCTCGATCGCCGCCGGCGTCGAGGAACAGGGCGCGGCGACGCAGGAGATCGTGCGGAACGTCGGACAGGCCGCGGCGGGCACCGCGGAGGTGACCGGTAACATATCGGGCGTCGCGCTCGCGGCCGAGGAGACCGGTTCCGCGGCGGCCCAGGTCCTGGACGCAGCCTCGGAGCTGTCGCGCCAGTCCGAGCACCTCTCGGTCGAGGTCGGGCGTTTCCTGGCCACCGTACGCGCGGCTTGAGGCGCCAGGCCGGCGCCCGCGCGTCGCAGGCGATCCGAACCCGACCGGGCTTCGGGCCGCTTCGGCCCGCGGATGAGGGGGCGTGGCGCCGGCCCCGGCGCCACGTGCGGCGTTCGGATCGGCGGCCACCGCGGCGGACCCTCGCCGGGGCTGGCTCGCGCGGGGGCGGGCGTTCCACGCGTCGCGGATGAGCCGGGCGGTGAAGGATTACGGATGCCGACGGCCCCTGTCGGCACGCCCGGATCGGCTCCCCCGATCCGCGGGCGTCGTTGTGGCCAGGGTCGCCGCCGCGGATCGCCGCACGGCGTGATCGACCGCAGTCCGGACGGCGTCACGATCGCCGGGGCGGCGACACGCTGCGGAGCCCGGCAGCGGCGAGTGTGTCGTGTACGCCCCGACCGGGAAAAACGGCCCCGGGCCCCCCGCCCACGTCGATCGGCGCGGGTACAGGGCCTCGGCCGCCGGACGAGACAGAGGTCCGAACGAGGAGGCGAAGGTTCGGCATGGGCAGTACGGTCGTACGTGCCCCTTTCGGCGCCGGCGAGGTCGAGGCGCTCTCCGGGGTAAGGAAACTCGCCGAAGAGCATGGGCATTGCCTTTGGATCCGGCCGGCCGCCGATGTCTGGACGATCGTGATGACCGACCCGGACGCCAAGCGTTGCGAGATCGCCGAGATTCACGCCCAAGGGCGGTGCGCCCCGGAAGGATAGGAATCAGGGGAATCGATGCCGGGCGGCCGCGCCATCGGGCGCCCCCTCGCCGGCAGGGCCGGCCGCCAGGCTCCTCTGCTAGGCGTCGACGACGCGCCGTGGCCCGTCGGCCGGAATCGGGCCAGCGTCCGACCGGTCGGACGCCGAGGGAGCGTTTCGATCCTGGCTCGGGACGCCAAGCGAGAAGCGGGATGCATGGTGGTGGGGCCGGACCGGGACGAGGTCCTCTGAAGATCGCCGATCGTTTGAAGGTGGAGGCGAGCGCGCGCCATAGTGCATGCGCCGCCCTCGACCGGGTCGCGGCGTGTGATTACCATCCGGCGGACCGAGGCGGGCGCCATCCGCCAACCGACAGGCATACACTCGCGCGGCGATGCGGATACGCGACGGATGCCTGGAGCTCCGAGCATCCAACGGCACGGGGGCCGGACGTGGCGATCGCCGTCAACGCGCCGCCGGATCGGTTCGACCGGATCCTGGCTCCGGCGCTTGGCCACGCCCGGTGGCTGGTGCCGTGCGGGCGCTTCACTCGCGCTGGTCGAGCATCTGTCCCTGCGGGAAGCCGCGAAGGGCGAGCGCCCGCCGCGGATGGGGGACCCCGACGATGGCATCTCCTGGTCCCTCAGGGCGATCGAGGAAGGACGCATGCTTTGCCGGAGCGCCAGCAATCCCGGCACGGGAGCCACGAAGGCGCTCAAGGAGCATACGCCCGCTGCCGGTCGAACGACCGGGCAGGGCCGTGCCGAAAACGGAACGCACCCATAGTCGGGGATCACGGCGCCCTCCTCGCCAGCCGACGGGAGCGGTCCCCGACACAATCGCGACTTCGGCCGCGTCGCCCACGAGCCGTCGGTTCCGATCGTGGGCCGCCCGTGCACCAGCCAGGTTCATGCCACGGATGCAGGGCGGGGTGGCCGCCGCCCCCGGGGACCCGTCATCCACAACCTGCCGTGCGCGACGTGGATACTTGGGGAGAAACCACTGCCTTCCGCGGCAACGAGGTCCCGGCGGCGCAGGTCATCGACAAAGCCGTTCACAGGGAAACGTGCGGGATGCGCAGAATCCGCCGGATTGGGAGAATCCGGACGCGCCGCGCATGCGGACGGCGCACGTTGCCGACAAGTCGCTGTCGGACCAGCCTATTCTCGCAAGATGGAGCAAATCCTTTAAGGCGCCATTAACGGCGCTCCAGCGGGGACGGCCTGTGGACCCGTTCGCGCGCCCACCGTTCATCGGCCCAACAAAAGAAACAGAATCTTAGAATCCTTTTTTGCTCGCATGTCGGCATGTGGGTATCGCTAGGCCCTCTGTCCTCGCCATCGATCCGGGATCGTCGGCCGTCATGGATCGGGGACGTCGCGGATAGGCGGGGTCGAGATCGGCCCCGACCGGCGTGGAAGACTTCGTCGGGCAGAGTCCGGCGGAGGGCACCGACCCATGCCGACGGGACGCGGTTCCGGCCGCCGTAATGTTCCCGGCGCGGTGGGGGGCTGCGGAAGGGCGTCGATCGGAGGCGCCGGAAGTATCTTCCGTCCGCAGGCATGAAGTCCGCCTCGTCGCCTTGGGCCCTGCGAAGGAGCGGGATGCGACGGTCTTCCCCGGCACGATCCGGGGTCCGAGGATGAGATGGGGCGTTCCAAGGGCCGCCCCGCCCGGGACCGGGCTCGGGGGACGCGACTCTGGCCGACATCCGCCAGGCATCGCTGACGTCGCCCGCCGGGCCCCGACCGGCTCGTGCCGGGCCGAGGACCGCCGGCCATCGAACATGGGCTCGACCTGCCCCCGCGTCCGGGCAGACTCCGTGCGACGACACCCTGGTCGGCTCCGAGCGCGGCTTGGCGACCGTCCCAGGGGCGGCCCTTTCAGCATCCGGCTGTGGTTGGCGAGCTTGGCCGAGGTCTTCGTTGGGCCGATGCCGACGCAGGTCGGAATGCCGGTCCAGGCCCGGACGGTCGCCCGTAGATCGCGATCGAGTTCGACCCGCAGGCTCCCCGCAACATCGTCGAGATTAAGGAAGTGCTTGTCGGCGAATTAGATCTCGACCCGCGGAGAGAAGTCCCGATAGACCGCGTTCGCCCTGGCCGACATGTTGCCGTATAGCGTGTAGTTCGAGGAGAACACCCATACGCCTTGACGGCGGCACATCTCATGGATCTTGAAGTACGGGTCGCCCATCTTGATCCCAAGCGACTTGGCCTCGGCCGTTTGGGCAAGGGCGCACCCGTCGTCGTTCGACAGCGCGATCACCGGCATCTCAGTAAGCTTCGGGTCGAACACCCTTTCGCACGAGCAGTAGAAGCTGTTGCCGTCGATATGGGGGTAGGCCCGGCAGCCACGGATCCGGTCATCCAAGCGGTTCCCTGGTCCGCTCACGACGACAGACGGTCCCGCGCTACGTGTGAGCGGATGGAGAAGCGCACCACGCCCCAGATCACGCCGTCGCCGAGTTCCCCCACCGCGAAGGCGGGCAGGTCCGCGTTGCAGAAGGCTGACCGGGCGAGGTTGCCGGTGACCTCCAGCCGCTTGACGCTCATCTGCCCGTCGATCGCCGCCGCCACCACGCGGCCGTGACCCGCGGTGAGGCTGCGGTCCATAGCGAGATCGCGATCGAAGATACCCGCCCCCCCCACAGCGACGAACCGGATATCCGCCACAGGAAGGTCGCGGGCGGGTCCGGCACCAGCCAGCGGGGGAGTTCGAGCGCCCCCTCCACGAAGCCGTGGGCTGGGGGAGGAAAGCCCGCGCACAGGGCCCGCCCGATGAGTGGCACCCGTACCGCGTCAGGACTGCCGACAAGAAGTTCATCGATGCGATGGCCAGACATCCCGGCTCAGCGCTCAGGGATGTCGGCGCGGACGTAGCAGCGGGAAACCTACCGAAGTTGTACTTCGACCCGGCGCTTGGCCACGTCCAGATCGGCAAGACCATCGGTGATCGCCGCAAGCAGCGCCGCTCGATCGTCACCTCCGTGCAGGTGCCGGCAAGCTGCGGCGACGGCTTCGACCTCCGCGCGGCGCGCGTCAACTGGCAACTTCTGTGGCCGAAGGTCCAGCGGTTCCGTCCTTGATTGGAACACAAAGCAAACAAGTACTGCCGACGAGCGTAGTTCAACCGTGATTCGCGTGACGCTGCCAAACGGCTTGGACGGGTGTAAAGTCGGGGCTAAATGGGCTGGCATGGCACGGCTCCGCCGCTTCCACTGCATCGGCATCGGCAATGCGGAACTCGACCTTGAGGGATGCTGGATGCCGCGCAGGGCGGCGATCCGAGCGCACGCGGATAGGGTCGCCCTGGCGCTGATGACCGGCGGCGACCGCCCAGACTGGTCGGAGTGGTTCGTCGATGTGCGTGATCTCAAGGGCCGCCGGGTGCTGTTGCACGCCTCCACCGAGGTGCACGTAGTAGGCTGATCAACGTGACGGACGACGGGAGGCCCAGCGTAGCCCTGAAAATCACCTGCATCGTGCAGCCATCCGAGAGTCATCGGAAGCGTTTTCGCCCCGCTCGCCAAGAACAGGCGCCGTCAGAGAGCGGTGCGCCGAAGTCGGTTGAGAACCTCACCGATCAACTGCCGGAGGCAGCGACCTTGAATTCCGCGGCCGACGACGAAACCGTCGGACTGATTGGTACAACGGCCTGCAACGTTCAATCCATTTTAAGGAATATTTAATTATAATTTAGATGGATAGATAATATTCACTATAGAGATTAGAGCTTACAGGAAACACAACTGATTTTTAAGATTGATCACGCATTCGTGTTGCTGCATTCAGTAACGCCCGCTCGGTTTCGAGGATCGGTCGCGCTGGGAGGTATCCATGCGACAGGCGATCGCGGACAGGTTGGCGTCTCTCAAGAGGTGTGACACCGGCAACGTCGTGGTGATCTTCGGCTTCAGCCTACCCGTGCTCCTCGGTGCCGGGGGGCTTGCCATCGACTACGGCAACGCCGTGCGCGTCCGCGCCGTCGAGTCTAGCATCGCTGATGCCACCGCACTGCTTGTCGCCAACGCGGATACGGTCGCCGCAGCCACCGAGGGACTGCGCCTCGCCAGCGCTCAACTCACGTCTCGACTCGGCGCGGTCAACACGTCCAGCGGCTTCCAGGTCAACGGCACGTGGATCGATGGCTCGAACTATCGAGTGACAATTTCGACCACTCTGAAGACCAGCCTGCTTCACCTTCTGCCCGGCATGCCCCGGCAGATCACGGTCAGCACCGCGACCACCGTCAATCGTGTCGCGCCGGTCTACCAGACCGCCCCGCCAACGGTCAGCCAGCTTTCGCCTGAGGCCGCCGATTACAACCGGATCTACATGTACTGCTACTCGTCCGATCCGAAGAGGCAGGCCGAGGCTGACAAGGGGCGCCGGGGCATGGTCGCCGTCGCTGACAACGGCAGCCCGCCGACCGACTACTCAAAGAATACCATGCCGGTCTGCGGAGCCAACGAGGCCCCGAGTTACATGCTTCGCAACGTCCGCAATGCACGCGACACGCGCTCGGCCTGGGACGACAAGAACCAGGAGATCTATCAATATTACACCGACACCACCATCGACACCGGCCTGCGTATCCAGTCGATGAGTATGAAAGGCTATCGCGTCTATGCAAGCGGCAGTCTGACTTCGCTCGACATGAATGCCAATCCTATCTTAGAGACGATCGTCTGCGACAATCTCAGCCAGTGCAAGAGCAAGTCGAGCGGCGGCATCCTGCCCAATAGCCACACGACACACAATCCCGCCACCGCGGCGACGAGTTGTAGCGACGGCAAGTATATGTACTACGGATGGGAGGATCGGCCGCCAAACGCTGGCAGTGACCGCGATTATGATGATATTCGCGTCATCGTCTCGTGTCCAACGCTCGTAAAAGTTTCCGATAAGAAGCTTCGGATCGTTGAATAGCCTATCGGAATGATGCACAACGTTGCAACATGCAACTTATCCCGAGCGCTTCGCATGTATTGTCATTCAAATATTGCTGATCGCCCACTTTCGTCGATCAAGAATTCAGCCATCTCCCGGTTCTCCCAGACGGAGGATGGTGCAACCGCGGTCGAATTCGCGCTGGTGGCGTTGCCGTTCCTATCCCTGCTTGCGGTGATCCTTCAGACGACCCTGATGGTCTGGGCGACGTGCAATCTGGACGATGCACTCCAGCGCGCCGGTCGAACAATCTATACGGGCCAGTTCCAGACGGCGAACACCGGACAGACCGACGCCAGCACCCTGCTTTCCAAGATCAAAACCGCCATGTGCGGCACCAGCACGTCGCGTGTCGCCACCGTGTTCGACTGCAATACGCTGAAGCTCAGCGTCGCCTTGAGCAACTCCTTCGCCAACGGCACCGTGCCGACGCCGCTGGACACGAAAACCGGCGACTGGACCAAAGGCTTCGGCACGAACTACGCCTGCGCGCAGCCGGGAGCGATCGTGGTCTTCACCGCAGCGGTCAAGTACCGCGTCGCGTTCAGCTTTCTCTACGCGGGGCTACCCGGCTTCAGCGATGGCGCGCGGCTGCTGCAATCCACGGCAGTGTTTCGAACCGAGCCCTACGACACATCGTCGGGGCAGGGTTGCTGAACTGGATGGGAGGCAATCGATGCGTGGGATGATCCGGCACGATCGGGCGGTCGCAGGCTTCCGAGATGATGATCGCGGCGTGTCGGCGATCGAGTTCGCGTTGATCCTGCCGGTCATGCTTGCGTTGCTGTTCGGTGTGACGGAGTTCGGACGGGCGATCGACCACTACCGCAAGGTCACCCTGCTGGCGCGTGCGGTGGCGGATCTCACCGCGCAGGGGGACACCCAGGCCACGATGGCGTCGGCGACGATGACCGACATCCTGGCGTCGGCCAAACTCGTGCTTACGCCGTACCCCAACAGTGCAGCCAGGATCGTGGTCAGCGTGCTCGGTGTGACCATCGATGGCGCCGGTCAGCAGCCACGGGTGTGTTCGAGCTACGCCACGGATAACGGTACGGCGCGGGCAGTCGGGACGGCGACCGACCTGAAGGTGCCGGAGGGCTTCCAGTTGGCGGGGATGCGCTACGTGCTGGCCGAGGTGGGCGTCCCGTACCCTGCGATGTTCGGCAGCAACGTGATGCGGCTGGTCGGTGGGGCGAGCAACCAGTTCACATTCAAGGCAAGCGTGCCCTGGCCGGTACGGGGCGGCCAAACCTACAAGACCACTTATAACGAAGTGGTGCTGCCGAACGGTAAGGCGTGCGCGTGAACCCCGGAGGATTACGTCGCGCAACTTGAAGAAGGCTGAGAACTTCGCCAACCGGGTTCCGGGGGCGGCGGCCTTGAAGGGCGACGATGGGACCGATGAACCAGCGGGGGCAACCATTCTCGGCCAGTGGGGAGAAATCCCGGGTAACTTCGCCAAATGCCTTCCGGGTTGAACTGGCATTCTCCTCTGATCTTGTTGGTGAGGCCAATTAGATGAGCGAGGGCATCGTCCCGCACGAGGATACCCCTACCCCGACGGGCGCGGGCGCGCAGGTGCTTCAGAAGGTCGGTGTGATCAGTGCCAAGGCCGCGATCAGCAGCATCCCTGGGCGGCGCTGGTGTTCGACCTGGGGCAAACCGCGATCCAATTCGCGAACGTGCGCTTGACGGACCGCCTGCTCGCCGGTCTCGGTGAGCGCATCGACCGGCTGGAGGGCGGCACCAGCGAACGGCTGGTGGCCGACGAGGTATACCAACTCTCCGCCTAGGCGGCGATCGGCCGGACGTTGGGCGAGACCAACCCGCGCATGGCTGACGCCTTCTCGCGCGCCGTGGCGGAGTTGGGCGTCGCCGATCTGCCGACGAGCGCACGGTTGGAGATCGCGGGCGCTCTGGACGCGCTGACGGAATCGGGACCGCACCTCCTGCAAACACTCTACCGCGCACACTTCCGCCTGCTGACCGAACCGGGACTCCTGATCGTCGGAGGTGACGTTGCGGCGCCGCTCCACTTACGGAGCTGATGTACGCCTCGATGCCCCCGACTTCCTGGATCGCCCCGGCGAACGACCTGGAGCGGGCGGGAATGGTCGAGGCGACCCTCGACGACGGGTGGTTCGCCGAAGTGCGCAAGGCGCGTCGGGCCGACGAGGGCCACACGGCGCACCTGCGCAAGGTCTGCTCGATCGGCGAGCGCGTCGTCAGAATATGCTTCGACGACCCGAGGGCACCCGCCTTCGGGTTCTTCGCGCGGTAGGCGTCCGCGTCATGGACGAGATCCAAGCCGTGGTGATCGACGCGGGTGATTCCGAAGAAACGATTCCCTGAACGGTGCACCTGCTCCGCGGGGCGATCATCACGCAGTTCGCGCCCCGTCGAGTTCATGTTCGCGGACCTCTCCTTCCGCGCGCCCCGGCGGCCCGAGTACGGGTCGCTCCGCCACGATGCCGTACCGGGTCAAAGAACGGATCGCGCGGGTCAAGCAGTTGGCCACGATGGACGGCCCGATCAGCGCCTAGGCGCCGGAGTTGCTCCAGGTCGCGGACGTGCCGGTCGAGTTCGGGACCTGCGCCAGTACATGGCCCACAAGAACATGACGCTCGATTTCGTCGCCGGCCCACCCGCCGTCTTTTTCCAGGTCTACGACAAGCCCAAGGGCTCCGTCCCCGTCTTTCGGATCATGCGGACAGGCTGCGCTGATCTGGGCTGGCAGAGCATCCGGGTGGGCCTGTACGCCCACAAGGTGGTCGTTTTGTCCTACCAGATCTTCACCTGGATCCCGCTCGAACCGGCCGCCTCCTTCTGGGCTGAAAATCCGGCGCCGGCCGTTATTTAAATCTAAGCCATCTTGATTTGGAACGCCTCGTCCAAGTCTTTGAACCCGAAACTGAGCGTCACGACGTGGCGCGCTTCCGAGATATCATGACCAGCTTGATCTACCCGACCGGTTCCCGTGACCCTGCCGTAAGCATGACGCGGAGCAAGTAGCGTTGGCCGTTATGCGATATAGCCAGGGCAGCACCGGTCGCTACGTGGGCAACCCGCGGTGATCCGGTGCCTTGTTGGAACCACCGCGTCCCTCGTCGTCATACGAGATGTGGCGTCACGTGCGCCCGCTGGCGATCAGGTCGGCGCCTCCCACCATTCCGTGATTCGATTCACGCAGGACGAGGAAGCGGTCTCCCTGTACCGGTTCACCGGGTTCATGGTCGGATGAGACGAAATCGAGACCGCCATCCGCACTGACGGTCAGGAGCGCCATGTCGCGAGGATGCCGCTCTGTTCCGACGTCAGTGACCACGAACCGCCATCCGGCCTCATGCCGCCCCGCCAGGGCGTCGAAGCTGGTCGTGGCATCGCCGAGCACCTTGCCACGGGCATCCCGGCTGACGCCGGTGTCCTCGTGAAGCAGGTGGCCGGCCGAAGGTGCGAGCTGGTAAACGCGCTCCCGCCCGATCTCCGGGGCCAGCCGCGTGCATACGAGGGCGTTGTAGAGCTCGTCCCGGGTCACCGCGAGCAGGTGGTCCGGGGGATGGTCCGCCAAGCCCTCATCGGCGTGGCGGGATAGAAGCTCCGCCTGGAGGGTCGGCACCCCCGCGTCCCGCGCAGCCTGCAACGCGCCGGGATAGGTGTCGATCAACACGATCGGGACACCGGCTCCGTGCAACGCGACAACCATGTCGCTCGCCCAAGGCGATGCACCGACCACGGCTACTCGCTCCCGGTCCGCCGAGGCCGAGAGGCCCAGCCGGCGGGCCAGCGGGGCCAGCGAGAACCCGTGGCCTAGCACGGTCGCGACGATGACGGCGAACACCGTCGGCTGGATCAGGTCCCCGCCGGGGTAGCCCGCCTCGCTCAGGCGGGGCCCGGCGAGACCAGCGACGGCGGCCGCGACGATCCCGCGCGGGCCGATCCAGCCGACGAACAGTCGCTCGCGGCGCGACAGGTCGCTGCCGAGCGTCGCGAGCCAGATCGCCGCCGGGCGGACCGCGAACAGGATCGCGGCGGTCAGGCCGATGATGGGCAGGGAGAGCTTGCCGAGGACACCGAGGTCGAGATCGGCCGTCAGCACGACGAACAGGCACGACACCAGCAGGACGACGAGCGCCTCCTTGAACCGCCGCAACTCCCCCAGGCCCGGCACGTGCCGATTGGCGAGGGCGACGCCGAACACGGTGGAGCCGATCAGCCCGGCCTCGTGCATCAGCAGGTTCGGCACGACGTAGGCCACGAGGGCGAGGGCCAGCAACACCGGCGTCTTCAAGAGTTCCGGGACGAGGTCGCGCCGGAACGCCCAGGCCGCGAGCAAGGCGGAGCCGACGCCGAGCGCCGCCGCCGCCGTCACCCCCTCGGCCAGGTGGAGCGCCAGGGCGGCGGCCGGGGCCTCCCCGTCCCGGTGGGGTACGCCGACCAGGATCTCGATGACGACCGCGGTGAGGATGGCCCCGATGGGGTCGTTGACGATGGCCTCCCATTTCAGGAAGGCGGCCGAGCGTCGGGCGAGGCGGGCGTGCCTGAGGAGGGGCAGGATCACGGTCGGGCCGGTGACGACGAGGATGGCGCCGAACACCGAGGCGGCCCCCCACATCATCCCGCCGATCAGGTGGGCGGCGAGCGTACCGAGGACGAAGTTGATGGGCAGCGCGAACGCGGTTAGCCGAAGCACCCCCTCGCCCGAGGCCCTGAGTTCGCGGAAATCGAGGGCGAGGCCGCCTTCGAACACCACGATGGCCACCGCCAGGCCGATCAGCGGCCGCAGGTTCGGCCCGAAGTCCCGCGAGGGGTGCAGCAGGCCGAGCACCGGCCCGACGAGGAAGCCGAGGGCGAGCAGAAGGACGATGGCCGGGATGCGCAGCCGCGCCGCGAGCACCTGGGCGGCCATGCCGCCGCCGACGATGGCGAGGACGGCCGTCGCCACGCTGTGTTCCATGCCCGGCACCCTGTTCCGACGCTCGGTTTAGCCGGCACGGTGTCTGACCCTTGGGCTCCGGAGCGAGGAGCGCCGTACCATCCTCGGACGATGCGGGACACCGACAATCCATGACGCGGGCCAAGAGGACGCGGTCACCTGGGCGGCTGAGAACCGATTCCGACCGGATCGCCCCGCCGGGGTGGCACCTCCGACCCGGCCGATTGACCGGTGCTCGACCGACGTCCGACCGGGTACGGCAGCGCCGCCAGTCGTCGGAACCCGCCGTACCCACGGCGCCGAGGAGTGACCATTCGGCACCGAGGTCGACCGTCCAATCATATCTATTTGCGATGGGGAACGATCCCCGACGATGTCGGCCGATGTTCAACCTCGGTGAAGGATCAGCCTCGCACCGGGAGCTTCGTGTTGATCCCAGGAACATTGGACCTGTCCAAGCGCTGGCGCAGGCGATGCGCATCGACAAGGGACGCATCCGCGCATGCCGCCAAGGGCAGGATCCTGTCCACGATGCTTTGCAAACCGCGGCCATCGTGACACTGGTGCGCGATGAGCAGCCTGTAAACCCTGGTGGTCGGCCTCGCCCGTCAAAGACAATCTTCGGGTGTTTGCTACGGCCTGCCGCTACTGCTCATCGCCATAATGACATGTGTGCGCTTCCTGGCGCCCGCCTATGTCGCTTCCTTCCTCCTTTATATCCCCGTTCTGTTGGCCGTGAGCCTCCCCTTTGGCCGCGGTGCCGGTCTGCTGACCCTCGCACTCTCGACCGGGATCGCGACGTGGTTCCAACCGCGGGATGGGAGCCTGAGCGGCGTCGACCTGTCCCTGCTGTGCCAGTACGCGGCGGTCGGCGCGGTCATGATCTGGATCTGCGACGCCCTGCGTCGGTCTGTCGTGCGAAACGAGGCGACGCTCGAAAGCCTCGACGCCGCGAACCGGGTCCTCGTCGGCAGCAAGCGGAACTCACCGAGGCCAACATCCGCACCGAGGCCGCCAAGGAAGCCGCGAAGGAGCACAGCCGCGCCAAGAGCCGCTTCCTCGCCGACATGAGCCACGATCATCGGACGCCCCCGTCCGCCGTCGTCGGCTACTCCGAGGTGCTTGAGGAGGAAGCGGAGGAGCTCGGTCAGGAAATCCTGCTGAAGGACCGCTGCAAGATCACGTCGAACGCGCAGCACCTGCTCGGGCTGATCAGCGACCTGCCCGACATGTCCAAGGTCGAGGCCGAGAAGATGGAACTCTACCGGGAGGACATCGACGTCGCCGTCTTCGCGACCGACGCCGCGGGCATTGTCGAGCCACCGGTGGGGAAAAGGGGCAACGTGCTGGCGCTGGACGTCGCGGGGAATGTCGGCCAGACCCGCACGGATGCGGCGAAGCTGCGCCAGTGCCTGTTCGACCTGCGCTCCAACGCAGCCAAGTTCACCAAGTCCGGCACCATCACCCTGCGGGTCGTACGCGAGAAGGACGAGGGCTCCGGTTCGCCGTGGAGGACGCCGGCATCGGCATGACCCCGGAACAGGTCGGGCGGCTGTTCGAGCGGTTCACATAGGCCGACGAGACTACCGCGCGCAGGTTCGGAGGGACCGGCCTCGGGCTGGCGCTGAGCCGGGCCTTCGCCCACCTGCTCGGCGGCGACATCACCGTCGAGGGCGTCGAGGGCTCGGGCACAGCCTTCACCCTGCGGGTACGCGCTGACGCCCCCGAACGGATCGCTGAGGATGTCCCGGCGGCGGTTCCTGAAAACCTGTCGAGCACCGAAGACCTCGTGCTCGTTATCGATAACGAGGCCGACAAGCGCGAGCTGATGATTCGCTTCCTCGAACGACAACGCTTCGCCGTACGGGCGGCGGGTGACGGGGGGAGGGGGGCGGCTTGGGAATGACGCGTGCGCCGAGTCCCAGGGCGATCCTGCTCGACGTGGTGATGCCCGAGATGTACGGGGACGGCTGGTCCGTGCTGGCCGCCCTGAAGGCCGCCCCCGAGACCGTCGGCATCCCCGTGGTCATGGCCAGCTTTGTCGTCGACGCGGCCTTGAGCGCCTCGCTCGGGGCGGCGGATTTGTCCGCCCGATGGATGGATACTACTGTGATTTATCTCCATTCTCTAGGTAGCTACCCACGTTCATATCCATGGTAAGGCGGCAGAGTCGGTCTACTGCCCTCCCCGCACGGGATGCGCGAGCGGCGTTCGTGAGAATTTCCACATAGGTGATAGACAAGCTTTGCCGCACCGCGGTAGTGGCGAGACGTCGACCTCACATTCGACCGTCCACGTCCGCCCCGAGGTGCCCCTCACATCACTGACGGAGCGGGCGTGGATGCAACGGCCGACTTGTCCGCTGCATCCGATGGGTAGGCGTTGTGTGCCCGCCCAAGCGACACAACACCGGGATCGCCGGCATGCCGCTGAGGTGAGCGGGATCGGTCCGCGACCAACTGCGAGGAGGGTCCGCGGGCTCTGGGTGGCGTAGTAGTTCGCCCTGCGCATGTCGTGGGTGGCACGGCGGACCCGTATCATGTGCCACCAATCCATCGCGACGATGAGCGGGTTGCTCAGGCGCATAGCATGACCACCCCTGAAGGATCGTGGCGGCGAGCTGTTCGTCGCCATAGGTGCTCTTTAACGAACCGGATCGGCCCACTCGTCGAGGAGCAGGCGAGTTTTTGGCGCTAAGAGCGCCTAACAGAACCGTTTGATCTGGTTGAGGGTGATGAGGCTTGCTGCGAGGCTTGTGAAGGCCTCGTAGATGTCGGCGCGTCGCTCGGAGCGGACGGGCAGGCGGCGGAAGTGGTTGAACCAGGCGTGGGTACGCTCGACCACCCAACGGTGGCGACCGAGCTTGTCGCTGCTCTCGACACCACGCCGAGCGATGCGTGGCACGATCCCGCGCGCCCGGCATTCGTGCCGACGTGGTCTGGCATCGTAGGCTTTGTCGGCGTGCACCTTGTCTGGACGGCGCCGCGATCGTCCTCGTCGACCACTCCGCAGAGGCGGGATGGCATCGAGGGTAGCCGCCATCATGACGCTGTCGTGCCGGTTGGCCCCGCTTAGGCGGAAGCCGAGCGGGGTGCCGCGCGCGTCGGTGACGAGGTGGCGTTTCGTGCCCGGCTTGCCGCGGTCCGTCGGGTTCGGACCGGTGGCAGGCCCCCTTTT
>NZ_FOTK01000069.1 GCF_900114535.1 Methylobacterium pseudosasicola | reverse complement strand
GATGCCGTAAGGGCGCGCTGGGGCAGTGGATCAAGGGGTGGAATGCGAGGCTGGACGGCAGGTGGCTTGATCCGGCCAACCCGAAGCCGTGCCAGTGGGCTGGTCCTCTTTGCCGGCATCCCCGTCACGCTTCTTCCCCTTGCCTGCCCAGGGGCGTTGCATAGGCGAACGCGCATTGAAGCGTTAGCCACAGCTAAGCTTCCGACGGTAACAGGGGACGCGTCGGTGACATGCCGCTGGCCCTGGGCGACCCGTGAAGGCGCCCTACGGCTACGCTTCCTTCACTCCTGGTGGCACCGTGCCGCCGTCATGCCGATCCGGCCCGAGCATCGCTTCTTCTACCCGATCGACTGGCGCGAGCTGTCGATGGCGATCCGCTTTGGCCGGGCGCAGGGGCGCTGCGAGAGCTGCGGGCGACCACACGGGCGAATGGTCTACCACCTCGGCGATGGCCGCTGGTGGGACGCCGAGGCAAGGCGCTGGCGCGACGGCTGGGGGCGCCGGATCCGGATCAGGCCGGGCACCGACATCCTCGGCCGCGCTCGCCGAACCCATGTCGTCCTGGCCGCCGCCCATCGGGATCACGACACGGCCAACAACGCGGACGCCAACCTCGCGGCCTTCTGCCAGCGCTGCCACATGATCCACGACCAACCGGAGCATCAGAGGCGGCGTAGGCGCACGCTGTTCCGGCGGAAGGCGATGGGCGATCTGTTCGGCGGTCCCTATGCCTAGGACAACCCGGCTTGTTGCTGTTGATGGCGCGGCTACGTAGGTCGCCTGGGACAAAGCTTAGGCGTATACCTAGATTGCATTGGTCGCCTCACTTTGCCCCGATTTGAGACCGGTTAATGCGCCATTAACGAATGCGGATGCTGGTTCACCTGATCAAAAGGAACCTGATCCATGATCTCGACCGGCCTCTTGTTCGTGATCAGCGCGGCCCTCTCTGCCGCTGCCGCGGGTGCCGTCAGCGATCCAGACTCTCGCGGCAAATAGCCTTAGCTTCACGCAGTACTGTCAGGTGTGACGGCCCGGAGACAGCGGCGATTTCTTGCCCTGCTGGCTCTTCTCAGCCTTCGAAGCGGCACAGTTCAGCCGCCACAACGATCGGATCGAACCCCGCCTCCGGTCCTCGCGATGCTCGCTGCAGCCCGCTCCTTTTTCCGACAGAACCGCGAGGGTAGCGCGGTGCTTGGGTCTTCCGCCTTGTTCATGACCGGGGCCATAACGCTGATCTGGCTGCTCGGCTGAGTCTGCAGGTTCTGCCGTCGTCGCAGACGCAGCGACAGGATCAGTGCGCCGGGCCAGAACACGAGGCTGAGTAGAGCAACCGGTGCGAGGGCGCGGCCCTTCCACCATGTGATCGCAACCGGCAGGACCAGACCGGGGGTCGCGACCGCAAGGAAGGCCCAGAATTTAAGGTCGGATAGGTCCATATGAGATCCGTAGATGAGGAACGGGCTCACGGAAGCGCGATTGCCTTGTTGCCGCAGGGTTGGCTTCTGCATCTGACCGGCGGTCAATAGGGAGATACGCCGATGAGAACAGCACTGACTATCGCCACCATCCTCATCCTTGCCGGCCCAGCCTTCGCTGCGGAAGGTGGTTCGAGCCGCTCCGGGACCGCGAACAGCACGGGCGCCAACGATGCAGGTTCGGGCTCGTCGCCTGGTGCGGCGGGGAGTGGTCCTTCGACAGGCGGAATGAGCCGTTCCGGCACCACGAACAGCACTGGGGCGAACGACGCGGGATCAGGATCCAAGCTTGGCGGAACGAGCGGAACTCCCGGCAACCGCTGATTTTCGACCGAGCCGGAGGGTCTTTCCGGCTCTCTCGTTCAGGGGATCATAACGCTCATAATAAAGGCCATGGGCCGGCGCTCCGCGGTCTCCAGTCCCGCCGCGCCGCACCGACCCTCACGTGACAGCCCGGCCGAGGCTTCACGGGCGGGGCGTAGGGAACTGGCCTACGCTCGCCTGTCGTCACATGCTTGTCCGCCGCCGCCTTGCGGTGTCGCGAACGCCTGGAGGCGCGCCGGCGGGAAGAGGCAGGGCTGTAGCAGCCGCGGGAGGAACTGTCGCGGTCAGCTCATCGGCGGCTGAGGGCCGTCCACTGCGTCACGACCGACTCGTCGGCCGGCATATAGGCGTCGACGATGGCACCCTTCCGGTTCACGACGCAGATCATCGCCGCCTCGCGTACCTCGTACATCATCGGCCGCTCGTAGGTGATGCGGAACCGCACCGGTGCGAAGTAGTCGCCCTTCTTGTCGGTCTTATCCGGGCCAGCTGAGACCGCCTCGACCTGCTTCATGCCGGCCTTGCCGGCCTCGCTCATGACGGTGGCTCGACAGGTCTCCACGGTTCGGTTGCGGCCCGGCACCTCGGGCAGGGGCTGACCTATGGTCTGCAGGGCGGCGGAAGTGCCCTTCACCAGGCCGGTGCCGGGTACCATCGACAGGATGGTCTGCTCTCCGGCTGCGGCCGATGCAGGTCCGATCGGCGCGATCTGCCAGGGCATCTGCCACGTGGCCGCTGAGGTGTCCGGCGCCGTAGGCGCATCCTGTGCCAACGCTGGGCCAGCCAGGGCAGAGATGAGGGTAGCGCAGCAGATCGAACGAACGAACATCACGGATCTCCTTCTTCGCGGGGGTGAACGAGGGGCCGCGGCATCGCACTAATCCGTCGGCGCAAGGGCTGGTGGCAGCGTCCAGGGTGCGGACGGCGCAGAAGTAGGTGACGGGCCGGCCGAGCGCTCGGCTCGTGCTCGGTGCAGGGAGGCGTGCGCGATCTTGCCGGCATCGACCCGTACCCGAGCCGATCTCGGCAAGCCAATGATGCTCGCCGTCTGCTCGGCGTCGCGGTAGGGCACCCGCACCTGAGACGCCGTCGCCACTACCCTTGGCTGACGCAGCGATCGAGCGTGCCCTGCGGGGTCAGGCTTCAGGATTGGCAAGGTCACCGCCCGGACGTCAGGCGGCGTGATCGGGCTCGTTCGATCCGCCACCTGCTGCTTAGGATCTGGGTTGAGCCCCGCCACGCGTTCGGGTGGGCGCGAAGTGGTGATCGTCGGTGCGGGATTAACGAGGACCTCGGTCGGGGCCTGTGTCTGCATCGCACGAGGCGACAGGATCGGCGCAGGGGTCGGACCCGTCGGCAGGGTATGCGTCAGTCCCGGCTCGGCTCGATCCTCCGATTGTCGCGGCACATCCAGTTCGAGCGTCGCGACCACAGACGGCGGGACCGATGTTCCGACATCGCGGCGGTCGGTGGGCTCATTCCAGACGGGAGACCGTTCGTACGTCAGATGAGCCGCATCAAGGGGAGCGCGGCCGATCAATGGCAGACGCGGGTTGGCGCGAGGCGGCAGGAATACTGGCTGCTCCCCCATGTCCGCCGGGCCTGGATCCAGGAAGGTGCGCGGTCCGTCCGCAGGTGGTGAGGCATCCGGATCCTCTCGCGTCGATAGCGGCCCAGTCAGGTGCGGGACCTCTACCCAGGACGGAAAGATGACGGGAGCTTCGACAGGCATAGCAGGTGGCGTGTGGTGCGTAGAGGTCGGGGGCATCCAACCGTTGGGAGGGGCAAGCCACGCTGCGCCTGTTGCGAGCAATGCGAGAGTAGATAAGCAGGAAATTGAGATCGTAGCGTAGGCTGACAGCGGGTCACCGCGCCTGACGACCCTGAGGTGCCGGGCGACGCCGATGGGCTCCAGGTCGCCGACTATGGCCGAACCGCGATTTAACATCTGTTAGAAACTGGGCTGACCCAGGAACAGTTCAAGTCTGCGGCAAAGTCGAATTACAAGCAGCCGAAGACCGTTAAAAGTGCATTCGCGCAACCTGAAGACTCAGGTGTGCCAGAGCGCCCACTCTAAAACGGCGCATTCGATTTGTTCGTAATACCGTCCGCCCGCAGACCCTCACCGCATGGCTCGGCCCGTCCCACCGCCCGCGCGAATTCTCGTCCGGCCTGATCGGTCGAGGTCAACCGCCGCTTGTCGGCAGCCCTTTTCCGGCTCCGCTGGTCTCGTTTTCCCCAGATCTGGAACCTCAGTAGGCGTGCGCTTCGCGGATTTGCACCCTATCCCCTCCCAGGCAGGGTCATGACGGCCCTCCCTTCGGACAGGGGTAGGCCAGGCGGCATTCCCCTTCCGAGCCAGCCGGAGCCAGGCTAGCCATTCGGGTGAGACGATCCGCACGATGTTGGTGTCGTTGCGGAAGCCCGTTATCTGGCGCTCCTCGACCGTGAGCAGTCCGAGCTTCTTGGCCTCCCGGATAGCGTTGCGCACGGTGGTCTCGGCTACGCCCACGATGGCGGCGAGATGGCCCACGGCCAGCCGGCAGTCCTTCCGGCGCGCGACCTCGGCCGCCACGAGGGCGAGGACCGCCTGCTCGGCCAGCGTGAACCGGGCCGCTAGCCCCGGTGGAAGCCGCCCCGAGGCGGCCCAACGGCGACGGCGCTCCATCGAGGCATCCGTCCGCGGGCGCGAGCCGACGGCCCTCCTGGGCGATCCTACACGATCCTGGGCGATGCCGGGATCCTCGGCATGGGCGGTCCCCAGATTGGGGGAGCGCAAAACCTGAGTGGCGCTCAGGTTATCGCCCCGCCGAGGGGCCGAAACGGTTCTCGCCTCGATCAGCTCGGACAGCGCCTCGGCCTCGGCCTCCGTGACCTTCCCATCGCTGTAGGCGCGCCAAAGCGCAGCCGTGACGGCGGGCAACGCGGCGCGCGCGGCCCCCTCCGCCTGTCGGCGGATCTCGTCGGCATAGTTCATCGAACCCGGTCCCTCACGGGCCGCGGCTAGGGTCCAGGCAAAGCCTTCCCGTTGACGGAAACAGGTTCCGACTCGACGCCAGGGAGGTGCCTCATGGCTTGTGCGGCTTGAAAAACCGGCCCATAGGCGACTTAGAATTCCGATGGACTCCTCGTTTGGAGATGGAAGCCCATTGGCTTTTCAGGGGTCGGCTTGCGGCGGCATGGTCTCCTGGTGGTGCCGGCGACTCGCGCAGAGCGCGCGCCCGCCCAACATGGCATGTCGGCGGGACGGCACGGTTCAGTCCACGTCAGGGAATGATCAGCGCGCCTATGACTGCCGCACTACCGACCGTCGCCGACCTGCGCAGGTCCGGCCGCATCAGCAGCCAGGAGATCGTCGCGGCGATCGACGCCTACATGATTGACCCGACGGCCGGCCCCTATCGGTTCGCCAGTGGCTACAGTCTCGACGTGTCCGCGCTCGTGGCCGCCAAGATCGACCCCACGGAGGTCGCTAACCGCGCCGGACCGCAGGAAAAGACGTTCCGAAACGCGGTCGCGGCCGTTGTCATGGCGACGCATCCGACGGCACCGTGACGTACAGGTATGCGTATCAGGGCTGCCATAGAGGTCGCCTTCGGTGCAGATGTCAGGCGTAGACCATAGGGGACCACCGACCCGGCTGGTGTAGCGCGGCGTGCGCATCCCGGACTTCGTTTTCCCATTCCCGTGGGGTCACCAGCCGCAAACGGGCAGACCTGTACAGAACCCCGCCCCATCGCGCGTTGCAGATTCTTATGGTCGCCATCAGTGGCTCTGACCGCGCCCCGATCAGAACCCGTCGCCGACACGATGACGATGCTGCCATGGAGTATTTTCAGGCCGCGCGCAGCGCTGCGATCTCGGCGATCGTTTCGGACGAACGGGCCCGCAGGACTTCGAAGAGCGGCTGGTAATCGTCGGCCGAGCGGCACACCATTTCGACGTCGCGGCAGAGAGCTGCCAGCGACGCAAAACCGATCATGCTCGCTGCGGAGATCATGGCATGCGCGTCTCCAGCAACTTGATCGCGATCATGTGTCAGCGATGAGGGTCCGAACCGGCTCGTGAGTTCGTCAGCCAGCATCGCCAGCAGGTCGACCATGCGCTCGTGGCCCACCATGGTCTGCATACCGTCGTAGACCGAATGGTCGATGCCGGGAGTCGGCGTTTTCCCAGTCCCGCCCGGAACCCAACGGTCGATCGTCGACAGCAGCGCTTCCTGCCGAAATGGTTTGCCGACATGGTCATCCATCCCCGCGGCGCGGAACTCTGCCACTTGCTCCGGCAGGACATTGGCTGTCATGGCCACGATCGGCACGCGGGCGACAACGCCATTCAGGGCGCGAATGCGCCGCGTCGCACTCATGCCGTCCATGCCGGGCATCTGCACGTCCATAAGCACCAGATCGTAGGCATTCGCTTGCACCGCCGCGACCGCTGAGGCGCCGTCAGCGACCACGTCGACGCGGTGCCCGGCGCGTTCCAGGATCGCTCGGGCGAGATCCTGGTTGAGCGGCACGTCCTCGGCCAGAAGCAGACGCCTGCCCAAGCGGTTGCCCGCAATCGAGGGGGGCTGCTCCGCGATAGTCGGCTCCGATGCCATAGGTAGATCGATCGCGAACCAGAAGGTCGAGCCGCGGCCAACCTCGCTCTCGACGCCGATCGCACCGCCCATACGTTCGACGAGTGCCTTCGAGATCGCCAGCCCCAACCCACTCCCGCCGTAGTCGCGTCCGATCGAGCCATCGACTTGGCTGAAGCGCTGAAACAGGCGGTTGCGCTTGTCCGCCGGTATGCCGATGCCGGTGTCCCGGATCGAGCAGCGCATACGGACGGCGTCCTCGGACATGGCATCCACGGCCACGTTCAGATCGATCCGACCCCGCGCGGTGAACTTCACGGCGTTGTTGAGCAGATTCAGAAGCACCTGCCGCAGCCGGTCCTCGTCACCGAGCAGCCAAGCGGGCACAGTGGGGTCGAAGCTGACGGCCAGCGTCAGTCCCTTCGCCTCGGCCGAGCCGCGAACGATCGACACCGTGTTGTCGATCAGCGCGACGGGCGCCAACGGCTGCGGTACGATCTCGACCTGTCCGGCCTCCAGCTTCGAGAAGTCGAGCACGTCGTTGACCACGGTCAGGAGTGCCGCGCCGGCCGTGCGGATGCGTTCGGCGTGCTGACGTGCGCGCAAACCGAGGTTCGGTTCCTCGCACAGCAGATCCGCGTAACCGATCACCCCGTTGAGGGGGGTCCGGATCTCGTGGCTCATCGAGGCCAGGAACTCGGACTTGGCGTGGCTCGCGGCCTCGGCCAGGACTCGGGCCGTCTCCGCCTCATGCGTCCGCTCGGCCACGCGCTGGGCCAGTGTCGCGTTCAGGTCGCGCAGGGCCATCTCAGCCGCATCGCGCGCCGTGTCGTCGCGTACCGTGAGCACGGCGCCGATCTGTGCGCCGTCGTGCCCGAGGAGCGGCTGGGCGTTGCCGATGGCGACGACCTCGGTGCCATCCGTCCGCCGGACCCGCCAGCGCGCGTCCCGCACGATCTGCCCGCCTACCGCGCGCGCAAGCGGCAGGTCGCAAGGCGGGTGAGGACGGCCATCCTCGGTGAACAGATGATAGGTGTCGCTGTAGGCATCCGGCTCCACGTCGAGCCGAGCCACGCCATGGATATCGGCTGCCGCCTTGTTGACCAGCGTGATCCTCCCGGCTGCGTCCGTGACGATGACGCCCTCGGCAAGCTGGGCCAGGATGGCTGCACTCGTAGCGGTGGTGAAATCTGCGAGGGCACGCGCCTCCTGCAACTGCGCCTCTGCCACGGAGCGGTAACGCGCGTCGCTCTCGCGAAGCGCATCCTCCATGGCCTTGCGCTGGGTGATGTCACGCAGCGTCGCGACGTACCCGTCCGCACGGCCTGTGACCGCGTCGTGGGTGAGGCTGAAGGAGATCTCCAGCCAGATCCAAGTCCCGTCCACATGCCGGTAACGCTGACAGGTCCTCGTGCGCTCGACGCGCCCTGCAGTCAGGTCGGCAAGGGTGAAAGCGTAGCCTGCGGCGTCGTCGGGATGGACAAAGTCGAGCGGCCTGGAACCGATCAATTGATCGGGGGCGTAGCCAAGCACTGCCGTAACGGCGGGAGAAACGTACCGCCGGGTCGTATCGAGATCGCACCAGATGATGATGTCGGTGGCGTTTTCGGCGAGCAGCCGGTGACGTACTTCGCTCGCGCGGATGAGCATATCGGTCGCTTCGCGCCGATCGATCTCGCGCCCGAGGAGGAGTAGGGCGACGACGAGTACGAGAGTCAAACCACCGCCGAGTGCTCCTTGGGTAAGCGCGGACTGGCGCCAGGGAGCCAGCACCGCGTCCCGCGCCAGTGAGGCGCCGACGTAGAGCGGGTAGCCGTCGAGAAAGCCGAATGCGATGACGCGCTCGACGCCGTCCGTCGCTCCGGGTGACCAAAACGGCTTACTGTCCCTTTTGAGGGCGAAGCGCTGGTAGTTTTCAGAGGAGGCGAAATTCCGCCCTATCAGGTCCGGCACGTGCGGGGAACGCACGAGTAGAGTGCCGTCCGTGCGCCAGAGATTGAGCAGGGCGGTGGGACCGTTGTCGATGGCGTCGTAGACGGCTTGGAATGCCTCTGCGTCGAGCACGGCTTGGACGAGGCCAGCGAAGGCTCCATCGGGACCTTCGATGCGGCGTGCAATCGGTAAGACGAGCTTGCCTGTCAGGCTTCCGACGAGCGGCCGGCCTATGGCCAGACTGTCGCCGGGCCGGTCTCTCAGGGCCTTGAAATAGTCGCGGTCGCTTACGTTGAGCGGGCGGGTCGGGAACGAGGCCGCCTCGACGATCGATTTGCCATCGCGATCGATCACCACGATGTTGCTGAGGCCGCGCGAACGGGAGAAATGCTCACGCAAAGCCGAGTGCAACGACTCGGGTCGCAGATCCGTCGCGCGAGGGCCGAGGAGCGCAGCTACAGCTCGCAGGTAGGCATCGGTGACTTCGATGGTACGGGCGGCATGGTGCTCCAGGGCACGGGCAGTGTTGGCCACCCGCTGCTCGGCTTCGGCGAGTTCCTGGCCGCGCTGCAAGAGCAGGTTGTGTGCGAGGAACGCGGGGATGCCGAGGCCGATCGCAACGGCGGCAGATCGCGCGAGGACGCCTCGTCTCAGCTTCATCCGTGCCCCGAACATCGACCGTAGTCCTGCGACGCGTAGTTCGCCGCGCCTCGTGACTTTCGGTGACGGAAGCACGGCGTGGTAAATGTATGGTGTGATCGCCGGGCCGTGCGATGGTGTTCAGCGGTCGCAGGCTATGCCGGACGCCAAAGTCGTCTCCACCAACGGACTCAGATTTCTGACACCTTTCCGATCGCGCAGCCCCACCCCATGAGTCGATCGGGCCGCGGCTGAACGACCGATCTCACCACCGCGAGCCGATAAGCAACGCGGCCCGTCACCGAGAATGCCGCTACGCAGTTGCGATCCGGTGAACGACGACGCAGCATCGAGCGGCAATAGTCCGATCCGAGCTTATCAGCCGCATGGCGGAGCAGAGCCCACACCTTTACGAGAAGAGGATCGGACCGGTCATCCTGACGATCATCCCCACCATGTCGTATGCCCTGGCTCGCGGGGAACGGGTCGAGCTGCACGTCTTCGGTGCGTTCGAGGTCACGGTGCGTGTCGCCCGGAGTGGACGTGATCCGCGAACCGGCGAGACAGTGCAGGTCGAGGCCAGAGCCAGTGTCCATTTCAACCCCGGAGAGGCGATGGGTGTGCGGTTGAAACTCGGCACTATCGACACGGCGGCAGCGGCGGATTTGCTACGGAAGGCGTCGTAAGACAACTGCATACCGACGCTCGATGACACCGTTTTCACGACACCCGCTCGACGCAGCGATCCTCAACCTCGGAGGCGCCCACCAGTTCTCGGAGGCGGAGCAGTCGGCCATCAAG
Source organism: Methylobacterium pseudosasicola (assembly GCF_900114535.1). GTDB lineage: Bacteria > Pseudomonadota > Alphaproteobacteria > Rhizobiales > Beijerinckiaceae > Methylobacterium > Methylobacterium pseudosasicola. Next base: position 7,073 of record NZ_FOTK01000069.1, on the reverse strand, counting down.
AAGTTGCCGATTACCATTAGACTGTTCCGTCCCCAACAGGACATCGTTCATGAAAATGGTCCCTCGACACAATGCTGCATCATCCTCGACGGGTGGACTTGCCGCCACCAATCGTTCGAGGCGGGCCATCGCCAGATTTCGTCCTTGCATATTCCAGGCGACCTGCCTGACCTGCAGAGCCTGCACCTGAACGATCCAGACTTCGGCATGACCGCACTGACAAAGGCGAGGGTGGCCTTCGTTCCGCACGCGAACATGCACAGGCTGATAGAGCGCTTTCCGGCGATCGGGACGGCGTTTCGGCGCGAGGCGCAGGTCAGTGCCGCGATCCAACGGGCATGGCTGAGCAGCCTTGGCCGGCGGGACGCACGGGGGCGCCTCGCGCATCTGTTCTGCGAGCTGTACCTACGGCTTGGGGCGGTAGGGATCACTGACGGCTACATCTTGCCGATGCCACTCCGGCAGACTGACCTCGCCGACGCAGTAGCGCTGACACCCGTCCATGTTAACCGGACGCTGAAAGATTTTCGGATATCCGGCTTAATCAAGCTTCAAGTTCGTAAGCTTGAAATCTTGGATTGGCCGGGCCTGCGAGCGGTGAGTGAGTTAAACCCACAGTATCTGCACCAAAAATAAACCAGACCTACGGCTTCTAGCATTTTAGGAGATCGCTGATTAACATGTTCGAGCCTTGGAGCAGCCGACATCGACCTAAAGAGTTTGCCACACATCGACGCCCGGTGGTGTCGATGGATCGCCACTTCTTTGACGAGGACGATGGCGATCTCGGCCGGGACGATGAAGGTGGCCACACTCGATAACCTTCAGGCCGCCACCATCTTTGAGGTCACAGACTCCGCCGCCGTCGCAACGACGGCGCTAGGATTGGCGCATCAGGCCAGAACGCTTGGCTCAGCACCGCGATCCGCACGACTCTGCGGCCCTTCCATCACACGTTGATCACCGGCACGCATGGGCCGAGACTGGCGATGCTGAGGGACGCCCAGAATTCAAGGTCGACCGGACCATGAACGGTAAGTAAGGGCGTTCTGCCGCTACGCTGTCTTCACCACGGCTGGCACACTGGCCCACTGTGCCGATCCGGCCCGAGCACCGCTTCTTCTACCCGATCGACTGGCGCGAGCTGTCGATTGCGATCCGCTTCGGCCGCGCAGTGCCGCTGCGAGAGCTGCGGGCGACCGTATGGGCGGGATGGCCTATCATCTCGGCGACGGACGCTGGTGGGAAACAGACGCCGCCCGCCGGCGCGATGGATGGGGACGCCGGGGCCGGATCAGGTCGGGCACCGACATCCTTGGTCGGGCCGCCGGACCCATGTCTTATTGGCAGGAGCGCATCGGGATCACGACATCGCCAAGCTCGCGGCCTTCCGTCAACGCTGCTACATGATCCACGACCGGCAGGAGCATCAGAGACGGCGGCACGCTATTCCAGCGGAAGGCTATGGGCGATCTGTTCGGTTGGCCCTATGCGTGAGCATCGCGCGTTTGTTGCATCGTAGCGGCGGCTTTCACGATCGAGAGGATGCTATCGCGTGTGGTCTCGTCGGCGATGCCCGTGAACGCGACGACGAGTTCCACCGCCTTCGGGTCATTGAAGAAGGCCAGGGCAACGGCCTCCCGGTCATCGTTTCCCTGTGATCCGGCAAAAAACGCCTCGACCGGCACCTTGAGCTGATCGGCGATCCTCTGCAGCCGGCTGGCGCCGATGCGATTGCGACCCTTCTCGTATTTCTGGACCTGCTGGAAGCTGACTCCAATGGCGTGGCCGAGCGCGGTCTGACTCAGACCCTGTGCCGCCCGAATCGCCGCGATCCGGCTGCCGATCTCGCGGTCGGCTTCGGTCGCCAACTTCGGCGCATTGGTGGAGGTCATCGCAGGATCAGCTTTCTACTAGGGGGAGGGCGGAACGCGCGGCTGCCGGTCCAATCGGCTAAACCCGACCCAGGATTGTACCTCATTACGTTGCACAACCGTTAGTGCCGCGGTGCAACAGCTGCAACTTGTGCAGGGCACAAGTGCAACCCTGGGTGTTTCACGATTTGGGCCTTCATCGTATCGCTCTCGTGAGGGCGATAGGCCCTCCTGAGATCGGGGCACCCTTCATGGACGAGATCGAGGAGCGGCGGCACGTCGTGCTGCGCAACCTCGCGGCGCACGCCGGCCCAGCACGAGGCCGTCTGTGCCTGTCCCTGGACAACGCGGCCTGCTTGGCACGCCTGGCGCCCGAGGTCATCACGGCCATCGAGAACGGTAGCAGCTGTGTGACTTCGCTCGCTGTGCTGACACGGCTCGCGCTGTTCCTCGGGCTGACCGAGCTTGGCGTGCCGCGCCCTCGACCCGCCGGGATGGAGTAGTCGTGCGCCAGAAAAGGCTCGCCGGGGGAAACTTCGGCCTAGGCCGGCACGTACCGCTGGCCCATGAGCGACCGAGACGACCAGCCTACCGCCCTAAATGCCGCATTAGCGGCGCAGATCCTTGCCGCCCGCATACGCGGCGCCTACTCGATCGAGACCTTGGCGGTGCTCGCCCGGGTTGAGCCCGAGGCGATTGTCGGGCTTGAGAATGGCGCGCCACACATCGACGCGGGGAGCCGGGACCGGGTCATGGACGTGCTCGGTCTACGTCCAGATGGTCATCCCTCCCCCGTGCGCCTTACTGATCCCACCCTGTCCGATACGCGCCGCCAAGGCTGATCTGACGTCGCCCACCGCCACCGTGCATGCCATGGCTCGGCGCCGGATAGGGCTGACGCGACAGTTCATCCAGAGCGTCGCCGACGGGCCCGCCGACCCGATACAAGCAGGTTCGCTCGCATGTCGCCGCGACGCGCACGCCGATCTCGTGCGTATGGCTCCGGCCATACAGCCACAGGGCTAGACGCGCCCGCGTCGCCTCCGGGATGCCGTCGAGGAGATCGAGCAGTGTCTCGGGGGCAGCCCGCCTCAGGCGCGTCGCGAGCCCCGGCGACACCGGGCAGTCGTCCGCGAAATCCTCCACGGTGACCGGACGGACCTGGTTCACGCACGATACCTGCAAGCTGTGGCCCGTATGTTGAGAGCCTAGGGTTAACCAAAGCTCCCGATAGCGGCGACGTCGTGCGGATCGATGGTCAACGGCACCAGGAGGCGGCCCCGCACCAACGCATCCGCGCGACCGACCCGGTCACGATAGGGTCGCCAACGAGACGATGCTCGGCACCCTCCAGCTTCGGCTTGTTCGCCTCGACCAACATGGCCGCGGAGAAACAGCACAGCATCAGGCTGCCGACCCACAGGATGGCTCGGAGGGCGCGAGTGGTACGCTTCGACATACGTCCCAGCATGGTGTCGGTGCGTTAGCAAACCCTTGCACGTGATATGCGGGTACGTAGCTTCCCCCGTTCCCTCCAAGCTGCGTCGTGCGGTGTCGGGGGATCGCGTGAATCGCAGCGCAGCCATGAACCGCTCGGCAGCCACTCCGGCACACACCGATCGCTCGTTGTTTGCAACGGATTGCGTTCATGCGTGCGCGGGTATGGCTCGCCCTGAGGCTGCTGGTGCGCGTCGTCGATGGTCACGCCCCGCGCGGACGAGCGTCGCGCAACCCCGATGCCGAATTTGCGCCGATATCTCGACTGAGGGCCCGGCCCGCGCCGTAGCAGCCTGGACGATTACATGCGCTAAACTGAGCTGGAGGCTTTCGCCGCCGGCACTCCGGGACACTAAGGCATCCGGCTCGGCCGCCCCACAAAGCTCGTTCGCCAGCCTCCAGGGGTTCGCTGACATCAGTACGATCCGGGTCTTCCCACCCTTGCCGTAGACGGTCGCTTGCACGGCGCTGTCGCGAGCCACGATGGCTGCTCGGTTTCGAACGTTCAGCCCTTCGGTCGCATGTTGCAGACCGAGCAGTAGCCACCACCAATCTGGATCCACTTCGCGTCGCCGAGCGTGCCGGCGGCCTTCGCCGCATGGTAGCTTTCCAGGCAGGTGTGCATCCGCGCCTTGCCGGCCGACTCCTTGGCGTATTTCGGATCGACCGCGGACGGATATGCAGCCGTCGATCGTGCCGCCGCCGAGGTCGGCGTTGGTTTCGCGGCGCCCGTCACCATTGAATTGGGGACCGTGTTGGTCGCGGCCTCCGGCGCAGCGCCGCACTCGGCCTTGCGGAAGTCGCCCCACTTCTGCCCGTTGAGCGTCCCGCCCTGCTTGGCAGCCTGGTAATTCACCGCGCAGTCCTTGGCGGACAGGGCTGTTGCAGGAGTAGCGAGTATGCCAGCGCCCGAAACGAGGGGTGTGGCGGAGAGTATGGGACGTGCCATGACGGGTGGCCTCCGAGATTCGGCGGGACGCGCGCGATGAGGCGTTCTTGATTACAGCCCGTCGAGACGCTTCCGAGGCTATCGCTGCCGACTTACTCCGCCGCCGCACCGACGCTGTCGGCCATCTTCGCTCCCCGCGTGCCCAGAGGCTGGGGCTTGCCCACCGTGGTGTCCTCGGCGGTCTGATGCTCCATCTCGGCGTTCACCTGGGCACCCAGCAACACGATGATCGTCGAGATCCAGATCCAGGTCATGAACCCGATCGCCGCCCCGAGCGAGCCGTAGGTCTTGTTGTAGCTGCCGAAATGGGCGACGTACCACGAGAACAGCAGCGAGCCGCCGAGCCATAGCACGGCCGCCACGGCACTGCCGCCGGTGACCCAGTGCCAGCGCGGCGCATCCCGGCTCGGACCGTAGCGATAAAGGACCGCCAAGCCGCCGAGCACGGCGAGCAGCAATGCGGGCCAGCGCAGCAGGGCCAGCCACCACGCGTCTTTGCCGACACCGATGAAATCGAACACGATGGGCAGCACGACGACGGCGCCGAGGGCGAGGATCAGGAACGCCAGCGCGCCGGCGGTGAAGGCCAAGGAGACGAGGTTCAGGATGAAGAAATTGCGCTTCTCGCGCTCGTTGTAGACGAGGTTGAGCGCGTCGAAGACGTGCTTCATGCCGCCGTTGGCACTCCACACAGACAAGGCGACGCCGATGACCAGGCTGAGCCCCAGCGTGGCATCGCCCTTCTCGTTCAGCAGCCTGACCTGATCGCCGAGGATGTCGAGGGCCCCCTGGGGCATGATGCCCTGGAGGCTGGCGAGCTGGTCGTTGATGGTCGAGGCGTCCGCCACGAGCCCGTAGACCGAGACCAAGGCGGCGACGGCCGGGAAGATCGCCAGCAGCGCGAAGAAGGTGACACCGGCCGACACCAGCATGATCCGGTTCTCGCCGATATCCCGGTAGGTGCGCAGCGCGATGTCCTTCCAACCCTTGGCTGGGATCTCGGTCGGGCGCTTGGCTTGCCGTCCACGATCGGCCTGCGTGCGGGCTACTTCCTGGGCGTCACGACCACCGTGAGAGGGGGAGGTCTGGCGTGCCGCACCATCCCCGCTGTCCGAACCTGCTGCGGAAACGCCTGATCCTGCACGAGCCGTTCGCCGTGGCAGGGCCACGATGCCGATTAGGGCGGCGGTCAGCGCCAAGGTCCAGGCGAGGGAGTCCTCCTTCTCGACGGAGCTCGGCCGGGTGCGGTCTGACTGGGGGGACGCCATCTGAAACTTCCGCGTGCCAAGCTGCGCTGTTGCGACAGGGACAATAACGGTAGGTCGCTTCGATCGTTGCAACCAGAAGCTTCAGCGCACGATCTCTCAAGGCCAGGGACCGAAGGCGCCCCACCGGATCGATGCTCGCGCCGCCGCAAAACGTCATACAAGGCCGGTGCGGTCGCGACGATGTTAACTGATCTCGCAGCAGACTATGATCGGCCCCCACGAGGTGGTCCAAGAGTAAAGTTAGTGTGCGGTGGGCCGCTCCACCATGGGTCGCTTGGTCGGGGGAGCCGGTCGAGCGAGCGCAGCCGGCCAAGCGGTGAAGGCTGGCACGAACACCTCCGGGGCAGGTGGGCGGTATCCGAGCGACGCGTGGGGGCGGACAGCGTTGTAGTGTCGTCTCCAGCTTTCAATCACGATCTGTGCCTCCTTCAGGGTGTAGAAGATCTCGCCATTCAAGAGTTCGTCCCGCAGGCGAGCGTTGAAGCTCTCGACATAGCCGTTCTCCCACGGCGAACCGGGGCTGATGTAGGCCGTCTTGGCACCGACCCCGGTGATCCAAGCCTGCACCGACTTGGCGATGAACTCCGGGCCATTGTCCGAACGAATGTGCACCGGCACCCCACGCAGGATAAACAGGTCGGAGAGCACATCGATCACATCGATCGCCTTCAGCTTGCGGGCGACGCGGATAGCCAGGCATTCGTGCGTGAACTCGTCGACGACGTTGAGCATCCGGAACTTGCGTCCGTCATGCGTACGGGCCTCGACGAAGTCATACGACCAGACGTGGTTGCGGCACTCCGGGCGAAGACGGAGGCAGGAACCGTCGTTGTCCCAAATCCGCCCCCGCTTGGGCTGCTTGACCGGGACCTTCAGGCCCTCACGCCGCCAGATCCGCTCGACGCGCTTGTCGTTGACGAGCCACCCGGCCGCCTTCAACAACGCGCTGATCTTGCGGTAGCCATAGCGCCCATACTGCTCAGCCAACGCCACGAGGTCGGCCGTCAGTGCTTCTTCGTCATCACGGCCCCGCGGGACCTTGCGCTGTGTCGAGCGATGCTGACCAAGGGCCCGACAGGCGCGGCGCTCGGAGACGTGCAGGACGTCGATGATGTGCTCGACACAGGCGCGTCGGCGCGCGGGGCTCAGAAGTTTCCCCGGGACGCCTCCTGCAGGATCAGCTTGTCGAGGGTGAGGTCGGCGATTGCCTTGCGCAGCCGCTGGTTCTCGGTCTCCAGATCCTTCATCCGGCGCACCTGATCCGACTTCAGACCGCCAAACTCACGCCGCCACCGGTAGTACGTCACTGAACTCACGCCCAGGGCGCGAATGGCGTCAGAGACGCTCTGGCCCTGCGAGATCAGCACATCTGCCTGCCGTAGCTTGGCGACGATCTCCTCGGGCTTCGGGTGCTTGGCCATGTCGTCCGTCCTCCAGGCTCAAAAGCCATACCAAAGGGCGGACCACTTCAGTGGGGGCGGATCA
>NZ_FOTK01000105.1 GCF_900114535.1 Methylobacterium pseudosasicola | reverse complement strand
CATCCGCTGCGATAATGGCCCTGAGATGATCTCAAAGGCGCTGCGCAAGTGGGTCGCCAAGACGGGGCCACAGATCCAGTACATCGCGCCAGGATCGCCGTGGGAGAACGGGTACTGTGAGAGCTTCAACGGCAAACTTCGGGACGAGTGCCTACGCCAGGAGATCTTCTACTCGCTGAAGGAGGCGCAGATCGTCATCGGTCTATGGCAAACCACGTACAACTGCATCCGACCGCATTCGTCGCTGGGCTATCGGCCGCCCGCGCCCGTCAGCTACCCGGATCTGGCATTCCGGCTACCCATGGCCGCTACCATGCAGTAACCTCGCAACTGGCTCGGTCCAAAATACCGGTCAGGTCAGCAGCGGTCAGCTCTTAAAATCGAAAAGGAGAGCCGAGGCATTAGTGCTGCTGTAGCCACTGCCGCTTGTGCCGTAGCTCGCGCTGCTCGACTGGGAAGCCTGAAGTTGCTGGATGAACGTCGAGAGAAGGTCGCCGGCGGACGAACTTGTCGACGATGTGCTGCTATCCGACGACGTGCTTATCGATGAGCTATCAGACGCAGAGTCACTCGGGGGTGGGCCAGGCGGCGGTCCAGGAGGCGGACCATCGGCTCCCGAGACACCGCTCGTCGATGTCGAGGCTTTTGTGCTCTGACCGCCACTGGCGAAGAGATTCGTCAGCTCCGAAGCCTGATCGCTCGTGAGAGTGCCGCTGCTGACCTGATCGGCAATCAGGCTGTCGATCCGGCTCTTCATTGAGGATGGATCAAGCTTGGAACTCGTCGAAGTGGCGCTCTTGGAACTGGAGCTGCTGGACGTTGACGACGTGCTGTCCGACGAGAGACTCGACTGGATCGAGTTGAGCGCACTCGTCAGGGCCGTTGCATCAGTGCTGCTGAGCGCGCCGGACGACAGCTCGCTGCTGATCGTTGATGCCATCTGTTCTTGGCCGGAACCTTGGCGCGGCTGGGGTGGGGGACGCTGGGCGTAGAGCTGCGAGGTTGTCGCGGATGAGACGGTACTCACGGATGAACTCAGGGTACGAAACTGCCGGAGGCGTCCGGCCACGGGTCCGTGTGCAAATTGCCCACATTGTTGTTAAAACACTGTTATCATTGCAGGGCGGATGGGTCTGCTTTTTTAGGTGAATCCGTCATCTTACAGTGCGTGACTACCGCCTGATCATCTATCTCCGCGTCACCATCCAGGATTTTCTCCAATGCGATGGTGTGCTGTTGCGGATGCCGTACGGCCGGCCTGTGGGGTTGCGGCTGACACCCTTCTCAAAGGGCATGGGGTTGCTCCGTTCATTGATCGGAACAGGATGGGATCAGCGGTCGCATCAGCGGACCGGATGCGTTTATGACCGGTGCGATTTGGGTATGAAATAGAAAACCGGCGCCGTCAGTTCGGTATGGGTGCGCCCTTGGCGAACCGTTCATTGGCATCCATGTGCAATCTGATGCCCACACAAGAGTTTTGAGCTTCCGTTTTCCGACCGGGGACGGCAAACCGGTAATGATCAGATTAGGCGGCGCGGCCTGTAGCAAACGAGAAACACGTATCGATCACTTGGCTGGCTGCTACCCTTGTCTCACCTCACACCGGAGCCTTGATGCATATTCGCGCCTGGACAGCATCACGCCGCCGTTTCTTGACCGGCCTGACGGTCGCCCCTGCGAGCTTGGTCCCGCACAGCGTCCAGTCGGCTGCCTCGCCACACGCAACGGCAGTACCTGAGGACTCGGTATGTGTGTTGACGCCCCAATCCGTCGAGGGGCCGTTCTACGTCGATCCGAAGCTCGTGCGTGCTGATATCACAGAGGGCCGGGATGGCATTCCTTTGCGCTTGCGTCTGCGTGTCATCGAGGCTGGCCCCTGCACGCCGGTAGCCGGCGCCCGCATCGACATCTGGCATTGCGACGCCCGCGGGCTGTACTCCGGATATCCCGGGCAGGGCGACGATCGCTCCATAGACACGTCGGGGCAGACGTTTCTGCGCGGGACGCAAACGACGGATACGGGGGGCTGGGTGACGTTCGATACGATCTATCCGGGGTGGTACACCGGCCGGGCGACGCACATTCACTTCAAGACGTTTCTCGCCGACCGCAACGTCCTCATGGGGCAGATCTACTTCCCTGATGCCTTGAATGAGTTCATCTACGCCAACGTCCCCGCCTATACCGGTCGCACGACTGAAAGGCTAGTTGTGAACGCCAACGATGGCATCGCCACCGAGCAGGACCCGCGTCGTCGCGGGTTCTGCGCCATCAAGGAGGAGAAGGATCGGTATCTCGCCTCGCTGACGCTTGGCGTCGACCGCAGTGCAGATGCACGGGGCGAGGAGCGGGACGTAACTTCGGATGGCCGCCCGGAACGCCCGGGTCCGGGCTTTCCACCCCCGCCGGGTGGTTCGCCGCCCCCTGGCTTCGGACCCCCCGGCGGTCCCGGGAACGGGATGCCGCCCCCGCCAGGCTTTGCGGGCTTTCCCCGAATGTCGCTGAAGGATCGCCTTGCCGCCCTTATACCAGGCTTGGAGCCTCGTGGCCCGAAATAGGTCCTGACTCTTCAAGTGCCGGCACGCGGCGATGGTGGGGCCCTAGGATTGGCATCTCGTTCCGCTCCGTTGCCATCCGGGCGCAACCCGGCCGACACCGCTCCACGGTATCCGGGCCTTCTGGTGCGATTAGGGTATGCGAACGTGAACCGGCGCGATCGGTCCGCTATAGATGTGCCTCTAGCGAACCGCCGCTGGCAGCCGCTTTCGACCGAGGCTGTGTCAAAAGTCCGGTCTGAGATAGGCTTTTGGCCTGATCTGCGGAGGCCAGCATGGGTCGGTTCGTCGAAGGGCAGGACCGTCGGCAGTCCTGGTTGCTGCCCAGTTCGCTGGACGACTATGTCACCGCGGACAATCCGGTTCGCGTGGTCGAGGTCTTCATCGACGAACTCGATCTGGGCGCGCTTGGCTTCACGCGCTTCGAGCCCGCAGCGACGGGGCGGCCTGCGTATGATCCGGCCACGCTTCTGAAGCTCTACCTCTACGGCTATCTCAACCGGGTGCCGTCGAGCCGGCGGCTTGAGCGGGAGGCACAGCGCAACATCGAGGTGATGTGGCTGACCGGTCGCTTGGCTCCCGATCACAAGACGATCGCCAACTTCAGGCGCGACAACGGGCCTGCGATCCAGGCGGCCTGCCGGCAGTTCGTGGTGCTGTGCCGGGATCTGCAGCTCTTCGCCGGTGCAACCGTCGCCGTGGACGGATCGAAGTTCAAGGCGGTCAACAACCGGGACCGCAACTACACCGTGGCCAAGGTCGCCAAGCGCCTGGAACAGGTGGATGCCAGCATCGCCCGCTACCTCGCGGCGCTTGACCGAGCGGATCGGGAGGGCAACGACGTGCCCGAGGCACGGACGCAGCGGATTGGCGAGAAGATCGCCGCCCTACGCCGCCAGATGGCCTTCCTGCGCGAGATGCAGGAGCAGGTAGAGGCCGCGGACGACGGACAGGTCTCGCTGACCGACCCGGACGCGCGCTCGATGGCGACGAGCGGGCGCGGCACCGGCATCGTCGGCTACAACGTCCAGATCGCCGTCGATCCCGAGCATCATCTCGTCGTCGCCCATGAGGTCGTCAACGAGGGCCACGACCGAACCCAGCTCGTGCCAATGGGCGGTCGGGCCAAGCAGGCCATCGGCGCGGAGGAGATCACGGTCCTGGCCGATCGCGGCTACTACAGCGGCGACGAGGTTCTGGCCTGCGAAGGCACGGGCGTCCTGCCGGCCATGCCGCGGGCCGACACTTCGGGTCGAGCCAAGAAGGGACTCTTCGTACGCGCCGACTTCGTCTACGACGCGGCGGCCGATCACTACGTCTGTCCCGCCGGCGTTGTGCTGACGAAATCTAACGCCCGCTCCGATCGACACGGTGACATCGATCATTATCGCAACCTGGAAGCCTGTCATGCCTGCGCGATGCGGGCGCGCTGCACGACCGAGAAGTTCAAGCGCTTCAAGCGCTGGAAGCACGAGGCGGTGCTGGAAGCCATGCAGAGGCGGCTCGACGCCATGCCTGACGCCATGGCGGTACGACGCGCCACGGTCGAGCATGTCTTCGGAACGCTGAAAGCCTGGATGGGCAGCACGCCCTTCCTGACGAAAGGCCTGAAAGGCGTGCGAACCGAGATGAGCCTCGCGATCCTCGCCTACAACGTGAAGCGGATGATCCGCCTGTTCGGCGCAACCTGGCTCATCCAGACCATTCGAGCCTGAAGCGGTCGACCGCGCCGTTGTCATCATCCTGCCGACCAGCGCTGGCGACCACGATCAATGCGTTTTGACACGGCCTCGACCCAACCCAGTCATGTGAGCGGTCGTCGGCACTTCCTATAAGCGGTCATTGGTCGGCCGTCCGGCAATCTTGGCTAGGGGTGGTGAACGGACCTCGGCCCGGCGCTTCAAACCAGACGCCCCACTACGCACCGGGCCTCACTGTGGGCGCGGTTTGAAGCATCCGAGGAAGCGAGACTTCGACGTGACGGCTGTTGCCCAACGGCTACGCTCGTGACGCAACTCTGCAGCCCACGCACAGGAAGGCCACTTAATCCGTTCTGGCATGCAATAACGGCCAATCCGACTACGGAGAGGCTTGGACTGCGGAATGACGACAGCTGGGCTTATCCGACCGATCCATATCGCTGCCATCTCCGCCTCGCTCACCTACGGGTTGGCCGGCATCCCCGTGCAGGCTGGTTCATCGGCACAACCGGGACAGACTGTAGGGCAAGCCCCGGGCGCGCCATTGCCGATGGGGCTCTACTTCATTGACACGTCCAGTTTCGGCTCGCGGGACATCACCCCGCGCGGGACCGACTCGAACATCAATCTGCCGTCCTTCATCTGGGCGACACCGGCAGAGGTGGTCGGCGGACGGCTGCAACTTGTCGTGCTACAGCCGATCACAGCTTCGAGCACACGGGGCGCGGCGTACCAGAGCGGGTTCGGCCAGACGCTGCTCGCTGCGCAAGTGGCCTGGAAGCTCGGTAACAATATCAACTTCAGCTACCTGCTCGGGGCCTACCTACCCAGCGAGACCAAGATCGTCATCCAAAATCCGGTTCTGCACCAACGTTTCGC
>NZ_FOTK01000067.1 GCF_900114535.1 Methylobacterium pseudosasicola | reverse complement strand
GCGTGGAGCGGGCGCACACCTCCGCCGCGGGGGCGGCCCCCAAGGTGTCCTTGTATCACCTCGTCCTACAGATCCGCGGCGGCTACGAGGGGCTGCTGATCGCTCTGCCCCCTGAGCACTGGACGGCCTGCGGTGCGACCGACCCACCGGCCCTGGCCGCGCGCCTGCTGAGCTTGGCCCGCAGGATCGACCCCGGGCGCGTGACGGTCGGCAGGCGAAAACCCAAAGACCCCGCGGCAGAACCTAAGCGCGCCAGCAGAGGTCACGTCGCAACCGCAAGGATCCTCAACAGCCAAACACCTTAAAAGGGCTGGGGCATAGCCCTTTTGTATCCGAAACTTACGAGCCAAAGCTCGCGTGCAGCCTCAAGACCGATGAGGCGGCTGTCTCACCACTTGTAGCTCAGGCTCGCGGTGACCCGTCGGGCCTCTCCGTAGAAGCAGGCGTTGATCGACGTGCACGACGAGACGAAGCGCTTGTCGAAGATGTTGGCGGCGTTGATGGCGAAGCGCCAGTTGCCGCTGGTGTAGTGCACCAGCGTGTCGAACAGCACGCGCTCGGGCACCTTCAGCGTGTTGTCGGTCGTCGCGAAGGAGGACCCGACGTAGCGCACGCCGCCGCCGAAGCCGAAGCCCGCGAACTCGCCCGTGGGGATCGTGTAGTCGCCGAACACCGAGGCGAAGGTCTGGGGCACGCCCGCCGGCGTCCGGCCGACATTGTCGCCCCGCTCGATCTTCAGGTCGTAGCTCGTCACCGAGGCGATCACGTTGAGCTCAGGCGTGATGCTGGCCGTGAGCGACCCCTCGAAGCCCCGCGAACGCGTCAGCCCGAGCTGGAGCGAGTTGTTGACGTTGCTCGGGTCGGTGGTGAGCGAGTTGTTGAGCGCGAGGTCGAAGAACGCGGCCGTGACGAAGAGATTCGTCCCCGGCGGCTCGTACTTCACGCCGGCCTCGTACTGCTCGCCCGTGGTCGGCTTGAACGGCTGGCTGAAGGCGTTGGTGCCCACCTGCGGGTTGAACGAGGTCGCGTACGAGATGTAGGGCGCGAGCCCGAAGTCGAAATTGTAGATCAGCGCGAAGCGCTCGGTCGCCGCGTTCGCGTTCTGGGTCGTGCGTGAGATCGGGCTGGCGAGCTTGTTGTTGACCTCGTTGGTGGTGAAGTCGCCGCGGCCGGAGGCGATCATGGTCAGCTCGGGCGTGAGCTTGATCTGATCCTGCACGTAGATTCCGGTCTGCTGGAACTGATCGAAGTTGATCAGGTAGGGCGTGACCGGCCCGGCCGGGCTGACGAAGTTCGGCGCGGCCAGGTTGAACGGATCGACGCCGAAAAACGTGCCCTGGTTGTCGTTCAGGCTGAAGTACTTGTAGTCGACGCCCATCAGGAACGTGTGGGCGAACAGGCCGTCGCTGAACCGCGCGATCGCCTGCGTGTCGACGTTGAGCTGGCGGGCCGTCGAGGCCGCCTGGAAGCGATAGCGGCTGAGCTGGGTCTGCGTGGTCGGATCCAGGTAGCCGATGCCGCCGCCGAGCGAGTTGTCGTAGGATTGCGAGATCGCGTAGCGCGCGTTCTGGCGCACCGTCCAGACGTCGTCGAACACGTGCTCGAACTCGTAGCCGATGAAGGCCTGCGTGCGCCGGTACCGGTCCTGGATGTTGTCCTGGGTGTTGTACGAGCGCGGAATCCGCAGGCCCTCGGCCTGCGGACGCACCGTGCCGTAATAGGGCAGGAACGCGTTGATGCGGCCGGTCTCGTCGTGCTGGAAGCTCGACAGGATCGTGAAGGTCGTGGCCCCGTCCGGCTTGTAGGTGAAGGACGGCGCGATGTAGCCGCGATTGTCCTCGACCCCGTCGACCTGGGTCCCGCCATTCCGCCCGATGGCGGTCAGCCGGTAGAACCAGTGCCCCTCCGCGTCGGCCGGGCCGCCGAGATCGAAGGCGAAGTACTTCTGCCCGAACGAGCCGCCGCCGGCCTCGATGTAGCGCAGCGGGTCGAGGGGCGGGCGCTTCGACACGAGGTTGACGACGCCGCCGGGGTTGCCGGCGCCGAACAGGACGGCGGAGGGGCCGCGCAGCACCTCGATACGCTCCAGGCCGAACGGCTCCAGCTGGAAGCCGCCGAAGCCGAAGTTCAGAAGCTGCAGGCCGTCCTTGTACAGGCCGGTATCGTTGGTGGTGAACCCGCGGATCAGGAAGAAGTCCTGGCGCGTGTCCGGGCCGAAGGGACTGCCGAACACGCCGGGCGCGTACTGGATCGCTTCCGAGACCGATTGGGGCTTCTGCGCGTCGAGCTGCTGGCGCCCGATCACGGTGATCGATTGCGGCGTCTCGATCAGCGGCGTGTCGGTCTTGGTGGCGGTGAGCGAGCGCTTGGCGACGAAGCCGGTGATCGGCCCGCGCGGGTCATCCCGCACCGGTCCGGCGACGACCGGTCCGCCGCCCTGGCCGGTGACGCTCAGCTCCTCGAGCTGCACGCTCGATTGCGCGGTCTGACTGCCGAGGTTGCTGGCGCGCGGACGCGGCGGCGTCGCGTCCTGGGCCAGCGCTGGCGCGGCCTGCGCCAGCACAGCGAGAGAAGTGCTGGCCAGGAAGGCATCGACGAGGAGGGCCCGCAGGACGCCGGAACGGGGGTGAACGACTCGCATCTGCCTGAGCCCTGTACGACGCTGCGGACAGCCGACCGCGTTCGCCGGGATCGGTCCCGGCGGGGCTGCTCCGCTCTTTAGAACTGTGATAAACTGCTGTTATTATTCAGCTTTCTGCCATACGCAGTACGTGCAGCCAGGCTTGGCCGCAAGCGGGTCACGCGCGGAAGGCGAGGGCTGTTGCGGTTACGACACGCAGCGTTAGAGGCGCCCGTGAGGCGGCACGGGAGCGGGCAGGGCGCTGCCGCGAAGGGGCCGTGGAGATGCCTGTGGACGCCGCGGAACCGGTCGCGGCGTCGGGACCCAAGACGCTACTTCACCCGGGTCGCGAGCCAGCCGGCCACGGCGTCCGCCACGGCATCGCTGTTGGTCTCCAGCATCACCATGTGGCCGTTGCCGCGCAGGCCCTGATCGGCCAGCCGGATCGCGTCGGGCTTGGCGCCGGCCTGGGTCAGGAAGGCGACCGTGCAGGCATCGTAGGTGGCGTGGAACGAGGCCTCGGCGGTCACCACCACGGTCGGCACCTTGGCGAGGTTCGGCAGGGTCCGGATGGGCTCGGCCTGCAACCAGCAGCGAATCTGGCCTTCCCCAGCCTTGGCGTCGGGGATCTTGGCCTGCTGCGCCACGACGAGATCCTCCGGCGCCTTGACCGGCGGGTCGAAGGTCAGCGGCATGCGGGTCAGCCCGTAGGCGCGGGCGCGGCCATCCCCGGACCGTTCCCAGAAGTCCTTGCCGCCCCGGAACTGCACGTCGAAGAAGGGCGGTCCGTTCGGCTCGACGCTGACATGGGCCTTCACCAGGTCGGGCCTGGCATCCGAGGCCGCCCAGCCGAACAGGGCACCCTGGCCGTGGGTGAGCAGGATCGCCGGCCCGATCTTTTCGAGCAGCGCCACCAGGGCCGGGTCGACGAGCTCTTCCGTCTGCTGGCCGTTGGCCAGGAACGGGACCTGGCTGGCGAAGAACTGATCGAACGCGGCGTTGCCCTGAACGCCGGTGCCGCCCGGCCATTGCGTGTGGAGCTTGGCCTGCGGGAACAGGTCGTAGACCTCCGGGGCCGTGTAGGTCTTCTCGAGGCCGCGGGTGCCGAGCCGGTCGTAGGGGCCGTAGACCTCCGGGTTGGTGCCCGAGCGCCCGCGCCCGACCTGATCGACCACATAGACCTGGTAGCCCTTCTCGACGAAGCGCTGCACCCAGCCCGGCCTTCCATCCGCGGTGGCGAGGAAGTTCACCCCGGTCTGGGCGAGCCCGTGCACCATCACCACCGGATAGGGCCGGGTGATCCGGGCGGGCGTGCGCGACTGCACGAACATCTGGCCGACCATCACGGTCTTGTCGCCGAGCTTTTGATACCGGCCGCCGATGTAGAAATAGCCGGCCCGGGTGACCGGCTCCTGGGCGGGCTCCTGGGCCCGAACCGGCGCCGCGGCGAGGCTCAGGCCCTGAACCGCCAGCCATCCCCCCAGAACGCAGCCGGCGATGCCCGCCGCGATACTCTTGCCGGCCATACGTCTCTCCCCGGATGCGATGCCCGCATCGGGCCGGCTTATTGCGGGAAACGGCGCGTCCGACCAGCACCGCCGGTTGATACCGGAGCCCGAACCTACACGCATGCCAGGCCCATCACGGCGACGCTGGTGGAACCGGGACCGCACGCCCACCTTCGGAGCATCGCAGGCGCCCTGATCGGCGCCCCTCGCCCGGAATGCCCGCGGCGAGACCCACTAAGGACGTCACGCCGTGGACCCCGCTACCGCCAAGATCCTGGTTTCCGCCGCTCTGGTTGCCTCGATCAGTCTGTTCAGCCTCGTGTCGATCCAGGCCTTCATCGCCCAGATCGCGGCCGATCTCCGCGCGGCCAAGGCGGTGCGCGTGCCGGTTCGCGCCGAGCGTCCGCAGCCCCCGCAGGCCTGATTGGTCCCGCCTCAGTTTCCGTCCTGGCGTGCCCGCTCGCGCAGGATGAATTTCTGGACCTTGCCGGTGGAGGTCTTCGGTAGCTCGCCGAAGATCACGTGGCGCGGCAGCTTGTAGGACGCGAGCCGCCCCCGGCACCACTGGATCAGGTCGTCGGCGCTGGGCGACGCCCCCGGCTTCAGCTCGACGAAGGCGCAGGGCGTCTCGCCCCATTTCGCGTCCGGGCGGGCGACCACCGCGGCCGCCGATACCGCCGGGTGCTTGAACAGGGCGTCCTCCACCTCGATCGACGAGATGTTCTCGCCGCCCGAGATGATGATGTCCTTCGAGCGGTCCTTGAGCTGGACGTAGCCGTCTGGGTGCTTCACCCCGAGATCGCCGGTGCGGAACCAGCCGCCCCGGAACGCGGCCTCGGTGGCCGCCGGGTTCTTGAGGTAGCCGCGCATCACCACGTTGCCGCGCATCATCACCTCGCCGATGGTCGTGCCGTCGGCGGGCACCGGCTCCATCGTCTCCGGGTCGCGCACGTCGAGGGCTTCCAGAACTGGGTAGCGCACCCCCTGGCGCGCCTTCTTGGCCGCCCGCTGGTCCGCCGCCAGGGCGTCCCAATCCGCGTGCCAGGCATTGACCACCGCCGGGCCGTAGCTCTCGGTCAGCCCGTACAGGTGGGTCACGTCGAACCCGGCCTCCGACATCCCGGCCAGCACCGCCTCGGGCGGGGGGGCCGCCGCTGTGAAGAACGCCACCCGCCGGGGCAGGTCCCGGCGCTCGGAATCGGGGGCGTTGATCAGCATCTGCATCACGATCGGCGCGCCGCAGAGATGCGTGACCCCGTGCTCGGCCATCAGCCGGTACATCGCCTCCGCCCGGACCTGGCGCAGGCAGACATGGGTGCCGGCCACGATCGACAGGGTCCAGGGGAAGCACCAGCCGTTGCAGTGGAACATCGGCAGGGTCCAGAGATAGACCGGGTGCTGCCCGAGGCCGCCGGTGATGACGTTGCCGAGCGCCAGCAGGGCCGCGCCCCGGTGGTGGTAGACCACGCCCTTCGGGTCGCCGGTGGTGCCCGAGGTGTAGTTCAGCGCGATCGCGTCCCACTCGTCGCCGGGCAGCTGCCATTCATGCTCCGGGTCGCCCCCCGCCAGGAAGGCTTCGTAATCCGTCTCCCCGAGCTTGGCGCCCGGCCCGTCATACTCCGGGTCGTCGACATCGATGACGAAGGGTCTTGGCTCCAGGCCCTCCAGCGCCGCCGCGGCGGTCTTGGCGAATTCCCGGTCGGTGATCAGCACCTTGGCCTCGCCGTGCTCCAGGCAGAAGCGAATCGCCGCGGCGTCGAGGCGGGTGTTAAGGGTGTTGAGCACCGCCCCGGTCATCGGCACGCCATAATGGCACTCGACCATCTCGGGGGTGTTGGCGAGGAAGGCCGCCACGGTGTCGCCGCGGCCGAGCCCGCGCCGCGCCAGCGCAGAGGCCAGGCGGCGGGCGCGGGCGTAGAGGTCCCGGTAGGAGCGCCGCAGGGGCCCGTGGATCACGGCGACCTGCTCGGGGAACACCCGCGCCGCCCGGTCCAGATAGAGCAGGGGGGTCAGCGGCTGGTGGTTGGCCGGCACGCGATCGAGATCGCGGTCGTAGATCGTGTCGCGGGCCATCGGCGTCCTCCCGGCATTGTGTTGTCGGGACAGTAGCTTGTGGGCGCGGGCGCGATCAATCGCGCTTCCGGGGAGACGCGCTCAGTGGCGCGGCTCGTCTTCCGGCTCGGGCAGGAAGCTGGCGAGCTCGAAACCGATCTCGATCATCAGGCGCTCGATCTGCTCGACCAGCACCGGCCGCTGCAGGGCATGGGCGAGGTCGCGCAGGGCGATGACGTGCTCGGCCATCCGGTTCACGACCCGCTCGCTCTGCACGAGGTTGGCCGTCTGCTCCTCGGTCCGGTCGATGGCGATGCCCCGGCCCTGCAGGGTGCGGCCCGTGGGATCGCGGTCGATTCGCCCGCGCATCAGCAGGGTGCGGATGCCGCTGCGGGTGTCGCGGGTGCGGAACTCCGCCTCCAGGGTGCCGCCGGTCTCGGACACCGCATGCAGGTAGCTCTCGATCCGGATGCGATCCTCCGGATGGGTCCGGTCGAGAAACACCGCCAGGGACACCCCGGTGGCTGCCGCTACCGGGTCGAGGCCGAGCAGCCCCGCCAGGGAGGCCGAGAGCGCCAGCCGGTCGGCCCAATGATCGTGGACCCACGTACCGACCACGCCGGACGCGTCGAGGACGGATTGCGGGATTGGGGCTTCGGCCATGCCATTCCTTGCCGGGCTGTCGAACGCCGTCAAACCTGAGGTTATCAAATCCATCGCGGTCGCGGCGCCGGCAATCCTAACGCTACGGTATCCTCTAGCGGCTGAAAAGGCCGTTCAGGAATTAGACACCACAAATGTTAACCTGAAGTATAGAATGCCCGTCATGTCCGCGAATCCTGCCTCGGCCCGGCCGCCCGGGCGAGTGGGACCTGCTTTAACGGGTCGTTAACCATGACGCCCCCAACCTGCCGCACGACATCCTTGGGTCACAGGATCGCGGCAGCCCGTGATCATGCACCTGAGGTTGCCCGGCGCGGGCGCGGCAATTCGGATTGCCCGCGCCCCGGCGGATGCACGGGGCCTTCTGGAGGACGCCCAGGATGAAAGCGATCACCTTCGTCACGCAGAAGGGCGGCAGCGGCAAGAGCACGCTGTGCATTTCCCTGGCGGTGGCCGCCCGGGAGGCGGGTCACACGGTCTGCATCCTCGAGATGGACCGCCAAGCCACGATCTCGGACTGGCTCGATCACCGCACCGCCGACGGTCCCGAGGTCGCCCAGATCGACGCCACGCAGATCGACGCCGTGATGGAGCGCCTGCGGGAATCCGCCTACGATTTCGTGTTCATCGATACGCCGGGGGTCGATTCCACCGGCACGCTCTCGGCGATTCGCGCGGCGGACCTGTGCATCATCCCGTGCCGGCCGACCCCCGCCGACCTGCGGGCGTTCAAGCCGACGCTCGCCGCGGTCTACCGGCTGGAGAAGAAGTTCGCCTTCGTGCTGAACCAGACCCCGCCCCGCTCCTACCGGGTCCGGGACGCGGCCGACGGGCTCGCCGTGCTCGGCATCCTGCCCGACGTGAACATCGTCGCCCGCACCGACCACCAGGACGCGATCGGCCTCGGCCAGGGCGTCACCGAGTTCAATCCCAAGGGTCAGGCCGCCGGGGAAGTCCGCCGCCTCTGGTCCTGGATCGAGCGCCGCACGCAGTCGCTGAGGACGGGCCAGCATGTCCAAGCCGCCTAAGCTCAGTCTCGCGGCGATCGTCGCCTCGGCGAACCCGCCGGACCGGCACGCGGCCCGGCCGCAGGGCGCCGAGATCGTGACCCTGGCGCTGGCGCCCCCGGCCGCGAAGCCGGCCGCCACGCTGAAGCAGCGCGCCCGGCAGATGTCGGTCTATCTGGAGCCCCCGGTCTACGACCAGCTCCGGGACCTCGCCTATGCCGAGCGGACCAAGATGCACGCCCTGATGCTAGAGGGCCTCGACCTTCTGTTCAAGCAGCGCGGCGCCCGCTCCATCGCGCAGCTGACCGACACCCAGTCCCGCTGAGCCGGGCGGGGCTCGGCCCTGCCCAGGGTGCTTGCAGAGTTCGTACTGACAACAACCCTGTCATCCCGGGGCCGCGCAGCGGAGCCCCGGGATGACGGGGGGGATGCCGATGGGGCCTCGGACATCCGTGACCCGTCTCCCACTTCCATGCCGTTCCTTCGGCAACCGCCCGGCGAAGGTTGCGCCCGGGCCATCAGGCCGGTCCTGCGCGGTCTCGACCGATCGACCCCGCTGGTGCGGGTCCTTGCGGGCCGCTCAATCCGAACACCTCGAAAGCGCCCGGCCTTGATCGCCTGAAACGAGAACCATCGATCTATCAAACATTTGCTGGTAAATCCTGATGCGCTGCGTGAGGTCCGGAGGGGGCTCGGCGGCAGCTTCTGAACCGCGACCGCAGGCGTCGTTCAGGCTTCCTTTACGAGACCGCTACAATTCTGGGTGGACCGGCTGAGCCCAGGGGCGCGGCCGGTGCCGGTCTGTTTCCCGGCCATGGTCCCGCGTCGCGTTTTGGTGATCCTCGATATGGTGCGCACGACCCTTCCCCGGCCTGCGCGCCTCGCCCTGCGGCTCCTGGCCGTCTCGGGCGTGGCCCTGGCCACGGCCAACTGCGCCACCAATCCCCAGCAGCAGAAGCTCAGCCCCGGCAACGGCATCGACCCGAAATACGGGGTCAAGGCGAGCCCGCGCCTCTACAACGAGGGCGACGTGATCCCGAAGGGCGGCGGGCGCCGCTACACCGGCAAGCCTTACGTGGTGGCGGGCCAGACCTACGTGCCCAAGGAGGATCCCCGCGGCTATGTGCGGGAGGGCCTGGCCTCCTGGTACGGCTCGGCCTTCCACGGGCGCATGACCGCCAACGGCGAGGTGTTCGACCGCCACTCGATCGCCGCCGCGCACCCGACCCTGCCGCTGCCGAGCTACGCGAGGGTGACCAACCTCGACAACGGCTCCTCGATGATCGTGCGGGTCAACGACCGCGGCCCCTACCATGCGGGCCGGGTCATGGACGTCTCCGAGGAGGCGGCCGAGGCCCTGGGCTTCCACCGCCGCGGCACCGCGCGGGTGCGGGTCGAATATGCCGGCCGGGCCTCGGTCGCCGGCAGCGACGACCGCAAGCTCCTCGCCAGCCTGCGCACCGACGGGCAGCCGGCCGGCCGCTCCACCGTGATGATGGCCGATCTCGGCCCCTCCGAGGATCCGGAGCGCTACACGCGCTCGGCCCCCGAGCCTCTGGCCTTCAAGCCCGCCCCCGAGCGCGAGCAGCCCACCGAAGACCAAGCGCCGCGGCCCGAGCGGCCCACCCCGGTCCGTGCCCCGATCATGATGGCCTCGGCCGCTATGCGGGTGCCGGCCGCCGTCCAGCCGACCGCCCCGAAGGTGCGGGATTTCCGGCCGGCCCCGGTCCAGGTCGCCGAGCAGAAGGCCACGGGATCCAGGGTCGCCGACGCCAAGGGCGCGGGCGTGAAGGTCGCGGGCCTCAACCCGGCCTCGGGCCATGGCGCGCCGCAGGCGACTGGGCCTGGGGCGGCGAAGCCCGCTGGCCGTCCGGCCTTCGCGGAAGCCGCCCGGCCGCCGGTGCGGGCCGGCGGTGCCCCGGCGAAACTCGTCTCGGCCGCCCCCGCGGCTTTGCCGGCCGCCTCCAAATCCGCCCTGGCGCATCTCGCCTCCGCGGCGGCGCCGGCCAAGGCTTCGGCCAGCGGCACCAAGGCTGCGGCGCCCATGAAGGTTGCCGCCGCCGCGAAGGCGCCGGCTCCCGGGAAGGCCGGGCCCGCGACCAAGACGGCCGCGCCCGCCAACGCCAAGCATCCGCGCCTGGCCGGGATCTACTGAGGCGACACCGGCGCGCCCAAAAGGGCCGCCGGTGCCGCAATGCGGCATTTCGCATTCGATCCGACCCTGAAACCGTAATATGGTCACGCTTGTTATCCGGATGCGGTTGGCGTTCTTCCAACCGGGCCGCAGGCGTGGGACGGAACGGTGATGCGCAGGACCTTTCTCACCCTTCTCGCGGCCGCCTGCGCCCTGGGGGCGGGCCTCGCCGGCGCCGCGGCCCAAAACTTCCAGACGGCGGCCCCGCACGCGATCCTGATCGACGCGGATTCCGGCTCGGTCCTGTTCGAGAAGGCCGCGGACGAGCGGTTCTCCCCGGCCAGCATGGCCAAGCTGATGACCACCGACATCGTGTTCGAGGCGCTGAAATCCGGCCGCCTGTCGATGGACACGGAGTTCACCGTGACCGAGGACGCCTGGAAGCGGGGCGGGGCCGGGGGTGGCGGCTCGTCGATGTTCGCGCAGGTCAACAGCCGCATCAAGATGTCGGACCTGCTGCGCGGCCTGATCGTCCAGTCGGGCAACGACGCCGCGATCACCATCGCGGAGAACATGGCCGGGACCGAGGAGGCGTTTGCCGGGCTGATGAACCAGCGCGCCAAGGAGATCGGGCTGACGAACTCGACCTTCCGCAACGCCACCGGCTATTCGGCGCCCGACCAGAAGGTCACGGCCCGGGACATGGCCAAGCTCGCCATCCACATCATCGACACCTACCCGGACCTCTACAAGATCTTCGCCGAGAAGGAGTTCACCTGGAACAAGATCCGCCAGCAGAACCGCAACCCGCTCCTGGCCCTCGATATCGGCGCCGACGGGCTCAAGACCGGCTACCTGGAGGAATCCGGCTACGCGCTCACCGGCTCGGCGGTGCAGAACGGCCAGCGCCTGGTGCTGGTGGTCTCCGGCCTCAAGACCGCCCGGGACCGGGCCGCGGAAGCGCGCAAGCTGATGGAATGGGGGTTCCGCGCCTTCGAGACCCGGCAGATCTTCGCCACCGGCGAGACCGTGGCCGAGGCCTCGGTGTTCGGCGGCCAGTCCGGGTCCGTGCCCCTGGTCTCGAAGAAGCCGGTGCGGGTGCTGCTGCCCCGGGGCTCCAACGACCGGGTCAGCGCCAAGGTGGTCTATACCGGGCCCCTCGTCGCCCCCGTGGAGGAGGGCCGGCAGGTCGGCACCCTGCGGATCCAGCGCGGCGACACCGTCGCCCTCGACCAGCCGCTGTTCGCCGGCGCCACGGTCGAGCCCGGCACCCTGTCGCAGCGGGCGATGGATGCGGCGCTGGAATTCGGCACCGGCCTCGTTCGAAAAGCCTTCGACCGGGTCGGCAAGAAGGACGCGAAATCCGGCGACCGGACGGCCGATCCGACGTGAAGTCTTGTCCGTGATCGTGCCACGCGTCGAAGAGTCCGCGCCGGGAACCTTCATCACCTTCGAAGGCGGCGAGGGCGCCGGCAAGTCGACCCAGATCGCCCGCCTGGCCGCGACCCTGCGGGCGCGCTCTGGGCAGGCGGTGTGCGTGACCCGCGAGCCCGGCGGCTCGCCCCGGGCGGAAGAAATCCGCGCGGCCCTGCTCGGCGGGGTCGCCAAGCCCTACGGCCCCTTCGCGGAGGCGCTGCTGTTCAGCGCCGCCCGGATCGACCATCTCGACCGGCTGATCCGCCCGGCCCTGCGCCGGGGCGAGATCGTGCTGTGCGACCGCTTCATCGACTCGACCCGGGCCTACCAGGGTGCCGCGGGCGGCCTCGAACCGGCATTAGTGACCGCCCTGGAGCGGGTCGTGGTCGGCCCGACCCGGCCCGACCTGACCCTGATCCTCGACCTGCCCCCCGAGGCCGGCCTCGCCCGCGCAGCCGGGCGCGGTGTCGGGGCCGACCGGTTCGAGGCCGAATCCCTCGCCTTCCACACGCGGCTGCGCGAGGCCTTCCTGGCGATCGCCCGGGCCGAGCCGCAGCGCTGCGCGGTGATCGATGCCGCCCGCGATCCCGAGTCGGTGGAATCCGCGATCCGCGCCACCGTGGCCTCCCGCCTGCCCGGCCTCCTGCCGATGAAAGGAAGCCGCGGCGATGCCGCCTGAGATCCGCACCATGAAACTGGCAGACCGCGCCGCCGACGATGTCGAGCCCGGCGACCTCCCGGGCATCCCGCGCCCGCGGGAGACCCGGGCGCTGGTCGGCCACGAGGCCGCGGCCGAGGCCTTCGGGGCCGGGATCGCGGCGGGGCGCCTGCACCATGCCTGGCTGATCGGCGGCGCCCCCGGCATCGGCAAAGCGACCCTCGCCTACCGGGTCGCCCGCCGCCTGCTCGCCTATCCCGCGGGCGGCGGACCGGCCGGGCTCGACGTGCCGGAGGACAACCCCGTCGCCGGCAAGGTCGCCGGCCTGTCGCACCCGAACCTGGTCGCCCTGCGCCGCCACCGCACCGCCGGCGCCAAGGCGCTGCCCACCAAGATCTCGGTGGACATGGTCCGCCGGGCCCTGGACCTGTTCGCCTCGACGGCCACCGATTCCGGCTGGCGGGTCTGCATCCTCGACAGCGCCGAGGACCTGAACGCCAACGCCGCCAACGCCCTGCTCAAGGTGCTGGAGGAGCCGCCGCCCCGCGCCCTGTTCCTGATCCTGGCCCACCAGCCCGGGCGCCTGCTGCCGACGATCCGCTCCCGCTGCCGGGTGCTGATGCTGCGCCCGCTCGCGCCCGAGGCGGTGGCCCAGGTGGTGCGCGGCCTGCCCGAGCCGTTCCCGCAGCCCGACGAGGCCGCCCTGGCCCGGGCGGTCGCCCAGTGCGAGGGCTCGGTCGCCCGGGCGCTGGCGATGCTCGATCCGGTCACGGCCGGCCTCGTCGCCGAGGTCGAGACCCTGCTGGCCCGGGCGCAGACGCCCGATTGGGGCCGGGTGCTCAAGCTCGCCGAGACCCTGGCCGGGCGCGACGCCGAGGCGCGGTTCGAGGCCGCCCAGGACGCAGTGCTGCGCTTCGTCTCGGCCGAGCTCGACCGGCGCCGGGACGAGCCGCCGGCCCGCCTCGCCGCCCTGGTGGAGGTCGCCGAGCGGTTCGGCCGCGCCGCCCGGGAGGCGGCGATCTACAATCTCGACCGGCGTCCAGTGGTGCTGTCGTTGTTCGGGGATCTCGCCGAGGCGGCCTCGTAAACGGTGCGCGCGCCGGGACGACCAGGGCTCCGCCCTGGACCCGCAAAAGGTCTCGGACCGTCTGAATCCATGATCGTCCGCGCGGCAGCGGCGGTTGCGTCCCAGCTCCGGCCGCGCGACAACGCGAAAAACCTCTCGCGATCATCCGGAACACCACTGACGTGACGTCCAACGCCCCGGCGCACTCCAAGAAGACTTTTGGCCTCTCGACCGCGATCTCCTACCCCAACGGCGCGCCGCATATCGGCCACGCCTACGAGGTGATCGCCGCCGACGCCATCGCCCGCTTTCACCGGCTGGACGGCTACGACGTGCTGTTCTCCACCGGCACGGACGAGCATGGCCTCAAGATCCAGCAGGCGGCGACCCGGGCCGGTACCAGCCCGCGCGCCTTCGTGGACGGCACCGCCGCCCGCTTCCAGGCGATGGCCGACCGGATGGATTGCGCCTACGACCGCTTCATCCGCACCACCGAGCCCGGCCATTACGAAGCCGCGCAGGAGATCTGGCGGCGGATGGAGGCCAACGGCGACATCTATCTGGACAAGTACGCCGGCTGGTACTCGGTGCGCGACGAGGCCTATTACGACGAGGCCGAGACCCGCCTGCTGGAGGATGGCAGCCGCCGCAGCCTCGCCACCGACACGCCCGTGGTCTGGATGGAGGAGGAGAATTTCCTGTTCCGGCTCTCGGCCTATCAGGACCGGCTGCTGAAGCTCTACGAGGACCAGCCGGACTTCATCGGCCCGGAAACCCGGAAGAACGAGGTGGCGAGCTTCGTCCGCTCCGGCCTCAAGGACCTGTCGGTCAGCCGCACCAATTTCGACTGGGGCGTGCCGGTGCCCGGCCATCCGAACCACGTCATGTATGTCTGGGTCGACGCCTTGACCAATTACCTCACGGTCACGGGCTTCCCCGACGCGGAGGCCCCCCTAAAAAAATTCTGGCCGATGGACCTGCACGTGATCGGCAAGGACATCGTCCGCTTCCACGCGGTCTACTGGCCGGCCTTCCTGATATCGGCCGGGCTGCCCCTGCCCAAGCGCGTCTTCGGCCACGGCTTCCTGCTCTCCAAGGGGGAGAAGATGTCGAAGTCGCTGGGCAACGTCCTCGACCCGTTCGAGCTCGCCGACACCTACGGGGTCGATCCCGTGCGCTACTTCGTGCTGCGCGAGGTGCCGTTCGGCGGCGACGGCAGCTACAGCCACGAGGCGATCATCGGCCGGATCAACGCCGACCTCGCCAACGACCTCGGCAACCTCGCCCAACGCTCGCTCTCGATGGTCGCCAAGAACTGCGACGGCGCGGTGCCGGATCCCGGCGCTCTGGACGAGGCCGACCGCGCCCTCCTGGCGCTGGCCGACGCGCTGCCCGGCAAGGTCCGGGAACTGATGGGCGATCTCGCGCTCCACAGCGTCCTGGCTGAGATCTGGGCGGTGGTGGCCGAGGCCAATCGCTATTTCGCCGGCCAGGAGCCGTGGAAGCTGCGCAAGTCCGATCCGGCCCGGATGAACGCGGTGCTCTACACGACGCTCGAAGCCCTGCGGGCCTTCGGCATCCTGGTCCAGCCCTTCGTGCCCACGGCGGCCTCCAGGCTCCTGGACCTGCTCGCCGTGCCGTCAGACCGGCGCAATCTCGCCGATGTGGGGGAGGGCGGCCGCCTGGTGCCCAGCACCGCCTTGCCCGCCCCGGCCCCGGTCTTCCCCCGGTTCGAGCGGCCCGAAGCACCGGCCGCCTGACAGCGATCCGAGACACGATGCTGATCGACAGCCACTGCCATCTCGATTTCCCGGATTTTTCCGCCGACCTGCCGGGGGTGATCGCCCGTGCCCGGGACGCGGGCGTCACCGGCATGCTCACCATCTCGACCCGGGTCGCCCGGGCCGAGACCTACCGGGCGATCGCCGAGGCCCATCCCGAGATCTGGTTCACCATCGGCACCCATCCGGACGGGGCCGCCGAGGAGCCGGATGTGCCCGCCGAGACGATCGCGGGGATCGCGAAGGCGCATCCCCGCTGCGTCGGGATCGGCGAGGCCGGGCTCGACTACCATTATCCCGACGGCGCCCCCGAGGCCGTACAGGAGCGGGTGCTGCGCGCCCATATCGAGGCGGCGCGCCTGTCCGGCCTGCCCCTGGTCATCCACGCCCGGGATGCCGACGATCACATGGAGCGGGTGCTCACCGACGAGATGGGCAAAAAGCCGTTCCGGGCGGTGCTGCACTGCTTCTCGTCGGGCCGGCGCCTCGCCGAGGTTGGGATCGAGTTGGGGCTGTCGATCTCGTTCTCCGGCATCGTCACCTTCCGGCGCTCGCATGCGCTGCGCGACATCGCCCGGAGCGTGCCTCTCGACCGGATCCTGGTGGAGACCGACGCGCCGTTCCTCGCCCCCGAACCGCATCGCGGCCGCACCAACGAGCCGGCCTACACGGCCGACACCGCCCAGTCGCTGGCCGAGACCCTGGGACTGTCCGCCGAGGACTTCGCCCGGCTCACAACGGCGAATTTTTTCGCCCTGTTCGACAAGGCGAAAGCGGCATGATCGATCCGGGCGCCGCGCCGGCGAGCCTGAGCCTGCGCATCCTCGGCTGCGGCTCGTCCGGCGGGGTGCCGCGGGTCGCCAGCGGTTGGGGTGCCTGCAATCCGGAGGATCCGCGCAACCGCCGCCGCCGCTGCTCGATCCTGGTCGAGCGCGATTCCGGGGGAGGGCGGACCACGCTGCTGGTCGACACTTCGCCCGACCTGCGCGAGCAGCTCATCGATGCGGGCGTCCAGCGCCTCGACGCCGTGCTCTACACCCACGCCCATGCCGACCACACCCACGGCATCGACGACCTGCGCCCCCTGGTGATCACCATGCGCGGGCGCATCCCGGTCTATGCCGACGCGCTCACCCGGTCGCTGCTGACCACGCGGTTCGGCTACTGCTTCGAGACGCCCCCCGGAAGCGCCTATCCGCCGATCCTCGACCTGCGCGATCTGCCCCCTGAGCTGACTCTCGACGGGCCGGGCGGCCCGATCCCGGTGGAATCACTCCCGGTGGAGCACGGCACCGAGGCGGCCCTGGGCTTCCGGTTCGGCCGGGCCGCCTACATGCCCGATGTCAGCCTGATCCCGGAGGCGAGCCTGGCCCGGCTCCACGGTCTCGACCTCCTGATCATCGATGCCCTGCGGGACACGCCGCACCCGACGCATTTTTCCGTCTCTGATGCCCTGGCGCTGATCGCCGAGACCAAGCCCCGCCGGACGGTGCTCACCAACCTCCACACCGATCTCGACTACGCGGCCCTGGCGGTGCGCCTGCCGGAAGGTGTCACGCCGGCCTATGACGGGATGACCCTGACCCTCGACGCCTGAGACCCATTTCGGGGGAGGGGGCACAATCGGAGGTAGGGGCCGAAGCGGCTGTCACACCCCTGTCGTCGCCGGAGGCCAAGAAAATCGGCTCCACCCCGGAACAACCCTGTTGACGGCCGGGAACCAGCTGCGTATACACCCCTCATCGGCGCCGGCCGCGGAAGTGGCCCGGGCGCGGAGGCATCTTCTGACAGATCTGCGGGGTTGGCCGGCGGGAAAGCCGGGCAGCTTGCTGTTTGTCTCTAGTCGGTTGGGTCTCAGGATCCTGCCGCACGGTCTTTGACATTGTTGGAATTGAGGAAGGGAGACGCGGACGGCGTTTGTCCTTGCGGTCGGAGCTTTGGCTTCGACAAGTGAGAGACTAGTGCCGATCGTCGTGTTTCTCTTTTTGAGCTCACCGATCTGGTTGCGCTGTGAAGCGCTGCTTGATCGATTGTGAGGCTCCGTCTGAGTAACTACGTGATCGGCCAGATCAATCTCTTCAACGTGAGAGTTTGATCCTGGCTCAGAGCGAACGCTGGCGGCAGGCTTAACACATGCAAGTCGAGCGGGCACTTTCGGGTGTCAGCGGCGGACGGGTGAGTAACGCGTGGGAACGTGCCCTCTGGTTCGGAATAACTCAGGGAAACTTGAGCTAATACCGGATACGCCCTTTTGGGGAAAGGCTTG
>NZ_FOTK01000066.1 GCF_900114535.1 Methylobacterium pseudosasicola | reverse complement strand
CAGCCGTGCCATCGCGATCCTCCTAAGCTGAAAACCCCAAACTCAGGAAGAAAACGCGAGCGCCCGCAAATGGTTGTATGAGTTCCCTACCTAGCCGCCAAGCCCACCTCAGCCAACGTGCTGGACCGAAGACTTAGGGCTGCTCCCGAATGCTAGAGATGGGGGCACCGCGCGGGTGCGCAGGACAGAGACCGGATCCGACCCGTCCATGCATCCGATCGCTGCGCTTTTTCGAGGCGTTCGACGCCGGCATCACCGAGTTGTGATGGCCGATCGCCTCGACGGGGGCGGAGGCGAACGAAGCCAACACGATGCAACCCCAAGGCGAAAATTAAGGTTTTGTTAACCATATCGTGGCCGTCTCGCATCAACCTCCGCCGCCTCCCGGAAGACCTGCATGGCCACGGCTGCCCAATTCCCCTGGCCCACCGTCCTGACGCAGCTCGCTGCCGGCCTGGACGAGATCGCCGCCAAACCGGCCGCCGAGATCCTGCGGCTCCGGTCCTCCCTCGGCGTCGTGGAATCCCCGCCGACGCTGCTGATTGGGGCCGCTGCGGGCGCTGAGCCGCCGACCGCTGTGGAACGCGGCTCGCCCGGTGGCACGTCGGTCGCGGCTGCGCGATCCGAGGGCGTCGACGACTGGATGGGCACCCTCGACATCATCAACGGCATGGCTGGTCTCGCCGACGAGCAGGAGCGGCGCCGGAGGGAGCAAGGCATGTCCCATCAAGCCGCGCTGAACGCGTTGCGTCAGGAACTCCAGCAAGCCGAGGAGAAGCTGCGCGCGGCGGAGATGCGCACCCGCGAGGTTCAGGCGCAGTCCGACATCCGGCTGCAGCGCGCGCAAGCCGATGCCAACGCCCAGGTCCAGGACATCCGCGCCGAGGCGGAGGCGCGGGTCCGGATGATCCGCACGGAAGCCGAGGCCCTCGTGCGCCATGCGGAGGAGCGGGCGCGCGTCGCGGACCTGCGCGCCTCCACGGCCGAGCAGTGGCTGCAGCGCATCGATACCGCGGCCAAGAAGCTGCTCTCGGGCGGCCAGGCCAGCCTGGACCGGGCTCCCGCCTGAGCGCCACATGCGGGCTGCCCGTCGTTCGCACACGACAAGACGCACCAACGGGGACGAACCATGGAACAGGCAAACCCGTCCTTGGCCGAGGCGACGGACCGGTCCGGGACGGCATCCCGGGACGCGCAGGAGCCGACGGCACGGTTCGGCACCGGCAATCTGGTCGTGTTGAGCGCGGGGGACGGGCGAGCCCAACAGCAGGGTCGCGAGGCGGAGACCTCGATGGCCGAGAGGTGGCCGGGATTGCTGGAGCGGGTGCAGGGTGCCGCCCGGCATATCCGCGACGTCGAGGACCGGGCGCAGGAGCAGGAGCTGCACGTCCAGGAACTCCTGGAACAGATGCGGGTCGACATGGATGCGGCCCGGGCACGGGTGCAGGCCGCCGAGCAGCAGACGCGCGACGTCCACGCGCAGGCCACCCGGATGATACAGGCCGCCGAGGAGCGGGCCGACGCGGCCGAGCAGATGCTCCAGCGCATCGCGGACACGATCGAGGCCGAGTTCACGGTGCGCCCCGGTCACCAAGCCGGTGAGGCTCCGGGCGCGCGCGGCCGATCCTCCGCGGCCTGAGGCGGATCGCGAGCGGCGGAGGCGTGGGAGCATCATGACGGCGACGATGAACGAGATGTTCTGGACACAGCTCGATGCGCGGATCGCGACGAACCGGCCCTCGCCCGAAACGCCCGCGACCGCCGAGATCGTCCGACTGGCCGACGCGGCGGATCCGGCGGCGGCAAACCCGGCGCCAAGCCCGGCAGAGCCCGCCGCGGTGACGCCGCACGCCGTGGCGGACTGGACCCGGGTCCTGGACACGATCTCGGTCGCCAAGGATGCGGCCCAGCAGCAGGAGGTCCGTCTGCGCGAGCAGGCCGCCGTCCGCGAGGCGCTCGCGGCCGACCTGCAACGGGCTCAACAGGAGATCCTGACCCTTGAGACGCTGCTGCGGGACACGCAGGCCCAGGCGGAGGAGGCTATCCGCGACGTGCAGGCCCGCGCGGAGGCGCGCATCCGTGACGCGGAGGATTATGCGCGGGCGGCCGATCTGCGGGCGGAGGCGGCCGAGGACTGGTTGAGGCGGATCGAGCAGGCCAGCCGGGATCTGCTACCGGGCGACAGGCGCGCCGCCGCTTGAGCGTTCGATCGGCTGCCGGCGTCATTCTGGGTGCGCCGGGCCGGCCCTTAAACGCTCACCACCGCAGCGAATGCCGGTTCGGCGGCGCGCGCGCAGAATCAAGGACTTCGTGTCGAGCCCGATTGCAACGCGATCGGGACCGGCTCCAGGCTCTGAACGCAATCAGCTAAGCCGGAAGGCGACTGGTTTCGACCCAACCTGGACGCCCGGACTGCTGCCGGCGTTCCTCCAAAGCAGTCGTTCGCCATCCCGCCGGCAACTTCAATTCGGGGTAGGAATCGGACTTCGGGCGCTGGTCTTAAAACTGATGTGCCGCATCCGACCCAGATCCGCCGAGCGAGTAGGCCAAGCGATCCTCGGAGGCTGCCTGCCATTGAGGGCTGCGTTGAACGAGCCGACTGATCGTAATGCAAACGGCCGAAATCGGCGCAAGCCGACATTCGATGATTGCGCTGCGCCCAGGTCCGCCGGCGCCCCGTATCAGCGCTTGCCGGATGAAAGTGGGATGACCGCCAAATGACCCTTTGTCGGTTGGCCTCGTCCGGGTTGTCAGATCCGCTACGTCGAGGGATCTCCGAATGCAATGCATCGTCAAATGATCATTTTTATCCGACAAATTACTTTCGTATGATACAGTACGGACATCATCCAAATTAAGTTTTGATAAGACATTTCAGCTGAATATCTCGCAGGTCCGAGCATTTCAGGCATGATGTCGATGATTGAGGCTGCCCAGGCATGCATCGCCCCCGATGCATTTGGCATTCCGGAAAACCCTGCCTCCGACCCCCCGCTCGATGCGGTTTGCAGAACCGCTGCCGCGCTCTTCGGAGTGCGCTACGCTTTTGTGTCGCGCCTCGATGAAACCCATCAGCGCTTTCTCGGACATCATGGCCTGACCGTTTCCGAGACGTCGCGAGACGTCGCGAGATGTCGCGTTCTGCGCGTACACAGCGCTGGGTGAGACCTACGAGCCGTTGGTCGTACTGGACACGCATTGCGACAAGCGGTTTGCGAACAATCCTCTCGTCACGGGCGAACCGTTCCTACGCTTCTACGCGGGTATCCGCATTGCGCTGGCCGGCGGAGTTCATGGGGCCACCGTCTGCATTGCCGATACACTGCCCCGTCCAAGCTTCGGCAAAGCCGAACAAGACCGCCTCAGAGATTTAGCGCAGTTCCTCGAGGCGACATTGCGCGGCCGTGCCTCCGAGATCGAAGCCGGTCGCGCGCGGTCCCAGGTGGACGCTTCGGATAGCCTGCTGCGTATGACCCTGGAGAGTATGGACCAAGGCCTGCTCATGACTGACACCGACGATCGCGTCCAAGTCTCCAATAGGCGCGTTGCCTCCCTGACGGGGGTACCCGACAGTTTGCTTCACGACGGAGCGCCGTTCGCGGCCGTTCGCGCCTATCAGGCGGCGCTGGGGGAATTTGCCAATCTACCCGAAGATCTCAGAGGCTGGCTGGAACACGGGACGTCAAAAACGAATCATTTCGACTACGAGCGTATGCGCCCGGACGGGACCGTAGTTCAGGTATGCACGCGGCCTTTGCCCAGGGGCGGCGTCGTGCGGACGTTCACTGACGTGACCGAACGCCGTGCTGCGGAATGCGCTCTGCGAGCCAGTGAGAACCGCTACCGGATCCTGGCTGAGAATGCCAACGATGTCATCGTACTCGGCGATCTCTCGATGCGGCGCCACTATGTCTCGCCTGCCGTTCGAAGCGTCCTCGGCTACGAGCCGGAAGAACTCATGGAGACAACCCCGGCCGAGTTCTGCCATCCCGATGATGCGCAATCCCTTGCGGATTTCTGGACGCAGGTGAAGGCCCAGCAGGAAGGCCGTTTCATTACCTGTCTGCGTCATCGCCACAAGGCGGGGCATTACGTGTGGATTGAGGCCTCCATCCGCGTTGTGCGCGATGTGCAGGATCCTGACAGAACGATGTACGTGGCGGCTCTGCGCGATGTCACAGCGCGTCATGAGGCCGAGGCTCAGGTCCGGCACATGGCCCTCCACGATGCCCTCACCGGCCTGCCCAACCGCACGCTGTTTCGCGACCGCCTCGAACAAGCCATTGCCTATGCGCGCCGAGCCCGGACCTGTTTTGCGGTCCTCGCTTGCGACCTCGACCGCTTCAAGGCTGTCAATGACAGCCTCGGCCATCCCGCCGGCGATGCTCTCCTGCGCGCCGTCGCCGAGCGGATGCGAGCAGTCCTTCGCCCGTACGACACGCTCGCGCGGTTCGGCGGCGACGAGTTTGCCATCGTGCTGACCTATCTGGACGCGGCCGGCGATGCCGGCGACCTGGCTGACCGGCTGATCGCGGCAGTGAGCGAGCCGATCGAGCTCGATGGGCAGAGCGTCGAGGTCGGGGTCAGCATCGGGGTGACGGTGGCGACGGAGCGGGACCGCGATCCGGACGAGTTGTTCAAGCGCGCGGACATCGCCCTGTACGAGGCCAAGGCGGCCGGGCGTAACACCTATCGGGAGTTCGAGCCGAATGCGGGCGCGCGCATTGCGACGCGTGGGCAACTCGCCCTTGATATGAAGGAGGCCATTCGGGCTCAAGAGTTCCACCTCGTCTACCAGCCCGTGGTTGATGCTGAGACGGGAGCCGTGGTGAGCTTCGAGGCGCTGATGCGCTGGCGTCACCCGATACAGGGTGAAATTCCGCCCAGCGCCTTCATCCCCCTCGCGGAAGAGGCAGGGTTGATCGTACCGCTCGGCGCCTGGGCCCTGCACGAGGCCTGCCGCGAAGCAGTCTCTTGGCCCGCACCCATCCGCGTGGCGGTGAATGTCTCCGGCGTGCAACTGCGGCGAGCAGGGCTTGAGGCCACCGTGCTGGCGGCCCTTGCGGGCTCAGGCCTGTCGGCGGATCGTCTCAAGTTGGAGGTGACCGAGAGCGTGCTCATGCAGGACTCGGAAGTCATCATCGCCAGCCTGCATCGTCTCCGCGCCCTCGGCGTACTGATCGCCCTCGACGATTTCGGCACCGGCTATTCCTCGTTGAGCTACCTGCGTCGCTTTCCCTTCGACAAAATCAAGATTGACCGAGCCTTCATCCGCGACATTGCCGATCCCGACGCAGCGGCGATCGTGCGGGCCGTCGTCAGCATCGGCGAGCGATTGGGCATGGGTATCGTGGCGGAGGGGGTAGAGACGATCGAGCAACTCGACCTCGTCCGGCAGGAGGGCTGCACGCAAGTCCAGGGCTTCCTGTTCAGCCGGCCTCTGCCGCCGGACGCGGCCCGAAGCTACGTCGACTTCGCCTCCCAGATCCACCCATCACGCTTCGCGCAGTTCGCGCCTCCGTCGGCTGAACAGGCTTAAGTGTGATGTTGCGGGCGGCCCCTCCGAGGCTTTTCAAGCAAGATAGTCTATCTACTACATCATCGTCCAACGTACGCGCAGCAGACATCAAATAAAAAATCCGCGCCGGGTGGCGATTTTTCAACATGAGGCGGAAATGTCCTGCGTATTTCATTCGCCATCTAAGGAAGACGTCAAGATTGATCGACGCTCTTTAGACAAGCGTACAGGCGCAGCCAATCTACGCCACTCGCCCGACTTTGTTTTAAAGAGCTTGGAAGCGGACGTTCCTAGAGCCCGCAACGCGTCGTGAGCAGAGGCGGCGGGGACGTCCGCTTCGATGCCTCCGCCGCTCGGAAACGGACAGGCAGAAATCCACCCGTTGCAGACATCGCCACGGTCAAGCTGATCGGGTTCAGACCCCAGTCCGCTCCGGGTCGTGGAAGACGATGGGGACGGTGCCCCCCCCCTCAATGCAGCGTGTCGTCCGCGCAAGCCTCGTCCCGCACGTCGCGGGCGAGCGCCCGGCCGACATGCTCCACCAGGGGGCGCAGGGCGGCGATGAGCTGTGGGTCGCCGATCTCTTCCGCGGCGCGCCAGAGCTCGATGGCGTGATGGCCCAGGCGCACGATCGCGGGGTCCTCGCCGTCGCGCCGGCAGGCCCGGTTCAGGATGTCGGACATGCTCATGCGCGCAGCCTCGTCTCGGCGGCCACGTGCGGCCGGATCGAAGGCGTCCGCGGGGCGTGCAGGGGCGCGGCGTCCAGGCCGAAGAACCGGCGCGACTCCACGACCGTGTCGAGGGTCAGCCGGGCGTAGACCGCCATAATGGAATGCCCCTGGTACTGGGTCGGCAGCCCGAGGGGCTCGACATCCCAGCCGCAGGACATCAGCCGGTTGACCAGGATCGGATGGGTCTGGGCCAGGAGCCCGTCGAGGCCCCGCGCCCGCGCCACCTCGGCGGCGGCGATGAAGATCCCGGCGGTGGCCGGGTCGATATGGCCTGTGCGCCCCTCGCGCCGGGCCGGCAGGGTGCCGCAGCGGGTCCATTCGTAGATCGTCGCGCCCCGCGGCGCCGGCCCGCGCTGGGCCAAGTGCGGATAGACCTCGGTCAGCAGGTGCGGCCGGGTCGTCGGCAGGAGGCGTGAATAGGCGGTGACCTCGCCGCCTTCGAGATGGGCCAGGTGGATGCAGCCGGGGCCGTCGAACTGGTCGATCTCGCGGCCGTCGGGCCGGCGGCACGCCTCCCAGTTCAGCCGCTCCACGAACAGCCTGTGCCGGAATCGGTAGATCTTCTCCAGCAAATCCCCGTGCCGGGCAATATTGTCGTCGTCGAGAACCACAACCATAGATCATTCCCCCTGTCGGGGGAGTGATGCCGGGCCGCCGGGCCGAATGAGCCTCGTAAAATTACGAGGTCGGCGGGGGCCCCGGGGCTAGGCTATGATGCCCTGCCGCATCGCCTCGGCGACGCACTGGACGCGGTTGACCGCGTCGAGCTTGCGGGCGGCGTTCCTGAGATGGAACTCCACGGTCCGCTGCGAGGTGCTGAGGATCTCGGAGGCCTCCCAGCTGGTCTTGCCGGCCGCGGTCCAGCGCAGGCACTCGATCTCCCGCGCGGTCAGCCGGGGCGCCTTGCGCGCCGGGACCCGCCCGCCCTCGCGGATCAGGGTCTCGGCCCGCTGATAGGCGTAGATCGACACGAGATGCAGGGCGGCCTTGGCATCCTCGGACAGGTCGAGCCGGCTCGCGCCGAAGCTGACGCCGCCGCCGGGTCCGGTGAGGTGGTGGATCGGGACGCAGAACCCCTGCGACAGGCCGAACTCCGTGGCCTCGTCCATCACCCGCGCAGCCCCGGCCTCGTCGGACCGGTAGGGCGCCTCGCTCCACAGGAACGGCTCGGTGGTGCGCTTCACGTGGTTCGCCACCGGGTCGATCCGCAGATAGTCGCGCTCAAAATAGCGTTTGCGCCAGCCTTCGGGCCATGACGGCACCAGAGCGCAGTTCTGCGTGGAGGTTTCGTGCTCCGCCGGCAGGTTGGTGATGATGAAGACATCATAGCCGAAAGACGCGCCGGCCGCCCGCATCTCGCGGAGGATGTCGCTGATCTTCGACGCCTCCTTGAGCCGGGCGACGATCTCGAAAGCCTTCTGGCTG
Organism: Methylobacterium pseudosasicola; assembly: GCF_900114535.1. Lineage (GTDB taxonomy): Bacteria > Pseudomonadota > Alphaproteobacteria > Rhizobiales > Beijerinckiaceae > Methylobacterium > Methylobacterium pseudosasicola. The sequence goes on along the minus strand of NZ_FOTK01000066.1, from coordinate 9,825 downwards.
TCCTGGGTCACCGAAAGTCCGAATGCTTGTAATTTGAGAATTTTCCGACCTGTAGTTGCAAAAATTGCAGTCTAGTCGGGCAAAAACTATACATGAGGTTGCCCGGACGGCCAAGTGGACGCGGGTTGTTTCGGCCGTCTGCAGGGTCGCAGCGCCTGCTGCGCTCCGGACCGTCCCGGCCGCGATCCCGTCTTGAGGCGAGGGCTTCAGCCCCCGGCGATCGGCGCGACCCGCCGCACCGGCCGGCTGACGAACCGGGAGCCGGCGAGCAGGAAGCGCCAGGGCGTCTCGGTGCCGCGGGTGATCCCGATCCGCCGGTCCGCCGCCACCGTCACGGGCTCGGGCCGGGGCGCGAACCGGAACGGCGCCTGCGCCACCGGCAGGCCGTCCAGCGCCCCGGTGACGCCGAGCGCCTGGCACAGGCGGCCGGGGCCGGCGCAGAGCAGGCGCGGATCCGCCAGGCCCCGGCGCTCTGCCATGGTGGTCAGGCCCTCGGTCGGCTCGATCGCCCGGAGCAGCACGGCGCTGCCCGGCTCGCAGACCAGGTTCAGGCACCAGTGCAGGCCGTAGGACCGGTAGACGTAGACGTGCCCGGGCGGCCCGAACATGCTGGCGTTCCGCTTGGTCGGTCCGGCGAAGCTGTGGGAGGCCGGATCGGTCCGGTCATAGGCCTCCGTCTCGACGATGATCCCGCCCGCCTCCCCGACCCAGAGGCCGGCCCCGATCAGGTCCGCGGCCACCGCGGCGGCGCTCCGGGCGAAGAACGGGTCGGGCATCGGGTTTTTCCCCAGGTGTCACGCAGCAGGTGTCAGCGAGGTCGGGCAACACTCGGTGGGCGGTGCGGTTGACGCGTCGGGCGCGACCGAGGCCGTCCCGGTGCAACGCGCAGACTTATCGGCCGCCCCCCGCAATTCGGCGAAGAGTCCCGATCCGCGAAGCGGGAATTCGGTTCTCTTCGCAGAGCCTGCGCAGCGAGACACGGCCCCGTGCCTGCCCACTTCGCCGCATTGTCAGGCCTGCTCAAAGCCAAGCCTCGCCGGCAAGTAGAAATACAACGGAGGCCGAGGCCGCCATTTACTGGTACGAGAGGCCGGACACACGGGCCCGCTGCCGATCTCGTCGGACCTCCCAGCATGATGCGCACGCCGTCGCTCGCGACGCTCCGATCCGCCGCCGGCAGCCCGCCCGCCGCTCCGATCCCGCTGCGCGCTCGGATCCGCACCGTCCTCAACCTGCGCCGCCTCCGGCTCGGAAGCGGGCTGGTGCTGTTCGCCTACGTGCTGACCCACCTGACCAACCACGCGCTGGGCAACATCTCCCTCGACGCCATGGAGGACGGGCTCGACCTCGCCTCCGCCCTCTGGCTCAACCCCCTGGGCCTGGCACTGCTCTACGGCGCCTTGCTGATCCATCTCGGGCTCGGACTCCAGGCCCTCTACGCCGCCCGCTTCTTCCGCTGGCGCCCCGGCGAGGTGGTGCAGATGGTCTCCGGGCTGCTGATCCCGCCGCTGCTCATCAGCCACATCGCGGCAACCCGGATCGCCTTCGCCACCGAGGGGCTGGACAAGGGCTACGCGCAGGAACTCTACGCCTTCTGGGTCGCCTCCCCGCTCAGCGGCGCGATGCAGGCGGCGATGCTGGTCATCGCCTGGCTCCACGGCTGCTCCGGCCTGTATTTCTGGCTCCGGCTGAAGCCCGCCTTCGGGCGCGCAGCCCCCTGGCTGCTGGCGGTGGCGGTGCTGGTCCCGGTCCTGGCCCTGCTCGGCTTCGCGCAGGGCGGCCGGGTGATCCTCGCCCTGGCGCAGGACCCGGCCTGGCGCGCCGGGGCGCTCCAGCCTTTCCATGTCGGGCTGCCCGACCAAGTGGCGCGGCTCGCCGCCATCCGGGACGGGATGCTGACGACCTATGCTGGCCTCATCGCCGTGGTCATCGCCGCCCGCGGAGGCCGGACCCTGACGGAGATCCAGCGTGGCACGATCCGGCTCAGCTATCCCGACGGAAAGGTGGTCCGGGTGCCCCGCGGCACCAGCGTGCTGGAGGCGAGCCGGCGCAACCGGATCCCGCATGCCAGCGTCTGCGGCGGCCGCGGCCGGTGCTCGACCTGCCGCATCCGCGTGCTCGACGGCAGCGACCGGATCCCCCCCACCGGCCGGGCCGAGCGCGCCGTGCTGGAGCGGATCGCCGCCGGGCCGGGAGTGCGCCTCGCCTGCCAGTTCCGGCCCGAATCCGACCTCGCCGTGGTGCCGCTGTTCCCCCTGCCCCCGCGCGTCCGGCAGGCGGACCTGCTCGACCGGGCGCAATCGGGCGAGGAGCGCTTCATCGTGGCGATGTTCGTCGACCTGCGCGGCTCGACCCGGCTCGCCGAGGAGCGGCTGCCCTACGACACGGTGTTCATCATCAACCGCTTCCTCGGCGCGGTCGGCGACGCGGTGCGGGAGGCCGGCGGCTCGACCAACCAGTTCCTGGGCGACGGCCTGCTGGCCCTGTTCGGCCTCGAGACCGACCCCGAGCCGGCGGCCCGCGACGCGCTGCGGGCGGTGGATCTGATCGCCGAGCACGTCGCCACGCTCAACGCGCTGCTGGCGACCGATCTGGAGCACACCCTCCGGTACGGGATCGGCGTCCATGCCGGCCCGGCGATCGTCGGCGCGATGGGCGACGCCACCGATGCCCGCTTCACCGCGCTCGGCGACACCGTCAACGTCGCCTCGCGCCTACAGGGCCTGACCAAGGTTCTGGGCTGCATCGCGGTGGTCTCGGAGGCGGTCTACCGCGCGGCCAAGACCGCCCCGACGGCGATCCGCGAGATCCCGGTGGAGGGCCGCTCCGAGCCGGTCCGGGTGAGCACGCTGGGGGTGCCCTGACCCGTCGCTTGCAACCATCGGCTTGGTCGCGCCCAGCGGATCGCCTCAGTCCGTCAGCTTCGCCAGGAGGCCGGCCAGGGCATCGGCGCTGGACGCGTCCAGCTTGCGGCCGACATGATCGGACAGCGCCCTGCTGTAGACGGTCCACATCCTGGCCTGCATGGCCCGGCCGTCCTGCGTGATGACGACCCAGCGGCCGCGGCCATCCTCGCCCGACAATTCCTTCTGAACGAGCCCCTTGCCTTCGAGGCGGTCGATCAGCCGGGACAGGTTGTACTGCGTCAGCAGGGTCCGCTTCTCGATCTCGAAGGGACGCAGGCGGCCCTCAGGGGCGCGGGCCAGTTCCAGCAACACGTCGTACCAGCCCAGCGGCGGAAGCCCGGCCGCTTTCAGATCGGCTTCGATCGCGGCGAGGACGATCCGCTGCGCCCGCATCAGGCCGATCCAGGCGGCGGTGATCGACGCCGGGACGGGACAGGGCGTATCGGTCGGCTCAGACATGGATGCAGATACATCTATCTTGACGGGCGGAACAGGTACATGCTATTGCATCTATGTCGCTCTGGACAGGCCGTCACGGCCAATCCGGCCGAGGTCACGGAACCGCGCCCGTTTCGGACAAGCGACGCCGCGCGTCGGGCGCTTTCCTCGGGGCGCTTGCCTTGGGGTACTTGCCGAAAGTTCTCGCCATGAAGCTCTATTACGCGACCGGAACCTGCTCGCTCTTCCCACACATCGTCGCGAACGAGGTGGGCCTTTCCCTCGACCTCGAACGGGTCGACATCGCCCGGACGCCGCACGTCACCGAAGACGGGAGCGACTACAGCGCCGTCAATCCGAAGGGTTATGTTCCGGCGCTCAGGCTCGATGACGGTGCGATCCTCACAGAAGGCATCGCCATCGCTCAGTATCTCGCGGAGCTGAAGCCCGAACGCGGCCTGGCACCGGCCCTCGGGACGCGCGAGCGGGCCGAGCTGCAATCCTGGCTCATCTTCGTCGCCACGGAGCTGCACAAGCTGTACAGCCCCTGGCTGTTCCACCCGGATTACGGTGCCCAGGCCCAGGACGTGGCCCGCAGGAAGATCGGCGAAAGGCTGGCCTTCGTGGAGCGTCATCTGGCGGGCGGCGGTCCGTTCCTGCTCGGCGAACGCTTCACGGCGGCCGATGCCTACCTGTTCACGATCGTCGGCTGGTCCGCCTACACGAAGATCGATCTGTCCGGATTCCCGCGTCTGCGCGCCTCCCTCGACCGCGTCGGCGCCCGCCCCGCGGTGCGCGCGGCGCGGCTCGCCGAGGGGCTGGAGGAGACGGCAGCATGACGACCGCGAGACGCGGAGCGCCGACCCTCACGCTGGTCAGCCACCCCCTCTGTCCCTACGTCCAGCGCGCCGCCATCGCCTTGGCGGAAAAGGGCGTTTCGTTCGAAAGGCGGTCCGTGGATCTCGCCGCCAAGCCCGATTGGTTCCAGGCGATCTCGCCGCTGGGCAAGGTTCCGCTGCTGATCGTCGGCCGGGCGGACGGCGGCGAGGCCGTGCTGTTCGAGAGCGCCGTCATCTGCGAATACCTGGAGGAGACGCAAGCCGGCCCGGCGCTGCATCCGCGCGACGCGCTCGACCGGGCGCGCCATCGCGGCTGGATCGAACTCGGATCGGCGATCCTGTCCAATCTCTGGGGTTTCGAGACCGCCACGGACGCGGCGACCTTCTCGTCGAAGCGCGCGGTGCTCGTGGCCAAGTTCGCGCGGGTCGAGGCGGCGCTCGGCGACGGTCCGTTCTTCGCAGGCCCGGCGTTCAGCCTGGTCGATGCGACGTTCGCACCGATCTTCCGGTATTTCGAGGTCTTCGACACCGTGGCGCCGACCGACGTCTTCGCGTCCTGCCCGAAGATCACGACCTGGCGAACGGCACTCCGGACCCGGGACAGCGTCCGGGGTGCCGTCGCCGAGGATTACGGCGACAGGCTCAAGAGTTTCCTCGAGGCTCACGACGCCTGGCTGCTGAAGCTGGCGGCCTGACCGCGCCCCGCCGGGGCCACCCTCCTCCCATGAGGTCCGCCGGATTCACACGTCGTCGGACGAAGCGCGTGTCCTCCCCCCTCTGCGGGCTAGCGGATTCACACATCGCATTCGGCACCAAGCGCATGAAGCGACGAGCTTTTCCCCTCCCCCTTGTGGGGAGGGTTTAGGGGTGGGGGTGGTGCAGGGTCGGGCGTGACGGTACCTTCTGAACCACCCCCACCTCCAACTCCTCCCACAAGGGGGAGGAGAGCGCGTCGTGCCTCAGAACTGACGATGTGTGAACATGGTAGCCTCTGCGGGGAGGGAGAGGCGTGGTGTTTCAGGTGCGCGCTTCCAACCCCGATCTGTGACCCCTGGACCCGGCCAGATGCCGGGACAGGGCCAGCATGAGCGGCACCACGGCGAGCGCCGTCGCGGCGGCCGCCACCGCCGCCCAGCGGGGGCCGGCGGCGTCGCCGAGGCGGCCGTAGAGCAGCGGGGCCGCGAGGGCGCTGCCGCCGAGCGTGCAGGTGTAGAACACCGCGAACGCCCGCTCGACGCGGCCCCCCGGGGCCAGCTCCGGCACCGTGCCGTACAGGACCGACGAGGTACCGTTCAGCATCACGCCGAGCAGCGGCAGCAGGATCAGCGCGGGGGCGAGTGGCAGGGCGATCACCGCCAGGATCGCGGCCGCGGTCCCGGTCTCGGTGAGCAGCACGGTCCGGGTCACGCCGAGGCGCTCCCCGAGCCGGCCGCAGACGGCTTTGCCGAGTGCGCCGCCGATGAACACCAGCGAGAGCGCCAGCCCCACAGTGGTCAGGGCCGCGCCCTTCTCCTGCAACAGGAACGGTAGGTAGAGCAGGAAGGCCGGGCGGGCGGCGTTGTCGAGGGTGCCGATGGCGACGAGCAGGCCGAATCCGGGGCGAGTGCTCGTCCCATCGCCGGCCTGCGCAGCACGCACCGCGCTCTTGCGCTTCTCGCTGTGTGAGGTGGGATCACGTGGCAGCCAGCGTCCGACGCCGATGGCGACCGCCACGCCTAACCCGGCGATCACCCAGAGCGCTGAGCGCCATCCCGAAAAGGTCAGCAGAAAGCCGACCAGCGGCGGCACCGCCGCCTTCCCGAGATCGCCGGCGAAGTTGTAGGTGCCGAGGGGGCCGCGGGCCGCAGCCCCGTAGGCCCGGGCGATCACCGTCGAGGCCAGCGGATGCTGCGTGCTGCTGCCCGCGCCCCCGAGCAGCAGGCCGGCGCAGAGGCCGATCAGCCCGCCCGACGCCCCGGCGAGCGCGTAGCCGCCGGCGCTGAGCAGCGTCCCGAGCACCAGCACCGTGCGGGCGCCGAGCGACTGGGCGAGCCAGCTCGCCGGCATTTGCAGGGCGGCGAGCGCACCGTTGTAGAGCGAGCGCAGCAGCGCCAGCGCGACGTAGTCGAGGCCGAACTCCGCCTGCCAGACCGGCAGCAGCACGTAGATCAGGTCGGTGTAGCCGTCGTGCAGGGCGTGGTTGATCCCGGTGACCACGAGGGTGCGCTTGGCTTCCCCGTCGGGGGCGGCGTCGAGCGAGGCGGTGAACTCCGATGCGCGGGCCATTCTTCCTGCCTTGGTGATTCCACCACAGGATGCGGATCTCGCGCCCGGCTGACAAACGCCTTATGCTGACGCTCGCGTGAGGAAACCTGACAGGATGCATCGCCGCCTGCCGCCGCTCAACGCCGTGAAAGCCTTCGAGGCCGCGGCCCGCCACGCCAGCTTCACCCGGGCCGCGGAGGAGCTGCGCGTCACCCACGGGGCGGTGAGCCGGCACGTGCAGATGCTCGAAGCCTGGCTCGGCGTGCCGCTGTTTGAGCGCCACAACCGCCGGGTGGTGCTCACCGAGGCCGGGCGCAGCTACGCCGCCGAGATCGGCGCCGCCCTCGATCGGGTCGCCCTGGCGACCGCCCGCCAGGTGGAGCGCGGCCGGCCGCGCCTGCTGCACGTCAACGCGCTCGCCACCTTCACCCTGCGCTGGCTGATCCCGCGCCTGTCGGGCTTCCAGGTCGCCCATCCGGCCATCGAGGTCCGGCTGACCACCTCCAACGTGCCGCTGGCGAGCCTCGCCGACCCGTTCGACGTCGCGATCCGCGGCGGGCCGGATACGCGCCCGGGCCATGTCGGGCAGCCGTTCCTGACCGAGCGTCGTAGCCCCGTCTGCAGCCCGGCCCTGCTGGAGCGCCTGTCCCTGCAGGAGCCGGAGCAGCTGCGCCACCATACCCTGCTCCACGCGGCGACGCTCCCGGAGGTCTGGCCGCATTGGCTACGCGCCGCGGGGGTGCCGGACCTGATCCCGCAGGCCTCGGTGACCCTGGAGCATTTCTACCTGACCTTGCAGGCCGCCCTCGACGGCCTCGGCGTGGCGATGGGCCCGGAACGGCTGATCGCCGACGACGTGGCGGCCGGCCGCCTGACCTGCCCATTCCCCGGCCCGTCCCTGCCGGCGCGGAGCTACTACACCTACGTGCCGGAGGCCCGGGCCGACGACCCGACCGTGCGCGCCTTCTGCACGTGGCTCACAGAGGCCGCACGGGACACCTGAAGCCCGGGGATGGTGTCCGGGATCGGACTGGCGCAAGGATGGTTCTCAGGAACGCGTTCGGTGGCGGCATCAGCGCCGGCGGGCGGATGCTGCGGCCGAAGGTGAGTTCATGGCGCGCAAGCGTCTCCGCCCCACGATCGTCTACCTGTCCGAGGCCGTGGCGCGGCTCGGGCTCGTCCCGGATTCCATCGACCTGGAAACCCTGCGCGCCGATCTCGAACTGCCGGAATTCGGCGCCGAGGTCGACGACGAGCGGGTCGCCGACGTGTTGCACGCCCGCCAGAGGGCCCGGGCCTTCGCCGAGACCGGCGTCCCGGCGGTCCGGAAGGTCATCCCCAACCTCAGGGCCGCCATCCTGCGGGACCGCCGGGTGATCTGGACCATCCGGACCGAGATCCCGCTCCTCGACAATGGCCGCCTGGACCTGCGGATCGACAGCGCCCCGGACCCGGCGGCCGCCGAGATCCTGGCCCGCATGGCGGCCCGGAACGACCCGGCGCACCGCGTCGAGGCCCTGCGGGCGGCGGTGGCGGAGCGGGCCGCCGAGGTCACCCGGACCCTGGCCAAGCCGGTCGAGCGCCTGCGGGCGCAGATCCTCCAGGACTTGCGCGAGGTCGGGGCCGACGCCCCCGCCTACATCGCCCATCTCGACCGCTCGCTGCGCTCCCGGGTGTTCAGCTTCGGGCCGAAGCTGGCGCGTTCGCTCAACGACACGCTCACCCCCGTGCGCCGCCACGCCAAGGCGGTGGCGAGCGAGGGCTCGCGCCTGCGCCGCCTGCGCGATCAGGTCGGCTTCGGCGCCTATATCGAGCGCTTCAGTGCCGCCCGCCGGCTGAACCGGCGGATCCTGTTCCACATGGGGCCGACCAATTCCGGCAAGACTTACGCCGCCCTGCAGATGCTGACGGCGGCCCCCACCGGCACCTATCTGGCGCCCCTGCGGCTGCTCGCCCTGGAGAATTACGAGGCCCTGCGCGAGCGCGGGCTCCGGGCCGGGATGGTCACCGGCGAGGAAGTCCTGGGCGAGCCCGAGCCGACCCACACCGCCCGCACCATCGAGACCGCCGACCTGACCCGCCCGGTCGACGTGGCGGTGATCGACGAGATCCAGATGCTGTCGGATCCCGATCGCGGCTGGGCCTGGACCAACGCCCTGTTCGGCGTGGCCGCCCGGACCGTGGTCGTGTGCGGCTCCGACGACGCCCTGGCCTATGTCCGCCGCGCCGCGGAGGCTGCGGGCGAGTCGCTGGAGGTGATCCCGTTCACCCGCAAGTCGCCGCTGCTTCTGCTCGACGTGCCGGTCCCGCTGGAGAAGGTCGAACCGGGGGACGCGGTGGTGGCGTTCTCGCGCCGGGCCGTGCACGAGAACCGTGAGATCCTGGTGGCCCGCGGGCACCGGGTGGCGACGATCTACGGCGCCCTGTCGCCGGAGGTGCGCCGGGCCGAGGCCACGCGCTTCCGCACCGGCGAGGCCAACGTGCTGGTCACCACCGACGCGATCGGCATGGGGCTCAATCTCGGGCCGCTCCGGCGGATCGTGTTCTCGACCGTGCGCAAGTGGGACGGCACGAAGGAGCGCGGCCTGACCAATTCCGAGATCCGCCAGATCGCCGGCCGGGCCGGCCGCTACGGCCACCAGGATGTCGGCTACGTGGCGGCGACAGACGCAATCGCGGTGGAGCCGATCCGGATCGCGCTGTCGGGCGCGCCCACGGCGCCAGCGGCCGATTCGCGCTTCTTCGTCCGGCCGGATCTCGGCGCTATTCGCTCCGTCGCCGAGGAGATGCAGACCCAGAGCCTCCACGAGGTGCTGACCCATTTCGCCCGGGCGACCTTCTACGCCGGCTCGCCGTTCCAACCCTCGGCCCTAGAAGAGATCCTGGAGGTCGCGCGGGTGGTCGACCGGGCGCGGCTGCCGATCGAGGAAAAATTCGCCTTCTCGGTCTGCCCGATCAACCGGCGCGATGAGATTGCCATGGGCATGCTCGAGCGCTGGAGCCAGGCCCGGGCGGCCGGCACCACGGTCCCGGCCCTGCGGGCGAGCCTGACCGGGGAGCTCGACTACCAGGAGCGCACCGTGCGGCTGGCCAGCGCCTATCTGTGGCTATCGCGCCGCTTCCCGGACACGTTCGACGATGTCGAGGCGATCCGGCACATGCGCGGCCGCGCCAACGACGCCATCGAGCAGCACCTGCGCGAGACCGCGACCCGCAAGGCCGAGCGCCGCACGCGGCGGGCGGGCACGCGGTAGCGCATCATCCCGAAAGGTGGTTGCCGGCTTTCGGGATGATGCGAATAACGACTAAGAGCGCCTAACAGAACGGGCACGGATTGGGCGGGCGGGCGTTGGTCGTGATGGCTCGTCCGCTTCTGCCCGATGATCTCTGGACCGAGA
>NZ_FOTK01000036.1 GCF_900114535.1 Methylobacterium pseudosasicola | reverse complement strand
CAGGGCGCGCAGAACTTCACGTTCGTCGATACGGCCGCCTCAGCGCCCACGTCTACGAGCATCGGCACTGGGTCGGATAAGTTGCTTCTGCGCATCAGCCAGGACGCCTACCAGGGCGATGCGCAGTACACCGTCTCGGTGGACGGCAAGCAGATCGGCGGTGTCCTGACGGCTCACGCGTCCCACGCGGCCGGTCAGTCGGACACGGTCACGGTGAACGGCGACTGGGCGTCAGGCGGTCACACCGTCGCGGTCAACTTCCTCAACGACGCTTGGGGCGGCAGCGCCAGCTTGGATCGTAACCTTTATGTCGACAGCGCCACGTACGGTAGCGCGGCCGTGGCCGACGCTCACCTCTCCCTGGCGGGCCAGGGCGCGCAGAACTTCACGTTCTTTCATTAGGGCCTGGTGACGATTTAACGCTGTGGGGATTCCCGTTTGATCTGAGATTGGATTCAACGCTGACCGTAGAGGTTGGCGATGAACTGCGACGCGCTTCGGGACGATCAGTGGGAGCGGATCAAGGCGTTCGTTCCCGGGGGGACCAAAGGCAAGCGCGGTCCGCGCACTGACAACCGGCGGTTCCTCGATGCGCTGCTTTGGATGGCGCGCTCGGGCGGGCGCTGGCGTGACCTGCCCGAACACCTGGGCCAGTATCAGTCGGTGAAGCGGCGGTACTCTCGCTGGATCGAGATGGGGTTCTCGACACGATGCTGGCGGTGCTGGCGCGTGAGGCCGACCTGGAATGGCTGATGATCGACTCGACCATCGTCCGCGCGCATCAGCATGCCGCCGGGGCCCGCACGGAAAAGGGGGGTCGGAGGCCCAGGGCCTGGGTCGGTCAAGGGGCGAACTGAGCACCAAGATCCATGCGGCAACGGATGCCCTCGGGCTTCCGGTCCGCCTGATCGGCTCGCCCGGGCAGCGCAACGACATCGCCTTCGCCCACGACCTCGTCGAAGGATACGCCGCCGAGGCGCCCCTGGTCGACGAGAGATACAACGCCGACCACTTCTGCGACAGCGTCGAGAGGGCTGGCTCCGACTGCGTCATCCCGCCCAAGCGCAACCGCAAGGTCCAGCGCGCCTATGACGCCGAGCTTTACAAGGAGCGCTATCGCAACGAGTGGTTCTTCGCCAAGCTCAAGCACTTCCGCCGGGTCGCCATACGATACGACAAGCTGCCTCGCAACTTCATAGGCTTCGTCAAGCTCGCTGCTATCGCCATCTGGCTCAAATAGTTAAATCGTCACCACACCCTAGAGTAACGATCAGGGCGACGGGTGCGAGCGTGAGATTATGGCGTGGTCGGCGACCACGACGGGCATCTCGGCCGAGAGGGTCTGCGACCTGATGATCGCCTGCTGCGAGCACCGGTTCGGCGCGACGAAGGCCCCGCACGCGGTCGAGTGGCTGTCCGAAAACGCCTCTGCCTACATCGTCAAGGAGACAGCACAGACGGCAGCCGCGCTCGAGCTGCGGTGCTTTTCACCCCGGTGCGCTCGCCGCAGAGCAACGGGATCGCGGAGGCGTTTGTGAAGACGCTCAAGCGCGACTACGCCCACCTCTCCAAATGTCAGACGCCGAGACCGTGATACGGCTTCTGCCGGCTTGGTTCGAGGACTACAACACCATCCACCCGCACTCCGGCCTGCGCATACTCTGACCCTCAGTGTTCCTCAGCCGAGGTACCTAAACCGACCCTGCTGCCTGTTCGGTCAAACAGGGTGAACTCCACTGCCCGATCCGCTGCGGCAGGCGTTTCTGTGCTTCCAGGGGTATGAATGCCCTGATGCCGATTCTTCGCTCTAATGACGAATGTTTTTTCATGCTATCAGCAGCGTCATCCTGGCTTGACATAGCTGACGGGAACCATGCTGCAGCTTCTTAAAAATTACTATTTGCACTTTATGGATCAATTAGAACGCCGACATATCCAGAAAAAGGTTCTGCGATTTTACAAGGACAGCCCTCGGATAAGGCGGGCTTTCGATTGCATAACATATAATGGAGAGCTTGACATGCTCGTGATAAGAATGTCCGAAATAGATACATTGATTCATAAGTATATAATTGTTGAGGCAAATAAAACGTTCAGCGGGCAAAATAAAGAATACAAATTAGATCTCGGAGAGACCAAGTTGGCAAAGTATAGACACAAAATTATTCATGTTAAAGTTGACGATATGCCACACACAGATGACCCTTGGGTTCGCGAAGCTTGGCAACGTGATTCTGTCATTCGCGGGCTTGCCGAAGCGCACGATAGCGACCTGGTGATACTAGGCGATGTCGATGAAATACCACGCCTTATTACAGTGGAGAAGATGTTAATGGGCCCCGGCAGCGAAATTTATGGATTGGCAATGCCAATATATTATTATTATTTAAACTATAAAAAAATAGGTGGTTATGGCCTTCGCGAAATCTGGACAATTGCAGCCTCGAAGCGTGTATTTCTAAAAAAAAGCCCCAATGATCTTCGCAACGACATCAGATTACATGGCCATCAATGCACTAGATTGGAGGAATCCGGATGGCATTTTTCATATGCGTGTGATTTGGAAAGCATCAAACAGAAAATTCGATCGTTTTCACATCAAGAATTTAATAATGATCAGTTTCTATCATCAATCAATCTCGAAGATCTTGTTGCGGCAGGCAAAGACAAATTTGGCGGCGACGGAAGATGGGAACTCGTGGATTTAACGGAACTGCCATCCATCATCCGATATAACCCGCAGAAATTTGCGAAACTCCTCAGAAATCGTCAGCCCTAAACCACGAATTCGTTATAATTCGGGAAAATTGGCACGCCTGCTATTGGGTAGGCATGCGTGCGGTCGTAGACACCGTTGAAGAAGCCGTGCAGCCAGCTCTTCCAAGCATCATATCCAAGGCTGGAACCGAAAAAAATCATTGCCTGCCTTCAATATATCGCATCATCGCTAACGAATATCTATTAAAAATTTCGTGAATCACCCCTGGCAAACTATCGGTGCAACAGGAATGCTCAACAATAGCATCAAAAATTTTCGCTGCGTATTCCGACGAAGCCGGCCGGGGTTTCCGATTTGAAGCCGGTCGTCATCCCGAGGCGAAGCCGGCCACCGGTCCGATCTGACGCCGGCCAGCGACGGGGCACTCCCGCGGGTCTGGGGTGAAGATCATGAGGTCGGTTCAACAGGTCAAGCGGTCGGCTCGGCCTCCTTGCGTTTGCGCAGGCTTTCGCCGGCGAGCTCAATGCGGTTGGCGTTGTGCACCAGCCGGTCGAGGACGGCATCGGCGAGCGTGGGGATGCCGATGATCTCGTACCAGCGATCGACCGGCACCTGGCTGGTGATCAGGGTCGAACCGGCGTCGTAGCGGTTCTCGACGATCTCCAGGAGATCGCGCGCCTGTTCGAGCAGGAGTGGCTCGGGGCCCCAATCGTCCAGGATCAGCAGGTTCACCTTCGCAACTTGGCGCAGCAGCCGGCCGTAGCGACCATCGCCACGCGCGAGGCTGAGCGCCGCAAACAGGCGCGGGACCCGGTAGTACAGCACCGAGAGGTCGTCCCGGCAGGCCTTGTGCCCGAGCGCGCAGGCCAGCCAACTCTTGCCCACACCCACTAAGAATCAGCGAAATTAGCCTCGCACAAGGGCCTCGCCCACGTTCGACGCCGCAGCCGCAACACCCTTCCCAAACCCGCATCACGAACCGCATGGGTAGTTACACTCCGAAATACTAGACGGCCCGTCGTACAATCCGGTATCGTCAAGCATGCCTAAGGGCGCTCACGAATTGCTACAGGATCAACCAGAAGACGGTCGCCAAGTGGAGGCAACGCACATGGGTCGGCGACCAGCGCATGGGTCTGAAGGATCCACGTTCAGCGGTGCTGTCACCCAAGGATTAGGCGGTCGTGGTGGCACTTCGCCGACATACGCTCCTGCCGCTGGATGAGTGCCTCTACGCGTTTCAGGTCGCGATCACGCGTTGACGAAAAGGTGCGCCCGTTATCTGCCGATTAGCGAGTTCAGAAGCAGAGTGCGGCTATGAAGAACTACATGCCGCGCTTGCTCGAAGGTGGCAGCTGCTGTCATTTCGTCATGCCTCATCAGGGAGACGGCCGTGTATGTCCATTCTGCGGCGTAATGGTCCAGAAGATCGCGTTGCGAAACAGCCCTAAGAATTTCAGCTACGTCTCGCAATCCGACGTCATTCAGAGCAGCCTTTGTTTTTTCTAGGTCGATGCAAAAAGGCCCCCTATCGGGAAATGGTTTGAAGCTTTCTTCATACAAAACATCAAATATATGAGCAGAATTTACCCTTCGAACCTTGTCGATGTTGTTATAAGTGTCCAACTGCAACGAGTCTCTCACGAACATTGTGCACTTTACGCCGTCACGGGCAAACAGAACATTGTGAAGTCCGGAACCTTGAAACCCAACAAGATGCTCTGCGCAGCTAAAGACTTCAATCTGCTCGCGCGGACTCAGCTCTTGTGGATGAATAACATCGAATCCAGAAATGGCAAAAGCGCTCTCAAGTAGTTCCTCGCCTACTACTCTACCAATATCAATCTTACTTCTTGAAATATAAATATTTTTATTCAAACCCACCTTATCCCTGTGGCGCGACCCTATAATATCAAACGCCGCAGTAAATTCGGGCAGCATACAATTCAGTAGAATGGAGGCCTGTGAAGGAATAGTTAATTTTTTAGCTCGAATGCCATTGCCGGTTACAATAATTTTATCCAAAATGCCCAATTCACTGAAAAAATATCGCTGATAGTCACTTAGTGTCAATTTTTCGCCGCCTGGGAGCTGAAAAATAAACCTGTCAAATCTCCCCTCAACCATCGGCCATAATCGAGCGGTCGTCTCGAGCAAAAAATGCCCAAAATGATCAAATATAGGCCCACAGTACAGGCAATTTCCGTCTATATATTCGTAGTTACCATTCAATTCCACGCTATCATTCTTATATATTACTGGTAACCCATGCCCTCGGGTTGTAATCGACATATCTACGAACTGATTATTGCGGTCATAAACGCCGCCGAAGAAGCCGTGTAGCCAGCTTCTCTGCGCTTCGTCCGGAGAGCATGGGCCAACAAGACCATCACTTAAGACAAGGTATCTTGCATCATTCACGGTCTTTTTACTTTCGAAAATGGCCGAGACATGCATGACCAGAAACCAATATCCAAGCAAAGCCGCTTGCGGCGCTGGATGTGTATTCCGCACATGCGTCAGCCTCGATAATCCACCCACTTAAGCAGCTCTGCGGTAGCAAAAGAATGATACCGCCGGCCTTTCGAATTTGCTAGCCGTCATCCTGCTATCCCATCTGCCATGCCTCCAATATTTTGAACGAGATGAAACCGGCAGGCACAAGCAGAATCGCATCGTTGACTACGCTATCGGCTACATGCACATCGACATTGCCGAGGTCAGGATTAAGGAACGCACGCTCTACCTTCTCCTCGCTATTGATCGAACCTCGAAGCTGGCTCTCGCGAAGATGGAGACGGAGGCAAACCGCTACACCCCAACGGTAATTACCCAGGCCCTTGCGCGGGTCGGGTTTCGCTGATTCCTTCGTAGGATGGGGCGCAGCGATCTTGAGCGGTTGAGCCGCGAGGAGCTGATCGATCCTTCGACAAGCTCAGGATGAGGTGGTGCTGCGTCTGCAGCGTCCGGACAAGACCTCGCGCACGTCCTCGAAGCCACCGTCGACCGACCGTAAGGAGCGCCGCGACTAGGCCAAGCCCGGGCACGAAGGCCACAGCCGCGTGATGAGCGCGGATCCCGACGTGGTCGTCGAGCATCGTCCCAACCGCTGCGCGTGCTGCGGTGGCGCCCTGCACGAGGATCTTTCCGCCGAGGTCGTCAGCGTCTCCGAGCGGATCGAGCTGCCGGCGGTGATGCCGATCGTCACCCAGCATCGACGGCTGGCCGTGCAGCGCCCGACCTGCGGGGCACGCGTGGTCGCGCCGGTTCCGGAGGCAGCGCGTGGCACCCCGTTCGGCCCGCGGCTGCATGCGGTGGCGACCTATCTCAAGACGTTTCAGGCGCTGTCCTACGAACGGCTCCAGGCGGCCTTGTCGGATGTGTTCGGTCTTACGCTCAGCCAGGGCGGGCTGATGAACCTGCTCCAGCGCGCGCAGGGCCGCTTCCGCTCCGGTCGCGAGAAGGCCGTGTCGACGCTACGCCGGGCCGCGGTGGTCGCCTCGGACGAGACCGGCGTGCGCATCGAGGGCAGCAACGCCTTCCATTGGGTGTTCCATGCGGCCGACGCGGTGGTGCACACCGCCTCGCCGACGCGGGGCGCTGTCGTAGTGCGGGAGATGATGGACGGCCACCGGCCCGCGGTGTGGATCTCGGATCGCTACACCGCCCAGCAGGGTCATGCCGCCGAACACCAGACCTGCCTCGCCCATCTCGCCCGCGACGTCGCCTACGTCGTCGAGGCGAGCGACGATCCGGTGCCCTGGCGCCTGCAGCTCTGGCTGCAATCCGTGTTCGCTTTGGCCGAGCGCGTCACCACCTTGGCTACCTCGACACTCGCCGCCCAGCGCCGGAGCCTGGATCGACAACTCGGGGCCATCCTCGCCACACCGAGCCGCTGCGACTTGACCCGCGATCTGCAGGCCAAGATCGGCCGAGTCCACGGTCAGCTCTTGGTGTTCCTCGCCCACCCCGGTTCGGTCGAGCCGACCAACAACGGCTCGGAGAGGCTGCTGCGTCCCTCCGTCATCCAGCGCAAGATGACCAATGGCTACCGCGCGATGTGGGCTGCCGAGGGCGAGGCCGACATCCGCATCGTCGTCGATACCGCCCGCCTTCACCGGTACCAGCCCCTTCGCTACCATCCTCAAAACCGTCAGCGCCTAAATCACGCCGCCACAGGGGTGGGTAATTACAAAACTGGTCTGCAGATCCAGTACATCGCACCCGGCTCGCCGTGGGAGAACGGGTACTGTGAGAGCTTCAACGGCAAGCTGCGCGACGAGTGACTGCGTCAGGAGATATTCTACTCGCGGCAAAAGGCACAGATCGTAATCGGCCTCTGGCAGAACACCTATAACCGCGTCGGACCCCATTCTTCGCTGGACTATCGGCCGCCCGCGCCCCTCAGCTTCCCGGATCTGGACTTCCGGCTACCCATGGGCGCGACCATGCAGTGGCCTCGCAACTGGCCCGGTCCAAAATACAGGTCAGGGGCTTGTCGCGCCGCAGCCTTTCGACGCCCTCTTCGGCAAAGCGCTGCTGCCAGCGCCAGACCGCGGGCCGGCTGACGCCGGCCCGCCGAGCCACTTTCTTCACGGTCACGCGCTCGGCGGAGAGCAGGACGATCCGCGCCCGCAGGATGTGCTTGAGAGGCCGAGATCGATCGCCCGCGATCGCCGCAACCGCTGATTTGATGGCATCATCCAGGAGAACGCAGACGGTCTGAGCCATTGCCCAGACTCGCATGCATCACCCACCGCGCGACGCCTCTGACCGCATCAGTACACTAGAAATCATCGCGAAAAAGCGGTCTGGCCATTCCAAAATAACGCTAAAAACCACGCTCATTGTTGCTCCGTTAGGCGCCTTAAGACCTCATAAAACTTACCATAGCTAAAATCTTTCGAGCGTTTGACAGCAGCAGTTCTGTAAGCTGCGATCTTTTCTGGCACTTGCTCAAGCAGGGCGACAGTGGAACTTAGCAGCCCTCTTCTATCATACACATGCAAACCGCTAACTCCATCTTTGACAATCTCAGCAGGCCCTCCACGTCCGAGGACAATCGGAATACATCCTGCACTCATTGCTTCCACAACCGTAATGCCAAAGTGTTCATATTTCTCTGGATTGAGTAGAAAACTATCATTTATGCCAGTAATATGCCAATAAATATCAGATCGAAGATATAGATTTTCAAGCTCCTTGGCGGAGACGTTTACGTGAAAATGTACGTTCAAACCTTCGCTCATAGCCCTCAACTGAGAGAAATACTCACGCGCGTCATTGTCGCCCCCTAGGCTTCCGGCGAGGTGAAGTTCTAGAGGGCGATCAACTATCTCCGCAATATCCTTGAACACCTCAATCATTACATCCTGTCTTTTACAATGCCCATTCGGAGTAAATCTTCCAACATTTACAATTTTCGCCACTTCAGATCGCGAAAAATTTCTTTGGATTAACTCAACAGCAGGATTTATTATATAAAGCTGTTTTGAGTCCAATTTTAAACTTGCAGCAACAGATTCATAGGAAATTTTCGCAAAATCAGAATATAATATTATAGCATCGTAAGAATCTATTTTTCCCCAGCTTCTCGCAAGCTCAAAAGATGAAATTGGAAATGGAAACTGGCAAATGAAAAAATTCTTCTTGCCGATCGCTTCCGCAAAGGGAACAACCTCGTTGCCCATGCTAAAGAACAAAGCGGGCTGATCATACAACCCTCTGTCATCCCAGTTTGCACATTCGACATGCTCAAGATCGAGGTTGAATTCGCGTCCCATTGTGAGCAGCCGAATTCGACTTGTAGATCGAGGCGCAAACAATACGCAATCGTATTCGTCCTTCAGGGCATGCGCGATAGACAATATATATCTCTCGCCTCCCCCAAGAGCAAGCGGGTATGGAGTAAATAACGCCAATAAAGGCAGCCCTCTAGCACCATGATGGCTGTACTTCGGCATACCAAAATTCAAATTAGATTTAGCCAAACCCTCGATAAGCGATTTCTGCCATCGCTGAACAAACTTCAATCTATTTGCTGCGACAACGTTATCCAGCCGCAAGTCCGAATCCGTCGAGGTCGCTCCCTCAAGGTGAAAAACTTTCGATTTTGGTTCATGTTTTATATGCAGTCCCAATGCTTGGATTTTCAAACATAAATCCACGTCCTCATAATACGCAGGATCCCACATCAAGTCGAACCCAAGCACATCAAGAAAGACTTGTTTTCGCACAGCAAAGGTGGCTGCTGAGATATAAGTTACATACTCAGGCTGGCAATAAAACGTGCTCGAGGCGGGCAACCCTTTCCCACGTTGATGCACGGTTCCGTCATCAAACACAAACCCTCCAGCTTCCTGAAGAACCCCATTAGGATAAAAAAAAGTAGGCCCCACGCCCCCTATTGAGGGATCTTCAAGACTTAGGATCAAAGGTTCAAACCAGCCCTGTGTTACAAATACATCATTGTTAATAAAAACAAGATTTTTACCTATAGCAGACTCCGCAGCAATATTGTTGCCTTCGCCGAAGCCGAGATTTCTATCGCTTCTTATGAGACGAAAGTTTATACCAAATTCTGACAGCAGCTTGAATTGATGACCGCTCGAGCCGTTATCGAACACGATTACCTCGACGGCTTTTTTGTCCGTGTGCAGGTGTAAGAAGTACAAGCACTGAAGGGTGATCACGGACTTATTCAAATTTAAAACGATTATACTTGTATCACAATCATGCAGCTCATCGTCACACGTTGGTTGAAACTCTCTATTCTCCAGGCATGCAGCCATTAGGAAACTCAGAGGTTCAGTATTTTTTGGAAGCTTTGCAAGCTTTGCAAAAAAAAGTGGATCAAATAGGAGATGAGGTTTTTTACCCTTATTCCATCCAAACTTAAGGTAGTGAGCTATAGCGCCCCCGGGTTCAAGGTCGATCTGATTGATTTTTTCCAACTCGGGAAATTGAGATTTATAATAATTTGCGTCGAAAATTCTGAAAGCCTGAACATCTTCGTTCCAACCGTATTTTAGGTAATGCACCAGGGGATGCAAGTTATACTGTATGATATCTGATCTAATCCTAAGGTATTCTTTAACGTCAAACAGGGGATGTACTTCAGACCAAAACTTCGACCCGTTCAAGCAAAAGTCAGTAAGTGGATCTGTCGCAATGGGGCGACCAACGTTTTTGATGTAATAATTTGTTGAGAACAATACGTTGGGATCATAGCCAAGCTTCCATCCAATGCGCTTGTAATGTTGCAGCGGGTTATCCGTCGGTCCTGCCTGTATAGTGTAATAATCGATGTCGAATATCTTTAATTCTATGTCTTCAGCTTCTGCCTGAGGGACCTGGGAATTCTCAAAGGGTATAATGGTTCTGAAAATGCTGTTCTCGAGAGATTGATCGTTGACTTCGGTGCAGCGCACCTCAACCTCGTGCGTTTCCCCGTCACGGAGATAAGAAGGTATTTGTATCGCAAATCCGTGGTAACCGTCTCCAACTTTAGCTTCTTTGAGGTCGGCGCGATATAAATACGCGATCTCAGTTGCGACCTTTTTACCATCGACGAACAATTCAACTTTTTGAACTGCGTCGGAATTATTGTCGTCATATGCCCAGCCGACTACGCGATGCTGGTCAATAAATTCAAGTCGTCCCCTGAGCATGTTAAGCCTTGCGCTTTTATTTGACTATGGACCTAAACTATTCGATTTCTACTGATACTCGCGTTAGTGCTATATAGCAGACGTGCCGAACCGCTGTCGGTCAGGCGTTGGCGCTGAGGCGTTTGATGTCGGCGTCGACCATCTCGGTGATCAGCGCTTCGAGGCTGGTCTGAGCCTCCCAGCCGAAGGTCGCCTTGGCCTTGGCCGGATTGCCCAGCAGCACCTCCACCTCCGCCGGGCGGAAGAACGCTGGGTCGATCACCAGGTGGTCATCGATGTTCAGCCCAACATGCTTGAACGCGATCACGCACATGTCCCGCACCGTCGTCGTTCGGCCGGTGGCGATGACGTAGTCGTCCGGCTTGTCCTGCTGCAGCATCAGCCACATCGCCTGCACGTAGTCCCGGGCGTGGCCCCAGTCGCGCTTGGCGTCGATGTTGCCCAGCCGCAGCTCCTTCTGCTTGCCGAGCTTGATCCGCGCCACCGCGTCCGTGACCTTGCGGGTGACGAACTCCACGCCCCGCAGCGGGCTTTCGTGATTGAACAGGATGCCGTTCGAGGCGTGCAGCCCGAAACTTTCCCGGTAGTTGATCGTCATCCAATGGGCGTAGAGCTTGGCCACGCCGTAGGGCGAGCGCGGGTAGAACGGCGTCGTCTCGCTCTGCTGCGCCTCCTGGATCAGGCCAAACATCTCCGAGGTCGACGCCTGGTAGTACCGGGCCTGGGGGGCGACCGAGCGCAGGCATTCGAGCATATGGACCGCGCCAAGGCCCGTCACCTGGCCGGTGAGCAGGGGCTGCTGCCAGGACGAGGTGACGAAGGACTGGGCGGCGAGGTTGTAGATCTCGTCGGGCTTGGCGGCCTGGACGATGCGCAGCAGCGCCGACTGATCCAACAAGTTGCCGTCCACGAGTTCGACATCGTCGAGGATGCCGAGCCACTTCAACCTGTGGTCGAAGACGCCGGCATGGCTGGAGCGCCGCACGATGCCGGTGACCGCGTAGCCCTTCTGCAGCAGCAGCTGCGCCAGGTACGCGCCGTCCTGGCCCGTCACCCCCGTGATCAGCGCGCGCTTGCCCGTCATGAATCCGTCCCGTCCCCGTGATGCCCGGCTGCTACGACCCAGGGTAGGTTTGCGTCAAGTTTGAGTTGCACTGTTGGCAAGCCTATCATGCAGTCGGCTGATGCCTAAATACAACGCTGACTGGTCGATCCCTGAACTAAGACAACGTACCGCCGCCTCGAGCGGTTACGCCAAACGCTTAGATCTAGGGGGACCTTCATCGAAAGCGTTCGGGCTCGAGCGCTTAGGTTGGTTTTTGGTACTACGGCCGCCCGGTCGGAAACCTGAGATCACGACAGCTGGTGCATTCGCAAGCTCTGCGAGATCGACACCATCCTGTTCGAGATCTTTGCCTACGGCAAACCGCCGTCGTACGTGAGCGAAGCGCTTTACAGCGACGCTGAACGGGAGGCTAGAGCGATCATTCAGCAGCAACAACTTGTGGCTGAGGTCCAGGCCGATCGGCACCGGCAGGAAGTGTAGGGCTCGTGATGACCTGCACCATTCGGGCGATCGGGTAGGTCGGAGGCCCGAGAACCGTATGATTGGCGGACGGCGAAGTGCGCGAAGGGAGAGCGGTCATGGGACGTGCAACGCGGGTCCGCTTGGATTGCGCTGATCTTTTAGTCGATTTTTAGCACAACAAGAGCTTTCGACGTCGGGCAACCCTGGACCGCCCCGCCCATGCGTTAAAGATATGCACGGAGTAACTCGAACCAGAAAACTGACGTGCAGCTCATCCGGCCTTGGATCGATTCAATCGCGATCCGCTACGACCGGGTTATCCGGTTTAGGCCAAACTGCTGCATCATCGGGCACCGCGCGCAGCACAGTGCAGCCCATGCCTATCATCGCCCGCTGCCCGACCGTAAGCCCCTGCAGTACCTTGGCGAGCGGCCCCACGAGCCCGTCCGCCCCGATCATGCAGCGCCCACCGATGAACGCCGACGGCGAGATTGTCGTGTTGTCGCCGATCTCCGCGTCATGGCCGATGATCGCGCCGGTGTTGATCACGCAGAACCGCCCAAGCCGCGCATCGATGTTGACGATCACCCCGTGTGCCACGAAGGCGCCCGCGCCCAGAGTCACGCCCTGACTGACGATCGCATGCGGCGACACCAAAGAAGGGCAGGGCAGAGCATGTTGGTCGAGCCACGCGATGATCTCGGCCCGCGCCTGGATCGCCGCCCGGCTCACCCCGCCCACTGCCATGGCGACGCCAGCGTAAGCGGCACGGTCGGCCAGGAGTTCGGCGAGATAGCCCCGGTAGGTGCCGACCTGCGCGCTCGGCTGGCTCGAATAGGTCGCGTCCACCGTGTAGCCGCACATCTGCGCGACTTCGGCGATCTCCTTGGAGAAGCCGCCTCCGCCGATCAGAGCGAGGCGCTTGGCGTCAGCCGTCACGTGAGTCCACCCTTCATAGGGACGCTCCGCCATCGACCCGGAGGATCTCGCCGGTCACGTGCCGCGCCTGCGGCGACATCAGGAAAGCGATGGCTTCGACCACCGACGCAACAGTGGCTGCGCCCGTCGGGCTGCGCTTCTCCAGTACCTCCTTGAAGCCCTCGCCATAGAGCCGCGCATGCGCCTGGGTCATCTCGGTATCGAGCCAGCCCGGCGCGACCCCGACCGCGCGACGAGGAGCGAGCTCCCGGGCGAGGCCGCGGATCAGTGCGTCGAGCCCCGCCTTAGAGGCCGCGTAGGGGACAATGGCCGGCTCCGGCCGCTGGGCGGCCACCGAAGAGACGGCGCAGAAGACCGCGTCGCGCGTCGAGATCCGGGCATTGCCGAACGCGGCGGCGAACAGTGTCGGAGCCACAAGGTTCGTGGTGTAGAGGCGCTGGACCTCCTCCACACTCAGGCTGCGCATCGGCTTTATGACTTGCACGCCGGCGCAATAGACGAGTCCGGTCAGCAGCCCGCGTTCCGCGACCGCTGCCTGCAGGGTTCCAGCAATAGCGGCGAGGTCGGTGACGTCTGCAGCGATCGTGGCGATACCGGCCTCGGCCAGTACGGCTAGGCGGTCCGCCCGGCGAGCGAGGGCGGTCACAGCCCCTTGCCTGGCGAAGCGCTCGGCGACGGCCCGGCCTATGCCACTGCTGGCTCCGACGACGAGAATATGTCCCGCGGGTTCCGCCATGACCCGGCCTCAGGCCTGCAGCTTCGCGCCAGCGATGCCGAGAAGATCGTCGGTGGTCGCGGCCTCCGCGATTCGCGACGGCTCCACCTCGAGACCAAGCGTGTCGAACAGGGCCATGATGTTGAGGATGCCGAGGGAGTCGAAGGTCTCGATCTCACCCAGCTTCTGGCCGCGCGCGAGCGGCCCCGGCTGATCCAGGATCGCGCCGAGCTCGTCCAGGAACCCAGCCTCGGTCATCACGCGATCTCCTCGAACTTCAAAACGGGCGGGGCATAGATCCGATCGGTGCTGAGCGCGCACGCGCCCCAGCTCAGACCGACGCCGAACCCCGCCAGCACCGCGCGCAGGGGCCGGTGCGCGAACGCGTCCGCCAGGAAGCCCGAGATCGTTCCGGGGATCGAGGCAGAGTTCTGGTTTCCGTAGACGGATTGCGTGCCTGAGGGAAGCTTGCCGTCGTCGAGCCCCAGGCGCCGTTGCAGGTTCTTGAGAATGTACTTGTTCGGCTGGTGCAGGACGTAGAAGTCCGGCTCCTCGGGGCCCATCCCGGCGGCCGCGAGGATGTCGGTGACCAGAGACGGCACACGCTTTAGGGAGAAGTTGAACACCTGCGCGCCGTCCATGTGCATGGAGGCCGGCTTGTCCGCATCCTCGGGATCCGCGCGCAGGCCACTATGCGGGATGAACAGGGCCTTCTCGCCGGAGCCGTCGCTGTGGAGCTGGAATACGCTCTCGGTCTCGCGCCGCTCGATCAGAACGGCGGCGCCGGCATCGCCCATGATCGGGGTGATGGAGCGGTCGTCCTTGGCGACCATGCGGCTCGCGACGTCGCCGACGCAGAGGAGCACGCGGCTCAGCCCGGATTCGACCAGGCTGTAGGCGACCGAAAGCCCGTAAACGAAGCCGCTGCAGCCCAGCCGCATGTCGAAGCAGAGCGTGTCGGTGCGCATGCCGAGGCGATGCTGCATCGAGATCGCGGTCGAGGGCGAGCTGTAATCGGGGGTCTGGGTGACCAGGATCAACCCGTCGAGATCCGCCGGCTGAAGGTCGAGGCCGCGCAGGAGGTCCCGGGCCGAGTTGAGGCAGAGGTCGGCGGTGGTGGTGTCGTCGCGCACCACAACGTGGCGGGTGGTGAAGCCCATCGCGCGCTTGAGCCGCTCGGCCTCCTCGGGGGACATCCCGAGATCCGCCGCCTCGGCGTCGAAGGCGAGCGCCCGGCCGCCGACCGTCGTGACGAGGCCGGCGATCCCGGCGTGCCGGAACCGCAGCTCAGCCACGGGCCACGGCCTGTGCGACGTAGTCGAACCAGCTCTGGAGCCGGCGCAGGGGCGAGCGGGTGCTGTCGAGGATGCTCTCGTCGGCCAGCGGGACGTAGCGCCCGACCGCCTTCTCGACCTCGGACTCGGTCTCCAGCAGCAGCTCGACCACCGCGAAGGAGTCGATCCGCTCGTAGAGGTCGTCCTCGGGGCCGAGACCGCTCAGCTCCGGCCGGCCCCAGGTCTCGACCAGGCGGTCCAGCGTGGTGCGGGCGGCCGTCGCGGCAGCGTGCTCACTCGGCGACGATGTGGATGTAGGCAGTGTCATCCGGTCCTCGGGTCAATCGATAGGCCTTGCCCTCTGGGCCAGAGCCGATGAGCGCGAACCCGTTCTCGTCCAGGAAGGTCTCGACCATCCGGTTCTTGGCGCTGGGGCGATAGCGTGCCCTCAGCGCCGGGTCGGCCTCTTCCCGGCAGACGTAGCGCAGGACTTGGCTCTCAATGCGGCGCCCGAGCGCCCGGCAGCTCATCAGGAACGTCTCGAGTTCGCCGCCCCGGACGATGGCGACGCCGACGACGCCCATATCGCCGAAGCGGTCGACGACCCGGGCCGCGTAGACGCCGCCCTCGCGCATCGCGGTGGCGACCTCGTCCTCGGTGTAGCGCCGAGTGGTGAGGTTGAACTGGTTGGTCTTGTTGATGAGCTGCGCGACGCGCCGGAGCGCGCCGGGATTGTTGCGGGTGATGTGCAGGCGGATGTCCAGGGAGGCGAGATACTCGTCCATGGAGGCAGCCGAGCGCTGCAGTTCTTGCCGCTGCGCCTCGCCGCGATACTGCTCGGTCTTCGACAGATCTTCCGCGGTGACGTTCCGGGCCCGCAGGGACGCGATCCCGTCGAGCAGGGTCAGCGCCTGCTCCGGGCGGGTCCGGTCGAACAGGTGGCATTCGACGCCGGGCAGCCGGGCGCGGACTTCCTCGATCTCGAACGGGTTGTCGTCGATGAAGACGAAGCTATCCAGGCCGAGATTGAGCGTCTCGGCGAGCTCGCGGATGTTGTCGCTCTTCTCCGACCAGTTGCTGCGATAGGCGATGAAATCGTCGAGGCGCAGCGGCATCGCCCGTTGCTCGAACACCGAGCGGAAATCCGCGTCATTGTTCTTCGTGACCGCGCAGAGCAGGATGCCGAGGCTCTTCAAGCGCAGCAGCTGCCGCTGGAGCTGGGTGTGAACGATCCCGGGATAGTCGCTGTCGACCTCGAGGTTCTCGACACCATCTTCGCCCACGACGCCGCCCCAGAGGGTGTTGTCGGCATCGACCACCACAACCTTCCGGCGGGCCCGCAGCCGGGCCGCGATGGCGTCGGCATAGTGCTCGACCAGCGCATCCACGGCAGCCGGGGCATAGGGCATCTGGTACATGTACCGGTTGCGCTCGCGCAGCGCGTTGGCGAAGCCGAGCTGTGCCAGAGCTCCCGCCGCGTCGATGACGCTGACGCGCTCGTTGGCGCGGGCGAGTTCGAACAGCACCGCGTTGATGCGGGCCAAGGCGTCCAGCTGCCCGTGGAGGTCGCTCTCCACCGAGGAGACCGGCACAAACGGCACGGTGTTGAGGATGATCGTCCCGGACGCCCGCGCGAGGCGGCCCGAGACCAGCTCGGCCAGCGTCCGGGCGCGTGCGATCGCCGCCTCGTCCGGGGCGACATCGAAGAACCAGCGATGATCGAGATGGACGATGAGGGTGTCGACGGAGGCCGGGCCCGCCAGGACCTGCTCGATCTGACCGATCGCGAAATGCTCGCACGCCACCTGGGCGAGATCCGCGAGGCGGCCCATCACCTTCCCGAACGGGTTAGTGACCACGTTTCCAACGAAACCGAGCGACAGGACGCGAGCCGTGTTCATCCTCAATACCGGTCCTTGCGACACTCGAAGGAATGCCTGCCCTCCGGCAATCGACCGGCCCCATACCTCATGTGCGAGCGCCGCCCTCTTGCGAGATCCGATATCATAAAGCAAGGGGCCGAGGCGGATCGCGGGCGGTCGCCGCTGCGCATCCCATCAGAGGACGGCCTGCGTGTCACCGGCCCGATGCGACCGGACCGGGACCGGCCTCCGAGCCCGCCCGCTTGACAGTCGACAAGGAGCTTCGCGATGAACGAAACCGGCTCGGCCCCCGCCCCGGCGATGTCGCGGATTTGGTCCGAGGATCACCAGAGCGCGTTCGCCCGGGCCACCGGCGACGTGAATCCGATGCATATGGATGCCCGGGTGGCGCGGCGGACGCTCGCCGGCGGGCAGGCGGTTCACGGGGTTCACACGGCTCTCTGGGCGCTCGATGCATGCGTCGATGCCTACCCGCTCGAGCAGCTGAGCGGCCTGCAGATGCGGTTCGAGCGCTTCGTGCTGGTTGGGGACCGCACCGAGATCGTGGTGGATGAGGCGGATGCGGGGCGCCTGCGTCTCTCCCTGTCGGTGGACGGTGTCCGTGCAGCCACGATCCAGGCGACGCTGGGGGAGGCGCGGCCGCGAGCCCAGCCCATCACGGACGCCCCCGAGGCGATCCCACCGGAGCCGATCACCGTCGACCCTGCGACGATCGCCAGCGCGGCGGGGGCGTTCCGGCTCCCCGAGCCGGAGGCGATCACCGCACTGGCACCGCGACTGGCACGGGTCATCGGTTCCGCCCGGGTGTCGGCATTGGGTGGTCTGTCCACCCTGGTCGGCATGCGGGTGCCCGGCCTGCACTCGATCCTCTCGAAGATCGACGTGACGCTCACCGACGTGGCCGACGGATCGAGCCTGTCCTACGCGGTGAAGCGGTTTCAGCCGATGCTTCAGTCTGTGACGACGCAGGCCAGCGGTCCGGGCTTGGAGGCCCGCGTCGAGAGCTTCGTACGCCCACGCCCGGTCGAGCAGGAGGGTTGGGCCGAACTCGCGGCCCTGGTGCGCCCGGGAGAGTTTTCGGCGGTTTCCGCTCTCATCATCGGCGGATCCCGCGGCCTCGGCGCCGCGACGGCCAAGCTGCTGGCGGCGGGGGGCGGCGATGTCTGCATCACCTACGCCTCTGGCGCATCTGAGGCGGAGGCGGTCGCCCGTGAGATCCGGGACGGGGACGGACGCTGTCAGGTCCTGCACTACGACGCCGCTCACCCGGTCGGGCCGCAGCTCGAATCCCTCGCGATGACGCCGTCCCAGCTCTATCACTTTGCGACCCCGCGCATCTTCCGCCAGAAGCGGGCGCCGTTCGAGCGGGCCTGTTTTGAGGAGATGATGCGGGTCTACAATTACGCGTTCTACGATCTCAGCCTGTTCTGCCTCGAACGGCGCGACCGGCTGGCGGCTTTTTATCCCTCGACCACCGCCATCGACGAGGCGCCGCGCGACACCTTGGAATACGTGATGGCGAAGACGGCCGGCGAGACCCTGGTAACCACCCTGGCTCGGACGATTCCGAACCTGAGAGTCGTGATCGAACGACTACCCCGGGTAAAGACCGATCAGACCGCCACGATCTTTCCCGTGCCAGCCGCATCACCGGGCATACTGATGCTGCCGATTATCCGGCGCCTATCATCGCAATCCTGAGACCTGGTGCATACGAGCGGCCTCAACTCTGACGCTCAACGGGATGCCGCCCCCCCGGTGGCCGAGTTCGACAGAGCCGCGCCCCCAGTAGCAGAGCTAGACAGGGCATCGTTGCCGCCTTGAACACCGGCGGTCCCCAACGGATTGCCGCGCGTGTCGGTAGTCAGGTTCGGCTCCTTCTGGATCAGACCGGGGGGTGCAGGATCGAAAGGCTCGACCGGGTTGAAGACCTGCTGCCCACCGCCAAACGGCTTCACGACTGTCTCGGGGCGGACAGAATCCGTGCAAAGCCCCGTACAGATCGGCTCCACCAGATCGGTCTGCTGGCAGATCGGCCGCATGACGCCCCTCACGCAGGCGCATCGGCAGGCCGCCCAGGCCTGCGTGGGCAGGAGCAGGAGGGAGCAGAGCAAGAGGATCGACCGCATGGCGCACTGCCCTTGGTGATGCCGCCGCGCTAAGGCAGCGGGCTGATGGTAGCAGGCCGAAGCCACGGTCGCGACCGGGCGTCGCGATCACGAGCCTTCAAACGAGCCGAAGGCGACAATCCACCCCCGATCCGCGCGAGACTGGCCCTAAGACGCCGCTCTTAGCATGCGTTACGCTTCACAAAATGGCTGACCGGCAGCTCACTGAGCTGTGGTGGTCTCGGGATTCGTCTCCTCGACCTCGGGCGCCTCATCGTCTTGATCAGGTTCGTCCTGAGGATCGTCGGAATCGTCCTGTGCCCCCTCAGCGGCCGTGAAGAAATCGCCCCTTCGAACCGCTTCGCCCCCCGTCACCATCATGCTGAGGTAGGTATTGAGAGTGTTTGAAGCGACATCAGACAGCCGCTCCGCAATCTCGGCATGGGTCAACCCTTGCGGACCCGCGCTGCCGAGGAGAGCTTTCAGGCGCCCCTTAGCCGAGTTCGATCGTGGACCGCGAGCTCCGCGCCGGCCGCTCCGACCGGAGGTGCTTTGATCCTCGGCCGACGGTCGCAAATTGTCGGTTGACCGAAGGATGGACGTGTCCTTGAGCGGAACGCCTTCCACAATCGCTGTCAACGCGGCTTCAGCCGCCCGCAGTTTGGTGAGTTCCGCCGAGATCCGGTCGTAGTCGCTTTGGAGTGCGGCTCTGCGCGCCCGCACATCAACCAACGCCTTCGTTAGGGTGTTGTCCTCAGCCATCCATCGGCCTCATTGCATACACTCGTTCGTGAGCGGCCATAGGTCATAGGACCCTTGAGCCGTCAACAGCGAGACGGTTGGCACTATCACAGCGGGATCAGTTCCTATGGCCTGCATGAGTTGTGGGAAACACAATTTCTGGCTTACAGATTGCTGAGACGCTTCCGACGGACATGGCCAGACCCGGCGACGCACACGGATTTGAATAAATCAAATCCATTCAATTCAAATCAAAGCTGAGTTGGCTCAGCCAATCGCAGCTTATCCCTGTGTTTTAGGGTCGCTAAACGATTTAGATCCCAACTAGGTCGCAGCCGTCCAAACAATATCTTAATTTTAGCAAGGTTATCCATGCCGTTGAATATATTTGATAAAGGGGAAAATAATATTATCGATATTGACTCGAGAGAACAACATGATCAGGCCGGAAAGATATATATCAACGGCGATAATAACTATATCCGTATAGGAAGGGGCTGCGTTTCCGACAAAGATATGCACATCGTGATCGAGTCGAATTGCAAGTTCGATATCGGGGACGATGTGCGCCTCGGGATGGCAAATATTTATATCGGCCCGGGTTCGATGCTGCGCATCGGCGACAGAACCGGCTTCACCGGGCTCGTCCATCTAAACCCCGTTGAGGCAAAGGCGATCGAGATCGGGACGGACTGCTCGATCGCATCCGGGGTCTGGATAACAACGAGCGATTTTCACTCGATCATCAGCCGGAGCGGGGGCGAGCGGCTGAACCCGGCAAAGCCCGTCCGCGTGGGCAACCACGTTTGGATCGCCAACCAAGCGACGCTGCTCAAGGGCTCGACCATCGGCGACAACGCGATCATCGGGGCGCACGCGGTCGTCACCGGAACCGTGCCGCCCCATTGCGTTGCCGCGGGCAACCCCGCACGGATCGTGCGCGAGGACGTCACTTGGCGGTCGGACCTAATCTGACCGCCGGCGTCGAGAAGGCGAGGCAGGGGACCGAAGGCCAGAAGCTCATATTTACCGGGCGCGCCTGTTCCGATAGGGCGAGAGCCGCCGGCGAGGCGCTCGCGCGGCGAGATGATCCGCCCTCGACGCAAGACCCCGCGAAGACATGCTCATCCGAGCGACAGGCCTCGACACAGCCGCCGATGACACCCGTCTGGCGGAGCAAGCGCTGTGTGCGGCGACGTGAGAGCGGTGCATTGAAGACTCTCTATGGCCTGTATCACAGCTGGGCGGGTTCCGCCGGAGCGCGTTCGACCCGCAACCCGCTGATCCGGCTCGCGGCCAGCGGCGGCCTCCCGCCGGCGAACGATCTCGCGTCGGCGGCAGAGCAGATCGTAGCGCTAGAGCCGTATGTTGATCTGGGCTTCTACGCGAGCTGGTATGGCATCACGGTCGATCCGGTGCGCGATTACCTCACGGTCGGCTGGCGCGAGGGCCGGGATCCGCGACCGGATTTTTGCACCGCCGACTACCTCGCCGCGCGGCCCTATCTCGCCCGGGCCGGGATCAACCCGTTCCTGCACTGGGTGACGGCACAGCGCGCCAAGGGCGGCACCCTGCCCAGGCCCGATACCAGGCAGGCCGAGCGCCTGGCCCGCCGTCTCGTGGACGGCGCGTTCTATCTCGCCCACAACCCGGACCTGCAGGCGGCCGGCGTCGATCCGGCAGCCCATTACATGGCTTCCGGCTGGCGCGAGGGCCGCGAGCCGTCGCCCCGCTTCGATACCCTGGCCTATTGCCTGACCCGGGGCATCTCCTACGCGACCCAGAACCCCCTGGTGCACTACGTCTTGTATGGCGGCCCGGCCCGGCCCGACCCGGAGGATCTTGTCACGCTTCAGGCCAAGACGCTCGCACCGTATTTCGACGCCGCCTACTATCAGGAAGGATTGGACGAGCGGGAAGCCCAGGACCTCTCCGAGGCCTCCGACGCGAAGCTGCTGCGAAGCTATGTCCAGGGCGGCTGGCGGGCGATGCGCAGCAGCCCGCGCCAGGATTTCGACCCGGTCGGCTTCGTGCAGGCGCGGGCCGGCAGCCAGGCAGTAATCGGCGATCCGTTCTTCCGTTATGTCGCCGAGACGCTGCTCTCCGGCGGCACGCCGTTCTCGAGCGAGGACCAGCCAAAGTTTCCTGCGGTGGACGAGGCTTGGTACCGCGCGACCTACCCGGACGCGCGGGGCTTGCCCCCGTACGTGCATTTCTCGCGAGCCGGCTGGCGGGAGTTGCGCGATCCGGACCCGCGCCATTCGACACTCGACGCGC
Organism: Methylobacterium pseudosasicola; assembly: GCF_900114535.1. Lineage (GTDB taxonomy): Bacteria > Pseudomonadota > Alphaproteobacteria > Rhizobiales > Beijerinckiaceae > Methylobacterium > Methylobacterium pseudosasicola. The sequence continues at coordinate 41,330 of NZ_FOTK01000036.1, read as the reverse complement.
TACTGCACGTCTGCGGCTTGCGCCCGGCGCGCCCGCCCGTGGAGGATACAGGCTGGCTCGGCGCGATCAGCCGTATGTCCCTGGACCGCTTGGCGTCCCTGGACCTTCAGGCTGAGCTGGCGGCGCTCCATTTCGACCACGCCTTCTACCGGCAGCGCTACGGCCTGGCGAAGGACGCGGACGCCGTCCGCGACTATTGTACCACCGGCTGGCGCCGGGGCCGCAACCCGCGCCCCGACTTCAACAGCTGGGCCTACCGCGCCCATCGCCCCTACGTGGAAGCGACGGGGATCGCTCCCTTCATCCACCATCTGGCCACCGCGCTGCTGCGTGGCACCGATCTCTCGGGTGACGCCTTCGATCCGGGCTACGGCACGCCGCCCGCGGAAGAGGATGCGGACCTCCTGGAGCAGGCCCGGCTGATCGAGCCGTACTTCGACGCAGCCTGGTACCTGAAGCGCTACCCCGACACGCGCGGCTTCGAGAACGGCCCGGCCATCCACTTCCTGTCCCACGGCCAGGAGGAGGATCGCGATCCGAGCAAGACCTTCTCGACCCGCTTCTATCGCCGGGCCTACGGCCACCTGTTCGCACCGGGCGAATCACCATTCCTGCACTACGTCCGCACCGGCCGCGCCGCCGGGCTGATGGGCTGCCCCGAGGATCTCGGCAGCTGGCCGCCCATGGAGGCCCCCGAACCGCGGGACTGGGACGACCTGCCCCGCGCCCTGACCCTCGCCCAGGCCCGGGTCGTCGTGATCATGCCAGTCTACAAGGGCCGCGGCGAGACCCTGCGCGCCATCCACGCCTGCCTCGCCGCCCCGCAAAAGACCCCGTTCACCCTGCTTGCGGTCAACGACCGGTCCCCCGACCCGCAGCTCACAGCCGACCTCGCCGAGCTGGCCGGCCGCGGCCTGTTCCACCTGGTCGAAAACCAAAACAACCTCGGCTTCGTCCGCTCGGTCAACCGCGGCCTGTCCCTGCGCCAGGGCAAGGCCGTGGTCCTGCTCAACTCCGACGCTCAGGTGTTCGGCGACTGGCTCGACCGGCTCGTCGCCCATGCCGAGACCGCCGAGGCGGACGGCCGCCCCCCCGTGGGCAGCGTCACGCCCCTGTCGAACAACGCCACGATCTGCAGCTACCCGCGCTTCAACGCCAACAACACCATGGCGCTGGAGATCCCCCGGCCCGAGCTCGACCAGGCCGCCAAGGACCTCAACCGCAGCCGCTCCGTCGAGGTCCCCACCGGCGTCGGCTTCTGCATGTACATGACCGCCCAGGCGCTCGACGCGGTCGGCACGCTGGACGAGATCGCCTTCGGCAAGGGCTACGGCGAGGAGAACGACTGGTGCATGCGCGCCCGCAAGGCCGGGTTCTCCAACCTGCTGGCCGAGGACGTGTACGTCTACCATGCCGGCCAGATCTCGTTCGGGCTCGACCCGGGCGGCGAGTACGACCAGGGCCAGGCGGCGCTGCTGGCCAAGCACCCGGACTACCCGGCGCTCGTCGGCCAGTTCGTCCAGGCCGATCCCGGCCGGCGGGGCCGGGCGCGGCTCGACCTGTACCGGCTCGCCCGGCACTTCCACGGCCGGGCTGTGCTGTTCGTGACCCATAGCTGGGGCGGGGGCATCCAGCGGCACATCGACGACATGATCGCCCGGCTCAAGGCCGAGGGCACGGCAGTGGTGCTGCTCTCGGTCGACCGGGCCCGGAACATCCAGGTCAACGTCTCATACCGCAGCCGGGAGTTCGTGTACCTGCCGAGCCTGGACAGCCTGTACCTGCCCCGTGATGCCGACGAGCTCGCTGCCTTCGTCGAGCAGCTGGCGCCGCTGCTGATCCACGTGCACTCGCTGGCGGGGCTGCGCTGGAACGCGGCCCGCGCCCTGATGGACCTCGTATCCGGCGCGGGGCGGCCCTATGCCTGGACGCTGCACGACTTCTCGCCGGTGTGCCACCGCAACCACCTGGTGATGCCGGACGGGCGCTATTGCGGGCTGGCGCCGGTGTCTCTGTGCCGGGACTGCCTGGCCGCGGACGCGGACGGCTACGAGGAGCCGGATCCGGAGGAGCGCCGGGCAACGTTCGGGCGGTTCCTGGCCGGGGCGGCGCGGGTGTTCGCGCCGTCGGCCGACACGGCGGCGCGGATCGAGGCGGTGTATCCGGATCTGGCGATCACGGTGCGGCCGCATGTCGAGCACGACCGGAGCGTGCGATCCACCGCCCTGCGGCGCCCGGGCCGCCTGCGCAGGGTCGCGGTGCTGAGTGGAATCAGCATGCCCGAAGGCGGCCTGCTGCTTCAGGCTCTGGCGGCTGACGCTTGCACTCGAGACCTGGCGCTGCGCTTTGCAATCGTCGGCTTCTCCGACCCGGCGCTCAAGGACGGTCTGGAGCGGGCCGGCGTCACCGAGACGGGCCGCTACTCCACCGACGATCCGACGCTCGACCGGGTCGCGCGGGCGGCTCTCCAGATCGCCGAGACCGGCCAGCGCTGGGAGGACGAGGAGATCCTCGACCTCCTGCCGATGGCATCCGCCGACCTGATCCTACTGCCAGCGATCTGGCCGGAAACCTACGCGTACACCCTGACGCAAGGACTGCAGACCGGCCTGCCGGTGGTCACCTTCGATCTCGGCGCTCAGGGCGACCGGCTGCGGACCTACCCGAACGGCCACGTCCTGCCCTACGCCCTGACGAATGACCCAGCCGCCTTAAACGACCGGCTGCTGGCACTCGACATCTCGACCGGCCGGGAGCCCTCGGTGCCGATCCAGGCGGCCGAGTACGACGATCTCATGCGCGACTACTACGCCTTGACGGCGTAAGGCCGGCCATCCCACGCATCCGGTCAACGCACTTTAGCCCAGTTTTTCATCGAAGCAGGCAGCGAAACGCAGAAGGCCAACCCGATGTCCGCTCTCCCGACGGCTCAGACGCAGAAGAGCCCGGCCGAGTCCTACCTGCACGTCCTGCACGCGCTGATCCTGCGCGACATGCGCACGCGCTTCGGCGCGTCGATCTGGGGCTACGGCGTGGTGGTGCTCTGGCCCTGCGTGCACGTATTCATGCTGATCGCGATCTACACCTTCCAGAAGCTCGCAGCGCCCCTCGGCGACAACCGAGCTCTGTTCTTCGCCACGGGTGCGGTACCGGTGCTGGTGTTTCAATACATCTCCCGCGAAGTCATGAAATCCGTCATCATGAACCGGCCGCTGACCTACTACCCGCAGGTCAAGCTGTTCGATCTGATTTTCTCCCGCATCCTCGTCGAGATCGTGACCGGGTTTCTAGCCCTTTTGGTCGTCAGTTCAGTCCTGATTGTCATCGGCACCAACCCGATCCCAGCCGATCCGCTTACTGCTGTCAGCGGCTACGTAGCCGCCATCATCCTCGGTGTCGGGATCGGCACGATCAACGTCGCGATCATCGGGTTCTTCCCGGGATGGCTGATCGGCTATGCGCTGTTCAGCATTATCCTGTATGTATCTAGTGGCGTGATGTTCTTGCCGAGCTATATGCCGGAGAAAGTCTATTATTGGATGAAATTTAATCCTGCAATGCAGCTGGCTGAGTGGGTACGATCTGCCTACTACCCATACGCAGGAATCAACGTTGACCACATGTACGTACTCATGTTTGGATTGACTTCTGCTGCAATCGGCCTGTTCCTGATAAAGCACGTTGTCAGCAAGCTTACCGCGTAGGCAGTTGCTCTGGAAAAGCTGTTCAACAGTTTTTCCAGACTCGGCGGCTTGCGTTGGCAGCCTATTGGTGGGGCAGGAGCAGACCGCGGTGTGTCAGTGAACTACGAGCTGGATCCAAAACGAGGGTCCGACTCTGGCGTTGCTCTCGGTCAATTGGGCCCACAGCCTACAGGTCCACTTCTCGTATTCGCCACTGTACTCACCGTCCACTCGCGGCCAATGATGGAGACGAGCCAACGCCTCGATCCGATCGACGTTTCAGCTGCAGTGCCCGGCGAGTTCTTCCGCGGCGGACCAACTCCTTGGCAGGCGTAGACGCACGCATGGTCTGTTCCGGACTCAGTGCAAATAACCTGCGGTGCGCAAATCTCGCTCCACCACCTCGGCGACCCCTACCATCGGATCATCGTTTGCGGGTTCCAGCGGCCAGACGGTTGGCATCCGAGCAATCTGCGCGTTGAAGAAAGCCTGCGCGGCAGCCACAGCATCAAGCGTGGTATCCGTGCTGGCTGTTCGCCGCTTCGGCACCAGGGCCGATCGCATCCAGTTCAACATTCGCGTCTCCTAAGCTTAGCCATAACGTGGCAGTGAGCGGTCGTGTTCCTGAAAGGGCAGTTCCCCCATGATCCTGCAGCACCTCTTGCTGCGGGCAGCCCTCGTCGGGAAGCGAGCTCAACGCAGATTGCCGACCCGTCGGAGCTTCCATTTCTCTATTCCAAAGTACCTACGCCATCGCAGCTTCGTTGGCGATTTGGAGTGAATCGGGGGCTTCCATATCCCCCGGCGGGGCGGAGAAGACGGCGCGGACCGCTGCAGGTCTACTGTTACCCTGGGTGCGATCACGCGCCTATAAGCCGTTTGGCGTTGTGAGGGAGCGCATTTCCCGGCATCATTTCCAGGACGGCGCAGAACAGCGCCAGGGTTGATGGAAACGTCGTGAGCAGCTTGAAATTTGGCACCAGCGGCTTGCGGGGCCTCGTAACGGACCTCGTGGGCTGGCCGAGCTACGCATACGCCCGCGCGTTCTTTCGATCCGTCTCAAAGGACGAGGGCCGCCAGGTCGTGATCGGCCGGGACCTGCGTAACAGCAGCCCGGGTATCGCCGCGACGGTGGCGAGCGCTGCGGCGGCTTCGGGCTTCGAAGCGATCGATTGCGGGACCCTACCGACCCCGGCCCTCGCGCTCGAGGCGACGCGGCGCGGGGCCTATGCCGTCATGGTCACCGGCAGTCACATCCCCGAGGACCGCAACGGCCTGAAATTCTATCGGCCCGATGGTGAGATCACCAAGGACGACGAGGCTGCCATCCTGGCAGCCCTAGGGGATGTCACAGCCGTCGGCCAGATGCCCGCCTCGCCCCCCGCTACCTTAGAACCTGGTGCCATCGCGCGCTACCATCGGCGCTACAGCGACGCCTTCGCGCCGGAGATCCTGAAGGGCCTACGCATCGCGGTCTACCAGCAGAGCTCGGTCGCGCGTGACCTGCTAACCGATCTGCTCGCAAGCTTTGGGGCGAGCGTTACGCCGATCGGCCGGTCGGAGACGTTCGTGCCGATCGATACCGAGGCGCATCGGCCCGAAGATATCGCGTTCATCGCTGAGGTCATGGCATCCGGTGGCTTCGACGCACTCGTGACAACGGATGGCGACGCAGACCGGCCCCTAGTGGCCGATGGCGCCGGGGGGATCGTGCGCGGGGACGTGCTCGGGCTGATCACTGCGCGCTACCTCGGCGCCGATACGGTTGTTGTCCCGGTGACGGCCGGTTCGGCGCTGGAGCAATCCGGTGGCTTCGGCCGAGTCATGCGCACCAAGGTCGGCTCCCCATTCGTCATCGCCGGCATGGAGCAGGCACAGCGAGCCGGGGCGCGGGCCGTTGTGGGGTTCGAGGCGAATGGCGGCTTCCTGCTCGGATCGGATGTCGTCCTCGGGGATAAGACTATGCCCGCTCTGCCGACGCGGGACGCGATGCTGCCTATCCTGGCCACGCTCGCTGCAGCGCGCGCGGCCGGTACGTCGCTGGCCGATCTCGTGACTTCCCTCAATGCGGGGGAGATGGCGAGCGACCGGCTTCCGAACACGCCCTCGGAGCGAAGCGGCGCCTTTCTCGAGCACCTCCGCGACGAGGCCTTCCGAGGCGAATTCCTCCAGCCGATCGGTTCGCCGCAATCGGTCGATGAGCAGGACGGGATCCGGATCGGGCTCGACGGCGGCCGGTCAATTCATTTCCGAGCCTCGGGCAACGCTCCGGAACTGCGGTGCTATGCGGAGGCCAAGACGGCGCAGGACGCCCAAGACCTCGTTCGCTGGGGGCTGACGGCTGCAGCGGCCGCCATGACGGAACGGGCCGGACGATCGCAACGGCCATGATAGCCAAGGCTGCGTCACGATAGATTCCCGCATCCCGGCCCGATACCGCTCCGGGCCTCAAAGGCTGCCGTATGATAAAGTCCCCCGTCCACGACATCGACACCCAATACATTCGTCGGATTCAGCAGCAGCAGATCGAACTGGCGCTCATCAAGGCTGAGCGCGACACGGCCGTGCGGGACCGCAATCTGGCACGGGCCCATTCTGAGGCCATGACCAAACTGGTCGATGCCGTGCTGGGGAGCCTGCGGCCCTACGGGTTCAGCCGCAAGCGATTCGTGTTCGCGATTCGCAAGGCGGCACGCGCCATCCCGGATCGCGAGCCCGATTCGCTCCAACACGCCGTCCTGTTCGACGGCTCGAACCGGGTTCTGGGGGGGCAGCCTTCCGGAAGCCTCCGGCGCTGAGCGCGGACCGTCCGAACACGTCTCTGTATCGATCCCAGTCAGAAAGTGGAACACAGGGCCATGGATATCGAGCTCCTGACGGTGTTCAACGCCTTGATCAATCTCAGGAACAATCTGGCCAAGGATCCCCATCTCCTCAGCTCCGAGACAGAGTTCCTGGCCTTCGCTACGAAGATGGCTCCGTATTCCAACGCCCAGCTCCTCCAGGATCTGTGGGTTCTGTACGAGCTGAAGGAGAAGCGGAACGGCTATTTCGTCGAGTTCGGCGCCTGCGACGGCGTCAGCCTGAGCAACACGCTCCTGCTGGAGAAGACCTTCGGCTGGCAGGGCGCCCTCGCGGAGCCCGCCCGAGCCTGGCACGCGGCGCTCTACGGCAACCGGAACTGCTATATCACTGACAAATGCGTCTATAAGACCGACGGGGTCGAGGTACTGTTCAACGAGGTAGAAATCGGCGAGTTGTCAGGCATGAACGACTTGGTAACAGGCGATTTCCACGCCCAGTTTCGCCAGGAGGGCCTGCAATACCCGGTTCAGACGATCTCGCTGGAGCGGTTTCTTTCGGAGGCCCGCGCCCCCAAGCGGATCGACTATATGAGCATCGATGTGGAAGGTGGTGAGTTTGACGTACTGCAAAGCTTCGACTTTACGCGTCACGACATCGCCCTGATCAGCGTCGAGCACAATTTTTCGGACAGCCGCGAGAAAATCTTCAAGCTATTGACAGATTTAGGATACCGCCGCCGGTTCCGGCAGCTCTCGATGTTCGACGACTGGTACGCACGCCCAGATCTCATCGCCGCGCATGCTTGACGGAGCCCGCTGTCATGTCCGAACACACCGCAATCGACATCCTCGATTCGATGTTCGACCTGTTCAAGCAGATGGGCAGCGGTATCGCGCTCGATCTGCAATGGCTTGAGATCTCACGGCGTCTCCAGCAGGTGCGCGCGGAAGCTGTCTGGTCGGCCGACCTCGATTTCGTCGCCATAAAGCTGAAGGCGCACGCCGCTCATTACGCGGCGACCTATCAGCCTCATCTGGGCTCGGAATGGATTAGAGCCGCGAACGCCGGGAAACTTGATCGCGTAGTTGAGCAGTACTCAATCCTGCGCGCGCACTTGGAACAGCAGCGCGGCGGGATGTAACCTCGCCTACGGATTAAAGGCCGGCCATGCGAGGATGGGGAGTTTTTGGGTGCGCGAGGCAACATTGCCTCGCGCACCCTATGCCCTCGCGCAACTCGCCTTCCCCCCGTCGTGTTGTGGCTGGGACCACCGTCGATCGGGCCTTTGCATAAGCAGTCGCACTGGGTAACAGCGCTGCACGGGATCGAGATACTCAGGTTTGGTTTCGATGTGAGCGCGAAGGCGGGGCCGCTATCGCGCTGCCACGGTTGCGAGATCAGCGTCCGGCGGGAGGGCGATGAACGCACTAACCTGGCCCCCACTGTGCTTGTGCCGACAATCCTAGAATTCCGCGAGCCGTAGCACTTCGTTCCGAATGCGAAGCTCATTAGGACTGCATCATACCGATAGTCATGCGGCGATCGCGGGCGCAGAGTGCGCAGGAGCACTACCGGTCTTGCTTATCCAACCGTTCGCCTGTGTCCCGGCAGACAACCCCACCACCGATCAGCCGCTTGAACGGGCTGGCCTTGCCGCCCGGAAGCGAGCGGCGATGCGCATCCGTGATACCTGTGTGCCGGTCGCGCACTCGGCGTACCCGCGCGATCACTCCGACGTCGACCACCGTCTTGGCCGCATGACAGGGCCTGCATAGCACTTGACAGTTTTCGAGCGACGCATCCTCCGTCAATGCTGCGGGCACGATGTGGTCATAGTGGAACCGCCCGACTTGCAGGGTACACGGGCAGTGGCTGCCGTCGGTCAGCACACCCTCGCACCGCCCCATCGCTCGGGCGAGGGCCGCGCGCAGCACCGCCTTGCTGAATTCCCGGCGGGGCATCACACCCCTCCCGCGCCGACGGTCGCGATCAGCCCACCCAGGTCTGCCGCGATCGCCGCGCGTTCAGGTCCGGTTTCAGCCAACCGATAGGCGTGCAGCTCACACGCCCCGCGTGTCGCGCAGGCGGCGAGCCACCCGAGAAAGCCTGGATCACAGGCTTGGCAGACGCGAACAGCGACAATCGAAGCCTGTCCCTGCTCGTTGCGGCGTACTGCCAAGACGATCGCAGGATCTTCAGCGACGAGATCAACGGTGTCGAGCGGCTGGACCACGACGACATAGCGTCGGCCCGAGTGCCCCCGCCAAGCGCTCATGGCGAGGACAGGCGCGCCACGGAAGCCCGCGCTCGTGCGTAAGCGCTCCTCACGGATCGTCGAGCGTGCCGCTCGGTCGGACTTTAGCTCGCGCAGTGCGGCTGCCCAGGAGATGCTGCGGTTTGACATGGCCGCCCTCACGCCGAGAAGGAGGAGGGCGGTGCCGAGTACCGGTTCGCTACCCAGCAGCAGCGCGGCCTCAGGGTTCGGCAACCGAGCGGTGGTACGGGGAGGGGACGGGGGAAATCGGGGATATGCATGGCACTCATCGAGTTCGCGGCGGGATCGGCCCCGCCACTGCCCCGACCCCGCACGCGGCCCAGGAGGCCGGCAGGGTAATGCCATCCATTGAATGTCTCGGCCCGGTCGCGGACAGCGTACCTCAGTCGGCCGGAATGATGGCACTCATGTCGGTCACCATTCTGCCGTTGAGCTACAGGGTGCCATACCGGTCATCCGTCTCCTGGTGTGGAGCGGCAAGGAACAGGCGCGCTCAATCTAAGGCTCAGATCTGAATACGGCGAAGGTCTCAGCACTGTCCGATAGCGAGGCAGCGCCGGTTAGCCGCCCCCTTCGCGGGCAGCCAGATATGCATGACAGGCTGAGATTTCTCATGATGCTTTCTTATCCGGCGTCGTAGAGGCTGGCCGCTTCGTGGCACGATGAGTAGCGCTCCATTCGGCCGAGCAGTCCAGTCGAATATCGTCGCTACGATAAGGAATATTTCAGCGGCGATCTGATCGACCTTATCGACCCAAAATGCTCCGCACTCAAATCCTGCCTCTCACCGACACCGCTTGCTCAGCCGAGATGACCACCGTCAATCGATCAATTCCGATCCCCCCCAATCAAGCCAGGGCGCGACATCAGAGCTACAAGCCATGGCATGGGCACAACCCCCATTTCTCTGTCCACCCGCAGCGTTCCCGGGAGCCGGCCGCAGAATTCGCCAGCGTATTCTTGGACCGTCAGGGTCCGCCCATCGCCAGGTAGGGCCAACCTTCCTGCGTCCGGATGCAGGAAATGTCGGCGCCCCATTTCCGATCAGGCCCAGCTACCGTGAAGTCCTGATCGAGGCGGTTGCGCCCCACTGGGGAGGCGTGGCCGCTGTCCGTCGTTCGCCGGCAGCGGCGCGGTTGCGCGGGAACGACCAGGACCGCGAGGCTGAGGCACCCAAGACCGGGCTACCGGAAGTGGCGCTGGGCCACTAGCTCCGCGCTGGAGCGGGAAAGATGACGCAGTCTCTGCAGCCGAGATCGCCATACTGAGCGTTCTTGCAGGGAGATAATGAGGTTCCGGACAGTTCCGCAAAACATACGTAACAACCTTAATTTCAGTCCTCGAATCAGCTTTTGGTGAGCCAATCAGCGAGACAGGCTGTGGATTGCTCTGGTTAACCGTATTTTTGATTTGTATCCACAGTGATTATAACTTCTGATCTGAGGTTAGTAGAACTTGAAATGAGATGCCGCAATGAAATACGTAGGTATATGCTCAAGCTTTGCAATAGCGCTTAGTTTCTGCAGTCCCGCTTCGGCCGGGAATGGAAATGCTCTGGCCGGCGGGTGGAACGGCGAAATATCTGGAAGTGCGCTACGTTTGGCCCCTGCGACCGCACCGGTGACCCATGGCAGCCCATCCTCTGCACAAGCCTTTGTCAGTGGAAGCTCTGGCGGATCCCTCTTCGATTTTGGCTCTAGAGGCAGCTCAAGCCATAGCTCGGGGGGCGCGCCTTCACCTGAGGTCAACGCCATGCTCGGTTTGATGCTGGCCGGCAGCACTGTGGCCTTCTTGCGCCGCAGGAAGAGCGGCAAAGCCAAGTCGGCAGCCTGACGAGCCTGGCGTGGTCGGAGTTCTCACACGATGCGCGTCCGCCAGCCTGATCGGAAGAGCACGCGCGCTAACCTCGTTCCTTGCCGTCCACGCCGCCAGTTGGTCTCTTCTGGTGTTCTCGGCCGGTACTGTCCTATCAGCCGTGCTGCAGCGGCACCTGCTCGAAGAGACACAAACCACCCAGCATCTGGTCGAGTTTAACGTCGGCGAGTCGTTCGGACTCGCAGCGATCCTGTCGCTGATGCTCTCTGACGCGCATGAGCGCCCGACGCTGGCCAGGTCCGATGTCGCCGTCCTGCTGCTCTCCGCGCTCACCTGGTTCGTGCCGGAGCAGCACGGCGTCTACCTCGCCATGACGCTTGCCGGAGCTTGGTTTCTCCTGAAGAGCCGCTCCGACCCGCGGATGGTTGGCATCGGCCAAATCTGGCTCGCCCTGTCCGTTTACGAGCTGTGGGGCAAGCTCCTCTTCAAGATCGCCTACCAAGCGATCGAGGTCGTCGAAGTGGGCCTGATCTACCAGGTCGGGCGCCTGTTCTACGGCGGTCTCGGGGTAAGCGGGGCGAGCCTGAGCGTCCGAAGCGATTGGTCGATCGTGATCCTCGAGGGGTGTTCGTCGTTCCACAACCTCTCGCTGACGGTGCTGATCTGGCTCTCGATCCTGAAGATCGCCGAGCAGCCGGCTCTTCGGGCGGCTTTCCGCGCGCTGGGGGTAAGCGCCTGCCTGGTCGTCGCGATCAACGTCTCGCGCCTTCTGCTAATGTTGCCGTCGCGCGAGGCCTTCATCTTCTGGCATGACGGTGCGGGATCGTCCCTGGTGGCGCTCGCCTCCGTGGTGGCGGCCATCGCCCCCATCCTGACTTGCGTGGAGGGGCGCACTTGCCAACCCAGTCCCCGAACCTGACACCCTGGGCACGCAGCGGCCTGGCCCTCTTGTGCCTTCTCCTGGCTGTCTCGGTCGGGGTGCGGATCTATGCATATCGGCAGCAGTCGGAGAGCGGCACGGCGGTCCGGGAAGCTGCCGACGCCCACGTGGATCTCGGCGAGGGCGTCCTATTGCCGCGCTCGGTCGCCCGGCATCGCAGCGTGCAGGTCAGCTCGTGCTGCGAGGCGGCGTCTGTCGACTTCGTGCAGGCCAGCCCCTACGGGTCCGACCCGTCGCTCGTGGGCGCACCTCGCCCTAACGATCACGTCTTCTACGTCTATCGCGGCTGGAACCTCGGCAGCCGCTTCGCCACGGCCAGCCTCAACGCGATCTACTTCACACGTCGGGCCTATGCCCGGCTGGCGATGCAGAAGACCCCCGCGACGGACGACATGGCCGTCAAGATCATCTTGCCAGCGGACTGCAATGCCTCACCCGACGACGTGCTGGCGGCGTTGAGGCGTGAGGCGCGTTCCTCGGATTGATCGGGCTCGGGCGATCGGCTTCTACGCCTCGCCCCACGCTGGCGCGCCACCGATGAGCCGGCGGCAACCCGGAGCGGCTGCGCCGAGACTGCGTCAACGGTGATCGCGAGAGAGCCCCCGCGCTGAGGCGGCCGCGGGAACGTCGTCGCGGCTGCCGATGCGGTGCTCATCGACCTGCTGGAACGTGCCTGACGCCGTATCCCTCAGGACCCGAAGCGCATGCCAGCGCGCTCTCGCGCATCATCCCTAGCGGCCAGAATCCCCATCAGTACGCGCGCAGGATGGGTATGCATGATCCGAACGTTTTTCGGCGCCCAGGCCCCCCGCAGGCAAAGAGCATAGATCCAGCGATCCCATAGATTTGTGTTGTGATTGCCGAGCGATCTTTGCCTTTCTCAAGCCCTAGCTATAAATTTTCTAGTCTTTTGAGCCTTTTCGTCGCTATTTATATCATAACTGCTTCTCCGATTATCCTGCTGAGGCTGTGTATGCTGCGCGACAGCCGGAGATGAAAACCACTAATCAGAAGCGAAATCAGCATCACAGTGCGCATTATATGCTCTAAGAGCCTCGTTGCCCCCCCTTGTTGACGCTGTGATGAAGCTGGAAACTGAGAATTTTTAAGCGACAAGAAAAAACCGCGCGAAATCACCAATAGCCGATGGGGCGCTGTGGCAGGTGAGAAGCTACGACCTGCGCTTCGCTGCGCCCAAGCTTTTACATCTCGCCAAGCGTCAACTCGCTACCAACGGGCGATTGTCGCCCTGCTGCAGGCCAAGGAATCGGATGCCATCGCCCAGGTGCGGGCTCTGGCGTGCTATTCTCGAACGGGCCTCGGGTCCGGCTTAGCGGTCCGCACGAACCGCTGGATCCCCCGCAGAGGACGCCCCGCTGTCTCGGCGATCTCAGCCTCATGGTGCTGGGTGAGATTGCGGGCCGACTGATCTCCAACCAGGCCGCCCAGGATCTCCACACGCGCCGGTTCGAGGCCGGGCTGCCATCCTCGGATACGACGTCGAACAGGACGGAGCCTCGCTCCTGCGGGAGTGACTTTATGCGCTCGGCCATGCCGGGCTGATATCCGTCCGATCCCACCCGGTCAGGTCACGTCATTGGCTGAACCAACAAACTGAATGGGCGCTGCAGCGGTTTGAGAGTGAACATCTCCATTACGATGACAGAGTGGTTTGAGGGCCAGGGGGGATTCACGGCCCGTGCTCTTGGACCGGACATCAGTGGCAATATCATGTGGCGGGCGCCAGTTTGTTGCTCAAGGCGACAATGCTTTCCGCCATCGGCGTGTTTGCACCTACGATTGAGGCGGCTGCCAAGCATCACGCGGCACGGATACTCGCTCCAATCGACTCCGCCCAAACTTCAACCGACTTGCATTTATCAGCTCATTATTGTCTTGCGGGCGAACACCGCGGCGGCAAATAAGACAGCAGATCCTGCGGTGACCAAGCTTATCATCAGAGCACGCCGGGGTTCCGTGGCAGAATTTGCCTTTACCGGCGCGGTGATCATATTAAAAAACTGAGGCTGCCGAGCGACCAAGATGCGTGCACGGTCATACGCCTTCCGAACCTCTTCGGCGTACTTGATCGCCCCCTTCCGTTCGTGTTCGAGAGCCTCGAACCGCGTCAGCGCGCTGGCGAGTTGACGCTTCTGGTTCGGATCCTGACCCGTGGCTTGCCGTTCGATCCGAGCGATGTTGTCGTCGAGATCTTTGATCTGCTGCTTGATATCGATGATCCGGCGGGATTCCGGGCCGAGATCTCGCTGGCCGATCGAGAGCTGAACGGCCAAGTTGATGCGGGCCCCTCGGAGCTCTGAAACGAGCTTCAAGTTGGCCTCGTTCGATTTTTCAGCGTCGAGCAGGCCTTCGCGGTTACGCAGATCAGTCTGAGCGATCTCAAGCTTGGCGACGCGATCCTGAGCGATCTTCAACTCGCGCGTGCTCTCGACCAAGGCGTCCTGACGCGCCGGCATGCTGAGGTTGCCCAGCATCTGCTCAGCGTCGTTCAGGATCGCTTGCGCGATCGCCAGCGACTCGTCTGGATCGAAGGCCTCCACCGTCAGCCCCATGATGCCCGAGGCCGACTCGACATCGATGGACACCCGCCGCTTCCAGTAGCGAAGGGCCTTCTCGATCGGCTTCTCGGGGTCGAGGCGGGACGCAAAATCGACGCTGTCACGGCCGAACCACTCGCGAATCGGCAGCTGCGCCTCGATCGCCTCCAGCATGGGTCGGCTCAGGACGTATTCCTGGGTGATGAGCGTGTCCTGGGCGACCGTCGAATTCACCACACCGGCATTCGTACCGACGGCATCAGGGGCCGCCTTATCGGCCGTACCAATCGAGGGGCGGATGGCAAATTTCACCTCGGTCACGTACCGATCAGAGGCGATGAGCCCATAATACAAAGCGCCAGCCAGCGTCGGCACCACGAAGCAGAGGGCGAACAGGATCAGGATCCAGGGGTCGCTTTTGACGTGACTCTGGTAGGACGTGACACCCTTCTTGCGGTCTCGGAAGTTCGGAACGTTTGGTAAGCTCCGCATGATCTTGGCGATCGCCTTCCCATTCGGAGAGGAGGCGATGGGCTGTCCGCTGACCTTCTGAGCTTCCATACTCATGGACCAATTCCTGGCGCTGGCGGACCGCGAGGTTTCGAGCCCTGACCGAAAATCGGCGGCTCAGTGCGGCTGCGTGCGTGGGCACTCCCATCGGTGCGCGGCAAAAGCATGTCGGTCCGAGCGCTGGCGGTCAGCTCCAATCGCGACGCTGCTGCAGATACCGGGGACGGCCAGAGGATGAACCGTCAAAATAGACAAACTATCCTGAATCTTGTGCACGGGCCGCATCTAGACAATCGCTCTTGCCGAACCCTCAATGGGTCCAGCCGACCGACCTAAGGACGCGAAGAGGTCACCACCTCAGAGCGAATCGCCCCTCAACGTGACGTTGAAGTAACACCCTTTATCACGGCTTCGTGTACAGAGGGGTTCGGCGATCGATCGAGGGACGAACAGTGAGTTCATCACCGGACGCGGGCCCAGACCGCAATCTGACCTGGCACACGCTGCAGCCGCGCGAGCTTCGCTGGCGCACGCTCGGTCAGAGGCCTGTCATCGCATGGCTGACCGGTCTTTCGGGCTCGGGAAAGTCGAGCATCGCCAATGCCGTCGACCGGAAACTCACCCAGGCAGGCCGTGCCACCATGGTGCTCGACGGGGACAACCTGCGGCATGGACTCAACAGAGATCTCGGATTTACAGCCTCCGATCGCATCGAAAATATCCGGCGCGCCGCCGAGGCCGCCAAGCTGATGGCGGAGGCGGGGGTCGTGACGATCGTCTCGCTGATCTCCCCGTTTCGCGAGGAACGTGCGGCAGCGCGAGTTGTCGCGGGCGACATCGCGTTTCTGGAGGTCTTCGTCGACACGCCTCTAGACATCTGCGAAGCGCGCGATCCGAAGGGCCTTTACGAACGGGCTCGGTCAGGCAAAATCCCACACTTCACAGGTATTTCAGCTCCCTATGAGGTACCCACCGAGGCCGATCTGACGCTCATAACTGCAGGACGTGGCATTGCCGCATCGGCACAGCCCTTGATCAAGACATTAATGCAGCTCAGCGCCCCGCAAACCAGTCAACCCAAACAGGCGCGGATCAGTATCGACAGCCGCTCATTTTCCGAGCTCCGCTGCTGATCGCAATCCCTAAATTTCAAACTCGAAAAATGACGAAACGGCTCATCATACATGTCGGCCCGCACAAAACTGGGACCACAGCCATACAGAAGATGTTGTACGCGACCTCTAGAAACAAAGATTCAAGCTTCATTTACCCTTTTACAGATCTAGATCGATTGGGCCAGCACGCTTTCGCCGACACCATATTAAATTCCGACCAAGCAGGCCTTAGAGATTTAATATCAGAACTGACTAATACTGATAAAATTTGCGTTCTTTCGAGCGAAGAATTCTGTTATCTTCCACTCAATGCCCTGGCTGAGTTCAAGTCATTCTTACACGACACCGATGTCAGCATCATTTACTACGCTCGCAACTGTTTAACGACATTGCATCCCTGGTGGCAAGAGCAAGTCAAACATGGAAGCTCTCAAACATTTTTGGAATTTATTCTAGGATGCCTAGCACATCCGGGCAGCATTCATCTGCTGGCCCCCGATGCAATGCTAAGCAATTGGGCAGGCGCTTTCGGTCGAGACGCGATCAAGATATATTTGTATGATGAAATTTCGGATGTAGCCACACAGTTTTCTGTAGATATCTTGAATTTTAGGCCGCCTCAAGACCACCCAACTGAAACAAATATATCTTACAATTATATAGCAACTGAAATGATGCGATTTTGGAACAGTCTCGGCACCCGTGGCGCTGAGCTCATACAACTCCCGATGTCTCATAAACTGCGCATAGACATCACAGAGAAATCACGGTCTTTTTCTAGCAAATTTAGCTTGAGTTATCGTATACCTAGTTTCGCTCTAATCGAAGAGACATTGCTCGCACGCTGGCGGGGCCAAATTGTGGGCGCGGTCGAACCTCATATTTTTAAGACGCGCGAATTTTCGTATCCATACGTGCATCCGGATTTCTGGCTGGTAAATTCTGATCTTGCCGAGCGCATGCGTACATTAGCTTTTGAAGAGTCGGTTGAACACGGATAGCAGCTGTCTAATTCTATCCTACCGGCTCTGCTGTGCTGCCGATCCTACCTTGGGTGGAGGACGCTCCCGATGCGGCGCCTCCCATTTCGAGGTCACATCGGCATGAAAACGCGCATAAGGTCGCGTCCCTTCACAAGGTTCGTCCGCAATTAAACGGATCGGCCTGACGGGTTACCGGACGAAGGCTGCGGGCGGTCCGTCTCAGTTCCATACCAACCTCATCGTCCCGTGTAGCCGAGCGCGAAGGCCGCTGTCCTCAGGCGAGTGAATGACGTGGTGTACCGCTCACGCAGGAAGGTGGCGTTCGGCAGGATCCGGGACGGGCACAGGTTGTCCTCGTTATCGGACATTTTGATCAAAATCGCCCCGAGGGTGCCGGCCTCGATCAGCTGCGAGATCCGCTCAGAGTAGGCCATTCGCTCCGACGGCTTTGTCAGGATCTGAACGGTTTCGATGACGTCCCGTGGGAACCCCGCCGCGTGCAAGTCTCCGGGTGTGCGTGGGGTATCTTCAAGAACATCGTGGAGCAGGGCGGCCTGCATCACCGCCATGGGCTCGATATCGAGGCCATCCACCAGCCGGGCATGACCAGCCCGGGTAAGCGCAGCGTTGGCGACACGCTCCAGGTGCCGCATGTACGGCTGACCACCCTTGTCGAGCTGGCCCGCGTGAGCGGTGAGCGCGAAGGTGTGGGCGTCATAGATCGTCGGCATGCAATCCCCTCGTCGAAGGCACCAGCACGATCGCAGTGTAGCTCATGCTGCGCTCACACACCGGTTGATTGGTCCTGAATGGTTGAGCTGCGGTGGTGTTCGTGGGGATCGTCTCGACCGAGTCGAGCTCGCCCGGCTGCCGTCTCGGAATCAACTTCGATTGAGGATGCGACGAGCACTGCCTGGATCGCTGCGTTCCCTCGCATTCGCGACGTGGCCCATTACCGCGAAGGGATCAAAGTCGGCTCAGACGGTGGTCACCCCATCCAGGATCGGAAGCCGGCAGTGCCTCGTACAGACTTTCACAAGACTTGCCGACCACAATGGTCCCTATACGGACGGCGGTGCGCCGGGTCAGCGCGCGATATCGAAAGCGCGCATTCGCCTGGAGAGTTCATGCCCTATTCCGGCTTTCCGCCCGTCCTCCTGGTCGACGATGTGCCGATGATCATCGAGGTTGTGCACGCCGTGCTCGGTCAGCTCGGTTTTCGCGACATCGATGCGGCGTCCGATGGCACGGCGGCCCTCCAGTTCCTGCGCCAGCGCCGCTATGGCTTAGTGCTCTCCGACTGGAACATGCTGCCCATGACCGGGTACGAGCTGTTGCGCCACGTGCGCACCGATCCGTCCTTGTGCGAGACACCGTTCGTGATGATGACGACGCAGGCGCAGGCCGATTGCTTCCCGGCGGCGCGCCGGGCCGGTGTGAACGCTTGTCTGATCAAGCCGTTCACGCCCTCGAAATTGCGCGAGACGATCGTCACGGTGTGTGGCAATGCTCGACCGGATGGCACGGCTTAGGCGCATTTATTCGCGACCCTGCACAAATCTGCTCTCGACCCGTCAGTGATCGTATGCTCTGAGATCCTGACAGCGACCGCGCTCGAGGCCAGAACGCTTGCGGCGCAGCCGAAGGCCCTCCTGGTTTCGAGGTCTCGTTCGCACTGTCGCGTAAAGGCCCCTCCCGTCGACATACCGGGGAGGGCCTTCTGCGTTCGAACGATTGATCGGCCGGTGGCGCCCGCATTGATGCATCCACCCGCACCCAGCTCAGCCACTCGGCTACGCAGGCCAACTCCGCCTCGCAGCGGGCTTGGTTGGGCTCCTCGTCCAGATGCAGCTCTGCGATCGACCGCGTCCATCTGACAGACGGAAGTGATTGGCAGGTATCTAAGCCTGCTCTTCGTCGATTTGCCTAGGCAGATTTTGCCGGCGTCCGGCAGGTATTTCCCGGCAAGCCGTCCCCGCACCGCGACGGAACCGCCTAAGTATCTCATCAAATTTAGATTTTTTATTGGACTGTCGCTTGCTTAGCAGTCGACGAATGTTGAGTGAGGATCGCCATGGATCTTTTTTCTGCCCTCCAGACTTCGGTGTCCGGCCTCCAGGCGCAGTCCTACGCCATCAGCAATATCTCCGGGAACATCGCGAACTCGCAGACGACCGGCTTCAAGCGGGTCGACACCAGCTTCGTCGATCTGATGTCCGAGACCACACCGAAGCGCGAGGTCGCCGGCTCCGTCCTGGCTCAGTCGCAGCTCACCAACACGATCGCCGGAAACGTCGTATCGTCGACGATCCCGACCAATATGTCGATCAGCGGGACGGGCTTCTTCACGGTGGTGCAGAAGACCGGAGACGCGAACGGCCAATCCACGTTCAGCGGCACCAACGCCTACACTCGTCGGGGCGATTTCGCGCAGGACAAGGACGGTTACTTGGTGAACGGAGCAGGCGGGTACTTGACGGGTACCAACGTCGATCCGATCACGGGCCAGACGACCAGCACAGGCCTCGTCAACGTCGGCAACGCGACACTTCCGGCTCAGGCGACAACCACGATCAAGTACGCGGCCAATCTTCCGGCGACGCCTGATACCAGCGCCACGACTGTGCCCCCAAACAGCATCCTTGGCCCGTCCATCACAGCTTATACGGCTACCGGGGCGCCCGTGACAGTCAACATGCGGTGGTCGAAGGACGCGAGCACAGATCCGAGCAGCTCAAGCTGGACTCTCTCATATGATGCCGGCACGAACGGAACCGCAAATTGGCAACCTGTAGCCACCAAATTCTCATTTGATTCGACAGGCAAGCTTACTAGCCCTGCGAGCGGGAACGTTGATTTGGGCAATCCGAAGATCGGGGGCTACACCTTTACAGGTCTGGCTTTGGATATTTCTGGGGGTCTGACTCAGTACGCTGACACCACAGGGGCTGTCACGACCAACACGCTCAGTCAAAACGGCAATAACTCAGGCACCCTCACGAGTGTCGCCGTCGGCGCCGATGGCAAAATCAACGGCACGTTTTCGAATGGCGCAGTCGTGCCGATCGCCACGGTTGGGATCGCTCAGTTCGCCAACCCCGACGGGCTGAGGGCTGACTCGAAAGGCAACTACCTCCAGACCGCCGATTCCGGCCCGCCCTTGGCTGGCCTCAATGACAGCACGATCACGGGCGCCAGCAACGAGCAGTCGAACACCGACATTGCGACGGAGTTCTCCAAGATGATCGTGACCCAGCAGGCCTACTCTGCGAACACCCGGGTCATGTCGACGGCCCAGACGATGATGTCCGATCTGCTCAACGTGATCCGCTAGTCGTGTTTTTCCGGCGGATCGCTGAGGAGGCACCGATATGTCGCTGAATGCACTCTCCAACGCGACCGCCGGGCTTGCGGCCACGCAGGCGGCGATCAACCTCGTCTCGCAGAACGTCGCCAATGCGGGCACCGCCGGCTACGTCAAGCGCACGTTGACGCCAGTCGCCACCGGGACCAACAATCTCGGTGTTGCCTCAGGCACCATCACCCGCAGTTTCGACGCCGCCGCCTTGAAGCAGCTGCGGCTCGAGACCTCGGGGGCGGCCTATACCAGCACCAAGGCCGGCATCGCGTCCCAGCTCGACGCGCTCTACGGCGTGCCCGGCAGCGCGGCGGCGCTCGACGGCACGCTGAACACCTTCACGGAATCGCTCCAGGAGCTTGCCGCCAACCCGACCTCGGCGGCGGCTCGCACCACCGTGCTGAGCAACGCCTCGGCGCTGGCCAGCCAGATCAACGGCGCCGCCGCCTCGGTGCAGAACCTGCGCACCGGGGTCGAGGCGCAGCTCGGCACCGACACGCAATCGGCCAGCACCCTGCTGTCCAACGTCGCCAAGCTCAACGCCAAGATCCAGAACACCACCGACGCGTCGTCCCTGGCCGATCTCCAGGACCAGCGCGACCAGGTGATCAACACGCTCTCGAACTACATGGACGTCCAGACCGTCGCGCAGCGCGACGGGACCGTCTCCGTGCTGACCCAGTCCGGCGTGACCCTGGTCGACCGCGGCAACGCGGCAGTGCTGAGCTTCGACGGCCACGGGACGCTGAGCGCCAATTCGAGCTACGCGGCGGATCCGACCAAGCGGACGGTCGGCACGATCACGGCCACGCTGCCGGGCGGCGGCAAGATCGATCTTGGAGAACCCGGAGCCATCCGGTCGGGAAGCCTCGCGGCCGGGATCGAGCTGCGCGACCAGACCCTGCCGCAGGCCCAGCGCCAACTCGACGATCTCGCTGGGGGGCTCGCCAGTTCCTTGACCGATTCCTCTCGGACCGCTGCGATGACCAGCGGCGTGGCCTCAATTGACCTCAGCGGCGCAATTCCCGCGACGAGCAATAAGCCAGGCGCCGGATTAATGGCTGGCAACACCCTCACGATTTCCGTTACAGACATCAACAATGTCCCGAGAAACATCATCCTCGTGGCCTCGGATGCCTCGCCGCCGCCGGATATAGCTGCAGACCAGACCGCTGACGGCACCGCGTTTGTCGCAGCCTTCAGCATCAAGGGCGGCCCAGACAGCTATGCCTCTGTCATTGAAGCCGCGCTCGATAAGCTAAAAACAAACAATCCGACACTTCCGGCCCTCTCTGTTACCAAGAGCACAAACAGCAACTTCAGTGCTGCCGCACTCGCCAGCGGAGCGGCGCTTGAAATTAAAAGCACAACAACTGACACTTCCGTCTTAACCGCTCAGGCAAATGTAACTTTGCCGATTTCGACAACGGACACCTCGACGGGCTACCCGCAGATCGCCCTATTCACTGACCTCTCTACCTCGCCGCCACCTGTTGCTCGACTCTACACCGGCTCACTCGACGACAATTCGCAGCTCACCGGCTTCGCGCAGCGGATCTCGATCAATCCGAACCTCGTTGGCAACACCGCTGCCCTCACGAGGTCGAGCGCGACCGACTCTACCGCTTCAGGAGACCGTGCCAGCAAAATCTACACGGCACTGACGTCCAACCAGCAGACCTTCTCGTCGTCGAGCGGCATCGGCGGCGTTTCCGCGCCCTACCGGTCGAGCGTCGTCGGCTTCGCCCAGGACGTCATCGCCTCGCAGGGCGCCGCATCCTCGAACGCCGCGGCGCTCAACGACACCCAGCAGACCGCCCTCTCCACCGCGCAGAGCCGGTTCTCGGCTGGGGCCGGGGTCAATATCGACCAGGAAATGTCGAATCTGATCGCCCTGCAGACGGCCTACGGCGCCAACGCGCGGATCCTGACGGCCGCCCGCGACATGCTCAACCAGCTGCTACAGGTCTGACCATGACGACGATCTCCCCTTTCGCGGCCGGTTCGTACGTCGCCAACCGGAACACCGCGCAGCTCTTGACGCTGAAGAACCAGCTGAACGACCTGTCGAACCAGCTCTCCAGCGGCAAAGTCTCGCAGACCTATGGCGGGCTCGGCACCGGGCGCTCCACGGCGCTCGCCGCCCAGGGGACCCTGAGTGCGCTCGACGGCTACGCAACTGGCATCACCGCCGCCCAGACCCGGACGAACCTCGCGGTCACCAGCCTGACCCAGGTTGCGACCCTCGGGACCAGTGCTCGGGCAGCGCTGAACAACGGCCTTCAGAGTGTCGCGGTCAACTCCACGGCCGGACGGTCGCTCGCGCTCGCCAACCTGCAAACGGCGCTCGACACGCTCAACCAGTCTGCCGCGGGCAATTACCTGTTCGGCGGCCGCGATACCACCACCCAGCCGGTGCTCGACGCGGACACGATCCTTAACGGATCGACTGACGCCGAGGGCAAACCGCTCGATGGCCTCTCAGAGGTCATCAAGGAGCGGGTCGAGGCGCAGCTGGGGACGGACGGCAACGGCCGTCTGGCAAAGTCTTCTAGCGCCACCTCCGTCAAGTTCACCGAGGAAGCGAGCGCTACAATCCCACGCCTGTTCGGCTTCACCCTGACCGGCACCCCGACGAAAACTGGCGCGGCGCTCAACGCCACCATCACGGGAACCAATCCCGCGTCTCTCAATGTGAGCTTAGCAGCTCAGCCGACCGCCGGCGATAGCATAAGCTTTTCGGTGAAGACGCCCGACGGCACCTCTGCCACCGTGACCTTGACCGCCGCCAACAGCGCGGATTCCAGCTCGACGACCAGCTTCGCCATCGGCGCCAGCATCGCCGACACGATGACCAATCTGTCAAAAACCCTCGACAACGCCTTGAAGGGCGCCGCCAGCAGCACGCTGGCGGTGGACGCAACAGCCGACGCCGCAACGCAATTCTTCAGCGGATCCGTGAACGGAGGGCTGACGGGGAAGGGAGTGATACCCCAGCGTGTCCAATATGTTGGGACGACGCCGGTGGGTTACGCGCCCCCTGATCCGAACACGACGGTACTTTGGTACCAAGGTGAGAACACGTACGACACCACAAAGACGCCGGCCGTGCCAACCCCTGCGCTCGACACGCAATCGGTCCAGGTCAGTGCCACCGGCAAGGTCGGCACCGGCGCGCGCGCCAACGACCCGACCATCCAGAATGTGCTCGCCGGCCTGGCGACCATGGCCTTCGCGCTGCCCACGACGAGCGATGCCAACACCGGCGCTACCTACCAGACGGTCAACGACCGCGCGGGCGCGCTGTTATCGTCGTCCGATCAATCCGATCCTAGCATTCAGGACACCGTCACCCAGCTCAGCATTGCCTCGACACGGCTGTCGAACGCCAGCACCACGAATGCGGCGACCAAGAACAGCTTGCAAAACACTCTCGACGGGATCGAGCAAGCCCCGACCGAGGAGGTCGTGGCTAAGCTGCTCGATGTACAAAACCGCTTGCAAGCCAGTTATCAAATCACCTCTTCGCTCTCGAAATTATCACTGGTGAATTATATCAGTTAGCTGAGACTTGCTGAGCAATGACCATTCTCATCGTGCACTGCGAGCTGAATCGTTCGGATGCAAAGTCATATAAATCTAGAGAGAGCATTCTCAGAAAAGAGATCACAAAAGGACGGCGGATGGATCAAATTAGCCCCAACGGGTCGATCTATTTCGTTCACACGCCCGAGACAGCTCAGATATTTATGAAAAGATTAGTTGAAAATTGCACTATGAATAAAGATAAAGATAGGCTTGCCGTCGTGGATGCAAATCTAGGCAAGGTCTATATCTGGGGTAGTTTCGACGAGGAGATTAGAGCCAAATTTCCTTTCCTCGTCGAAGAGTGCAGCGCCTAGTCAAATTCGCTGAGACACTCCATTCAGAGGCCAGCTCACCAGAGCCCGCAACAGTGCAGACGCTCACCAGGCGATGATCGAAGCGACGCGCCGGCTACACGTGAACGTAGAGAACACGGCGACTGGCGCGCTCGCAAACAGGAGCGCATGAGCGCTCCACCGCTGCGATAGGCTAGAGAAAGGGCAACGGCGACGGGCAGCCCCTTGTCAGACCTCAGGCGTCAAGCGGTTTCCTTGGCCTTGCGCGGGCGACCGGCCCGCTTTGGCTTCTCCAGGACGGTAGCCGCCGCGGTCTCAGCAACCTTCGGGGCGGCCTTCTTCCGCTGCTGACCGAGACCGAGGCTTCTAGCGAGAGCCGAGCGCTGCTCGGAGTAGCTGGCAGCCGTAGACGGGTAGTCGCGCGGCAGACCGTAGCGCTCCCGGTACTGCTCAATCGTCATGCCGTTGCCGCTGAGGTGGCGCTTCAGCGTCTTGTACGGCTTGCCGTCGACGAAGCTGATCAGCGCGTCGGGGGTGATCGATTTCCGGATCTGTGCAGGGGTGAGCCTCTCGACCGCCGGAGCCTCGGGCGCGCTGCCTTGACCGAGCCCCGTGAGCGCGGCGTGCGTGCTGGCGATCAAGGTCGCGATTTCGCTAGGCTGCAGGTGGTTGTTCGAAACATAGGCGGAAACGACGCCCGCTGTCAGCTCGATATAGTCCGTGACCCCACGCTCGATCATTTCCAAATTTTCGTCCACGTCATGTACCTATGCTTAAAGAGTTCGCACATTGTGCCGGCGATGGACAAAAATCAATACGATCGGGAGCTCGCCACACTTTTTTCCAAGGACGCGAGGCAAAGCCGATGTATGGTTGCGACGCTTGAAAACGCGGCCGATGCTATCGCCAAAAACATTCTTCGTCATTTGATCATGGTCGGCAGGGAGTCGATGGTCTGCAGCGGCTCGAAAAGGTGGCAACTTCAGCGGCGTCGACACGCAGACAGCTGATCGTCATGACGACCGACGAAACCGCCGTCTCGCTCTCGGCATACAACAGCGGTCTGGTCGATATCTTCGCGCAGGAACTCATCGGCAGGTGAGCGGGCTGCCCAACGGATTGCCTGAATCGTCCCGATGTAGCCGTGTAGAACTCGTTCCAGGCGCGCACATCCATCACGAAGCTTCGGATGGGA
Organism: Methylobacterium pseudosasicola; assembly: GCF_900114535.1. Classification (GTDB taxonomy): domain Bacteria; phylum Pseudomonadota; class Alphaproteobacteria; order Rhizobiales; family Beijerinckiaceae; genus Methylobacterium; species Methylobacterium pseudosasicola. The sequence continues at coordinate 16,212 of NZ_FOTK01000036.1, read as the reverse complement.
TCAGTGCAGTACCCCGCTGACGACAGCACCAAACGATGCGAGACCGTCCCTTTCTACGGCTTCGAGGAAGGCGCGGTAGGCGTCCTGCTCGGTCGCGAAAAGCTCCCGCCACGCGGTGGTACCGCTGGACATGTGGACGACAGCCAACTGCCAAGGATCCTGCGTACCCGCGAACCGAAAGATCTCCACGTCCACCGTCTCACCGTCGCGGGTGAACGAACCTGATAGAGTGGAGTGCTCGAAGTCGCGTTCCTCGTCGTCCACGGCCGTCTCCATCAGGGTCGCTTAACGTCGCCGAGGAACTGGCTCATGTGCACCACGACATCATCGCCGCCGGACGTCGCCGTGATACGCTCCGAAGCCGCCTCGGGCTGCTCAGCGCGCTGAACGATTTCCGTCAGAACCAACTCCACCGAAGGCGGCCATACTACACCGTTGGCCTGGAGCATCTGGGTGGCTGTGACGAGCATATAGGATCGCTTCGGCTGAATCATCATGTCCGCGACGTGCTGTTCGAGCATGCGTTCGACCAGCGCGGTCGCCAACCCAGCGAACTCGGCCAGCCTGTCGGGTGATGCGTCGGCGTCCGACCTTGGAAATCGACCTTCGCTTCCAGATGGTCGGAGCGCCGCCCTGGCTCGCCTCCTCCGGCCATTCGCGCAGCTTGTTCCAGCTGGCCAGTCAACCCCGCGCGCATACATCACTCGCGGATAAAGCGTGACCTTGGCGGCGCTGTTGGATTGATTTCTGCCGATGCTGCAGACCAACGGGCTGTGCAGCCACGACTCCCAGCAGATCCATCGAATTGATCGAATTCGATAAATGCGCCCCTCATGGGTCGCATGGTCCCCTTTCGTCCGAGTAGGCCGGAGCCATGACCATCACCGCCTCGATCAACACGGTCGGCGTCGTGCGCACCACAGAGATCATTCAATCGGCGCGCGCCGCTGCAGCGCTCGAGTGTCGACACGAACCTCAGTGGGTTCTGATCGAAATATCTCGATCGATCGTGACCGGGCTGCAGGATCACGCCGATAAAGGACCTGTCGGCGGACAGCGGCGGGTCGTCGATATCCGTGTCTGAAACCGGCCAAGCTCAGAAAATGAGATTTTTAAAAATAAATCAGGATTTTACCGAGGCAGATCTACAACCGAACTCAAAGCCTCCATAAACTGCATGGGCCTACCGTAAAGGTAGCCCTGCCCATACACGCATCCCATTCCGTTCAGCGCCACGGCCTGCTCCGGCCGCTCGATGCCCTCCGCCACGACCGGTAGTCCAAGCTCGTCGGCAAGTCGAACGATCATCTGTATGATCTTAAAGCTTTTGGGATCGTCCATCATCGATCGGACGAAGCCGCGATCGATCTTGATAGCCGTGGCAGGCAGCGTGCTTAGATAATTCAACGAGGAATATCCCGTCCCAAAATCATCGATAGCGAGACCAAATCCGTACTCACGGAGCTTGTGGAGCGTTGCGATTGAACGATCGGGGTCTTTTATCAGGCCGCTCTCCGTAACCTCAAAGCGTAGCGAGCTGGTTTCAAATCTCCCACCCCGGACCAAACTCTCGACCAAATCGAGAAAGTCGCCCTCAAAAAGATCCTGTGCGGCGATATTTAGATTCAGAAACAGCTTCCCAGGCCCAGGCCCGTCGCGCCCATTGCAATCTGGCAAACGAGGGATCAGCTCGGCGACGATCTTCAAGGCAACCAGGGTCAGTCGGGATATCAGTCCCGACGATTCCGCCACCGGGATGAATTGCGAAGGCGGGAGCAAGCCTCTTTCCGGATGCTGCCATCGCATCAGCGCTTCGAACCCGACGGTATGGCCTGTCTCAAGCCTCACGATCGGTTGAAACACCATGAAGAACTCAGCCCGATCTATGCCGGACTGAATTTCTTGCTCGAGCCGCAGCGTTTCGATGGCTTCGCGAAAGTATAGAGATGGGTTGTGTGTCTCGGATGAAGGTGGAGCGGCCGGTCGACCGCCGGCGCCCTCAAGCCGTGCGACCGTTGCCCGGTAGCGCTCGAGTACGACGCTCAAGCACATGCGGAGGATGGGGTCCGTTCCGGAAATTCGCCGCGCCAGTTGCTCGCGCGTGATGACGATCAAGACGCTGTCTGCCAGCGCCCGGACGGTGGCCGAGCGCTTTCCACCATCGAGGATTGCCATCTCGCCGACGACCTCGCCCGGCCCGCGGCACGCCAATACGAGATCGCCGCCCGAGCGCGTCGCGAGAATTTCCAGGCGCCCCTCCTCAATGAGGTAGGCGGCATCGCCCGCGTCTCCCTCGCTGAAAAGTGTGACACCGGCGCAGAGGTGCACGCGATGCAATGACGGCGGTGACACGACGGGCACGATGACTCGCGGCTAGAGATCGACCAAGCTTGGGCGCGGAAAGCCTCACAGAAACCTCTAAAGGAACCATCCTACGGCGCGATTTGAGGACGCCTTGTTGCCGATCGATGTCGACATCCGCAGCCGGCGGCAGGCTGTAGTATTCGGTTGCTTTCACACGCGGGCGCCATGCACGAAATCAAGTCGGGCGTGCCGGTGAGGCAGAGCTATATGTTCGGGCTTATGCCCCCGCAGATGATCTTAGCGCAGGTCGAGCAAACCTAAATATCGCCGGAGCGTCGACGCGCCCTCTGCCGGACGGAAGGCATGCCGTTAAGAACCGGTTCCCCCCGCGCCCGGGCACCGCTCGAACGAGGGGGTTACAGGGTCACCATCACTAACGACAGGCCGATATTTGTAGCCTGGTGCAGGAATTGATCGAAGCCGATCAGCCACCAGAACCGCGCGTCCGTAATCGAGAACTGAAATCGATGTGCGCAGAGCGTCTTACCGCGGTCGACCAGCCAGTGGACGATCAAATCGATCCCGCTCAACCACCATAAGCTTGGTTTGAAGATCGCTACAACCGCCAAGGTGCCGAGTGCGTGTACCCCGGCATGAGCCGCCAGCGGGAGCCCCCAGCCACCCAGCCGCTCCTTGCCACGCGCCATCCATTCGGTTTGGACCAAAAAATCGGCGACGAAATGCTTGGCCGCCATCGCGATCAGGAGGGCGCCCATCGTCAGCACGGAGCTGTCGGTCTCAAACAGTCGCACAGCTTGGCGCCCCGGGGGATCGAGGTGCCAAGCTGTGTACGAAGATGGTCAAGAAGCCCCTAATCGTCGCAGATTCGTCGCGGACGCGATCAGACGATGTGGAGATCCCCAGCATGCGCCGTCAGCGCCTGCTTCGTGACATTCAGAAGGGTGAGGCTGTGACCGAGGAGGTCGGTGATGACGACGCCGCCGACACCATCGTGGGCCGCCGCCAAGACGGCGCTGACGGAGTTGAATACGGTGTGGTCGAACTGGAGGACGTCTTTGACGACATCGAAGCCGTGGACGGTATCATGCCCGAACTGTCCGCTGAACACGAAGGTGTCAGGCCCTGCACCGCCGGTCATGTCATCATCACCGGGCCCGCCGATCAGCGCGGTCGGCCCGTTGCCCGCAGTGAGGTGATCGTCGCCGTTGCCCCCGTCCAGCACCGTCGGACCGTTCGATCCGGACAAGATTTGGCCGGGCCCGTCATTCATCCCTGTCGCGTTCACGTAAGTCATACTCGGATTACCGACGGTGATCGTCAGGCTGGCGCTCGAACTGCGCCCCTGCTGGTCGCTGACGAGGTAGTTGAAGACGTCCTGTGCGACGGTGTCTGAAGGCAGCGCCCCCGAATAGGCGTGATAACTATAGCTGCCGTCGGCGGACAACGTCAGGATGCCGTAATCGCCCACCACGGGAATAGCGAGGGGACCAGTTACGGGGACCGCTAGCCCGGTATTCATGCTCGCGACGGAGATCACGTGTAGGCTTGCATTGGAGCCGTTGCCCGTATCGTTGGCAAGAACACCGTGCTGCGCATCCACCGTGATGGCTCCCCCCTGGGCGACACCGCCGATGTCGGCCAGGGCGAACGGAGCCGGCGATGCGGGCGCCGCAGCCCCGGCCAATTGGATGACCACATCCTGGGTGGCGACGCCGCCATGGTGGTCGTCGACCCCGATCGTCGAGGTCACAACGGCCGTCTGGCCGGCGCCGAGGAAGGCGAACGCCGCGTCCGCGAGATCGTAGCTCCAAGTGACCGAACCCGCATTCGCGATCGGGCCGGACGCCCCGATACTGAAAGCATGCTCCAGCACCGCGGTTTGCGCCGCGGTGAGGTTCAGGGCGTGGCCCGAGGCATCGAGCGCGCTGATCGTCTGCGCCAAGACCGAGGCCGTGGGACGATCCGTGAGGTCGGGGTCGGTGAAGTGCAGGCTGCCCGAGGCGTGCTCGACCCCGGATCCCGTCGGGGTCTTCAGGCTCAAGGAGGCTCCGGGCGTCGCCACCCCGTCGAACACCGGGGCATCGTTCACCCCGGTCACGGTCAGGACGAGCGTGGACGTAGCGGTGTGCTCGAGCGGATCTCGGGCCGTGTAGGCGAAGCTGTCGAGCCCGGTCCCGCCGGCCGCCAACGCGGCGGCGTGATCGGCGCGATAGCTATAGCTGCCGTCGCCCAACACCGTCAGGGTGCCGTACTGGCCGGCGAGGGTCAGCGAACCCGACGCCATCGCCACGATGGCCCCGCCGACGAGGCCGACTGAAGCCACCGAGGCCCCCGGGACGTTGGCCAGAAGGCCGTGCGCAGTATCGGCGCTCAACCGCGCGGCGGCTGTCACCGCGCCCGTGACGTCGGCCACGGAGAGCGGATGATCGGGGATCGGGGCTGGGACCGATGATCCGAGACCCGAGCCGCCAGCCGTCCCCACCGGCACCGAACCGGTGACGGACGGATCGGATGGCTCCGACCCCACGACCGACGTGGCAGCCCCCGACGGGACCGCGTCGCCGTTCGACGATGGTGTCGGGCCGGGGGAGGGGGTGTGAGCCTCCACCGGCAGCGGTTGTATCACGGATCGAACTTGGACGACCGCTTGCGACTCTGGGACCGCGAGCGGCGCCCGCTCCAGGGCGGGAACGACCGCCGCCGGAGGCTCGATCTGTGAAGACCCGACCGCTTCATTGCCGGCGCCGGGAACACCGGCGTGCGTGGAGGCATGGGGCTCGGGCGTCGATTGCATCGGTACCTGAACGACGGCGGCCGTCGAATGTATCGTGGCTTCTTGCAGGGTCGTGACGCTTGTTGGAACAGCCGCATCCTGGGCCCTCGCGCTCTGCGCGTCCGCGGAAGCGAGGACAGGTGTTGCAGTCGGAGGCGCGGCTTGAGAATGGTCGCCGGGCGATCCCTGCGGTGCGGGCGCGGCCGGAAGCGGCGTGGTCGTCGGGGGCGCGACGAGGTTCGGGGGACTCGACGACCCTGCGGCCGGGGTGTGGGTCGGGGTCGAGGTCGGGCTCGGCGCGGTGACGACGGGGTTCTGGACCCCGCTCGCGACGGTCGCGAAGACGCCTTTCAGAAACCCGGTTTCGTGATCGGTCTCGACCGCGGTCTTCGCGGCGCTGTTGATAGCGATCTGACCCTGCCCGTTCGGGGTCACAGTTGTCACCATGGCGGGATCCGAGACGGTGAACAGAACGTGATTGGGATCGTCGCGGTCGAAGACGTCGTAGCGTCCGGTATGCCCGTCGGGCTCCGTCATGACCGAGAACTTGACCGCCCCATGATCGCTGGCGATCTCGACGTGCACCGCCGTCCCGCGAATGCCCATCGTGGCGGACGGGGTGGCGACCTTCATGTCGCCCGACTTCGCGGTCTGACCGGCGACGAAGGTGATGATGCCCTGGACGAGGCTGAACAGGGCGTTGTTTCCGGTCGCACCAGGCTGGAAGTTCATGCCATCGACGACCATCCGGGATTCGCCGTCGAGGTTGAACGCGGTCCCATCGACGAAGATGAGCCCCAGCTGGCCGCCGTCATCCGTCCGGACCACATCGCCCTTGAAGATCGGGTCGCCCGGGTGCAGCGCAACCGTGACGCCGTTGCGCAGCGCGGAGGCGCCGCCGCTGGCACTCTCGACCCGGCCGATCGCCCGCGGTGCCTCCGGGGCGTTCTCGGCGACCACCCGAGCCTCTTGGGCGCCGACGAGGGAGGCGATCAGCGCGTCCGGGAGCAGAGCGCCGTCCGGAGAGCGCAACACGGGACGAGTGGTGGCGTCGAAGTAGTCGTGGATCACGACGCGGTGGTGTGAGTCGGACACGACGAGATCCGATTGGGCACGCGCATAGTGCCCTTGAAACAGGAGTTCGGCATCGACCACGATGTCCGAACCGCCGCCAGCGGGGTGCTCGACGACGCCGACCAGACCGAAGGCTCCGGACGATCGGGATAGATCGGTCGGATCGTGTGTCGGCAGCATCGACGCCTCGGAACTTCGGCGACGGGAATGGCCGCCGCATGGCACTCTGCCTTGCGCTGCTTAAGGATCCGGTGACGGCGCAGGCGAATCTCGAGGCAGGTCTTCGGGATTCCGGCCCGATTCAAGCCGCTCGGTTCAGGACCAAGTCGCTGTCGCCGGCGTCCAACCGGCCGGCGTGGAACGCCGCCAGCGGATCCTGGGGATCGTCGGCGTGGACGCGGCGCATCTGGTCGGATGCATCGGGATCCCGGCGTGCGAGCGCCTCGAACGCAGCATCGTACCGATCGAAATGGGCGGTATTCGCAGCGGTCGGGACGACCACGGTATAGATCTCGGTCGCCGCAGCCTTGCCCTCCAGGATGATCCCGCCGACCGCGCGGAAGCGCATGCCGGTGACCTCACCGGTTCGCTCGACGGTCGCTTGAGAGACGCAGATCGACGTGCCGAAGCGCTTGTTGATCGCTTCCAGCCGTGCCGCCGTATTGATGGCATCCCCATGGGCCGTGTAGTCGAAGCGGCGAGCGCCCCCGAAGTTGCCCACCACCGCCGGGCCGGTGTTCACGCCGATCCGCGTCACGCCGAAGCCGCTCGGGTGCTGCGCCGCGAAGCCACGGGCGAACGCATCGATCTCGAGGGCGCACGCGACCGCCCGGGACGCGTGGTCGGGTTGATCGAGCGGCGCGTTGAACATCACGTGGACGGCGTCGCCCACGATCTTGTCGATCGTGCCACCGTGACGAAAGGCGACTGCACACACACCGTCGAGATACGCGTTCAGGGCTCCCACCAGTTCGGACGGCTCGGAGCGCTCGGTAAAGCTCGTGAACCCTTCGACGTCGGTGAACAGGAACGTCATCTCCCGCTCCTCCCCACCCAGTCGGAGCCCGGAGGGGTCGCGCGCCAGGGTCTCCACGAGGGCGGGGGACAAGTATTGTTTGAAGGCCGTCCGCAACGCGCGTGCCTCGCGCTCCGCGACGTAGTGACGGGTCAGTGCGGCGATCACGAAAGCCAGGGGAGGCAGCCCCAGCAACAGGCTCGCATCGATGAGCACGCCGCATCGATACCCGGTCCAGACTAGGCCGACCGTCGCCGCGAACGCCGCGGCGAGCAGACCGACGGGCCAGCGCAGGCGTGTGACGGCGACGAGGGTCGCCGCCGCCACAGCGACCGCGACCGCGAGGAACGTCTCGACCGACCCCGCCCAGTACGGACGAACCAGAATGTCTCCGCGCATGATCTGCTCGATGGCACCGGCGTGGATGTTCACGCCCGGTTCGAAGCCGTCGAACGGGGTCGCACGCCGATCGACCAGACCAAGAGCGCTCGCCCCGACGAGGACGATCCGTCCGGCGATCCGCTGGCGCAGCGCCTCGCGCTTTTCCGGATCGTGCCTCGCTGCAAGGACCTGCGCGGCCGACACGGTCGAGCGCTCGCCCCGCTCGGAAAAGCGCAGTCGCATCGAGCCGTCGACTTCCAACGGGATCCTCCGGCCCGCGAACTCGAGATCATAGCCGACGATCGCCCCGGTCATGCCGGTGGATCGCACGCCCCTCAACAGGACTGCGGTCGGTTGCGCGTGGGCGAGGCGAAGGACGGACAACACCAGCGAGGGTATCGGCGCATCCTCCAGCTTCAGGACGAGCGGCATGCGCCGGATGATCTCGTCGGTCTCCCCGGCGACCATGAAGCTCCCCTGATCGGCGGCCGCCTGCTCGAGCGCCGGCAGATTCCGGATCGCACCGCGATACGGCGGGAGCGCCTCGAGTTGGGCCGCGTCCTGACGGAGGAGGCCACCAGCCTTCGGTCGCCCGGCTCCGTTCGGGTCCCGGATCAGACCGAAGCCGGCAACGACGCGACCGCGGGCGAACACACGCGCCAGAACGTCGTCGTTGTCCGGCAGCGGACCGGTCGCGCCGTCGGACCACACCACGGCTAGACCGAGCCGGGAGGTCCAGTCCGCCGCGAGGCGACGGGGGGAGGTGCGATCGGCCTCCGAGAAGACGATGTCGAGCCCGATCGCACGGGCGTCGCTGTCCTGCAGGATCTCGATCAGGCCCGCCACGGTATCGCGCGGCCACGGCCATTGACCGATCTGAGCCAGCGACGCGTCATCGATGTCGATCACGACGACGTCGTCCCGGCCGCCATCGGAGAGCAGGCGACCGGCCCCCCGCTGGAGCGTGTCGAAGGCCAACGCCTGCAACCGGAGAAACGGGGTCGGATAGGCGGCGCGTGCTCCAAGTACGGCGAACGTCACCGCCAGCGCGGCGAGCACCGGCGACATCCGCCGGATCCCGAGTCCTCCACCCGGCGAGAGGCGAACTTTGGAAAAGAGTCGTTGCGGCATCCCTGGCACCGTCGATGATATGGGATCGTTTGGCCCAGGCGGAGTGATCATTCGCCTGAATGGGCGAGGATCATCCGAAGCGCACGACCGCCTTAGTCCTCGTCCGGGACGATCAGGCCGGCGAGTAGGATCCGTTGCAGGGACCGCAGTCCGATGCGCCGATGCTGTGAGCCGGCGGCCATCTGTCGGGGATGCTTGCGAGGCTTGGCGGCGTCGGATGTCGCCGTCGCGGCCTCTGCGCCGACCCCGGCACCCGAGCGATCGACCGTCGGTGGAATGCTGACGTGAACGACGGGCAGGCAACCGATGCAGATCGAGCGGATGATCCGCTCAGCTGAAACCTGCTGGCGCGCCTGGAACGCATCCATCCGCGCCTGAGCGGCTCTGTTCGCCTCCGTGATATCTCCGCGCTCGATTGCACTGGCGCACCACCCGTTCTCGTTCCCGAGGAACGCGGTGAGCGCGAGCACGGTCAGCAAAGCCGTCGCTCGTGGGAGTGAAATACGGAACATGGAGCCGGTTCATCGCGAGGGGACCATATCCCGTCCCTAAACCCGGATTTTCACAACACGGTTAATAGTCCCTTGATCTTTGTTACTCACCACCGGGAGGCGTCGGCGAGGGTCGTCGGCGGGCCGAATTTCGAGGTGGGCCGGTGTCTAAATCGCATGTCGCCTGTGAAGTCTCCGGAGCGCTCAGGCGCTGTCGCGCGGGCTTCCTCGGCGTCGCGCTGCTGAGCGGTCTCATCAATCTGCTCATGCTGACCGGCTCCTTCTTCATGTTGGAAGTCTACGATCGGGTGCTGCCGAGCCGTTCGCTGCCGACACTGGTCGGTCTGATCGCGCTCGCCTTGCTCCTCTATGCGTTCCAGGGCGGGTTGGAGATCCTGCGCGGCCGCATCCTGGCTCGGACCGGTGCGTTGCTCGATCAAGCTCTGGGGCGGCGCATCCTCGAACTCATTCTCCGCGCGCCCCTCAGGTCACCGCCGGGCGCGGCCCCAACGGACGCGTCGACACTCGGGGAAGGCCTCCTGCCGCTGCGCGATCTCGATACGCTGCGTGCCTTCTTGAGCGGATCGGGTCCCGGCGCCCTGTTCGATCTCCCGTGGATACCGGTGTACCTCGCCATCTGTTTCCTGTTCCATCCCCTGATCGGCGCTGCAGCGCTGGCGATGAGTGCGGCCCTCGCCGCCATCGCCGTGCTGTCGGAGCACGTGACCCGCGATCCTCTCCGGGCCTCGACCGCGCACGGTGCCACCCGCCTCGGACTCGCCGAAGCCGCGCGGAGAAACGCTGAAGCTGTGGCCGCGCTCGGAATGCGGGAGCGTCTCATAGTCCGGTGGTGCTCCGCCAATAGGGATTACGGCGATACGGTGCTGGCGACCTCCGATACGACCGGCCTCCTCAGCAATTTCGCACGGACGCTTCGCACGGCCCTGCAATCGGGCGTTCTGGCGATCGGCGCTTGGCTCGTCATCCGCGGAGAGGCGACCGGCGGGATCATCGTCGCCGCCTCGATCCTCGTTTCACGAGCGCTGGCCCCGGCAGAACTCACGATCGCCAACTGGAAGGGCTTCGTCGCGGCTCGGCAAGCCTGGGGACGGCTCGCCGCCGGATTGGCCCGCGTTCCCCCGGAGGCTCTTCCGCACCGTCTACCCGCCCCAGCGGCCAGCCTGTCCGTCGAGGACGTGAGCCTCGTACTGCCCGGCAACGGGCGCTGTGTGATCCAAGGCGCGACCTTTTCTGTGGGGGCGGGACAGGGCTTGGGCATCATCGGTCCGTCCGCGTCCGGCAAGTCGTCGCTGGCACGGGCCCTCGTCGGCGTCTGGCCGCCGATGCGCGGAGCCGTCCGGCTCGACGGTGCGAGTCTGGATCAATGGACGAGCGCGAGCCTCGGGCAGCACCTCGGCTATCTCTCTCAAGAGGTCGCGTTGTTTGCAGGTACGATCGCCGAGAACATAGCCCGGTTCGAGCCGGATGCGCCGCCAGAGGCGGTGGTCGCTGCCGCGCGTGCAGGCGGTGTCCACGAGCTGATTCTACGCCTCCCGCGCGGCTACGATACCGCGCTCGGGGAGGGGGGGGCGGGTCTGTCGGCTGGACAACGCCAGCGCATCGGCTTGGCGCGGGCGCTTTACCGCGACCCGTTTCTGGTGGTCCTCGACGAACCCAACGCCAATCTCGACGCCGAGGGAGAGCTCGCGCTGACCCGCGCCATCCTCGGGGTGCGCCTGCGCGGCGGAATCTGCATCGTCGTCGCCCATCGCCCCTCAGCGCTGGCCGGCGTCGACATGGTGCTCGCGGTAGCCGACGGACGCGTACGGGCGTTCGGGCCCAAGGATCAAGTGCTCGCGCGCGTCTTGCATCAGGGTCCGGCTCCCGACGAGACAACTCCGCTCCGGGAGGTCGCTTGATGAGCTTGGGATCCATCCTCGCACCCGAGATCTATCTCGGGGCACCACCCGAACCGGTCGACGTCACCGCCCGCTCGATCCGGGCCCATCTTCTCCTCGGCATCGGTCTGTCGCTGGCTCTCGTCCTCGGGATCGGCGGCTGGGCTTCCGTCACTCAGATCGCTGGCGCGGTGATCGCGCCGGGCCAAGTGGTGGTCGAAACGGATGTGAAGAAGGTCCAGCACCCGACCGGTGGGGTCGTCGGCGCGCTCTATGTCCAGGACGGCTCGCACGTGAAGGCCGGCGACGTGCTCGTGCGCCTCGACGAAACGCAGACACGCGCCAACCTGGATATCGTGCTCAAGGCGTTGGACGAGCTCACGGTGCGTCGGGCGCGCGACGAAGCCGAACGCGACGGCGCGCTGTCGCTCGCCATCCCGCCCGGCATCGCCGCGCGGGCGGCGAGCGAACCTGATGTCGCCCATCTGCTCGAGGGTGAGACGCGGTTGTACAAGGCCCGCTTGGCCGGCCGCGAAGGGCAACGCGCTCAGATGCGGGAGCGCGTCAATCAGCTCCAGGAAGAGATCGCTGGGCTGATCGAGCAGGCCGCCGCCAAGACGCGTGAGATCGCGCTTATCAAGGACGAGCTTGCAGGCGTTCGCAACCTCTACGCAAAGAATCTCGTCCCCCTGTCCCGCGTCACGGCGCTTGAACGGGACGCGACACGCTTGGAAGGGGAGCGGGGCCAGCTCACGGCCTCCACCGCGTCGGCCCGCGGGCGGATCGCCGAGACCGAGTTGCAGATCCTACAGATCGACGGTGACATGCGTACCGAGGTCGGCAAGGATCTGGGCGAGATCCGGGCGAAATGGTCGGAACTCGTCGAGAAGCGCGTCGCCGCCGAGGATCTGCTCAAACGCATCGAGCTGCGGGCACCGCAGGACGGAACCGTGCACCAGATGAGTGTCCATACGGTCGGCGGCTTGGTGACGCCGAGCGAGCCCGCCATGTTGATCGTTCCCGACGCCGATCGGCTGCTGGTCGAAGCCCGCATCCAGCCCCATGACATCGACAGCGTCCATCTCGGTCAGCGGGTCCTGGTTCGCTTTCCCGCTTTCAACGCGCGTACAACCCCGGAGATCGACGGCGAGCTCACCCGCGTTTCCGCCGATATCAGCCAGGATGCCAAGACAGGCGCGAGCTTCTACACGGTACGCATCGCCCTCACCGCGGCCGATCTGGCACGCCTGGGCGGGGTGCGGCTCGTACCCGGGATGCCGGCGGACGCCTATATCCAAAGCGGCGAGCGCTCGGCGCTGAGCTACCTGATCAAACCGCTCTCGGATCAAATCGCCAAGGCATGGCGCGAACGCTAGGGAACGGACGCCAACGAAGTTACCCCATCTCGCGGCCTGGAGAGAACCGGAACCGCGTCCGGGTCAGCTGGGGTCTCCAGCGCATGGTCCTGCACCGCTTCGCGCAGGACGTCTGCATCCCTGTGTCCGCGATCGAGCACGGCTGCGGACGCCTGGGTCCGGGATCGCCCACCGCTTCGGCTCGCGGACCACCCGATCCGCTCGGAGCCGGCCAACAGCCGTAGCGACTTGTATGCGCTGCCAGCGAGAAGAGATCTGGCGCCGCGACGCTCGTAGGAAGCGTTGCGGCGCCAGATCGATGGCCGGTCTGCGAGATCCGGGGAGAGACTGGGAGGATCGCTTCGCCCTGAGCTTGAAATATCGCAAGGCTGCTATGGCATCGATCTGTCCGGGCCGGTGTCGCTCGCGTCAGATCTCGGGCGGCTTGGGTGAGGCGGATGTGAGCTTCTCGCCCCTTGCCCGGTACGTCCGTCGGACCGTCTTAACTTGAGAGGGATCGACTCCGACCCTCGTAGGTGCCCACCCCGTCGCTGTGCGCTTGCGGGCGTAGTGGGATTGAGCGGTTCGCGTCGAGTTGTGTCCGAGAAACGCGGCGACGCCGGCCTCATCCATCACAACCTTGGCGCGTGCAGCGGCGATGTGGCGGGTCGTATAGGGGCTGATCTTCGCCCCCCGCAACGACGGCACCGCCTTGGCCGCTTTCGCGGATGCCCACGAGCACAAATGCCGGATGCCCGCGGCGATCTTGACCCAAGTGCTGATCTCCAGAGCCGCCTCGATCATCGCGAGCAGCTCTTTGACCATGGTGGCGAGATTGGGCGTGAGATCGCTCAAGTCGAGGTGGCGGACCTCGCCGTTCGCACGCGAATTGGTGGCCTTGGCGTTCGTCACCACCAAGGTAGTTCCCTCCAGGCGAGCGGTCGACCATTCAGTCGGACGCAGGCCGAGTTCGGTACCGAGACAAAGCATGTGGCTGGCTAGACGAGCATACCGGTGCTGCGATTGCAGCAACACTTTAGAGATCTCCCTCATCTCGGCGATGCTAGCCGACTTCCGCTTCCGCGCACTCGTTCTGCGTTTCGCGCCCTTGGCAGGCATGGGACGCGCCGGTTCGGCGTTCAATCGTGCCAGAGCCGCGCTTGCCTCCTCGTAGGCATCCGGGTTTTTGCAGGCGTTCTCCAAAGCACAACGGATGGCGGCTCGATACACCCGGATCGTCGACGGCTTCCACCTCAAATCCGAACCTTGAAACCATTCGACGACCTTATCGAACGGAGTGTACTCGCCTGTCAGGCCGAGCTCCACCGCCGCCGTCCTGGCCAGATTATCGGCGCGTTTGAGAAAATCACGTTCCGTCTCCGGTGTACGGGTCTGGTTTTCACCGATCATTTGGGCACCCCCACGTTACTGCGACTGGCAGTAACGGCTGCCAGCAATGGCGGACGTCTCAGATCCGCCCTGGACGAAGCTGGCAGGAGATGACGAAAAACGCTCGGCTACCGCCGCCGATCGAGACCAAACCGCGCGAGCGCAACCGGAAGGTCCGCGTACCCGGAATGCTGGGCGCAGAACACGGCCCCGGATTCAGCGCAGATCGAGGCGATCCACGGCGACCTGCAGCTATCGTGCTCGCAACGAGGATCCCAGGGCAGGCGCTCGGCATGGAACGCGGCGCGGGCATGCTGGACATCGGTGGCCTGCACCCAAAGAGGAACGCTTCGGTCGTAGCGCTTCCTCGATCCACGCAGGGTCGTCATTTGCGGAACCACCCCGGCATCGCACCCATCGTGGGTGCCATTCGACGACGGCGGATCAGGAAACACACGCAAGATCTCGTATCCGATCGTGCTGTCGGCGGCATCTTCGTTCGGTTCAGGTTCCCCGGGGGACGGATCTGCATCGCATCCATTCTGGGTGCGATCCGCGAGAGTGCAGGTGATTTCCAGGGCGATGTGATCAGGCGAGGCGGGCACGTCCGTCTGGTTCGATAGCGGTTCAGGCATCAGGCAGACGGCCGTATAGGATCGACGAGGTCGACGCCGAGGCGTGTCCCCGACAGGCGAAGGCGCGGCGACAGCTATCGGGGCCGGAGCGTCATCCAGAGGCTTGGTCCCAGTAAGACCGGTTTCCGACTGGGGAAAAGCGGGGCGGATCGTACGAACGCGAGCGCCGTCGACTTTGCAGAACGACCACGTGATGAAGCCGCACGCGCGCAAAATTATAAGCGCGTTTCTGATGCTAATGGGAGCCAGACAGAGCCGAGTGCCGATATCGGCGTCATCAGCTGTGCACCCCTCAGTCGAGAATGCGACATCCGACGAAAGCAACCAGGCGACATGCTCGGCTGATCTCTTCACGTCCCGGTTGCGTATGATCGCCAGGGCCCAGGCGTCCGGTGTAAAAGCGGCGGGCGGTTCGTTCGGTGCGACGATCGACATCTTATAGCTCTCGACGTCCCCTTCCGGGACACAGCAAGGTTACGGCCGACCTTCGCAAAGCGCACCCAATTTGGGTGCGCGGGATTGGGGAGCTCCACCACGTCCCGATTTTCTGGTCGAGGAGCCGTCTTCACCCTTCGTGTGCTGCATCGAATCCTGCAAGCATCATCCGGGACCTCAACTGCAGCGGAAGCGGGGTCCGACCGTGTTGAGGTGTTCGAGATCTCAACGGGTAGGACGCCAATAATTCGACGCGTGGCTTTCCAAGAAGGAGGTCCGAATGTTTTCCTGCTTGTCCACGGATCTGCGCGGGCGCGTCGCGGTAGCGACAGAAGCCACGCCGCGACCATTCGTCGAAGCGGTCGTTTGCGGGCCATACGCCGAAGTTCAGTCGCGCCTGGGGCCGCACGAAGCAGGTACCTGCAAAACGCTGGACGTGATCCGCCAGTCATCCTTCCGTTTCGCCCCGGCTGATGTTTGGGCATGAACGGTGCGGGTGCCGCGCCCTCGCGCCGACCTGAAGGCCGCCGGCATCGGCGACGGCTGCCACGCCTTCGACCTGAAGCTGCCGCGGGCACCCGAGGCCGTCCACACGGTCGAGGTCCGTCGGTCGACCGACGGTGCGGTGATCGGTAGGCTGCGGATCCAGGCCCCGATCGCCGCAGCCGCCTGAGTCGATCCGATCCCGCGCAGCTCTGAGGACGATCCATGGCGTGCCCCTGACCCAGCAAACTGGCTCTTCGCCAAGTTTGGTGGATCAGGCTGCGAGGAGGACCCGTCGTCGTAGGAGGTCGAGATTGGCGCGACCGTACATGGCGCGCTTCAAGAGCTTGAGACGCGTGATCTGGCCTTCGGCTTGTCCACTGCTCCAAGGCAGTGTCAGTGCGGACCGAACAGCATCTCTATCCTGGCTGAGGCTAGCAGCGAAGCTCTCGACGATCCGGACACCGCAGGTTTGCGCTTCGCCCAGCCATTGATCGAACGCCGTGACATCTGATTTTCCTGACGGCTGCTGGCCACAGTGGCTCCGGACGATCCGGCAGAACCGGCGGCCGAGATCGACCACCTTGGCCGCCTCGGTATCCTGCAGGACACGCGAGACGACCGCGGCCGCCTCAGGGCCGAGGTCTTCGGGCTCCCGCAGGAGATACCAGGACAGCTGCTTGGATGAGGCCAGGGGTGATGCGGTGGAGGTCAGAACACGGGTGTCGGTCGGTGCTGGCGACGACCGGATAGTCGTTCCGGCCAGGCCTGCGCGCCGCTCGGACAACCAGCGATGCACCTGCTTCGAGGTGCCGGCAAAGCCGATA
>NZ_FOTK01000061.1 GCF_900114535.1 Methylobacterium pseudosasicola | reverse complement strand
CCGCTGTTGCGGACTGGCTACATCAACTATTTTCTTCCCGATATTCCCAGCGGGTACAACTACCGCAGCCACATCATCTCGCTCGGCAACTCCGCCGTGGCGATGGGCAACGCGGTTATTACCGCGAACTCTTCCCAGTCCGGCGCCCTGTTCGGTTTCCAGACTGCGCGCCTGACCGTCACCGTGGCGGCCGTCACGTACAGCGCGGCGCTGGGACGGGTGTTCGACGGCATCGGTGCCAACGGCAACCCGAACAACCTCTACAACTACACCACCAACATCACGTCGGCCTGAGCCGGGAGAAGCACCCATGCCCTTCGCTCTCGCGACGGACCACCTCGACGTGCCCGGCTTCGCCGGTTGCACCGTTGCCGACCTCCTCGCCTTCGGCGTCCCCCAGCCGGACGTGCTCGCAGCGCTCAAGGCCCGCCTCAAGCGCGATATCGACGATCAGGCCGAGTCGCTGCGGCTGAAACTGATCACGCCTGGCTCCGGTCAGGCGATGGAGTACCAAGAGGCCTACTCGCAGGCCCAAGCAGTGTTGACCGCGACCGGTACGGTCAAGCCCGCCGATTACCCGATGCTGGCTGCCACCATCGGTGTCGATTTCGACCCCGATACCGGCAAACCCGCGACCGATGTCCTTGGCGTCGCCCGCTCGGTGAAGGCCGCCTACGAGGCGTACCTGGAGGCTGGCGCGGCCATTCGAGGCGTCCGGCTCGGTGCGAAGGTTGAGATCGAGGCTGCGAGCGATGTCGATCTCGCGCTGGCCGTGTTCTCCGCCATCGCTTGGCCGTCGTTCGGCTAGGGCGCGGCCGTGACTCGCATCCTCGACCTGCCCCTTCTCAAGTTCGCGATGGTCATCGCGAACAACGAGGACTGGACGGATGCATGGACCTACGTTGATGAGGCGGACGCCCCGATCTCTCTAGCCGGCATCACGCTCACGATGATGCTTCGGACGATCGCGGACGATCCGACAGTTCAGATCGTCGCCGCCAGCGTTTCGGGGCTCGTCAACGGCCTGCCGCAGAACGGGTCCGTCGTGTCCGGGGGCGACGGCTTGAACGTCGTCGCCCTGTCCATCCCGAAGGTCAGCGTCGGGAAGCTGTCCGCTGGGGAGTATGTCTTTGAGGTTCAGGCCTCGGGCGACGGCCAAACGCGCAACATCGCGACGGGGCCCGTGACCGTGAACCAAGGCGTAGTGCGATGATCGTCAGCGATATCGTCGTCTTGCGCCCAGCTGCCCAGAACGTGCCGCCTGGCGTTGCGCTGCCTGCCGGGCCGCCGGGATTGCCAGGGGCGAATGGGTTGCCTGGCGCGCAGGGTGAACCGGGCGCCCCCGGTAAAGACGGCATCACCCCGGATATTTCGGGCAAGCTCGATAAGACTGGGGATGCGTCGGGGACTAGCCTGCAACAGCCGGGCGCGACACGAGCGCTGACGCCGATCCAGATCCTGACCCCGTACCGGAACCTCGCCGAATTCCGGTTCGCGTCCGACGCCGACGATACCGCATCGTTCAACCGTGCGATCGGAGACCTTCAGGCGGGCGCCCGTGTCGTCTTCGATAGCGTGAAGACGATCAGCGGCCCGATCAATATGAGCCGCGACAATTACACGATCGAGGCCGTGAACCCGCGCGCCGGGCTGATCCAGTCAAGCGCCCTCAACCAGCCGATTTTCAACATCACGGCCAATCGTTGCCGACTGCGCGATATCGCGACGATCTACACGGGCGGGTCGCCGACCAGTGGCGCGACCGCCTTCCAGATCGCAGGCACTTATTCGGATCTGTCGCACTGCACGGCCTTCAATGGCTATCGCCTATTCGCTTGGCGGTCGGGAGGGCATCTCGCCAGCAATCTACTCGGGTACGACTGGGCGTGGTCCGCTTTGGATTTCCAGAACGCCAACGACGTTTACGTGAGCAATTTTCTGTTCTCCACGAGCACACAGACGAACGGTGCCGGTGGGGCCGTCCGCTTATACAATCAGTGCGAGAGCGTTCGGTTGGCCGGCGGCGAGGTCATTGGCGGTAAATTCGGCCTGTTGACCGGTGCAGACACCTACGCTCGCGGATCCTGTCCGGCTTTCGGGGAAATCACGGATGTCAAGTTCGACAATCAGGGTCAGGGATCAATCCTCGATAAAAGCATCGACATGGTGTTTCAGGCGCCGTGGTTCTCTGGTGGCCGTTCCGGAAGCGGATATTCGGGTCTGACTATCCGCAACTCTCGGGCTCCACGCTTCCACGCGCCGCGTTTCTTCGCGTGCGGCTACAGCGGGCTCGTTGTCGAAGCCACGACGCTGGATCTTGAACTTCGTGGCGCGCTTGCCCACGCCAACAGCATTACTGGCGGCGCCGGGAACGGTCGCGGCATAGAGGTCATGGCCAACGCCACCGATTTCAAAATAATCGGCGGCGTCGGTGGCAATGATCTGTTTCGAGACGTGCCAGGGTATGGCACTGGGCAGCAGGGGTTCAATCTCGTTCTGAACTCTGGATGCGACCGCTTTTCCGTGATCGGTTTCGGCGGACCCGCCGGAACGGCAGGGCATATTTTTGACGGCTCAGCGTCGGGCGCTAACAAGACCTTACTCGCGAACTACTCGCGCTAACCCCACCCCACCACTCTCTCAACCTGCTCGCCGGGAGCCCTCCGCATGCCTGCTGGCTCCGGCCAAACCGCCGTAATCGACACGGCCGACTGGCGCCTCATCGTCCCGATGAAGTGCCCGCTGAACCTGTCGGGCTCTCGGCTCACGGCGACAATGACCGGCGCGTTCGGCGGGCCGGCCGCGGCCGAGATCGACAGCGAGGACGGCTCGATCTCCTGGGCTGCGGACCCGATCACCGGCCTCAGCACCGCGGTGATCATCATCGTGCCGAAAGCGGCGCGCGGCGACTGGCGGGCGACCGGGGCGAGCGGCCAGGCCGCGGCGGTCACTGTCGCCTTCGACATCCACCGCACGGTCGCCGGATCGCCCGCGGATGAATGGCTCGGTCGGTCATGGGTGCTGGTGCTGCCGGCGTCCGACTCTGATCTGGTCCTAGCCGGGCTCGGCACGCAGCCGGTCCTGATCAGCAAGCAGCCGGCGGGCGGCATCCTGCTGCCGGCGCTTCAGACTGGACCGCAGGGGCCGGGCATCGCGCTTCCCGACGGCTACGACCCGATCGCCGATGCCGGCAAGACCTTCGGCGTGCAGGTGATCGGCGGCGTGCTGACCCTGGTCCTGCTCGACGCGACTGTCACGCCCCCCGACCCGGACCCCGATCCGGGCAACCCCGCGACCTTCTTCGCGACCCAGTTCTTCCCGCCGCTTTTCTGAGGATCACCGATGGCTACGGACCTGTCCTTCTCAGGCAGCGGACCTGCGCGCTCTTACACCCCGGATGCGCGCAAAGCGGACGGTACGCGCTCGGCGTTCACCGATCGCACGATCGTCGAGCTGGCGCCGGAGGGCAATCACGCGACAGCGGCGCAGATCGCGGCGCTTCAGTCCACGCTCGTGTCGGCCCTCGGCCTGCTCGCCACCGACCAAGACGTGATGACAGGCAACGCCAAGCTGGAGGCGATCCGTCTGCTTTTGGCCACGCCGACGATCCCGGGCGGCGCAGCGACCGATGTCAGCGTCCAGGCGATCACGACCAAGCTGGAGGCCGTGCGCGCGCTGCTCGCCGCGCCTGCGCTCGCTTCCGGAGCGGCGGCGGACGCCAGTGTCCAGGCGGTCACCGCGAAACTGGAGGCCATCCGCGTCCTCCAGGCCAGCCCGGCGCTGCCCACCGGCGGCGCCACCGAGGCGACGCTCCAGGCGATCAAGTCGGCGATCCTCGCGCAGGTCGACCTCGCCAACCTGATCGTCACCGACGGCTCGGGATATTATGTCCGCCGCGAGACAGTGAACGAGGGCACGGGTGCGGTCACCGTCAGCTTCGTCACGCTGGCCGGCGCCCCCGCATCCCCGAACACCGCGGCGCTCACCCCCGTGACCGCCTCCGGCTCCGGCGGCGCGGCCAGCACCCGCGTCGTCGAGACCGCGCTGTTCGACGTGGCCACGGCTGGGACTGGCACCTCGGTCGGCGACGTGGTCGCGCGCGTGCTCGTGTACGATACCGCCGCGAACTCGGTGGTCGCCTCTTACTGGCACAATCTGACCACGGGGGCGGCGCTGAGCACGGCCCCGGCGGCGGGCGCCATCGTCGCGCAGCTGCGCAACCTCGCAGTTGGCGCGGCCAAGGACGCCACCCTCGTCACCATCGACGCCGACCTGAACGCGGGGCTCGGCACGGACGGCACCTCACCGCCTTCGCTGCCCGGCGGTGCCACCGGCGTGCGAGGGTGGCTGCGCTACCTCGCGAGCCTGTTCCCTGCCTCACTTGGGCAGAAAACGGCTGCGCTCTCCTTCCCAGTGGTCATTTCGTCGGACGGCCCGATCGCCACCGCCTACGGCACGCTGACCGATACGGCCACTCCCGACATCACCGCCAACGGCGCCTCTTTTACCTTCACCTCCCTGTTCAAGGGGATGGTGGCGAACCTGCTGGCGATCTCAGGGAAGCTGCCGGCTTCGCTGGGCCCGAAGGCGAAGGCATCGGCTCTGGCGGTCACGACTGCGACCGATGACCCAGCCTTGGCCGCTATTGCAGCTACCGGACCTGGCACGGATGCTTTCGCCGTCACGACGAGCGACAGCACGAATTTCACCACCAACGCCCGGTCGATTTACGTCGGCGGCGCGGGCGACGTGACCATCGTCACCCCGGCCAACACGGTCGTGACCTTCAAGGCCGTGCCGGTGGGTTCGATCCTGCCAGTGCAGGCTAAGCGCGTGAACGCGACCGCAACCACGGCCAGCAATCTCGTCGGGTTGATCTGATGCTCGGCCTCGGCCTGCGCCCGTCTAACGCTGCGCTCAAGCTCTACGGCCGGGTGTCTTTGACGCTGCCCGCGGGCGTAGACCCAACTTACTGGACTGCCACAAAGCCAGCTGACGCCGCTGGCAACAACGCGGCGATCTCGTGGGCGTGGACCGGTGCGATTTCGCAGTCCGGCGTCACGGTCACACACAAGCTCACCGCGGCTGCTAGCAAAGCGCGGCTGGTGGTCTCGCCCAATGCCGATCTGTCGAACCCAATCTACTCGCTCGCCTCGCCCTCCAGCGCGGTCAGCACGGTCAACGGCACGGCTTCGAACATCGTCAAGCAGACGGTTCAGGGACTGGCGGCCAATACCACCTACTATCACGGGCTGCTGATCGACGGCGTCCTCGACACGTCGAAGATCGGCAAGTTCACGACCCTGGCGGCGACCCAAGGCTCGTTCCTGTTCGCGCTTGGCGGGTGCTGCCGCCCGAACGTGTCATCTGCGGTGTTCTCTTCGATCATCGCTAAGAACCCGCTGTTCATGTTCGCCCTGGGCGACACGCCGTATGGCGACACGATCTCGCCGTACACCATCGACAGCGCTTTTGACGCGCTGCTGACGACAAGCAGTGCGGCGCAGGCTTATCGCCAGATCCCGACCATCAACATGTGGTCGGACCATGATTTCCCGACAGGCCCGACCTCGGCCGGAGGCGCCAACGACGCCAATGGTGCATCGAGCGGCACGACTGCGACGGCGGCCTCCCTCGCCTTCGCCCGTGCCTATTGGCCAAACCCGCCCGGTTATTCTGCTGCCGCGGCTGACGCGGTCGGGTTCTCCTACGTCGTCGGCCGCCTGCGCTTCATCGTGCCGGACTGCCGTTCGCAGATGTCGGCCGAGGGGGACGCGGACGGCACGACGCACACCAAATGGGGCGCGGCTCAGAAGGCGTGGGTCAAGCAGCAGCTTAACGCCGCCAAATCGGCCGGGCAGATCGTCTGCTTGTTCACCGAGACGCCGTGGATTCAAGACAGCGGCTTGAACGGTGATGGTTGGGGCTCGTTTGCGATCGAGCGCCGCGAGGTCATGGATTACATCCAGTCCGTGGGTATGGCCGGCCGGGCGTTCATCGTCGCCTCGGATATGCACGCGCTGGCCTACGACGACGGCACGCACACAGCCGGCTACGTCACCTCAGGCAGCCTACCGGTTCCGGTGTTTCAGGTCGGGGCGCTGGATCAGGCGAACAACGCCAGCGTCGGCACCTACACCGCTGGCCCTGTGCAGGGCGTCAACCAATTCGGCACGGTCGGCATCTCCGATACCGGCGGCGATATCACCGTGGCCTTCAACGGTTATGCAGCGGACGGCTCGGCCGTGGCCGGCATGTCCTACAGCTTCACCGTGACCGCCGCCACACTCGCGGCGACGACGCCGGGCTCAACCGTTCCCGTCAACAAAACCGCGCCCGCCATTTCCGGTACGCCGACAGTTGGGCAGACGCTCACGGCCTCGACAGGGACGTGGAGCAACGCGCCGACTGGGTACACCTACCAGTGGAGCCGCGGCGGCAGCCCGGTTTCGGGCGCAACAGGGTCGACCTACGCGCTCACGTCAGCGGACCAGGGTAGCGCGATGACGGTTGCGGTTGTCGCGTCGAATGCGGCTGGCGCCGGTGCGTCGACGACCAGCGCCGCGACTGCGGCTGTCGCCACCGCGGCCCAAACCCTTCAGACGCTCACGCTGTCACCCACGACGGCCACGGCCGGAACCGCCTATTCGGGAACGATCTCGGGCAGGACGGCGGGCTCGACGGTCGCCGCCACGTCCAGTGACGGCACCACGCTCAGTGTGAGCGGAACGACCGTCACCGGCACGTTCTCGGCGGCAGGCACGCCGACGATCACGCTGACGGAGACGCTAAGCGGGGCGACTAACACGCCAAAGACCTCAACCGTCTCCATCACCGTCAACGCCGCGGCTGGCTACAGCTTCACCAACAGCGAGGCCCAAACCTACGTCGGTCGGATGACGACTACACCAGCCGACGCGCGCAAGAAGCTGATCGACGATCTTTTTACCGCCCTTAAGAGCGATGGAACATATGGCCTGATCGACTGGATGCATTTGCCAGCATCGGCCAACACCCAAGCCGCACTGTTGGATATTAAGGGCAGCTACGACGGCGCTATTGCCGGGTCTCCGGTATTTACCGCTGACCGGGGATTCTCCGGAAACGGAGCGTCGGCAAACCACATCAATACAACTTACGAGCGCACGCAGGCTGTCAGCGCAACAAAGAAAGCTTCCGTCAACAACGAGAGTATGTTTGTTTGGACAAACGACACAAATATATCTGGGCTTGAGTATGTCTTTGGAGCGGCATCCGAGAATATTTACATCTCTAGAACCGGAGCGTCTGCAATCAAATCAAGAATGTTCAGCGGTACTTCGCAGACATTCACACTCGGAACCCCAGGCGCGGGGCTTATTGCGGTAACACGGCCATCCTCTTCTGCGGCTTCAATGTATCATAACAACGGCACCGCGGAAACATTTGCGGCATCAGGCAGTGCGGCAACCGGCGCTGGACCAGTCACTGCGAACAACATCGTCTACTGCGGCGAGCCCTATGCCGACATTCCATCAATCAGCCAAGTCGCCGTCGCGGGCATGGGGCAGGCGTTGTCCGCGTCTAATCTGACCACTCTTTACAATGCTTTGCATGTTTATTTGCAGGGTGTCGGAGCTTCCGCCTGATGCCCCTCTCCCCCGCCCTGTTCGGCAACACCGGGCAGGGCGGGGTCCGCCGCCGCCCGCTGATCCTGATGGCGTCCTGACGCCTTCGACCGCCTGAACCGCCCGATCCTGGAGCCAACCATGACCCGCTTCCTCGCGGCACTGGCGCTCGCCTGCGCACTTCTCCTCTCGACCGCGGCCGACGCCCGGCCGCGCCGTCGCGTCGTGTGTGCTCCAGCCTCCCTCGAAGGCGTGGGCAAAGTCTGGATCTGCGCCCGGCGGCCGCGGCAATGCTGAGCAGCCAAATGGATCCACGGTCCGTCGAAGCCGTGCGCGCGCGGGCTCTGCGCAGCGCCGTTCTGCTCGCGGCTACCACCCTGGCCCTGGCGGCTCTCGCCATGTGGGCCAGCCTGCCCGCGTAGCCGGTCCGGCCGCATCCCCTTTCAGCAATCCGGAGATCAGCCATGGCCGAGGCCAATCTGAAGGCTTGGTTCAAGGTCGAGATGACCTTCGAGGGCGGGCGCGTCGATGACCCGGCCGATCCGGGTGGGCGGACCGCCTACGGCGTCACGCAGCGGGTCTACAACGGCTACCGGAAGGCCCGGAGCCTGCCGATCCGCGACGTGTGGCTGATCGAGACCCGCGAGATCGTCGACATCTTCAAGACCGGCTACTGGGACAAGGTCTGGGGCGACCGCCTGCCGGAAGGCCTCGACATCGTCGTCGCGGACGGCGCGATCAACTCCGGCGTCTCCCAGGCCGTGAAGTGGCTGCAGCGCGCCCTCGGCGTGCGCGTCGACGGCATCATGGGCGATGCCACCCTGACCGCGGCCAACGCCGTCAACGATGTCGATGCGCTGATCGGCAGGGTGATCGCCGCCCGCGAGGCGTTCCTCCGCGCGCTGAAGACCTTCAAGCGCTTCGGTAAGGGCTGGATCCGGCGCACGCAGCAGCTCAAGGCGCTGGGCCAGCACTACGCCCGCGGCTCGGTCGGCCCGGCCCCGGCGATCGCCTTCATGTCGGGCATGAACGCCAAGGCGGTGCTGGAGAGCGCCAAGGCGACACCGCCGAAGCTCGACGCCCTGTGGAGCGCCGGCACCAGCACCGGCGTGCTCGCTCAGGTCACCAGCACCCTTGAGCCGCTGCAGAACATCGAGCGCATCGCGCACCTGCTGACCATCGTCACCGTGCTCGGCGTCGTGCTCGGCGTGGCCGGCGGCGCCTACTCGTGGTGGGCCCGGCAGCGGTCCGCGAAGATCAACGCGGCGCTCGACATCCGCCCGCAGACCCCGAGCGCGGACAACGACGACGCGCCGCCTGAGGGGCTTCACGACGCGATGGAGGCCGCCTGATGCTGCGCCTGATCGGAACGCTCTCGCCCGTCACGCTCCTCGTGCTCGGCGGCATGATCGGCGCGCTGCCGACGGCCGGTGCTGGCTACGCCCTCGGCAAATTCCTCGGCTGGCACGCCGGCAACGCGGCCGGGAAGGCGGCCATCGTCGAGACCGTGAACAAGCGCAACGCCGAGGCGGCGCGGGTCGCCCGCGGCGCGCGCGACGACATCGACCGCTGCTTCAATATCGACGGCGAGTGGATCCAGGAGGAAGGGCGATGCAGCAAGTGATCATGGTGGCGCTGCTCGGCGCCGCGCTCGGCGGGTGCGTGACCGACAGCATGCCCGCGACTATCCAGGGCGCGTGCGACGCGTTCGAAGCGCCGAAGCTCGCCGTGCGCGGGCTCGACAAGGACGATCGGCGCTGGATCGCCGGCCAGGTCGAGGCCGGCGTCCGCGTATGCGGCTGGTCGCGGCCAAAGGCGCGAGAGATTGCCCGCCAAGTTGGCTCCTGATCCATGCCCAGCCTCGCTATTGCCCGCGGCCTGCTGGTCGTCGCCCTCCTGGCGGCGGCCTGCTTGGCCTTCGGCGCGATCGCGCCGGACCCCTGACATCCATCGATCGACGGCGGAGGCAACGAAGCCATGGCCGCGACCCTGATTCCCGACGCCGTGTCGAGAGTGCCCATGCCCCCATTGCCGGACGAGACCTCCGACGCGCCGCTGCTGTCCGGGCAGGGTGACCTCAAGAGCGATGTCCGCCTGCTCGCTTATCAAGTCGCGCTCCTCGACAAGAAGCTCGACCGCTTCTTCGACGAGGTCAAAAACAACTATGCGACGAAAGGCGAGGTGAAAGACCTCAAAGACGATGTAGACAAACTGAACGCCAACATTGGATGGTTGGTGAAGATCATCATCGGTGCGGTTGTTGTCGCGCTTCTCGGGCTGGTGATCGTGAAGGGGGGTATCGCGCCCCGATGATACATCACAACCCGACGCCAGATGCCATGAAACCCACCCCGACTGACATCGACCTATACGCCCGTGCCCTGGCGCTCTCGCATGCTCCGCGGCAGATCCCGATCCATCACCGCGTGCTCGATTTCTTCTACTGGATCGGGATCATGGCCGCGTTCGGTTGGATATTCTCCATGGCGATCGACCGTGACCCCCCGGTCAAGCAGCTGGCGCGCGAGATCGTCAACCCGTCCAAGCAGGTCCGCGTGGGCGAGCGGCTACTGATTCACGGCGTCCGCGAGCGACTGCGGTCCTGCGAGATCGCCCGACGGTGGTGGATTATCGACGGGGCTGGCCGCCGTATCGACTTCGAGACTGAACGCTTTGACGCCTACGGTCCGCTCGGTCGCGAGGAGGAGGTCATCGGCCCCTACATCCCTCTGGACGCCATGCCCGGCCGAGGGCGGCTTCTCGGCGTGGTGGCCTACGACTGCAACCCGCTGCAGCGAGCTCTCGGCTGGTCGATCGTGTCGATCCTCTCGCCGCTTGAGTTCGAGATCCTGCCGCGGGCGCCGGCGCCGTGATCTGCCCTTTGCCGGATCAGGACCTGACGATGGTCAAGGTGCTGATCGCCCTATTCGTCGGCATCATCGTCGGCAACAGGACAGCGCCGAAGGATCCTCCGGGCTGACCCGCACCACATTGCTGTCTTCCTACCCAACCGCCTGGCCCAGCCACGGCGGTTTCGTCATTTTCGGAGCAGGTCTGGATGTCGGTCGCCATGCCACCGCTTGCCGTCCTTCTCGCCGTTCCACGGGTCGCCAAAGGCTTTCGGGTGCGGGATATCTGCCTCGGCGGCGATGGCAACTCGGACGGCGGCTCGTGCCTGTCGATGCCCGCGCACCTTTGACGGTTTGTCGGACGCGGCCGTGGTGTTGCCGGTGATCGGCGTCTTGCGTCTCGACTTGCCCATCCTCGCCTCCAGCCTTCGCTTCCCTACTCGCCGTCGCCGCGCAGCGCCTCAATTGCTACACCGGCCTTGCTGAGCGCCGTATCAATCGGCGCGAAGGTCAGCCGCTCGGTATCTGGCCACATGCCTTCGCTGACCGTGCTACGCGTCGCATCACGCAGGTCGCTGACGGCGGAATGAAGCTCGCGCAAAGCCGTTGCCACAAGCCTTCGGTCCTCTTCGCTCATCCTCGCCTCCTCAATCCCCCGCATCCCCCGGCCCGATCTGCTCCAACAGATCCCTGCCCTTTGCCGTCAGAAACCACCGCGGCTCTCGCTGCCCGATCCGCGTCCGCTCCTCGACCAGCCCGAGTTCGGCCAAGGCCAGCATCGTCTTCCGGTGCGCCGAGGCTCGCATGCCGTTCCCAGCGTAGTGCCCGCAGGCTCGGAGGGCAGCGACGTGGGTCTGAGGGTGACTGCGGACGGGCATATCCCCGAGCTACCGCGGGGCGGTGGGTTCGGGAAGGGGGCTCAACCTAGTAGCCGCTGCGGAAGGCGTCCGAGAGCCTGTGCGGGGCAACCTGCCGGAGCCATTCTACGGCGGTGGCTTCCATAAACTGCCGCAAGGCACGGGAGTTTGGATCCGCTGCGGCCGGTGGCTGCGGATCGACCGCAATACCGCATCGCCCGTCATTGCGTTCAAGCATCTGCACGCCGAACCCGAAGTGGCACCGGACGATACCAGAACGGTCTGGAGGCACTGTTACAGCTTCGTCGTCGCGCGGTTCGATCACGCCAAGAGCCGAACGGGCGGGGGCTTCGTCAAGGCCATATGCTTGTGCGTCGCGGTCCATTCTGTCCCCTGTGCCTCTGATGCCGGAGTCCCCGGCAGCCCTACTCCTCCACCAGCCCCCGGCTCGCGGCCAGGCGCCACAGCTCGGCGTCGCTGAGTTCGAAGTCGCCGATTTTCCATCTGTCCAATTCCTCCCCCACCGGCTTTACCTCGACCCCGGCAGCTTCCAGCGCGGCGACGGCTTCGAGGATCGGGTCGGTGTCGGGCATAGGCTCACACGGCGCAGTAGCTGCCATCGCCTACCATGTTCAGCGCGAGGTGGATGGCTTCACCCTCAAAGCCCTCGGGCGCGTTCGTGCCGTCATATTGGTCCCAGAGGCCGCGTAGCAGATGCAGAGGCATTTCCTTCAGCACATCGCATTGGCAGAAGACGCGCTGGTGCGCCTCGCGGGTCTCAAGCGTAAGACCGGCAGGGTTGTAGGTGTCCCTAGCCATCGGCCTTCTCCCTGGACAGGGCCTCGCGGCCGGCGGGGGTTGCCACGAGCTTATGAAGTTCGCGCCCTTCGTGCTTGACCCATCCCCACCTGATGAAGCCTCTTTTCCAAAGGGCATGAGAGGCGCGCTTAGCTACGGCATTGGCTCCGATATCGTCGAAGCCAAGCGGTGATGCTGCCTCTCTCAACGCTGTCAGGTGAGTCGGGCTCAGCCTCCCGCCCCGCCCCTCTGCTGCGTTAGCATTCTCATTGCCTGAAACGGCGATGATTTTCGAAGGCATCACTGCACTCCTCCAATTGACGCTTCAACGGGCCCACATCTTGAGCCCTCCACGTCCAGCAACGGTGTGCTCCACCGCCGTTTGATATTGATAGCCGCATTTACATCGGCATGATCATCATGCCCGCATCCGACGCACCGGAACCTCGCTTGGCTTTCGCGAGATCGGGCATCAATGACACCGCACGCCGCACAGGTTTGCGATGTGAACCGGGCAGGCACTGTCACAACCTGACCGCCGCGCTCTTCGCACTTGTAGGCCAGGATTGTCGCAAACTGGTGCCAGCCTGCATTTAAAATTCCTCGGTTTAGGCCAGATTTTTGTTGAACATTAATGCCTGGCTCAGACACCGATCCTTTGGCGCTGGCTGTCATGCTGCGCGTATTCAAATTCTCTAGAACGGCAACGCCGAAACGGTTGGCTATGCTGAGTGCGGCGCGGTGATGGAAGTCGCGTCGGATGCGAGCCTGCTTTGCCTTCAGCTGCGCGACGCGCGCTTGAGCCTTGCGTCTCCGGTTAGATCCGCGCTTGCGACGGGCTAAGATGCGTTGAGCTTTACGCTTTTTGACCTCTATACGCTCCAGACTCGCCGGCATCGTCAATAACTCACCCGTGGACAGGGCTAGTGTCGTAGCCACCCCCCGGTCAATTCCAACGATTTCGGCGCTTGGGGCAGGCACACTCCGCTCGGATCGGCATGCAAGAGAGACATGCCAGCCTAATGCATCATTGGAAACCGTGACGTTTCTAATAATACCTTCGATTTGTCGACTAGCCCGAAATTTTACCCAGCCAATTTTTGGCAACCGGATTAATGACCACTTGGCATTCAATGGTCGTATTGTAACCTCATCGCCTTTGAAGCGGAAGCTATCATTTACGCCCTTTCGGCGCATCGTAGGATATTGCGTTTTGCCAGCAAAAAACGAAGTGTATGCCCTGTCCAAATCACGTAGAACCTGATCAAGGCATGTTCTAGTTACGTCAGCAACCCACTCAAATTCCTTGCGTATCTGAGTCAATTCGATGGACTGCGTGGCTAACGAAATGCTTTTACCAGTATTTTTCTTATGATTTCGCCACCAGTCGCGACGTTGCTCAAGGGCAATGTTGTATATAAACCGGCACACCCCGGCATGCGCGCGGAGTTGATGGTCCTGTTCTACCGTTGGAACAAGCCGATACCTAAACCCGCGATTGAATTCACACATCACCTGCCCTCTGCTGCGGGCGATGGTGTATCGGTGGTCATGTCAGGGCTCCGTGGTGGGGGAGGCGAGAGCCGGCTTGCAGGAACACGTCCACGATGGAGATCGCGCAATCCTCCACGCGGCGAAGCTGAGATGATCCGAGCTTCTTGCGCGGGTCGCCGCTCATATCCGGATTGGACGGGAAGCAGGCGCCTGCGATCACCTTCTCAATCTCGGCTATGATGGCGTTGTGCTCGCGCGGCTGACGGCTCTCGTGGCGCGGAGCGAGAGACCGGCCTAAAGGGCCGTTCGGCATGTCACGCGCGATGGCGCGCGCGATGTCCAGCGACTCCACGAGCGACGTGCCTAGATGCTGTCGCAGGTACTTTGTGGCTGGCACGCCCTGCATACCAGCGGCTTGCACATATAGCTCTGCACGGGCGCGATCATCCATGATGCCCATCTCTCAGGTCTCCTCGGCAGCGACGGGATGGGGTAGGACGCCAATGGCGCCAAGGGCCTCGCGGACGGCAAATCGTTTCATCGACACGCAGCCCGTCTCTTGGCAGACGGTGCGTCGGCAAAGCACCTCCGGATCGGCAGACTCACATTCCTCGGTAGCCAACCATTCAAGCAGCCAATCTGCATCCCGAAGAGCTTCAGCGACCCTTCCGGAGATCAGCGCCCCCGCCTCATCCCGCTCGGCAACAGCCGCCTCTCGCGCGGACTCGGCGGCGGCAAGGCGGGCGAGGATGGTGAAGAGCGCCTTCTGCTCGCACGGCCCGCACCGGATGCCCTCTTTCACCCTGCCATTGACGGAGCAGATCCGGGGGCTGTCGCACTCAGCAAGGATCGCGGAGTTCACAGCTCTCGGCAGTTCCCCTTCTGCGTCTGCGAGCCGGTCGGGGAGAGAAGCGGGATCAGTCATCGGCGTCACCGATCTTCAGCGCCTCGTCTTCCATGCCGTCAGCGGCATCGCGCACCAACTTGGCAAAGCGCAGCATGGCGTGGCGCGGCTGCTCATCCAAGCTGATCTCACTGGATCGCAAATCGGTCAGCCTTGCTACGGTTCGGCCGTCCGGCGTGCGGACTACGTCCACCGAGCAGATCCAGTGATCCGATACCGGCAGCTTGATCAGGTCGCCCATGGTCTACTTCTCCCCGCCTTCCGGGATTGATGAGGGTGGGGTCAGGCGCAGTTTATGCCAGCCTGAAACCGCTCCCATGCCCGATCTACGATGCGTTTGGTCTCATCGTCGGCATGCGGAAGACTTGGCCGCACAGGCACCTCAAGCAGAACGTCGAGGGCATTCCGGAGCATCTTTGCGGATGCCGTTTTGCCCAGGCCATCTAGTTCTTGCGCAACGCCCTCAATGGCGGCGGCTGCGTCTAGGCAGGGCTGTGCTTGATCCATCATCCTCTCTCCTCCGGTTGCGACAACTCTTCGCAAATGATGCAAAGCTTCTCAGTCTAGCTATGCGGCATTCCGCTGGCTTGGCGACTGAGGGCCGTGTCTCGGCCCATTTTCAAATGCCCGCTGGTGCACAATCTTTGCCGCAGCAATGTCGCGATCCAATTCACAGCCGCAGTCGCAGCAGTGCCTTCGTTCGCTCAGCTTTTTTGCTTTAATCGTTCCGCAACTCGGGCAATTCTGCGATGTACCTCGTGGATCGACCAGAACGACGGACGCATCAGCACTTTCAGCCTTATACGTCGTGAACTGGACGAGCGTACTCCACGCCGCATCATGGATGGACCGGGCGAACAGTCCCTTTCTCAGCCCGGCCATATTCAGGTCTTCAAACGCGATGCTCCGGTATCGAGAGACTAGGGACCGCGAGAGCTTGTGCAGGTGATCACGCCGCTGACGCGCTATCTTGGCTGCACCAGAAGCTAGCCGCGCCTTGGCTTTCGATCTGCGCTTTGAGCCTTTTTGGCACCGTGCGAGCGCGCGATGCCGACGACGCTGGGCTTTGTGTGCCTTGCGTTCGAGGCGAGGAGCTTTGACCGTTTCACCATCGCTAGTCGCGATCAAGCTGTTGAGGCCGAGATCGATCCCGACAGTCCCGGTTCCACAGCATTCGGCGTATTCAGCCTCAACGCTAAAGATGACGTACCACTTCCCCTGCTGCCTGCTTAGGATAGCAGTGCCGCGCCGCCCGTTCTCGGGCAATTTGCGATGCCAGACAACCTTTATGCCGCCCGGCACGCCCAAAACTTTGAGGCGATGGTCTTTCCCAATGGTGAGCCCATCTCCGAACCTGTAGGTCGCGCTATGGTAACGTGCCGCTGATCGGAACCGAGGAAATCCGCGCCCACGCTTGAAAAAAGCAGCATAGGTTTGGTCGAGGCGCCGAAGCACCCAACCGAGTGCAGAGTAAGACCAGCGACCGATGCCGTCCGGTTCCGCCGCGCGAATAGCCGTGAGTTCTGCGTTTTGCTGGCTAGCCCGAAGGGTGATACCGCGGCGTCTGTAGGCCTCAATGCGTTGCTGTAAGCCCGCGTTGTAGAGAGCACAGAAGCCCGACAGCATCTCGCCGAGCAGGCGTTGCTGCTGTGCGTTCGGTCTGATCCGGTACTTGTAGGATCTGATCGACACGGGGGTGGGCCTCCGGTTCTTGATGAGGTGGGTCTAGGCGATGTTCGGGTGGCTGGTTTCGCTGTAGTCCATCATCTCGGGATCGGACTCGCGCAGCCCAAAGACCCATCTGAGGTGATCGGCCTCGTACTCAGCCTTCCACCGCTCCTTGAACAAGAACGGTGTTGTGTTCCTCGCCCCGCAGCTAATCCGCACGTAATAATCGGCCCCGCTGCTGGTCTTCATAACCGGAACATCGACGGTTACAGGATTGGCCATCCTCGTCTCTCCGCAGATTGTGGTGGGTGGGGTTAGGCGATGATCCATCCGCCGTAGATGATCAGCGTGCAGAACGACGCGAGCATAAATGTGAGAAGAACGAAGTTTGTGAGCGTGTTCTGAGATGGGACCTGCGGGGCGTCGTCGGGGCTAGAGTTGACCCCGTAAAACAGCAGGATCAGTCCGAGTACCGACAGGGCCGCGTCGATGTGCATGAACGTGAGAGCAGTCATCGTGCGGGTGCCTTCTCGCGGATGCGGTGAGCGATGCCTTCAGCGACCCGCAGGGCGCCTTCTGCATAGGCTGCCGAGCGCTTGTCGCTCGCCGTGCGGTTATTGGTCTGGTCGCGGATCTCGCAGTCGCAGGCGCGCAGCAACTCTTGCATCTCAGTTTCGAGACGCTCAGCAACGGCGCGCCACGAGCGAGCTTCTTCCTGCAATTCTCGGATACGCGCGTCGGCTTCCCAGGGCAGTCGGGCGCTCTCCGTCTCGCCGCGGTCATGCAGTTCGACGGGTAAGATCTCGCAGCGCTCGGTTACGGAGCGGTAGGGTTCGGCCATCCTCGTCTCCTATGGGACTTGGGGAGGGGTTAGGCGGGGTCAGACGGGGCCAGCGGCTTCCAGCGAAGGAGCCGATCCAACGCATCCGTGACGAAGCGCGCCGATCCGCCGGAATGCCGCTGAGCCTCGAACAGGGCGACTAGGGCGACCACGTCGCGCTCAAGCATGAGGCGGGCGTTCGTGCGCCGGCCCGGGAGGGCCGCCAGTTCGCTCTCGGCGTGGTCCACAAGGCTGGGTTGCCGCTCGTTGTCCTGAGCTTCGCGAAGCTGCTCAAGCAGGCAGAACGAGGATCCCGCCGCCGAGGTGCATCCGCCGTCTACGTCGGCATCGCAGTGGGCGCAGGGCATCAGACGCACTCCCCGAGTGCGGCGTCGAGCCCGCGTTCGTACCCAAGCTGCATCGCTATTCGGTATTCTGGAGGTTGCCCTTTACCGATGGCGGCGTTTGTCTCTGGCGTCGGATCTTTCAGAGCCCAGATCGCGGCTCGTGCTTTTGCGATGCTCTTGGCGGACGGGAACGGGGCGCCACTGATGGCACGAGCGACGCGCAGAACCATTTCAGTCTCGCCGGTCATGCCGCGCCTCCCGACTTGTTCCCGCTCCCGTCGAACAGGCCGGCCGCCTTGGCTTGTGCGCGGAGTTTTAGGGCCGCTTCCTTGACGGCTTCGCGATCTGGCTTGACCAGCGGAGAACCAGCGGTAGCCTGCTGTTCTCGGATCTCGACCAACCGATCCCTCGCGGCCACGCGCATGGCCTGAGGCGCATTGGAGTCGATGGTGTCGCAGAGGATTTCAATCTCCTCCTCAAGCGTCACCTTGGGCAGCTTCATGGCTGGATCTCCCGACACCGCTCGGTGAGAAACCGGCACTGGCCGATCCGGCATTCGCAGAGGCCGCGATCGTCTGGCTGCGCGACCGGTGACATGGACCGGTGGATCTGCTCAGCGAGCCAAGCGACGCCGGCCGTGTCGCCAAACTGATCCCAGTGATTGGCGGCAGCCTCTGCGATGGCGCGGGCCTTTTCATAACTCTCGCTCATGTCTGTCTCCTATGAGATTGAGAGAGGGTCAGGCGGGGTCAGCAAATGGGATCGGCCGCGCCTCAATCATCGCCACGTTCTCCATGTCGGGGATCGCGATGGCGAAGGCGGTTGTCGCGTAGGAGAACTGACCGATCTTCTTCCAGTCTTTGATGAAGCCGTGCAGAGCTTCTTGGGTAAGGACAGTCCCGTCCTCAAGCTCCATCGGCACGGACACCGTTTGACCGCCTACGAGATAAAATCGAACCTCAATTTCTTTGCTCTCGCTCATGTCTGTCTCCTCTTGAAGGGGGGAGGGGAAGGGCTAGGCGGACGCCAAAAGATCGTTGATCTCGGTCAGTCCTGCGGCAGCGTGCAGATGCGGCTGGAAGGCCTCGCCGTCGCGGATGGCCGTTAGTCGGGATCGCGCCATATCAACGGCCGCCCGCAGGCGCTCGTTCTCAGCCTCGACGCCCATGAGGCGATCGATATCTTTGTCGCGCAGCCAGCCGATGCCTTCTTGCGCCCATTCCTCGCGCAGCCGTGTATTCTCGACCTCCTGCCGGTCGATCTCGTCCAGAAGCATTTTCACGTCGGACGGGGCCATAAACGCCCCCAGCGTGCCGTCCGCGATGTGGCGATAGACCCTAAGGGTGCCGCGCGTCAGTGCACTCCCCGGTCGATGCTCCGGTCCGGTTACGACCGCCGAAGCAGGACGCGCCTTTGCGGAGCGGAAGGCGTTCACCGCGCAGCCGCGGCATCGCAAGGCACGCTTGTCGACATCGTGGACGATACCTCGACAGGTCCGGCACTTCATGTCGTAGCTACCCGGCGCGTACCCGAACTCAAGCAATTGCTCGTCGGACGGCTGCTCGGCAGCGAAGTTGCCCGGCTCGTTCACCGGGTACGGGAAGCCGTCTCCGCTCATCTCTCTCGTCTCTTCATAATGGGGGAGGGGAAGGCGGGGTTAGGCAGCTTTGGCCGGCAGCCCATCAATCAGAAGATCCGTCGTGATCCCGGGAAGGAGCGGCACGACGCGCTCGCTCTCGGCGAGGACGCGAGCGTTGCCGTCATCAGTGCGCAGAGAGCGCTCGGCGGCCATGACGAGCCGTAGGGGATCCGGCTTCGGCTCGCCGCCCTGTGCGGCCCTGAGCAGGCGTTGGTACTCAGCTTCGATGAGCCGATTGAATGCCTGTGCCCTAGCTCGCTTTTCGAGCACCGGCACGAACGGCAAGGCGGCTTCAGCGGCTGGGTAGCGCGCGGGCGGTAGGAAGTCGTAGGTGAAGCCGCACCCGACCGGCCGGTCCCACTC
Organism: Methylobacterium pseudosasicola; assembly: GCF_900114535.1. GTDB lineage: Bacteria > Pseudomonadota > Alphaproteobacteria > Rhizobiales > Beijerinckiaceae > Methylobacterium > Methylobacterium pseudosasicola. The sequence continues at coordinate 1,689 of NZ_FOTK01000061.1, read as the reverse complement.
GTCCTGGGCGAGGATCGCGTTCCATAGCTGGCCGCGCTCGTCCCAAGCCTCGTCGGTGAAGCCCTCGGGCGGGTCAGTGTTATTCCAGTAGGGGAAGGCTTCGGCGAACCCGGCGCCAAGCATGGCATCCTTCCACCCGCTCTGCTCGCAGAACACGATGCCGTAGACCGCGCCCTGGTAGGGCATGATCGTGATCGTGAAGTCGAAGTCGATAGAGGGGTCGCGGCGTCCGGACCGCTTGATCTCCTCCTGACGCTCGTAGAGCTTCTGCCGAGCGTACCAGATGGGCGACTCGACGCCCGTTCCAGCTAGCGCGGCCTTGTCGATCGCATCTGTTGCCAAGCTGGCCACGTACCGAAGTGTGGCCTCTTCGACGGCCTTGGCGACCACGGGGCGGTAAGCCGCGAGCTGCGCGTGGATCTCCAGCAAGTCTGACGACCGGAAGCGGATCCCGTCATAGATTTTGGTGCTCACGCGCCTGCTCCTATCTGTCGATCTGGACAGAATAAGCGAAATACGTTATTGGTCAATAGCAGCCATACGAAACGAGGGCGAGTTGCGGCAGATTTCGCCATACGATACTGAGCGGCGGATGGGCCGCCCTCCGCTGAAGCTAAAAGATCCGACCGTCTCCACGACGGTGCGCCTGCCGGCGAGCCTGCTTGCGCGGGCCAAGGCTGTGATCGCGGGTGGCGAAGTGTCTGAGGTGATCCGAGCCTTGCTTGAGACCGAGGTCCGCCGCCGCGAGCGCACCAAGCTCAAACCAGATTAATCGCCCGTCGTCTCCGAACCCCTCGAAACCCCCTAGGGACGCTGCCAATCTTCTCGTGCGATCTGCACACGAAGTTTATGGGAGCGGCTCGTCGCGCAGCTCGGGCTTCAGCCGTTCAGGCGCGTTGCTGCGGACCCAGTTCTCCCCGATGAGCCACATGCCAACCGCTTGATCGGCGTTTTGCGGCATCGGAATGCGATCCGCGGGGAATGGGCGGCGCTCTGCCTGCTCGCGCGACATGACCAGCGCTTCGGTGATGAGACCGACCAAGGACGCGACAGCGACATCCCTAGGCCGAGGCGACCCAAGCCCATCGGTCCATGCAAGCCATTCCGCGACGACGTTGTGTGCAAGCAGTCGGTCGGCTGGGCGGATCTCACTCATCATTTGCCCCCTGCTTCCGTTGGAACCGACCCGGCAACCACCCTTTCGCGAAGCGGCTACGGTTGACCGTGTCCTCGACGTTCTGACGCTGAGTACCCGTGATCAGATGTGCCGGGTTGCAGCAGATCGGGTTATCGCAGGAATGCCTAACCACGGTGCCGTGGTGCTGCGGGAGGTCAGCGAGAGGGCCTGAGGCGTCGGCGCAGACAAGCCTATGCGGCAGGTAGAGCCGGCCCTGAACGCGGATGCGTCCGTAGCCGGTCCCGTTCCCGGCGCCGACCCACGGCCAGCACTCATAAGGCTCGCGACGATCAATGTATGTCCAGAGTCGCGATCGGTCTGCGGCCGTTAGGGTCGGCAGATCTCGCGCGCGACGGCGGGCTTCAATTCGGGAGGGGGCTGAACCCTTTGGCCGCCCCATCAGAGTGCCTCAGGTTCGCGAGAACCTCTGAGCACTTCATCTTTTGGAGCTAAGTCTCTGTAAGGACTGGTGCTGCGAGAGGGGATCGAACCCTCGACCTCTTCATTACCAA
>NZ_FOTK01000089.1 GCF_900114535.1 Methylobacterium pseudosasicola | reverse complement strand
GGCGCGATCGTCGAGTTCAGCGGCAAGGCGCAGTGGATGCCGATGATCGGCGGCCTGCGGAAGAAGGTCCGCAACTCCGGCGAGATCGCCACCTGGGAGGCGCACGTCGTCTACGAAAACGACGAGTTCCTCTACGAGCTCGGTGACGAGCCGATTCTCCGGCACAAGCCCACCATGGGCGAGCCCGGCAAGCCGATCGCCGCCTACTCGATCGCCGTCCTGAAGTCGGGCGAGAAGTCCCGGGAGGTGATGACCTTCGCGCAGATCGAGAAGGTCCGCGCGGTCAGCCGGGCCAAGAACAACGGCCCCTGGGTGCAGTGGTGGGGCGAGATGGCTCGCAAGACGGTCGCGCGCCGGCACTCGAAGGTGCTGCCGATGTCGACCGACCTCGACGACCTGATGCGCCGGGACGACGACCTCTACGACTTCAAGGGCGCGCAGGAGGAGGGGAAGGAGACCGCCCGGCCGCGCCTGGCGGCGGTGCTCGACCAGATCGCCTCGCGTCCGGCGGAGGCCGAAGAGGCGCCGAGTACCTCCGATGCGCCGGCTGCCGACGCTGCAGAGCAGGCCGAAGGCGCCGCCCCGGACGCGGAATCAGCCCAGGTCGAACAGGCCGAGGCGGCCACGGGTCAGCCCACGATTGACCCGAAGAGCCCGGACTACGCGCGCGGCTACGAGGACGCGATGCGCGGCACGAAGAAGTGCTTAAAGCCCGAGATCAAGGAGGACGCCGGCCGGCTCGCGAACTGGCAGGCCGGTCATTCTGCGGCTGCCGAGCAGATGGCCAAGGAAGAGCGGGGTGAGGCGTGATGCTGATCCGCGTCATCGACCTAGAAACCACCGGCTTCGAGCCCCCGGCCGGTGTCTGCGAGATCGGCTGGTGCGACCTGACCCACGATGGCGAGTCGTGGACCGTCGGCGAGCCGCGCAGCATGCTCGTCGATCCCGAGCAGCCGATCCCGCCGCAGACCTCGGCGGTCCACCACATCGTCGACACCGATGTCGCCGGCCAGCCGGTCTTCGCCGAGGCCACCCGCGAGGCGTTGTTCGACGAGGCTCGGATGCGCGCCAATCACTTCGTGCTCGTGGCCCACAACGCGCGCTTCGAGCGCCAGTGGCTCACCCCCGAGGTGACCGGCGAGGCGCACTGGATCTGCACATACAAGGCCGCGCTTCGGCTCTGGCCGGAGGCGCCGGACCACAAGAACGGCACGCTGCGGTACTGGCGGAATCCGCCCGGCCTGGAGCGCGCCTTGGCCGAGCCGGCGCACCGGGCCGGGCCCGACGCATACGTCACGGCGCTCGTGCTCCGCGAGATGCTGGCGCTCGCCAGCCTCGACGACCTGGTGCTGTGGTCGGCAGGCCCGGCGCTGCTGCCGCGCTGCACCTTCGGCAAGCACCGCGGCGAGCCGTGGTCGGCCGTGCCGGAGAGCTATCTCGCCTGGGTGCTCCGGCAGCAGATGGACGAGGACGTGCTGTTCACTGTCCAGCGCGAGATCCGGCTGCGCGCGGTGGCCGGCCGATGATGGTCCTCCGCTCCAAGTCCCGCCCCACTGCGCCGCCGCCGAAGCGCGACCCCTACGCGGGCCACATGCGGCAGCTGCTCGGCGTCGCCAAGAACCGGCGCGGGCCGGTCACCCTGGCGACTGTGCGCGGGCTGGCTGGCGATCGCGATGGTGGAGGTGATCAGCGATGAGCGCCGAGACCCTGCTCACGGCGGCGCACCGCCTCAACCGCTTCTTCAAGGTCGACATGGCCGCCGGCGGGCTGGTGGTCGACGAGACCCTGGACGCGCTTCGGACGACGCAGCGGCAGATCGAGATCGCCGAGGCCGGCGCGCCGCATGACCCGGATCTGCTCGCGGCCGCGAAAGCCGCCGCGCGCGACCTGCACAGCGACATGACCCGGCACGGCGGCATGGTCGCCATCCCCACCGAGATCGCCTTCGACACCCTGGACAAGGCGATCCGGGCGGCCGGCGGGCGGATCAGCGAGGCCGCGCGATGATGTTCTGGCTCGGATTCTTCTGCGGGCTCGGCTCGGCCTCGACCGCGGCGCTGATCGTCCTGGCGGTGCTGCTGCACGGCGACGTGCGGGCGGAGGATGTGGCTGAGGCCGAGATGGTTGGGGGGGCGCAGCATGGCTGAGGAAACCGGTATCTCCTGGTGTGACCGGACGTGGTCGCCCTGGATCGGCTGCACCAAGATCAGCCCAGCGTGCGATGGCTGCTATGCCGCGCACCTGATGGATACTCGCCTCGGCCGGGTTGAGTGGGGCCCGCACGGCGAGCGCAGCCGGACCAGCGAGTCCTACTGGCGGCAGCTCGCCAAATGGGACCGCGAGGCGAAGGCCGCCGGTCGCACGATCAGCGTGTTCCCGTCGCTCTGCGACCCCTGGGACAACGCGGCAGACCCGGGCATCCGGCGCGAGTGGTTCGCCGTGATGCGCGAGACACCGCACCTGTTGCACCTGCTGCTGTCGAAGCGTCCGCAGAACGCTGTCGCGATGGCGGAAGCTGCCGGCGGCCTGCCGGAGAACGCTGCGCTCGGCGCCACGTGCGAGAACCAGGAGGTCGCGAACCGGAACGTCCGGCACCTGCTCGACGCCGCGCGTGATCTGCGCCCGGCCTTCAGCTTCGTCTCGGCGGAGCCTCTGCTCGGGCCAATCGATTTCACGCGAATCGTCTACAGCATGGCCGGCGACTTCACAGTGGTCCGCGACGCCCTGAAGGACTGCGACGTCGAGAGAATCGATTGGGTCATCACCGGCGGCGAGACCGATCAGGGCGGCCACAAGGCGCGGCCGACCAACCCGCAGTGGTTCCGGGACATCCGAGACGCCTGTGCCGCGGCTGGCGTGCCCTACCACCACAAGCAGAACGGCGAGTGGGTCTCGGTCTCTGAGGTCGAGGGGCCGGGCGAGATCCACGAGTTCGACGACGGCCGCTGTGTCCGACGCACTGGCAAGCGGAAGGCTGGCCGAACGATCAACGGCGTCGAGCATAACGGGATGCCCTCCTCTGTCCCCCCGACCCTCGCGTCGCGATGTGGGAGGGAGGGATGAGCGTGCTCACTTACGGGTCAGTCTGCTCGGGCATCGAAGCCGCCTCGGTCGCCTGGGCGCCGCTCGGTTGGGAAGCCGCATTCGTCGCCGAGATCGAAGCCGCCCCTCGCGCGGTCCTGCAACACCGCTTCCCTGAGGTGCCGCTGCATGGCGACTTCACGACGATCCAAGACGGCGACTACCCGGCAATCGACCTTCTCGTGGGCGGAACCCCCTGCCAAGACTTCTCCGTCGCCGGGCTACGAGCGGGCTTGGATGGAGAGCGTGGCAGCCTCACGCTTGAGTTTGGTCGGCTTGCTGGCCGCCTTCGCCCCCGGTGGGTGGCATGGGAAAACGTCCCCGGCGTCCTTTCAAACAACGAAGGACGAGACTTTGCAGCAGTTTTGGGACTGCTCTCTGGACAGATCGTGTCGGTCCCAGTCGGCGGTTGGCAGAACAGTGGTGTCCTCGCGGGCTATCGGAACGCATACGGGCTCGCTTGGCGCGTCCTTGACGCTCAGTACGTCCGAGTGGACGGGTACGGACGGGCTGTCCCTCAACGCCGACGCCGTGTGTTCGTTGTCGGACATCTTGGAGACTGGCGCCGTCCCGCAGCGGTACTTCTTGAGCGCGCGTGCCTGCGCGGGGATCCTGCGCCGCGCCGAGAAGCGGGGGCGGGAGCTGCCATCGGCGCTCTCGCGGGCACTGGCCCAGGTGGCGGATGGCGCATAGGTCCAGACGAGGCGGCTGCCGGACAGCTTGTCCTGGCCTACGGTGGCAATGACACCCGCGGGCCTATCCAAGTCGCCACCGCGGTTAACGCGCACGGCGGGCCGCACGGCCGGCTCGATTTCGAGAGCGAGACCTTCATCGCCTTCGACACGACACAGATCACCAGCGCGCAGAACCGCAACAACCCGCAGCCAGGTGATCCGTGTCATCCGCTCGCGGCTGGGGCGCACCCGCCGGCCATCGCCTTCTCGTGCAAGGACTACGGCGCCGATGCGACCGATATGGGGGCGACCCCAACCATGCGCGCCATGGGGCACAGCGAGAGCCATGCCAATGCCGGCGGGCAGCTTGCCGTCGCCATCGGCCACAATGGCGGCCCTGCGTTCACCGAGTGGGCCGTTCGCCGCCTGACACCCCTCGAATGCGAGCGCCTTCAAGGCTTTTCCGATGGCTGGACCGCTGTGCCGTGGCGCGGCGGGACCATGGCTGACGGCCCCCGCTACAAGATGCTCGGCAACTCCATGGCGGTGAACGTCATGCGCTGGATCGGCCGGCGGATTGAGGCGGTCGATGCGCTCGCTGAAGCCCCGAGCGCCGCCGCATGACCCCGCCGCTCTCCCCGCACCTTCTCCCGGCCCAGATCAAGGAGATGACCCGTGGCTGAGACTTCAAGCCAAGACGAGCGCATGGCGCGGGACCTTGCGGCCATTACGCGGCGCCGGATTTTCGCCAACGCCCGGGCCTTAGCAGGCCGCTCTTACCGCGGCGTTCCGAACTGGGCCTTCGCCAAAGAACTGTTCGGCGTGGGCAGCACCTACGCTTGGGCGCTGTGTGTCGAGATGGAGATCGACGGCGACGCCTATACGGCGACTGGCTGGCCTACCACCCCCGCCCCTCCGTCCACCGCCCCCGATAAGACCGGAGCCTGAAGAGATGAGCGATCAATATTCAAGAACGATAGCTTGGCTTCAGGCCCGCATCGAAGCTTCTCGCCAAGATGCCGAGGCCCATCCGCAAGGCCATGGCAATCGGGCGTTCTATCAAGGACAGGCCGTTGCCTACGAGAGCGCGCTTAGCGCCCTGTTGATCAATGCCCGGCTTCTCGCCGCCGACCGCGCTCCTGCGACGGAGGTGGCCCGATGAGCGCCTTCGTCATGCCCGAGGACGAGTGGCTCAAGCTCTGCGCCCGCGCGTGCCGGGTGCGCCGCAAGGAGCACGGCAACGACCGCGACTACTGCAAGGAGCATGACGGCATCTGCCCCGAGTGCGCCAGCGATGCCGCTAGGGGCGTACCTGCGAAATACCGCACCACCGAACAGCGGGCAGCGACCTTCGGGCTGCTACCGGGTGCGGAGGCTCCCCGTGGCTGAGACCTTCGGCATTCTCTTCCTCTGCGTGGCCGGCATCGTCTGCATCGTGATCCCGTGCCTCGCTTGGCTCGGCTTCATGGTTTGGGTCTTCACCGAGGCCCCGAAATGACCCGCCGCCTCGCCGACCTCGATCAAGCCTCGCTGGACTGCATGCGCCTCGTCGCCCGTCGCGCTGGCGTCCGGACCAACCAGGGCACCCTGCGCCAACGCACCGAGATCCAGATCATTATCCGCGAGGCGATGCGCGCGGTCCTCCCGCCGGAAGACCCCCGGCGTGATCCTGCCTACCCGTTCAATCAGGAGTGACGCCATGACCGAGCACCACACACCCGACGCAGCGTCCGGCACGGATCGGGGGGAGAAGCCTGCGAACATCCAACCGGGCGAACTGCTATGGATCTGCTATCAATCCATGTTCGGACAGACGGCATGGGGTTGGGCCGATCTCCCGACCCACGAGCGGGTCAAGTGGGGCTGCGTCGCCGAGGGCTTTCTGAAGGAAGTCCCCGCATCTCAGGCCGCTCCGGTGGCGGGGGTGGCTTGGCTGCCGATGAAGGACGCGCCCACGGGTGTGCCCATCATCGCGAAGCACAAGCCGAACGCTCGGATGCCTCTGGGCTGGGTCGGCACCATCAAGCTCGGGCACGGCGACGAGGAAGAGACCGACGCGCTGGACACGATCCTGCACTACAACGGCGACTCCCTGATCTGGAATTTTCACGGCTGCTGGGAAGGCTGGGTGCCGATCGGGGCGGCCGAACCGATCGCGCCCCCTCCAGGCGACCCCGAGCGATTGGACCTGACCGTCTATTCCACTGAGCATCAGCGCAAGCGCCTGGCCTCTCGCGTCGGGCCCGCCGATGAGGATCTGGCTCGCGTCGTCACAGATGCGATGCAGTGGGCTGAGTTTGTCCCCGGCCAACTCGTCCCCGCATTTCGTCCGGACGGAACGGGCGGGAGAGATCAGACGGGGATCCAACTCGGCGCACGCGTTCGCAAAACGAAGGGATCGTCGTGGCAGGGCGTCGTCGTCGGCTACTACGCTACAGCCCTGACGCCGCGCGGCGTCTGCGTCGAGAGCGAGCGCGAGCCGGGGTCGGTCCAAATCTATCCCATTGCTGCGCTGGAGCCTGTCGAAGCCGAGACGCCCACGCACCCCACCTCCCCTCAGGGGGGGGAGGTCAAGGCGCCCCAACCCGATCCTGTCGGGGAGGCAAAGGCGCTTCTGGATAAAGAGTCGATCTGTCGTAACCCCTGGGCTCAGGTAAAATGGCTTAGACTCGTCGCAGACCAATACGCCGCGACGACATCAGAACAGCGCGCATTCTTGGACCGCGCCGACGCGATCGAAGCCGCCCTCGCGACCATCCGTTCCAGCCAGGCCGGTGAGGTGCGGGACGATGCCTGACGAGTTTGAGCGCCTGCGGATCGCCCGCGACAGTTTCAAGGATCTGGCTGCCGAGAACGCCATCGCGGCGGACCGGTACGCCAGAGAGAACGCCACCCTCCGCGCCGAGCGCGACCAGCTCGCCGCCGACCTGTGCGAGGCACGGGAAGAGCGGGACAGGCTGCGGGAAGCGCATCGGGCCTCTCGATACCTGAGTGGCCTCTACAGGCGATGCTGGCTCGGGCGCCCAGTCCGCGATCTCGGCGAAGCTGAAGCAGCATACGACACCGCCCGCGCCGCCCTCACCCCCGATCTCCACCAAGCGGCCGGGTCCGCATCCAATGGAGCAGAGACCGATGCAAGCGGATCCTGAAGTGCTGCGCGGGCTGGCGGCTCGCTGCAAGACAGCCAAAGGGCCGGACCGCCGGCTGGACTACGAGGTGTTCCAGGCTTTCGCGCGCAAGGATGCGGCGAACTTTTGGGACCCCGATGCCGGCCATTTCTACACGTCCTCGTCGGATGAGGTAATCGCTCTGGCCGAGCGGGTGCTGCCGGCCATCAAAGCCTTCTCGGCAAACAGCCCGGCATCGTCCGGTTGGAAGCTCACGTTCTTCCGCGGGATGACCCCGACCAGCGCGCCCTACGGGCATTGGGAGGCCAATATCCGGAAGCACGCCAGCGACGGTGCCACAGCGGATGGCAAGACCCTACCGCTCGCCATCCTCGGAGCCCTCCTGACCGCCCTCAGCGCCGAAGGAGCCCAAGATGTCTGACGCCCCTCCCCGCGCGCCAGGGGAACTGGCGGAGATCGACCCCGCATGGTTCGTGCTCGCGAAGATGCGGATCAACCTCAGCGCCGGCAACGGCATCCGCTTGTCCAAGGACGAACTGGAGAAGCTGGCCGCATCACCGATCGGCCCGCTGATGGATGCCGCCCGAGCCTACGGCGCAGGAACGGCCGGCGAGGTTATGCCGGACCCAAGACTCATGCGCGGTGCCGAACTCGCTCTGCGCGCTTCCGGAGACGGCGGCGAGGCGAAGGGGTGGAGGCCGATAGAGACCGCGCCGATGACTACGGACCCGATCCTCGTTGCCGGTTTGGTTTTCGCCGACGATGACTGGAATTCAGGCTACCTCGGCTTTTGGCGCGACGCCCCCGCACACAAAGCCAGGGAGCGATACTCCTGCATTGGCTACATGGTCCAGCCAGCCTCCGGCCACCGATGCGTGGGTCACCGGAACGGGCCGATCAACGTCACGCACTGGATGCCGCTCCCGGATCCGCCCGCCCTATCCAGCCCCACGAAGATCGAGGGGGCGGACGAGCTATGACCCCGATCCTATTCCTTGACGTTGATGGCGTGCTGAACTGCAAGCGCACCTTCACGGAGCGTGGCGAGCCGCTTTGGCGGGTTGATGCGGACAAGGTCGGTCTGCTGAACGAAGTGGCGAAGCGGACCGGCTGTCGTGTCGTCGTCTCATCAACTTGGCGGAAGGGCAAAGATCGAGGCCCGGAAGGCTGTCGAGCCATCCTGCGTGCCCGCGGGGTTCGAGTGCCGTTCGCCCGGGTGTGGCGCACGCCCAACTCGCGCGACGGCATTCGCGGTGGAGAAATTGCCGAATGGCTCCTTCGGCACGGCTCGCCGTCCTACGCCATCGTGGACGACGACAGCGACATGCTCCCGGAGCAGATGCCGCGCTTCGTCAAAACAACGTTCGAGCAAGGGCTGACGCGGGAACATGCAGACCGGCTGATTGCCCTGCTGTCCGCATCCCGATCCCCGAAAAGCCAAGACACCCAGGGAGGCGACGAATGATCTGCTACACGCCTGCGGAGGTCGCGCAGCGCTGGAAGTGCTCGGCCAACCTCGTGCGGAAAATGATCGACAACGGGGAGTTGACCGCGTTCCGTGCGGGCGGGAAGTTGCTCCGCGTTCGCGAAGCGGACCTGGAGGAATACGAGCGGTGCCAGAATACAAGCTCCAGCGTCTCCGCGGAGGATGGTCCATCGCCGCCTACGAAGGCGGAAAGCGGGTCAGCCGTCATCGGCTTGAAAGCAGCGATGCAGCGGGCGCGGCAGCGGAATTCAACCGCCTCGTCGAGGACGCAGAGCGCCCCGTAGATCCAGACGTTCGAACGATCTGGGAGGCCTACGTCGCCGACAAGGCCGGGCGCCGGATCGCGGAGAACATGGGCTGGACCGGACGCGCCGTCCTGCCGTTCTTCGGCTGGCGC
>NZ_FOTK01000059.1 GCF_900114535.1 Methylobacterium pseudosasicola | reverse complement strand
GCGCTTGAGCTTGTCGTACAGCGCCGGCAGCGACACCGGCAGAGGCTCCGCCTGCCGGGCCGCCGCGTGCAACGAGGGCCGCAAGCCGACCGCCACCAGCATCATCAGCTCGACGATCGTCGAGAACAGCAACGCGCGCTCGTATTGGCGCTGGCGATGGGCTGCGAACACCGCATCGAGCCACGCCGCCGGAAACGCCTGCTCCAGAAGCGTCCGCGCCATCACACCCGCCGGCGCCTGTTGCTCGAAGCGCTCCAGAACGGCCGACCAGACACACCCCAATCCGTCTGATGATCCTCTCATCCCAACGACTTGGGCACACAACAAACACCTTAAAAGGGCTGGGCTATGCCCTTTTGCGAGTCCAGGGCGGAGCCCTGGGAGCGGGCTTCATCGCGCCCGCCTCAACCCGCCACCGGCGCCGGCCCGGAGAGGCGGGTCGGCAGCGTGTCGATGCGTAAGGACCGGCGCAGGCCCCGGGAGAGGGCGTCCACTGCCACCGTCACCAAGGCGGTGGCGGCGATCAGCACCACGGCCACGTCGAGGCGCAGCTCCGAGATCGCCGCATCGACGTAGAAGCCCAGCGTCGTGACGCCGAGGATGCCGAAGATCGCGCTCTCGCGCAGGATCAGCTCCCAGCGGTAGAGCAGGTAGGCGAGGAACTGGCCGTAGAGGCGCGGCACGGTCTCGTAGGCGTAGAGGTTCAGGCCCCTGGGCGCGTCGGCCCGGTAGGGGATCGCGTCGGCGTGCCGGCCCATCAGGTAGGCGACGATCCCGGCATTGTGCAGCGCCAGCGCGAGGATCGCCGGCAACATCGAGGGGCCCAGCAGCTGCAGGCAGACGTAAGCCAGCATGTATTCCGGCGTCGAGCGCACCACCACGAGGAGCACACGGCCGAGCGGCCGTCCGAGGGGCCCGGCGAAGCGCTTTGCGGTGAGCGGGAACAGCACCAGCGCCCCCAGCGCGGTCGCCGCCAGGGCGATCTGCGCCAGGATCAGGGTCTGGATCGTGCCCGGCAGAATCTGGTCGGTGAGGATCGGGCGCAGCCAGGACCAGAGCCGCGCCCAGGTCTCGGGCTCGGCGAGCGCGGCGCCGCGCAGGGGCGTCGGCACGATGTCGTGGCCGAGGAAGCGCGCGAGGCTTGCACTGATGGCCGCGTTGCCGATCGCCGGGGGCAGGGCCAGCGGGGCGGCGGCGAGCAGGAGCGGCACGGTCCAGCCGCGGATCCAGAGCCGGCGGGTGCCGATCAGCGCGTAGAACACCAGGAGCAGCGCCCCGGCCTCGGCGTAGCGGCCCTGACGGAAGGCGGATTCGAGATAAAACCCCATGGTCGGCAGGCCGATGAAGCCGAGCACCAGGCTGGAGCGCAGGCCGCATTCGAGCCGGTAGAGGGTGTAGTCGCGCATCCGCCCGGCGACCTCGGGCAGGCGGGCATACAGGAAGGCCGAGACCGTGCCGGTGCCCACAGGCAGCACCCGGATCGCCGCGAGGTCGGCCTCCTCGATGATCTCGGCATAGACCTTGGCGCAGATGCCCGCGTAGGGCAGCGCAATGGCGAGCATGCCGGTCGTCGCCGAGAGGCCGAAGACCTGCATCAGCAGCAGCGCCCAGAATAGCTCGTGCACGGCGCGCAGGCCCGCGCAGGCGAGCCGGATCGTGCGGGAGCGGGCGAACGGGATCGCCAGCAGCAGGCCGCTTCCGGCCCCGAGCCCGACGCCCAGCACCGCGAAGGCCACCGTGTAGACGACGCTCCAGCCCTCCACCGACGGGAAATCCGGCCGGGCCAGGCCGTCGAGCAGGCGGGCGAGGTCGGCCCAAGGGTGCAGGGTGGTGACGTGCAGGTCCGCCACCAGCAGGCCCGCCAGCGCGGCCGCCAGGAACCAGCGGCTCACCGCCGCGTAGCCGGGCCGCGGGCGGGCGAGCTGCATCAGGCGGCCTCGTAATAGGGGCTCAGCCGTGCCGGATCGAGGTTTTGGGCCGGCGCGTCGAGGACGATGCGGCCGGCCTCCAGCACCACGATCCGGTCGGTCTGGGCGAGCGCCAGGGCCACGTCGTGGAGCGCCAGGATCAGGGTCTCGTGGTTCTGTGCCAGCTCGGCGAGGATCCGCGCGCCCTGCTGGCGATCCAGCGCCGAGACCGGCTCGTCGCCCACCAGGATCGGCCGGCCGTTATAGAGCGCGCGGGCCACCGAGACCCGCTGCTGCTGGCCGCCGGAGAGTTCGCCGGCCTTCGCCCAGAGCGTGTCCGCCAGGCCGACCCGGTCGAGGATCCTTTGCACGGCGGCGATATCGGCCTTGGCCGGGCGAACCAGATTGCGCAGGTTGTGCAGGGTCGAGCGCCGGTCGAGCTGGCCCATATAGACGTTGTGGAACACCGAGAGGGTCCGCACCAGGGCGGCGGCCTGCGGCACCAAAGCGACTTTTTCGGGCGCCTGCGCCTGGATCAAGCCGATCAGGGTCGACTTGCCGGCGCCCGAGCGGCCCATCAGGGCGACGCGCTCGCCCGCCCGGACGGTCAGGTCGAGGCCCGACAGCACGGTGCGGCCGCCATAGGAGGCCGCGGCGTTCTCCAGGACGATCTCCGCCCGGGACTCGGCCGGCACCGTCTCAGTCCAGCAGGCCGGTGGAGCGGCCGACCTCCACCAGGGGTTCGTAGGCGGCGTTGGTGACGGGGATGAATTTCGACCGGCCGAACGGCTCCAGAATCGCCGGGTCGGTGACGCCGACGAGGGCGCCCTTGAGCTTCTCGGTGAAGCCGGCGCCGTAGGTCAGGTCCACGTCGCCCCGGACAGTCCATTGGTAGTCGGGGAAGGTCGGGCTCTCCCAGATCACCGACACCGCCTTGGGGTCGACCTTGCCGGCCTTGGTGTCGAGGTCCCAGACCGAGTAATCGACCGCGCCGACCGCGAAGGCGCCGGATTGCACCAGCTGGATCGTGCGGCTGTGGTCGCCGGAGAACCCGACCCGGGCAAACACCTGATCCGGGTTCTTGCCCGGGAAGGCCTGGCGGATGAAGTATTCCGGCATCAGCCGCCCGGAGGTCGAGGCCCGGGCGCCGAACGTGAAGGTTTTTTCGGCGATGGCCTTCGGGAAATCCTTGGTGGGCTCCAGCCCGCTCCCGGCATGGGCGATCAGGTAGGTCTTGAACGCCGCGTCCTCGGCGCCCTGAGCGATCGCCTGGGAGCCCGGCACGGCCCGGCGCGCCTGGACCCCGGTGAAGCCGCCGAACCAGGCAAGCTGCACCTGCCCGTTGGTGAAGGCGGTCACCGCCGCCGGGTAGCTCTTCACCGGGATGTAGCGCACCGGCACGCCGAGCTTGCCTTCGAGATAGGTGGCGACCTTGCCGAAGCGCTCGACCAGGCGGCTCTCGTCCTGGTCGGGGATGCCGGTGAAGACCAGGGGCGGGACCGGTTTCTCCTGCGCCTGCGCGGCCGTGCCGAGCGCGAGCGAAACCAATCCCAGAGCGAACCGCCCCAACCGTCCCAAGCCCGGCATGGATCCTCCACCGCATCGCGCCCGTATCCGGCGCGCCTCGTGCGGCGCCCTCGATATCGGATTTCAGACGATGCGCCAGAGCTTTGATGGCGTCCGCATGGTTCGAAAGCCAGCATCGCCGTTCGGGATGCTGCTGAAAACCAGATCCTGCCCGGAGGGTGCTGCCGCTCCCGGCATCCTCCGGGGCCCGTCATCCGATCCCGTGCCCGCGCGGGTCGCGCGGGCACGGGATCCCCCAAAAAACTCAGCGGTAATGGCGGCGCATCATGGAGTGGCGATGGTGCCGGCGCATCATGTGATGGCGGCTCATCATCACGCCCCGGGAGGACATCCGGGCGCCGCGATGCATGCCGCCGAAATTGCTGTTGCCGGTGGCGGCGGCATTCCGGTCGAGGCCGTCGCCCGGGGCGGCGAGGCTGGGGCTGGCGGCGCCGAGGACGAGGCCGAGGGCGAGTGTCGCGCCGAGGAGGATCTTGTTCATAGGGTGATCAATCTTTCCGCGACCCTGCGCCGCCTCCACCGAACGAATCGGTCCCGCGCATGTTCCGGAACGGTCCCGGCCTTCAGGGGGCCGGCGTCTCCACGATGGCGAACAGGGCGGGCTGCGCGTCTTGCGCGTCCGGCACCGGCACCGCCCGGATCCGGGGCGGCAGCGGCCCTCCGAGCAGATCCAGAAAATCGCCCGAGGCGCCGATCTCGATCTCGGCCGCCTTGGCCCGGGCCTCGAGGCGCGACAGGGCATTCATGGCCGGGCCCAGAACCGTGTACTCGGCCCGCACGCCGTCGTCGAACACGCCGACCAGGAGGTCGCCGGCATGCAGGGCGACCACCACCCGCAGGGTGAACAGCCCGTCCTTCTCCCGAGCCTCGTTGAGGGCGGCGATCCGGTCCTGGAGCGACAGGGCGCAGGCCAGCGCCGCCCGGGCCTGCGCCCGGGGCCGGCCGACCACGAACTGCACCAGCACGGCGTCGCCGACATACTTGTCCACGAGGCCGCCCTGCTCCGCCACCGCCGCCTGCGCGGCCGCCCGGACCGCGAGCAGGGCCGTCACCATCGCCTCGGGCGGATGCTCCCGGCTCAGCCGCGAGAAGCCGCGGATGTCGAGCACCATCAGGCAGGCATGGCGCCGGTGCACGCCCATGGTCGAATCGGCGTCCTCGGCGGCGAGGTCGAGGGCGACCGTGTCGGGCACGAACCGGGCGAGCTGGGCGCGCTCGTGCTCCATGCGCAGGGCCCGGGTCACCGCCTCCCGCAGGCGGGTCATGCCGTCGACCACCAAGAGGCCGGCCGCCACGAAGGTGGCGAGCCCGGTGATCTGCGCAGTCGGGAAGGAATCCGGCCCCGGGAACAGCTCGGGCCAGGCCAGCCCGACCAGGAAGGCCGCGGTCCAGCAGGCGGTCACCACCGCGCAGAACAGCAGGGTCTGGGCGACCCGCATGCTCAGGCCGGTCTGGAGCAGGAGCAGGAAGGCCGGCAGGCGGCTCACCGCGTCGGCGCCCAGGCCCGCCCCGCCGCCGGCCAGCATGTGCTCGATGATCACGTAGACGGCGAGCCCGGCATTGAGCAGCGTTCCGGCCCAGCTATAGGCCGCAGCACGGGGACCGCCGCCCCGCTCGCCCAGCCCGAACCAGATCGCGCCGACGCCGTAGAGGCCGAGGATGAACCAGTGGCTGAAGGCGTGCAGCGAGCCGTCATAGGCCTGAGCCGCCATCAGCAGCACCAGCACGATCACGATCCGCAGCCCGAGCAGCCGCAGGCCGCCACCCGCCTGCATGGCGCGCAGAACCGCGGCGTCGTCCTGGTTCGTCTCCGCCTTGCGCGCGGCGCTGTCCCGGGCGCTCGGCACGGCGGGGAGCGGCGATGTCCTGACGCCGCCCGAGGCCATCACGTGCCCCGGTCGAGGCGCCGGGCCGCGCTGAACCGGTTGAGGAAGCGCGGCTCCTTCTCGGGGGCGATCCGGATCGCGAGGTGCAGGGTGCCGTCGGCCTCCGTGCGCCGGTCCAGGATCTCGGCGTTCTCGTAGAGCCAGTTGAGCGCCGCCCCGTCCTCCGGCGGCAGCGACACCGCGAAGCTCGTCCGGTGGCGGCCGATCCGCGCCTCGATCCGGGCGGTCAGGGCGGCGAGCCCCTCCCCGGTCAGCGCCGAGACCAGCACCGGCGCGTCGCTGTCGCGGTCGTTGCGGGCCTTGGCCTGGCCGCTGAGGTTCATCAGCCGGGTGCGCTCGTCCTCGTCGAGCAGATCGGCCTTGTTCCAGACCTCGATGATCCGCTCGGCCGTGGTCTCGATGCCGAGCTCGCGCAGCACCTCGCCGACATCCTCGGCCTGGGCCTCGGAATCGACGTGGCTGACGTCGCGCACGTGCAGCAGCACGTCGGCCTCGATCGCGTCCTCCAGGGTCGCCCGGAAGGCGGCGATCAGGGCAGTCGGCAGGTCGGAGATGAAGCCCACCGTATCGGACAGGATCACATTCTCGCCGTGCGGCAGCTTGGTCGCCCGGGCGGTGGGGTCGAGGGTGGCGAACAGCATGTCCTTGGCGGTGACCTCGGCCCGGGTCAGGGTATTGAACAGGCTCGACTTTCCGGCATTGGTGTAGCCGACGAGCGCCACGATCGGGTACGGCACCCGGGCGCGGCTCTGCCGGTGCAGGCCGCGGGTCCGCACCACCGCGTCGAGGTCGCGCTCGATCCGGGTCATGCGCTCCTGGATCATGCGCCGGTCGGCCTCGATCTGGGTTTCGCCGGGGCCGCCGAGGAAGCCAAAGCCGCCGCGCTGGCGCTCCAGGTGGGTCCAGGACCGGACCAGCCGCGACTTCTGGTAGGCCAGATGCGCGTGCTCGACCTGAAGCGTACCCTCCCGGGTCGAGGCGCGCCGCCCAAAAATCTCAAGGATGAGGCCGGTACGGTCGATGACCTTGGCGCCCCAGGCCTTCTCGAGGTTGCGCTGCTGCACCGGCGAGAGGGCGCAATCCATCACCACGAGGCCGATCTCGCGGGCGCGGATCAGGCCGGCGATCTCCTCGACCCTTCCCTTGCCGAGATAGGTCGAGGGGCGGATCCGCGGCAGGCTGATGGCGAGGCTCTCAACCACGTCGAGTTCGATCGCCGCGGCGAGCCCGGTGGCCTCGTCGAGGCGGGCCTCCACGGAGCGGGTCGGCTGGGCGGGCCCGTGACCCGTCGCCCCCGGCCCCGGCGCGCCCCGGGCCAGATAGGGGCCGATCACCAGGGTATGGGTCGCCGCGGCGATCTCGCCCTCGGGCGCGGCCTGTGCCTGGAGCCGGGCCTCGCCGGACGTCAGCGTCTCGCTCATGCAACCTTTAACGCCGCCCGCGCGCCGGCAGCTTCGTTCGAGAAGTCGGATTTTCCGAGATGGGGATTCGGCGGGGCCGGGCCAAGATGCCGGGGTTCAGGAGGTTGGGATCGGAGAGACCCGAATCCGGCAGCCGGTCCGACGCGGGCTATCCCACCCGCGCCCTCATCCTGAGGCGCCGAAGCGCAGCGGAGGCCTCGAAGGAGCCCTCCAGCTGGCCGCGCGATCCCTGGAAGCCTCCTTCGAGGCGGCTCCGCCGCACCTCAGGAGAGGGGGGAAATCGGGATGGGGTTGGGGTTCGCTGCCCTCTGCCGGCGAATCGCGGCCCCGAAGAGAGCGAACCGATCGCCCTCCTCCTCCCAAAAATCACGCCTTCTCGGCGGTCTCGTCCGGCTCGAACAGCTGCACCGGGTGGCCCGGCATGATCGTCGAGATCGCGTGCTTGTAGACGAGCTGCGAATGGCCGTCCCGGCGCAGCAGCACGCAGAAATTGTCGAACCAGGTGACCACGCCCTGCAGCTTGACGCCGTTGACGAGGAAGATGGTCAGCGGGATCTTGTTCTTGCGGACATGATTGAGGAACGTGTCCTGAAGGTTCTGTGCGCGTTCGCCCGCCATCTTCTTTGCCTTCTTGTTGTCCCGGCGCGAAGGGCCCGGGATGGGTACGGCCCGGGTTTGATACGGCCCCTGGGGCCATCACGTGCGGGGTGGTCCGATCATCCCGCCCGTAATCGCGTATACAGCATGACCGCGCAAAAGCGCGGGGACAAGCAAGGCCCGGTCCCGCCGATCCGTGACGGATCGGCGACACTTTCACGGACCGATGCCCAGCGACTTCAGCTTGCGGTGGAGCGCCGAGCGCTCCATGCCGATGAACTCGGCGGTGCGCGAGATGTTGCCCGAGAACCGCGCGATCTGCGCCACGAGATACTCGCGCTCGAAGATCTCCCGGGCCTCGCGCAGCGCCAGGCTCATCAGCTTCTCGCCGCCCGCGCCCCCCGGGGTGGTCGGCACCAGGGCGCCGATCTCGGAGGGCAGCATCTCGGAGGTGACCTCCTGCTCCGGGTCGGCCTGGGTCAGAATCATCAGCCGCTCGACGTTGTTCTTGAGCTGGCGGACGTTGCCCGGCCAATTGTGCGACTGGAGCACCGCCATCGCGTCCTCGGCGATCACCCGCTTCGGCAGTCCGGTCTGGGACGAGATGTTGTCCATGAAGAACTGGATCAGCTCGGGCACGTCCTCCCGGCGCTCGGACAGGGCCGGCACCCGGATCGGCACCACCGAGAGCCGGTGGAACAGGTCCTCGCGGAAGCGGCCCGCGGCGATCTCTTCCTGCAGGTCCCGGGACGAGGACGAGATGATGCGCACGTCGACATGCACCCGGGTGGTGCCGCCGACCCTTTGAAAATTCTGGTCGACGAGGACGCGCAGGATCCGGTTCTGGGTCTCGCGGGGCATGTCGGCGACCTCGTCGAGGTAGAGGGTGCCGCCATGGGCCTCCTCCAGGGCGCCGACCCGCCGGCCGGATTCACCCTCGACCCCGAACAGCTCCGACTCCATGGTCTCGGGCAGGATCGCCGCCGCGTTGAGCAGCACGAACGGGCCGTTCGACCGGGCCGAGGCCTTGTGCAGGCTGCGCGCGGCGAGCTCCTTGCCGGAGCCCAGAGCCCCGGTGATCATCACCCGGGCGTTGGTCGGCGCCACCCGGTCGATGGTCTGGCGCAGCTGGTTGATCGCCAGCGAGCCGCCGACGATGCGGTTCGGGTTGCCCGAACGCGCCGTCAGGTCGCGCACCTCGCGCCGGAGCCGGGAGGCTTCCAGCGCCCGCTCGGCCACCAGGATCAGCCGGTCGGCCTTGAACGGCTTCTCGATGAAGTCGTAGGCCCCCGCCTTGATGGCCGAGACCGCGGTCTCGATGTTGCCGTGGCCCGAGATCATCACCACCGGCAGGTCGGGATTGGCCGCCTTGATCAGGTCGAGCACCTGCAGGCCGTCGAGCCGCGAGCCCTGCAGCCAGATGTCCAGGAAGACCAGGTGCGGCCGGCGCGCCTCGATGGCGGCGAGCGCCTCGTCGGAGCCGCCGGCCGTGCGGCAGCGGTGGCCTTCGTCGTCGAGGATGCCCGCCACGAGGTCGCGGATGTCGGCCTCGTCGTCGACAATCAGGATATCGGCGCTCATGCGTGCATCTCCGCGATCCGGGGGGCCGTCGGTGCGGCGCCCTTCTCCTCTGTCGTGACGGGACTGGTCTCGGGGCCGGACGGCTCGGGCCCGTGCTCGCGCGGGACCCGCATCTGCACCTGCCCGCCACGGCCGGCGGGATTGTCGTTCAACGCGATCCCGCCGCCGTGCTCCTCAAGCACCTTGCTGACGATAGCAAGCCCCAGCCCTGTGCCACCTTCGCGTGTGGTCATGTAGGGCTCGAGCAGCCGCTGGCGCCCCTCGACCGGAAAACCCTTGCCGTTGTCGGTCACCGTGATCACCGCGAACCCGTCCTCGACCGCGAGGCTCAGGCCGATCTTGCCCTTGCCGAGCTCGGCCGGCGGCACCTCGGCCACCGCCTCGACGGCGTTCTTCAGGATGTTGGTGATCACCTGGCTGAGCAGCCGGATGTCGAAGGCCGCCACGATCTTTTCGGAATTGCCGGCTCCACCCTGGGCCGAGAACGCGAAATCGATGTCCGGGTGCGCCACGCGCATCATGAACAGGTTCTGCTTGGCGATCTCGGTGAGGTCGTTCGGCGCGATGGCCGGTTTCGGCATCCGCGCGAAGGCCGAGAACTCGTCGACCATGCGCTTGATCTCGTCCACTTGGCGCACGATCGTGGCGGTGCACTGGTCGAACACCTCCTTGTCGGCGGTGATGACCTTGCCGTACTTGCGCCGGATGCGTTCGGCGGAGAGCTGGATCGGGGTCAGGGGGTTCTTGATCTCGTGGGCGATGCGGCGGGCGACGTCGCCCCAGGCGGAGCTGCGCTGCGCCTGGACGAGGTCGGTGATGTCGTCAAGGGTCACCACCGAGCCGCGGGAGGCCGCTTGCGCCTGCTCGCTCGTGACCCGCACGGTCACGGTGCGCTCGCCCCGGGACCGGGTGAGCTGGAGCTGCTGCTGCTGGAGGGCGCGCGGGCGGCTCTCGCTCTCGGCGAGCACCGGGGCGAGTTCCGGCACCGCCCGGGCGAGCGGCTGGCCGATCAGGGCGTTGCTCTCCACGTCGAGCATCCGCTCCGCGGCCGGGTTGGCGATGGTGACGAACCCCGCCGCGTCGAGGCCGATCACCCCGGGCGAGACCCCCGATAGCACGGCTTCCGTGAACCGGCGGCGGGTGTCGATCAGGTCGTTGGCGGCGATCAGCCCGGTATGCTGACGGCGCAGCTCCTGCGTCATCTTGTTGAAGGCCTCGCCGAGATGGGCCAGGTCGCCGCTGGTCTTCTTGGTCGGCACCTGGGCGTAGAAATTGCCGGCCGCGACCTGGTCGGCGGCGTTGATCAGCCGGCGGATCGGAGCGACGAAGCGGTTGGCGAAGTTCATCCCGAACCACACCGCCGAGAGCAGCGCGATCAGGGCGATCAGCAGGAACACCGACGCGAAGGTGATCTGGATCGAGCGCCGGAGCGAATCGTAGGTCAGGTACTCGGCCGCCGCCGCCCGGGAGACGCCCGGGAAGTCGATGGCGAGCTGGCTGACCTCCCGCTGCACCATCAGCACCGCGTCGTCATAGGCCGGCATCCGCAGCAGCGCGGCGAAGACCCGGCCCTCCGAGGGCAGCAGGCAGATCGGGTCGGCGGAGGTCGCCGCCTCCTCGAAGGCCGCGGCCGAGGGCAGCCGCACCTGCTTGAGCACGTCGATCTTGGCCCGGGCGACCACGTCGGTGGGCCCGCGCATGATCTGCGCCACCGGCAGGCCGAGATTGGTCGCCCGTGTGGTCAAAAAGTTCTCGAACCAGGCCCGGTCCCGGTCGAAGTTCGGGCGGGCCCGGGTCAGGTCGTCCACCAGGATGCGGATCTCCCGGGCGAGGGACTGGCACTGGTTCTCCTGGTAGGCGTCGGCCACCTCGACGGATTTGAGCACCACGTCGCGGACCCGGTCGGTGAAGCCGAGCGACAGGCC
The DNA here is from genome assembly GCF_900114535.1 of Methylobacterium pseudosasicola. Taxonomy (GTDB): domain Bacteria; phylum Pseudomonadota; class Alphaproteobacteria; order Rhizobiales; family Beijerinckiaceae; genus Methylobacterium; species Methylobacterium pseudosasicola. The sequence continues at coordinate 12,711 of NZ_FOTK01000059.1, read as the reverse complement.
CCGGTCGATGGTCACCGAGGCGACCACGGCCAGCAGCACGGTGGGCAGGATCGCGATCAGCGAGAACAGGCCGACGATGCGCGAATGCAGCCGGGCCACCGCCGCGTTGGCCTTGCGGGCATGCAGGAAGACCCGCGCCTCCCAGGCGATCACGAAGGCGAGGCCCAGCACCAGGGCGGCGTTGATGCCGAGCAGCGTCACGCCGTAGGCCGGCGTCGGCGTCACCCGGATCACCCCGGCCAGGATCAGAAAGGTCGCCAGCGCCGAGACCAGCGCGGTCACCACCACGGCGGCGCCGATCCAACCCGGCCCGCGCGGCCCGGGCTTCAGCGAGTCCGCGAGCGGCGTGCTCGGCTCCGGGGGCGTTTCTTCCTCAGCGGTCTCTTCGACGGCCTGGCTTGTCCCTTCGCTCGCCCCCTCGCCCGCCGCTTCGGCAGGCGGCTGAACACCCCCCTCGGGGTCCGGCGCAGGGCCTGTCACAGGCGGTGAGCGTCGCAGGAACGGCATGACTGGTGCAGGGCCACAACAGTGTGGCGGAATTAATACGAATCGCGGCGCCCCGAAGGCTGCGGGTGGTCCATTCCGCCGCAGGGGCTGACGCCCGCGCAGCGCGAGCGGAGTTTCATTGTGGTCGTCTGGCCCGGCGCCGCAGACGGACTTGGCTGCCGGGCAAGCTGAGCCTTAAAATCGAGGCTCCATCCGAACGCCGTTGCATGGACTTGGTCGTGAACAAGGCCGCCCGGAACGAGCGCATCAAGATCACGGCCACCTGGTTCAACGGTGCGGCTGTCGCGGCCCTGGCAGTCGGGTGCTTCGCGCCGATCGTGGCCTTCGTGACCTCGACTGCGCACATCCCGTTGAGAAATCTCAATCTGCTGGTGAGGGCTCGGTTTTTCTTGAGTGTCAGCTTACATTGGGCTGCACGGAAAGTTCTGCGGGGGATTGAGGAATGAGCGACGGGTTTCTGTCCGCTGCCATCATAACCCCGCTGATGCTCGCGGCGACCGCCGGCTTCGTCTACTGGTTCACGAGCCGGCAGGATCGGCGCGATGCTTCGGAGCGCGAGCGCTAGGATTTCGGCACCGCCTTCAAGGCGGGTGCTTCAGATCAGCGCATCGCAGGCGAGACTTCGATCGGACGAGACTGGTTTTCGCGCCGTTGCGACCGTGACGACAACGCTCGTCCCTTGACCCCACGCGCGGGGGCCCGTACCCCCGCCCGTGGAGGCGAACGGGGTCTGGTGGCCCCCCTGGTCTTCAAAACCAGTGGTACGCCAACAGCGTACGGTGGGTTCGATTCCCATCCGCTTCCGCCAAGCCCCCCAGCGTCCGAGCATGCATCCCCTTCGCGTCGTAACGGGCGCGGCTGATGCCGGCTTGCGCGCGTCGCGCCCAGGTGGTCCGATCCGGAGGAGGCACTCGCAGAAGTGCGCCCGCCGATCCGGAGGAAGCCCGCCATGCTATCACGCCGGCAAACGCTCGCCCTGGCTCTGGCCAACGGCCTCGCCCTGACCGGCCCTCCGGCACGGGCCGCAGGACAGGCCGCCGCGCCGACCGTCAAGACCGCGGTCTCGTTCCCGGTCCCGCCGGGGGCGTGCGATTGCCACGTCCACGTCATCCCCGATCCGGCCAAGTTCCCCTTCTGGGAAGGACGCGCCTACACGCCGCCGGTCGATCCGCCCGAGAGCCTGCTGGCGCTCCAACACGCGCTCAAGCTCGACCGCGTGGTGATCGTGACGCCCAGCGTCTACGGCACCGACAACGCGGCCACCCTCGACGGCCTGCGCCTGCTCGGCCCGGAGCGTGCCCGCGGCGTCGCGGTGATCGGGCCCAGGACCGGCCCGGCCGAGCTCGACGCCCTGGCCCAGGCCGGCATCCGCGGCATCCGGGTCAACCTGGAGCAGGCCGGCGTGTTCGACCCGGCGGCCTCGGCCAAGGCGCTGGACAGCGCCGTGCAGCAGATCGGGCAGCGGCCCTGGCACCTCCAGGTCTATTCCCGCCTCTCGGTGATCGGCCCGCTGAAGCAGCAACTGTCGGCGCTGCCGGTGCCGGTGGTGTTCGACCATTTCGCCGGCGCGCAGGCGGCCCTCGGGCCCGACCAGCCGGGCTTCAACGACGTGCTCGACCTCGTGCGCAGCGGCAAGGCCTGGGTGAAGCTGTCGGGCGCCTACCGGGCCTCGGACAAGGCCCCCGACTATCCCGACGTGACGCCCCTGGCCCGGGCTCTCGTGGCGGCGAACCCGGACCGGCTCGTCTGGGGCAGCGACTGGCCGCATCCGGACAGCGTACCCAGACCCGACCGCAAGCCGACGGATCTCGCCCCCGCGCAGGACGTGGATGACGGCCGCCTGCTCGACCTGCTCGCCGTCTGGGTGCCCGAGCGCGCCATCCGTGACAGGATCCTTGTCGAAAATCCCAAGCGGCTTTACGACTTCTGAGCGAAGAGTGCGCGGGGCGGATCGCCCGCCCAGCGGCGTTCGCCCGGGAGGAGGCCGATGCAGGGCCTGGCACATCTCGGCCTGTCGGCCGCCACCGACCGCGTAGCCGGCCGGCTGCGCCCCGCGCGCGGGGCGCTCTGCCTTCTGACGGCCCTGGCCGTCCTGGGCGCCGGTGCCGCCTCCGTGCGGGCCCCAGGCACGGCCATCGACCCCGATCTCGTGCGGGTGATCCGCTTCATGGCCCTGATCAAGGGCGGGTTCGCGCTCGCGGCCTTCGCCGCCTGCCTCTGGCGCCTCGCCCGGCCGGCCGCGCCCTGGCGCACGGCGATCTACGTCGCCGGCCCGCCGCTCATGGCGGCGGGCGCGATCGGGCTCTGGTCCGTCCAGGGCGTCCCGTTCGCGGCGACGGGCCTGCATCTCGGCATGCTGGCGGTGCTGGCGGCCGCGCTGACCGATCCGGACTTCCTGCCGGACCCGTCGCGTCTCGGGCGGGGGCGCCGATGATGCGCGGAACGGCGGACCGCCCGTCTCGTTGCCTCCGGGCCCGCACGGCGCGCCGGGCACGACCCTGTGGATCCGCCCCGGCCCCTTCGCCATGATCGACAAGTTCCTCCCGCTCGTCCCGCCCGGTGCGCAGGCGGCCCTGCGCCGGCTCGCCGCCCGATGGCCGGCACGCCCCGCGACGGCCGCCCCCGCGACGCGGCCGGACCGCGATCTGCGCCCCGGCCCGATGCCGCCCCTGCACCCACCGGCCGCCACCAACGACAACCCCCTGCAGGCCGTCCACGAGGCCGTGGAGCGGGACCTGCGCGCAAGCGGCTATCTGCGCTGAGGCGGCTTTCAGCGCCCGGCCGGACTCGCCGGGACAGCCGGTCGGGCCGCGGCTCCGGGCACCATCCAGTGGCAGACCGTGGTCCCCGGCACGCCGGCGCATTCGTAGCTCTGGCCGCCGAGGGTCACCCGGTCGACGATCCCGGTAATCTCGGCGCGCGACAGGAGGGTGCAGCCGAGATGGTCCGCCTTGGGATCGGCCAGCAGGGCGGCGGCCGCGGCGGCGCCGTCGTGCAGCAGCATCCGGTAATTGGCCAGGGACGGGCAGCCGATCACCCGGCCGGCCCCCTTCCGGTCCGGACCGGCCGCCTTGTCCTGGCCGGGGCGAGCCGGCGCCTTGGCCGGCTGCTGTCCCAGCGCCGGCATGGCTGAGAGGCCGAGCGCGAGGGTGGCGACGCGGAGGAGCATGCGGGTCATCGCCGACTCCTAACATGGGGCCCGGGTCGTTTCGTACCCGACCCGTCGCCGCGCCGCGCTGTTGCGGTGCGCGGCGAAACCGTCGATGAAGCCGTCGATGGAATCGCCGGCGCCGGGCATAAGCGGGCGCCGCGGCGGGACGTAAGGAGAGGTCATGGCGACGGCGATCGATAGCGACCAGAAGCTGCACCTGGTCTTCGGTGGTGAGTTGCAGGACCTCGACGGCGTCCGCTTCCGGGACATCAAGGGCCTCGATATCGTCGGCATCTTCCCGGATTACGCCTCCGCGCAGGCTGCCTGGCGGGCCAAGGCCCAGGCCACCGTCGACAGCGCGCAGACCCGCTACTTCGTGGTCCACCTGCACCGGCTGCTGGAGCCGCCGGCCGTCTGAGCCGCCTGCGCGGACCGGCCGTTCCGGGCGCGCGCCTGTGCGGTGCGCGCGTGAAGGCATTGTGACACCTTCGGCCCGCTGCTAAGAGCCTCGCCCGTCATCAGATCCATCCGGCCCGCGCGGGGCCGGTGTTCGGAGCGCGGCGCGAAGCTCGGCCGCGAGTGGGCGGACGTCATGAAATCCTCGATCAAGATCATCGCCGGCAACGCGAGCCGGCCCTTGGCCGAGGCGATCGCCGCCTATCTCGAATTGCCGCTGGCCAAGTGCATGGTCCGGCGCTTCGCCGACATGGAGATCTTCGTCGAGCTCCAGGAGAACGTGCGCGGCGAGGACGTGTTCATCGTCCAGTCGACCTCGTTCCCGGCCAACGACCACCTGATGGAGCTGCTGATCATGATCGACGCGGCGCGTCGGTCCTCGGCCCGGCGCATCACGGCGGTGATCCCGTATTTCGGCTACGCCCGGCAGGACCGGCGCACCTCCGGCCGCACCCCGATCTCGGCCAAGCTGGTGGCGAACCTGATCACCGAGGCCGGGGCCGACCGCGTCCTGACCCTCGACCTCCATGCCGGCCAGATCCAGGGCTTCTTCGACATCCCCACCGACAACCTGTTCGCCGCCCCCGTGATGGTGCGCGACATCAAGGAGCGGCTGCCGAGCGCCGACCGCATGGTGGTCTCCCCCGATGTCGGCGGCGTCGTGCGCGCCCGGGCCATCGCCAAGCGGATCGACTGCCCCCTCGCTATCGTCGACAAGCGCCGCGAGCGGCCGGGCGAATCCGAGGTGATGAACATCATCGGCGAGGTCGAGGGCCGCTCCTGCATCCTGGTCGACGACATCGTCGATTCGGGCGGCACCCTGGTCAACGCCGCCGAGGCGCTGCTCAATGCCGGCGCCAAGGACGTCTCCGCCTACATCACCCACGGGGTGCTCTCCGGCGGCGCGGTCTCGCGCATCGCCGCCTCGCGGATGAAGGAGCTGGTGATCACCGATTCGATCCAGCCGACCCAGGCGGTCAAGCTCGCCCGCAACATCCGGGTGGCGACCATCGCGCCGCTGCTCGGCGAGGCGATCGGCCGGACCGCCACGGAATCCAGCGTCTCCAGCCTGTTCGACTGATCCCGCCGCCGGTGAAGAATTCGCCGCAGTGCCGGCGGCGCGATCCGGCCCTACTTCGCCCGCGCGGACGCATCGGCGATCCGGGAGGAGCGGGCACTGGGTCGGACGACACTCATCGGCATCCACGGGCTCGCCAACAAGCCGCCCCGGGATGAGAAAGCCGCCTGGTGGCGGGCGGCGATCCTGGAGGGCCTCGCCCGCAACCTCGGGGATTCGGCGCCCGCGGTGCCGTTCAGCTTCGTCTACTGGGCGGATCTGCGCTACCCGGAGCCCCTGGCGGGCGACCTCAACCGCGAGCCCTACAGCCTCGATCCCGGCACCGGCCCGTTCCCGTCCCCGGCGGGCGATCCCGCGCAGGCCGAGCCGACCCTCACCGACCGGATCTACCGCGGCCTCTCGCATCTGGAAGAGGCCACCGGGCTCACCCCGGTCGACGACCTGATCCTGGAATACCGCCTCGACGACCTCTGGGGCTATTACGAGGATGCGGCGTTCCGGGACGCCGCCCGCGCGCGGCTGCGCGAGGCCCTGGCCGAGGCGGCCGATCGCGCCGTGCTGATCGCCGCGCACTCGATGGGCGGCCTGATCGCCTACGACGTGCTCCGGGCCGCCGAGGCGGACGGCACCCCCCTGCCCCGCTGTACCCTGGTCACCCTCGGCTCCCCGCTCGGCCTCGCCGAGCTGAAGCTGAAGCTCGCCGCCGAGCACGGCGACCTGTGCGTGCCCGACGCGGTCACGGCTTGGACCAACCTGATGGACCGCCAGGATATCGCCACGGTGGGCGACGACCTCGCCGCGATCTACCCGCCGAACGCCGCCGGGGTGCGGATTCGGGACGTGCCGGTGATCAACGCCTACCGGAGACCGGACGGCACCGAGAACCGGCACAAATCCTACGGCTACCTGCGCACCCCGGAATTCTCCAAGGCGGTGGCGGCGTTCCTGGCGGCTGAGGCCTGAAAGTCCGGGTTTCAAAAGGTCGAGACCTTTTGCGGGTGCAGGGCAGAGCCCTGCTGTCGGGCATCGCTCCGCGTGCTCAAGGGCTCCGCCCCCGAACCCCGCCAAAGGGCTGAGCCCTTTGGAAACCCGGTTTCGGCGCTCAGGCGGCCTTCACCTCGGCCAAAAAGTCCTTGACCGCCTGGTCGAGGTCGTCGGAGCCGCGGGTGAGGTCGCGGGCGGCGGCCAGCACCTGCTCGGAGGCGATCCCGGTCTCGTCGGCGCCCTGACGCAGGTCGGCGATGCTGCCCGACACCGCCTGCGCCCCCGAGGCGGCGCTCACCACCCCACGCACGATCTCCTTGATCGCGGCGTTCTGCTCCTCCATGGCGGCCGCGACCCCGACCGCGATGCTGCGCATCTCCTCGATGGTCTGGCCGACCTCGCCGATCGCCGCCACGGCCTGCCGGGTCTCGCCCTGGATCCGGCCGATCTGCGCGGCGATGTCGTCGGTGGCCCGGGCGGTCTGGCTCGCCAGCTCCTTCACCTCCGTGGCGACCACCGCGAAGCCGCGACCGGCCTCGCCGGCCCGCGCCGCCTCGATGGTGGCGTTCAAGGCCAGCAGGTTGGTCTGCGCCGCGATGCCCGAGATGAGGGCGACCACGTTGCCGATCCGCTCGGTGCCGTCGGCGAGCGCCCGCACGGTCGCCTCGCCCTGGCGGGTGGTCTCGGCCGCCCGCCCGGCGATCTCCGAGGTGCGGTGCACCTGCCCGGCGATCTCCTGGACCGAGGCCGACATCTCCTCGGTGGCCGCCGCCGCGGTCTGGACGTCGGCCGACGTCCCGGCCGCCTGGGCGGTGACCGCGCCCGAACGCTCGGTGCCGCGGGCGGCCGTGGCGGTCATCGCCTGGGCGGTGACTTCGAGCTCGGACGCCGCCGCCGCGAGGCCCCGGCTCAGGTCGCTCGCCCGGGTCTCGAACGCCCGGGTCAGGCGGTCGAGGGAAGCGGCCCGGCGGGCGGCGCCCTCGACATCGTCGGCGGCGCGGGCATCCGCCTCGGCCTTGGCGATCAGCGCGTCCTTGAACACCTGCACGGCGCCGGCCATCGTGCCGATCTCGTCGCTGCGCCCGCGCTCCGGCACCGCGGCGGCGGTGTCGCCCGCCGCGAGGCGGTGCATGGCCTGGTTCAGGGCCAGGAGCGGTCGCGTCACCCGGCGGCCGATCAAAGCCGCCAGCAGGGCGATCAGCCCGATCACCACCAGCATTCCGGCCGCTGCCCGCCAAGCCGCGTTCCACAGGATCGCGGCGGTGTCGTCGGCATAGATGCCGGTGCCGATCACCCAACCCCACGGGGCGAAGCCGCGCACGTAGGACAGTTTCGGGACCGGCGCGTCGGATCCGGCCTTGGGCCAGTAATAATCGACGAAGCCTTGGCCCTGTTTCTTGGCGAGATCGACGAAGTCGCGGAACAGGTACTTGCCGGTGGGATCCTGCACCCCGGCGAGGTCCTTGCCTTCGAGCTCGGGCTTCATCGGGTGGGCGACCATGCGGGGCTGCATGTCGTTGATCCAGAAATATTCCTGGGCGTCGTAGCGCAGGGTCTTCACGGCCCGGATCGCCGCGCCCTGGGCATCGGCCCGCGACAGCCGCCCGGCCCGCTCCTCGCCCTCGAAATAGGCGGCCACCCCGTAGGCCACGTCCGTCAGGTTGCGGGTCTTGGCCATGCGGTCCTGCTCGACCTGCGATTTCAGGTTGAGCAGGCCGATGCCCGAGACCACGGCGACGCCGACCAGCGCGGTGGCCGTGATGGTGTGGAGCTTCGCCCCGATGCCGATCTTCATGAAGCCGCCCCCGGGACGAAAATTTTACGCGGAGAGAGTGTGCAACGTTACCGTTACCGTGCCGTGAAGACCGCCGCGGGCCTTGCGCTGATTGGCCTGACCCTGTCCACTCGCCGTCAATAAAGCCCGGATCCGGCCATGAAGCCGGCGGGCGGTAGGGAGGATCGACATGGTGCGAGCGTCGCGGGCGGTTGCGAGTCCGGGGATCTGCCGCCGCCTCTTCCGGGGCGGGCCTGCCGCCCTGCTGCTGGCCGGGCTGGTGCTCGCCGCCCCGTTCACCACCCCCGCCCGGGCCGACGATGCCAAGGTCCGGATCAGCCGGCAGCCCGGCTTCGTCTACCTGCCGGCGGTGCTCGCCGAGCAGCACAAGCTGATCGAGAAGCAGGCCAAGGCGGCCGGCCTCGGCGACGTCACGGTCGAGTGGGTGAACCTGACCAGCGGGGCGGCCGGCAACGACGCGCTCCTGTCGGGCAACATCGACATCGTCGACAGCGGCTCCACCAACATGCTGCTGCTCAACGACCGCACCCGCGGCGACGTGAAGGGCCTGTGCGGCGTCGGCTCGACGCCGATGCTGCTGCTCACCCGCAACCCGGCCGTGAAGACGCTCAGCGACTTCTCCGGCAAGGACAAGATCGCCCTGCCCTCCGTGAAGGTCTCGTCCCAAGCGGTGCTGCTCCAGATCGCCGCCAAGAAGGCGTTCGGGCCGGACGGGGCGACCCGGCTCGACCCGCTCACCGTCCAGCTCGGCCATCCCGACGCGGTGGCGGCCCTCGCCAGCCCCCAGAACGAGGTCAACAGCCACTTCTCGCTGCCGCCGTTCCAGCAGCGCGAATTGCAGGATCCGGCGATCCACGCGGTGCTCAACTCCTACGAGCTGGTCGGCGAGCCGGTGAGCAACGCGATCTTCTACGCCCGCACCGGCTGGTTCACCCGCAACCCCAAGCTCGCCGCCGCGATCGTGGCCGCCATCGACGAGGCGAATGCCGAGATCGCCAAGGACCCGCTCCAGGCGGCCAAGGACTACATCGCGGCCACGAACGAGAAGACCCCCGCCGAGACGCTGGTGGCGATCATGAAGGAGCCGGGGACCAATTTCTCCACCACCCCGTACGGAATCATGCTCCAGGCCCGGCACTTCTACGCGATGAAGACCATCAAGGCCGAGCCGAAGGACTGGAAGGACACGTTCTTCCCGATCGTGCACGGGCTGCCGGGGAAGTAGGCCGCCCTGGCCCTCTGTGCGGACGTTGTTGCCTGTTCCGGGCCACGCTATATTCGAGAGTGGGACCGGCGGGGGCTACCGCCGATCCCTGGCAATTACCCGTTAGGGTTTAGCCAACTCCAGAACAGCGGGTGGACGGCGAGGCGGAGTTGGAAGCTCCACTCGCCGTCTGCTTTTCTGGAGACTGCCAGAAGGATGACCATCCTCTGCACTCCCGGCCGCAACCGGCCGCGTGCGGCCTTCGCGGGTGAGTCGGTCAGGCTCACATCCGGTTTGTAGCCCGGCCTCGTGCGCCGGTTAATCGGCGCCTAGCGACCGCGAACCGCCGAACCCGCGATTGCGCCCCACCCCGGGCGGCCCTATAGTGAGCCATCCCCATTCGACAGCGTGAGACGGGACTTCCGGATCTGCATCCGGAGCCCGCGGCCCGGTGCCCGGCCCCCGTCCCGCCAGGCCGGAGCACGAGAGCACATGTCCCAGGGTCCGCTGATGCCGAAGGCGACCGCCGTCTGGCTGGTCGAGAACACCTCCCTGGCCTTCGAGCAGATCGCCGACTTCTGCAAGCTGCACCCGCTCGAGGTGAAGGGCATCGCCGACGGCGAGGTCGCGGCCGGCATCAAGGGGCTCGATCCGGTCTCCACCGGCCAGCTCACCCGCGACGAGATCGAGAAGGCCCAGAAGGCGCCGCACTACAAGCTCAAGCCCGCCGTCTCGAAGGTGAAGCTGCCGGAGGTGAAGCGCACCACCAAGGGACCGCGCTACACCCCCCTCTCCCGCCGCCAGGACCGGCCCAACGCCATCCTGTGGCTGCTGCGCAACCACCCCGAGCTCAAGGATTCGCAGATCATCCGCCTGGTGGGCACCACCAAGTCGACGATCCAGCAGATCCGCGAGCGCACCCATTGGAATTCCGGCTCGCTCCAGCCGATGGATCCGGTGACCCTGGGCCTGACCACCCAGATCAACCTCGATTTCGAGGTCCAGCGCGCGGCGGCCGACCGCCCGGCGGCGCTGGCGGCCGAGTCCGGCGCCTCGCTTTTGCCCACCGAGGTCTCGACGGCGCCCGAACCCGAGGAGACGGCCGAGCATGGCGGCCGCGAGGAGCGGATCGACGCCGATTCCGTCTTCGCCAAGCTCAAGGGCCGGAATCAGGACGAGGACGACGAGGACTAGGATTCGCGACCCAGCCCCTCTCTGGGAATCGGGAGGGGCTGCTGGGTTCAGCCCAGCTCCGCTCCTCCTGCCAGCATGGCATCCAGCAGCGGGTGGTGCGGTGACGCGAAGGGGTTGGCGATCGTCACCCCGTTCCAGGTGAAGCCGTCCTGGAGGTCTTCGGACAAGAGCAGCCGGCAACCGGCCTGCGCGGCGGCGCACAGGATGGCCGCATCCCAGATGCCGAGACGGTGATCCGTCGCCAGGTCGAAGGCGGCCAGCATCACCTCCGGTGTCGTGGCGACGATCCCGAACGCGTCCCGCCAGCCCAGAAGGGCATCCCGGGCTTCCGTGCGCGACCGTCCGGCCTTGCGGACCAGAAGGTTGAACAACTCGCCCAGTACTTGGACGGGGATGATCGCGGCGTCCTGCGGCAAGCGGCGCAGCAAGTCGATAGCGCGGTCGCGCTTCACCGCATCGTTGACCCCCTCCGCGTAGGCGAGGAGGTTGGTATCGAGGGCGACCTTCAACCCTCGTCCTCGTGAAGCGCCTCGCGCGTCCAGGGCCCGGCCTGGACCACCGGCTGACGTTGGAGACGCGACAGCAGCGTCGCCCGCGCGCCGGAGGCCACGCCATCGCGTTCGCCCGCGGGGACGATCCGGGCGACCGGCCGGCCGTGGCTGGTCACGACGTAGCTGTTGCCGTCACGAACGCCGCGCATCAGGAGCGAAAACTTGCGGTTGGCTTCCGCCGCCGGGATAGCCTCGTCCATGGCCGCACCTTAAAGTAGTTATATTCACTATATTGAAGGACGGGGCATCCTGCAAGGCGCCTGTCAGCGCGCCGCGTCGAAGGCCGCCAGGAAGGCGGTCAGGTTCTCCGGCAAGGCCGAGCAGAGGTAGCCTCCCTCCTGGACGATCGCAGTGGGCAGCCCGGCGCGCGCGATCCGCTGCGCCGCCCCGGCGAAGCCCGCCCGGGTCACCGTGAGCACGCCGATCGGGTCGTCCGCGGCGGCGTCGAGGCCCAGGGCCACCACCAGCCCCCGCGGCTTGAACGCCGCGATCGTCGCGAGCCCGGCCTCCACGGCTGCGAGCCAGGGCGCGTCGCCGGAGCCCGGCGGCAGCGGCAGGTTGCGGTTGAGGCCGGCTCCGGCTCCTGCCCCGATCTCGTCGGCATAGCCGGCATAGAACGGGAAATAGTCCGACGGGTCCGCGTGGACCGAGACCGTGAGCACGTCGCCGCGCGTATAAAAGATCCCCTGGGTGCCGTTGCCGTGGTGCACGTCGATATCGAGGATCGCCACGGGGCCGCCGCTGGCCGCCCGCATCCGCTCCGCCGCGATCGCGCTGTTGTTGAGGAAGCAGAAGCCGCCCGTCGAATCCGCGTAGGCGTGGTGGCCGGGCGGCCGGCATAGGGCGTAGGCGTGGCCCGTCTCCAGGGCCGCATCGGCGGCTGCGACGGCGCATTGCGCCGTGCCGTAGACCGCCGCCCAGGTCCCGGCCCGGATCGGCGTCGAGGTATCGGCGGTGTAGAGGCCGACGCGCCCGAGCAGGCCGGTGGGCGTGCGGTGCATCTGCGGCCGGGCGAAGCTGCCGGTGAGGATCTCGTCGGCGATACCCGGGATCTCCGCCCGGCGATCCCAAGCCTCGGCCAGGAACGCGACGTAGCCGGGATCGTGCACGGCCCGGATCGGGTCGAGGCCGTGATCGGCGGGCTCCGCGAGGGCGTGGCCGCCGTCCCGGGCCGCGGCGTGCAGGATGGCGTAGCGGGACGCCTGCTCGGGATGCGGGATCGGCGTGCCGCGCCGCAGGTAGCGTTCGGGATCGTGCCGGGCGGAGTCGGCGGTGTGGAAGACGCGCATGGGCGCAGGTTAGGCGTACCGATGCCGCGCGTCACCCGCCCCGAATCGTGGCTGAAAGGTCGGGTTTCCAAAGGGCTCAGCCCTTTGGCGGGGTTCGGGGGCGGAGCCCCTGAAGCTTGCAGGGTTCCACCCTGCACCCGCAAAAGGTCTCGGACCAGCCCTTTTAAGGTGTTTGCGGCGGCAATCGGCATCGGACCGTCCCGCTTGGCCGGCGATCCCTGGTCTTTGCAGAGGCCGTCCTGAAAACAACCCCGTCATCCCGGGGCCGCGAAGCGGAGCCCGGGATCCAGAACCAGTGTCGGATCAACGACTTGCGCCGTCGGCGGATCTGGATCCCGGGCTCGCCTGCGGCGCCCCGGGATGACAGGGTGGGGGCTGAAGCGTCTGCGGAAACTTGGGATCCGTGAAGGAAGGATAGGTCTCGGCGACCCATCGCCTGCCGCCGCGCTGCCTTCTCGGCTGTCACCTTGGCGAGAGATGGGCGCATGCCATCGGACCTTGG
>NZ_FOTK01000058.1 GCF_900114535.1 Methylobacterium pseudosasicola | reverse complement strand
GGGGTGAACTGGACGTTGTAGCCGACCTGGGCGCCGCCGGAAAAGCCATCCTGGCTGCGGTTGCTGAAGGTGGCGGTGGTGCCGGGGGCGGCGTAGGGGAAGGGCACGCCGAAGGTCGAGTTGTTCGAGCGGCTGCTGGCGTCGAAGGCGTAGCCGGCGTTGATACCGAAGTAGGCGCCGGTCCAGGTGAACACCGGCACGGGGGTGAACACGGGCGGCGGGGCGGCGCGGCGCGGCAGGTCGGCGGCGGCAGCTGCGCCGGTGAGGGCGGTAAACGCGGCCAGGGAGGCGAGGAGCTTGGTCATGTGGGGAAATCCAGGGCGTGACATCTGACGCCATGACTACCAATCCGTCGCCAGAAAAGCTGTAGTTTTACGGACACACCGCCCGGCCATGACGCGGCGCAGCATAGTAAACCATCGGTAAATATCTTCGGTCCGCCAAGCATCATTCGGGCAATACTGAGCCGAGCGCGACAACGCCGCGGCCGAACATCGGTTGCGCGGGGGGCCGCGATCGAGGCGCACCTGTGGCCGAAGGGCGACAGCGCCGCCCCCCCGCTTCCGAACGCGGATGTAACCCCGCGACCCACCATGCGTTCACGGGAAGCCATGCCCCGTTGGGCAGCTCGATGGAGGCTCCATGCGCGCATTCCTCACCGGCGCCGCCCTGCTGGTCCTCGCGACCGCCGGCGCGGGCGCCCAGCCCTATGACGAGCGGCGACCGCCTCCACCCCCCGGCGCAGATCTCGATCGGCCGCCGCCACCGAATCGGCTCCGCCCGCCGCCGCCCGAGGCCGATGACGACGGCATGCCGCCGCCCCGTCGCCGGGGACCGCCCCCACCGGATGACAACGACGATGAGGACGATGACGCCCCGCCACCCCGGTCGGATCGCCTCTGACGCCTGCTGGGAGCGCACGTATCCGCACTCTTCGCGCAGCCGGCGTTCGCATTCCGTACCCACTGTGACCCGGGAGCGGCAGCCGCCCGCCGGAGCCTCTGCTAGACACGTCGGCGTCCCTGGATGCCGCTCATGTCCACTCGACCGCTCCTTCGTCGTGTTGCCCTGGTCCTGGCGCTGATGGGCGGCCTGTTGGCTCTGGCGGACGTCGTCGCCCGCAGAGAGCTGAGGCAGGCCGCCGACGAGTCCTTCGGGCGCAGCGGCACCATCGCCCATACCGCCGAGGCCACCGAGTAGGGGCCCGTCGATCCGACCGCGAAGACAAAAAAGGCCACCCCCGAGGGGGCGGCCCGAAGTCTTGGGAGGAGACACCCTTGGGAAGGGCGGCAGGGCCGCGACGCCATCGCGATCCCGCGCGGCTGACTTAGGGGCGACCGATACGGCCGACAACCGCCCGGATGCGGCCGGTTCGTGCATAGGGGGAGCTGTTTTCCCCGCAGGTGCGCTTCCACACCATGGCTCCGCGCCGTCGCTGAGCACCGACCGGCGCTTCGCGGCCGATGCGAAGCCCCGGGCCGCGTCCGTGAGCTGGAGCGCCCGCCGACGACGTGCGCACCGATCCGGCGCAAGCGGGCGTCGTTTCCGAATCAGAACCAAGTGCCGGGCTCCGCCGTTGATGCCGGCGAGACCGGTCGAGGGGCGATCGGTGCCGAGCCCGCCCTCCCTCACCGGTGCGAATCTCCGATGACCCGTCCGCGCCGCGTGGGCCTGCCCTGGTACGCCCCGGAGCATTACGAGGCGCTCCGAGCCGGCCTCGCCGACGGGGCGAAGCTGCCCCCGCATTACGAGACCTGGCGGATCGCCACCGAGCAGATGGAGCGCGAGGTGCAGCGCAGCGGCGTCGCAGTCGTGCGCGTGCCGATCGAGCCCGAAGCCTTCGCGACGTGGTGCGCCCGCACCGGCACGGCGGGGGACGGCCCCGGACGTGCCCGGTACGCGGCCGAGGCCGTCGCCGAGAGCGACCCGGCTTGAAAGCCGCCGCCGATCAGAACAGGGCCACCATCGCCACGCCCACGGTCATCAGGACGGCGCCGAGGATCCGCCACAGGCTCGCCGGGTGCACGGCGAAGCCGACCCATCCGTAATTGTCGAGCACGATCGAGGCGGCCACGCCTACCGTCACGATGATGCCGAGGAACGACGCGGCACCGATGGAGGGCGACGCGTAGAGCTGGGCGAGGATCAGCAGGACGCTGAGGAACCCGCCGAGCCAGGCCCACCAGGGCACCTGCACCAGCTGTTGCCCGCTCGGCATCTCGAGCTTGCCGATCGCCAGTCCGCCGACGAGGAGGGCGGCCGTGCTGATCAGCAGCGTCAGCAACGCGGCGGTGATCGGCAATCCGAGGGATTTCGACAGCGTCGCGTTCTGGCCGGGCTGGACCGCGTTCGCGAGCCCGGCGAGAATTGTGAGTCCATAGAGATACCACATGCTCCATCAGTCCCCGAACCTGCGGCCAAGATCCGCCGCCGGGCCGGGCATTTTTGACGCGCCCCCGGCCGCGGACGGCCTATCGGCCGAGGCGGGCTTCTCGATCCGGCGGATGGGGGGCGCGGATCCTATTTCTTGATCGGCAGGCGCCCGACCGACAATCCGGACGCGTCTCGCACGACGATCGTCCAGGCCTCATCGGGATCGGCGGCGGCCAATTCATCGGCCAGCTCGCGGATCACGCTCCGGGCCTCGGTCAAGGCCTCCTCCAAGCCGTCGGCCTCGACGCCCTCCTCGTCACGGATCGACTCCTTGCCGTTCTCGATGTCGAAGTAGAAGCGTTCAGCCACTTAGAACGTCCCCCCTGATCGAAGCCCTCCGGGGAGAGCCCATGCATTCGGCTACGTAGTGCGTAACGGCACAGCAGCATTCAAAAACAACGATAAACCTTAAAATATCTCAAACCTGAATTCGCCGGCCGAGTTGCAATTATGTCGAGATTTTGGCGAGACGATCCATTAAAGCTTTTGGCGATCGCCTTCCGAACCAAGGCCCAAAGGCCCGCTGAGGTGGCGCTCCTTGCTTGGGGCACTTGCCATGTCGACGTGTGATAAACCGGATTCTGCCAAGAGAACCGAAGCGGCTTCAGACAGTAAAGACAAGCTGCGCAACCATATCCGTCGCGTGTTGCTGTGTATCAAGACACAAGCTGGACAGAATAAATCGACCTCCTGAAGGGGAGACCGCGACGCGTCATCCGGCGGACGACTTGCGCCGGATGGCACCGAGACCGGGTGGGCCAGTTCCGCGGCGGCGCGTGAACACGGGGATACTGCGACGCTTTGCGGCACAACATCCTGTCGGTCGGCGGCTTGCTGTGGCGCGCCTGCGCTGGCGCGGAGCGCCGCCGGGCGGCATCGTCGCGCGATGGAGAAACCCGGAATCCCGACCTGCGAAGTCTCCGTCGAGGGGGCCTGGGTGGCCATGACGGTCGATGAGGCGCAGGCTCGCCATCGCGATGCCCTCAAGCGCTGTCCGGCCTGTTTCGGGCGGTTGATGATCCAGGGCGGTTACACCGCGGTGCGCCGCTCATCGCTGTCGCATTTCCGCGTGCACGATGGCTGCCCGCTGATCCCGCGCCACTACAAGGGCGAGCCGAAACCCCACCCGGCGGCGATCGGATAGGGCGCGACCGAACATCATGGGTTTCCAAAGGGCCTGTGGCCCTTGAGCGGGGTCCTCAGGGGCGGAGCCCCTGAGATGTGCAGGTCTCTGCCCGGCCCCCCGCAAACAATCGACGCCCTTTTGAAATCCTGACTCGGCGCCGGACCGTCGCGACGATCGAGGCGGCGCTATCGGCCGCGCAGGAAGAAGAACCAGATCAGGATGAGGACGGGGATCGGCACCCCGATCAGCCACAGCAAACCACCCGTCAGCATCGCGTTCTCCTTGTGCGTGTATTGGCCAACCCCGCACAGGTGGGCGTGTTCCGGCCGGTGCCGGCCGTCGCGCCGCGTCTCGGTCAGAAGGCGGCGACGAGGGCGACGCCGGCGACCATCAGGACACCGCCGAGGATCCGCCACAGGCTGGCGGGATGGGTCTCGAAGCCGACCCAGCCGAAATGGTCGAGCACGATCGAGGTAACCACGCCCGAGGTGACCAGGAGGCCGAGGAACGGTGCCGCCCCGATCTGACGCGCCACGATGAACTGGGCCAGGATGATGCAGCCGCCCAGGATGCCGCCGAACCACCCCCACCACGGTACGGCCAGCGCCTGAGTCGCGGTCGGCCAGGCGAGCTTGCCGGAGAGGAGGCCGACCACGAGGATGCAGGTGGCGGTGCCGGCCGCCACCACGAGGCCGGCGGTCAGCGATTCGGCCAGGCCCTTCGAGAGCGCCCCGTTCTGCCCCGCCTGGACGGCGTTGGCGACGCCGGCCAGCAGCACGAAGCCGTAGAGATACCACATGGGTCGATCTCGATCTGTAACACCGGTTCGGTGGGCGGTCGGGACGGGAGCGTCACGCGACCGCCAAGGGCTTCGCGTCCCGCCGCGACGCGTGTTCCGACACCGATCCGCAGCGCGCGTCAGGCCGCGCCGTCGGGCTTGGGTCCGGCGGCGTCCAAGCGCTCGGCCAGTTCCTGGACGACCTCCTGCACGAGGGGCGGCCAGGGCACGTCGTTGTCCTGAAGCAGCCGGGCGGCGCTCACCAGGGCGGTGAATTGCTCCGGCGAGATCGCGCGACCCATGATCTGCGCGGCCAGCATCTGCTCGGCCAGCGCCGTCGCCAGACGCAGGACCTCGGGCATCTTGGTCGTCTTGGGATCCGTCTCCGCGTCCATCCCGGGGTCCATCTCGCCGGGGTCCATCTCGATCATGCGGGGTCCCCTTCGCCTCCCAGACGCGTGCCACCGAAGTGGATACCGGTTCGGCGGCAGTCGTGTTCCCTGATCGAGCGAAAGCCGCGCCCGATGACCGTACGATCCGGCGCGGATTGAAAGTCTCCTTTTCGAAAGACCTCATCGTTCTCGGATCGAGAACCAATACTCGACCGGTATCCGCGGCGGCCGAAGGCGCCCGGGCTTGAAGAGCCGAGGGGCGCTACTTGGTGATCCGCACCGAGACGGGATCGCTCCCGGGGAAACTCTCCTCCAGGCCTTCGTCGAGCCGCGCCTGCATCCGGTCCGGCTGGTTCTCCGCGAGGTCCCGATCCGCTGCCGCATAAGAGGCGGCCGGACGCCGGCGCACCGACCGGACCACGTCGTAGACCAGCAGGCCGAGCCCGGCGGCGATCAGGAGGGCCGGCACCGGGTTCACGCGCACATCCGCGACGAAGCGCTCGACCACCTCGCCGGCGGCCTGTCCCGACCGCTTGAGGTCGGCGAGATCCCGGGGGATGCCGGGCCCCTGGAAACGGGATTGCAGGTCGCCCAGCGTGCGATCCAGCCGCCCGCGGCTCGCCTCCACATCCTGCTCGAGTTCGTCGGCTGCGTTGCTCATGGTGTCCTACGTTCCGTCACAGCATCACCGCGGAAGGCGGTTTCCGGCCTTCGGAATGATGCACGATCCTGGGTCTCACGCATCGTCCCGGATATCGGGTCCGGGACGATGCGTGAGAACCCGTGCGTCCTGCCTGATCTGCCGTCCCGTCCGGGTCGGCTCAAGGCCCGCCAGCGACGCCCTGCTCCGCCCGTAGAGCCCCAGCACCAGCGCGAGCAGCAGGAAGGTGCCGCCCACGATCAGCGCCGCCAGGGCGTCCGACTGCACTAGGACCGCGATGCCCTTCACCAGGGCCAGGAGCAGGGTGAACAGGCCGGCGATGGCCAGGACCGCCGCCGCGAGCAGCAGGCCGAGGCCCAGCGAGATCCGGTGGACGCCCTGCGCCATCTCGGCGCGAAACAGAGCCAGCTCGTCGGCGACGAGGTCGCGCAATTCGCGCACCGCATCGCCCACCAGGGTCGGGATGCTGCGTATGCCGGGTTCGGCCATCCTGTCCTCCGGGTTTGCGCGTCGCCGACGCGGGGCGGTTCAGCGGGAGACGGCGTCGCGGCCGCGCTCAGATATCCGGCGTCGGCAGGACATCGACCGGGACCAGGGCCCGGGAGCGCGGGACCGGCCGGATCCCGGGTGCGTTGATCAGCCGGTAGAGCGCGAAGCCGGCCAGCATGGCGGCGGCCGCGGTTAGAGCCGGACGACGCCGGGCCGCGGCCTGGACCTCGTCGTACATCTCACCGAAGGAGCGGCGGCCGATATCCTCGGCCAGCCCGTCGACCCCGAGGGCGGCCTGAT
Organism: Methylobacterium pseudosasicola; assembly: GCF_900114535.1. Taxonomy (GTDB): domain Bacteria; phylum Pseudomonadota; class Alphaproteobacteria; order Rhizobiales; family Beijerinckiaceae; genus Methylobacterium; species Methylobacterium pseudosasicola. Next base: position 17,794 of record NZ_FOTK01000058.1, on the reverse strand, counting down.
CGAAGAAGGCTTTCAGCTGCGGCAGCCCGTCGAAGCCGGCGCCGGTATCCCGGATCGCGTCGCCGACATCCGAGACGACGCGGGCCGCATCCGCCTGACGCTTGGCCGCGTAGCCCCGCGCCTGATCGCGCAAGGTATCGGCGAACCCGCGCGCCGAGTCCTGATCCGAACCGGCAGCGGTCGGGCCGTGATCCTGGGCACCGTTCCGCATCAGGCTGTTCCTCCCGGGTCATTCCGTCTGAGGGAAGCCGGCAGCGCTGCATACAGTTCCGCGGTTGGCAGGAAGGTCGGGCCTTCCGGTGTCGCGGATGCCTCCGCCGCGCTCCGATCAGGACGCCTGAATTCCAGCATCGTGTGTAGCCTGTGTTAACAAACCCCCACCTGGTGGACTTGTTTTTAACGCTTTGTTAATCATTACGATCAGTTTAATCGTCTCCAAGGTCTACCGACAGGGAGAGGACACCCCGTGAGCGAGCTGCAGCGGCTGTTGAACGATCCGCGCTTCCGCACCGCCGACAAATCGAAGCGCGAGCCGAATGCCGCCCCCGAGGCCAATCTCGGCAACGTCCTGCGGGTCGTCTCCTCGCTGAACGAGCAGACCCAGCCGCCGACGCCGCAATCAATGCCGCAGGATTGGGATGCGCTGATCCACCGGGTGCAGGCGGCGGCCCGCCAGGCGCGCGAGATCGAGGCGCAGGCCCGGGAGCGCGAGGAGCGGATCGAGCACGTGCTGGAGCGGGTCCGCGACGACATCACCGCGTCGAACGAGCGCGCGCGGATCGCCGAAGTTCAGGCGCGGGATGCGCAGGTTCGCGCCGAGGCGCAGGTCATGGCCGCCGAAGAGCGCGCGAAGTCTGCCGAGGCCCGCGCCCGGGCCGCGGAGGAGCGCGCGCGGCACGCCGAGGAATGGCTGGCGCGGGTCCAGGATGCGATCATGTCGGAGTTCTCGGACCTGACCGATCAGGCCGCCGCATGAGCAGCAGCCCGGCCCGCGCGCACGCGCTGCCCCCGGAGAGCGAGCCGGTCGACCGGGTGGTCGCGCTGTTCTCCGGAACCGACAGCGCCGCGGCCGCGGAGGACGAGGATTGGTCGGCCTCCCTGCTGGCCGTCCGGGGCGTCGCGGCCCGGGTCCGCGAGATGCAGAAGCGCGCGCGGGACTCGGTCCGGGAGGCGCAGCGTGCCGTGCGGGACGCGGACGCGGCGGCGCGGGCGGCCGAGGACCGGGCCCGCCATGCCGAGGCGACGATGCGCGAGGCGGTCGCCCGCGCGGAACGCGCCGAGGAGCAGACCCGCTTGGCGGCCGAGCGCGCCGACCGGGCGGAAGCCCGCGCCACGGAGGCGCATATGTGGCTGCGGCGCATGCACGAATGCATGGTCAGCGAGTTCGGGACGCTCGCCGCCGAGCCGACCCGGCCCTGACGCGGCCGCGCCGGGATCACGAGGCCGCCGGAGCGGCCACCACGTCGACCGCGTGCTGCGCCCAGGCATAGGGCTCGATATGGCCGTGATACACGGCGATCTCGAGCTGCAGGTTCCGGACGCATTCCTCCGACAGGTCCGCCAGGATGTCGTAGCCGTCCTCGTCGATCGCCGACCGGATCGCCACGAAAGGCCGCTGATCGTCGTAAGTGACCAGCACTTCCTGCTCGGCATAAGGATCGAGCGGGTTAATACAATAATGGGCCGGCATCTGCCTTTGCTCCCCAGATGATGTCACCAGCATGCCTCTAGATCCCGGTTGTAACAGCCCGATGAAGAGTGCCGATTGCCGTGACGACCCCGCACCTCACAGGGCAGGCCGCGCCTCGCCTTCGCCGGTGAGGCGCTCGGCCCCGACCGGCGCCGGGACGACGGGGCAGGGGCAGGGGACCGGGAACTCCGCCCGGAGGGCCGAGAGCGCCGCGCGGATCGCCATCCGCACCGAGCGCGACGCGTTCCGGGCCTCGGCGCGCAGCTGAAGCTGCTGCAGCTCGTGCCGGAGGACCCGCCGCCTCGGATCGCCGGGCAGGCCGTAATCCGCGGTGAGCAGGCTCAACAGCTGACGGCCGAACGGATCCGCAAGAAGGGTCGCCATGAAGCCATCTCAACGCAGTACAGGAATCCGCCAATAGCGAACTGTGTTATATCGCTCGGTATAAACCGCTGATTGGCGAGTCCATAGCGCGGATGCTAGACGAAGATTACTGACTTGCGTAACCCCCGCGCTGGTCAGTACCGGCGAGGCGGGAGGGGGAGCTTTGCTCGCCCGCTTCGCCGGTACCCCCGGCTCAACCGCTCCGGGAATCTGGCGCCACGGCCCGAGCGGGCAGGGCGCTCGCAGAGCCTGCGCCGCCGACGCGCCTTCGATTTCCCCATCTCCGCCGTCCAACGACACGGACCGCCGCAGCGGGGACCGGGGATGCCGCATGCCTGCGCCGCGCCGCCGGCCCCGATCATGCGCGGGATTGCTTTTCTGCCCCCGCGATGACGGGACAGACTGTCAAAACGACCGATTATCTTAATGTCAAACCAACACTTCCCGGCGATGATTACGACATTCGGGCAATTCGAAACTGTCGATCGCGCAGGCCGCCGTGACCCTCAGCCTCGTTCTCAGCATCACCGCGCCGCTCCTGACCGGCGTCGCCGCCCTGCTCTGGGCCGGGTTCGTCGCCCCGGCCCTGGACGAGATGCCGGACGCCACGCCGCCCCGCGACCTGCGCACCTGGTGATCCCGCCGCGGGCCCGTTCAGGGCATGCGGCGGATCCCGGTGATGTTGTCCGGCGAGAGATCGGCCGCGAGGCTCCGGTGCGGATGGGTGTCGGCGGTCCGCACCCAGGTTGGCGCCGCCCTGCGGTCGGCCGGGCCCGTGGCGGCGGCCTTCCGGTCCGGCCAATCCTCGATGCGCAGGGCCCGGGCCGGCTTCTGATCGCCGCAGCCGTCGCAGACCGAGACCAGCCACGATTGCCAGAGGCCGTCGGTCTTCTCCTGCGCCGAACGCGCCTGCTCGCGATGCGCGGAGGCCAAGTGCAGGGTGTCGAGGTCGGATTGCTGCGAGGGCGCGGCCAGGGTCCGAAGCTCGTCGAGCTTGACGTCGCTCTTGCCCACGGCCGGGGCGGCCGAGGAGGTGGTGCCCGGCAGGGAGCCGGTGGTGCCGGGGTCCGGCCGGCAGCCGATGCAGATCCGGGTGCTGATCGCGGCGTCCGCGGCCTGGCGCGGCGTCCGGCGCTCGATCGGCTTGGTCGCGGCGGGACTGGCGTCCCGGCTCGGCGGCTTGGTCTGCCCGAGCGCCGTGGTGTTCGGCGCCTTCTCGGTGGTGAGCGGATCGCCGCCGGTTCCGGTGACGGCCGGCTGCGCGACGGCCAGTCCGGCCGAGACGATATAGAGCAGGACTCCGACAACAGGAGCTCTTAGTGTCGTCATGGTCACCTCCATGACTGGTCAATCGCGCACGTCGCATCGGGTTCAGTAATTCTTCCGGATGATTCGACAGATCAGCCGCCCGTTGTTGCGGATCTCGCGGGCCGGAGCCCGGGTGCCGCCCGCACGCCCGGCGCGTTATCACTCCCGCCGACGCCCTTGCGGCGCGGGTCAATTCTCGGAGGCATCCATGGATCTGGGTTTGAGCGGGCGCCGGGCGCTCGTATGCGCGGCCAGCAAGGGTCTCGGCCGAGGCTGCGCCCTGGCGCTCGCCCGCGAGGGCGTCGCGGTGACGATCACGGCCCGGACCGCCGAGACCCTGGAGGCGACCGCCGAGGCCATCCGCCGGGAGACCGGCGCCGCGGTGACCGTCGTGGTGGGCGACATTGCCACCGAGGCCGGCCGGGACGCCGCGCTCACCGCCTGCCCGGAGCCCGACATCCTGGTCACCAATGCCGGCGGGCCGCCCCCGGGGGATTTTCGCGACTGGGACCGCGACGCCTGGATCCGGGCGCTCGACGCCAACATGCTGGCGCCGATCGCCCTCATCAAGGCAACGGTCGACGGCATGATCGCGCGAAAATTCGGCCGGATCGTCAACATCACCTCCGGGGCCGTGAAGGCGCCCATCGCGCATCTCGGCCTGTCCAACGGCGCCCGCTCGGGGCTGACCGGCTTCGTGGCCGGCCTCGCCCGCCAGACGGTGCGGCACAACGTGACGCTCAACAACCTCCTGCCCGGCCCGTTCGACACCGACCGGATCCGCAGCAACGCCGCCGCCGGCGCCGTCAAGGCCGGCACCAGCGTCGAGGCCTTCCTGGAAGCGCGAGCGCGCGACAACCCCGCAGGCCGCTTCGGCCGCCCGGACGAGTTCGGCGCCGCCTGCGCGTTCCTGTGCAGCCAGCACGCCGGGTTCATCACCGGCCAGAACCTGCTGATGGATGGCGGGGCCTATCCCGGGACGTTCTGAGCGGGGGTTCGGCTCCCCCATCCCATCCATCCCCCTCATCCTGAGGTGCCGCGCAGCGGCCTCGAAGGAGCCCTCCAGGGATCGCGCGGCTGGCTGAAGGGCTCCTTCGAGGCCTTCGCTCCGCTTCGGCACCTCAGGATGAGGGGGTTGGTTCGGGGAGACGTGGGTCTCACCGGCGTTCGACACAGTTCATCGGCCCCGCGCGGAAAACCGCCGAGGGCATGGCCCAAGAACCCAGTCGCAACCGGGGTGACGCGGGACGCCGCGAAGCCCGAACGCAACGTTGCACAAAGAGCCGGCTTCCCGGCGTCCCGCGGATCGGAGGCCCCGCCGCCAACAGGCCGGCCGGGTCACCGCATCCGTCTTTTCGTCCGGTGTCCGTCACGCGGGAACCCGCCTGCGCTAAGTTCCAGTCCCGAGGTGCTCATCGCCCCTCAGCGCTTCCGAGCGAGCCTTCGTCGCACGCCCCCTCGTAGTAGAGAGCGCCGCAGAACCGCCGCACCGCCCAGGACAGGGTCGCCCTCTGGCCTCTGAGCAGCCTTTGGCATTTCCTCCGCCGGCCGCCGCCCAGCCCGAGCCGGGGGGTGTCGTGTTCCCGCGCCCGGGCCTGCCGCAGCCGACGGCAGACGCAGGCACCGGCCCACCGCCGCCGACCCGGCGGCTGACCGGACCGGCGCCCCGAGACGTCTCACGACGCGTCGCGGCGGGCGAGAGACCATGAGCACAAAATAGGAACATTGTCAAGGAACGGGCCGAAAAAGGGTTCCCAAAGGGCAAGCCCTTTGGCGGGGTTCGGGGCGGAGCCCCGAGACACCAGGGCTCCGCCCTGGACCCGCACAAGGTCCCGGACCTTGTGAATCCCGGACTCCATCGACCAAATGGCAGCCGCCTCAGGGGCCATCGGTGCCGACGCATTGCCGGCCACCGGCCTCTGGTGCACCCTGTCGGCGATCCCGCCCCCCGGCCAGGAGCCGTCTCATGATTGCAGCTGCCGCCCATTCCACCGCCCCGGACCTGGACGCGATCCAGGCGATGCGCGTCGATCTGGCGGCGGCCTACCGGCTGATCCATCGGCTCGGGCTCGACGACAGCATCTACACCCACATCTCGGCGCGGCTGCCGGGGGAGGGCCACCGGTTCCTGATCAATCCCTACGGGCTGCGCTTCGAGGAGGTGACGCCGCAAAACCTCGTCACCGTCGATATCGACGGGCGCGTGCTCGAGGATCCGATGGGGCTCGGCATCAACCCGGCCGGCTTCACAATCCACAGCGCCATCCACGCCGCACGCCACGACGCGATCTGCGTGCTGCACACCCACACGGTCGCGGGGGTCGCGGTCTCGTGCCAGGAGGAGGGGCTGCTCGCCCTGAACCAGTGGTCGATGCAGTTCGCCGGCCGGCTCGCCTATCACGCCTATGAGGGGATCGCCCTCGACCTCGACGAGCGGGCGCGGCTGGTGGCCGATCTCGGCGACAAGCCCGTCATGGTCCTGCGCAACCACGGCCTGCTGACCTGCGGCCGCTCGGTCGGCGAGGCGTTCAAGCTGATGCACAACCTGGAGCGCTCGTGCCGGGCGCAGCTGGCGATCCAGGCCGCCGGCGCGCCGATCACCCGCCCCTCCGCCGCCATCGCGACCAAGACCGCCGGGCAATACGCAGCCGGCTACGATCGCATCGCCGTCCAGGGCGCACCCGACAACGAGTGGGCGGCGTTCAAGCGGATGCTGGCCCGCACCGATCCGGATTTTGCGCAGTGAGCCGGCTACGGATGGCCGGGTGAGGGCAGGGGACGTCGTCCGTGACGGGCGGAACGCGCGCTCCTCCCCCTTGCGGAGAGGAGTTGGAGGTGGGGGTGGTGCAGGAGGCACTGCTGCGCCCGATCCGGCACCACCCCCACCCCTGACCCCTCCCCGCAAGGGGGAGAGGAAAACGCGCGTCCCTTCAAGCGCTTGAAGCCAATGAGGCGTGCGAACATCGGCGTGTGCAGGCCCGAACGCGCCCCCTCTCCCGTGCGGGAGAGGGTTGGGGTGAGGGGCCAGGTCTTTCCGGAGAGGTCGCACCCCTCACCCTGTCCCTCTCCCGCACGGGAGAGGGGACCCGCGCCTCATCCGGCGTCGTACGAATCCGGCCGCCCGCCGATGAGCCGGGCAGGGCGCCTCACGGCTCCGGCCAGGCGGCGCTCGATCGGTAGGAGCGCTTCAGAAAGTCGATGAAGGCCCGGGTCTTGGCCGGGACGAAGGCGCGGCTCGGATAGACCGCGTAGATGCCCGCCGGGGCCGCCGCCGTGTAGGCGGGCAGCACCACCTCCAGCAGGCCGCTGCGCAGCTCCGCGTGCACGTCCCAGGTGGAGCGCAGGGCGATGCCGAGGCCGCCGATCACCGCCTCGCGCACCACCTCGTTGGAATGGGTGCGCAGGGGCCCGGCGGCGCCGACCGTGCAGGGCCCATCCGGCCCGACCAGCCGCCAGGGGTTCTGGTTCTCGGTGGCGAGGCAGACATGGCCGCGCAGATCGTCGGGGCCCGCCGGGCGCCCCGCTGCATCAAGGTAGCTCGGGCGCGCACAGAGGACCCGCCGCACCGGGGCGAGGCGCACGGCGGTGAGCCCGGAACTCTCCAGGGTGCCGACCCGGATCGCGAGATCGTAGCCGCGCTCGACGATCGGCTCAAAATCGTCGCTGAGCTCCAGGTTCAGGACGAGGTCGGGATGGAGCGCGAAGAAGGCGCTCAGGTGCGGGACGATGTGCAGCCGGCCGAACGAGCTGGGCGCCGTCACCCGCAGGGTCCCGCGCGCCCGGGAGGCCCGCTGCGACACCAGGGTCTCGGCCTCCGCGATGGCGTCCACGATCGGGGCGATCCGCTGGAAGAATTCCTGGCCGACATCGGTGGGCGCCACCCGCCTTGTGGTCCGGTGCAGCAGCCGCACCGCCAGCCGCTCCTCCAGCCGCTTCAGCCGCTTCGAGACCACCGCCACCGATAGGCCGAGCTCGGACCCGGCCTGGGTCAGGCTGCCGGCCCGGACCACCCGGGCGAAGATCTCCAGATCGCTGTGGTCTTGCATGGATCCGCATTCTTAACGCCGCGGAAAGAATCAAATCCCTTTTGGCGCCTTTTTCGCGCGAGCCAAGGGTTCTATCGCTGGGTCATCAAAGATTCTTCACGCGCCGCTCAAGTTTTTCTCAAAAGCGTGCGCCAGCCCAGGGGATCGCCATGTCGGGCCTCGTCGTCGCCGAAGACCTCCGCCGCTTCCTGTCCGAGGAGGCTTTGCCCGGAACGGGCGTGGACGCGGAAAACTTCTGGTCGGGCTTCGCGGCGATCCTCCGGGATCTCGCGCCGCGCAACCGGGCCCTGCTCGACCGGCGCGACGGGCTCCAGGCCGATATCGATTCCTGGCACCGCGACCGCCGGGGCGTGCCGCACGACCCGGCCGCCTACGCGGCGTTCCTGGCCGAGATCGGCTACCTGCAGCCGGAGCCCGATTCGGTGCGGGTCACCACCGCGAACGTGGATGCCGAGATCGCCGAGATCGCCGGCCCGCAGCTCGTGGTGCCGATCTCGAACGCGCGCTACGCCCTCAACGCCGCCAACGCCCGCTGGGGCAGCCTCTACGACGCGCTCTACGGCACCGACGCGATCCCGCAGGACGGTGACCTCGCCCCCGGCCAGGGCTTCAACCCGGCCCGCGGCGCCGCCGTGGTCGCCCGGACCAAGGCGTTCCTGGACGCGGCCGTGCCCCTGGCCGGGGGCACCTGGGCCGAGGCCGCAGGCTTTGCCGTGACCGCGGGCGCCCTCGCTGTCGATCTCGGCGGCGGCCGAAGCGCCGCCCTACGGGACGGCGCCGCGCTGGCGGGTTTCTGCGGCGCCGCGCAGGCGCCCGAGACCCTCCTGCTGCGTCATCACGGCCTGCATATCGAGATCCGGATCGACCGGACCAGCCCGATCGGCCGCACCGACCCGGCCGGCATCGCCGACGTGGTGCTGGAATCCGCCCTCTCGACCATCATGGACATGGAGGATTCGGTCGCCGCCGTGGACACCGCCGACAAGGTCGCGGTCTACCGGAGCTGGCTCGGCCTGATGCGCGGCGACCTCGTCGCGCACCTGCCCAAGGGCGGCCGCACCCTCGAGCGGCGGCTCGCCGAGGACCGGACCTACACGGCCCCCGACGGAAGCAACCTGACCCTGCCGGGCCGGTCGCTGATGCTGGTGCGCCATGTCGGGCACCACATGTATACCGACGCCGTGACGCTGGACGGGGCCGAGATCCCCGAGACAATGCTCGACGCGGCGGTGACCGCGCTGATCGCGCTCCACGATCTCAGGAGCACCGGCCCGCTCCGCAACAGCCGCGCCGGCTCGGTCTACATGGTCAAGCCGAAGCTGCACGGCCCCGACGAGGTGGCGTTTGCGGTAGAACTGTTCGGCCGGGTCGAGGCGCTGCTCGGGCTGGCGCCGCGGACCCTGAAGATCGGTGTGATGGACGAGGAACGGCGCACCAGCGCGAACCTCCGGGCCGCGATCGCCGCCGCCGCCGACCGGCTGTTCTTCATCAACACCGGCTTCCTCGACCGGACCGGCGACGAGATCCACACGGTGATGGAAGCCGGCCCGGTGGTCCGCAAGGATGCCATGAAGGCCACCGCCTGGATCCGAGCCTACGAGGACGGCAACGTCGATGCCGGGCTGGCCTGCGGGCTCCCGGGCCACGCGCAGATCGGCAAGGGCATGTGGGCCGCCCCCGACCGGATGGCGGCGATGCTCGCCGCCAAGGGCGACCACCCGGCGGCCGGCGCCAACACGGCCTGGGTCCCGTCCCCGACCGCGGCGACGCTCCACGCGCTCCACTACCACCAGACCGACGTGCGCGCCCGCCAGGCGGAGCTCCGCGACCGGGCGCCCGCGACCCGGGCCGCCATGCTGACGCTGCCGCTCGCCACGGAGGCGTTCGCGCCGGAGGCCGTCCGGGAAGAACTCGACAACAACTGCCAGGGCATCCTCGGCTACGTGGTCCGCTGGATCGACCAGGGGGTCGGCTGCTCGAAGGTCCCCGACATCCACGATGTCGGGCTGATGGAGGACCGCGCCACCCTGCGCATCTCCAGCCAGCACATCGCCAACTGGCTCCGCCACGGGATCGTCGACCGCGCCCAGGTCGCCGAGGCCCTGCGCCGGATGGCCGGCATCGTCGATCGCCAGAACGCCGGCGATCCGGCCTACCGGCCGATGGGCCCGGATTTCGACGGGCCGGCCTTCCGGGCCGCGGAGGCGCTGGTCTTCGAGGGCGCGGCCCAGCCGAACGGCTACACCGAGTTCGTGCTGCACCGGTTCCGCCGGGAGGCGAAGCGCGGCCAGGCCTGACGCCTGGGAGCACCGGAGCCCCGCCCGATCACGCTTCCGATCGGGCGGGGCTCTCGGCGTTTGGTGTGACGCGCTCAGCGCTTCTTGCGCGTCATCACGTAGACGAGGAGGTTGGCGACCGCGCGGTAGAATTCCGCCGGGATCGCCTGGTTGATCTCGACATTGTCGTACATCGCCCGGGCCAGGGTCTTGTCGACCACGATCTCGATCCGGTGCTTCTCGGCGATCTCGCGGATGCGCAGGGCGAGTAGGTCCTTCCCCTTGGCCAGCACCATCGGGGCGTCGTTCTCGGACTGATCGTAGCGCAGCGCGATTGCCTAGTATGGCCTCCTACATGCTGCCCCGACGATAAGCCCACCACCTACCTACAATCAAAAAACCATTTCTTCACAGCGTCTTAGGCCAGCATAGGCTACCATAGTCGGCGATCCTGGTGAAGCGTAATTTGGAGCGTTTTTTGGGGCTAGTGTGACCGATTGTGACCAGACCACGAAGATAGGACGGACCGAACGAAGGCTGATCCCACATTCTCTAGACGGCAGAACGGGCACCGAACCGATCATAGGAGTAAGCATCAGCCGACGATCAAGAGCCGGGCCCAAACGGTAGGGAATCGCGCTGTGATGCTGCTTTTACGATCCGTCACTACCAAGAATGGGTACGCGAGACCGTCAACCTAAATCCCGGTGTCGATCCCAATCACGGATGGCGGCACACTTGGAAAACGCGAGCGCTCGGAGCGGGAATCGAGGAACGCTTACGTGACGCCATAACGGGGCACCGTGTGGCATCAGTGGGCCGGCGATACGAAATGCCGGGACCAAACATCTAGCACCGCACAACCGCAACGCACCGAGCTGAAAGCCCAGACGACACCGACCGATTTGCTCCAAACTCGGTCGACGAGGCTACCGGGGAACATCAAGCACAATTCCATCGGATTGAGGAATCAGGCCGAAGCGGCCTTCGGGCTTGCAAAATCCCCAGAAGGCGGTCTACGCACGCCAAAGTTGAAAAGGGCGTCTGCGCAGGACGCCGCTAACGGCAAAAAAACGGGCATCAAATGACTTTTTATAAAAATCTAAATTGAACCTCAAAACTATCCGCATCGAATTCTACAACATAGCGGCGACTTGAACGTACCTGCACAAAATATATCTCATCCGAGTAAGAGCAGCAGGAAGCATCGTTGATGTTCAAAACAATCATAGACCTACTCAGGCTTGGAGATCGCGACCGCAACAAACAAATCCTTCCGCAACAAAGCTTCCGCTTTGATCCAGAATGGTACAAATCGCACTATATCGATGTCGAAAAAGAAGGCATCGATCCCAAAAAACATTATATTTTACATGGCGTATACGAAGGTCGATTTCCAACGCGCGAATCGTGGATTCAATCACAACCCCATTTAGACCAAGGAATCTCAGAATACTTAGTCAGAGCCATCTTCGAGCATGTTGCAAGTAGAAAACTTGGCCAAGATGAATTAATAGAGTACGCAACCCGTACAAGAAGCGATCCAAAATCGTTGGCTGAAATTGTAAAAATAGCGGCAGATCAATCTAAAGCGGAGGTAAGCGGATCTCTGGTGCGACAGGCAATAAAGAATATTTCTATTAGGAACGTCAACCTGGATTCTGCCTTCGAAAAGCTCAAGCCCGTTACGGTTGCGTATAGCAATATTGACGCATTAGAGGAGCACAAAAGTGAATCAGATAGGCTCCAAAGCCAATTCGAATTACTAGACCGCCTGTCATCGAACGAGGGTCTCGAAGGCGGTCATCGCAAAATTAGTAGTATTATAGACAATGATGGAGCTGCATACCCTGACATAAAAACACGCGCGCAAGCGAAAACCGCTTCGGCCGACGCATTTCTTTCCCAACGCTAACCAACTCAATCGAACCAGCGTAACACAAAATGAAAATTGTCGTAGATCTACAAAGCTGCCAGTCCGGGAGTCGCTTAGGCGGCATCGGAAGATACTCAATGGATCTCTTGAAGGCGATGATACAGCAGTCGCCAGACATCGAATATAATGTAATATTAAATAATAACATTACGGGATTGATAGAGGAGATTAAATCTGAACTTCTTCCGCACCTCCCAGTGGATAAGATATATCAATTTGGAACCTTTGATAATAGTTCCTACAACGATAACAACCACAACCGCACCGTGAGTGCAGAATTACTCAGAGAGAAGTTTATATGTGATCTTAATCCTGACGTTTTACATATAACCAGTTTGATTGAGGGACTAAGCGACAACGTCGTAACCTCAGTGGGCCGGCTAGAGGCAGGGTACCCTACAGCGGTTACGCTCTATGACTTAATCCCAGCCAAGTTCCCCCAGTCATATTTACAGAACAATACAGCGCGCCAACATTATATCGAAAAGGTCAACTATCTTAGAAAGGCTGAGTTGCTCCTGGCGATTTCCGAGTATTCGAAGACCGAATTTTATGAATTCTTCCCCGACTACCGGGGGAGCATCGTAAACGTGCGCGGCGGTGTCGATAGTAAGTTTCGACATATCGAATCCGAGACAGTTGAATACCGATTTTTTGCAACAAAATACGGATTACATAAGTTTATATTGTACACGGCGAGCTACGACGAGAGAAAAAATCAGCGCAAGCTGATCGAAGCTTATAGCTTGCTTTCCTCAAAGATTAGGGAAGAGTATAAGCTAGTTTTCATCGGGAATGGATGGCCAGAGATATACAAAAATCTGCGTTTATATGCCACCGAGCTCGGCCTAAAGTCAGACCAAATCGTATTTACAGGGCATATTTCAGAGCATTTACTCATCGAGTTGTACTCTCGATGTTCTTTATTTGCATTCGTGTCATTGGCGGAAGGATTAGGGCTCCCAATCTTGGAAGCAATGGCTTGCCACGCCCCGGTTATTGCCTCCAATACGACCTGTCTGCCAGAAGTTGTAGATAATCCAAACGCTCTGTTCGACCCGCGATGCGCCAGAGATATCGCAGATACCATAACAAGAGTACTGGGGAGCGAACTGGAGGCAGAAAAGCTGATAGCACATGGATCGGCTCAAGTGGCCAAATTTACTTGGGATCAGAGCGCCTCGGTCGCTCTTAGGGCCATCCATTCAATCGTAAACGGATCACGTCCTTACCAAGTCCGGACATTAGATGCGAGAAGATCCCTCTTTGAGAAAGTACCGGCGAAACTTAGCCGAGAGGAAAAGGGAATATTGTCACGTATAGTTACTAAAAACGAAATAGAAACAGACACAAATTGGGCCACCGAAGCAGATTTCAAGCTGGGTTGGGTATCAACTTGGAATAGCAAGTGCGGCATAGCGACGTACTCCGAACATATTACAACACATTGCGACCGTCACGTCGTTCCAATTGCACCCTTCAACCAGCCGCGAGAACTCTCCGAATTAACTCGGACTCTTAATCGCGGGTGGAACATCGACGATAATGCCGATCTATCGGGTATACTCCGAATTATTAAGCAGAAAAAACTCGATGCATTAATGATTCAAGTGAATTATGGATTATTTAAGTTCCCGAGCTTGGCGTCGCTAATTCACGCTCTATTTGCTGAACAGATACCCACGTTCGTCACTTTCCATTCGACAGTGGATCCAAAGGCATCCGGTAATACGAACAGACTAGGAGCCTTATCAAAAGCGCTTGTTCTTGCCGATAAGATCTTTGTGCACTCAAAGAACGATATTGACCGCCTAAAGCGGATCGGTGTGTCTAAAAACGTCTCATTGTTGCCACATGGTATGAACTCGTTCGAGTTGCTAGATCGTCTACCGCCAGCACATTCTAGATCTGTCGCCGCCTACGGATTTTTTCTCCCTAACAAGGGATTCCGAGAACTGATAGAGGCCGCCGCTATAGCTGAAGCTGCGAACCAACCTTTCAATTTGATACTAGTTTGCAGTAATTACGGTGACGATGCTGGGATTTCAACCTCAGAAATCCAGGCGGCGCGTAATTTAGCTAAAGATTTGGGCATATCCGGCAAAGTTGACTTTGTAACCGAATTCCTAAGCGATGAAAGAAGCGTTGAGCTACTTAGCTTCGCAAATTTGATTGTTTACCCTTATCAGCAGAGTGGCGAGTCCGCGAGTGGCGCAGTTCGCTTCGGTATAGCTGCGGGTCGCCCTGTCGCGGTGACCCCTTTGTCTATTTTCGATGACGTTTCATCGCTGACTCATACCTTGCCGGGAACAGACCCGCACTCTTTACAATCCGGCATCAATGATCTCTTGCAACAGATAGAAACTAACGCTGAGCCTGTGAGAAGCACAACACGTCGAGCCGAGCAATGGAGGAAGAACTCCGATTATAGACATATCTCCCATTACATAATGAGGCAGGTTCGATTGAGCCTGGCTCGGAATTGGATTGAATTCGCCAAGCCGCCGATAGCAACGTTGCCGACGCAGGCCGGCACAAAACTTGGCGACCGCATTAGATCTACTGGCAGCGAAGGGGTCGTCGTTTATGGCCCATATATTGAAATTCCATCTGGGATGTATAAACTTGAACTTTATTTAGAGAAACTCCATCTGCAAGATGAAAATTGTTCCATAAAGATCACTTCCGACTTTGGAACAAACAGTATTCTCAACTTTAGTATCACATCCGAAACTACACCTGTAGTATCGGAGATGTTTTTTACCGAGACTCCGTTGTCCAATGTCGAGGTAGTTGTACATTGCTCCGACGGAAGTATAATCGACGTCTTTGGCTATTGCTTGTATCGTAGATTATAAAGGGCTTTCTTACCGGAATATATCTATCTGATTCTCACCCATACGCTGACTTAAAGCTGGAATACGACGGAGATAAATGTGAATAAAGTCTACGAGCAGTATGTCCACTCTTTGGGTATGACGTACCTGTTGCACGGAAAGCCATACGATGAAACTGTTTCGTCGTTCCCTCGTTTCGATCAGATATGGAATCTCTCGGCTAAGCAGTTGGTCACTCGGCTCGCCGAGGGGGTAAAGCTTCGTCTTAACGGGATCTCTCAGAGCATGGGCGCATTGATCACCCTAGAGGAGGTGACTAGCCTCGACGTCGGGGGGTTTGAAATCCTTATACCGATTTTAAATCAACAAGGATGTGATTGGTACAAGAATGTTCCCATATCAAATTATGACTTCGTAGCAGAGCAGAAACTGGGCCTTCTCCGCGACGCTCGAGTGATTTACGACTTTGGCGGCCATCACGGTGTCTGGTCTGCATTTTATTCTAAACTCCCAAGGCTGATTGAGGCGGTCTATACCTTCGAGCCGTCCATTATCAATGTGGAGATTGCACAGCTCCTTATGCTAATCAATGGCATCACGAATGTCGTGATCAATCCCACGGCAATTAGCGTCAAAGTGAGCGAAGAAAAGCTCAGCTCAGATGGGCTATTGGTTGATTATATCGATACACCACTTCCTCTGTCGGATTTAAAAACTGCGATGTGGCAGAAGGCTGACTTTATTAAAGTTGATATTGAGGGTTTTGAGTATGAGCTTATAACTGGTGCCGAGTGGATTTTTTCAGCATGTCGGAATATGCATTTAGAGCTGCACATACCGCATCTTAAACAGCGCGGACTCGATTACCGATCCGTATTTAATAAAATTCCGTTTGATAAGTTTGATGTATATTGGTTGCAGGGATCTACATTTACTGAAGTTGGTCCGGGCAGCCAGCTTGAAGGTTTTTGCACCCTACTCCTTAAAGGGAAGCTCGGCGGTGGGCAAGTAAGTGCTATCTCCAACTATTGAGGCGCTAAAGGCTTCCCGCACCCATTATATGTCACGCCGGCCGAAGATACCAAATTCGACAACGCGCAGTTCCGATAGAATTCCAAGATAATTCTAGCAGTATTCAGGGCGGGGCTCCGTGATGCCTTAGTCCGCCGGAAGCAATGGACGAGAGCGCATTATGAAGAGTCACGCTCGCGCTGATGAGGACGCTAAAAACCGTTATGGCGCAGACTATGCGACAGAATTCTGCGATTTAATCCAAACTTTCGCCGCGACAGCTTCTACCTTTTTAGAATGGGGAAGCGGAGAAACAACGAAGCTTCTTTGTCAAATTGCTGAAACACGCCCAGCACCATTCGTGCTTACGATCGACCACAATTTGATATACCAGAAAACGGTTGCGGAGTTGTTGCCTAGATACGAATTTCTACATCTTCGTTGCTTCGACCTTCAGGGTCCGTCATATTGCCAAGCCGATACCTTTCCTTCTTATTCCTCTTACCCGAAAACGCTAGGTCTCACGTTTGACGTTGTCCTCGTTGACGGCCGTCGCCGCGTCGAGTGCGCTCTAGTAGCGTTTCAAATTTTGTCTGAAAATGGCATAGTTTTACTTCATGATTATCGCCGAACTCGGTACGCCCCGATGATGTGCCTTTTCGAAACCGTATACGCGGGAAATCAATTTTTAGTTTTGCGCCAAATGAAAAAACTGCTTTGCTGTAATACTCGGTCGTCTTTCACGATGCGCCGTCGTTATGCAGTTGCAGTTACAGTTCGAGGTGAGCGAGCACAGCGCGAGTTTGATTTGACGCACACGTTCACCAAGCAATACGCTGCAAGTATCGAGGCTGACTTTTTTGTTGTGGGTGAAAATTCGAGCCTTCCGGTTCATCGCTTGAAGAGCGTAGCGGCTGAGTTGCTGCACACTTATGACAGGCTGTTACTCTTAGATGCGGATGTCGTGATACGCCCGCAAGCACCGAATATCTTTGATGTCGTGCCAGACAATATGTTAGGCGCATATCCGGAGGGGCTATTTTTCCCTCGCAAGGACTGGTGTTCCGAGCTGAATGTACTATATGAACTCACTGATCCCATTCAAGAACACGAGTATTTCAATAGCGGAGTTTTGGTCATAAGTCAGCAGCACGTGGCTCTACTCGAGTCCTTAGGAACAGACGTCGTCTTTGGGCACCCTCAGTTTGAACAAGGCTTCTTAAATATCAAACGCAAGTCGGCAAACATTCCACTTTACGCCCTGTCTCAGGACTTCAATTTTATACCGAATACGTCGGTTCAACCAACCGATTGGCGTTACGCTTTCTTTTATCACTTGGCTGGTTCGGGCAAAGGCAAGCGATTACATACTAGAGTTTGGTCAATTGCTGATGAGTGGCCCATGACTTATACCAAGCGAGATCTAACCGCAGCGGACACTCGCGTGACCTTGATTCGAGAGGTTTGCCTTCAGATAGTAGGGGTTGAATGCAAGGTGTTTGACGCTTCTGATTTCTACTATAACGACAGTCAAGCCTTTCCTTTGATAAATGCCGCTGGCGTGCTAATTGCTCGGTTTCCTGAAAAGAAATGCAGCGGTTTCCTGGAACTTGCGGTGTTCGGTCCATACTGTGATCTAAGAAGTGGGCGGTGGCGCTTACAGTATTTTGACCCTGATGGAGTAGGGCTATATTTTCCTTCCGCGGAACTAGAGGTGTCTTCTTCTGCGACGGAGACGATTATAATTTCCCGGCGCCCTTGGCCCGAAGATGGTATTTTCGAGTTTTACGTTGAGGAAAAAATAATTGGCGTTGAGTTTAAAATATTTCGCAGAGGGCAGGGAGTGGATTTTGAGAATGTCCGTCTCACTAGAGTTGCAGACTGACTTTCTAGGGCCTTTTCGATTTACGGAATTCGAGTACATCCGTGCTCGCGCGGCTTGAATCGTTGGAATTAGGCGGTCGGGCTCGCGTGTGATTCACTAGCTGGGCTTACGAGGAAGGATCGCCATGCCTTTAGAGCGGCATCCGATCAGGTTGCGTCGTATCCTGCAGCGGCAAGGTAGGCTCGACATTCAGCTGGCGCGAAGCAGGTTAGGCTGCGCCGTATGGCATCCCAGAGGTCTGGGATAGTTCGCGCCGCTGCACTGCGCAGCAGCGCCTTCAGCTTCGCGAAGGCCATCTCGATCGGGTTGAAGTCGGGCGAGTAGGCCGGGAGGTAGAGCAGCCGGGCTCCCACCGCCTCGATCCGCTCGCGGACGCCGCTGACCTTGTGGGCCGGCAGATTGTCCATGACGACCGTGTCGC
>NZ_FOTK01000056.1 GCF_900114535.1 Methylobacterium pseudosasicola | reverse complement strand
GTGATGATGGCACCGACCCTCGATGCCATCCCACCCGTGCGCAACGGTCGGCGGGGCCGGCCGCGACACCGCCCGGACAAACTGCACGCCGACAAAGCCTACGACGCTGAACCGCGCCGACACGAGTGCCGGGCGCGTGGGATTGTACCGCGCATCGCACGCCGCGGCATCGAGAGCAGCGAGAGGCTAGGCCGGCATCGGTGGGTGGTGGAGCGCACGCACGCTTGGTTCAATCGCTTCCGTCGGCTGCCCGTGCGCTACGAGCGACGTGCAGACATCTACGAAGCCTTCACCAGCCTCGCTGCCAGCCTCATCACACTCAACCAGATCAGACGGTTCTGTTAGGCGCTCTTAATCTCGGCGCTTCGGTGGACGGTCCGGTAAACGAGATCGATCGCCTCAGAAATTTTGAGCTGACGCACCGTGCGGGCCAACCTCGGTCGGATTTGCGGGCGTCGATGTGGACAATTGCGGGCGAACTGTCCCCTTTGCATCACCTCGGGATGGCTGCGCCTGGCGGGGATCGTCCGCAACAACCTGCGCGGGGTCTCGGCCGCGTTCCCGCTGGGATGTCTCACCGCCGTCACGGGCATCTCGGGCTCCGGCAAGTCGAGCCTCGTCAGCCAGGCCTTGCTGGACCTCGTCGGCGACCGCCTTGGCAGGCCCATCGACACCAACGACGAGCCGGAGGATCCCCTCGACGAGGCGCCGGGCCCGACAGAGGGGCGCATCGTCGGCGGCCTGGACGGGGTCCGGCGCTTGGTCCAGGTCGATCAGAAGCCGATCGGGCGCACGCCCCGCTCAAACCTCGCGACCTATACCGGCCTGTTCGACGCCGTCCGCAAGCTGTTCGCCGCCACGCCCGAGGCACTCCGGCGCCGCTACGACGCCGGCCGCTTCTCCTTCAACGTCGCCGAGGGCCGTTGCCCGGCCTGCGAGGGCGAGGGCTTCGTCAGCGTCGAACTCCTGTTCATGCCGAGCGTCTACGCCCCTTGCCCGACCTGCCACGGTTCCCGCTACGCGCCGGAGACGCTGACGGTCACCTGGAACGGGTTGACCATCGCGGACGTACTCGGGCTGACCGTCGAACGCGCCTGCGCGGCCTTCGCGGACGAGCCTTCCGTGCTGCGCCCGCTCGCCGTGCTACGGGATCTCGGCCTCGGCTACCTGCGCCTCGGCCAGCCGGCGACCGAACTTTCCGGCGGCGAGGCCCAGCGCATCAAGCTCGCGACCGAGCTGCAGCGGGGCCAGCGCGGCGGCACGCTCTACGTCCTCGACGAGCCGACGACTGGGTTGCATCCAACCGACGTGGATCGCCTCATGCTCCAGCTAAACGGCCTGGTCGATGCGGGCAACACGGTCGTCATGGTCGAACACGACATGCGTGTCGTCGCGGGGGCCGATCACGTCATCGACGTGGGGCCGGGCGCGGGAAGCCTGGGTGGCACTGTCGTGGCGGCCGGCCGTCCCGTGATCGTGGCCCAGACGCGGGCGAGCCGCACGGCACCCTATCTGCGGGAGGAGCTTGAGGCCCTCGCCAAGGCAGGCTCGCAACCCTAATATCCCTGATGGACCGTCGACCCGGAGCCTGCGCTCGATCGGCAGCGGAAGACGGTGACGGCAGCCAGAACGACAGACCCAGACTGGTCTGCCCCCATCTGGTGGCCCAGGTTCGAAGTTAGTGCATCGTCGGGGTGGAGTTGACCCCGTTTGTGGTCCACGGCCTATGCAAGTTCTCGGGCTGTGACAGCTTGGTCGGCGAAGGCTCGGGGCGTCAAGCCGCCCAGGGCTGTGTGGGATCGATCTTCGTTGTCGTGGCACCTCCATTCCTCTATGCGGTCGCGGGCATCAGCCAGCGACAGGAACCACGAAGCGTTCAGGCATTCCGCTCGGAGGCGGCCGTTGAACGACTCGATGTAGGCATTGTCGGTCGGCTTGCCCGGTCGTGAGAAGTCGATCTCGACCCCGTTCAGGTAGGCCCACTGGTCGAGCATGCGGCCGGCGAACTCCGGCCCATTGTCGACCCGCAGGCTTTTGGGTCTTCCTCTCAGCTTGACCAAGGCGTCGAGCGCCTCGGTCACCTGGAAGGCGCGGAAGTTGGCTCTCGGCGTGAGTGAGAGCGCCTCTCGCGTGTGGCAATCGACGACGGTCAGGAACCGGAACGGACGTCCATCGAAGATGCGGTCGGACATGAAGTCCATCGCCCAGACCTCATTGGGTCCACCGATTGCCGGTCGCCCCTGGCGATACCGCCAAGACCGCTTGCGCTTGGGCAGCTTGGACCGGATCGACAGCTCCTCGTCCCGGTAGATCCGTTCGGTGCGCTTGTGATTCACGGCCCAGCCCTCCCATCGCAACAGGATGTGCAGCCGCCGGTAGCCGTAGCGGACCCGTGCTGCAGCGAGCTCCTTCAGCCGCATCCGCAACGCGCCCTGCGGGTCAGGGCGCTTGGTATAGCGCGGGGACGAACGGCCGAAGCAGATGGCTTGGCAGGCCCGACGCTCGCTGATGCCGTAGGCCACCTGCAGGTGACCGAGGACCTCAAGGCGAATAGCGGGCCTCACCACTTTCGCTTGAGGACGTCCTGCAGCATGGAGCGGTCCAGCGTTAGGTCGGCCGCCAGTCGTTCCAGCTTGCCGTTCTCGTCCTCCAGCTGCTTCAGCCGCCGGATCTCCGGCACGCCCATGCCGACGAACTGCTTCTTCCAGTGTGAGACACGTCGGCTCGGATACACCCATCTTCCGGCAGACCTCGTCCACCGTCGCGCCGTTCTCCGCCTGCCGGAGGGCGAAGGCGATCTGTTCGTTCGTGAAGCGTTTGCCAGGCATGGCATCCACCCTCCTTCAGGGTTCAGGATGCCCGAAAAACTTGCGTTCAACGCGGACCAGTTTGCTGGGGCAGGGTCAAATAGATGCCGCCACGGTCACGGTCTGACCGATAGCAGCCCGGCGACATGGCGATGCGGCATGCGCGGGCGAACCTTCCTGTCGCCGCAGCAGCGGAGCGCCATCCGATGCGGAAGTCGCATGACGCCGGCGGATGATAGCCCCGGATGTCAGACTCCGCGATCTAGCTCGCGGTGGATTTTCGTCGCAAGCTTTTGATTGCAAGTGCAAGCCCGTCCAATGACGAGGATATGTCGACTCTGGGCGATCCGTCTGTTTTCCAGTAATGGATCTTTACGGTGCCCTTATCACGGATTTGGCGCATCATCGTCGGGTCGACCGGCAGAAAGCCGACGCACAGGCTAGCGTCGCAGTCGGGGAGACGAATCACCGTTGCAGCACCCCCGAAATTCAGCGTGACGGTGCGGGCGGGGACGCCCGTCACCGGCGCGCGCACGACGAAGACCGGTTCGCCTGACGCTGTGGCAGCGATTGACCAACTGAAAACCAGGTTCCCGTCCGGGGCAGCGATCGATTGGACGATGTTGCAGACCTGACGGCCTTTCGACTCGTCGCAGATCAATGTCCAAGTCAGGAACCGTTCGAGGACGCGGCGAATGCCTGGGCTGACCGGGGCCCCGTCGACGGGCTTCACCTGATAGGGCAACGCGGCGGACGGTAGCTCCTCGGTCAGGCTGCCGCGCAGGGGCGACTGCGCCTGTGCCGCCGACAACAGGCCGACCCCGAGGAGGAGCGCACATGCGCATCCCGGTCGCCATGACATCCGCGGTGGCCGCACGCTGGGCACCTCAGTTCAGGGTGAAGCTTGCGCCGGCGCCGATGCCGAAATCGCGGCCTGCGGCGACACCGGTGGCATTCACCCGGGCCGTGCCGTCCGGCAGGGTGTATCCGACGCCGAAGGACGCAGCGGCCTCGCCGCGCCAGGCGCCGCCACCGGCGGCGACGCTGAGCTTGCCCGGCCGGTCGTCGAAGCGGAGGGCCGCGGCGGCCAGCCCGATCGCCGCTCCGCGCCGTGCGTCCGCGCGAACCTCGCCGACTTGTCGATTGAGATCGAGCAACTGGCTGCCGAAGCTGCTCATCTGTTTCTGCAGGGGGGCCACGGCCGCATCAGTGTAGGCGGCGCTGGCGGCCGAAGCCACTGCGACGCTCCGATCGGTATAGGCGTTGGCGTCGGCTTTGGCCTGTGCCACCTGTCCGGTGTTGGCGACATCGGTGGCCAGCACACCCGCCGCGACGTTGCGGATCATCACCGGCTGGTTCGGATCGCCGCCAGCCAGTGTCATCGACTGACCGCGGCCGCCGGTGGAGGGGTCTACGTCGTATCTCACCCCGAAGGTGTCGACGGCGCCGAGGGCTGCGCCGACGCTGGCGTAGGTCTGGCCGCCGATCGTGTAGCTGGGCGCCGTGAAGCCGCCATCTGCCGTGAAGCGAGCCCCACCACCCAGCGCACCCGCCAGGTTGCCACCCAGAGCGCGCACTTGGCGTAGATTCACCGCGTCGGTGTCCTGCGTTCCGCCGGCGACATTGGTGATCTGGCGTTCGCCGCCCTCAAACCCAACCGAGATCGCCCCCTGCGTCGAGTTCACCGCGGCTCCCGAGAAGGCTTCGGCCGCCCCCGCCATCCCGGCTCGGCTGGCGACCGAACCGGCCCCGAGGGCGACGCCCCGATCGGCGTTGGCTGACGCCGCAGGACCGATCGCGACGGAATCGGCGCCGAGGGCCTGAGCCGCAGCGCCCGTGCTCCGCACGGCCACATAGCGGCTACCGTTGGTGCTGAGCGTCGTCACCGCCGCGTTGAGGCCGCCGAGGGCGCCACCGACGGTGTTGTAGGTCGCCCCCTGGATCGCATAGCTGGGCGCGCGCAGCGTCCCGTCGCCGGCGATCCCAGCGCCGCCGCCCAGAGCCGAGGCCACGGAGGCGCCGACCGCGTAGATCTGGCCGCCGTTGATCGCCTGCGTGCTGCCGGCCGCGATTTGGCCTGTGCCGACCCCGGTCAGCGTGCGCGCCGTGCCGTTCTGGTCGGCGATGGAAACCACCGTTCCGTCCGTGGCGCCGCCGATCGAGATGGCGCGCGAGGTCGGGTCTTGTCGCACCAAACCGGAGGTCCCGTTCTGCAGATCGGTGACGCTGTTGCTGACCGCGTAGAGCTGACCGCCGTTGACCGCCTCGGTCGAGCCTACTGCCACCAAGCCCGACGCGACACCGCGCAGGGAGACGGCCGTGGTGCCACCCTTGGCGAGATCGACGACGTTGGTCGAATTGCCATTCCTATCTGGCACGTATTGAACCGCGAGGTTGTTGCTCGCCGCGAGGGCCGAACCGACATCGCGGTAGATCTGGCCACCGACGCTGTAGCTCGGCTTCGTTAAGACGCCCGTAGCGTCGTAGCCCGCGCCGCCGCCCAGCGCGTCGCTGGTCGCCCGGAGCTGACCCAGCGTCGCGGCGTCACTGTCGCTGGTTCCGACGGCCACGCCGGTCAGGCGGCGGGCGCCGTCGGTCCCGGTGAAATCGACGGCGTTTCCATCGGTGCCCTTCCCGACGCTGATGGTGCGGGTGGTCTGATCCTGCTGGACGAGACCGAGGCTGCCGTTCTGGAGCGCAGCGACCTTTTGGTTGGTCGTATAGAGTTGGCTTCCATTAACGGCATCCGTCGAGGCGCTGGTGGTGATATCGCCGGGGCCGACATTGTGGAGAAGCACCGTCTGGCGGGCGTTCGAACCGACCAGCGTCACGTCGTTCGACGGAACGGCCGGGTTCGCGACGGTCGGGCTGCTCGCGGTCGAATAGCGCAGCGGCATCTGTGACAGGGCCACGGCGCCGCTATCGGTCGTCGCCGGAGCCAGGCCGGTGATCGAAACGGCTGATCCGAGGTCGCCGCCGCGGGTCAGGTCGATGCTCGCCAGACGCTTTCCGCCACCATCCGTGTCGTAGCGCAAAGCCAGGCTGTCGATTGACCCGACGAGATCCGGGATCGTGCTGTAGTTTCGTTTCGCGTAAGAATATTTTGGCGGCGTGTAAGTGTTGGTCGCCTGGTCGAATGAGCTTCCGAGCGTGGTGCCGAGGGTGTTGCCGAGGCCCCTGAGCTGACGCACGTTGACCGCGTCGGTGTCTTTCTGGCCACCCGCAACGTTGGTGATCAGGCGTTCGGTCCCGGAATCGCCGACCGAGAATTCCGTGTTGGCCGAACTCAGTGCCGTTCCGCTATAGGCCTCCGTGCCGCTGATCGTTCCGCGCAACGCCATGGTGTTCGAGCCGATCGCGACCGCCTGTTTCGACGACGCCTTGGCACCGCTGCCGATCGCTAGCGCCGAGCCACCCTGGGCGGACGTGTTGTCACCGATGGCGATGTTGCTGACCGTCGAATTGGCGCCTTTCTCGCCCGCGACCGAGAGGCGGCCGATGGCGAGCGCATCCTGGCCATAGGCACTGGCGATGAAGCCTTGCGCGAACGAAAAGTCACCCACGGCATAGGATTGCCGCCCGAGAGCGATGGCGATATCGCCCGATGCCTGGTTGCCGGTGCCCAGCGACAGCGTCGAACGGCCATCCGCCGTATTGCCATAGCCGATCGCAACGCCGTACGCGCCGTTAGCGGAGTTGCTCGTCCCGATCGCGGTCGAGTTGTAGTCCGGGTTGCCCGCACTGTTGTTGTAGCCAACCGCCACACCGCCGGCAGCACCGACTGTCGATCGCAGTCCGATCGCGGTACCGGACGGGATCGAACCCGCGTCCGATGTTTCGTTGGGCGGTGCCGTGCTGCCGTTGGAGCCGCTGGAGAGATCGCCGCCCGCGGCGGCACCGCTGATGCCGGCGCCACTGCGGTCTCTGTAATTGATGATCCCTTGCGCTTTCGTCGCCGACTGTGCCTTTGCGCCGGAGCCGATTGCGACGGCGCCGGCGCCTGTTCCGCTCGCGCCCGAGCCGATTGCCGTCGAGTCCGCACCGCTGCTCGTGGCATTGTACCCGCCGGCAAACGAGCGGTCGCCGCTGGCTGTCGCTCCGGGCCCGATCGCTGTCGCGTTGTTATTCGCGTTGGGTGTAGATCCGCCACCCGCCGCATAGCTACTTTGCGCACGGGCTGACCCGGTGAGCATCAAGCCAAGACCGATCGCTACGGCGGTCGTAGTCAATAAGTCTCGGCGGATGCATCTTGAAAAACGCGGGTCAGTCGTATTCATGCTTCATTCGTCGAAATTGGAGACTTTATTTGCAATATCCGCGGGCCAACATTGACGGATATCGGCGCATGCATAATGATGGTATTCGGATCAAGAACTCATCAATTCGACCTATAATCACATGCCTTCTGTTGGGCATGTAGCTAACAAATACTAATAAATAAAAGGTTATTAACGGTAATCCCGCGGCGCGATCGAGGAATGATTAATCTGATTCTGACGCGTTTGGTGGCCATAACGCAGCATTGAAGGACGCGAAAATTGTCGTCTCGGACGCCATCGTCGTTGTCGCCGAGATCTCGCCCATCAGGGGTGTCGGACACCGGCCGATGTGGTGATGTCATTCGTTAAAATTCGACGCGACTCAGCGCAGCGCACTTTTGCGGGTCTCATAAGCCCGGCCGCTCGAGATTTGCCGTTGCTGATATATGCCGCGCGGTGCGGAAATCCGCTCGTTCGTGCTATCGATCTGGTCGATCAGCATGGGCTTAGCGAAGTAATAGCCTTGCGCGCAGCGGATCTGCGTCGCGCCGAGCAGGTAGGCGACCTCTTCGTGTGTTTCGACACCCTCGGCGACGACCGACATCCCGAGTGCGAGACCCAGGGACTCGATCGCCCTGAGCAAAATCTGGCTGCGCGGCCGTTTGTGAATGTCCGTGATGAACGATCGATCGATCTTCAATTCGTCAGCGGTAATCTCGGCGAGGGCCGCGAGGGATGAATAGCCAACGCCGAAATTGTCGATCGAGACCCGCGCCCCGACAGCCCGGATGCAGGGAAGGACTTCGCGCTGGAACAGTCCCTTCGTGAAGAATGCCTCCTCGGTGAGCTCGAGCACGAAGCGGCTGGCCATGCCGGTTTTGCCGAGGGTGTCGCAAAACTGGGTCATGAATGGAACGTCACACGCCTGCTTGGCGGCGATATTCAGGCTGATCGAGACGCCGGTCCCGAATATGTCATCGATCACCGGTATGCTACGGATGGTTTCCGAAAGTACCTGAAGCGTTATCTCGTTAATCAGTCCTAGTTCGATCGCAAGACCGATGAAATTGCCCGGGGTGTGGATCGTCCCATGTTCGTCTCGCCACCGCAGCAGCACCTCGACGCCCAGCACCGTGTGCGTGCGCATGTCGACCTTCGGCTGGAAGGCGCAACAGAAGCGGCGGTCGCGAATGGCAAGGCGCAACCGCTGCTCGACCGCCATGCGCGCCGTAGCGGCGTGGCTCATGGTCTCGTCGAACAAGCTGACGCCCCCTTTCACGCCGCCTTTGACTTGATACATTGCGTTATCGGCTCGGCAGCGAAGAATCTCGTAGGTCGCGCCGTGATCCGGGAACAAGCTGACGCCGATCGACGCGGACGCGAAGATCTCATGGCCGTCGATGAAGCACGGCTGTTTCAGGCGTTCGGAAATCTCCGTTATCGCCGCGAACGTCGCAGCACGATCTGTGACCGGATTCAAGAGCAGCACGAATTCGTCGCCGCCGACGCGGGCTAGCATGTCACTGGCGCGTAGGGCACCGCGGATCCGGTCAGAGACGCGGCGCAGCACGGCGTCGCCCGCCGCATGACTGTAGTAATCGTTGATGTGCTTGAAGTTATCGAGATCGATGAACGCGAGAGCGAACCGGTCGGTCCGACCCGCCCGTGCGACCAGCTCCTCCACGCTCTGCTCGAACATGGTCCGGTTGGGCAGGCCGGTAAGCGCATCGATGTAGGCGCGATTGATGAGATCGCGCTGGAGCCTGTGGTGGTGCGTGAAGTCGACTAGGGAGGTCAGCGTGTAGACCTCCTCGTCAACCTTCACACTCCGCACCTGAACCTCCATCATGCGCTCGCCGACCGGCTCGACGACAACCCCGTCCGGATGCGTCAGGGCCGCGCGCGGCAGGTCCCGCGTGGCCTTGGTTCCGAGCTGTTGCGTCGCGGCGTTGGCCAGAATGCACCGACCCAGGTCGTCATGGACCACGATCCCGACCGGCAGCGCCTGGAGGATGACTTCCAGCAAATTTTGCAGATGAGTGACGGATCGCTCGGTCACGGTCAGCCCTGCTGCCAGAGGGACTTGGTGGAGCGCGCGCCGGCCTCGGCCGCGTGTTCGGCGCCGTCGAGAGGACGCCTGAGCAACCGGCGATGGACTTGGTCGATGGCGCCGCCGTTGCCGTTGCCGTAGCCGCCGTCGGTGACCGGGTCGCGACCGATCCGGGTCGCGGCCGACGAATCGGTGTCGAGCCCGCTTGCCTTGTTCATGGTGGCACCGCGCCAGCGTTCCACCACCGCACCGACGAATCCCGCGCCCGCGATCGCCGCGCCGTGATCCATGAGGCGCGCGCTCATATCGTTGCGCGGCTGCCGCTCCGGCGGCAACGGGCGAAACGTGAACCGCGCCGGCATCGGCACGCCTTCGCCGAACGCGATGACCTCCCCTGTCCCCAGGGACGGAACGAACGTGAGCAGGTTCACCGCGTCTGAGACGGCGGCTGCCAGGAAGGCCTGATCGCGGTCGTTGGTCATGCGCATGGCAAACAGCGTGCTGCATTGCGACATGATCGTCGGGTCGAGTTCGGCGGGGCGCTGCGTGACGAGGCCGAGATAGACTCCGTGCTTGCGGCCCTCGCGGGCGATGCGCGAGAGCGCGCGCCGCGTCGGCGTGAAACCGATCGCACGGTCGGCTGAAGCGTAGCGGTGAGCTTCCTCGCACACGAACAGCAGCGGGATCGCGCCCTCGCTCCAGATGCCGAACTCGAAGGCGAGGCGGCAGAGCACGCACACGACGGCGTCGACGACCTCCATCGGCAACCCGCCAAGCTGCATGATCGTCATCGGCCGCTCGTCCGGCTCCAACCGGAAGAGATGAGCGAGGATCTCGCCCATCATATCGCCGCCGACATTGGCGTTCTCGAACATGAAGCCGTAGCGCGGGTCGTTGCGAATGGCCTCGATCCGGGTGATGAGGCGATGGAAGTGCATCCGCGTGACGCGGTTCTCCAGCCGCCCCATCCGCTCATCGATCAAAGCGATTAGGTCTTGCAACATGTATGGCACAGGCGTGTCGACGGTGTAGCCGGCGCTCTTGCCGTTCGAACGCTTGATGGTCTGTCGCTCACTCGCCTCCTTGTACTGGGAATACTTCAGCTTCGCGAGCGGAATCACGTCCGCCAGGATCTCGATCTCCTCGTCGATCGGAGGGCGGCCACCATAGATCACATCGGCAATCTCTTCGAGGTTGAAGAACCAGAACGGCAGCTTGAGATTGCGGGCGGTGATCACATTCGCCTGCTCGCCAAAGCAATTGGCGTACTCGTTGTGTACATCGAGCAGGAAGATACGAACCTTCCGTTGCGCGCGCATGACCTGATCGAGGATCACGGCAACGCCGCTCGACTTCCCGACTCCGGTCGTTCCCAAGACGGCGAAGTGCTTCGAGAGCAGATCGTCGATCTTGATGCAGGCCGGCGTATCCGGATCCTGCACGAGCGTACCGACGGCCACGACGTTCGAGGCGGAGACTTCGTAAACCACCCGAAGGTCTGCCGGAGCGAGCAGGCTAACGCCGTCGCCGATGGCCGGATAGCAGGAGACGCCGCGGCGGAACCGCTTTGCCCCAGCCTCGACGACGAACTCGCCCAGCAGATCGAGGCTGGCATAGGCGCCCGATGGTCCACCGCGATCGCCGCCTGACGACAAGGTGGTGATGACGCCGACCAGCATGGCGGCGCCGGCCTGGATCTGAACGAAATGCCCGACCGTCGCGCGGATCTTGGGACGTCCATCGCCGCCCAGCAGCCCGAGATGGACCTTCGAACCATCGATCGACGTCACGAAGCCCATCTGCGCCATAGTAGTTTCGAGGCGTGTCGCCACGTCGCAGTTCAGCATCAGGCGTGTCCTCGAGCTCAGAATTTGCCCGGATCTTAGAGATGCCCTGCTTTAATATTTCCACTACGCGGAAATATCGCCATCTTACTGGTTAATAATTTATTGTTTACCCTGTTCTTCGTTGCTTATAGGCCCGCGATCAAGCATCTTCCTGACAGTCAAGTCGTGATCTACGTCGCATATTCTCGCCGTGTATGCAAAATTGCCGATCAAGATATCAATATATACGCTATAGAAATGCTTTGGTCGCTAATTCAATTCGTCATTGAATCGCCATCGCGAAGGATTCGAGTCTCATTATAAAATTTATTGATAGATCTCGCTCACGCACGCTGTATCCGAGGTGCCTTGGAGGTGAAATGGCTGGGATCAATCTAGTCCGTCGGGTCGGCGCCACAGAGGGACGTCGACGAGGCGGCGGAACAGATCGACCGGTTCGGCGGCCTTGGGGGGCTCAGGTGCTGACGGCTGGGACGTACCAATGCCGCGCGACTACCACGGCGCTTGGACATTCTACTTCAAAGCCAAGGGTGGCTATTCACCAAGGTTGCAACGCAGATCCAGCTCCGTCGCGCCGAACCCGCTGCCGTCTAACAAGATATCATAGCTCGAACTTAACCACATGTCGCATGAGGTCCGCTTTTGCCTCCTTGCGCGGCGGAAGCAGACCATGTCCAGAGCACCCTAAACGACCATTCCGAATCCGACCCGACGTCGCCGTTCAGGCTATGACACGGCTTGCCTGTGAGCGGAGGCTGGATCAGTGCCCACGTCATCACTCGCCACCGTGCAGGGTCCGGCCGAAGAGCGCGAGCATTGCGCCCCAGCCACGCTCTGCGGCGGCGTGATCGTAAACTGGAAAATCCGGCATCATCCAACCGTGCGCGGCCGGATACGTTTGCGTCGTATAGCGCACGTCGGCCTCCGTCAGAGATCGCTGCAGCCGCTCAGCCATCCCAGGCGGGTAGCTGCCATCGTTCTCCGCAGCGCCGATGTAGACCTCCGCCTTCAGCTTCGGCGCGAACAGGTGGGGGCTCATGGGCGCATCGGTCGCGAGATTGCCCCCGTGAAAGCTCGCGGCTGCCACGAACCGCTCGGGGTAGGTTCCCGCTGTGGCCAAGGCCATGCCGCCGCCCATGCAAAAGCCCACCACCCCGACCTTGCGACCTCTGACGTCGTCGCGCGTGGCGAGGTAAGCGAGCATGGCCTCTGCATCTTCCGCGGCCTTAAGGGGACCGGTTGTAGCCATCAGCGGCCCGAGGAGGGCACGAAAGTCACCTGCGAACACCTCCTTGGGTACGAATGGCCCGTAGGGTCCGTAACCGTAGAAGAGATCCGGCAGCAGGACGATGTAGCCAGCGTCAGCGAGCTGCTGTGCCATGTCGAGCATCACCGGCCTGATACCACCAGCGTCCATGTAGAAAATCACCGCGGGCTATGGTCCGCCGCTAGCAGGGATGACGATGTCCGAAGGGCAATCACCATCGCGCGTCCGGATCGTGACTTGCTGGTTCGGCATGGGATGCTCCTCGGCCGGACATCCACAGCGTCCGCTTCGAATCACTTACGACCGCCAGCGGATCGACTGCAAACTACCGAACCCAGCTGTAGACGGCTGACCCTCCTTAGGCTGGAAGCAGACTTTCCAAGGACTCGCCTTGGGTCGCGAGCCATCAGTGAGTGTCACGGCACGCCGCGTTTCGTAGCGTGCCCCAATGCGAACGCTCGATCCAAGTTGGTAGCGTCCTGTTTCGGAATGCCGTCACAGCCCGCCAAATGACCGGGATGGGCGCGAAGCGACCGTTCTGCTTCCGGAAAGCGCCACTCCCAAGCCGACGGAAGTCCAGGAAATCGTGCTTCCTGCTCGCCTCTTGCGCTTCCCTTAACGCACTGTTTTGCTTCCCTGCTCGGTAGGATGGGGAAAATGCCGCCAAGCTGCTGCGCCTGCTGCAAAGATCTGAGCACGCGCACGTTCGAAACTCGATTTTCCGACGCGTTTCCCTGTAATTTTCGGGTCGCCGGGGAAATTCTGCACGGAGACGGGTTCGCGTCCGACTGCCCGCTCCACCAGGCCTTCCTGGTGAAAAGTCAGCGTCCTGCGCTCGGCGGAAATGTCGCTGCTGGGACCAGGGCTTAGCGGCAGCCTGCACGGTCTCCCGCCTCCGTGATCACTGCTCTGCCGGCCAGTTTCGGGCTTGAATAGGCGCCCGTTCTCGACGCCAACAATGCCGTTTTCCGGCCCGCCTAGCTGACGCAGAGACCGTTTCGCACCCCGGCGTGAGACGCGCGTTCGCGGGGAGATCGCGTTGTCGCGGATCCAGGCAGAGCGCAACGCGGATCGGGAACCGACGGGCAGCGAGGCGCGTCGCTTGGGAGCGGGTCTTTGACCAACGGTGGCAGCCTACGGTCCGAGGCGACGGCCCCTCCGCCCCATGGCAGCCCAGCCGCGTTGCTCTTCGCCACGATGTTCCCCCAAGCCGCCTTGTCCATACTCAGCCTCGCGCCATAGGTCATGACAGGGGCGGTCACGCACAGCTACGGCATGCCCGCCGATCTTAAGGGGTGATGCAGACCTCCTCAGCCGCGCAGCGCCAGCACCACCGCACGCTGACCCTCGCCATGGTCTACGCCGCGCTTCCTGAAGGCGAAGGGCGCCCTTACAGCGTCTCCGCTTCCGTTGGCCTGCGTCATACGCAACAGCCGACATTCGTCGCTCAGCTTTATTTAGCGGGCTCTGACCCGTCCCGATCGCGCAGATTTCGGCGATGATACTTACCTAAGACCCCTCATAACAGATCAGCTTGCAGGTCAAGGCCGTACTCGGAGTCTGAAGCAGCCTTGGTCAGATTACTTACGCAAAGAGCATTCTCAGAACTAATCCGCCCCATCAGCGTTGCCCACGATCTGGAGATCGCCAACATGATCATCGCGAAGCTCAGCGGGCTGCTCGTCGGTATGGTTTTGATCCTCCCATTCAGCGCAATCGCGGATGCTGCCCCGCTGCAGGCTCGGTATGACGTCGAAAGGTCGCGACCGTCCGACATTTTAGTCGAGTCGCGCCTTGTGGGCACAACCTGTCCCACCTTGTGCCGCCCGGCCGTGCCGCCGTGTTTATCCGGCAGCCGGTGGTACGGCCCTTACGGATATATCTGCTACCATTATCGGCCCACGGTCGGCGGCCTCGGCTCGACTTACGGAGCGCGCTGAAAACCGGGGTCATCTCCCGAACAGATCGACAGCGTTGCTGGCGCGGCTGGTCGAAGGCGGTGCGAGTCCCTGGCCGTTGGGTGAAGCGGTCTCACCAGCCGAATGGCGGCGGGGTCGGCCCGCGGTAGGCCTGCGGCGGCAGGTCGGCTGAGAGGGGCTCCTGCCGGATCGGATCCACGGGCCTCGGGGCTTCGAGCGTCGTGGCCGAGCGAACTTGGCCCGGCTCCATCAGGTAGCGCGGCTGACTGAGCGAGGCGGTGTTGGCCGAATCGGGTCTCGGCACCGCGATTTCGGGGCTCGTCGAACGCCCGGCCGCTCCACGTTGCGCCGCATTCCCGACCGGTACCGCGGTCTCCAGTATGTCGACGAGTGTCCCACTGGCGTTGACCGTCACGAGCGGTCGGCCGGCAACCACCGGAGCGACCGCTGGCGCCGTCGCGGGCTCCAGATTCTGAAGGGCCTCGGCCACCTTCGGGGCTGGACGTCGGCGTGGCTGGCGAGCAACCCGCTCCTGGGCGACCGAACCCAGACGCAGCCGTGCCAGGTCGGCGATCAGGGTGTCCGCCGAGGTGGTGAGGACCCGGCCGCAGAGGTGGACGCGTAGCGACGCCGAGACCCGCCCGGACCCCCGTCGCGCCGCGCCGAGCGGGATGCCCTGGATGTCGTCGACCCATTGCCAAGCGTAGGCGCAACGGTCGCTGAGCGCGACGCCGACGGGCCCGTAGGCATTGCGCGCCGGCTGGTTCAGGACGCGATAGGGCCTGCCCCCCAGGCTCGCGAGTTCGGCCGCGATGCCTGTCCGGGTGGGTTTCTCCAGTCTCGGAGCGGCCTGGGCGTATGCCGTGCCGATCGTCAAATCGGCCCGGTTCTCGCCGCTAGTCCCGAATCGGACCTGTTGGCGCAACCCTCCCGCGTAGCGCACCTCGTCGACGAGGACGGGGCGTCCGGCGTCGGGCAGCGATACGAGCGGCGCGCGGCGAGCCGAACCGTCCAGGGCGGTGAAGACCGCGCCCGGCGTCGAGATCTGGGCGGAGGGCGCCCGGGCGGTGTTGCAGGCAGTCAACGACAGGCTCGCGAGCGCGGCCGCTCCGACCTGCAGGACGTGGGACCGGATCCGCGTCGCCATCATCCGCTTCATCTTTCCTGTCCCTCGCCACGAGGAGTGCTGCGGGATCCCGCGGCGGCCGAATCGAAGGGACCAAACCGGTCGCTGTCGCGCGTCAGCGGCGCACGGGGCGCGCCCGCGACTGCGATCCCGACGGCTTCACCCTGGGCCAGCGTACCGACCGGTGGGACTGCTTGGGCGGCCTGCGGCGTCGCCCGGTCGAGACCGTTCCATCCCGGGAGCAGGGTAAAGCCATAGCGCTCGTACGGCATGGCGCCGACCCCCGGCACACGCCGGGCGACGAGCGGCTGGGCGTCCCGAGGCTCGCGCAGGAACTCGGCCTCGCGGCCTTTGTCGGTCAGCTCCGGAAACCGTAGGGGGTTCTCGGCAACGACGGAGATCGGGAACTCGCCGCGCTTCACCGGAAGGGAGCGGAGGGTCGCGGATGCGGGCACCGGCTTCGGCACGCGGGCCTGCATGGCAGCCGCCGGCTGCACGGAGGCCGAAGCGACCCGAACGGGATCGCAAGGGCCCGACACCTGCGAGTCCGGAGCCGGCAGCGCGAGCTCGACCACCGTCGGGAACAGCCCGTCGTACCGATTGATGACGTCGATGAACTCGCGGGTTCGCTTCAGCCGTCCGAGCGTCAGCGCATAGCCCAGCACCGCCGATTCCCGCGGCTTCCAGGCCGTGGCGCGCTGAAACCAGTCGGCGGCGGCCTCGAACTGGCAGGCGTTGTAGGCGTACCAACCGAGCGCCTGAGCGCCGTCGCCGGATGCCGTGGCGAGGACGAGCTTGGCGAAGCGGTCGAGCCGCGGGGCATCGACCGGAGAGACGGGGCTCTGGGTCAGCCGCCGCGCCATCATGTCCATGTAGAGCGCGGTGTTGGTCACCGAAGGGCCGCGCCAAGCGAAGGCGATCTCCTCGGCTTCCCGATCTTGCCCGAGCTCGCGCAGCGACAAGGCGAGGCCGGTAGCGACCCGCGCATCGCCTCCGCGGGCTATGGCCAACTTGAACCAGTCGAGCGCCTCGCGGAATTGTCGGCGCCGATAGGCGTACCAGCCCAGCAGGCCGATCTGATCGGGCTTTCCCAACTTGCGCATGGACTCGCCGAGAGCGACGAGATCGGCCGGCTCGATCCGGCCGGCGGGTTCGTCATGCAGGAACGCCGCGATGCGCGCCCGCGTCACGTCCAGGCGGATGGCCTGGAACTCACTGGTCCCGTCGGCAACAGGGTGACCGAGGGCCAGCAGCGTCTCGACCTGCGCCATCGGGAGGATGGCCATCGCCTTCTGAACGGTCGCAAGCCGCAGCGCGGATTCCGTCTGGCCAGCCAGGATGGTCCGGTAGGCCGCCGCCGCCTGTGCGGCCGCGCCGGTACGGGCATAGGCCTCCGCCACCAGCCACGCGATGTCGATGTCGAGATCGCTGAGCGCGTTGGGCGTGGCGTTGACCCGGGCCAGGATGCTGTCCCAATCGCCGTTCTGCTCGGCCGCCTCGACCTCGCCCCGCAGGGTCCCGCGGTTAAGCTTGCGCGCCAGGTCGTCGGACGGGCGCCAATCGGGCTCCACGGTTTGGCGCGCCGTGATGGCCGCGCGCAGCTCGGCGATCCGGCCCGCGGTAAACAGGTCCCACAGGGGGGCCTCCTCGGGCGGGCTCGGCTTAAGCGTGTCGAGGTCGGTCGGGACGGTCCAGTACGGATAGCGCTTCCGCAGACGTGCGATCTCGGCCTGCACGCGCTCGGTCTGGCGCTGGGCCGCGTAGTATCGCAGGCCGCTCTCGTCGACGATCTCGGGACCGGTGGACCGGCCTTCCTGGCCGCCCAGGATGACGGGCGCACGCCCCTCATCCTGCCGAACGATCGTTGCGGCTGCCTGCGCGGGGCTTCCGGCCGGCTGCGCCCGCACAGCCCCCCCGCTGCCCACCACGTCGAGGCCCAGCCCCGCTACGAGTGACAGCGCCGCACCGTGTCGCCTCAGCGCCCGAGACATGACCGGTACCTCGTGTTGGCAGCGACCAGCGCCAGGAGATGGAGCGTCGCGGGATAGTAGTTCTCGGCGGCTGCCGGCTCGGCAAAGCCCGCCGGCAGCACCGTGCCCGACGCGGCACAGGCGACCAGGGCTGCCACGGAAGCGTAACCCGGCTCCTGCAGACGACCCGTCACCTGCCCGCTCGCCGTATCGACGATCGGCAGGCCCGCGGGGTCGGGCTCCGCCCAGAGCCTGGCGAAGGGCTCGTAGGCGCGGCGGTCGGCATGCCCGGCCATGGCGAGATAGAGGGGCACCCGAACGGCATTGTACGAGAACGTCGCCGGGAAGCCCTCGGCCGGCTTTGGCGTGCCCCCGCGCATGGCGATCCACTCGGTCGGCAGCTTCGCCTCGCCGAAGCGGGCGCGCAGGACGAGGTCGAGGCCGGCGGCGTTGAGGCGCGCCCAATCGAATTCCGGTGCGAGCGCCGCAAGCTTCGTGAAGGCCGGGAACACCCAGTAAGACAGGTTCACGACCGGACCATCCACGCGGTCCTCGGCCGAGAAACCCGCCATGCCGGGCAGGAGCAGCGGTCCGCCCTCCGCCTTGAACAGAACCGTACCCTTGGCGACATCGACCGCGATGCGCCGTCCCGCCAAGCGGTATCCCTCGTCCGACCAGGCGTCGGCCGCCTCCGCGAGCGCCCAGGCCACGAGGATGTCCCCGTCGGTGGCGTCGTTGGTATCGGCGACGCCCGGGCGCTTGTCGGGCTCCCAGCGCCACGCCAAGAGGGCGTCGTTGCGCACCATCAGATTCGCGCGGGTCCAGCCCCAGATCCGCTGGAACGCGTCGCGATCACCCGCCGCGACGGCGAACAGCATGCCGTAGCCCTGCCCCTCGCTATGGCTGATCCGGCCGTTAGCCGTATCGACGACGCGCCCCTGGTCGGTCACGAAGCGGCTCTTGTAGCTCCGCCAGGCCGTCGAATCGCCGAGGGCGTTCAGCATCGGAACCGTTTCGGTCGTGCGCTCGGCGGAGGCCGGGCTCTGCGCCGAGGCGGGACCCGCGAGGGTGAGAGCGAGGATCGGCGCGGCGGCGGTTGCGAAGATGCGTTTCATCGATCGAGCTCCCGGTCGGCCCGATCGGCAGCCGGCGGCACCGTTCCGGCGCGTCCGACGCCGCGGAGCATCGCCTGCGTGCTGAGACCGAGGATGATCGCGGCGACGAAGAGCACCAGGACGAAGGTGTTCGGGTTCGTCGAGAACCAGCCCGCCAGCATGAGGCGCGTGTTCTCGAAGGTGCGCGGTACGGTCTCCAAGATCTGCGTCTGATTAGAGGTGAACGTCGTGACGCTTCCATTATTGGCGTCGAGAACGGCCACGCGGCCTTGGAGCTGGCCCCAGACAGCCGGGGTTCCGAGACAAATCGCGGCCGCCTGCAAGATCGCGCTGTTCGGCGCGGTGAACACGGTAAGGACGGAGTCGGGATCGCGGCCGGCGACACCCTGACCGACCACCATCGAGGCGCGGGCACTCACCGCGACGGGCTGGTCGCGGACTTGATCGGTCATCCATTGGGTCGCCGTGGCGATCGCCTCGTCGGCGGCACCGTGGATGCCGGTCACGATCCCGGAAACGCGGTAGGCCACGGAATCGCGCGTGCGCAGGGCTGTGGTCCAGGACGAGACGAGATCGCGCGTCTCGACATCCGGGTCGGTCCCGCGCATGCGACGCGGACCGGGCTGTGCGCTCCGCGAAGCCGAAACCGGCAGCGCGCAGGCGGGTGGAACGTCGTTGCGCAGGCGATCGATGCTGATGCCGGGGATGGCCGCAAGCGGCCCGGAGGTCGATGTCCCGGTCGCGCGCCCTTCCCAGATCTTGCGGATCTGCTCGGCGTCGAGGCCGACAGCGCGCAGCACCTCCGGATCGAGGGCGCGGGCAGGCGCGACGACCACCGTCGGCGTCCGGCGTTGCAAGGCCGATTCATTTCCGAGTTCGAACTCGATCGGACGTCCGGCCGCGATGGCCATCCGCACCGCAATCGTGGCGGCGGCCGACATCGATTCACGGTCCGGAGTCGGTACGACGAGGCGCGGGCGATGCACGGCACCGGCATATGGCAGGCCGCCGCTCGTCGTGGCCGCGAGGTCGGGAAGCCGGAGGGCGCGGGCGAGCGGCGGCAGGGTCAGGGTCGTGTCGTTCAGGAACAGGAAGCGCTTGCGCTCGGCACTCCCATCCTCGCAGGCCCGGTCCGCAGCCGACGGGAGCAGCGCGGTGATCTCGACATGGTTGCGCCCCGGACGCCAGCGACTGAGCGGCAGGGGCATGACGGCGTTGCGGAACACGTCCCCGTCGGAGCGTGGCAAGGCATTGCTGGCGACGTTGCGCCCATTCACGTCGATGATGACCTGCGCACCGAGGTCGAGACCGGCTGCGTAGCCGCCCGCCAGTGCCAGCGCGGCCTTCGCGTAGTCGGCCGGGATGAAATCCGCGGGCAAGGATACGTCGAATCCGGTGCGGAACAAGCGGCCGGCAAACTCGCGGTTCTGCACGCCGAAATGCGAGAGCGGGAGCGTCTCGCCGCCCTTCGTCTCGAGCCCGCGGGATAGAGCGAGCAGGCGCAGACCTTGCTGGCTTCCCGTCGCCTCATGGGCGGCGGTCGCGGTCAGGACGGCGGAGGCCGCATCGAGTTCCGCAGGTCCGCTTCCGGGCACGATCAGGGTCGCGGCCCGCTCGGCGGTGGCCGGGAGGAATGCCAGCGCTTGACCGCCGATCATCTGCGCCGGGTCGAAGCCGGAAAGCTCCCGCAGCTCGTCCGGCGCACCGATCACGAGGTTGAGGCCGTCGGGGCCCTTGTGCGGCGCCCCGAACTCGACGGCGACATGCGCGTAGCGGCCGGCGAGGGCGATCCGCTGCACCGCCGAAATGATCTTCTCGAAGGTTGCGAAGCCGGGCTTGCCGCGGAGGACGACGCGGATCGGCACGATGCCGCGCGCATCGGGCGTGACCGCGGGCAGGTCGCGCAGCGCGCGCACCGCCTCGACGCCCGCCGGCATCACGAGGCCGGTCCAGGTGGGATCGATCTGGGTCCAAAGCTCGTAGGTCGCCTGCATCGAGCAGTCGACGCGATGGCGCTGGACGGCCGAGATGGCGACTGCGTTGTAGCCCGGCCGGAGCACATTGGCCGGGATCTCGAACTCGATCACCCGCACGGCGCCGGGCGCGTTGATCGGCGTGCGGCCGAGGACCACGTCGTTGACCGACGCGGTCAGGACGGAGGCCTCCGGCACCACTGAGATCGCGGCGAGGTAGCCCACGCGCAGCCGCAAGCGCTCACGCGCCTGCTCGGCCGTGACGAAGACCGGCCATTGCAGCGTGCTCTCTTCGCCGCTGAGCCGAAGGCTCTCGCCGATCGCCGGCAGCGGGCGCTGCGGCAAGGGCGCGGCGGTCTGCGTCCCCGCGGTCTGAGGGGCCGGTCCGAGCGGGTTCGGCTTCGGGGCATCGGCACGGCGGGGCGAGACGCCATTCGGCTCTTCACCGGGCATCGCAAGCGCCTGCGGCGCACCGCGTCCGAGGAAGCTCTGAGCCTGCGCCGACGTGATCGGGCCGAGGACCAGATGCGCCGCCAGCAGAGCTAGCACGCCCGCCGCGCGAGGCTGCCGTATGGCCCCGCCGAGTCCGAGAGGGGAATGCATCTGAGCCATGGTCTCAACCGGCACTGGGTTGGGGCGTGGCGCCGCGGTCGGCAGCGCGCCGACGATCGCGCGCCAGCGCGGCGTTCTCGACGTCGAGCATCAGCCGGAGCCAGCTCGCGGTGCCATCCTCCGGCTCGGCCTCGGGCTGTCTGGCCCGCGCCGGAGGCACGGGTGCAACCGTGTCGACGGGCCCGGCCGCGTCGGGCTGCCCCCCATCCACGAGGCGGCGATGCAACGAGACCGAGCGCGGCAGGACGATCTCGGCCTGCGGAACATCCGCGGGCTGTTCGGCGGGACGGCCCTTGAGCAGGCACGCTGCTGCGCGGGCCGGCCCGACGATGCCCCACAGCACGAACTGGAGGGATCCGGCGAGCAGGTTCTTGTGCTTGCGGCGGCGCTGCTGGAACCGGACCATCGCGTCGGCGTCGCTGTACATCAGTTCGGCCAGGACGAAGTACGCGTCCGTCGGCAGGCGTTCGAAGTCCAGCTCGCAAACGGTCTCCTCGCCCGCGGCGGTCATGCCGGTGAGCCGCACCGGAATCGCCGCCCGCGCGACGTGGGACGGGAGCCCCTCGCGCGGGGGCACCGAGAGCGCTCCGACATTGCTGTCCGTGCTGCGCCGCATCGGTACAATCGCGTCCATGCGGATGCGACAGCGCTCGCCCGAGATGCGCTCGACGGCGACATCGACGGCCAAGCCGTTGAGGGTCAACACCGCGCGCCGATCGACGGCGAGGGAGGGCATGCGTTCCGTCTGCGCGCGCTCGGCCGCCACTCCGAGAGCCGCGCCCGCGGTAATCAGGTTGAACCCGTTCCACAGCCCGACCACCAGCATGAGGTTGGTCACGCCCGGCTCGAACAGGTAGCGGTAGGTCGATACGCCGCCGGCTGCCAACAGGATCGCGAAGACGACGAAGAACGGCAGCGCGAGCGGCGAGAGCTGATCGTGGTCCAGGGTGACGTTCTTCGCCGTCACTTTGAATTGCGGCTTGCGCGGCGACAGGATCACGGAGGCCGTCGCCTTGATTAGAAACAGCCCCTGAACGTACTCGTACAGTTCCGAAACGAAGGGCCAGCGCACGCGGCCGTAGAGGTAGCTCTGCATCATCAAATTCACGAAGATGTAGGTCGCCGTATAGGCGATCGCCTCATCGACGTTGGCGACGACGATCTTCATGTCGAAAAAGATGTACAGCAGAGGCGCGATCATGAAGATGAGGCGCGGAACGGGAAAGAACCAGAACGTCATGCTGGAGAGATAGCAGAGCTTCTGGATCGGCTTCAGGCCGCGCTTGAACAGCGGATTCTTGAGGAGCATGATCTGGAGCATGCCCTGGCACCAGCGCGAACGCTGGCCGATGAAGTCCGAAAGCGTTTCGGGCTGGAGACCGGCGATCAACGTCTTGTCGACGTAGGCGCTGGTCCAGCCGCGTGAATGCAGCTCGAAGGCCGTCTCGCAATCTTCCGTGATGGTGATTCCGGAGAAACCGCCCGCCTCATCGAGCGCGGCGCGGCGCAGCAGCGCCGCCGAGCCGCAGAAGAACGAGCCGTTCCACTTGTCGAGGCCGCATTGGCTGATCGCGTAGAACATCTCGTTCTCGGACGGCATCCGATCGAAGGTGCGCAGGTTCCGCTCGATCGGATCCGGATTCAGGAAGGCGTGCGGCGTCTGGACGAGGAACAGTTTCGGATCGCAGGCGAAATGCCCGATCGTGTCCCGCAGGAACGATCGGAAAGGCACGTGATCGGCGTCCAGAACGACGACGATTTCTCCATTGGCGTGCCGGAGGCCATTGTTGAGATTCCCGGCCTTCGAGTGCAGGTTGCGCCGGCGGGTCAGATACGAGACTCCGAGTTCCGCGCAGAGCTCTTGCAGCGCGACTCTGCGAGTTCGCGCCTCCCGGGCCTTGTTGGGATCGGCATCGGCGCATTTTTGGTCCGTGCCGCCATCATCGAGGAGCCAGACCGTCAGCTTCTCGGCCGGGTAATCGAGCGCCTTGGCGGCCGCCAGGGTCGTCGCGAGGATGTGGCGATCCTCGTTGTAGCTCGGAACGAACACATCGACGGTGGGCAGCGCGTCATCATCGCCTGACGGGATGATCGCGCGAGCCAGCGGGTCGGCGTTCACCACGAGGCTGACCATGAGGATGTAGAAGCAGTAGACCTCGGCCGCTGCCAGGACGACGCCGGCCCCGAAGCCGAGCGCGTCGGACATGGGCGGCAGCGTGCTGGATAGGCGCCAGTACAGGTACCGAAGCACCACGAGGCTTCCGATCGCCAGGAACACCGACCGACCGAGGCGCCCGCGTCCGAAGAGCCAGAGCAGCGCCATCAACCCAATGGCACAGAGGCTCATCTCCAGCTGGATCGACGTCCCCACGGGCTGTGCGAGCAGCAAGAGGACCAGCAAGGCGCTGACGAGCCAGAGCACGCGCACAGGCATCACAGACACGGCTTCGACTCCTTGAAACGGCACATGAGAGGCATTCGGCGAACCCAATACTGGCTCGCACCACAATAAATGAAATTACTAATAGATATCTAAAATGATTGCATTAATTTCAGTATACAAGATCATCAGAAAGCGGCGCGTCCTTCGACACTGGTATAGTATCCGCCTTTTTGCACACGATCGTGTGCATAGCCGGCACCCAGGGAGAACTTCATCGGACCGACGGTGAAGCCGGTTAAGTGGGCGCCCACGCGCCATTGATTGAAGTAGGCGTCGCCCAGAAGCGTCGCCTCCGGTCCGACGAAGACGCCGTCGGCCACCGCAAAGCCGGCTTTCACCCGGACGTAGTAGGCGTGGAACAGCGTCGAGTAAGAGGCATTCGCGGCGACGAGCGTCTCGAGAGTCGGATTGAGGTAGAGGTCCGCGGCGAATTTCGCGCCGACGCCGGTGCCGGCGACCGGGTTGTTGGGGTCGAGCACGGACAGCTCGTTGCTCCGAACATTGAAGCCGACATATCCGGCGAGCGCGGCCTGTTTCCAGATCCACTCGTAGCCGAACATGGCCGTGCCTTCTTCCTGTTGGCCCCGCACCGTTCGGCCGCTCGTGGAGCCGGGATAGGAGTAGACGCCGCTCAACCCCTGGAGACGGAGGCGCGGACCGCTCTCGTTCAAGGGCGTCACGGGTGCGATCGTCGCGGTCACAACCCCGAAGGCGGAGCTGTTCGAGGTCACGGTGGCGGCCGCGTCGATCGCCACGATGTATTCGTCAGCGCCCACATCGGTCGGGGCACCAGTGTACCAATCCGCCGCCAATGTAGCCGTCGGGGTACCGGTCGCGACCAGAACGGCGACGAGGTTTGGGATGGCGGAGGGGTATCTCATCCGGGGTCCAACCTGGGGAGCGTGGCCGGCATCGCTGCAGTGCCGCGAGCCCATCAGGTGTCTTGATGGTTAAAGCAGCGTTAATACGCGGTTGAAGACTATAATCAGGTCCTCAAAAGCAACACAACCGGTGGTTGTAGTAGTATTCGCGGGAATTATATCTGGAGATTAGCTGATTTTCGTCGGCATGAAGAAGGGGCTAGGCCCAGCCCTTTAAAGGTGTTGGGATTCATCTGCACGCGAGGCGTTTTATCAATGGGATCAAGCGCTTCGAACCGCACAGCCAAGGTCCGATGGCATGCGCCCATCTCTCGCCAAGGTGACAGCCGAGAAGGCAGCGCGGCGGCAGGCGATGGGTCGCCGAGACCTATCCTTCCTTCACGGATCCCAAGTTTCCGCAGACGCTTCAGCCCCCACCCTGTCATCCCGGGGCGCCGCAGGCGAGCCCGGGATCCAGATCCGCCGACGGCGCAAGTCGTTGATCCGACACTGGTTCTGGATCCCGGGCTCCGCTTCGCGGCCCCGGGATGAC
>NZ_FOTK01000096.1 GCF_900114535.1 Methylobacterium pseudosasicola | reverse complement strand
CCTCTCAACCTAGACCATCCGCGAGTGGCGCAAACGCGCCCCCGATGCCTGTCAAGACCGCTCGGCGCGACGCCACGAGCTCGCGTGGCGCGCCGGCGATGAGGAGCGTGCCATCGTGTGCGCGCTCCGCCGCTCCACCGGCTTTCGCCTCGACGCGCTGACCTTTGTCATCAGCCATTTCCTGCCACACCTGAACCGGGACGCCGTCTATCGCATCCTCAAGGCTGAAGGCCTGAACCGGCTGCCGGCCGCCGAGCAGGCCCGGAAGCCGCACGGCACCTTCAAGGACTACGAGGTCGGCTTCGTCCACGTCGACGTGAAGCACCTGCCCAAGCTGCAGGATCGCGACCGCGTCTCGCGCAAGCGCTACCTCTACGTCGCCATCGACCGCGCCTCCCGCTACGTGCACCTCGCCGTCAAGGACGACGAGACCACCGCCTCGGCGGTCGCCTTCCTCACGGACGCACTCGACGCCTTCCCCTCCCGGGTCACCCACGTGCTCACCGACCGGGGCTCCCGCTTCACAGCCGATGCTTCCGAGGCAGCCTCCGAGCGGCACGGGGTGCCGCATCGCAAGACGCGCCGCTGCACGCCGAAGACCAATGGCTCCAGCAATAGGCCAGCGGCATCGTGCCGCCCTTGGCCAGCACCTCGTAGGCCGCGAAGCCATCGACCTGCAGCACGCCTTCGAACCCAGCCAGATGCGCGATCGGCCGACTCGCGGTGCGGTCGGGGGCGTAGACGTAGGCGACACCGGGTGGATCGGATCCGCCCCAGGGCCGGTCGTCACGGG
The DNA here is from genome assembly GCF_900114535.1 of Methylobacterium pseudosasicola. Lineage (GTDB taxonomy): Bacteria > Pseudomonadota > Alphaproteobacteria > Rhizobiales > Beijerinckiaceae > Methylobacterium > Methylobacterium pseudosasicola. Next base: position 6,085 of record NZ_FOTK01000096.1, on the reverse strand, counting down.
CATAGGCCCAGAGCTGGCCGGTCTTGGTGCGCCCGCGCCCGGGATCGAGCACGGGCGCCGTGGTCTCGTCGGCAAACAGCTTGCCCGAGCGCTTCAGCGTCTCCAGCAACCGCTCCTGCACGGGCCGGAGCAGGAAAGCGGCGCGCCCGACTCAGTCAGCCAAGGTCGAGCGATCGAGGACGACACCTTGGCGGGCGAAGATCTGCGCCTGCCGGTAGAGCGGCAGATGGTCGGCGTATTTAGACACCAGCACCTGTGCGACCAACGCGTCGGTGGGCAGGCCGCCCTCGATCAGCCGCCCCGGGGCGGGTGCCTGCATGATCGCATCCCCGCAGGCCCGGCAAGCATAGCGTGGGCGGCGGAGTACCAGCACGCGGAACTGCGCTGGCGCGACGTCAAGGCGCTTGGACACGTCCTCGCCGATCTTGTGCAGGGCGCCCGAGCAGCATGGGCAGGCGGTGCCGTCGATGTCGACGAGGGTCTCGACCCGCGGCAGATGAGCTCGGAGCGCCCCGAGGTTGGTGCGACGTTTGCCGACCCGGACCGCCTTCTTGGCCGGCTCGGCCTCTTTGGCGGCGTGGCCTGCGGCCTCGACCTGCTCGGCCTCTTCCAGCCCAAGCAGAAGCTGATCCTCGGGCAGGCTCTCAGCCCGGCGTCCAAAACGGTGACGCTGCATCGCCAGGATGATCTGGCGCAGCTGCTCGTTCTCGGCGCGCTCCTCGGCAAGCAGAGCCTTGAGCGTCTCAGGATCGTCTGATGAGGGCGAAGCAGGCTTGGCCACGAAGTAGATTAGAGCATATCTACCAGCGACTTACCACTGCAACGAAGTCTGCTGCCCAGCCTTTTTGCTCAGCCTGCCACCGCCGGCACGCTGACCGGACGAGCCGCATGGATGCGCTTCCAGTCCAGCCCTTCAACGAGCGCCGAGAGCTGCGCCGCGCTCAGCCGGACCACGCCGTCCTCGATCTTCGGCCAACAGAACTGGCCAGCCTCCAAACGCTTGGTCGCGAGGACCAGCCTGCTTCCATCCCAGACCAGAAGCTTCACCCGATCGGCGCGTTTCGAGCGGAACACGTACACCGTGCCGGAGAACGGATCCGCGCCCATCGCCTCGCGCACCAGAGCGGCCAGTCCATCCATACCCTTGCGGAAGTCGACCGGCCGCGTGGCCAACATCACCCGCACCGCGCCAGATGGCCCGATCATACGGCAGCCTTCAGCGCCCGGATCACCGCGGCGATCTGAACTGTGCTTGCGTCCTGGGCGATGCGAACCGTGGCGCCTGCGATCTCAACTTCGATGCCGTGACAGCTGCGTGGCTCACGCCGCTCGGGGCTGCCCTCAGCAGGCGCCGGCCGCTGCGGGCTCACATCCAGAACGGCCGGAACGAACCAAAGCGTAGTCTGGTCGTCGTGCATCTCGACCGGCCGCGCCAGACGCCGCCACAACAGCTGCGACGCACTCAGGCCGTGTCGGCGGGCCACCGCGCTGATCGAGGTGCCAGGCCGATCACTCTCGGCGACGATGGCCGCCTTCTCATCCTCCGACCACGCTCGTCTCCGGCCAGCCCAGGTAAACACCTCCAGGCGCCGGACCGGCTCCGACATAGCCATACGCCCTGACATCGACATGTGACGGAGCTCCTACCCACTCCGTAGATCGTCACCGCGCCGCGGGGCAAAAGGTGTCCTTCAGACACCGCTTACGTTCCATCAAAGACGGTCCTGGCGATACAGCCTGGACTTCGCCTCCTACAAGGAACGCAAGGCAGTGGCGGCGGCGCTGAAAGACATCTACCGCGCCCTCGATGCCGCCACTGGCGAAGCGGCCTGGCTGCCTTCGAGGCGGGCGCGTGGGGCCGGAAGTATCCGGCCATCGCCCAGAGTTGGCGGCGGGCCTGGGGCGAGGTGGTCCCGTTCTACGCCTTCCCGGGCGAGGTCCGGCGGATCCTGTACACGACGAACGCCATCGAGGCCCTGAACGCCACTATGCGCCACGCCGTGCGCGCCCGGGGCCACTTCCCAACCAACGAGGCCGCGTTAAAGCTGCTCTACCAGGTCTTGAACCGCTCCGAGAAGGCGTGGAAGATGGGCCCGCGTGAGTGGGTCATGGCCAAGGCGCAGTTCGCCATCATCTTCGGCGAGCGCTTCACCCGGGCCATGGCCGCCTGATGTTCAACTCGCCGCCCACACACGGAATTTCCAATAGTCCCCCAACTCGACCTCGACCCCGATGCCGTCGTCTTCATCGACGAGACGGCGACCGCCACGAACATGGCCCGCACCTACGGTTGGGCTCCACGCGGCGAACGCTGCCGGCTCCTCGTCTCCGGGGCCATTACAAGACCACCACCGTCACCGCCGCCCTGCGCACCAGCGGCTTGGTCGCCACCGCCCTGTTCGACGGCGCCACCAACGGCGCGCGCTTCGGCGCCTACGTCACCGACACCCTGGTCCCAGTGCTCAAGCCGAGTGACACCGTTATCCTCGTCAACCTGCAATCCCACAAAGTCATTGGCGTGCGCGAAGCCATCGAGGCGGTCGGCGCACGGCTCCTCTACCTCCTAGCCTGCTCACCCGACTTCAACCCGATCGAGCAGGCCTTCTCAAAGCTTAAGGCGCTGCTGCGCGCCGCCGCTGCCCGAACCATCCCAGACCTTCGGGCAGCCATCGCCCGGGCCTTCGCAGCCTTCACCCCAGTGGAATGCCACAACTACATCGCCGCCGCCGGATATGACGCTTATGACCCAACCTAAACGGCAACCGCTTTAATGATCAGGAAGCGACCCTCGCTCTTGCCATAGCCTTCCTCCACGTTGCACTAGTCATGATCGTCCGCAAACGCTTTTCTAGATCAGGCAAAAGTGTCGGACGGGTTATCGACTTAAAACTGCAAAATAATGTATATATACCTGAACCAGCGACCTAACAGAATTTGTAATCTTAACACTCAGAAGTAGATTTTAATATCCTTTGACTGAGCAAGCAAAAAAAGGAATTCGCTCTATCCCGGGATTGCGATTTATACCTGAGTTGTTACGCATGTTCATCTCGAAATCAAATGGACCCAACTTTAAGTATAATTAAGTTTTTTTTCGTGCGGCTTATAATCGCTCATCGCGATCCAAAATATAAATCTACGCACTTATCTCAAATTTATATAAACCATCTTTAAGATTATAATTATTGAGTCTTAAATTTGAATAAATGAAAAAACGCGAGAATGCGGGTGAAACTGGTAGAGTCAGCGATCATATCTTCGCTGGATTGAGCCCCGATGATGCTATATAGAGAGCTTGAAAACCGGCGTCGCAGCAAGTAATAAAACTGGCGCTGCCAACCAGCGAGAGCATAATAAATGAAAATTACAGTCGTGAAAACCGTAAAAATCGCACTATCTTGTTTTTTCTTACTACTTAACGGGATAGTAGGAGCGGCTTCGTCGGAATACAAGCTTGGACCTCAAGATGTGATACAAATTAAAGTGTTCGATCTGAGAGCGGGATCAGGCGAGGCTCATCAATGGACAGCATTCGATGGCGATATCATTGTTAACGCAGGCGGCTCAATTTCGCTGCCTTTACTTGGCGCAATCTCAGTTAATGGGATCACCGTTGAGAATCTTGGTAAATTAATCGCCGAGCGAATGCAGGCAAGAATTGGACTGGCCGAGCTACCAAGTGCTTCAGTTCAAGTCACAAAATACCGCCCTTTCTATATAGGCGGCGCAGCTGAAAAGCCTGGGGAATATGAATACAGGCCAAACATAACAGCTGGTCAAGCTTTAACTATTGCGGGGGGTGTTTATCGTTTGACGCCTTCAAATCGCCTTTCGTTTGATCGCGACCTGACCACGCAGCACGGAGAAATAAACTTAATTACAAGGGATAATGTTGGTCTTCTAATGCGGGAAGAAAGACTGAATTCTGAGATTGAAGGAAGAATTAAATTTGTGCTGGCGGATAAGTTTTTGCCGATGGCATCACAGCCTGAGTATTCCAATGCATTTAAAGCTGAGGAGTTGCTTTTCGAAGCACGCAAATCATCTTTGGATTATCAGGTAAAAACGATCAGCGAGACTAAAATGGCACTCGCCAAGGAAATAGAGGCGTTGGATAAAAAATCGCAATCTATAGATCGCCAGATCGAGCTTACACAGAAGGATTTGAATCAAGTTCGAGATTTGGTCTCGAAAGGACTGTCCGTTTCAACAAGGCAGCTGGCAGCAGAACAAAATGCTGCTGCGTTTGAAAACACTCGTCTGGATATCCAGCTTGCGCGTTTGAGAGCTCAACAAGAACTTGGAAAACTTTCGCGGGAAACGATACAATTGCAATCTAAGATGAAGCAGGAAGCCATAACCGAACTAGCTCAAATACAAGCCAAATTACTGCAGAATCGGGCTAAAGAAAACACTGCGGCTTCGGTAATGAAAATTGTTGAACAAACTGTCAAATCTAACGGCGGCCTCAATTCCAATGTTTCGTATATAATCCATCGTCTTAGCCCGGAAGGTCCGAAGACGATTTTCGCTTCGGATGACGACTTGATCGAGCCGGGTGACGTTTTAGATATAAAGCTGACTGAGTAACGAAACTCAGATCGCGCGCCATCAAATTCGCGATTTATACCCTTTCAATAACTTTTATGCGGCTTGCGCAAGCTGTCCTTCAGTACTCAAACTAAGATCGCAAGTCGAAACCAGGTGTCGGCAGGAACCTTCCTACGACCCGTTGACTGGACACGTCGAGCGATCGCGAAGTAACTAAAACAGCGTTAGTCGAACGCAAATGAGATCTCATCGACGAACCTCGTGCACATACGGCTGTATACCTGATCGCACACCCGGACTGCCGATCGCACATCTTGATGATTCCGAGGCAGAGCTTTGGGTCGACGGCTATCCGCCCTTGGAATTGCTGGCCAAGGGAACTGGCCTGCCCCCCTGAAAAGTGGTCCTCCCTGAGGTATGGCTTCGAGCCATGTGGAGGATTTTTTGATGCGTCGGAAGAAGCATAGGGCTGAAGAGATCGTGTAATTACCCACGCCCTTGCGCGGGACGGGTTTCGCCGATTCTCTCGTGAGATAGGCCGCAGCGACCTTGAACGGCTTGAACCGCGAAGAGCTGATCAATCCTTCGACGGGCTCAAGATGAGGTGGTGCTGCGGCTGCAGCGGCCAGAGAAGACGTCGCGCACCTCGTCCAAGCCGCCCGCGACGGATCGCAAGGAGCAGCGGGAGCACTCCAAGCCGGGCGGCGCCAAGTCCGGTCACGAGGGTCACAGCCGCGTCGTGAGCGACGATCCCGATGCCGTCGTCGAGCATCGTTCCGAGGCGTGCGCGTGCTGCGGCGCCAGCCTGCATGCCGCTCTTCCGGCAGAGGTCGTCAGCGTCGCCGAGCCGATCGAGCTGCCCGCGGTGGCGCCGATCGTGACGCAGCACCAGCGTCTCGCGGTCCGTTGCCCGCGCTGTGGGGAGCGGGTGGTCGCACCGGTGCCGGAGGCGGCGCGCGGCACGCCCTTCGGCCCACGGCTGCATGCGGTGGCGACGTACCTGAAGACCTTCCAGGCGCTCTCGTACGAACGGCTGTAGGCCGCGCTCTCTGACCTGTTCGGCCTGACGCTCAGCCAGGGCGGGCTGATGAACCTGCTCCACCGCGCGCAGGGCTGCTTCAACCCGGGTCGCGACGCGGCCATCGCGACCCTGCGCAAGGCTGAGGTCGTCGCCTGCGACGAGACCGGCGTGCGGATCGAGGGCTCGAACGCTTACCACTGGGTGCTCCACTCGGCGCAAGCCGTGGTGCACACCGCCTCGCCGACGCGCGGCGCTGTCGTGGTGCGGGAGATGATGGATGGCCACCGACGGGCGGTGTGGATCTCGGATCGCTACACGGCCCAACAAGGCCACGCGGATGAGCATCAGACCTGCTTGGCGCATCTGGCGCGCGATATCGCCTACGTCGTCGAGGTCAGCGACGATCCCGTCCCCTGGCGCCTGCAGCTCTGGCTGGGAAGCGTGTTCGCCCTGGCCGAGCGCGTCAACGCTTTGGCTGCCGCGACGCTCTCGGCCAAGCGCCGGAGCCTGGAT
>NZ_FOTK01000116.1 GCF_900114535.1 Methylobacterium pseudosasicola | reverse complement strand
TTTGCCTTATCGGAGAGTCGATAGCCTCCAGACCCGCCAGAACTGGCTCAGGGCTGACGCCGCTCCAGGCCCGCATACAGACACCCGAAATCGCCCGATGCCCGCCAGCGGGCCGGATTTCGCAACGATGGGGCATTTCGCATGAGCGACGGGACCGGCTTCGGGGGCATGCCCTCTTTCGCAGGCGGCGGCGCGGGTCTGAGCCCGTCCATTCAAGAGTGGCTGCAGATGCAGCAGCTTGCCCAGGCCCAGGGGCAGGCGCAGGCTCCGGGGCAGATGATGGCGCAGCCGCCGCAGCTCGCGCAGGACGTGCCGCAGGCGACTCCTCCGGGCTTCTCGGGCTTCAATCCGCAGACCCCGCCCACGGGCGCCCCGACCGACGTGGTTCGGCCGGAGGCACAGGGGCTCGCGTCGGCGGCCATGAACGCGCTGGGGCCGTCGAGCGCCCAGGCGGCCACGCCCGACCCGAACGACATCCGCGGCCGGTTCATCTCGACCCTGCAGCAGGGTGGGCTCACCAACCCGAACGGCCTTGGCGCGGTCGCCGCCTACGCTCAGCATGAGAGCCGGTATTCGCCCAGCAACATCACTGGCTCGTGGTCGGACCCGAGCGAGAGCGGGCAGGCGGGACAGTCCGGGGGCATCTTGTCGTGGCGCGCCGATCGCCTCGCGAACATGAAGGCCTTCACGCAGGGCGCGGCCGACCCGGTGGTGGCGCAGGCGCAGTTCACCCTGGCCGAGAACCCGGCGCTGATTAGGGCGCTCCAGAACGCGCAAAGCCCGCAGGAAGCCAACGCCCTGATGGCGGATGCGTGGAAATTCGCCGGATACAATCGCCCCGGCGGCGAGAACGCGGCCCGGCTGGCGACGACGCAAGCCTACGCCAACAGCTTCGGTGGCGGCGGCCAGGCGTTACCGGCGGTTGCGACCCCGCGCGGCGGCGGCTCGATGGGCTCGACGGCGCAACAGGGCAGCTTCGGGCTCGGTGGTGTCGTCGGCCAGGGCTCCGCCGTCCCGGGGCAGGCTTCGGCCATGCCCGGGGTGGCGTCCCTGTCGGCCCAGCCTCTCGCGGTCGCTCCCCCGCCCACGGGGTTCTCGACCGATCCGGCCGAGCAGCAGCCGAGCAACCAGTACGCGCAGATTGGGAACGCGCTGAAGGCGGTCGCGGCCAGTCAGCAGAAGCAAGGCCAGAAAGGCGGCGGGGGCGTGCCGGGCGCGCCTGAGGTCGGCGGCCGGCCGATCTCGCTGCAGCAGGCCCGGGCCATGTTCGACCCCGGCAAGTTCTACGAAATGCTGCGGAACGCGGGGGTGGGTGGTCAGGCGCGGGGATCGTAGGTCTGGCCGTGCTGCGCGGGCATGGGCTCAAGATGGCGATGGAGAGGGCGGGTGTCGAGCCATCCGCAACCGCGTGTGCTGACGTCAGGCCGACGTCGGGCGCACCGGGAAAGGCACAAGTGCAATCGGAGCCAATTGAGGGGCCGCGCGCAAAAATAAATCAGCGGCTGAAGGCCGATTTACCTCTGGCAGCTTGCATCACCCGGCCGGACCCTAGGGATCCATCCACCGGGTATCCAGCCATGTCCGACGACGACGATATCTATTCCTTCCGGCGCAAGGAGAAGCACGCGAAGGCGCAGGCCAGGAGCACGGCTTTGCGCAAGAAGCGGAATGCCCCGGGCCGCGACGACCTTGGGCGTGCCGCCTACTATGTGCTGTTGGGGCTCTACAATGATCCGAAGATCGCCAAGGAGCAGAAAACCGCCATCCAGGGGCAGATTTTGGCCCTCATGAAGGAGGCCGGCTTCGACGTGTTCGAGGCCAATGTTGCCTTCCTAAAGGATGCCCGGGGCGTTCTCGACAGTCTCAACGGGTGGCTTTGCCGACGCTACATGGAGCAGGGCAAACACCTCGGCCCGGAAGGCAAACCCTATAAGCGGCTGACCGGCCT
>NZ_FOTK01000054.1 GCF_900114535.1 Methylobacterium pseudosasicola | reverse complement strand
GGCCGTTGAAGAACATGCCGGAGCACGTCGTCCCGAGAGCACCGCCGGAGTTGTCAGCGGTTCCCAAGAACGACAGCGTGCGAGCGACGAAGTTACCCGACGTGTCGACGCCCTGGATGGTCAGCGGAGCGAGCACGTTGACACGCTGTCGCATCGTCGCGTTGCCGAGGAGATTGATCAGCGTAGCGTTGCTGTTCATTCCGCTGATGACGGTGTCGATAGACTGCCGCGCTAGGGCGGGTGTCGAACCGTCGTTGGCGTCGTTGCCGTTAGTCGGGTCGATCCAGACCGTGGTGACGGCCGGGCGGGCTGAGATGACTACGTTGATATCGGAAGCGACCGCACCGACGAGCCGCGCATTACCCGCTGCGTCAATCTCGGCCTCGTGCACAGTGCCGCCGACTATGTCGCCGATGGCGGGAGCAACGCCCGTTCGACGTTTGATCGCCGAAGCAATGCCGTTGATAGTCAGCGTGGGCGCCGTGGTCGCGTTTGCTGCGCTCCCTGGCACCTTGAACCGGAAGCGCATGCCCTCGACCAGCGCCGCGACTGCGGGGATCGGGGCGATCGCGAGGGCGTCTGGCGTCCCCGTTGCTGGATAGCGCCCGAGGAGGCTCGAACGGACCGCCTTGAGCATCTGCGCCACGTCGGCGTTGGTCGGCGCAGGCATGCCCATCGCTTGAGCCGCGGAGATGATCGCCACAATCTCACGCTGCGTATTCTCCGGCACGGCCGGAGGGAGCTTGGATCCTTGGCGACCGGACGCCGTATCCTTGCCCACATACGAGGCGTTCGGGTCGGTCGAGCCGGACGGTGGGTTGTACAGCATCGAAATCTCCAGGCGCGCGGAAGCGGCCGCTCGGCGGGGCGTCTTGAATGAAGCGAGGGTGGGCCGCGCTAGGCGGCGACGTCGTAGGAAAATACGAGCCGGGTGCTCGGTGGTGCGAGCGCGTTCAGCGCGCATTCCAAATCTACGGCGGGCACGAACCCTTCGAGGGGGTCGTAGTCGCACTCGCCCTCGTCCATCCGGAACCAAGTCTCACCAGGTGATCCCACGTGGACGACCCAGTATTGCCAAACGGACTGGTCGGAGAGCTCGTCGCCCGCGCTCGCGTCCGTCGGCACGACGAAGCCTTCGATCGGCTCGCCGTCGGCGCCCATCTCGTCGTCGTCGCAGCAGAAGAAGGTCTCCTGGATCGCGTCGCCGACGCACTCGGACACGTCGCACAGGAACTGCGTCGGCTCCTCGATCGTGACCGCGTATCCGAGGCTTTTGGCCAAGCAGACGAAGTAGCCCGGCGATTGACCGCCTACCGAGCCGAACTTGGCCCGGACCGCGGCCTGTCGCACCGGCAGGCCGCCCAAGCCGGACGAGCACGGGCCCGGCAAGCCGAGTTCCTTCTCCCAGTCCGACAGCGTGTAGGTGAGCGCTGACGGGAAGGTCTGGGTAGCCGCCGTCCAGTCGAGACCGAGGTGGTTGGCTGCCCAGCCCGAAATCGCGCGCCACACCCGGCGCTGGACCGGGGCGGCGCCCTTGCCGTCGCCAGTCTCATCCGTGCCCCAGGCCGGCCCACGCGGGCATAGCGGCAGGATCTGCGGCAGGAGGCTGTCGGCGGTGGGCTGCGCCTCCTGGTCGGCGACGGATGGGGGATCCGTTGGCAGGTCGTAGCAGGGCCAGCCCGAGACGATGTCGATCATCGCGCCTCAGTCCTCGCCACTCAGAAAACGGCGCAGGTTTTCCGGGTTGGACCAATACGCCTCACGCTCGGCGTTCAGCGCACGCTCACATTGGGCTTGATCTGCATTGCGAGCTGCGGCCTCCCGCTCAGCCCTGACTCGCACAGCCGCTTCGCGAGCGCGCAGAGCTTCCGGATCAGGCGCGATCGAATACCCACTTGGGACACCTACATCCAAGAAATGCGTGGGCTTGATCGTGTAGCCCCCCTGATAGGAGTCGACGCGCCACGAGCCATCATCCCGGCGGGATGCTGTAATGGCGCGCTCATCCCAGATTTCATCGCCCAGCCCGCTCAAGCCAGAATTTTCCGGATCGAACACGACGGCGCGCGTCAGCTTTTGCGGGCATTCAGCGATCGGGCGCCAGCGCATCTTCGCCATGGGTTCCTCAGTCCGTGTAGGCGATGGAACCGAACACCGGCAGATTACCCGACGTGAAGGTCAGATCGGTGGCCGGCGCCACGCGGCGGTGGCGATCCTCCCCGGTGGCCCGGCTGATCGCCTCATCGATCCAAGAGGCCGAGAACACGAACGGCGCCGAAGGCTGGCCCGGTCGCGCCCGGTCGGTGAACGTCGCTTGGATCTCGGCCGCTACGGCAGCACGGATGTCGGTGGTATCGGGGCTGAGCCCGCCGATCACCACGTTGACCGCCTGCGGATTGGGGGCCGAGACGAAAACGCGGGCAGTGACCGGCCGCCGGATCGGGTCATCGACGTAGGCCTGGGCCGCCGCAACTTGGCCGGCGGTCGGAATGCCATTCGGCTGATCCGAGACCGTGAACTGTACCCAGACCGAGCGCGTGTCGTTCTGGAAGCTGTCGACGAAGACGGCGGTCGCGGACGGGACCGCGGCCAAAACCCACTCGATATAGTCCGGGATCGAGCCGCCCTGGGGCGGGTTGCGCTTGCGATAGAGGACACGCGCGCGGAAGCTTTCGGTGGTCTCCTCATCCGTACCGCCGGACAGGCCGGTGCCATCCGAGGCCACGGCGACCGAGCAGGTCGTAGTCAGCCCGATCGGAGCATCGTCTGGATTGACCAGCGTCAGGAGCGTGCCGGCCGCTGCGTCACCCGCGGCCGCCGCGACATCAGCCTCCAGGGCGAGGCTGACGCTATTGCCGCTCGCAGTTGCGTTTGCCACCACCGAGTAGGTCACGCCATCGCCGCGGGCATACTGCAGGCCGATCGGGATCACGGTGCCGGGCGTCGCCGCAGCGGTCGCCGTGCCCATTGAAGTGTTGGCCGGCTCCGGCTGGAGTCCGAGCTCGAACCCGTGTCGGATCAGCCAGACGCGCTCGGCCGTCGAGGCGAAGAGCTGCCGCACCAGCCACGCGCGACGCTGCTCCATCTCGAAGCCGATCAGCGCAAGAACCTTGCTCTCGATTCGCCACACATTCGGCCAGAGCTTGGTCGCGGTCCCCTGCACCGACTGGACGAAGGCGCCGGTCGCCTCTGCGGCCAGCTGGGCAAGGGACCGGATCGTGTAGCCCGCCATCAAGCGCCTCCGGTGGCGAGCTTCCAGATCAGGTCGAACTTCGCGGCGTAGACCTGCGCGCCGTCGCGGCCGTAGAGCGCGATGGCGAGCCATAGGGTGTCGTTGGCGTAGTCGGGCGTTGCGGTGGCCTCGATCTTCACCGCCAAGCCCTGGGCCTTCAGCGGCGCCAGCGCGCGCTTGGCTTCGGCCTGGGCCCACATCGCGGTCTGGTCGTTCAGGTCTTTCCGGCGCAACAGCCAGAGCTTCGAGCCCAACGGCTGCTCGCCAGCCGTGGAGTCGACGTCGAATCCGTCACCCGGCCAGCCGCGTTGATCACCCGCCCGGCCGGCATCGATCTCGTAGCCTTCGACCCGCACATCCGAGAACAGCAGCGCGATCACCGCCGTCTGCAGTGGGTTCCTCGCCTCCAGTCCGCCCGGACCGTCAGCAGCGGTAACAGCAGGGGCAAAATCGCCGCGCACACCATAGCCAGCACCGGCCCGGGATCCATCGGCCTTCAGCCAGACCAGATCCGGCGGCAGCGAGACCACGCCCGCGTCGGCGAGCGGCGTCAGGGTGAGCAGCATGACGGCTCCGATCAGGTCTTGGCGAACACGACCGAGGAAGGCCCGGCCTGCGTCATCACCGGAGAGCCGCCCTCGCCGCCGAGGTCGACACGGCCCGCGGTCACCGTGACCGTCATGTCACCGACCTTCACCACCACCTTGTCGGAGCCGGTGATCTCGATGGTTTTGCCGGTGATCTTCTGCGGCTTGTCCTTGGCGTCGTGCCAGATGCCGTCGTCGCCGAGGTAGCGGGTGATATTGCCTTTGTCGTCGTAAACGGCCTTCTGCCCGGGCTTCAGGTTGCGCGGGCGGGATGGGGCGTGTTCGAGGCCGAGGGCTGCGTTGAGCAGGCGCCCGCCATCAGCACTGCCGAATTGCAAACCCATGCCGTGCGAGCCGACCGGCGGGTTCGAAGACTCGCCGAAGCTCTGGATGCGCGGGACCTTTTTCAGGGTCTCATTCGGCAGACCGTAGAGCGTGAGCGTCTGCTGGTCGCCGCTGTCGTCTGCCTCGACGTGCTCGATCCGGAACAGCCGGCCGCCCATCAGGCAGATCCTCTTTTGCCGAACGTGCCGTAATCCGCTTCGACGCCGTCCAACCCGGATCCAGCTGTGGCCGGCGCTTCGCTGCCTAGGTCGGCATCCTCAAGTCCGCCGCCGATATTCTCATTCCCAGTGCCGCCGCCATCGCCAGCGCCAGACCCCGACCCCTTGCCGCCGGACTGCGCGCCGAGCGTGCGCGGATCCACCAGCGTAAGGTCCGCCCATGTGCCGGACCCCTCGCCCTCGCCGACAACCTGGTTGAAGGTCACGGTCGAGATTGCGAGGTCCTGATCAATCTTGTCGCTCGCCATCTTCACCGCCACGAGGTGGCCGGGCTCCCAGAGTTTGCCGGCCTCGTCACGCCATGAAGCGACGCAGGTGATGATCGAGATGCCGGATCCGGAGCGCCGCAGCTTGCGCCACTTCGCGCGGCGCTTCAGTTCCTTTGAGGTGTCGGATCCTTCATTGAATAGGATCTCCGGGCGATAGCGTTCGACGCTATCGTCCTGCTCCGTCTCTTCCTGTCGAAGACTGTCCTTGTCGGTGCCGAGGCTTTTCTGACCGCGCACGTGGATGTGCGAGCGCTTGTGCTTGATCGACAGCCGAAGCTTGATGCTCTCGATCGGCCGCTCACCCTCGACCAAGGCGCCTGCATGGCGCTTGCCGCCGGCCCGGGTGATCTTCACCCGACCGTCGGGCTGCCCCATCAGCAGCAAAGCCTCGCGGCGTGCCTCGCGCTCAAGGGTGACAAAGAACGGCTGGCCCGGCACGTGCTGAACCATCGGGATCTTGGACAGCGTCTGGTCCGTGAAGAACCCGATGCCGAACTCATCAAACTCCTTGGCGACGCCGAGCAGGTCCTTCTTCTCGACCAACCCGGTCTTGTGCTTGGTTGGCGGGCAGTCAAGTGCATCGCCCGCTTTGGACCTGCCGGCGATGCCGACATCCCGGCGAGCCCCCTTGCCCGTCTCCGACTCGTACTCATCGGCGTAGCCGGTGCACATCAAATCGCCGCCGCCACGAGCCCCAACATCTTCGTCCGGCGTAGCCCGGATTTCGACGAGGCCTCCACGGCGAACGGCATCGGCCTCATCAGACCAAGCTGGGTTCGTACAGCGGAGCGAGAACGAGATCGCCGCGGCCTCGGCCGAGCGGGTGATGTGTACGCCCTGCCAGCCCTGAAGGGCGTGGCCCCCCACGATCAGGCTGACGATCTCGCCGACCTCTCCGTCCATGGGTCAGGCCTTCGGAGCCAGCGCTTCGAACGACGCCGGCATATGGAACGGGGTGCCGACGCGGTTGCGCGCCACCAATTCAGGGGCGCGGCTCGGGTCGGCGTAGAGCGACCACGCGAGTGCAGTCGACGGAAATGAGCGACCCGCCTGGGCCCGGATCAGCGGCTGCAAGTTGCCGGACAGGTCCACGAGGTGCGCGCAGGTCTGGTTGGCCGACGTGGTGAGCACGAAGGCTGCGGGCTGGCCGAGCGCCGCCGCGACGCGGTCGATGGCGCCCTCCAGCGCCGTGGTAATCCGGTCCCGAGCCGCGCTCGCGGCCTGGCGGTCGCCGAACTCGGTCCGGGCTTCACATAAGAACGCCTCACCCAGGCAGGCGGCCTCGACGCCGACGCACAGGCCCCGGGCGAGGCTGTATGCCTGCGTCAGGACCGGCGAGGCGCTCGACGGCACGCACGCCCGCGTGGCCGCCGCAGCATCGTAAAGACCCGCGCTGGCGTCGGCAGGATCAGCATCCCGGGCGGCGGCCTGCACGGTGACGATCAGTTCGGCTGCGATCGCGGCAACATCCGCGAGAACAAATAGCCGAGGCGCCGCGATGCTGGCGATCCGGCGGCAGGTCGAGAGTGAGGACTGCGCCGTGCCGGTTGGCAGCGGCAGTCCCCGCACGAGGCCGGCAACGACGTTGGCAAGTGCGACTGCAGAGACGGCCGCGCCGGCGACGGCGGATGAGGGAGGCGAGGCCATGCCGGACCCTCAGAATGGCGGCAGGAAGCCGACGAGCTCGTCGGGCACGAAGGCACTGATCGCATCCGAGACGATGCCGCCGAGCGTATCGAGCGCGCCCTGGGCGATGCGGTCCCCGAGCGCGATCGGCGATGGACCGCCAGCCTCGGACCCCTGCTCAAGGAATTTGAGGTCGAAAGCGACCTTGCCCATCTCGGTCTTGCGGTTGTTCGTCGAGCAGCCGACGCAGTGCACGATCACCGGGTCGGAGATCGGCAGCACCAGCATGCCGGCACCGGGGGTCGAGCAGCGCTCCACGAACGCCATTGCCTCGGCATCGGCATCGTCGCCGACGATGTAGGCCGTGACATGGTAGCTCCGAGCCTTGCGACCCATGTCCTCAGTGCCGTGGGTCTCGGCCCTGGCATAGGGGTGGACCGCGACGAGACGACCGGACTCGCCGATGCCTTCGTCCTCGACATGAAACGGAAAGCCCTTGAACGAGGCTCCTGGGATCGTCTTCGGCCAATTCCGCACTGGTCAGCGCCCGCCCGTCGGCAATAGCCGCGCCATCTCGCGCTCTACCTCGGCCAGCAGGTCAGTCTCGACCATCCGGTTGAAGGTCGCCGCGGTCTGGCCGCTCACCAGTTCGTAGGGGATGAACACGCCGGATTTCTCCTTCATAATCTTCCCGCGCCAGCGCCCCCCGTCGACGTTGACGTAGACCTGACCGTTGAGCTTCGAGACCATCTGGCGCCGCCCGCGTGGGCCGGAGCGCCGAAACCCGCCCTCGACGAAGTCTGCCTTGCCGCGGACCGTGGCCGCGACGCCGCCCGCGACCTCGTGGGCTCCGAAGTAGCGGAACGACACCTCGCCGCCTCGGGTAATGAGCATCACCCGCGGGTTCTGCGGCGAGGCGCGGTAGGGGCGCACCGCCTTGTCGATGATCCGCCGCGTGAGGCCGGTTTGCTTCACGAGCGCCGGCACGACCGCGCTGCGGGTCTTTGTCAGCATCCGATTCAGGACGTTGGCCTGAGCGTTCGGAAGCCGCTCACCGAACGCAGCGAGCGGCTGCATCATCTCGCGAAGGCCGGCGGTCTGGGCGGTGATGTTCAGCATGGCCGCCCTCAGCTCCAGTCGCTCAAGTCTTCCTTCGCGCCGGGCTCCGAAATGCCCATGTCGGCGGTGAGGCCGCCGCGGCCGCGCATCTTGATCGACGTCGCCCGAAGACCGCTGCGCCGAAGCCCGGTCACTTCGATCTGACCGTGGAAGCCCGCGTTCTCGAACTTCTCGGCCGCCGCGTGCATGCGATCGGCTGCGGCCTGGAGATCGGCTTTGCTACCGGTCCCGCCTCCAATGCCGCCGGCTGGCGGATCCGGGATCTCTAAACCGCTGCGGGTGATCGACCGGATCGAGCCGTCCGGCATCTTCATCGTGCCGTTGCCGAGGTCGAGACCTTCCTTGCCGTCGAGGCCCTTGATGAGGTGAGGCTCGCCGTCGGCCGTCTTCGGGGCCACCGGGCCACCCTTGTAGTTGAAGCCCTCGCGCGTCCCGACGCCCGCAGGCCCCCGACCGAACCAAGGTGCCCAGGTCTTCTTCCGACCGGCATACCCGAGCGCGAAGTCGATCTGCTCCTTCCAGTGCTGCGGGTCTCCCGCGTGGTGCCCGGTGGCGCGGGTGTACTCGGTGCCGAGCGAGCCCCGACCGCCGTAGTGCAACTGAAAGGGCCCGAAGCTGGTACCGTTATCGCCCGGGGTCATCCGCACGCCGGGGATCGAGCCTCCGAGCCCTTCGCTCGCCGCGATGCGCAGCGCAATGTTCGGGTCGATGCCGTTCCGGATCGCCGCCTCGCGAATGTAGGCGACCATCTCGGGATTGGCGCGGGAGAGGACGCCGCGGGCGTGCGCGAGACCTGCGCCGCTCCCGCCGCCGCCGAAACTACCGCCCGCCCCTCCTACACCGCGGCCTGCCCCGCCGCCGAAACGGGGAATGCCCCCGCCGATTCCACTGAGACCCGAACCGCCCCCGGCGCCACCGCCGGCGCCGCTGCCGAAGCTGGCGCGCTGGATCCCCCCGCCGAAGCTGCCACCGCCACCGAAGCTGGCCTTCTGGATGCCGGACCCACCACCACCCGAGCCGTCGCCGGGCACGAAGTTGATCGGGATATTGATGCCGGTCCCGACCGCCTCAATGATGCGCTGCAGCAGGGTCTTGCCGGCCTCGGTACCGGTCTCGGTGGCCTTCTCCTTGAAATCGTCGAGCATGGCCGGCCGACGCGGCGGCAGGGGCGCGTCGACGATGCCCTTGCCGATGTCCTCGCCAAGCTTCTTGCCCGTCTCTTCACTGGCCCCGGGGGTCGTGAACAGCGAGGTGATCCAGTTGCGCAGCCAGGGCTTCTCGGGGCCCAATCCTTCCATCGGGTTCGCCTCAAAGGCACCGCCGGTGGCCGGATCGACGCCGATGGCGCCCTTCTCGGCCATGACCTTCGGCATCTCCTGCATAGTCGCGCCGATCGCGACGCCGGCGCCAATCGCCGTACCGGCAACGATGCCACCCAGACCGAATCCGGCAAGCGCTGGCGCACCGGCGGTGGCCATCGACTTGACCGTATCCGGAACCGTGCCGCCGGAGAGGCGGATCGCAGCCGCGTCGAGCAAGATGGCCGAATGGTCCAAGGCCGCCGCCGAGGTCTTCAACCCGAAGCCGCTGCTGAGCGCGTTGTAGACCGCCGCCGATGCGAGGCCGGCACCGGCCAGGCCGGCGCCTGCCGCAACCGGCGCTTCGAACTTAGCGATGTCCGGGTGGGCCTTGTTGAACTCGTCGATCTTGAGGGACCACGATCCGATCCCCGCGGAGATCGAGTCGAGGGCGTGCGCGGCCTGCACCATCATCGGCGACGACAACACGCCGAGGAAGGTTTCCAGGGACTTGCTGACCGCACCCATGCCCGCGTTGGGGTCGCTGCGATTGAGGTCTACACCGGCAGTTCCCAAGGCATCATGATAATTATGCGCGTGAGCTTCGAAGCTCTCCCGCTGCTGGATGAGCTTCGCAACGACGTTGGCGCCTGTGCCGGTGAAGTTCTTCTGCACCCAAGCCATCTGGTCGCTCTCGGACTTGATGCCGGCCTTCTCCAGGTGCGGCAGCAGGACCGTGTAGACCCACTGATCGAGGTCAGACGCGGCGAGATCGTCGCCCTTCACCGCGTGCTTGACGCCGGCCTTCGTGCCCTTGACCTCGCCCGTCTTCAGGATGTCGAGGTTCTTCCGATCAATGAGGCCGACGCGGGCGAACTCCTTGGCCTTGGAATGCAGGTTCTGCATCCCGCCGACGATCTGCCGGGTTGCAACGTCGATCGAGTTGCCGGCGGTCGAGCCGCCCAGCTCCTGGCCGAGCGACTGCGCCGTCGTCATGATGAAGCGATCCGACCAACGTCCGCCGGACGTTTTCGAATACTTCTGCATCTCGTAGATGCCCTCGGGCGTGATGGTCGAGCCCATGACCTGCATGGCCCGGACGTAGCCGTCGAGCAGCTTGTTGAACCGCTCCGGATCCTTGGCTGCGCCAATCGCCTCAGCGCCCTTCACGAGCAGGTTCAGACCATGTGAGGCGGTGCCGGTCTTGTCCTTGGCGTCGAGCAGCGACTTAGCCCGGACCATCGGCTCAATGACCGCATCCACCTCATGCGGATGAGTCACCACCGACCGCATCTCCTTCCAGAGCTCCATCACGGAGGCCTGGGTCACGTTCTTATAGCGGACCGCGAGCTTCAGGCTCTCGTCCGTGATGTGCTGGCGCTCGGCGAAACCGATGCCGGCCTTGGCCATATCGACCCGGTTGCTCTGCACCTCGGCGCCGGATTTCGCGCTCTCGGCGACGACGTGGCCGACGCCGTGGACGCCGACTGCACCGCTGGCCACCGCCGCGCCCGCACCGACGAGACCATGCATGCGACGGTGGCGGGCGAACTCGGCTTCTTCCTTGGCGTGATGGGCCACGGCGCGGGCCGCCTGATCCTCGACCCTGATCTGCCGGCGCATCGCCTCGGTCGCGGCTTCGGTCGTGGAGCGAAGACGCTGCTGGTGTGCCTCCAAGTTGCCGAGGTCGGCCCCGAACTTTGTGGCGGACGCTTCGGCATGCTGGAGCGCTGAAGACTGCGCGGCGACCGCGGCGGTCGCCCGGCGGACGTCGCCCTCGGCCTTCTTCTGCGCGGCCGTGTAATCGCGCACCGCCTTGGTCGCGGCCTCGATCTGCTTGGCCTGTTCCGAACCCTTGGCGGCCTTCACGCCGTCGAACGCGGCCCGAGCGGCCTTCGCCTGCTCCAACGCCTTCGCGGCGGCCTGGGCCGCACCCGTGGTGGCTCGGAAACCGGCCTCTGCACTGGCGAGACCGGACCGCGCGCCCATCGCAGCGTTGACGGCTTTAGAGGCCTGCTCGACGTGCGAGAACTCCTTGGCGAGGTCCTGCAGCGGCTTGGAGACCTTCGAGACCTCTTCGAGCTTCCTGACGCTTGCGACAACGCTGGCGATCGAAGCGCTGGCACCCTTGTCCTCGCCCGAGATGATGAGACGGGCTTCGATGGTCTTGGCGGCCATTCAGAACCCTCTCACCGGCCGCGGCGCGCACTGCGCTCCCGCTCCCGTTCCCGGCGTTCAGCACGCTCGACAGCGCGCCGGTAGCAGTCCAGCATCTGCGCGAACGTCATGCGTCCGACGACGTCTGGTCCCCATTCGAGGTCGAAGACGAGGGCTTCCCAGACGCCGTCGAGCCAGCGGTCACCCTTGGATCGACGGCGAGGAAAAAACCGCAGATGGCGCCCTCGACGCGCTTGGTGTCCTTCATGCCGAGCTGCGAGAGGAGCGCGGGGTCGCCAGCCTGCTGCCCCTCGACGATGAGGCGCTCAGCGTAGTCCCGCACCCGGTCGGGGAGCGGCACCGGCCGGACCATGTCCGGATCCTCGGGCGACTGCGCCCAGACGTAAGGGTCGCCGATCAAGGTGTAGTCGTCCCACCGCGGCTCACGGAATTCCAGCTGGTTGTAGGCCTTATGGCCCACGATCCTCTGTTCGAGGACGACGATCGCGTTGGGCATCGTGGCTCCTGGCCGGGCGTGGCCTATCTTCCCGTCGCTCTGTCGGAGGGAAGCTCATATGCGGATGGTAATGGTCGCCGCGCTTGCAATGCTCGGTTGTTCAGTGGCCCGAGCGGATCAGTGCGACGTGCAAACAGCTGAGATAGTCCAGGCAACCGGCGCTCGATTCGATCACCGATCACCGAGCGGTGAAAACGTCTTTTTCAAGCATCCGCTCACGCAAGAGTTCGTCATGAACTGCCGCGACAAGATCGGAGTCGGCCCAGGCAACGTCAGCCTGTCATTCAATGGCGCTTATCCTACGCCAGGATATTTCGACCTCGTGGCTGTGGCCGCGGCTTCATCGCTCAAAGTGTCGCCTGCGGAGGTGCGATCTATGGCTGTGCTCTGCCACAAAACCGCGCTGACAGATTCCGATGAAATGGCCGAGGCGACATCAAAGATCGTCAAGGTAGAATGTCAGGCGTTCCGTCGAGACGGTGGCGGCACGCTCATCAGCGTGTGGCCTCCGCAAAAGGAGTAGGGGGCAAGTAAGCTCCCTACTCCATGATGAATCCTCACCTTGCGATACCACGCCTTCGCAGGCCTTGTCTCAACTCACCAATCCGTTTCGGCCAAAACATGCCACGCGTGACCATCCCGCGTCTTGCAATGCCTATCCCCGCCTGCCCTGCCATGATCCTCGCCGACCGATCGGGCATCGATCTCGCGCTACTCAATGCCTGCCGCGGCTAGCCATGCCGCGCCTCGGCTTTACGCGCCGTGCGTCTCCACGCCGGCCATGCCCCACCCCATCACGACTTTACGCGCCGTGCCTTTCCACGCCTGCCTCACCCGCCCTGACCGCATCTGACCAGATCACACCTTGGCATACGTCGCCTTGCCTGCGCCGCCCCGCCTTGGCGTGCCTCGCCATTCCGCGCCTGCCTCGCCGTGATCCTCGCCAACCGGAAAAGGCCATTCGGTTCCGCGCTACTCAACCGCCTGCCTCGCCATGTCGAAAGCCGACTGACCAAGCCCCACCATTCCTCGGCAGCCTCGCATGAACTTTCCTAGCTCAGCCCCGCCTAGCCTGCCGTGTCGTGCCCGGTGTGACCAAGGCACGCCATGCCGTGCCTCACCTCGTCTGCCGTGCCAATCGATTCACGCCGCAATCTGCGCCGTGTCCGTGTCCAGCTTCGCAATCATCGCCTCAACGTCGGAGGCTGCGATGCTGACGTGCTCTGCTGCGCTCTGGTAGCGGCTCCACCACGATCGGAGAGCCTGCGCCGCCTGCCCGCAGTGCTCGGCCATGTAGGCCGGGTCGTCCGGGTTCACGAGCAGATAGCCCCCACCGTTCTTGCGGCCGTCCATAGGGCTTAGCACCAAAGGCATGGCTGTTTCACGCACCTTCACGCTGCGCTTGCCGCCGTTGACCACCTGCACCGTAAACGTCACCCGCAGATCTCGGGCGAAGTCACGGGCCTGCTCAACCTGGTATGCGAGCGCTGCCTTTTCCGGGCTCCACTCGAACCAGCCATGGGCAGGATGCGAGTCGCCGGTGCGCCTCACTTCCTCAACGAAGAGCGCCGGGTTGTAGCGGCCGTTGTGCCGGACCGCGAACTCTTCGACGATCTTCTGGCGGAGCGCTTTGGTGAAGGTACCCATCACGCAGCCCTCCGAGCGACTTCACCGGTGTAGAAGGCCATCAGGTCGGCCGTGTCCGCATCGGCGTATTCGGGGTCAACAAGCGCATACTCTTGAGCGGCGCGACCGTGGTTCTTCACGAGGTCGTCCCACTCCGAGTCCTCATCGCCCTCGCCGAGCACCCGGAAGCTGCCGAACGCGCCCTTGCCCTTCTCTTGGCGGTAATCGCCGACGCCGACGAGGACGCCTGCGTTGCAGAGCAGGGTAACGACCGCCGTCACCGAAAGCTGCGGGACGATGAATTGGATCTCGATCTCAGCGCCCCAGCGAGGCAGGAAGCACCGCGTCCTGACGTCCGGGGTGCGGTTCATGTCGGCCGACCGCACCACATCCATGCGGAGCTGCGGCGTGCCGTAGAGCGGGGTGTGATCCCCCGGCATGAAGAGGAGCTTCTGCGTCGACGACTTGGTGACGCCCGGCGTCTCCAGCGCCGCCGTGCACATAGCGGCCTTCACCGCCACCACGCGAAGCCCGAGCGCCGTAGGGCCGCCGGCCAGGATCTCCGCGCTATCCCTGAACTCCGCGAGCGGATCGTGCTTGATCTCGACGCGCTCGGCCTTGGTCTTCTTCCGGCCGCCAGCAAGCAGGATCTGCTTCACCTTGGCCGGCATACGGTTCTGAAATATCGGCGTCTGCCCGATGATGCGCAGCTTCGTCGTACCGCGCCGCAACGGCGTGATGCTGATCTCGGCGCTGTCGGTCTTCGGTTTCGCTGCCATGGAAGTCTCCAGTGGCGTCCCGGCCGGCCAAGACCCGGACGCGAAGGACGGGGGATCGAAAGAACGATCACCGGGCGCCACTGAAGTGGAAACTCGAATGATCGCGTCTTGCCGCCTTGGCCGGGCGGTTCCTCAGAGAGGAAGGCGTACTCGCCTTTTGCTAGTATGCACGCGGAAAGCGTCATAGCAATAGGCGATGATAGCAAACAGCGATGACAGCGGTTATGGGCGCGGAATGACGCAAGACAGCCCGAGTCGCCGGCAAGATCAGTTCGTGCTCCGTCTCCCTGACGGCATGCGCGAGCGCATCGCCGACGCCGCGCGGGCCAACAATCGCTCCATGAACGCTGAAATCGTGAGCCGTATTCAGCAGTCGTTGGACGGACAGGCCAGTGCGACCGGAGCATTCGCTGCGGCTAAGTTGCAGCTCGCCGAGCGCCCGGTCAGCACTCTGTCGGATATGAAGAGCGTGGCCCTGGCTCTGGGTGAGATCAAAGACGAGATCGCCTCAGTCAGGCATCAGCAGAAGCAGATGCTCTCGCTGCTTGCCGAGAGCAATCACGAGCGCTCTGACAACGAATGAGACCTTAGACCGACCGGTACTGGTCCGATGCCACCGACATGCCGGTGACCTCGCCCGTGTCCGTATCGATATCCGGCTCGCCGACCCAGGAGCCCGACGTGAAGTAGTGGGTGCGCCCGGCATCGTCCTCGATGAAGGTCACGTCCACGTCCTGCAGGATCATGCCCGCGGTCCAAGTGATCGCCTGGGCCTTGCTGCCGCGGTCGAAGCTGAGCGAGACCATCGGCAGCTTCGCCTCGACCGTCCGGTAGGCGGTGCCGTCGCGGTTCGGGTCCGCCTTCGGGGTGGCCTCGGCCGGCTTGATGCTGGCCTTGCCGCGGCCGGAGAACCGCTGGCCGCCGATCCGCACGCTGTATCGTCCGCCTTTTGTATCCACGGCCGGGTCTCCTCAGGATGGTTGGGTCTGGTGCGGGATCGAGGCGCGCGGCCTCAGATGCCCTGATCGGATTGGTCGAGGTAGCTGGTCTGGTTGACCGCGTTGATCCGCAGCTGCGCAGCCGCCGTGATCGGCAGGTAATAGTTCGCCCGGTCGTTGGCGTAGTCCGGGAAGATCCGCATGTTCTGCACGAACAGGTCGAGCTGGCGGATGATGCCGGCGCGGTGCAGATCGGTTGCGGCGTGCACCGAAATCTGCTCCAGGTCGGTCGGCGTCACGACGCCCTGCAGGTTGGCCGGGTTGTCCTCCATGAAAGCCGACCGGGGATAGGTCCCGGCGATCTTGTTCTTGAAGTACCGAGCCGAGTACGCCGCGATCGCGATGTCCTCAATGTCGAGCCAGGTCCGATCGGACAGGCCGGACGGGTTCACCCGGTAGGTCGTCACGATGCGGTCGCACGCCATCTGGCCATCCGCCGTCGCGGTGAAGGTCGAGATGCCGTTGCGCAGCAGACTGTCGCGGTCCGCCTGGGCGAAAATCGCGTTCGGGTCCTTGGGCTGGCGCAGGCCGCGCAGGACGCGGGTCTGCATCGGCCGGGCGATCTCGACCGCGACGGCCAGCGAGCGCCCGAGGTTCTTAAGGAACGCGATCTCGCCGCCGAGCGAGGCCGAGATGCACCACGCCGCCTGCGGCCACTGGTGGATACCCGCCAGGGTCACGTGCCGGTCGTTGCGGGTCTGGCCGAAGGTCGTTTGCGTCGACAGGTTGCCGTGGTTGTGGGTGGTGTAGTGCCCGAGCAGTCCGACCAGCGGCGACGAGCGGCCGGAGCCAGCGTCCGACAGGAAGTCGCGCACGACGTTGAGCTGCGCGGTGGTCGAGTACGGGCCACACAGCCAGTCAGCGTTCTGGCCGCCTAGCTTGGCCAGGACAGCCGCGAGATCCACGTCGCCGGTGCCGCTGGCCATCGGGGTGATGGCGACGGTGATGCCCGGGACCTCCATCTCGTCGCCGTCGAGGCCTTCCTCGATGCGCCAGCCGTTGGTCTCAGTGCCGGGGTGGCGCGCGGTCAAGGTGACATCGGTGGCGGTCGCGGTGCCGCCAGCCTTCACCGCGCCGCTCACCGGGGCGAGCATCCGGACGTTGAACTTGGTGTAGCCCTGCGCGAACTTCGCCACGAAGGCGGCAGCTACGGTCGCGGCGGTATCGCCGATGCCGACGTTCACGTCGTAGCGCTCACCGCCGAGGTAGCGCGTGATCGTGCCGGTCGCGGTGGCCGTGCCGGCGAAGCTGAGCGCGCCGACGGAAGCCGCTGGGCTCGCGCCGACCTGCGGGGTTGCGTCGATGAACAGCATCTCGCCGAGCGGGTTCTGCTGGCGGGCGTACAGGATCTGCTCGGCGCCGATCGAACCGAGGCCGCACAACGCGTTCGGGTTCTGGCTACCGACGTTGATCGGCAGGCCGCGCAGGGCCGCGGGCGAACCCGGCAGCGCGCGGCCGAGGATCACCTGCCGCGAGGTGCCGGAATAGTTCGGCGGACCAGCATTGAACTCGACCATGAAGGCCGGCACGAGCACATCGCCTGGGGTGTTGTTGAACTCGACGGGGCCCTGGGGCATCGGCGGGGTCTCCAAAATTGAGGGGCGCCGTAGGGCGGTCCCGTGAGGGGATTACGAGGCGGCAGTGCGGGCGGCCTTGGGGGCGTCCGCCTGCGGGTTCTTGCCGGCCTCGGCATCGGCCGCGGCCTTGGGCTTCTCGGTCTTCGCGTCGGCGTCGTCCTCGTCGGGGACGTCCTTCACCTTGATGTCGCCCCGGGCTTCGAGCCGAGCCCAGTGCACGGACCAGTCGACCACGCGGCCCTCGGGCGGCAGGTCGGTCTGGCGGACGGGATCCGGGATAGAGGCGCCGGCATCGGCGGGCTTCACGTGCTTGCGCATCAGGGCACCTGCGGAAAGTCGATGGAGAGTTCGGTCGGCAGCGTGCCGGGCGCCGAATCCGGCACGACGACGGGCTGGGACGGCGGGGTCGTGGCGGGCGTAATCGCCCGTGCGAGGTCCTGAGCGATCTTCAGGCAGGTCAGGTAGCTGGCCGACCCCTCGGTCAGCGACTGGGCCACTGTCCGAAGGGGATCAGGCAGGGCGCCGAACGGGCCGGGCGGGACCGCATAGGTCTCGACGTCCTCGCCCTTGAGCTCGACGCGGAAGGTCAGCATGTGGATGGCAAGCCGCTCGCCACCGTCGTCCGGCGAGAAGCGCTGGGAATCACGCTTCGACACGCGCCGGGTGACGGCCGACATCAGGAGGCGGCCGGCGTGTGTCTTCTGCCGGGCCCGCGGATGCGGCATGCCCGTCGTCAGGATCCACTCGGCGCATTGCTCGATCAGGTCGAGCGCCGCTTCCAGTTCGCTGTCCGTCCCAGGCTGGAAGTAGAAGTCGCCGCCATCGGCGTCCTCCACGAACTGCGCCATGCCGATGTCGAGGACGAGGTTGCACGAGTCCTTGAAGGGGGCGCCGCCGTTCTGCGGGTTCCAGCCCTCGCCACTCAGATCCTCAGTCGACACGGTGATGACCGGGACCGGCTCCTTGTCGTCGAAATTGCCGATGCGCGAGTCGTAGATCCGGCCTTGGCACTGGCCGTCGATGACGGGATGGGAATTCAGGGCTTCGATCACCTGGAGGCGCAGGGCGGTACGCGCGAGGCTCATCGCGTCACCGGTGTGAGCGGGACCTGAAGGCCGGCACGGCCGCGGACGAGCGCCACGCCGACCTTGAAGACTTCGCCCGTCTTGATGCGCAGAATGCGATCACCCGCCGAGAGAAACGGGAAGCCGTCGTCACCCGGAGTGAGGCGAAGGTGCGGGCCATCGGCCGCGATCTTCCGCGTCGTATTGTCGGCCATGGCCCGGCCCTTGGCGTTCTGAGTCGAGCCAATGTCGCGGAAGGTCGCTCGGAAGGTGACCTGCGAGCGAGTGCAATCCGCCACTCGCTGGGCATTCACATCGGGGCGACCGTTCACCGTCGGAACGGCGAGCGGCTCCAAAAGGAAGTCCTCGCCGAAGAACGTGTCGAGCCGCCGAAGCGCGCTCGACCATTGCTCGTCGAAGACAGACATCTGGCTCAGGCGGCCCGCAGCGCCGCGATCACGTCGTCCTTGGTCTTGGCCTTGGACACGTCGACGCCGCGCTCGGCCGCCAGGGCGTCGAGCTCGGCCCGGGTCTTCCCGTCGAGACCGTCGGCCTCTTCGACCGGCTCCAGGTGCTCCGTTTCGCTTCCCTGGCCGTCATCGTCGGCCACGACGTGCGTGCCGGCCTGGAGCGCGGCCTGAGCCTCGTCCCAGCCGTAGTGCACGACCCCTTCCTTGCCCTTCTCGCGCAGTCGCATGATCGCCTCCGTCAGGTCGAGGTTGTGCCGCGCACGAGGAGCGCGGGGCGCTTCACGAACGGCAGGGGGTTGGACTCGGTGTGGATCTTCATGCCCTTGCCGAATTCCATCGGCTCCAGCGGGGCCACGAAGACCTCGGCGTCGGCAGCGTCCGGGGCCTGGTTGACCGCGCCCCAGAAATCGGGCGGGCACCAGTAGTTGACGAAGGTGTCGGTCGTCCCGATCGGGAAGAACCGTGCGTCACCCGCGGGGATGAAGCGCTGTGGAGTGGTGCGCGTCCCGTCTTCCTGCAGGTAGGAGGCGGCGCCGCGATACTCCTCGAACTCGATTCCGCCGAACCGGAAGCCCTTACGCACGTCATCGCGAAGGGGCTGCAAGCCGGCCTGATAGAATTTGTAGGCGTCCCGCACCGCTGGGCTGGAGACCAGACCTCGGAAGAACTCGGGCGAGCACAGAGCCTGGACGCCAGTCATGGTCTCACCGAGGAGGTTGTCCTCCATGTAGCCGGTGACCGACTGACACATGGTGACGGGATCGACGGCGCCGGCGCCGGTGGTGCCGAACTTGAAGTCGAAGACTTGCTCGGTCACCCCGAAGGTCGCGAACAGGTCGAGGAGCAGCGTGCCGTCGCTGTCTAGGATCCGACCCTTGATCGCGCCGACCCGCAGCGCCTCAAGCGTGATCGCGTGCTTGTTCCGCATCGTGATCAACTTGCGGTCGAGGAAGCCCTGGACCGTTTCGAGCGCGATGCCACTGACGAGACCGCCGCCGGTGATCTGGCCAAGTGCAAGCATATTCTGCACGTCGGACGCGAAGACGGCGTCGTCGTGCGGGATGTGCAGCACGTAGAACGGGATCGGCTTCTGATTGCCACGGGTGCCGAGCGAGGCCGGACCGCCGACCGGGCGGGTCGGCAGCATGTTCAGCACGCCGTTCTCAATGACGACGATGCCGCTTCGGGTCGCGATCGGCTCGGGCCGAAACAGGCCGAGCTGCTTCAGGCGCCCGTACATGTTGGGCACTTGGTAGACGCCCTGCGTCAGCGCTGCCGCCGAGAAGGCGTCCTGATTGAAGATATCGATCATGGTGGGCATCGGATCAGGCTCCCTGACGGACCTTGATGCCCACCGCGGCGAGCTGCGCGTTGGCCGCCGCTCGCTTGGTCGCATCGTTGACGGAAGGCCCGTGGATCAGGCCGGCGTGGCTGACGACCGCGTCGGTATCGACGACCACGGCCTGGACATCGGCGCTGGTCGCGTCGACGGGGAAGAGGAGGATGGCAGCAGAGGTCTGCGAGCCATCGGAGCCGGACGCGGCGTTCGGCACGAACTTGCTTGAAGCCGTGAGCTTGCCGAGCACCTGACCGGACAGAAGCTTGCCGGAGCCGGAAGCGATGATGACCGTGCTGCGCGAGCGACGGCCGGGCTCTTCGGACTTGAGCCAATCCGAGGCGACGGGGGCGGTGGTGAGCAGGGGCATGATCAGGCGTCCTTCACGAGGCCGGCGCGCTTGAGCGTGCGCTGCATCGACGACTGGGCTGCGGTGATGCCGGCGGTCGGGCCATCGGCGGCGGCGGTGGGCACGTGGGACGAGATCGCGGTCTTCTCCTCGGCCGCCACGAGCTTGTCGAAGAGGGCTGTGCGGATATCCTCGACGGACTTCCCTTCGGCGAGCATGGTCGCCGCGAGATCGGCGGGAATACCGGGGTCCTTGCGGCGGGCGAGCGCCACGAGATCCTTGGCCTTGCCAGCAGCGGCGATGCGGGACTTGGCGTCCTCGACGCTGACCCCCTCGGCGAGCATGCCAGAGGCCATCATCGGCACGCCGCCATCAACACACAGCTTGACGATCTCGGCCGCATCAGCGCGACTGACGGTCTTGTCCTTCGTCTCGGTCTGCGAGCTCTCGACCGCGGCGATCTGCTCGTCGAAGCCGGCGACATCGCGCGCGGCGGCATCGAAGTCGTGCTGCTCGTCGTCGGTCATCGACCGGCCGCGGGCTGCAGTGGCGAGTTTGGTCATGCGATCGGACGCCTTCGCGCGATCGCGACGAAGGCCGGCGAGGGCGTTCGGCATCTCTGCTCTCCTTGGTGGTGGTGGGCGCGAAGCCCGGTCCAGGCCGAAGCCGTGGATTGTGACGCGGTCAGCGCCGCGAAAGCCGAGCGGCCCGCTCGTTCGCGGCCGTCCGGGCGAGCTGGCTGTAGCTGCGCTCGTAGGTTTGGACCCGGTCGGCCATGCCGGCGGCGACCGCAGCAGCACCGACCTTGGAACCGCCGCCCCCGAAATCTGACTTTACCTTGGCCGCCGTGGTCTTCCGGCCTCTGGCGACGTCGGTGATGAACTGGGTCTCGATGCTGTCGAGGAGTGCCCGGATCTCGGCCTCGCCATCCTCGCTCTGAGGATCGGGCCGCTTATTCGGCGCGTTCGAGGACACGATCTCTATGGCCAACTCGCCGTTCGCGTCGGGCTCGACCTGCTTCGAGATAGCGGCCACCACGCCGATCGAGCCGACGATGCTGGTCTTCTCGACCACGATCTCGTTCGCGGAGGAGACGAGCCAGTAGGCCGCGGACGCTGCCGAGCCGCTGACGTGCGCCAGGACCTGCTTGGTGCCGCGCATGGCATAGATCTGGTCGGCCAGCGCGTTGATGCCGGTGGGTGAGCCGCCAGGCGAATCCACCATCAGCATGACGGCGCCGACCTCGGCGCTGTCCCGAGCGATCTGGAGATCCCGGGCGAGCATGGCGGCCGAGGTGCCGGTGCCGGACATCTCGGTCATCATGTTCGCACGTGGGAAGATCGGGCCGACGATGGGCACGATCGCAACGCCATCGCTGGTCAGCATGGTGTAGCGCGCGCCTTCAAGGCGCTGGGCAGTCGGGCCGGCCGCGGCCTGCAGGTCGAGCCGGAACCAGTCCTCACCCTCGGCGGAGCGGCGCGCGGTGCGGCCATCTCGGTCGAGGCTGGCGAGGCCGGCCATGAAGTGCAGGTAATCCGGGCGGATCGCCCACGGCTCGGCGGACAAAGCGCGAAGAGCTGCGGTCATTGCTGGTCTCCGCCGGGTTTCGGCTTTGGCGGGTTTGGCGGCGGCTCCTCGACCGGGTCGGCCGGGTCCGCCAGCTTCGTCGCCCGCCTGCCATCGCTGGTGTAGGAGAGGCTGAGATCGTCGGCCCTGTCGTTGTCGGCCTTGTTCTCGGCGTCGATGACTTCGGCGTCGTACCCGCCTTCAGCCACCTTCTGAGAGCGAGATGAGAAGCCCGCCTGGACCTCCATCGCCTTGCCCTGCACGTCCTGCACGGGGTGGATGTATGGCCAGGCCTGCGGGATCCACTTGACCATCGCGGCTTGGGCCCGGGTCATGCCTGGCGGAGGCTGGAGGGCGCCCGACAGCAGCGCGAGGTCAATCCAGCGATTCCAGACCGGTCGACAGAACTGGAACACCATCAGGTGGTGTTGCCACCCCTCGACGGAACGGCGGAAATCGTTGAGCGCGGCGCGCAGAGTCCGATCGTTGAGCTGGCTGTAGTCGCCGCTCAGCAGCTCGTAGAGCAGGTCCAATGCGGACGCGACTTGGCGCTTGGCCTCACGAACGAAGATCTCGAAGTTCGGACCAACATCCGGCGGGTTAGAGAAGACGATGTCCTCACCATCGGCCAGCACCTGAAGGGTAGCCGGCTCAAACTCGACCGTACCAACCCCGTCATCGTCCGGCGCGTCGGCGCCGAAAGGTCCACTTCCGGGCTCGCCGCTCTCGTCCTGAAGCGTCTTCTTGATGAAGCCGACGAGCCGCGCGGCGTTCTTCTTCCGCATCAGCTCGGCGTCGAGGTAGCCGTCGAGATCGTACAGAATCCGCAGGGCCCGGGTCAGCCACGGCTCGCCGCGCTCCTGCCCAGGCCGAGCGGCGCGAAACAGATGGCAGATGTCCGCTGCCGGCACGAGGACGGGCACGAACGAGTCGCCGGTGATGATGCCGTCGCCGGGATGCTCGCGGTAGAGCCAGAAGCCTGTCCGCTTCCCGATCGCATCGTACTGCACGCCCTGGCGGATACGATTGGTCGGGTCCGTGTTCAGATGAGGACAGTGTTCACCTTCCATGACCTGCAGCTGCAACGGCACAGGCAGGCCATCCGAAGGCAGCCGCGTGCGCAGACGCGTGAAGGTTTCGCCACCCTCGACCATGCCGCGGGCCGCGAGGTTCTGAAGACCGTAGAAATCGTGCGCGCCGACGCTGTCGGCCACGTCGGTCCACTCGAGCCAGAGGGACTGAACAGCAGCGCGATAGGCCGCGTCTTCTTTCTTGACCCGCTTGGCCTCAGCCTTAGACAGGTTACCCGTCGGGCGGGCGGCCATACTGCGCGGGGTGATCCCGGTGCCGACGATGTTCGACGTCAGCTTGTTGACGGCCGAGCCGGCGTAGGGATTGCGGCGGACCTGGTCGCGGCTCTTCCGGCGCAGCTCGTCGAGCGCGTAGATGATCGCGGTTTTCGGCCCGTAGAAGCCTACCCGCCACGTCCGCGAGCGGCGTCCCTGGCCGTTTGCGACGTCATAGGCTGGCGCTTCGTCCCGGCCGTACCCGCCATCCAGATCCATCGCGACCGGTTCGACGTACTGCGCGGTGCCCTTCACGCGGAAGCGGGCACCGTAAGTCGTGCGCTGAGCTACCACCCGCTGCGCCCGGTCATGACGACCTGCCGGGTCCGACGCGGCACGACGGGGCTAAGCTCCAACTCCAGATCGCGCATCCGAACAAGTAGGTCGGCGCGCGCCTGCCGCATCTCAGCGTAACTACGGTACGTGATGCGGCCGGTATCGTTGTCCTCAAGGGTGAGAACCCCGCTCGCCATGGCGCCGTCGAGGGCGGCAAGCTGATTCCGGAGGTTGGCCAGGAAGGCGATGCGTTGGTCGATCATCACGGCCTCACCGACGGTTCGTGACACGGCTGCGTCGGACGGAGCGCCGCTGCTGATCTCTGGTCGCCAGCGTGTTCGCTGCGACCACAGGGGGCACGATGGCTTCCTGTGTCGGCTGCCGCTCGATACCGAGCACCGCCTCTAGGTCCCGCCAGTGCCCCTCGCGCCACCGGTCCCAACCGCGCATGGCGGCGAGCCCGCGGGCGTAGTTCGCGCAGTCCAGCCACTCGTTGCGGCGACCGCCGATCGGCACCCACTCGCGCCGGGTGCGGCCGCGGTTCGTGCTGACCACGAGCTCCTCGGCCGTCAGCTGCTTGACGCCGTCCTCGGTCACATCCCGGGGGAGGTGGACGAAGCCGGCCGGGAACGCCTCGCCGCCCGGCGGGCGGTGCAGGGCGAGGCAGCCCATCATCTCCTGCTTGGCGAACGACACGCCGATGCGGATCGTCTTGAGTCCGCGCCGAAGCTTCTTGCCCGCCGCGTTGGCGTCCTTGGCGCCGACGCCAAGGAAGGCGCCCGCGTAGCTGTCCGCGCCGTCGATCGCGTGGACGTTGCCGCGGCCGGCCTGAGACCGGACGAAGGCGTAGACCTCAGCGGTGAAGGCGCCGGAGTCGATACCCCAGTCCCGCACCGCCATCGGGGTACCGGTCTCGTGCTCCCATGTCTCATCGAACAGCGCTGCGAGTTCGGCCCAGACCGGCGCCCGCCCGGTATCGCCCGGGAGCACACGGTGCTCGACCAGCCAGCGCTCGCGGTTGCGGCCGAAGCCCCAGACGGTGACCTCAAGCCGGTCCTTCTGGACATCGACGCCGCCGAACAGGATCAGCGCACCGCGGCTCACCGTCCCCGTCAGGTAGGTGTCGCGGCGGGCGTAGACATCCTGCCATTCCGGCGTATCCGCGCCCTCTTTCCAGGTGCGGGCCAGCTGGGTGTTGAAGAAGGTCCGCAACGCCTCCGGCCCCCGGCGCAGCGCCCGCGCGAACTTGGCCACCGTCTTCGTGATCGTCTGCTTCGGCGCGTACAGCTTCGAGGCCACGCCACCGGCATGCTCATTCGGGACCGCCTCGGTACCGCAATGCGCGCACAGGGCACGGCGCACACCGTGCGCCTCGGGGCCCCAGCGCTCCGGCGTCTGATACTCGCCGCAGCAGGTGAACGGTCGGGTCTGCCGCCACTCGACCTTGCGCAGCGCCACGAGGCGGTGGGCCTCGGTCCAGGGCTGCTCGCACGCGGTGCACTCGTACCGGGCGGTCTCGGGCAGGATCCGGTCCTGCGGGTCCTTGTCGAACTTGACCCGGTCCCACTCCAGCGACTGCCACGTGCCGCAGCCCGGATGTGGGCAGCACACGTAGGCGCGGCGCTGGTCGCTTTCCTCGTAGCTCGCCTCGATCGCGCTGCGCCCGGCAATGGTCGGCGAGCAGGTCAGCACGGTCAGGGCGTTGGCCTCGAACTCGGCCTGTCGCTCAACCGCGAGATCGATCGGCGGACCCTCGCCGCCGGCCGAGGCCGGAAACTTGTCGATCTCATCGCAGCCGAGCAGCCGGATCGGCCGCATGGCCAGGTTGGTCGGGCTGTTCGAGCCGACGAGCGTGATGTGCCCGCCCTCGAACTGCTTGTGATCCAGCGTAGCCCCGGCGTCCTTGGCCTTGGCTTCGCCGAACAGTGTGCGCAGCACCGGCGTGTCTCGGATCATCGGCGCGAGCCGATCCTTCGAGAAAGTCTGGGCCGCGTCGTCCTTCGGGAACACCAGCAGCATCGGGCATGGATCGAGGTGAGCGAACCGCCCGACGATGTTCTCGATTACCGTGGTTTTCAGCAGCTGGGTGCACGCCATCAGCGTGATGGTCCGCACCCCCGGCTCGGTGGCCCACAACATCGGGCCACGCGCGACCTCGACGCGGGAGACGACGAACTTGCCGCCGTTCGAGGATTCGCGGCTGAGCCGCCGATACTTCTCCGCCCACTCGACCACGTTCAGATCGGGCGGCGGGGTCATCCCGCGCCGCCACGAGGCCGTGAGGCTGGCCGTATCAGCTGATGCTGGCGTCTGGCTCGGGCTCGCCGAGCTCGGCGATGTGCTTGCGGACATGGGCGGTGAGGATCGTCGTCAGCGTCCGCGCATCGACATTCAGCTCGTCCGCCATCTCGATCGCGACCCGGGCCGGCCAGGTCATCCAGGCGTCCCGCAGCTCTCGGGCCGTGTCGAAGAAGAGCTTCTCGGCAGCGCCGCGGTCGACGAGGCGCTTGTCGTTCTTTAGGACCTCCTGGCGCCGGAACAGCCCGAGGTAGTTTTCCTTGCGCCGCACCGCCTCATTGAGCGGCAGGTCCTGGGCGTCGGGGTCGTAGGCGTCGACCTCGCCATCCATATCGGCAGGGCGCGGCTCGGGCGAAGCGGGTTTGGCTGTCGGCTCCGGTTTCCGCTCGGGGCGTTCCCGCGGGTCCGGTTCGTCCCTCTGAACCGACCGCACCGGGCGGTGTGTCGTGCCGCCCCGGTAGTTCGCCGGGCGCTGGTCGAGGTTCCACTCGGTGGCTTCGACGTCCACGAGGCCCGCGGCGGTCATCACCAGCAGGCCTTGGCCCTTCCACTTCGTCACCACCGCCTTCGAGACGCCGCGGTGGCGGGCGAACTCGGCCTGGGTCAGGGCGGAGGGGCGTTCACTCTGGGCGTTCACCGTTCACCGTTCACGGGTTTTCGACCCTCAGCGCTAGGAAGGGGCCGCGCCTCTACAGCCCGTAGCCCCGTCGAGGTGGCAGGGT
>NZ_FOTK01000023.1 GCF_900114535.1 Methylobacterium pseudosasicola | reverse complement strand
GACTGTCCTCCGCGCTCCTCGACGCGGCAGCGTGATGCGCCGAGCAGGGTATCGCCTGCGCGTGCCCGTTGCTGTGTCATGCCCGCTCCCGTCAGCCGAAGCATCATCTACCTTGACGTGTGATATAGCACTCGGAAAGGTAAGACCCTACGGTAATTGCAAATCGGAAACCAATTTCTTGTCCATTGATGCTGTGGCACCTTGCCATTACGCAACGACCGGCGCAGGGACAGATGACTTTGCACTGGAGTATGGAACGTGGACGAGAACATTGAAACGATCGAGCGTGGGTCGACCGACTACATCGAGCTGACGGCGGGTGTCGTCTCTGCCTACGTCTCGAACAATCACCTGCAGCCGAGCGAGATCGCTACCCTGATCGCCAACACGCACGCTGCGTTGGCTGGGCTGGGCAATGGAGCTGCTCTGGAGGCTCCGGCTGTCGAGAAGCTGACCCCTGCCCAGATCCGCAAGTCGATCACGCCCGACGCGCTGATCAGCTTCGTCGACGGCAAGCCGTACAAGACCCTGAAGCGGCACCTCACCGGCAATGGCATGACGATCGAGCAGTACCGCGAGCGCTACGGGCTGCCGCGCGACTACCCCTCGACGGCTGCCAGCTACTCCGAGCAGCGTTCCAAGCTTGCCTTGGCTCTTGGCCTCGGCAATCAGCGCAAGAAGGCGGCTGAACCTGCCCAGACCGTCTCCGACAAGCCGAAGCGTGCCGGGCGGCCGCGGAAGGCAAAGGAGGCCTGAGGACCAAGCGGGGATCTGCCCGTTCCGTCTGGCGATCCCCATATCCTCACCTATCGCAGCGGTTGAGCCTTCACTGGCTCCCGCAAGCGAGCGCGCCGGTCGCCGTGTTCCCCCCGTTCACGCGCGGCCGGTGCGTCCTTTCACATTGAGGATCAGGTATCGCAATGCAGGTGCAGCACGCCTCACCCAGCTCGGCGACCGCATCGAACGTAGGTCGAGGTGCCCAGGGCACTCGTCCAGGTCAGGCGGTCACCATTCACGGCAAGACGGACCTGAGAGGACCAACGGTGGTCACGGTCACCACAATCGGCAGCCAGTGACCAGATGTTGCCGGCGCGATGGGCGCCGCTGAAGCTGCAGATGGTGTCGCCGGCCTGCGCGCGCCCGGGCGTGATCGTCGCCGGGACGAATCCCTTGCGACGCGCGGGAGCACTGCAGGCGTCAGTGGTAGGCCCCCAGGTTCCAACATAGTCCAAGCCGACTGAAGCTGGGCGGGGCGTCGCTGGAGACGTTACGGTTTGAACCGCGACAATTGCTGGCGTCGACGGCGGGACGACAGCTGGAGCCGCGGCGGGCATGGCCGGCTCAAGGGCGGCAACCCTGATTACAGGACGGGAGATGTCCTCCGGCTGATCGATGACCGGCTCGCCGATCGCCTGAACCGATGACGTTGGGAACGGCAGGTCCTCGTTGAGATAGGCCGCGCAGTAGGCGAACAGGCCGCCCCAGCCGAGAACAAGCATCACCTGAAGCGCAACGCTACGCCGATCCTTTGGCTGAAATCCAACCGATGGCCCGGCCAAGACAATCGCCCCCATTTCCCCCTCCTGCGGCGCTCCCTTTTCAATTCCCTGTGCCGCAACCATCGCTGGGCATTACTTGGGAGATGGAGCAACATGACTGCAATCGGCGACTGCCTGACATCATGATGCCTCGGCAATTCATTAACTTCAGATAAATCGTTAACGATTAATTAATGCGCAGACATTCGTTTACGGAGACGGCGATCTCTTCCGCGACATCACGAGGAACGATCGAGGCCAGATGGCGAAGGCGTAATAATCCACTAGCCTCCGCCAACCTGTTCAAGGACGTGGCGCTGAGCCGCGGCCCGACGATGGCGCCGGCTGAGGGCACGTCATGGCCTTCAGCGTAGCGGCGCTCAGATGCGACGGGCAGATTGGGCCCCGACCTCGGCTGCATTAGCATCGATAGAGGGAGCAGCTGGATTAAGCCCCTTCGGCGGACGTCTATGCCTCACTGCGCCAAGCTTCGCATCGCCATCAATCTCGCTTGGCCTATGAGGAAATTCATGCGTTCTCTCGTTCTCGGCGCCGTCCTTGCCGTTCTGATCCCGCTCTCTGCCCAAGCCCAGGAAGTCGGTGATGCTGCTGCTGGCGAGAAGGCATTCGCGCCCTGCAAGGCTTGCCACAACTTCCAGAAGAATGGCGTGGGTCCGGATCTGAAGGGTGTCGTCGGACGCAAGGCCGGCACCTACGAGGGTTACAACTATTCCGCCGCCCTGAAGAATTCCGGCCTCACCTGGGACGAGGCCACGCTCCACGAATGGCTGAAGAACCCGAAGGCCAAAGTTCCAGGCAACAAGATGATTTTCCAAGGCTTCTCAGACGACAAGAAAATCAATGACGTCATCGCCTATCTTAAAACGCAATCCTAAAAAACAAAGCTTCGCACAAATAAGCAGCACTTCTTTATATTTTCACTTCTCTGGCCGCCCAGGAGCTTCTGAGCGGCCCTTTCTGCGTGCCCAAACATCTCTCGGCAACAATAGTATCAAACTGTTACTTCCTAGGCTTTATATTGTAATCATAATCGCTATCCTGATAACAGTCGCCGGCGTAACGCACCGAGCGTCCATTTACCTTAGCCCCGCTGGCAGTCGCCGTGCGGGGCTTTCTTTTGGCGATTATGCCGTTCGCACATACAGTGCGGCATATTCTTCGGGGGTCGGGAAACCTGATCTATATGTAATCGTTGCCCGCCGCTGTGTGGCACAGCTGCCGGTAGTTGCGGTCTCTGACTCAGGCATGACCGTGATTGAGAGCCATGGCTCCCGCCTTGCGACGGCCGGGAAAATGTATGCCTCGCTACCATTTCAACGTCTATGACGGCGTCGTCCCGCTCGACAAAAAAGGTGTCGAGTTGCCAGACTTAATTTTCGCTCGCCGCGAGGCTATCCGGTATGCCGGCGTGCTTCTAGAAGAAGGCGCAAGGCTAGAGAGCCTCGGCCCAGAATGGCGGATGGAAGTAACAGGTGGGGCAGATCTGATACTATTCAGGCTGGATTTTTTTGTGACACCGTCGTCAGCGGTTAGCTCTTTTGAAAAAACGAAAGCGTAAAACAAAACCTTCGAGTTATCGCCCCTGCTTGCACGAGTCGACTGCATGGCCCAGGCCTTACCAAAGGGGCGGGCTCGTCGTTGAGCCAGCGAGCCAACTTGCGGCGCGCTCCTGACGGGGTGCGCCGCACCTTCCTCGACATCGCGCAGAACCACGGGCGGCAGATGGCGAAAGCGGAGTAGGCCCTGACATCATCCAAACGGGTGAAGCGAATC
Source organism: Methylobacterium pseudosasicola (assembly GCF_900114535.1). Taxonomy (GTDB): domain Bacteria; phylum Pseudomonadota; class Alphaproteobacteria; order Rhizobiales; family Beijerinckiaceae; genus Methylobacterium; species Methylobacterium pseudosasicola. Next base: position 107,099 of record NZ_FOTK01000023.1, on the reverse strand, counting down.
AGCTTCGGCCGAGCCATGCATAGCGCTCGAAGCCCAATGGCAACTTCAGCCCGCCCGGCTCACTGCCGAGGCGGGTTTTCTTGCTGCACTGCAGCACTACAACTGTGTGCGGCGCCCGTCTCAACAGCTGGCGCCATCAGAGCCTCGGACTTCGCGGTGACACCTTTGTCCGAGGCTGAAAGCCCGCCCGATCCAGTATCGTGGCGGGCTTTCCTCTACTGGTATTTGCGGTATGGTCCCTGCGATTTTCGACTCCCCCTAGAGCTCGAAATCACAACCTTCGCCCGCCCGGTTCGCCGGCGCGGGCTTTTTCGTGCCAAATACCGGCTCGGGATGCTTAAGTTCGCAAACCAGCACGCCTCGGTAACCGCCAGCGGCCATCCTACCCCCGAGCCAAGTTGTGTATCGGCTCACATAGGTGAGGCAATCGAGACCCATGCCGCCGCGTAGCAAGCCGCTAGCTCCCATCGCGCGAGGCGAAAAAGCTGGCCGGCTTGCAACGAGCGAGATGATCAAGACGCTGAGCCCAGAGACAGGCAGCGTTGAGGGCGTCGTGCGCAGAATCGAGCAGGTCGGGATCATTGTGGCCCGGGGGCATCAGGAAGCCGGCATGCGAACTGATGAAGTTCGGGCATGGCACATCGGCTTCGAAGCGGGGATGCGCCTCGAACTCGGAGATTACATGCGCCGCTTTTGATCGGCCGACCTCCGCCCCACCCAGTGAGCAGATCGGGGCAGGACCGAGCGGCCAAGGGGCGCTCTAAGCGACTGACAGCGCTGGCGTTCCCCAAAGCGATCCACAGTCCTCCACTGGCATCGCGCGAGCTGGAGCTGCACTCCGCTGAACTGCGCGACCGGATCTGGCATGTTCCGCCTTCGTTCCAGAAAGGAGACGGCGGTGGTTGGGCTTCTGCGAGATGTACCGCCCGGTCGGGTGTATGTGGACTGCTCCTCCTGCAAGCGGTCCGGTCGGTACTCGGTAGCCAGCCTCCGAGAGCGGTTCGGGCCGGACACGTCGACTCTCGATATCCTGCGTACCCTGACGGCGTCGTGCCGCTATCAGCGTCCGCCCGGGTCGCCGCCCGCCCGAAAATACGAGCACCTGTGCCTGGCCGCGATCACGCTGCCGCCACCCAGGCGACCGGACATCCCGGTCCCGCCGGGCGTGCCTTACACGATCGAGGTTTGGACGGAGACGGGTGGGGGCATCGAGGCGCAACTCGCGGTGATCTACCCGATCGACATGGCGCGGGTCGCGTTCCGGGTGGCGTGCGAGCTATGGCCGAAGCATGAGGTCACGTTGGGGGGGATCGGTGCCGGATCGTGGAGAAGCGAGAACGGCCGGACGCGCCCGGCAGCGCGACAACCGCCGATCCGTCGCCCTGATCGTCAAGCCATCAACGACGAAGGCGAGGGCGGCGAGGGCGGTGCACATGGCGGGAGGTTAGCCGCCGGGATAGTGGCGTCGAGGCAAAAAGATGGTGCTGGCGAACATGCAATCGGTGAGGCGCAGGATCCGCTGGACGGCCCGATGCCGTGATACGCTGAACTGTTGCCAAGGGGATTGGGCCCAATGCCAGCCGTTTCGATGCCTGCTCGTGCTTTCGCAGAACCAATCCGTATTCGATAAGACGGTCTGGATGCCGAGCGACACGAGATTGAACTCTCATCCCTAGCCGATTCCCTTAAGGGATTATCCCGCATCCTAGGCGTGGCGGGAAATTTCGCCGCGACTGAGAGGTACGTTCAGCACAAGGATGCGATGGCCGTCAGGGTCGTCGTAGGCCAGCCAGAGGCTCACTGTTTTGAGATGGTGGCTTATATCGAGTGGGCAGCCAATCAGCCGCTACTCGCGGGGGCCGGCGGCACGCTGTTAGCTGCGTCCGTTTCCTATATCATCACGAAAGCGGCGGGTCGGCGTGAGGAGATGAGACAGCTTCGTGGGGCCCTCGAAACAGCGATCAAGGAGCTGGGGTCCCGCGATCAGAGCGCGCTGGATCGAGCTCTCACGACGATCGACCGAATGGCTGACGCACTTCGACCGGCGGTTCGCCAAGCTGTGCAGCCGCTTGGGACAACAGCGAACTCGTTGACTGTTGGAACAGCAGAACGCACTGTCGTACTGAATATCGCTGATCGCGATGCCGTGATGGCGGACGTTCCTCCCGAGATTACTAGCGAAAGCGACTACATCGTCCGGATCACTGAACTCGACATGGAGACAGGGAATTGCCGCATTGCGATCATCGGTGAAGATGACGCGCGCATCGCCGGCAAGATCGTAGATCCGGCCGTGGCTGTCCCCAACAATCCCTATGTGACTGCGATGGCTGCGTGCGTGCCTTTACGCGTTCGTGCCAAGGCTTTAATCCGCGACGGCGCTATTGAGCGGCTATACTTAAGCGACGCAATCAATACCTGATTACGCCGATTCATTCTCGGAAGACTCCGCGCTAAATAAATATTCGTTCATACCCGACCATAACCGCGGCAATCTTCAGCGCACCAGGTAACATTCAGCTGCGGCCTTCCGCAGCCGCACCCCGGGCCTCTCAATGAAGATGACGCCAGCGGCTTCGAGAGGGGCTACCAGAGCCGAAGCAGGTATCCGCCAGCCAGCACGAGGACGATGAGGGTCACGATCGAGAGGTAGAACCTTTTTGTGGCTTCGGTCCGATGGTTGGCACGACGCTGGTCAGCTCGAGACCTGAAGGCGACGATCTTCGGATCCGACAAGTGCTGCGTTAGGCTGTCGGGCAGCCGACGCTTCGATCCAACCCAACGCATGCTCGCCTCGCTACAACCGCTTCGCCCCTAGCGCCTCTTCCACGAGGCGGGGGATGGGGTCGACAGCCTTATAGGCAGCCGGCTCGCTTTAGCGCGCCGATCATCTTACGGCCGATCCGGAAGCCATTCAGCACTTCAGAGCCGAGGATCTGAACACGCTCCTCTCCGCCGTTCCGCATGTAGAGGAAGAGCTGATAGCCGGTCGTGGCGCCGGTCGCGTCGATCGTGGTGACCTGTCCGCAGAATTCTTCCTCTAGCGCAGCCTCAGTGGTGATGCGCTGGACCTTGCGAAACTGGGTTAGCAGGGGGAGCGGGAACTCAGTTGCGACACGGATCCGGACCCGGGTTTCTGACGTGAGGAAGTGATCTGAGAGAGCTTCGGTAGCCAAGTCCTGGCCGAATGCCGAATGCGGTGTGAGCAGCAGGCTCATGAGAACGCCGCCCAGCGTTGCTCTCATCTCAGATAGCCCTTCGCCTTCAGGTGCTCAGGGAGGAGCATCAATCCGCCCCCTCAGGACCCTGCGCTCTCTCGCGCAAGTTTTATCGCCCGGAGCTTTGCGGTCCGTTCCTCGATCTCTCGGCGCTCTGCTTCAACCTCGTCCCAGACCGCACTGGCTTGGTCGTGCCTTTCCGCAGCTCTCGCAGCCTTGGTCTCGCGGTATCCCTCGACGTGGCTGGGGTTCTCGGACATCAGCGCTCCTCTCAACCTACGGGTGAGTAAGGTAGAGCGCCGATCTGTCTCGTCACTGGTGTGCCGATGACGCGCACGCACGAACTCACGGCCTCACCGGGCGTGGTCCAGATCAGAGATCAGGCACAGTCGCGTCGAGCCACTTTGCAGCCCCCAACAATGTCGAAAATGCGTGCTGCCCACGCTCGAACGGCGGCGGGAAGGGCGGGCTGTCCTCTAGCGTTTCGGCCATCCAGTCGCCCTCCCGGCCGTCCTCGGACACGTCTCGGACGAGGCTGCCGACAACCTTGCCGTCGAGAATGAGATCGAAGCTGCCCGGGGCGAGGCGCTGAAGGGTGTAGGGCATCAGATTTCCAAAACGGACGCCGCGCCACGCGACATCAGCGCTGCAACGCCGGGAGGGGATGTCAGTTCGCCCCCTCAGGATCCTCGCGGTGCCGCACGTAGCCCTGGCCGGTGAGCCAGTCTGTCACCGCGCGCAGCCCAACTGACGCTCGGTCGCTCGGATCTGGGCTACTTGCTCTCGCTGGCGCGCCGATAGGGGCACATCCGCCTCGTCATCGTACTGGCACCCAGCATTGCCGAAAGCCCGGATAGCCTGCGGGGTGCGGAAGCAATAGCCGGCGGCTTTGAAGATCGCGTTCCGCTCGGACCATAGCTCTTCGCATGATGACGATACGGACCCACTCGGCACGCTTCGACCGCTCGCGGCCGTGCGGCAGCAGCCGACGTACCGGGCGCTCACCCATCCGGTCTGGCCGGACGGTAGCTGGATGTTCACCCAGCCACCCTGACGGCCGAGTTCGGTGAAGAGAGTGTCGGGCCCGAGACGGGCGAGGCGGACGCCCTGCGTGCCGCTCGGGAGGCTACGCAGCGCCAGGAAGTTGTCGCCGTAGGGATCGAGGCCGACGGGATAGCTGAAGGCTTCCTGCTGGACCTGGGCCAGCGCCGGCAAACTCGCGACAACGGCGAGGGCCGCGGTTGCGGACACAAGGAGGCGGAGGGAAGAGAAACGACTCGGTGAAGACCCAATGCGGTGACACTCTGGTGACACCGCCGGTCTCTGCATCAGGGTTGATCCCTGCTAAGTCATTGAGAATATTGGCGCACCCGACACGATTCGAACGTGTGACCTTTGCCTTCGGAGGGCAACGCTCTATCCAGCTGAGCTACGGGTGCTAGCCGCGCCGATTTCCTAACCCAACCGCGCGGGGAGCGCAACGGCTAGGGTGGGCCTCTCTGGGGCGCGACAGGAAGGTGTCGGCCCCTCTACGGCAAAGGGCACAGGCTCGAATCGTGTCGCGGGCGTGCGAGCGCTGAGCGCAATGCGTGGGCAGGCGAAAGGTTGTAAGGCGTCACCCGGCTTGCGCCACGAACGCGCCGCGGCCCCTCTTCCGGAAGGAGCGGTGGCCTGGCGCGACGATGCAGGTGTTCCGCGTGATACCGGGAGGTGTTCCCTGGAGGGCGCGACAACCTGAAGGTGTTCAGCTTGTAGCCAGAACCCGGCGGCTGTGCTGAAAAGGTCCGACAAACAGCTGCAGGGCGTCTCGGCGCCAGCGGCTAGCGGGCAGCACGGTCTCGGTTTGCTACCGTCCCTCCATCTTGGCCCTGCGGCGCGGCCGCGGATCATGGCTGACGACCTGATCCGGCGCATCGCCGGTTTGGGGCAGGGCGCGCGTCTGGTCGTCCTGGGCATCGATCGCACCGCCATCGGCGCCCTCGTCTCGGAGGGCACCGACCGCAGCGCGCTGCTGGTCGCGAGCGGGGTCCAGCCCTCGGCCATGGCGCTCATCGACCGGCTTCTCGACGATCTCGCCGAGCTGGCCCTCGCATGCTGGCCGCATTGGCACGGCCGCGATGCGTCTCTCACCCCGGTCACCGCCGACCCTTGGCTGAAAGCGGCGTCGAAGCGCGCCAGGCTCGGCCTGGTGCCGCGCTTCCGCAAGATGGGGCGAGCCCTTGAGTTCCTCCGGCTCTCGCGAGCGATCGACCCGGCGGGCGTGGTTCTCGTCTGGGAGGTCGATCCGGCATCGGCGACGCGGGCGCGCCCGGCGATCGAGGCGCTGGAATGGTGCACCCAGCACGGGGCCGCGGTGGTGGCGACGCTCGCCGTGGCGCCGATTGAGACCGCGCCGTACGACCGTGTCCTCTACGGCGCCTATGAACTCGCCCAGACGGACAGCACAGCGGCCGAGCGTTTCATCGCACCGGTCGGGGCGCACCCGGCGAGCGCCATCGAGCGGCGGGTCGCCGACGCCCTCGCACAGGACGCCGACCTTAGAGGCTTGTTCGTTTGCAATGCCCCTGTGCCCGTCGGGGCCTGGGGCGCGAGACCACGCGTCGACCTCCTGTGCCGGAAACACCGCGTCGTCGTGGAACTCGACGGTCCCGAGCACCGGGCGGAGCCCAAGTTCGGCGCCGATCGCCACCGGGACTACGAGTTGCTGACCGCGGGTTACCTCGTGTTGCGCTTGACCAACGATCAGGTCGCGGCCGACCTTCCCCTCGCGATCGAGAAGATCCGGGCCGTCGTCCGCCTGCGGCGCGGTTCGCAGGAGGGGTGAGTCGATGAGCGAGTCGGTAACGCCGAAGCAGGCGCTGATTCTGTGGTGCCTGATCGGCCGGTGCGGAAGCGCCCTGCAGAGCGCGATCACCCCCCGCATCGACAAGGCGGACCGGGAAGCCCTCATCAAGGGCCGCTACCTCGAAGCCGTGCGGCAGGGGCGCTCGCTGCGCTTGACCGTCACGGACAAGGGCTGGAACTGGGCGGGCGGGCATATGCGCGAGCCGCTGCCGCCGACCTTCCGCGTGCTGCAGGACTGGCTGGAGCGCATCCAGGCCGATCTCGCCGCGACGGGTCGCGCCCTCGCAGACCTCGTCGGGACCGCCCCCGACGAGCCGGCACCGGCCGTGCAGCGCCCGCCCGCGCGCAAACCGGCGGTCAAGGGCGCGAACAGGGGCGCGAAGAAGCCCGGGCCCAAGCAGCTCCGGGCCCGAATCGAGACCGCGTATCTCGCGCTGACCGGCGGGGAGCGGGCCAAGGCCGTGCGCCTGAGCGCCCTGAGGGCCGAGCTCGGCGACCTCGACCGGGCGACCGTCGATGCGGGCCTCGCGGCGATCCTGCGCGGCGACAAGACAGCGCGGCTGAGCCAGTTCAGCGATCCCAAGTCGCTCACAACGCCTGAGCGCGAGGCGGCGTTCAGCCCGGCCGGCGAACCCTTCCACATCCTCTGGATCCAATCATGACCGACGCCCTCGACGCTCTGCGCCGGGTCGATTTCGATTGGGTGCGCACGCTCGACAGCATCTGGGTTGACACCGCGCCCACCGGCAGCCCGAACGAGCGCCTCGTCCCCGGCCTCGTCGCCGACCTCCACGCCAAAGCCCGCAAGCCGGCCGACCGCGCCATCGGCCGCGTCTTCGTCGGGCCGGCCGGCGTCGGCAAGACCCATCTGGTCGGGCAGCTCCGCCGCGAGGCCTGGCGCTCGGGTGCGTGGTTCGTGCCCCTCGACGTCCTCGGGCTGACGGATTTCTGGCGCAGCGCGGCCCTGAGCTTCGTGACCGCCCTCCTGCAGAAAATGCCGGACGGACGGCGGCAAGCGGATGCGGTGCTGGCGGGCGTGGCGCGCCGCTTCGGGGTCGAGACGCAGGTCGAGGCCGCGTTCAACACCCCGAATATCGATGCCCGTCGGATCGTCGATGTCCTCGTCACGGCACTGATGCGAGTCGATGCGGCGCGGGCGCTCAAGCATCTCGACGTGTTCCGGGCGCTCTGCCTGCTGCGCTCGCAGGATTTCGGTGTGGTCGGCCTCGCCCATGCCTGGCTGCAGGGCTACGACGCCGATCCGGTTGAGCGGGCCGCCCTGGGCTTCAAGACGCCGCCGCCGGCCCCCGTCGAGCTCGTGCGGGGCATGGGCTGGATCATGGCCCTGAGCGGTCCGACGCTCGTCGCGGTCGACCAGATCGACGGGATCATCGAGAGCAGCCGGCTCGCCGCGGAGGATGGGCTCGACGCGGAAGCCGGCCTCGCCGAGGTGCTGGCCGCGGGCCTGCTCGAGGTCAACATCGTCTGCGACCGCAGCATGACGGTGGTGACTTGCCTGGAGGAGTCCTGGGCGCGCCTCACGGCGCGCAGCCTCGCGCCGATGCTGGGACGCTTCGGGGAGCCGACGGTGCTGCTGGGCATGAACGAGCAGGCCGCCGCCGCCGCCCTCGTGGCCGGCCGGCTGGCCCCGGCCTACGCGGAGACCGGTTTCGAGGCCCCGTCGCCGACCTGGCCGTTCAGCGCGCGCGCCATCGCGGAGGCGGCGGCGGCCAACATGATGCCGCGCACCCTGCTGATGCGCTGCGACGCTGTCCGCCGCCGCTGCCTCGCGGAGGGTGCGGTCACGATCTGCGACAGCTTCGTCAAGGCGGCGGATGCTGCGGTGCCCGTCGCGCCGCCCACCGAGTTCAACCTCGCCGAGGCCTGCAAGGCGGCCGACATTTCGGGCATCCGCAGCGACGAGGATCGCTGGCTCGGCCAGGTGCTGCGCGATGTCTTCGACCTCTACACCCTGGAGGACGACCCGGACGACACGCTCGACGTCGCCAGCCGGGGCGAACCCGACCAGCGGATCCCGCCGCTCCACGGACGGCTGATCTTCATCCATCATGACGAGAACGACCGCGAGCGGCACGTCTGCTACCGGGCGCTCCAGCACCAGAATGCCATCGCGTTCCAGGCCCGCCTGCGGGCGGCGCTCACGGCCTCGGGCATCTCGGCGCGGATCCCCGACCGAGAATTGCTGCTGGTCCGCCGCGGGCCCATGCCGGGCGGGTCCAAGACGAAGCAGCTCGTCGCGGCGTTCACGGCGGCCGGCGGCCGGTCGATCGACCCCTCGGACGAGGACCTGCGGACCTTCGTCGCCCTGCGCGACCTGCACGCCTGGGCGCAGGCAGAGGGCATCTCCGACCGGTTCGAGCGCTGGATCCGCCTCGAGCAGCCGCTGGTGAAGACAGCCTTCTTCCGGGACGCGGGCCTCGCCCACGCGGCGGCCCGCGCAGAGGCCCCCGCCTCCGGCGGGACGATCCCGGCCCCGCGGAACGACGGAGAGGATACCGCTCTCCCGACCGCCCAGAAAAAGGCCACCCTTGAGGGGGCCGCCCCCGCCGGCAACCCCGCTCCGGCGCGGGCGGAGGCCGATGGGCCGGGCCGCGCGCTCGGGACCGAGGAGACCGCCTCCGGCTCGGCTGCGCCGGACGCGATCCCGGTCGGGCACCGGATCACGCCCGACGCCCCCGAGGTGAGCCTGCTGCTCCGCCTGCTGCCCCGCCACACCGCCATCATCGCGGGCTCGGGCTCCGGCAAGACCGTGCTCCTGCGCCGCCTCGTGGAGGAGGCTGCTCTGGCGGGGATTCCGGCCATCGTGATCGATCCCAACAACGATCTCTCGCGGCTCGGCGACGCGTGGCCGGCGCGACCGAATGGGTTTTCCCCGGAGGACGACCGTAAGGCGGCGCTCTACGCCGAGCGGGTCGAGGTCGTGGTCTGGACGCCGGGCGTGCATGCCGGCAACCCACTGTTTCTCTCCGTCCTGCCCGACTTCGCGGACCTCAGCGCGGACCGGGACGAGCGCCAGCAGGCGATCGAGATGGCGGCCGAGACCCTGGGGCCGCTGGCCGGCGCCAAGACCAATCTCCTGCGCGGCGTGCTGGCCGGCGCGCTCCATCATTTCGCGGACCGGGGTGGGGGCAAGCTCAACGACTTCATCGCCCTGCTCGCGGACCTGCCCGACGGGATCAGCCCGATCGGCAACGCCGCCAAGCTCGGGCTCGGCATGGCGGACCAGCTTCATGCCGCGATCGCGACGAACCCGCTTCTGAAGGTGGACGGCCCCGTCCTCGACCCCCGGCAGCTGTTCTTCGGACGCGACCCGGCGCGCACGCGCATCTCGGTCATCAACCTGTCGGGCCTCGCCTCGGACGCGGCCCGGGAGGATTTCGTGAACCGGCTCCAGATGACGTTGTTCGGCTGGATCAAGAAGAACCCGTCCCCGCGCGGCATGCTCTACGTGGTCGACGAGGCGCAGACCTTCCTGCCCGCCCAGAAGGCGTCGCCGAGCCTCGGCAGCGGCATCAAGCTCGTAGCGCAGGGTCGCAAGTATGGGCTCGGGATGATCGTCGCGACGCAGGTGCCGCGAGGCATCCACAACCAGGTCGTCTCCAATTGCACCACGCAGTTCTTCGGCCGGCAGAGCGCGCCCGCGACCATCGCGGCCGCCCAGGAGATTCTCGCGGCGAACGGGGGGGCCGCCGCCGATATCGGCAAACTGGGGGCGGGAGAATTCTACTTCGCCACCGAGGGCTCGGGACGGCCGGCCAAGCTGCGCACGCCGCTCTGCCTCTCTTACCATCCGGCCAACCCGCCGACCCCGGAAGAGGTCGTCCGTCAGGCCAAGCGCTCGGCCGAGCCGGATACTCGCGCGGGGGCCTCCTGAGGCCCCCGATCCCGGCCCGGCGCCGCCGCGCGCGGCGACGTCGGCCACGTTCAAGGCGCGGCACTGGTCGCCTCCTGCCACATTGTAATCCTGCGGCATGAGCAGCTTTTCGGCGAGGCGCCGGGTACGCAGCTTGCCGAAGAAGGCGGGTAGGGGCGGGGGCGCAGATGGCGCAGACGATCGATCGTGGGACGCTGGACCGGCTGATCGCCCTCGGCCGGGCGCGCGGTGAACTCACGGCGCAGGACCTGCAGGCCGCGCTGCCGGTCGACCGCATGGATGTTGATGCCCTGGTGCTCGTGATGCTGGAGCTGGACGCCGCCGGGGTGAGCGTCGAGCCCGAGGCGTTCGGGCCGCCCGTGGACCGGCCGGTCCCGGGATCGGTGACGCTCCCGGAACATCGCTCCGAGACACCGCCGCCGGTGCTGCCCGCGGGTGGAATGGGAGCCCCGGCCGCTGCGGCGGAACCCGCGCCGGAACCGCCCGCCACCCCACTCGTGGGAGATCCGGACGGAAGCCGGGACGTCACCCGGGCCGTCGCCCTGGCGGGTCTCGTGACGCTGCTCATCCTCGGCGCCGTGCTGCTGGTGCTGTGAGCCTTTGCCGGGGGAGGTTGTTGGGCCGGAACGCTTCCGCGAGCGGCCCCGTTGGCTCCCGCCGACCGAGAGGACAGATCCGGATCATGCGTCACCGAGCCGACAACACCCTGGCCCTACTGGTCGCGGCCTTGCGCGAGAGCGCGGCGCATATCGAGGCGCTGCTGACGCTGGCGCGGACCGAGATCGACGGCAATGTCCGGGCCATCGTGTCGCTGATCGCGATCGTGGGTACGATCCCCGTGCTGCTGATCGTCACCTTCTTCCTCGGGCTCGACGCGGTGGTGAAGCTGCTCGCCGTGCCGTTCGGCTCCGAGGCTCCGGCGGCGCTGATCGTCGCGGCCCCCTTCCTGGCCGTGGCGCTGGTGCTGGGCTGGCTCGGCCTGCGCCGGATGGCGCTCTCGAACCTGGAGCCGTGGCGGACGTGGCGGCAGGTGAAGCAGGATGCCCGCGCGGTGGCGCGGAGTCGGGCCTAGAGGCTCTCATCACGCCGGATTTCGAAAGGTCTCCGACCTTCTGCGGGTGTCGGTCAGAGCCCTGCGCGTCTCGGGATTTTGTCCCGAACCCTCCCAAAAGGCTTTGCGATTTACTGGGTCGGCGCCAGGATCGCGCTGAGGCCCGGCTCGAGCGGCACATCGAGGTGGCAGCGCAGGCCCTTGGCCTCGAAGGCAAGGTCGACGGAGCCGTCGAGTTCGCGGCGCACGCCGCCGGAGATCAGGCGCGTCCCGAACCCGGCCCGGGCCGGGGGCTGCACCGGCGGGCCGCCGCTCTCCTGCCAGGTGAGGCGCAGGCGCGGTGTGCCGCCCTCGGTCGTGGCCAGGGACCACGAGACCCGCACGCGGCCCCCGGGGCCCGAGAGCGAGCCGTACTTGGCCGCGTTCGTGGTCAACTCGTGGATCGTCATCCCCAGAGCCAGCACGTGCCGGGGGGATAGCGAGATGTCGGGTCCGTCGAGGCCGATCTGGTCGCCGCCGGTGCGGTAGGGGCTCAGCTCGCTCTCCAGCACCTCGCGCAGGGAGGCGCCGCTCCAATCCTCGCGGGTCAGGAGGTCGTGGGTCTTCGACAAAGCCAGGATCCGCGCCTCCAGGACGCCCTCGGACCCGCGGGACTGGCGGGCGAGAGCCTGCACGGTGGCCAGCGTGTTCTTCACCCGGTGGTTCAACTCATGCAGCATCGTCACCTGCTGCTCCTGCAGCGCACGGCCGCGGCGGATCTCGGCGTGCAGTTCGTCGGCGTTGCGCTGGAGCGTGCCAGCCATGGCGTCGAGCTTGCCGCCGAGTCGGCCGAACTCCGTGGTGCCGCGCAGGCCCGTGCGGACGGTGAGGTCGCCGGCCTGCCAAGCAGCCGCGATCCGGAGCAGGCGATCGATCGGGCGGCGAATGAACATCCGTCCGGCCAGGAGCGCCGCCGCCAGCGCCAGCAGCGCGCCCAGGGCGATCAGCACCAGCCCGCGGCGCGTGGCGGCGTCGATATCCGCGAAGGCCGCCGCGCTGTCGCGGCCGACCACCAGGCGCACCCCCGCGAGCGGTCCGCCCGGCATGGCGGTGGCGATGATCCGGGTGCGGCCGTCGAGGCCCTCGGCGATGCGCACCTCGCCGTCTCCGGCCGTCCGCATCGCGGCACGTTCTGGCGGGATCGGCTTGCCGATCCAATCCGCCCCGTTCGGGCGCTGCGCGATGATGAGGCCGTCGTGATCCGTCACCGTGATGGCCGTCTCCGCCTGGTGCAGCGTCTGCTCCAGGTGGTCGGACAGCCAGTCGAGATCGACGGCGGCCAACAGGACGCCTGTGGCCGGAACCTCGGTCGCGGCGGCGTCTCGTGCGGTCTCTTGCGCCTCATCGGCCGGGGACACCACCCGGGCGAAGTGGATCGACGGCCGTTTCGACACGATGCCGAGCGCGTAGCCGCCGACCGCGAATCCGTCCGCTTCGAGGGCACGGCGGTGATAGGCGCGCGCCCCGCTCGAATAGGCCCCCGCCGCCGAGCCGGCGCTGTCGCAGATCACGCGGCCGCCGGGATCCGTGAGCGCGATCAGGATCACGTGCGGCAGCCGGACGGCGGATCGCTTCAAATACGCTTCACAGGCGGCGGGGTCTCGCGCCCGCACGGACGGGTCCCCGGAGATGAGGTCGAGGGCCTGCCGCATCCGCTCCGAGAGCTGGGTGAAGTCCTCCGCGGCGCCCCGGACGGTGGCGAGGGCGTCGGCGCGCACCGCCGCGTCGCGGCTCGTCCGCAGGGCGACCTCGTTGTAGCCCTGGATCACCAACGCCGGGGTGAGTGCCAGCAGCACCAGCAGCAGGATACGCGTGGTGAGCGACATGGGAGATCAGTCGCGGCCCGCGCCGGTACGAGCGGCCCGGAGCGCGGCGCAACCGAGGTCGTCCGGACTCTCACCGATCAGGTCGCGCACCACCGGCGTCTCGGGCAGTACGACGCCGTGGTGATGCGGCAGATAGAGCTTGACCGTCGTGCCGCAACCCGGCTCCGCATCGATCCGGGCCTGTCCGTCCGATGGGGTGGCGAAGCCGCCGATCGTCGATGGGCCGAGGCCGGTGCACGGGACGAGAGGTGGGGGGGTGAAGAACGGCGCGGAGACCCGGGCGGCGACCTGCGGGCTCATAGCGGTCCCGGTATCGCCGACCGGAGCTCCGTCTCGTCCGCGCCCATGGTTCCTCTCACGGCGTGCGGATCGCGCGGGCTCGGCCGGACACGGCCGGCGCACAGGGAGGGGCGAGATCGAAGGCTGTACGCCGGCTCATCCGGGCCTTGTCGCAGAACCAACCGACACTCGCCAGCCCGCAGACGGGCTCGGTCTCGAAAGACGGCGGCTCTCCGTCCTTATGTGACGCGCTCACTCACGCCGAACCGGTATCCCCTTCGGCGGCGTGCTCTAATGCTCGCGGCTGCGCGCGCCGCCCGCGACGGGGCGCAGATGCAGGAAGCTGCGCTCGCCGGTGGCCGCCTCCGCCACGTGCTGGATCGTGTCGAGCAGCTCGGTGACCGCTTGCGGCGCGTCGGGGCGGAACTGCGCCTTGGGCTCGACCCAGCGCTTCTGCACACGCCTCGCGGCGATCTGCGCTTCGCTCAGCGCATCGAAATCCCGGCGTCGAACCATGGCCCAGCCCTCCGTCCTAGACTGTGTCGGCGTAGGGTTGACGAAAGGTTAACGTGCCCGGCGGATCGGGGCTCGCAGGGCAGCCTTGCACCACAGAGGGGAGGGCGGCCGGTTGGCGGCACACGAGCCTATAGAGGTGCGGGCCCGCGCGGCCCCGTTCGGTCTGTCAAAATCCGCACCAGTCTGAGCAGCACGGTGCGGATATGTGCCCGAAGGTGAGTGTTGTCCGCCATGAGTCGATTTACGGCGCGCCGACGCGGGAAGTTTCAGAAACCCGCCATTTCGAAGGGCGTTGCTACGCAAAAAGTTGGCTGTGCGCAGAGCCCGCGCACCTGTCCCACCGCCCAAGGGCGTATTGCGAGACCGCCCTCACCGCGTCTGGTCTCTTGGTATGGATTGCGCACCGATCTTCGAGAGAACGTTCCTGATATGCGCGCGCACCATTGCTCTTCTGTTTGAACCGTCGTCCGTGCTCTTCGCGACAGGCGGCTCATCGGCGGTCGACATGGCTAAGCCCCGAGATTGCGAGCGCCGCCTCTTCGGGCCACGTCGAGGTGGCTGGGCGGGCTATGACGAGAATCTATAGTAGATCGCTCGTCGCAAATCTCGGCGTTGTTGTCGCGCCGCCGATCAATGCACGTTTTAGCTATGTTAAGGTTTATCGCAGCCGGCGTTCGTCGCAGCCACGCCCGGGACTACGTAGAAAAATCCGGGCGCCCGCCAGAGGGTTCCAACTGGGAGATGTCGGTGCCCGAACGCTTCTACTTCGATGTCGAGAACGACCGGGAGCGGATCCGGGACGCGGTGGGTGTCGAGGCCGAGAGCCTGGAGGAAGCCCTGGCCGAGGCGCGCAGCGTGATCGACGAGATGGCGGGTTCCGTCGGCACGGGCGAGACCGGCGCGTCGTGGACGCTCGTGGTCCGGGATGCGGCCGGGTCGGTGGTCGGCCGCCTGCCGATCCGACCGTGACGGAGCCGATGAAAGAACCCGCCGCGGCACGGGCCGGGCGGGTTGAAGGTGATCTCGTCTCGGAGAATGCCTGACCCTAGACGCCGGCCCCGGTCGGTGCATCCCCCATCCGAGGGACGCCCGCCACACGATTCAGCGATCCGGCAAATCCTTCGGCCGTAGGCGCCCGGCCCCGAGGATCAGGCCATCAGCCCCCGAAGGCGCGGGGCGGCAGGCCGCTCACGCCGACATCGAGTTCGAACAGGGCGCCCGCGTTCGTCTCGTGCTCGACGCCCCGGGACGCCGAGGTGACGAACAGCCGGTCCAGCCCGGGCCCCGCAAAGGCGCAACTCGTGATGTTGGTGGCCGGGAGCGGGACGGCGCGCAGGAGACGCCCTTCGGGATCCACCCGGCTGATCCGGCCCGCGCCCCAATGGGCGATCCAGAGGCAGCCATCGGCATCCGTGGTCATCCCGTCGGGCCAGCCCCAGGCCTCGGGGAAGCGCAGGAATTCCCGCTTGCCCGTCAGGGTACCGTCGGCGGCGAGGTCGAAGGCGAAGACGGTCCGGGCGGCGCTGTCGCTGTGATAGAGGATCCAGCCGTCGCGGCTGAAGGTCGGGCCGTTGGCGACGCCGTAATCGCCGTCCATCCGGCGCCAGGTCAGGTCGGGATCGAGCCGGTGCAGGGCGCCCGAGATCGCGGTCTCGGCCTGGTGCATGCTCCCGGCCCAGATCCGGCCGGCATAGTCGACCTTGGCGTCGTTCAGGCGGTTGTCCGGATAGTCCGGCTCCGGATTGCCGATCGGGGTGACGCTGTCGGCCTCCAGGTCGAACATTGCGAAGCCGCTCTTCAGGCCGATCACGAAATCGCGCCGGCCGGCCCGGGGGATGATCCAGCCGATCGGCTCCGGGAAGGAGCGGGTGCCGGTCGCGCCGCTGGCGAGGTCGAGCCAGCGCAGGGCCGGCGCCTCGATATCGACCCAGAACAGCCGGTCCCGCTCCGGCACCCAGACGGGTCCTTCGCCGAGCCGGTCGCGCTCGGCGCGGGCGACAATGCGGAACTGTGCCTCCATGGGATCGCCTTCGTCTAGAGCGCTCGCCGCCAACCGGGATGCCGGCTCGGGCTCGGCGAGCGATTGAATCAGAGACGGGGGCGGGTTCCGTTCGCCGCCTCACGCCGCATCGCGGACGATGGCCGATCAGGCGCGGGCGGAGGCTTTCCGGCCCGGCCGACTGCCCCAGAGGGCGTAGAACAGGACGTAGAGCTCGCAGGCCGCCGTGATCAGAAAGGAGTGCTGCAGGCCGAACCGGTCGGCGGCCCAGCCCTGCACCACCACCAGGGAGCCTCCGGCGATCGCCATGATCAGCAGGCCGGCACCCTCCTCGGTCAGGGGTCCGAGGCCGCGAATGCCGAGGGTGAAGATCGTCGGGAACATCACCGCGTGGAACAGCCCCACGGAGATTAGCGCCCACATCGCCAGCGGCCCCGTCCCGAAGGTCGCCACCAGCATCACCGTGAAGGCCGCCAGGGCGGCGCCGGCCAGGATGGTCTCGGCGGAGCGCCCCTGCATCAGGTAGCTGCCGATGAAGCGGCCGACCATCATCCCGCCCCAGAGCAGGAACAGGTAATGCGAGGCCTGCGTGTGCGTGAGGTCGCCGATCTCCGGCTGCGACACGAAGTTGATGAACAGGTTCGACACCCCGATCTCGGCGATCAGGTAGATGAAGATGGCCGGGACGCCGAACACGAGGTTGCGGTGTCGCCAGAGCGACAGGCTTCCGCGCTCGGCCTTGGCGGCCCGCTTCGCGGCCTCGCTCCCGCCGCCGATGGCGGGCAGCGGGAAGCGGGCGATCACCACGGCGAGGACGACGAGGATCGCCGCCACGATCAGGTAGGGGAGCTGCACCGACTGCGCGTCGGCGAGCCGCTCGGCCGGGCTCAGGGTGGCTCCGGCGGTGGCGTTGCCCGAGGCGGAGCGGCCGAGGATCAGGTAGCCACCGAACAGCGGCGCCAGGGTCGTGCCGAAGGAGTTGAAGGCCTGGACGAGGTTGAGGCGGGCCGGGGCGGTCTCCGGCGGCCCGACCACCGCCACGTAGGGGTTGGCGGCGACCTGGAGCAGGGTGATGCCGCTGGCGATCACGAACAGGGCGGTCAGCGTGATCGCGTACGAGACCTGATGCGAGGCCAGCACCATGCCGAGGGTACCCAAAGCCATGATGCCGAGGCCCACCACCAGGGCACGCTGGTAGCCGATGCGCGCGATCAGCTTGGCCGCCGGGATCGACGCCACGAAATAGGCGATGAACCACACCGACTCGATCAGCGTGGTCTGCGTATAACTGAGGTCGAACACGCTCCGCAGATGCGGCAGCAGCGTGTTGTTGATGACCGTGATGAAGCCCCACATGAAGAACAGGCTCGCGAGCAGCGAGAGGGCCGGGCGGTAGCTGCTCTGGTCCCGCGTCGCCGTTCCCGCCGCGGGCGATCCGAAGCTCGCGATCGGTCCTGCCATCAAACGTTTCCTCTCACCGGGGCCACCTTGCCGGAGCCCTTGTTGTGAATTTCATTTGTATGAGTATATAACGGATATACCGGCGTCAACCGCGGCACCCTTGGAGGGCCGGCGCACGATCGGCAAAGGGAGGGCGAGCATCTTGCCAGGGGATCGGATGCGTGGCGTGGGAGCTGTGGCGCTCGGTGCCTGTGCGGCGATCCCGGTGGTCGCCCCGGCGGCCGAGCCGGTCCGGACCGTGTTCGGCACCCTGCCGGATGGCCGCGCGGTCGAAGAGGTGACCCTCACGAACGGCAAGGGCGTCACCGCCCGGGTGATCTCCTGGGGCGCCCTGTTGCGGAGCCTCGACGTGCCGGATCGCGCCGGCAAACCCGCCGACATCGTCCTCGGCTACAACGATCTCGCCGGCTACCTCGCCCAGCCCAACTATTTTGGCGTCAGTGTCGGGCGCTACGCCAACCGGATCCGCGGCGGGCGCTTCATCCTCGACGGCCAGACCTACACGCTGCCCACCAATGATGGCCCGAACACCCTGCACGGCGGCAATACCGGCTTCGACAAGCGGCTCTGGACGATCACCGAGGTCAAGGGTGGCGCGACGCCGTCGGTCACCCTGCGCTATGTCAGCCCGGACGGCGAGGAAGGCTTTCCCGGCACGCTCACCGTGACCGCGACCTACGCCTTGGACGCCACCAACACGCTGACCATCAGCTACCTAGCGACCACCGACAAGCCGACGATCGTCAACCTGACCAACCACAGCTTCTTCAACCTCGCCGGCGAAGGCTCGGGCCGCCCGGTTCTCGACCAGATTCTGACCATCCCGGCCGAGCGCTACACCCCGGTCGACGCCACGCAGATCCCCACGGGCGAGCGCGTTTCGGTGGCGGGCACGCCGTTCGATTTCCGCAAGCCGACGGCGATCGGCGCGCGCATCCGCGACGGACGCGACACCCAGATTGTGCGCGGGCGCGGCTACGACCACAACTGGGTCGTGACCGACGCGCCCACCGCCGAGCCGCACCTTGTGGCCCGGGTCGAGGATCCTGTATCCGGCCGTATTTTAGAGGTCGCCAGCAACCAGCCCGGGGTCCAATTCTATACCGGCAACTTCATCGACGCGACCATCGTGGGTAAATCCGGTCTCGTTTACCGGCAGTCGGATGCCCTCGCGATCGAGCCCGAGCTCTTCCCCGACACCCCGAACCAGCCGGCCTTCGGCTCGGCCCGGCTCGATCCGAGCGCGACCTACCGGAACGTCATCACCTACCGCTTCTCCGCCAGCTCCGCACACCATCGGACAACCGACAAATGACCGATCACCCGACTTCCCGGCCCCTGCGCTCGCGCGCCTGGTTCGACAACCCCGACAATATCGACATGACCGCGCTCTACTTGGAGCGCTACCTGAACTTCGGCCTCAGCCTGGAGGAGCTGCGTTCCGGCAAGCCGATCATCGGCATCGCCCAGACCGGCTCGGACCTGTCGCCGTGCAACCGGCACCACCTCGTCCTGGCGGAGCGCGTCCGCGAGGGCATCCGCGAGGCCGGCGGCATCGCCCTCGAATTCCCGGTCCATCCGATCCAGGAGACCGGCAAGCGGCCCACCGCCGGCCTCGACCGCAACCTCGCCTATCTCGGGCTGGTCGAGCTCCTGTACGGCTACCCCCTCGACGCCGTGGTGCTGACCACGGGCTGCGACAAGACCACCCCGGCCTGCCTCATGGCGGCCGCCACCGTGAACATCCCGGCCATCGCCCTGTCGGTGGGGCCGATGCTCAACGGCTGGTACAAGGGCCAGCGCACCGGCTCCGGCACCATCGTGTGGCGGGCGCGCCAGATGCTGGCCGCCGGGGAGATCGACCACGAGGGCTTCATCAAGCTGGTGACCTCGTCCGCCCCCTCCACCGGCTACTGCAACACCATGGGCACGGCCACGACGAT
The DNA here is from genome assembly GCF_900114535.1 of Methylobacterium pseudosasicola. Lineage (GTDB taxonomy): Bacteria > Pseudomonadota > Alphaproteobacteria > Rhizobiales > Beijerinckiaceae > Methylobacterium > Methylobacterium pseudosasicola. The sequence continues at coordinate 88,028 of NZ_FOTK01000023.1, read as the reverse complement.
GAACGCCCTCGCGGAGGCGCTCGGCATGATGCTGCCGGGCTCCGCGGCGATCCCGGCGCCCTACCGCGACCGGCAGGAGGTCGCCTATCGCACCGGCAAGCGCATCGTCGAGATGGTGGCTGAGGACCTCAAGCCCACCGACATCCTGACCCGGGAGGCGTTCCTCAACGCGATCGTGCTCAACTCGGCGATCGGCGGCTCGACCAACGCCCCGATCCACCTGGCCGCGCTCGCCCGCCACGCGGGGGTCGAGCTCGACATCGCCGACTGGCAGACCCACGGCCTCGACGTGCCGCTCCTGGTCAACCTGCAGCCTGCGGGTGAGTATCTCGGCGAGGATTACTACCGCGCGGGCGGCCTCCCGGCGGTGGCCGCGCAGCTGATGCGGCGCGGGCTGCTCCACGAGAACGCCCTGACGGTGAACGGCCGTACCATCGGCGACAATTGCCGCGACGCGGTGATCGAGGACGAGGATGTGATCCGCCCGATCGACCGGCCGCTGAAGGAGGCCGCCGGCTTCCTGGTGCTGCGCGGCAACCTGTTCGACGCGGCGATCATGAAGACCAGCGTGATCGGCGAAGAGTTCCGGGAGCGCTACCTCTCGAACCCCGAGGATCCGGAGGCCTTCGAGGGCCGGGCCGTGGTGTTCGACGGTCCGGAGGATTACCATCATCGGATCGACGACCCGGCGCTGGCGGTCGACGAGAACAGCATCCTGATCATGCGCGGCGCCGGCCCGGTCGGCTATCCGGGCGCGGCGGAAGTGGTGAACATGCGCCCGCCGGCCTACCTGATCCGCTCCGGGGTGCACGCGCTGCCCTGCCTCGGTGACGGGCGGCAATCCGGCACCTCGGCCTCGCCCTCGATCCTCAACGCCTCGCCCGAGGCGGCAGTGGGCGGCGGCCTCGCGCTGCTGCGCACCGGCGACCGGGTGCGGATCGACCTGAAGCGCGGCACCGCCGACATGCTGCTCGACGCCGACGAGATCGCGCGCCGGCGCAAGGCCCTGGAGGAGGCCGGGGGCTACGCCTATCCGGCATCTCAGACCCCGTGGCAGGCGATCCAGCGCGCGAGCGTGGGGCAGATGCACACCGGCGCGATCCTGGAGGGTGCCGAGCGCTTCCAGCGGATTGCTCAGACCAGCGGCCTGCCGCGGGACAACCACTGACAGAAAACCCCGCCGCTGCAACGGCGGCGGGGTTTTTCACGCCTTCAGAGAGAGCTCGGTGTCGGCAAGCGCCAAGCGGACGAGCTCGGTCATCGCGGCGCGCGCGCCTTCGACATCGCCGGCCACGATCGCCTCATACAGGATCCGGTGGTCCGGCATCGGGTCCCGGGGTAGGGCGCTGCGGCGCTGCTTGAAGATCGTCGTCCAAGTCACTGCGGCAGCGATGGAACTCGACAGAGCCATCAGCGGGCCGTTGCGCGCTGCCTCCAGAATCGTGTTGTGGAACGCCTGGTCGGCGGCCCGCCCAATCTCGGTGGCGAGGCCGTAGCGGCCCATCTCCTCGAGGGCGTGGCCCATCCGGGAGATGTCGAGGCCCGAGCGCCGCTCGGCCGCCAGGGCCGCCGCCGCCGGCTCGACGATCATCCGCAACTCGAACAGGTCCCGGATGAAGGTTTCGCTGGGCTCGGCCTCGAAGGCCCAGGCGAGGATGTCGGGATCGAGCAGGTTCCAGCGGCTGCGCTGGGTCACCCGGGTCCCGGTGCGGGGCCGGCTCTCGACCAGCCCCTTGGCGCTCAGGATGCGGATCGCCTCGCGATAGGCTGTGCGCGAGACCTTCAACTGCTCCGAGAACTCGATTTCGCCGGGCAGCACGTCTCCGGGCGCGTAGCGACCGGCCAGGATCGCCACGCCCAGGTCGCGGGCGACCGAGCCGTGGATCCGGCGTGAGCCCGAAGCCAGCGGCAGCTTGATGTCCTCGAACCCCGGATCCCCCCTCACCTGACACCTCCAGACCGAGCCGCCAGGTCGGGGCAGGATCGCCGCGATCGTACCTGGAAGTTGTAGGAGTGCAAGCGGCGACACCCGCAAGCATCATAATGCCGCCAGGCTTGCAGCCACTGCACAACTGCTCTAAGTTATTTGTATGAGTAAAGAGCTGAAAGTGCGTGCGGAGATTCGCGGCGCGGTCCTGATCGGTGCCGAGGATGCGACCACGACCGATACGTTCCGGGCCGTCGATCCTGCAAGCGGGGCGGCGCTGGAACCGGCTTTCTCGGCCGCCGGAACGGACGAGGTCGCGGCGGCCTGCGCCCTGGCGGACGCGGCGTTCCCGAGCTTTTCCGAATCAACCCCCGAGGTGCGGGCCGGCTTCCTGGATACCGTGGCCGCGGCCGTGGGCGATCTAGGCGAGTCGCTGATCGAGCGGGCCATCGCCGAGACCGGGCTGCCGCGCGCCCGGCTGGAGGGCGAGCGCGCCCGCACCATCGGCCAGCTGCGCCTGTTCGCCAACGTCGTCCGAGCGGGCGACTGGGTCCAGGCCACGATCGATCCGGCGCAGCCCAAGCGCACGCCCCTGCCGCGCCCCGATCTGCGCCGCCGCCACGTCGCCCTCGGCTCGGTGGCGGTGTTCGGGGCCAGCAACTTCCCGCTCGCCTTCTCGGTGGCCGGCGGCGACACCGCCTCGGCGCTGGCCGCCGGCTGCCCGGTGGTGGTCAAGGGCCACCCGGCCCATCCCGGGACCGGCGAGTTGGTGGCCCGTGCGGTGCGGGCGGCGGTCGCCGCCAGCGGCCTGCATCCGGGCGTGTTCTCCTATCTGCCGGGGCCGTCGAACGCCCTCGGGACGGCCCTCGTCGCCGATTCGCGGATCAAGGCGGTGGGCTTCACCGGCTCCCGCGGCGGCGGTCTCGCCCTGCTGCGGGTGGCGGCAGGCCGCCCCGAGCCGATCCCGGTCTATGCCGAGATGAGCGCGGTCAATCCCGTGCTGCTGCTGCCCGGCGCCCTGCGGGCGCGGAGCGCGGCCCTGGCCGCCGGCTTCGTCCAGTCCCTGACCCTGGGGGCCGGGCAGTTCTGCACCAATCCGGGCCTGCTGATCGGGATCGCCGGCTCCGACGTCGAGGCCTTCGCGCAGGCCGCTGCGACGGCGATCCGCGAGAGCGCGCCGCACGCGATGCTGACCGCCGACATCCGCGCCCGCTTCGAGCACGGCGTCGCCGCGATGGCGGGCCGCCCGGGGGTGACGGTCGCCGCACGCGGGGAGAAGGCTGGTCCCGGGGGCGCCCCCGCGGCCCTGCTGCGCACGGACGGGGCGCGGTTCCTGGCGGATCCCGGCCTCGCCGACGAGATGTTCGGCCCCGCGGCGATCCTGGTGGCGGCCGCGGATCTCGACGAGGTCAATCGCATCATCGCCGCGCTCCCGGGTCAGCTCACCGCGACCCTGCACCTCGATCGCGCCGACGAGCACATCGCCGCCGGCCTGGTCCCGGCGCTGGCTCGCAAGGCCGGCCGCATCCTCGCCAATGGCTGGCCCACCGGCGTGGAGGTGGCACCCGCGATGGTCCATGGCGGCCCGTTCCCGGCGACGTCCGACGGGCGCACCACCTCGGTCGGCACTCTGGCGATCGAGCGGTTCCTCCGCCCGGTCTGCTACCAGGACCTACCCGAGGCGCTGCTGCCGCAGCCCCTGCGCCCGGACAATCCCTGGCATCTCACCCGCAGGGTCGACGGCACGCTCAGCCCGACCTTCGACCGCTGACGCGCCGCCATGCGCGCCGTCGCCTGATTTCGAGCCGGCCCGACGAAGACCGGCCCTGGGAGGATCATGATGGGTCAATCACTCCTACAATTCCGCGCCCCCGACGGGCGACGGGGTGTGGCGGTGCTGGAGGACGGCCGGGCGCGGAGCGTGGCCGGTGTGGACAGCGTCCTGGAGCTGGCCCGGCGCGCGCTCGCGGCGGGGGACGGCCTGGCCGAGACGGCTTCCCGGCTCGGGCTCGGCGACACCGTGGATCTCGACGCCGTGCGGCTGCTGCCGCCGATCGACCACGCGGATCCCGCGCATCTGCTGCTCAGCGGCACCGGCCTGACCCATCTCGGCTCGGCCGAGGGTCGGGACAAGATGCACCGGGCAGCGGCGGCGGATCCGGCCCCGACCGATTCCATGCGGATGTTCCGGATGGGCGTCGAGGGCGGCAAGCCCGCCCCGGGCGAGACCGGGGTCCAGCCCGAATGGTTCTACAAGGGCGACGGCGCCGCGATCGTCGGCACCGGCGAGCCGCTCCTGTCGCCGGCCTTCGCGCTGGACGGCGGCGAGGAGCCGGAGATCGCCGGCATCTACCTGATCGATCCGGACGGCGATCCGGTGCGCCTCGGCTTCGCCCTGGCCAACGAGTTCTCCGACCACGTCACCGAGCGCGGCAACTACCTGTGGCTCGCCCATTCGAAGCTCCGTCCCGCGGCGCTCGGCCCGGAACTGTGGCTGGGGGCCTTGCCCGCGGACGTGCGCGGCTCCAGCCGCATCCGGCGTGACGGCGCCGTGCTGTGGGAGAAGCCGTTCCTCTCGGGGGAGGCGAACATGTCCCACACGATCGAGAACCTGGAGCGGCACCACTTCAAATACGCCCCGTTCCGCCGCCCCGGCGACGTGCACGTCCACTTCTTCGGCACCGCCACCCTGTCGTTCAGCGACGGCGTCACGGCGCAGCCCGGGGACGTGTTCGAGATCGAGGCCGCGCCCTTCACCCTGCCCCTGCGCAATCCCCTGGCGGTCGCACCCGCCCGCGAACTCACCGTGAAGGTCCTCTGAGATGTCGGCTTCGAACGGGACGATCCGCATCGGGCTGGTCGGCATCGGCAAGATCGCCCGGGACCAGCACCTGCCGGTGATCGGCGCCTCGCCGGACTACACCCTGACCGCCGTGGCGAGCCGCGAAGGCCGCTACGAGGGGGTGCCGAACTACCGCACGCTGGCGGAGATGCTGGCGGGGCAGGGCGACCTCGATGCGGTCGCCCTGTGCCAGCCGCCGCAGGTGCGGTTCTCGGCCGCCCTGGCGGCGATCGAGGCCGGCCGGCACGTCTTCCTGGAGAAGCCCCCGGGGGCGACGCTCGCGGAAGTCGGGATCCTGATCGAGGCCGCGCGGGCGCGGGGCGTGAGCCTGTTCGCCAGCTGGCACTCCCGCTACGCCCCCGGGGTCGAGCCCGCGCGGCACTGGCTGTCCGGCCGCCGGATCCGGTCGGTGGCGATCGCCTGGATGGAGGATGTCCGGCACTGGCATCCGAACCAGGCTTGGATCTGGCAGGCCGGCGGCATGGGCGTGTTCGATCCGGGGATCAACGCCCTGTCGATCGCGACCCACATCCTGCCGCCCTTCTTCCTCACCGGCGCGACCCTCTCGGTCCCGGAGAACCGGCAGGCGCCGATCGCCGCCGACCTGCACTTCACCGACGCCGACGGCACCGCGATCGAGGCCGTGTTCGACTGGCGCCAGACCGGCCCGCAGACCTGGGACATCCGCGTCGACACCGAGGACGGCCTGCTGGTGCTGTCGAAGGGCGGCAGCGTCCTCACCATCGACGGCAGCGAACAGCCGCTGCCTCCGGAGGCCGAATATCGCGGCCTCTACGACCGCTTCGCCGCCCTCGTCCGATCCGGCACGAGCGACGTCGACCTGAACCCGCTGATCCACGTCGCCGACGCCTTCCTGCGCGGCGAGCGCCGCACCGTGGAGGCCTTCACGGACTGACCGGAGGGATCCCGGCGGAACACCAACGCGACAGAGCCAATCAGGGCCGCGCGTTACTAAGGGGGAGTCACTGTTATGGGAAAGTACACGCGATGGGCGGCGCTCGCATTCTGCGCCGCGACACTCTCGGCGGGCACCGGTTCGGCCGAAGCTCAGGTTGCAAACGCTCCGGACGGGGGACCGTCCCTGGTGAATCCGGGCCCGAAGGCGAGCCCGGCGGCGAAGGCCCAGTACCGCGCGAACCGCGCCCGGCGGCGGACCGTGCGCTCGGCGCGGAGCTTTGCCGGCGCCGACAGCGCGGCGGCTGCGGCCGACGTGCAGGGTAGCAGCGCGACGCCGCCGGGCCTGCCGCCGGGCACCCTCGACCTCGGCAACGGGATCAGCATGATCCTGAACTACACCGGCGAATTCGCCGCCAACCCGTCGGGCGGCATCCGCCAGGGGTCGGACTACACCGGCCAGATCGTGTTCGGCCTCGATGCCGACCTCGGCCGTCTCGCCGGGATCGACGGCGGCGCTGTGCATACCATCGTGACCCAGCGTCACGGCCGCAGCCTGTCGCAGGACTATATCGGCAACAACACCAGCGTCCAGGAGGTCTACGGCGGCGGTCAGACCGCACATCTCACGGTGCTGTCCTACGAGCAGAAGCTGTTCGACAACCGCCTGGACGTGGAGGTCGGTCGCCTTCTGGCCAACCCGCCGTTCCTCGCCTCGCCGCTCTACTGCAACTTCCAGAACAACGGCACCTGCGGCGCGCCGAAATCCGCGTTCAAGCTGACGAACTTCACCTACTGGCCGATCGCGAGCTGGGGCGGTCACGCCAAGGCCTGGGTCAACGACAAGGTGTTCGTCCATGCCGGCGTCTACGAGGTGAATCCCCGCAACCAGCGTGACGACCGGAACGGCATCGACTGGTCGACCAACGGCGCCACCGGCGTGGTGATCCCGGTGGAAGTCGGCTACTCGACCAACTTCGGCAACGATCCGCTGCCGCGCAACTACGGCATCGGCGCGATCATCGACCGGTCCGACTACAGCGATCCCGTACTCGACGTGCGCCGCGGGCCTCGCCTGTTCAGCGGGCTCGACGACCTGACCCGGTTCGGCCGGTCGGCGGTCTATGCCCGGTTCGACCAGATGGTCTGGCGTCCGGACCCGAACGGCATCCAGGGCCTGACGCTGTTCGGCGTCGCGCTGGGCGCCACCGGCGGGCGGCAGACCCAGGACTTCTTCCTGGAGGGCGGCGCCGTTCTGACCGGCACCTTCCCGGGCCGGCCCTACGACACCCTCGGCGCCGTGTTCGTGATGGAAAAACTTTCTTCCCTCGGGGCGGCCAATATCCGGGCGGCGCGCGCGTCGTACGGGCTCAGCAGCCGCAACGTCGACACCCTCCAGACCATCCTGGAGCTGAGCTACGGCATCCAGCTCACCCCGGCAGTGCGGCTGATGCCGAACCTGCAATACGTGATCGACCCGGACCAGACCCGCTTCCCGTTCCGGCCGAAGCCGATCCCGAACGCCTTCGTCGTCGGCGCGAAGCTCTCGGTCGACCTGTTCACCCTGGGCGGCCTGGCCAAGGGTCCCGGGAGCCTCTGACACCAGGCGATCACCCCGCTGCCCGCGAATCCGCCCCCGGCGGGTTCGCGGGCAGAATCGTCAAGACCGGCGCGCGCGGAGCCTCCGTGCGCGCCGGTCGCGTTTCCGGGCGAGCGATCAGGACCGGGCAGGCCCGTCCAGGCAGCCGTGCGAGATCCCTGGCCGGATCATCCGAAATCCGACACCCGCCCATCGGGACGAGGCTCGCAAGGCGCGGGTGCTCAGAAAACCGATATTTTACAGCGCTAGCCACTTTAAGTATCTGAAATCCTTAGGGGCGACAATCGTCGGCACAAACTATGCGTCAGTTTTGCAGGCGATACATGTCAGTAATCCCAAATTTCCGACATCGGCTGGAAAACAAAAAAGCCCCGGTTTTCGGCCGGGGCTAAATAGGCATTCTCCTAATATCATATGACGCAGCATGCGCGGCGTCTGTCATGCGACAGATTATTGGAGTGACTTCTTGCCGATGTAACATTCGTCTATTTTATCGTATTTATAGTAAGCCATGTTGAGATTTATAGCCTCAAAATCAGACTCAAAACCTCCTGCCTTTAGACGTCTTCTAACGTCTGTCGATGACTGCCTGACTGCACGCCCCACATCCATCAGTTCGACGTACTCCCCGAAAAAGTCCTCTAGCGAAGATTGATAGATCACGTTCACCGGACTTCGCGTCATGGCATCAATGGCAATTCCGGTATCCATCGCTCCCATTGAAATAAGGCTTGCCAGGACTTTGACGTCCACTCCAGTCTCCAACCTTGCCTCCTTCAGCGTCGGTCCGGACAGCGCCTGCTTCTCCAGGCGCGTGTGGATCGCATCGGTGCGAACCAGCAGGGAGGCGATGCCCTTCCCGGTTGCATGACGACCCTTCCACGATACTTCGTCGGCGAGGAGAAGATGGACGATCTCCACCGGGGCGCAGGAGCATCTCCTCGCCGCCTCCGTAATGCCCACGCCATCAGACGTGTCCTCGATCAACTCGGCTCCGGCCAGCAATCGTGTCAGCAGGTCGTCGAGTTGGCCGCGTTCAAACGCATGACGCCAGCATCCGTCGCCGTAAGTAGGCGTCAGCAAGCCATGGGCCTGTAGCGAAACGAACAGAGATGCGTCGCACCCCAGCCAAGCGGCGGCGGCATTCGATGTCAGCATCGCATGCCGGGCCGGGTCGTACGGCGGACGGCTTGCCGCGGGGTGGCCGGTGTCCATGACGGTAGGCTTTCTTGCGACGAGCGATGCGGTTGGTTCGATCCTGCGCGGGCGAGCCGAAGTCACGAGGATCTTGCGGGGCATGCCCGGGACGGCAGGAGGCGCCTCGGGCCTGACCAAGGTTATTCGAGGTTTGTCCTGCACCACGTCGGGTGGCGTCTCCGCGACGTGCCGGGCGAGAAGGTCCTTGGCGGGTGCGTATCCCGTGCAGTTCCGGCTGTTGAGCCAGGACTTGAAGTACAGGAACGGCGGCAGGGGGCTGTACTTGACATGATGCCCATACGGATAAGCCCGCTGAAGACCCGTGAGGAAGCGCCGGATGGCATCCTCGCCGTCACAGGCGATGCCGATCCCGACGGCGCCGCAGAGGTACCAATCATGATCACCGAACGCGTTCATGGAGGTCTTGCGCCCATGTAGGGCGAAAGCCCCGACGACCTCGCAGAACCGTGCGGCCGCATGGAGTTCCAGCCCGTCGAGGAACGAGGCGTTGCCGGGCAAGCCGTCGATCCGACGACGGAGGTAGCGTTCGAGCTCGGAGGCCGGACGTCGAGGGGCCTGTTCGGCCAGGGCGCCGAGGTTTCCCGCATGCAGGCGGACGGCGCAGGTGAAGTCCTGGTCGTTCTTGTCCGTCCCCGACCCGATATCGGCGAGCCCGAGACCGTGTTGGGGGCAGGTCCGAATGGACACGACCTTCCATGCGAGGCGACCGTATGCGGCAACGTGAGGCCGCAGGTCGGAGCTTTCGATGTCTGTCCTCAGACAGGCCGGACACACGCGGAAGCGGTGCTTACGAATTGACGAGACGAGTATATGGTGCCCGCGGAGCATGAAGCCCCCGGCAACCTTGCGGATGCTCGCGGCCTCAAGGTCCCGGACCGGCACGCCGGACAACTTGCCCAGTCGCGCGAGCTCGACGGGGCAGCCGTCCCGGATGCGTCTCGGGGACAACCCCTGATCCTTGCAGAACCTTGCCATGGTCGCGACGCCGTTGCGTGCGGCCAGACGCGAGAGGTAGTCGAACGTGCTCTCGCCATCCATGAGCGGAAGCGTGAGCAGCAGGGGGTCGTCGGTCATTCACGGGCCTTCCTGGACTTGCCGCGCTTGGCCTCCTCCTCGGGGGGCGGAGGGTTGCTCGTCGCGAGGACGCGCGTCGGATCGACCGCGAGGTAATCCGCGGCGAGGTAAGGGTTCCACGGGGCGAGGTTGCCCGTCCTCAAGGCGAAGGCTTCGGCGAAGCAGCCGAGGTCGAGCTCGCTCCTGTCGTTCGTGAGGGCATACCTGATGGCGTCGTGGATCTCCTCGATGGTGATGCCGAGCATGTTGCAACCGGCATGGACCAGGCGCGGGAGGACGGCGTGGTCGAAGTCGGCGGCAACGGTCAGGTCCGCAACCTTCGCGAGGGCCGCCGCGGCCTTAGTCACGGCACCGCTGTCGGCGGGCAGCGAGAGCTTCGCGAAGGCCTGCCAGCGACCTCGCCGGACCGAGGAGCGGTCCGGGCGCAGGAACGTCTCGAAGGACGGCTGGCCGGAGACGATCAGACCAATCGGATAGTCCTCGTCGACGAGCAGGCTCCGCAGGAGGTGACGCAGCTTGATCTGCTCGTCGGCGCGCAGCGTCAGGTGGGCGTCCTGGAATTCATCGAGATGCAGCACGAGCACGCCGAGGGCTTGGAGCCGCTCACGGACGATGCCCCATGTTTCCGCGGCCGAGATCGTCGAACGGCCTACCTTGTAGCCGGTCGCCCGCAGGACCGTCTTGCCGAGTTCCCCGACGCTGCAGGGCGACGGGACGCGCACGGTGAGCGCAAAGCTGCCGACAGCCTTCCGACCGTAGTTCGGCGACAGGGGGTGCTTGGAGAGTAGCCGTCGGATCGCCGTAGACTTGCCCGCGCCGCTCTCGCCGAGGACGACGAGAATGTTTCCTTCGAGAAGTTCGGCGCGTGCCTTGGCGTCGATGGCCGCCTCGGGCTCCCGGCGTTCGGTGAGGTCTTCCATGAGGCCCTCGAAATGCACCTGCAGGACCGTGTCGCGAGCGGTCCGCAGGTAGACGTGCCGGACCTTCTCCATGATGCGCGAACGACGGCGCGCCGTGTTCGGGAGGTTGGCCCGGACGCGCGCGGCCGGATCGAGGTCGATCTCCGTGATCCGCATGCCTCACTCCTCGATGTCGAAGTCTTCCGTCGGACCATCGTCGCCGGGTTGCCGGTCCTCCCTGCCAGAGACCGGGTAGCCGCCGTCGAGCGGGTCGGCGGAGGATCGCTCACCGACGTCCGCCGCGGCCGGCATGGTCCATCCCAGCATCAGTTCGCGCTCGGCACGGGCGATGTCGTCCTCGGTCGGCGGCACCGAGGCGATGCCAAAGCGGGCCGAAGCCTCGCGGCTGAGGGTGTTTGCGGCGACCAGTGCCGCGTTGACGGCCGCTTGCGTGACGGCGGCGCCGGAAACGTGGGTCCGTGCCAAGTCCCGCGACGCCCGAATCCACGCCTCCAGCGTGACGTCCTCGAACTGTTCCGACGTGCACGCGGCGGCGTGCCAGGTCCCGTCGATGCAGACGGCGAGCTCACCCAGGTCATCGGGGTCGAGCTTCACATCCATCTCGACTTCGCCGTGGTGGAGGAAATGCTCGACGAGGGGCTCGCACCAGTAGCGGAGGTTCATCACGCGGATGCCGCCGCTGCCGAGCGTGCGCACGAGGGGGATGCCGAAGATTGCGCGCAGCTTGTGCCGGTCTGGGGCCTTAGTGATCCCGCGCATCTGCGTGAGGCGGTTCCAGCACGCAATGGGGGTCTCGCCGGCGAGGCCGTCGTGCGGCGAACCGTGGTAGGCGTCCACGATCCACCGCGTCAGGATGCGCGCTTGCTCGTCGTCGAAAAGGCATGCGCGGCCCTCGGCATCGTAATCGCCCTTGGCGACGACGTTCTCGAAGGTCCTTCCCGGGAAGCGCGCGATGATCTGCATGCCCACGGTGCGGAAGAACGATTCCATCGTGCCGCGGAGGCCCGGGACGCCGCCCGAGGGAAACAACGGCGACTGGTCGAGCCACGCCACGGCGTTGATCACCACCGCGTTGTTGAACTGCGGCCCGCCGTCCATCGCGATGCCCTCGGGGGTAGCGCACTGGTCCCAGGGTAGCTCGGCCCCGGCGGCGGTCGCGTAGGCCCGCTTATCAGAGAGGGCCATCCGCAGGACCTTCATGGCCGCGGCGACAGATGGCGTCCTGGAAAGGACGGCCCCGACGATGATCTTCGTAGTGGTGTCGATGGCGGCGGTGAAGTGCAACCTGCGCACCTCTCTCTGGGTCTTGCCATCCAACCGGTCCCATAGACCGACGGCCGTCAGGAGCGTCACCAAGTCCACCTCCCAGCTATCCATCTCGATCCGTTCGTAGGGACGGGTCGTGACCAGGCCGGAGGTGATGATTGCGAACTTCCGCTTCGCCTTGTCGGGGCCGTACCTGCCTGCATAAATCTTGAAGCGGCCGAACCCCGCGACGTAGAGGCCTAAGGCAGTCCGCGACGGGCACGTGAGCCGGTCACCCATCGGCAGTCCGACGTTGTGGTCGTCGATGGCGGCCTTCAGGTCGCGGTGTAAGTCCCGGATCTTAGGCCTTTCATCGGTGGGGTAACGGTTGCCGTGGTGGATGAGGAGCCTGAGCGCCTCGCCCGTGATCTGGCGCACGCGGCACCCGCTGCGATAGCGGCCGTCTCGTAGGCTAACGGGGCTGAACCCCCGCTCCTCCAGGATCGAGATCCATCTGTGCAGCGTCCGCGGGGTCGGGGGCTGCCGATGGACGACGAGCGTCTTCGAACCGGCGTAGGCCTTGCGAGACCCCTGCTTGGCCTGGCGGGCGGGCCGTGTGGACGTCGGGGCCCGGGATGCCTTACGCGCCCTCCGCGCCGGAGCGACTGGCTTGATGGAGACGTCCAGCTTCCGCAAGTCGTCGCAGATAAGGGCGAGAGCGTGCTCGATGTCATCATCAGACTTCGTGCAGGCGCCGGCCTCGTACATCTCGATAAACCGCGTCGTGACCAACCACTTCCACACGACGTCCGGGGCTTCGCGGGCGCGCAGATCAGACAGTTGGGTCGCTCCGACCGCCAAGCGTCGGCGCCCGCTCTCCGGCGCGAACCAGTTCCTGTCGTGACGCCAGTCCCGGTCGTTGCTGAGCAGCCAGATACGGTCGTGCGAGAACTCTTCCGTGACGAGGGGTGCGGCGACCCGGCGAAGGACGTGGCCGTTCTCGTCCGAGAAGTCGGGGGTGTACTCGACGGCGCCGATCACGATGCGGTCATGGGGAGTGAACACCAGTCGTGGGACGTGGGGAGCCGGGTGGGGCACGGGACGGACGGCGCTCATGGACGGCTCCCTGGGCCGGTGGTCCGCTCGATCTTGGTCCCGTAGTCGAGGCGACCGTTCCCGATGATGCGAAGCAATCCGCGGTCGACGAGGCGCACAACCGCGCGGAAGCCATCGCCGGCCAAGCCGCTCGCCGCGACGAGGCAGGCCACCGTGGTGGTGCCGACGAGGGTGGATGCGATGTCCTCGACGACCTTGTCGTGCTCGGGGATGCCATCCGCGCGGACGCAGTGGATGAGCGAAGCGTTGAAGACGGCGTCGCGAGGGACGTCCCGTTCGCTCATCCAGGTCGCCCTGTCGGCGAGCGCCCGCGGCACGTGCCGCGCGATCCGTCGGACGAGGTCATCGAGATCGTGCGCCAGCGCGATCTCCCACGGCTTTACGGCCACCAGGATGCGCTGACCGTCCCGACGTCTGACCAGGAAGTCGAAGCGGTGCTGACGCTCGACGCCGTCGGCGTCGCGGTAGGTGACGGGCGCGACCTGCTCACGGACCTCGACCACGTCCGGGCGGGCGAGCAGCACCAGGAGCACCTTATGTTCGAGCTCGCTCTCGAACACGATGACGCGGCGATGCTCGCCCCGGGTGACGAGGGCGCCCCTCAACGACCCCTTCCTCGGGACCACGATGCGTCGGGAGGCCGACGAACCGAGCGGCGGGGTGAAGGGCGGAGCGCCCGACAGGGGTGCCGGCGCCCGCGGCGTAACCGGGCCGGTCCGGGGGGAAGTGGTCCGCGTTTCGATGTCGCAACTGGGGTGGGGTTCGTAGGTCATGTCGGTCACCGGGTTGGTGCCGCGCGCGCCAAGGCTCATCCGGTGGCGCTTGCCATCGGTTGCGACATGTGCTGTCTGAGCCGTATGCGCTTACGGCGACGTACGCGTTGCCAGCCGCGAGGCGGGCGATGATCGGCGGCTTCGGCTGCCAGGCTTAAGAGAGCCGCCGAGGAAATCACGGGTGTTTCGGGTTCATGCCCGGAGCACCCGTTTCCGTTTGTGGGTCGTCGGTCGTCGGCATTTCCCGTTTCGTTCGATGCGGATGTTCGCGACAAAAGGTTTGGCTTTGCAGTTCTGCCGTGCAGTGCAGAAGTCTCCGCGAAGCCGCCTCGACGTTTGTAAGTATCTTGCGGCAAAAAGCGAATCGGCTCCGGCGGACACTAAGCTTGAGTTTAAAAGCCCAATGACATCAGTGAGGGAATCCAAGACGATCTCCCTCGATATCGGCCCTTGGACGATGCCCAGGCGGTGGGGTGCGACATTTTTTTCGCTCCCGCCGCACGGCCGAACGGTCTGCTGACGCGTCGAGGTTCTGCTCCGTCGTCCATGGTGGTTTACTCCGGCGATCCATCCGGGACCCGGCCACGGCGGCAAGGAAAGGCAACGACGTTGCCGTCCGCGCGGCGGGCCAGGCGTCGTTCCTCGGCGAGCTCCATCGCTGTCTCGACCTCGACCGCCACGGACCCCAGCAGGCCGTCCATGTCGTCGGGTGGCAGAAGGTGCGAGAGGCGGACCATACAGAGGAGGATCTCCGCGATGCGGGCATCGATGTCACCGGGCATGGGGGCCTCCCCCGACGGCGCCCACCTCGCTGCCCGGCGTCGTCGGGGTTTCCGAGATGATCGCGCGGACCTCGTCCCCGCCGAGGACACGCCGCTCGACCAGTCGGGAGGCGACGCGCTCGATGCGGTCGAGGTTCGCGCGGACCAGGCCGAGGGTCCGGACGTAGAGGCGGTCGAGTTCGCGCGCCGTGCTATCCCTGAGCGCACCGTCCGCACGGAGAAGCGCGTGCATCTCAGAATGGTCGCCCCGGTACAGGAGCGAGCCCGAGAGGCCCCAGGACGCTGCCTTCGAGGCGAGCAGGGCTGTCGCGGTCGCGAGGTCGCTGAAACGCTCGCCCCCGGCGCCCGAGGTCGGCTCGCCGAAGATCTCGTCGGCGGCCCTGCCGGAGAGTTGGGTGCAGGCCAGGGCCTCGACCTGCGCGGACGTCATCATGACGGGATTTGTCAGGCGCGCGTTCGTGCTGCCGGCCCACGCCCCACGCTCGACGATGGTCACGACGTCGAGCGTCGACGTGGCGGTCACCTCGCCGATCACGGCATGGCTGGCCTCGTGCCGCGCGATGGCCCGGACGGTTGCGGGGTCCCGTGTCTCGGGCGGGCAGACCTGGCGAACGAGGTCGGCCATCGCCACGGGACGGCCGTCGGCCCGGGCGGCGGCGCGGGCGCCCCTAGCCCAGCCGGCGACGTCGGCCCCGGTGGCGCCGAGCCCGAGGACGCCGAGCGGCGTCAGGTCCGCCCCGGGCGGGACGTGGTTGCCGAGGTGCTGGCCGAGGATGCCGACGATGGCCTCGGCGTCCGGGAGGCCGATCCTCAAGACCCTGTTGAGGCGACCCGGCCTGACGAGTGCCGGGTCAAGTCTGTCTGGGTAATTGGTCGCCGCGACGATGATCAAGTTGGCGCTCGATGAAGCAGCCGAGTCGATCTCCTGCAACAGAGCTGTGATCACAGGCGTCCAAAAATCTCTGTGGCGATTATCCAAACTTTCACGGGACGGAACGCCGTCCAGCTCATCGATGAGTAATGCAGATGGACCGTTGGCGGATGCTTCCTGGAATGTGTTGGAAATGGCGCGGATTACGTCGCCGAGGTGTCCTGAGTTGTTCGTGAACCACGCGGACGCGCTGGCCACGTGAAGCTTGAGCTTCAGGCTCCTGGCCAGACTGACGGCGAAGCTGGTCTTGCCGGTGCCCGGCGGACCCGCGACGACGGCCGCACGGTCACCTTGGACGGCCTCCGCCCAGGGAATTCCCTCGGTGCGCCACACGTCGACGGCGGCCACAAGCGCCAGGCCCCATTCCTTCGCCTCTCCGAGCCCGAAAACGTGTTCCAGGGGCGGGGCGTCGCTGGTCGCGACGACGGCCTGCCTCGCGTCGACCATCGCGGCGAGCCGCTTCCTGCATGCGGCCGCGCTGGAGTTGCGCCGGATGGCGGAGCAGGCGTCCAGGAAGGTCAGCCCGGCGAGCGGCGGCAGCTTGCGGGGTCGGCGACCGGTGACCAGCGTGATGACCGTCCTGACGGCCTTGGGCGTCGGGGCGCCGAGCTTGAGCCGGATATCGGCGGCCGCGGTCAGGGTGGACGGCAGGTAACGTTCGGGCGCCTGCGAGACGCCCGCGATATTGGAGCCGCCCCCGAGCAGGGCGGCCACCGTATCGCATCCCTGGTCGGGGAGATCCTGTGTCCTCTTGGTTCCGGAGCGCCGGAAGATTTCCGCGAACGCTCCCGCGGTACGGAGTGCATCGCCGACCGGCTGGACCATCTCGGGGTGTGCTACCTCGACGACGACGGCGAGGCCGCTGCGCCTCCTGATGGCGGCTTGATCGCGCTCGGACAAGGCCTCCACCAACATCGCGGTCGCGAGCATCCGGGGGACGGAATTCTTGTCGAGGAAGGCGGCGTGCGCTTCCTCGGGAGATGCATGGACGGCGTCGGCGTCCCGGTCGTCGAGGAGGTCGTCACGCTCGGCTTGGTGGGCTGTGCGGCGGGCGTGGTCCAGCAGCGCGCTGGCGGGAGTCTTCCTGGTGTCCATGGCGGCCTCCGGCATGGGGCCGCCGCGCGTCGATGCGCGCCGGTCAGACCCCTGCGGGTTTGTCGGATCGGGTGGGGAGGTGGCGGGCCGGCTGGGCGTCGGCGGCGCGCGGTATGCGCTCAAGGCGGGTCATGGGTTTCTCCTGGAGGATCGTGCGCGTGAGGGTCAGTCCGGGTCGCCGGGGTCCCAGGCGTCGAAGTCGACCCGGCGTGCCGTCGCGGACACCCTGATGCCGGGGCAGGCCGGGGCCGACCGCTCCCTCAGTCGCAGGGCTTGGGCTTCGGCCTCCTCAAGGGCGGACCTGCCGAGGGCGACGAGCACGGCGGCGGCGATGCGGGCGAACGCCGCCTCGCCGTAGGTGGCGTGGCAGCCGCTGAGCCGCCTGAAGATCTCGCCGACTTGGCGGGCGGGGTCCTCGGTCTCGGGCGGGGGTGCGGCGAAGGAATGGGTAGGTACATGGCCGGACGCGACGGGGGCGTCGGCGGGCTCGGTGATGGCGTCGGTCAAGGCGGCCTCCGTAGGGCCGCCGGACGCCAAGCGTCGGTCAGGCCCCCTGTAGGGCGTCGGGGGAAAGCGGGGTTCGGCCGATGGCCGGGGCTCTCCGTATGAGGTGCAGGGAACGGGGCACGGTGATCTCGCGAGGGGACGGGTGACCGCCCAGGTTCGGAACAAACTGGCAACAGGCGGGCAGGACGTCAAGGCGTCAGGCGATCCTCGGCAGTCTGCAGCGTTCGGCCGGTGGATAGGTGTGGATGGATCCTGCAAGGGTGCAGGTCATGGCGGTCCCGTCGCCACTGACGCGTTCTCGGCCAACCGGGCCCAGATCTCATCAAGGGTGACGGGCCGGAAGCCGAAGCAGTCGACGCCGACGTCGGTGCTGGCCGCGGTGCCCGGCAGGGTGCCGTGGGAATGCCCGTAGAAGTGCAGGTCGCCGTGATGCATGCGCGGCCAGACCCGGTGGGCGTAATGGCTCAGCCAGACGCCCTGCACGGCTCCGTCCGGACCGGGGACGACGACCCGGGCCACGTCTAAGATGCCGTCCCAAGGCAAGCGGGCGCCAATCTTGTCGTGGTTGCCGCGGACGAGGAAGCGGCGACGGCCGCGCAGGCGGGCGAAGACGGACCGGGCGTAGTCCTCACCGCAGCGGTAGCAGAAGTCGCCGAGGTGCCAGACGGTGTCCTCGGGTCCCACCGCGGCGTTCCAGTTCGCGATCAGCGCCTCGTCGTGCTCCTCGACGGAGGAGAATGGTCGGCGGGTGGTCATCCGCTCGCCCAGCAGCGCCCGGTGTCCGAAATGGTGGTCGCTCGAAAACAGGGTTCTGGATGCCATCGGAGCCTCGCGGGATGCGGAGGCCCGGCACGCGGCGGCACTCCAGCGGTCAGTCGGTCGGGTGCTGGCTCGCGGGTTTCATGGCATCGGCTCCAGAGAGAGGGCGATCCTCTCGTTTGCAGGGCGCCTGCGCAAGCCTGGGGCCTGGGGATCCACAGGTGCGAGGCGCGGAGACGGTGCCCACCGGCGGACCCGGCACCGGCGAATGCGACTCCGACGGCGGGTATCGCATAGCGGTACCCGATACCTCTTGCACAATGGACGGAGGCGGGCCGCTGGGCCGGCGCCCGCGCCAGACGGAACCTCATCGCCACGCGGTGTATTCAGCGCGCCGCGTGGCTTTTCTTTGGATGGTGCGGGGAGCCCGGCGACACCCCGGGCGAACCGGTTGGCCCCCGTGCCCGCGCGGGTCTATCGGACGCCGACGGCCCGTTCCGTGCGGCTCGAATTCGGCAGGGGATGCCAGTGACGCTGATCGTTTGCCTGAGGGCCCAGGGATGCGTGGTGTTCGCCGCCGACAGCCTGACGAACATCAACGGCCGGGTCGAGAACTGCGGGACCGTCAAGGTCCACAAGCTCTCCGATGAGGGCGTCGTCGCGCTCTGCGGTTGGGCCGGCACGAAAAAGGAAAAGTGGCGGGACGTGTTCGGGAAGTTCAACCCGCCGGCCCCCAACGGCGGCACGCCGGCGAGTTCGGGCAGCCTGCTCGCCGCGCTCCAAGCGACGCTGAACGGCCACGTCAGCATCCCCGACCCGAAAATGATCGGCGCGTGCAAGGGTGGCAACACCGTCCTCGCGGCGACCCTGGACCCGACGACCGGCGACATCTCCATTGAACGGATCGGCCGCCACAACGATGTCCGGAAGTTCGACCAACCTATGCCGGAGTCCCCGGTCGGTCAGAGCGACTACATCGAGTTCATCGGCGACACCGACAGCCTGAAGGCGTACATCGCCGCGGTGAGGACCGGGTACGCGCCCGGCATGCCTGAGGCGGCTGCCGTCGCTTACGCGACGGACGCCATCAGGAACGCCATACCCATTGCGCAGAATGCTGGCGTGCAGTCCATCGGGGGCGAATTCATCAGGGTGGTGGTGCTTTCAAGCGCGGGCGTGACGGAGACGCACTCCAGCAGCGGGGTCCCCTGTCCCTGACGACGGTGCTGCCGGTTCGCACAGACCCGTCCGGCCGGCCTCCGGGATGGCACCGGCGGTCAAGCCGGCCGGCCCGCACGTCGGGGCCTACGATGCCACGCGCTCCGCTAGAGCCAGAAGATCAGATCCTGCGGGTGATATTCCGCGATGCCCTCGAAGCCCGGATGGTCGTGGGGGTAGGCGCGCAGGCGCCGGATCACGGTCTCCGGCACGGGCCTGCCGCCCGATCCGGCGAACAGCACGTTGGGGAGCGCCCGCTCGCCACCGAAATCCATGGCATGGCTCCTCTCGACGAGCGGGCGGTCACGCGATGCCATGATGAAGAAGTGCAGGTGCCTCAGCGCCACGACCGCGTCGATGTCCGGGAAAAGCTGCGCCGTGCCGTCGGCCGCCCTCTCGAAGCTGTTGGGCGTGAGCAGGCCCGATCCGGCGTTCACGAGGGACGAGATGGGCTCGTAAATGAAGTCGTCCCAGACCAGCACGAGCAGGCTCGCCGTGACGCCGTCCGCCCTGAAGCCCCGGAACTTGCGGTCCGCGTCCACCAGGAAATCCCGGACGGGATAGTCGCGGGGCAGCGTGAGGCCGCCGTCGCCGGCGATGTCCTGAGCGGCCTCCCTCGAAATGCCGTTCCGGTACGGAAGCTGGACCCCGTTGGTGCCGCGCTGGCGGATGTGGTTGAGGAGCGACGGCGTCTTGACCTCGACGACCAGCCGGCCGGTCGGCATCACGACGAGGAGTTCAGGCCTGGGTCCGTCCTTGAACGCGGCGGGCTCGTGCTGGAAAGTCGTCCCCTCGGGCCAGTCGGCGCCGACGACCCGTTCGATCACGAGGATCTCGCTCATCTTCTGGAGCAGCATCTCGTAATGGGGCTCGTGGCGGTCCTGACCGCCGATGGAGACGAGCTCCCGCAACAGCTTCGTGCCGATGCCGGGAGCGCCGTCGAGGCCGGGGGCCTTGGCGTCGATGCGCATACAGGCCCAGAGGATGCTCACCGCCATCGGATGCGGGCCGGGGTGATGGAAATGATGGGCGAACCAGTGCCAACCGACCTGATGGAGTCCTTCCAGGGCGACTTCCCACAGCTTTGCTGAGCGTTCCGATTGAGTCGCCATCGCGCCGGTTGCCGGAAGAGAGATCGGTGCCGGGCGGGCGAGAAGCACTGCGGGTGAGCGTCGCCGCGCCGGCAGGGCTCAAATGGGATTGCCGGCGTCGGGGTGCCAGTCGGGCGGCACCGGCGAACGCGGTCGCGACCGGATCGAGAAGGAGCGCAAGGGCCTTGGCGACCGGCGCAAGAACGTCGGCGAGCAGACGATCTTCGAGGCCATCTCAAGCGGCTACGTCGAGCCGGGACCCTACCTGTTCCTCTTCGAGTAGGAGCGCCTGATGCGCGGACACATGGTCGGGTCCTTCGACGAGTACCCGGTCCATCCGGTCTCGACCTACGCGTTCCTGGCGGCGATGCGCGGGATGGGCCCGGAAATCCTCCCGGCCGAGGAAAGGCGCCAGCGCCGTCCCGGCTTGCGCGCGACCCAAATCGACCAGTCACACCGCGACGAGTCCGGAGTGGATACGGTTTGGTTGCCGGGCCGGCGGTGAGACATCGGCCTGAGCCCCAGCCGGGTCATGCCGTGGGAGCGCCTAGGCTTCCGCCGAAGGGCGGCGACGGTGGCCTATCCGACACGCCACCTATCCACCTCGGTCGACAGGCTTCTCTTCGGTCGTCTTGTCGTACCGCGGGAACAGGCCGTAGCGCCCGGCGCCGGGCTGCCCCGTGAATAGTTGGACGTTGGCAAGCACGAGCGCCTCGGCCGGCGGGTCACTGTTCTCGACGACGAGGAACTGCCCGATCTCCGAGAGACCGGCGAGGTGGGCATAGAACCGGGCTGCAACGCCGCTATCCCGAAGGGCCTGCTCGTCATCGTCGAGGGGGCCGTGCTTCGACCTCATCGGCTCGCGGTAGGTCAGCAGGGGCGTGTCGAGCACGACGAAGCCGGGATGGGGCTTGCCGATCCGGTTGCAGAACATCAGCAGGGCGACCTTCATGGCCGCGTGCAGTAGCGCGCGCACACCCTTGCCGTTCGCCGAGCGCTCCTTGCCATCGAGGCGGATGTCCTGGAGGCCAAGGTCGAAGCTGAGCGTCGGCCTCCCGGGAAAGCCCCAGGCTTCGAGGACTTCCCGTACGACCTGCGCGTATTCGTGCGCAACGCCACCTTCGAGGGGTGTGGCGGCCTTTTCCCCGACCGGCCGCCGCGGGACAGGTACGTCAAGGCGGGAGCGTTCCACCTCCAGCCTGTCCCGGCGGGCGTAAAGGTCGAGAAGCCGCCCCACGCGCGCGCGCTGCGTCTCGATGCCCTCGTAGCGGCTGCGGAAATCCCGTTCGGCGGGCCGGGCCTCGTCGAGCGATCCGTCGAGGTCCGCCAATTCCTCGACCAGCCCGGCTTCGCGCGTGCGGAGGCCAGCCGCCTCGGAGGCGAGCGAGCGCATCACGCCCGCGAGGTCCGCGCGTTCGCGCCGGATCTTCCTGACCTCCGCGGCGGCCGCCCCGTGGAAACGCCCGATCTCGTCGACGTGCGCCTTGTGGACCTGTGCGTCGGGCGGGGCGCCGCAGACAGGGCACTCGTGACCGGTCATGGCGAGGAGCAGCGCGCCGCCCTCCTCGACCGCCTGCAGGCGCTCGATGTCGGAGACGTAAACCTCGTCCAGCTTCCTGAACTGAGCGAGGGTCAGTTCGAGGTCGGCGGCCCGGGCCCTGGCCTCGTCCCGGGCGTCCCGGGTCCGGCGCCGCTCGCCGACCAGTCCGTCCAGGCGGTCCTGGGCATGCACGAGGTCGCCCTTCAGGGCCGCCAGGGTTTCCTCCAGCCTGTCTGCCTGCTCCTGGAGTTCCGCCCGGGGGGGCGGCGTCTCGCCCAGTTCGCGGTCGATGCCGGAGAGCCACTCGTCCACCAACTCGATCTTGCCGGCCTTGACAGCGGCAAGGATCTTGGGCGGGACCGTCTTCGTGACCGCGGAGTCGTCCTTGCCGGTCAGGAGGAGCTTGAAGACGTTGCGTTCCAGGGTCGCTTGGATGGCCTGCCCGGAAGCAAGGACCGGGCTCCGCTTGGCAATGATGGTCTCCTCGGGGACGAAGAGGTACGGCGCGATGTGGCGGAAGCTGAGCGTGGCCTTCTCGCCGTGGGCGTTCTTGACCAGTTCCCTCCGGCCCAACCCGAGCTGCCGGAGCAGGTACATCGACAGATTGGCATCGGAATTCGCGTCGTGCTCGGGCGAGAGGGCGAAACCGTCGTCGTTCGGCGCCGTGACAAGACCCGGGTAGGCGGTGAAGCCGTAGCCGGAAAGCGAGCGCGAAAGGGTTATCTCGGCTCCGTCCGGCAGGCGGAGGCCCAGCCAGGCCCGGTCGTAGGGCCTCGCCTCGTCTATGGCCTCCGGGGTTGTCGAGCCACCGAACATGAAGTTCAGGCTCTCCACCACGAACGACTTGCCGGTGTTGGATGCCCCATAGAGGATGTTGAGGCCGTCCTCGAACGCGAGGCCGGCGCCGACGGCTTCGGGACCCGTGAAGGCGAGGTGGCGGAGCGTCAGGAGCCCGGTCACGGCCTGTCGCCTTCCCCGGACCGGAACTGGACAGCCCACAGGCCGACGTGCCGGTCGACGACCGCGGCGATGTCAGCCGCATCCATGCCCTCGAACCGGGACGCAAGCCACCGGGCGCGGTCCTTAAGCCGCAGCATGTAGGGTGCCTGTAGCGCATCGAGGAAGCTCGGCGTGGTCTCCCCGGACGCGTAGCGGATGCCGTCCTCGCAGTGCCGGACCTCGACGAGGTGGACCCTGTGCATAAGCATCAGGCTCGCCTCGACCGCTTGGCGCCGGATGTTCAGGGCGTCGTGCCGGCCCGGCGTCGCGGGATGCAGGCTCCGCGGCCCCTCGCCGCCGTCCCGGTCGGCGATGTCGGCGGTGTTGACCACGAGGTGGTCGTACCAAGTCATCTCCGACAGGTCGCAGGCGCGCGGGTACATCGCCTCCAGCACGACGAGCGCGCGCAACCCGGTTTCGAGCGGGCTGTCGAACGGGTCGGCGGGCGAGGTTCTCATATCCCCCACGGCAGGCGCCCCTCGTTGGCGAACCGATGGCAGGTGCCCTGCTTCACCATCGCGGAGGCATGGTCCCGCAGCGGGCCGGTGAGCGGGAGGGTGGGGGCGACCTTCATGACGGCGTTGACCTGGTCGAGGACGTCGCGATGCCCGTCGTCGCGATGCGTGTCCACGACGCCATGGTAGATCTCGTCGTCGAAAGCGACGAGGACGTCCTTGAACACGCGCGTCCGGTAAAAACGCCCGAAGGTCGAGGCGCGGAAATAGCGCACGCGCTGGTCGCGCATCTGGTCGCCGAACCGGGGGTGGCGGAGAATGTCGTCCGGCGTGGCCGCGACGAGCGCGGCACGGGCGCCGTAGGCGGCGGCGAGTTGGCCGAGATACGGTGCCTCGTCGAGCGCTACGTCGGGGAGTTCCTCCGGCGGCGGCGGGGGGCCTGGATCGGCACCGAACCATCGGACTAGCACGGGGTGGATATCGGGCTGCGTCACCAGCTTCGCCCCGTCGAGCACGGATACGCCGGCGAAGTCGAACGCGTCGAGGGCCGCCCGGATCTCCGGCGTCAGCGGCACGGCCTGCTTCTGGACGAGGCCGTTGCGGCAAACGGCGTCCCACCTCTCCACGACGGTCGCCCGGAATTTCTCCGGATGCCGGGCGAGGTCCGTCAGGTCGCGCGCCGTGCCCTGCGGAGCGACGAAGACGTACCTGGACGGGAGGGTGAAATCCCCCTTGGCGACGTGCATGAAGATCTTGCCGAGCTCCAGGACGGCGGTGGAGATGGTCAGGTTCCGGCGCAGCAGCTTGCACTGGTAGTTGTGCCACTCGCCTTCGTAGCCATGCCTCGTGACGAAGCCGACCACGTCCCGGCCGCCGTCGCCCGCCCCGGGGCAAAGGTCCCAGTCGACGTATTCCTCACGACGCAGGTGTAGCCAGTCGGCGACGAACGCCTCCAACTGCGCGGGGGTCAACTTGAAAAAGCGTCCGACGTAGTCGCTGATCATCGGGGCGGCGAGTGTCCTGAACGAAGCGATCTTGCCCGCGTCGGGCCGTGTTCGAAAGGGCCGGACGCGGGCGCCGGCGCGATTGCCACACGTCGTGGCGCATCACCCTCACCGTTCCGCAGGACGCAGATGGTGGCAGTGGACTTGCGGCGGGACTTCGGAATCGAAGCCCTGCGCGCCGCAAGGTGTCCCGGAGCACGGTGCGGCCGCACGCGTTGCGCCGCCGGAATGCGAGGTTGTGCCGGGCCTGCCGCGTCAGGCCGGGGTCACGGGTTCGCCTGTACCGGCGGCGGTTTCCGCTTCCTCGTAGAAATGACGGAACCGCTCGTGGCCTGCCAGGACGGCCGGCCTGTAGGGCCTGAGACCGTCGCACTGGATCACCGGACCGGCGGCAAAGCGCTCGTCCACGCTGGGGTGGACCGGGGCGTCCGTCTTCGGGTCGCGGGCTTCCTCCTCCCACGACTTGCCCTGCGCCCATTTACGGATCCGCGCCGGGACCCAAGAGGCCTCGGTGCGCGCGGCGATGGCGTCGCGCATGCCGGCCACCTCGCAGTGCTGCGCGCCGGCCGCCGACGGGTGCAGCCGCAGGCGCGGGATCGACGTGACCTCGACAGGATGGTGCATGTCCGCCACCGCCGGCATGCCGTCGACCTTCAGCCCGTCCGGGATGCAGACAGCCTGCTCCAGCATCCACTTCAGCGCGATGTCGGACAGGCGCGATTCGGTCTCGTCGTAGCTTCCGCCGATGTCGGAATGGTTGCCCGCGAACCAGACCTGCCGGAACTGACCCGGCACGCCGGCGGGGCGCGGGGGGCTCGCCTCCGTGGTGCCCCACCTCACCCGCCGGAAGTCCGCCCGGCGCTCGTCGATGGCGATGGCCGCCCGCGCGTAGCCGACCTGTGCGCTCAGGTAGCGGTCGAAGTTCTCGCCCTTCCACTCGGCGACGTGGCTGCGCTCCTGCCCCGCGACAGGCCAATCCTTGATCGTTTTAGTCTTGGCCGCCCGGAGCCGCCGGGCCACCGCCCACGCCACGCCACCGGCGGCGAGCGAAAGTAGCGCGGCGACGCCGATGTCGACCTTCCAGAACGGGCCGCCGAGCGCGTACGACAGTCCGCCGGCGAGCGCCGCCGTCGCCGTGACGGCGAGGCCGACCGGGATGACCACGGCGGCCGCCAACCCGGCCTTGATCAGCGACCGCTTCGCGCCGGCGACCCCCAGGGCCGCGACCGTGTCGAACGTCCCGATGAAGTACGGCTCGACGTTCGACTTCCTGTCCGCCGGGTCGCGGGCGTGGTCGGGATGGTGCGAGGAGTAGGTCTCCCGGAAACGGCGGGCTAGCTCGGCCCGCTCCGCGTCGAACTCGGCGCGCGGGTGGCCGGCGCCGTGCTCCAGCACCGTCCCGACCGCCTCCTTGGCGATGTCGGCGGTCATCTTGCGGTAGCGCAGGAGCGGGCCGTCCTTCCCCCGGGTCGGGACGCCGCAATACATCAGCAGGTTCGCCACGCACCGGACCGTGTAGGCCCCTCGGCTGAAGCCGATCAGGAACACCCTGTCACCGGGTTCGTAGTGGTCGGCGATGAAGCGGTAGCAGTCGGCGATGTTAGTCGCGATGCCGCGGCCCGAGAGCGAGGCGGCCATCTTCTGCGCAAACCGGACCGGCGCCGTCAGGGCGGTTGCGCCGATGTCGGTGCCGAGGCCAGGGTCGTAGAAGGCGACCTGCTCCGCCGGATCGATGTCGCTCTCCGGCCCGACCTTGCAGACGCGGTACATCTTGTAGACGTTGCTGACGCGCTGCTCGGGACGGACGCCGCCGTCCTGGCCAGTGCCGTCCGAAAAAACCACGATGTTCTTCGGCATGCCCCATCCGGCCATCCGGGCCGGCCCCAAGCTGGTATCTACCGCGCCGCCCGATTGCGCGCCGACTGTCTGGCTTTGGTCGAACCCACGCCGCTCCTCGCCTTCGCCGCGGCCTTCGGAATGCCCCCGGCTGCGACCGGCGGCTTCTTGACCTTCGGTGACACCGTGGATCGCCCCGTCTTTGCGGGCCGGACCAGGGACGCCTGAGCGAGCGACGCGCGTACGGCCTTGACGGTGCCCTTGATGCCTTCGGCCACGTTCGCGAAAGCATGGTCCATCGACCGCCAATCGCTCACGGTCCGACCGTCATGGGGTAGGACCTTGAGCTCGGATGCCCCCGTATCCTTCCACGCACAGGGCCGAACGACGACGACCACCACCCGCATGGAGCCCTTGGCCCGCCGGCCCATGGCCCGCTTGTATTCCAGCTGGCACCAGTGGCTGGCGATGTACTCCGGGCTCATCAGCGCCACGAAGATGTCCGCCGCGCGCAGCTTGCGCGAGATCTCGGTGCTGAGCTTGTCCCCGGCTTCCATCCGGCCGTCGAACCACGTCTCGACTTCGTCGCGCTCTAACTGGGCGAGATGAACCTGTAGCTTCGCACGGTGGACCGCGTTCGCGTGGCAATAGGAGACGAAGATCCGCACCTTCGCCTTCACGGGCTTCCGGGTCGGTGCCTTCGCCGGGCTCGCGGCACGCGGACCCGGCGTCGCCCTTCTCGCAGGCGGCTTCGTCTTGCCGGTCCTGGCCAACGGCGTCGCATTCACGGCAGCCCCCTCGAACACGGCGGCCAAGTTCGAAACTTAAGCCCCTTGAGCTCGTTTTGTTCCGTTCGCCCAGGGCGCCGGTCCCGCTCTAGTGGATTGGCTTCAAAGGAAAAGGTCAGCCGAAATCCAGGGCCGCCTGCGACGTGCCCGAAGCCGGCTCAGGCCATCAACCGGTGGGTGTTGTCCGCGACGAGCTCCCGGTAGCGGGCAATGACGTCGCCTTGGGTGCCGCCCGCCATCAGGGTGTTGGCAGCCTCCATCGCTGCGATCACCTTCTCGCCGACCATCGAGACCATCTCGGACTGCGCCTCGGCGCCGCCCCAGGCGATGCGCACCAGCCGCAACTCGATGACCTTCTGAGCCTCAACGGCGAGCAGGAATGCGGCATAGAAGGGGTTGAGCATAACGGCTCCGGTTAGTCGGTCGCATCCGACAACGCCTGGACGGGGGCCCCGGTCACTGCGGACGATGACGCAGGAAGTTCCCGGGCAGGCGAGGCGAATGGCCCGCATGGGGACCGGAACCGCCACGGGGCGCGGTGATTGGCCGACATGCAGGTGGCGTCTCCGCGAGCCGGGACGCCCTTCGATCCCACCGAACCGGAGGCCCGAATGCCTGCGGTGCAACGGTCGCGGTAGGCTTGGAAGCCATATCGGCCGACCTCACCTTCGGTCTTATGAGCAACGAGTTCGACGTCATCATCGTAGGGGGAGGCGCCGCCGGCATCGGAGCGGCGCGGCGGCTCGCGGCGAGCGGCATGGGCGTGATCCTGCTTGAGGCATCGTCGCGGCTTGGGGGCCGCGCGTTCACGCAGGACTTCGGCGGCTACCCGCTCGACCTCGGCTGCGAATGGCTGCACTCGGGCGACCGCAATGCCTGGGTCGGCATCGCCGAGGCGTCAGGGTTCACGGTCGACCGCAGTGACCCTCCTTGGACCAAGGCGCATCCCGGTATCGTCCAGGACGAGGACGGTCAGGAGGCGGCGTGGGAGGCATACGGCGCTTGGGAGAAGCGGCTCCGCATGGTTGCGGCCGATAGCGACCGCGCGAGCGATGCCATGGAGCCCGGCGGCGCCTGGAACGCCTACGTGCGAGCCATCGCCGGCTTCATGAGCGGCATGGGCCCCGAGGAGATTTCCGCCACCGACTACCTGGCGTACGACGATGCCTCGACGGGCAAGAACTGGAACCTGCCTCTCGGCTACGGCACCCTGGTCGCCGCCAGCCTCCCGCCCTCGACGTCGCTGCGCTTGGCTACCCCCGTCGAGCGGATCGACCTGACGGCGGACGGAGTGGCCATCTCCACCCGCGCCGGCACCGTCCGCGCCGGGGCCGCCATCCTCACGGTCTCGACCGCGGTCCTGGCCGGCGACGCCATTCGCCTTCCCGCCGGGGTCGACCCCTGGCGCGAGGCGGCCGCCTCACTGCCGCTCGGGCGGAACGAGAAGGTCTTCCTGGAGATCGGGCGCGACGCCGCATTCGAGCCGGACGCACATGCCTACGGCAACCTGCGCGACCCGAGGTCTGCCTCCTACTCGATCCGACCCAACGGCTGGCCGATCATCGAGGCGTTCCTCGGGGGTGACGGTGCCCGCATCCTGGAGGAGGAGGGCCCGGCCGCCGGCTTCGCGTACGTGTCGGCTCAGTTGGTGGCCCTGTTCGGCAGCGACGTGTCGGCGGCCATCCGGCCGCTGGCGGCGACGTCGTGGAGCCGGATACAGGCCATCGGCGGCGCGTATAGCTGCGCCTTGCCGGGCCGATCCGATGCGCGGGCACGGTTGGCCCGGCCTTTCGAGGAGCGCCTCTTCTTCGCCGGCGAGGCGACGCACCCGTTCGACTTCACAACGGCGCACGGAGCCCACGACAGCGGGCAAAGGGCCGCCGACGAGGCCATGGCGGCGCTTGCGGACAGGTACCGGCTCGGACGGCGGGACAAGCTCGCCGCGGCCGGAGCATGAGGCGTCAGATAGCGACCTAAGCCGCGGTGGCGCAGCGCGTCGACCGGCACGGCTCGGGCCGATTCCGGCTCACGGCATCTCGATATGGGTAACTAGGCGACGCTTCGAACAGAGGGGTCGCGCCCCTCTAACGCGTCCGACGGGGCACGTAGTGTCCGCCCACGTTCGAGCATGTCGAGGACGTCCTCCGCGTCCGCGGCCCGGTCACGCCGTCCCGGTCCGGCGAGCAGTCGCAGGCCTCGCGAAAGGGTGCGTGCTTCCCAATTCGCGCGCCGCTTGCCCGATGCGCCTCCGGCGAGTTCGGCCAAGTCGCCCGCGAGCGCCTGGCGCAAGCGCCGCTTCCTTCGCTCGATGTCCAGCGGCATGACGAGATGGAGTGCCAGGGCGGCTACCCCGATGCCGACGAGCATGGCGAGGCCCTGATGCGCCAGAGGCGGGCCGAGGGGCGTCAGATGCGTCGGCTGGCTCATCATGAGGAAGAAGTTGTTGAACTCGACGGTGCTCACCGCCGTCAGCCTGAAGGTGAGCCCGGCCGCCGTGACGCAGAGGACCGGCACGAGGGCGAGGAGGAGAACCGTCAGACCGGCCGGGTGCGGCAGCACGAACGCGCGGAACGCCAGGGCGAGGCCGATGCCCGCAAGCACGCCGAGCACGATCCGTCGGATCATCGCGGCCCCGAGCTCGTTCGCCGAGAGCAAGGTCACGAACACGCAGGTGCCCAGCAGCATGAGCGAGCCGGCGGCCCAGCCGGTCACGAGCCACGCGAGGCCCATGGGCAAGACGCACAGTGCCGTCCGGGTCGCGGCACGCACCGCCCCCTGCCAATCCAAGGGCGTTTCGAGGCGGGCGGGTCCATTCCCCACGACCGGCGCCCGCTCAAGGTCCCGGAGATCCGCGAGGGCCGCGGTCAGGGCGGCTCGGGTGTCGGCGAGGGGGCCGGCCACGGCTGGTCGGCCATCGGCGGACGCGAGAGGGGTCGACCCGGGAGAGTCCTTATACCGGAATCGGAGGGCGGCTTGATCCAGGAGGGCTTTCAGTTCCGGCGGCGCCTGCGCCTGTACCGGATCGTCGGACCGCGCGAGCGCCCGGGTGCGCGAGGCCACGAGGAGGAGCGAGGCCAGGAGGTTGCGCAGGCGTCGCTTGCGCCAGCGGGCGCCCGGAGCGCCGTCGAGGACTTCGTCGGCCTCCGCGTCGAGGTCGCCGAGCCGGGCTACGACGGCCAGCAGCGCGCCCTGGTCCGCTGCGCCCAGGGAACCCGTGAGCAGACCTGAGCAGCGCTCCAGAAGCTCGGCGCCCGACTGCCGTGCGCGGTCGAGGAGCGAGCGCCGACCCGAGGGCGGCATCAGCAGGCCGGTGACGGCGGTGGCCGCGAGAACGCCGATGACGGTGCAGGCGATGCGACCGAAGGCGATGTGCTGGACCAAGGCCGGATGGTCGAAGTCGATCAGGGCGACGATGGCACAGGTATAGCCGGCCAGCACCGCCCCGTAGCTGCGGAAGTGCCGGACGAGGGCGGACATGCCCGCGCAGCACGCAAGCCAAGCCGTCAAGCCGACGAGCGCCGCCGCCGGGTGGGTCGCGAAGGCGGCGAGCAGGCCGATGCCGACCAGCGCGCCCGCGGTCGTGCCGA
This sequence comes from Methylobacterium pseudosasicola, assembly GCF_900114535.1. Classification (GTDB taxonomy): domain Bacteria; phylum Pseudomonadota; class Alphaproteobacteria; order Rhizobiales; family Beijerinckiaceae; genus Methylobacterium; species Methylobacterium pseudosasicola. The sequence continues at coordinate 57,806 of NZ_FOTK01000023.1, read as the reverse complement.
CGAGGCGCCAGAGGCACTTCTCGAAGAGCAGCCCTCGGGTCGGCTGCGAGACCGTGAGCACGGTCACGCCGGCCCAGTGCCCGTTCGGCAGGTCGAGCGCAGCCGCTAGGACGATGGCGAGCCACGCCGCGGCCGCCGTGGCGAGGCCGAACCGCAGGCGCGGCGGGTCGCGCTCCAGGAAACTCCGGAGGCCGGTCGGGAGCATGGTCGGTGTTTACCCTGGACCCCGGGACCGGGGCGAAGTCGCCGATGTCGTCCGTATCCGCTCGCGTCCGGTCGACCTATGAAGCGGACGCGGGGCGGCCCATGCGCATCCCGCCGGGCCTGTCCCCTCGGCGCCTCCCGCTTAGGCGGTGACGACGATCTTGCCGACCTGCTCGTTGCTCTCCATGAAGCGGTGCGCCTCGACGATCTGGTCGAGCGTGAAGGTCTTGGCGACCACCGGCTTCAGCGCGCCCGAGGCAAGCCCCTTCACGATGTAGTCCTTGGCCCTCTCCAAGCGCGCCGGGTCCTTGGTGATTTCGAAGAGCTGGTAGCCGCGCACCGTCAGGTCCTTGCCGAGCAGCGGCATGACCGGGACCGCCAACGGCGTCGTGTCGAGGGCGCCGTACTGGAAGAAGATGCCGAGGTAGCCGAGCGCGTCGAGGATCTTGGCGACCTCCGGTCCGCCGACCGGGTCGAAGGCGACGTTGGCGCCCTTGCCGTCGGTGATGCGGTTCACCTCGGCCACGAGGTCCTGCTCCTCGGTGGCGATGACGTGGGCGGCCCCGTGCTTCAGGAGTTCGTCGCGCTTGCTGCTGCGGCGGGTCAGGGCAACAGGGACGGCGCCGAGCGCGTTGACGATCTGGATGGCTGCCAGGCCCACGCTGCTGGAGGCGGCGCGGATCAACACCGTCTGGCCGGCCTGGACGTTCGCGATGTCGACGAGCGCGCCGTAGGCGGTCACGAACATCATCCAGGTCGCGGCCGCCTCCTCCCAGGACAGGTTCTCCGGGTGCTTCACCACGCCGAAGGCCGGGGCGTTCACGAGCTCGCCATGTAGGCCGTAGTCGCCGAGCATGAAGCAGGGCACGACGCTCACCGCGTCGCCGACGGCGAAGCCGGTGACGTCCGGCCCAACCGCTTCCACCGTACCCGCCGCCTCGTAGCCGAGGATGGCCGGGAAGCGCGGCTGGGTGACGTACTGGCCGGTCCGGAACATGACCTCGGCCCGGTTCAGGCCCATGGCCTTCACCCGGATCTGGACCTCGCCGGCCTTGGGCGCGGGGACCACGACGTCCTCGACCTTGAGGACCTCGGGACCGCCGGTCTCGTGGAAGCGTACGATGCGGCTCATGGTCGTTCTCCTCGATTGCGTGCGCCCGGGAAGGGCGCGGAAACCTCCCGCCTGGGATGCCCGGCGGGAGGACGTCTGGACGGGAGCCTTCAGGCGGCGGCCTTGATCCACGCGGGGGCGGCGCTCGTGCCCCAGCCCAGGAAGAAGCCGAAGTGGATGTTGATCTCGCCCAGCGGCTCAAGGAACCGGGCGTTGCTCAGGGGGCCCGACTCGATGGGCTGGAACCCGCCCTTGGCGACGAGGTCGGACACCGTCTTCTTGGCGGCCTCGTCGTCGCCGGCGACGAAGACCTGCACAGGGTCGCGGCCCTCGCGCGCCTCCGCCGGCAGCAACTGCGCGAAGATCGTGTTGAACGCCTTCACCACCTTCGCCTCGGGCGCGAGCTTCTGGAGCTCCTCGGCGGCCGAGGTGGTGTGCCCGACGCGCAGGTCCTTGAAGTCCTCGGTGATGGGGTTCGAGATGTCGACGAGCACCTTGCCGGCGAAGCCGCCGGCCTCGCGGACCGCCTCGCCCGCCTGTGGGTAGTTCACCGCGAAGATCACCACGTCGGCGAGCTTGGCGGCCGCGGCGATGCCGCCGCCCTCGGCGCCCGCCCCGATCTCCTCGGCGAGCTTCGCCGCCTTGGCCGGGTCGCGCGACCCGATGACGACCCGTTCGCCTTTCGAGGCCAGCAGCCGGGCGATGCCGGCACCCATGTTCCCGGTTCCGATGACTGCGACGGTCATGACTGCTCTCCTCGTTCGCGAGCCGGCGCCGCCGGCCTCGACGGGAGGTATGGACTTCGTCCTGTCCGTGATAAATCGCGGTTTGATCGCGACACTCGCAACCAATGGTCAGGAATATGGACCGTCTCACCAGCATGGAGGTGTTCGCCAAGGTCGCCGACCTCGGCTCGTTCGCGGCGGCTGCGGACGCCGCGGACATCTCCGCGGCGATGGTCGGCAAGCACGTCCGGCAATTGGAGGAGCACCTGGGTGTGCGCCTGCTGAACCGGACAACCCGTAGGCAGAGCCTGACCGACGCCGGGCGCGACTTCCTCGAACGCACGCGCATCGTGCTGGCGGAACTGGAGGCGGCCGAAGCCATCGCGGCCGACAGCCGGGTGAGGCCACGGGGCGAGTTGCGGATCAACGCGCCGGTCTCGTTCGGCACCTACAGTCTGTCGCCGCTGCTTCCCGCGTACATGGCTGAGAACCCCGAGGTCACGGTACGGCTCACCCTCAGCGACCGTGTGGTGGACCTGATCGACGAGGGCTACGACTGCGTGTTCCGCGCAGGCCCGCTGCAAGACAGCAGCCTGATCGCGCGGGGCCTGCGTCCCCTGAACCTGATCCCGTGCGCGTCTCCGGCTTACCTGGAGCGGCACGGGCGGCCGCGGCACCCGAGCGACCTCGCACGGCATGCATGCCTCGGCTTCTCCGGCTCGGCGCTGGAGGAACGCTGGACGTTCCACGACGAGGAGGGCGAGGTCGTCGTGCCCATCGGGTCGCGGTTCTCCGCCAACAGCGGCCACGCCCTGCGGCAGGCAGCCTTGGCCGGGATGGGCGTGATCCATCATGCCGAGGAGCTCCTCGCGGACGACCTCGCATCCGGCCGACTGGTCCGCGTCCTGGCGGAATGGCGCTCGGAACGGCCCCTCCACATCCTGTACGCGCCGGACCGCCGCATCACGCCGAAGCTCCGCTCGTTCCTCGACTTCACGACGGCCCGGTTCAGCCGTGAACGCGGGTCCTGAGGCGGGGGCAGCCGTCACGGTGCGTCCCTGCCCGGAGGCTCAAGCCGCAACGTCCTCGCCGTTCGACCAGGCGCCGAGCCGGCGGAGCTTCCGTTCGCGCCCGTTCAGCCACCAGCCGAGTTGGGGCACCCAGCTCTCGTACGGCGCATCCTGCGGGGCGGCCCCGAGCGCCTGCTCGGCGTCGAGCGCGAAGTTCGGGTTGCGCAGCGCCTCGCGGCCGATGGCGACGAGGTCGGCATGCCCCTCGGCCACGACCTGCTCGGCCTGGAACGGGTCGACGATCAGGCCGACCGCCATGGTCTTGAGGCCGGTGTCACGCCTGACCCGTTCGGCGTAGGGCACCTGGTGGCCGTAGCCGCTCGGGTGCTCGTAGGTGGTGCCGACGCCTCCCGAGGAGACGTCGACCACGTCGACGCCGACCGCCTTCAGGGCCTCGGCGAAGGCGACCGTGTCCTCGATGGTCACGCCGGTCTTCAAGCCGTCGACCGCCGAGACGCGCACGAACAACGGCTTGTCGACCGGCCAGATCGCGCGCAGTTCCCGGGCGATCTCCAGCGGCAGCCGGAAGCGGTTCTCGCGGCTCCCGCCGTAGGCGTCCGTGCGGTGGTTGGTCAGCGGCGAGAGGAAGGAGTTCAGCAGGTAGCCGTGGGCGCAGTGCAGCTCCACGACCTCGAAGCCGGCCTTCAGGGCGCGCCGGGCGGCTGCGGCGAAGTCCGCCTTCACCTTCTCGATGCCGGCGGCGTCGAGCGCCTCCGGGACCAGCCAGCCCTGGTCGACGGCCTGGGCGCTGGCGGACACGATGGCCCAGGGCCGGTCGCCGCGCGCGATGTCGGCATCGTTCAGGGGACCGTCGCCGTGGTAGGGGCGCTGCATGCTGGCCTTCGGACCGGCATGGGCGAGCTGGATGCCGGGTACCGCACCCTGCGCCTTCATGAAGGCGGCTATGCCGGCAAGCCCCTCGACCTGCTCGTCCCGCCAGAGGCCCACGTCACCGTGGGTGATGCGCGCCTCCGGCGAGACGGCGGTCGCCTCGACGATGACGAGGCCGAAGCCGCCGAGCGCGAGCTTTCCGTAGTGCACGGTATGGTAGGTCGTCACGAACCCGTCTTCGGCCTGGTACTGGCACATGGGCGGGACGGCGAGGCGGTTGCGCAGGTTCACGTCGCGCAGGGTCACGGGCTCGAAAAGCTTGGCCATCGGGCAAGGGTCTCCGTTGCGCCGGACCGGTGGTCACGACGCTGACATCGTCTCGGAATCGATTATTGTAACGGTCGTTAAGGACGCTATATCTGTAACGGGCGTTACACGCCGTCAACCCGCAGCGGGCCCGTCCGAGGGCTCATGTGCGCCAGCACACCGAGGATGCGATGACCGCGATCACGCCGCACAGGAGCAAGGGACGGCCGCGCACCTTCGACCGGGCCCAGGCCCTGCACAGCGCACTGGAGGTGTTCTGGAAGCGTGGCTACGAGCCGGCGACCATGGGCGAGCTCTGCTCCGCCATGGGGATCAATCCGCCGAGCCTCTATGCGGCCTTCGGCAACAAGGCCTCCCTCTTCATGGAGGCGGTCGAGCATTACGAGACCACCTATTGGGCGGCTCCCTGGAGGCTCCTCGACGAGGAGCCGGACCTTCGCGTCGCGGTGGGGAGGTTCATGACCGAGGCGGCCGCCGTGTTGACCTCCCTCGATGCGCCCTGCGGCTGCATGGTCGTCCTGGGCACGGCGAACGTCTCGCCCGAGGCACAGGACGTCCACGAGGCCTTGAGGGCGTTGCGGGAGGTCAGCCGAACCAACTTCCGCAAGCGCTTCGAGCGGGCCCTCGACGCCGGTGACCTGCCGCTCGGGACCGACGTCGCGACGCTGGCCTCGACCTTCAACACGCTGCTGCAGGGCCTGTCGGTCCAGGCGCGGGACGGTGCCGCGCGGGCGGAGCTTGAGCGCATCGCCGAGTCGTCCCTCGCGCTGTTGCCGCATGCCGGCTCGGGCGCCCCTGCCGATGGGCGCGGGCGACCATGACGGTCAAGCATCGCGACCTCGCCGGGATCGACCTCAACCTGCTGGTGGCCCTCGACGCGCTCCTGACCGAGCGCAGCGTCACCCGTGCGGCGGGCCACCTGAACGTCGGCCAGTCGGCGATGAGCAGCAGCCTCGGCCGACTGAGGAAGCTGCTCGGCGACGAGTTGCTGACGCGGGCCCCGGACGGCATGCGGCTGACCCCGCGGGCGGTCGCCCTGGTCGAGCCCGTCCGGTCGGCGGTCCGCCAGTTCCAGTGCATCGTCCTCCGCGAGGATTCCTTCGATCCTGCCACGGTCGAGCGCGGTTTCACCCTCGCGGTGCCGGGCAGCGTCGAGGCGTATCTCATCCCCCGGTTGCTGGCCCTCCTGGGACGCGAGGCGCCCGGCATCAGCCTCAGGCTGCGCGCCCTCGACTACGGCAGCGTGCTGGGGGAGCTCGATGCGGACCAAGTCGACCTGGCGGTCGGGGTCCTGACGGAGGGCCAGTCGCATCACAAGGTCCGCGCCCTCTACCGCTTCGGCTACCTGTGCCTGTTCAACCCGGACCTGCTCGGGGTCGCGCCGCCGCTCTCGCTCGACGATTACCTGCGCTTCCCGCACATCATGACGAGCATAACCGGCGCGGATCACGGGGTGGTCGACATCGCCCTGGCCGCCATCGGCAAGCGGCGCAGGATGGCCGCGACCACGCCGCGGTTCACGACCGTCGCCTTCCATGTCCTGGCCGCGCCGGTCATCACCACGATGGTCGATGCGCTCGCCCTCGGCTTCGCCGCGCAGCTCGGCCTCGCCACCAGCCCGGTGCCGGTGCCCCTCGACGCTGACACCATCTCAATGGTCTGGCATTCCTCCTACGACCACGACCCCGCGCATCGGTGGCTGCGTGAGGTCATGGTGCGCCTCGGGCGCGAGGCCGCGCAGGATCTGGCCGATGCCCTGTGAGGCGGGTCGCCAGCGCCCGTTATCAGAGGGAGCCGAGCCTGACGTTCCCCGCGTCGGCCTCGGCGGTGGCGGGGGCGGTCGGCAGCCACCGAACCACACCCGCGGTCGCGAAGCCGCCCTGGCGAAGCACGCCGTAGGCGTCCGAGGCGATGCGCGGCTCGCGGTACGCCACGGTGATCACGCCCGGCGCCTTGAACGGTTCGACGGACTTCGTCTCCCCGCGGGCCTGGACCCACCGGGTGGCGGAAGGCACCAGGAGACCTCCCTGCTTGCGGACATCGGAGGCGTTCAGCGCCACTCCGGGCGCGTGGTACGCCGCGCCGATGACGGCGGGCACGCTGAAGCTGGAGGCCACCTCGGCGGCGGCTGCGGGGGCGAGCGCCAAAAGCGTGAGGCTGGCGGCGGTTGCGAAGGTGCGGATGCGGTGGGTCATCGTTCGATCCTCTTGGGCGGCGGGCAGTCCCGTCGTTCGGTGAGGTGAAGATGCGGACCGTGCGGGCATTGAGCAAACAGTTGGGATTGATAGTGCTCATTGACATCGTCAATGTCGGAATGGTCGACGGCTTTTAGCTTCGCTTCGGCGAGACGGTCAGCCACTTCTCGAAAACCGCTCGGTACACCTCCCACGAGGATGTCGCAGGCTCGCGAGACCGGCCGTCCGCATCCCCAATATGACAGCATATTGTCATCTTGACGAACTTGGTCGGAGGGTTAGGTTGTCCCTCATGAGCACCAAGAAACAGGTCGCTGCGTCGGCGCAGGCACACCTTCGCGGGGCTTGGTCCGGCCTCGTCATCGAAGTCTTCCGCATCAACGGCGAACTGCTAGCCGCCGGTGACACGCTCGTCGGCGATCTCGGTCTGACGAGCGCCCGGTGGCAGGTGTTGGGAGCCATCGCGCTCTCGCCCGTGCCGCTGCCGGTCGCCCATATCGCCCGCAACATGGGCCTGACGCGGCAGGCAGTGCAGCGCTTGGTCGACGAGATGCGGGCGGACGGCCTCGTCCGCCTGGAGCCGAACCCCCATCACCGGCGGGCCATGCTGGTCGTGGCGACGGAGCGCGGTGAGGCCGCCTATCGCGTCGCCATCGAGCGGCAGGAGCGCTGGACCGATACCCTCGCCGCCGGCCTATCGCCCGAGGCGTTCGAAGCCGCCAGCACCCTGCTGCGCGAGATGCGGGAACGGATCGAAAGGTCCGAGCCGGCGGCCGCCATCGGAACCCGAACCCAGACGCAAGGAGCCTGAAATGCCCAAGTTCATCGAGATGGACCAGACAGTCACCTTGGCGGACCAACTGAAGGACGAGGGCGGCGCGGTCGTCCTGATCAACACCTTCGTGGCCCGGCCCGCCGATGCCGACCGGCTGCTCTCCGCCTGGACGGCCGACGCCGAGGTCATGAAGCGGCAGCCCGGGTTCGTATCGACCCAGCTGCACCGCGGCATCGCCGGCAGCGGCGTGTTCCTGAACTACGCCGTCTGGGACAGCGTCTCTGACTTCCGGGCCGCCTTCACCAACCCGGAGTTCCGCGCCCGCCTGTCGGACTACCCCGAGACCGCGACGGTGAGCCCGCACCTGTTCCGGAAGGTGGACGTGCCTGGCATCTGCGCGGCGTGAGCCCATCCGTTCTCCAGCCCGAGGCTTCCATGCCATCTGAAGCAACCAGCAAGCCCTTCGACGCCGAGGTCATCGTCGTCGGCGCCGGACCCGTCGGCCTGACCACGGGGTGCGCAATGCGTCACCACGGGGTCGATTGCCTGATCCTGGAGGAGCGGATGGAGGTCCGGGCGTATTCCCGCGCCAACAACCTGTGGGCGCGGCCGCAGGAACTCCTGGCCTCCATCGGGCTGCGCGACGCCATCGCGGAGCGTGCCTACCCGGTCCGGTTGGTGAACTTCTTCATGAACGGCACGCCGACGACGCCGATCCGGATCGACGACGTCACCAGTCCCCACCCGCAGGTTCTCTACAGCGGGCAGGACGTCATCGAGACGACCTTGATCGAAACCTACGAAGGGCGCGGCGGACGGATGCAGCGCGGCGGCAAGGTCATGGCCGTCGCCCAGGACGGCGATGGCGTGACCGTCACGGTGAGGCGCGGGGACGACGGGCCTGAGGAGCGCCTGCGCTGCCGCTACCTCGTCGCCGCCGACGGCGCCAAGAGCACGGTGCGCGACCGGTTGGGCCTGAGCTTCGAGCCCGAACGGTTCGAGGGCCGGATGAACCGACAGGTCGACGCCAAGCTGTCCTGGCGGCGTTCGCTTGAGCCCGACCAGCTCTGGTTCTTCTATTACGAGCGCGGCTTCTGCGGCGTGATGCCGGTGTGGGGCGGCTATCACCGGCTGTTCTTCCTGGCCGACGACACGGGGGTGCCGGACCGCGATCCGACGCTGGACGAGATCCAGGCGGTGGCCCGCGAGGTCACGGGCGACGAGACCCTGACGCTGACCGACCCGCAATGGCTGACCCACAGCCGCTTCCAGTACGGTGTGTCGCCGGGATACGCTCGCGGCCGGGTGTTCCTGGCCGGCGATGCCGGGCACCTGTCCCTGCCCATCGGCGGCCAGGGTATGAACGCCGGCTTGCACGATGCCGTCGAGATCGCGTGGCGGCTGGCGATGACCCTGCGGGGCGAGGCGGCTCCGGCGTTGCTCAATTCCTACGATGCCGAGCGCGGCGGCGAGCACGCCAGGCTCAGCGAGCAGCAGGCGAAGGGCTTCCGCCGGACCGTCTACCGGGGACCCGTGACGGATGCGGCCCTCGGATTGGCCGCGAAGGTGGTGCCGGGCATTGGCGCCCTGCTCCAGGGCACGGACGACCTGCAGCAGCTCTCGGTCAGCTACCCGAAGAGCCCGCTCAACGAGGACCATCTCTCGGGTGTGACGCATCTCCTCCAGCGCGGACCGAAGGCCGGCGAGCGGGCTCCGGAGGCCGAGGTGACCGTTGACTGTGAGACGACGTCGCTGTTCCCGTTCATCTACAACCCGGACGGCGTGACGACGGGCTGGGCGTTGCTGTGCTTCGACGGGCGGTCCCCGGAAGCCGGCGCTTCGCTGCGCGCCGTCATCGAGGCCGTCGCCCCGTGGGGCTGGGTGCGCCCCCGGCTCGTCTTGGCGGGTCCTGCTTTCGAGGCGGGAGGGGCGCCGGTGCTGTCGGACCTCGACGGCAAGGCGCACGGCGCCTACGGCCTGGAAGGCCAGCCGTCGAGTGTCCTCGTTCGACCCGACGGGCATATCGCCTATCGTGACGCGGCCGACCGGCCGGAGCGCTTGGCTGCGTACTGCCGAAGGATCTTCGCCAGCGCGAGCAAGCCCACGGCGTGATCTCGATGCTGGTGACCTTCGCGGCCCCGGAGAAGGGAAGGTACCGCGGAAGGCAGGCGCGAGCGTCGGCAGTTTGAACTGACGAATTCGGTCGACACGCAGCCGGACCGATCAGGGCTGCTGTTACGGAGCGGCAGCCCTGATTTACTCTAGGTTTATCCGGTGCGGAACTTTGAAGTCCGAATGCGGATCATTGGAGCGCCTATCAATCAGCTACCCACCGCTGCGGACGGATGCAGCAGGGCTATCATGTTAGTGATTTTGATCGCTGGGTTCGCAGCGTCGCTCTCGCTGCATTCTCAAAACTTTGTCCGGAGTGCCGTTGGACGCCGACGTGGCTACGGCTTCACCTGACCCGTGCGAAGGACCCCGGGTGCGCCTTGGGCGCGGGCGAGGTGACCTGGGGGGCGGTCACACTGCTGTACCTCCATCAGAATACGAACTGACACCTATCCCTTCGCATTGCTGACAGATGGCCAGGGCCTACTGAAAAATTTCCATGGTCGTTGCAGCGGGTCCCGGCATGGAACCGCGCGCCCGGTCATCGGTTGACTGGCAGATTGTAGTTGTTCTAATTCGTAAGAGAGAACGGCACACCGCCGAACCGACACGGGAGCATAGAGACATGGCCAGCGCACATTGCGAGAGCTGCAAGTTCTTTGACGAGCATAAGGGCAACGGCGCGAGCGCCCAGGGCGATGCCGGCCTGTGCCGGTTCAACCCGCCGGTGAGCCAGCCGGCTCCGGAGTCCAAGGGTCTTTGGCCGGTCGTGACCGCCAACGACTGGTGCGGTCACTTCACCGCCGAGATGACCGCGGCCGAATAAGCCCAGGCGCACGCTTCGGCGACGGGCGCGCGAAAACCAGGCCATCGAGCTGTCGAATGACTCAGGGCCAGCCGCCACGGCTGGCCCTTTTTCGTGCCTTCACGCGGAATCAGATGTGAGGCCGGACCGTCCCCCGATCGCGCGGCAGGGCTGCTCCTCACGATCAACACGGTCACGCCAGCGGAGCCCGCGCTCCGACAGCAACATTATTCTTCCGAGACCGTTTCAAGAGCAATTATATTCCATCTTGTTGTCGTTGATTAGATAAAACCTGCGCCGGAACCGGATCTCCCGGTCCGCCGAGCTGCAATCTGCAAGCCGATCCTCCGGAACGTGAGATGAAATTACACTCTCAATCGGCAATTCTGAGGAGAACATTTTTCTATTCGTGACGAATTGGGAAAGCCGTTTCATTGACGTTGTGCAGCGCAAGCAGCAATTCTAGCGGCCTATTCGGATATCCGGTCGCGCGTCTGCCGCTCCTCACCGAGCAGGGCGGCCCGGCATTGTCGTAAGGCTTCTGCAATGACACGACCGAGACTCGTCGGACTGAGCGCGAACGTCCAACGCCCGTCCAAGACCCGCACGCTGGTCGATGCGGTGCTGCACGAGGCCTGCGCCCAAGCGGCGTTCGACGGGCGGATCTTCGACTTCGTCGATGCCGGCTCGGGCCTCGGGGCCGCCTGGACCCGGGACCAGCTGCCGCTGCCCGCCCGCAGGGTGCTCGACGCGATCGAGGAGGCGGACGGGCTCGTGGTCGGCTCGCCGGTCTACAAGGGCGCCTATACCGGCCTGTTCAAGCACCTGTTCGATCTGGTCGATCCGAACGCGCTCGCCGGCAAGCCCGTGGCCATCGTGGCCACCGGCGGCGGCGCCCGCCATGCCCTGGTGGTCGAGCACGCCTTCCGGCCGCTCTTCGGCTTCTTCGGCGCGCTCCAAATCCCGACCGCGGTCTACGCGTCCGACGCGGATTTCAGCGACGGCGTGCTGACCGAGGCCGGGGTGCGCGCCCGCGCCGCCGAGGCCGGCGCCCAGCTTTCCGCCCTGCTGCTGCACCGGGCGGCCGCGGCGACCGGCCCGGCCGAACTCGCCGCCGCCGAGTGAATCGGGCGATGCTCGACCGCCGCACCCTGCTGGCCGCGACGTTCCTGGCTGCGGCTGTCCCGGGCCTCCGGGGTGCCCGGGCAGCCGAGCCTGGCGTGCTGCGCATCGGCTACCAGAAGAACGGCATCCTGGTGGTGGCCAAGCAGCAGGCGATCATCGAGCGGCGCTTGGAGCCCCTGGGCCACACGGTGCGCTGGGTCGAGTTCTCGTTCGGGCCGCCGCTGCTCGAGGCCCTGTCCCTCGACGGGATCGATGTCGGGCTGACCGGCGATTCGCCGCCGATCTTCGCCCAGGCGGCGCGCTCCAGCCTTGTCTACGCGGCGGCCCAGGAGGCCGGCGGCTCCGGGGCCGGGATCCTGCTGCCCAAGGGCTCGCCCGTGCGCAGCCTCGCCGACCTCAAGGGCAAGCGCGTCGCCTTCGCCAAGGCGTCGAGCGCCCACAATCTCACGGTGGCGGCCCTGGAGAAGGGCGGTCTGAGTTACGCCGATATCGAGCCGGTGACCCTGGCCCCGGCCGACGCGGCGGCGGCCTTCGCCCGCGGCAGCGTCGATGCCTGGACGATCTGGGATCCGTATCTCGCCGTCGCCGAGGAGGCAGACGGGGTGCGGGTGCTCGCCCTCGCCACCGCCATCACGCCGCAGAACAATTTTCTCCTGGCGAGCCGGGCCTTCGCCGAGACCCGCGGCCCGGTGCTTGTCGCGGCGATCGACGCGTTGGGCGAGGTCGCGGCCTGGTGCCGGCAGAACCGCGGCGACGTTGCCGCGCTCCTGTCGCAGGGCACCGGCGTACCGCTGCCGGCCACGCGCCGGGCGGTGGACCGCACCGATTTCGTGATCGGGCCGATGACCGCCCGCATCACCGCCGAGCAGCAGGCCATCGCCGATCGGTTCTACGCCCTGAAGCTGATCCCGAAGCCGGTCCACGTCGCCGACGCGGTCTGGACGGCCCCCGCCCGCAACGGCTGACCTCATGACCGATCGCATCGCCCGCCCCCTTGCGTCCGGGCTCGCCCCGCACCGCCGAAAACTCCTGTCCGCGGGCCTCGGCCTCGCGGCGGCCAGCGTCCTGCGCCCGGCCCGGGCGGCGGGCGGCAGCGTGCGGGTCGGCTACCAGAAATATGGCTCCCTGGTGCTGCTGAAGGGCCGCGGCACCCTGGAGAAGGCGCTCCAGCCACTGGGCTACACTGTGGCGTGGTCGGAATTCCCGTCCGGGCCGCCGCTGATGGAGGCCCTGAATGCCGGCGCGGTCGATTTCGGCTCGGCCGGAGAAGCGCCGCCGATCTTCGCGCAGGCCGCGAGCGCGGAGCTGCGCTACGTCGCCACCGAGCCGCCGGCCCCTCGGGGTGAGGCGATCCTGGTGCCGAAGGACAGCCCGGTGCGCAGCGTCGCCGACCTGCGCGGCCGGACGCTCGCCCTCAACAAGGGCTCGAACGTCCATTTCCTGGTGGTGCGGGCGCTGGAGCAGGCCGGCGTACCCTACGATGCGGTGAAGTTCGCCTTCCTGGCCCCGGCGGACGCCAACGCCGCCTTCGTGCGCGGCTCCGTCGACGCCTGGGCGATCTGGGACCCGTATCTCGCCGCCGCGGAGCGGGCCACCGGCGCCCGGGTGCTGGCGGATGCGCAGGGCCTCGCGCCCAACCGCCAGTTCTACCTGTCCCGGCGCGGCTTCACCGATGCCAACCCGGAGGTGGTCGCGGCTGTGCTCAAGGCGATCGGAGAGGTCGATACCTGGGCGGCCGGCCATGCCGAGACCGTGGCGACGGACTTGGCACCCTCCGTAGGCATTCCAGCCCCCGTGCTCCGCGTCGCCCTCGATCGTCTGTCCTACGGGGTCACGCCCCTGGATGCCGCGGCGATCGCCGACCAGCAGCGGGTGGCCGACGCCTTCCACGGCCTCGGCCTGCTGCCGAAGCCGATCCGCGTGGCCGACGCGGTCTGGACACAGCCCGAACGCCGGGCGGAGAACCGATGATGCGCTCAACCCCTCTCGGCCGCCTGCGCGACACCGCCGTGCCCTGGCTCTTGCCGGTGGCGATCCTGCTGGGCTGGCAGGCCGCGGTCTCGGCCGGCCTCGTCTCCAACCGGTTCATGCCGGCGCCGCTCGACGTGGTCCGGGCCGGCTGGGATGCCGGGCGCACCGGGGAGCTCTGGACCAACCTCTGGGTCAGCACCCTGCGGGCGCTGTCGGGCTTCGCGGTGGGCGGCGGCATCGGCTTCGCGCTCGGTCTCGCCAACGGCCTGTCGCGCCTGTCGGAGCGGCTGACCGACACCTCGGTGCAGATGGTGCGTAACGTGCCCCATCTGTCGCTGATCCCGTTGGTGATCCTGTGGTTCGGCATCGGCGAGGAGGCCAAGCTGTTCCTGGTGGCGCTCGGCGTGTTCTTCCCGATCTACGCCAACACCCTGCACGGCATCCGCTCGGTGGATCCGGCGCTGGTGGAGATGGGCCGGGTCTACGGCATGTCGCGGACCGAGCTGTTCACCAAGGTGGTGCTGCCCGGTGCCCTGCCGTCGATCTTCGTCGGCCTGCGCTACGCGCTGGGCATCATGTGGCTGACGCTGATCGTCGCCGAGACGATCTCCGCCTCCTCGGGGCTCGGCTACATGGCCATGCAGGCCCGCGAGTTCATGCTGGTTGATGTCGTGGTGCTGGCGATCCTGATCTACGCCGCCCTGGGCAAGCTCGCGGACGCGCTGACGCGCCAGCTCGAGCGTGCCTGCCTCGCCTGGAACCCCGCCTACAGGAGCGCCTGATGCTGCTCGACGCCCTTCGCCGCGAGGCCCCGACCGATCTCGTCCCGGAAACCCGGGTCGCGGACGCGAACCCCGCGCCGGCGCCTCGACCGACGGAAACCGCCGGCCGCGGCATCGCCGTGACGGCCCGCGATCTCCGAAAGAGCTTCGACGGCCACGCCGTCATCGAGGGGCTCGATCTCTACCTGCCGGCCGGCGGCTTCACCGCAGTGGTCGGCCGCTCCGGCTGCGGCAAGAGCACCTTGCTGCGCCTGATCCTCGGGCTGGAGACACCCACCGGCGGCCGGATCGTCCTCGAAGGGCCCGAGACCGGCCCGCGCCGGAGCGATGCACCGAAGCGGATCATGTTCCAGGAGCCGCGCCTGCTGCCCTGGGCCCGGGTGGTCGACAACGTCACGGTCGGCCTGTCCGGCCAGGGCTCCCGAGCCGAGCGCCGGGACAAGGCGCTCGCGGCCCTGGCCGAGGTCGGCTTGTCCGACAAGGCCGGGCAATGGCCTGCGACCCTGTCGGGCGGCCAGCGCCAGCGCGTGGCGCTGGCCCGGGCGCTGGTGGGCCGGCCGGGCCTGCTGGCGCTCGACGAGCCCCTCGGCGCCCTCGACGCGCTGACTCGCATCGGCATGCAGGACCTGATCGAGCGGATCTGGCTGGCGCAGGGCTTCACCGCGCTCTTGGTCACCCACGACGTCTCCGAGGCGGTGGCGCTCGCCGACCGCATCCTGGTGGTCGAGGCCGGGCGCATCGCCCTCGACCTGCGGGTCGACGTGCCGCGCCCGCGCCGGCGCGGGGATCCGGATCTGGCTCGCCTCGAAGGGCGTATCCTCGATCACCTGCTCGGCACGCCGCAGGACGACTGACGGCGGGCCGCCGTTTCCCGGAAGCGGCGGCTTGCCCTAAAGCATCGTCCCGAAAGGTGGCTGCCGGCTTTCGGAAAAAGACGATGCCCTAGCCCTTGATGATCGCCGGATGCGAGAAGTCGGATCCGGCTTTTCCGCATCCGGCCCGCAACCGCACTGGAGACCCCGATGACCACGACGCATGATGGGCGCGCCGACGTCCTCTGGTTCCTGCCGACCCACGGCGACGGCCGCTATCTCGGCGCTCAGGAAGGGGCTCGCGAGGTCTCGATCAACTACCTCCGGCAGATCGCCCAGGGCACCGACGAGCTCGGCTATTACGGCGTGCTGCTGCCGACCGGGCGCTCCTGCGAGGATTCCTGGATCATCGCCTCGGCGCTGGCGCCGCTGACCAAGCAGCTGCGCTTCCTGGTGGCGGTGCGGCCGGGCCTGATGGAGCCGTCCGCGGCGGCCCGCATGACCGCGACCCTCGACCGGATCTCGGACGGACGCCTCCTGATCAACGTCGTCACCGGCGGCGACCCGGTGGAGCTGGCCGGCGACGGCGTGTTCCTGTCCCATGACGAGCGCTACGTCGTCACCGACGAGTTCCTGACGATCTGGCGCGGCCTGCTCTCGGGCGAGACTGTGACCTACCAGGGCAAGCATCTGCGCGCCGAGAACGGCCGGGTGATCTTCCCGCCGGTGCAGAAGCCGTATCCGCCGCTCTATTTCGGCGGGTCCTCGCCGGCCGGAATGGAAGTCGCGGCCGAGCATTGCGACGTCTATCTCACCTGGGGCGAGCCCCCGGCCCAGGTCGCGGAGAAGATCGCCGCCGCCCGGCAGGCCGCGGAGGCCAAGGGCAAGGAATTCTCCTACGGCATCCGCCTGCACGTGATCGCCCGGGAGACCGAGGCCGAGGCCTGGGACGCTGCAGAGAAGCTGATCTCGAAACTCGACGACGCCACCATCGCGAAGGCGCAGGAGACCCTGAAGCGGCAGGATTCGGTCGGCCAGAGCCGGATGATGGCGCTCCACGGCGGCAACCGCGACAAGCTCGTGGTCTCGCCCAACCTCTGGGCCGGGGTCGGGCTGGTGCGCGGCGGCGCCGGCACGGCGCTGGTCGGCTCGGCCGATCAGGTCGCCGACCGGATGAAGGAATACATCGATCTTGGGATCGACCGCTTCATCCTCTCGGGCTACCCGCATCTCGAGGAAGCCTACCGCTTCGCCGAACTGGTCTTCCCGAAACTGCCCCTGCGCGCCACCACGGGCCGGCCGGTGGGCAACGCCCGCAACGACGGCCCGTTCGGCGAGATCGTCGCCAACGACATCGTGCTCACCCGGCGCGTCGGCGCGCACTGATCGGCCGGACCTCACCGCCCGGCGGGTGCACGCATCCGCCGGGGGCGCGGTCATCCCGGGATGACGCGGGAAAATCCTGGGTGCGCACCGGCTGCGCCCTCAGGTTTCTTGTCGTGCACACATAGCCGGGCTGCACAGTCGCCATCCCGGCGTCATGGTGGTGCCATCGTTGGCGCTCATCCGCCGCGTCCATCACCGCACGACCTGTTCGCGCGGTCATTGGTCATCGACAAGGATATCCATGACTTCGACCAAGGCGGTCCTCCTGACCCTCGGTCTCTGCCTCGGCCCGGCCGCGGCGCTGGCCGAGCAATCCCCGGCCCGCGAGGCGCTCAAGCAGCACTGCACCGGCGATTACATGGATTATTGCAGCGCCTACGCGCCCGGCGGCCCGGAAGTCGAGGCCTGCTTCAAGGCGAACATGAAGAACCTGTCGCCCGGCTGCTCCGCGGCGATCACCGCCTACAAGCAGGAGAAGAAGGCGACCAAGCGCGTCAGCGAAGTGCGCTGAGGCTTCATCGCCCTGAATGAGGAGGGCTGCCGCCTCGGTGATCGCTCGCGCGCTCTAGGCCAGCCGAATCCTGAATTCCCTCGACAGAAGCTGGCATCGCGAAGCGCGGCCAGCCCGCGGCGCCCTTTCCCGGGCGCATGCAGCGCCAGCGGCATGCGACTCGGGACCCAGCGCCATATGGCGCGAAGCGTCCGCACGCAGCAACGTTGCTTCTCAATCGTGCCGCTTCGCGGCGCTCGCTCTGCCGGATCCCGGATCACCTTCCACTGACGTTCCAGGCGTCCGGGAAAGGGCCGCGTTTCATCCACCGGTGCGGGTGAAGCAGGCACGGTGCCAGGACCTCACCGCACCGCGAGCCCCAGCGGGGCTGCGCGGCAATTGAGATGGGCCGGGTTGGTGGAGACCACCCCGGCATTGCAGCCACCTTGCAGGCCGACATAGAGCGGCGTCCCGCCCGGGCCGGCGGCGGCGAGGTAGCCGATCGGCCGCGTGCCGGCGTCGAGATGATGCGGGTTGTTGGTGACCAGGCCGGCATCGAGCCCGGCCGCGGTGCCGGCATAGACCGGCGCGTCGGCGGGGGAGGATGGCTGCGCCAGGGTCGCGCCGATCGGGGCCGTGGCGCAGCCCTTGTAGCCCGGGTCGATCGTGACCTCGCCGGCGTTGCAGCCCTGTTGCGTCCCGACATAGAGCGCCACACCCGGAGCCCGCACGGCCGCGGGTGCCGGAATGGCGGGGAGGGGGGCCGGCCGGCCGCCGGTCAGGGCCGCCCGCAGGGCGACGAGGCCCGCTCGGACATCCTGCAGGGTGCCGACCACCACGTAGCAGGTGTAGCTGTGCGCCCCCGCCGGGACGTTGTTTTCCCGGAAGGCGCAGTTCCACTTCACCGTGGCGTTGCCCGAGCCCGGCAAGGTCGAGAAGTCGAACCGGCCGTAACCGGCATTCGGCACCGTCGGCTGGGGGAGGGCGGGGCTGTAGACGCCCATCGCACGGGAGCCGTCGGGGGTGGCGAGGATCACCGGCACGGCCTGCTCGCCCGGCCCGGCGGAGAGCGGCTGGGACTGGCCCGTCGCCGGGTCGAGGCTCCAGAACGCCGTGAAGTCCGGCGGCATGTAGGCGGTCGCCGCCTCGAAGGTCGCCGATTCGTGGGCCTGCGCGGTGATGTAGGTGGCGCGGTACGCAATGGCGTTGGCCACGCCCGCCGCGCCCAGGGTGACGGTCTTGGCCAGGACGTCGTCGGAACGCGGCCCGGCATGGGGGCCGGGTCCCTTTGGGCAGCTGCCGGTGACGCGCCCCGGCTCGATCCAGTAGGCCATCTGCGCCCGGGTCTGGAGCGTGTCGGGGCCGACCTTGAGCTCGGTCAGCCGAGTCGTGCTGCGGGGGCCCGTGCCGTCTGAATCGCTGCCCGCCTCGGTGGGGTTCAGGCACTCGCCGTAGCCGTCATACGAAGACGCCGATTGCAGCTCGCGGCCGTGGTCGTGAGCGTTGATGAACTGCGTGCCGGCCCAGGTCAGGCTGTCGATCGCCCCGCCGGTCCGGGACGAGACACCCACCGTGATCGGCGATCCCTTGAACGCCCGGCTGATCGTCGCCCGGCCGCCGGGCTCGGGCCAGACGATCGATGGGGCATCCTCGGCCTGCGCGGCCCCCGCGAGGCCGGCGAGCAGGAGCGCAGCGCGCAACGGACGAGGCAGGCGGGTCGAGGCGGGCATCGGCGGCTCCTGTGGGGGGCCGGCTTAGAGCATGAGGCGGGGGAGGGGAATCCGGCAGCAGAAGCGACAAGTCGCGTCAGGAGACGATCCCCGCGGCCGCCGTCTCGCAGAGTTCCGGACTCGACGTGACCGGTTGAAACCTGGACAGAAGCGTCGTCCGGCCGTTGCAGCCGGCACGATAATTTAAGTGCCGGGCTGCCATCGGGTTAGAAGAGCGCCGGCCAAGCTTGATTCGTGTCGATCCGCCAGGCGCCTCCCCGCGCGGCGGCGAGGGATCTGCTGCACCGGCCGGGAACACATCTTCGGAATGCGGATGCCGTGCCGATGACAACCAGCGATATGGCATCCGCCCAGGGCGGGCGGGCGACCGAGGGGCGCGAGGCGCTGATGCGCACGGCGCGCACGATCGCGGCCGCGGCCGTTGCCGCCATGGTGCTGCTGCTTGATCTCATCAGCTTCTCGCAGCTGATCTTTTCCGGTCCGCTGGCGGAGAGCCGCGTCGCCGGCATGTCGGCGATGCTGGCGGCCTACGTGCTGGGCAGCCTCGTCTTCGTCGCGCTCCGGCGGACGGTGGTTGTGTCGCTGTCCTTCATCGGGGCGGCGGCGATCGTGCAGGCGGCGATCGCCGCCGCGGTGGCCGGGGAGCTGCGGGATGCGGGCGTCACCGATCCCGCCACGGTCGGCCGGATCGTGCTCGTCGCCTGCGGCGTCTCGACCTTCGCCACTGGTCTCGTCTTCGCGCTGCTCGGTACGCTGCGCGCCTCGCTGCTGGCGCAGCTCCTGCCCTACCCGGTCCTCACCGGCTTCCTCGGCGGCGTCGGGCTGCTGTTCCTGAAGAGCGGCCTGCAGATCGGCGCCCATCTCGACGATCCCGCCGCCGCGCTGCTGGGCCTGCTCGATCCGGCGATGCTCGACCCGAGCCGGATCGACCTCGGACTGCTCGCTCGCATCGCCCTGACCTTCGGCATCGGGTTCTGCGCCTTCTACCTGCCCCGGCGCATCAAGCATTGGGGCACCTACCCGACGGTCATCCTGGCGAGCCTCGTGGTCGTCCATCTCGGCCTGGCCTGGCAGGGCATCGACACGGGAGCCGCACAGGCCGCCGGCTGGCTGATCGAGGCCCTGCCCGCGGGATCCCTGCTGCAGGCCCCGGCCGCGATGGCGCTCCAGGCCCTCGACCCCGCCCTGCTCCTGCCGATCCTGCCCCGGATCGCCACCGAGATCGTGGTCGCGGTCATCATCCAGATCCTCTACGTCATCAGCGTCGAGCTGGAGATGCGGCGCGAGCTCAACATCGACCGGATGTTCGTCGCCTCCGGCGCGGCCAACTTGGTCGGCAGCCTTTTCGGCAGCCCCGCCATGGGGTTCGGGCGGACCTCGACGCTGCTGCTGCACAATATCGGCGGCAGCCACTGGCTCGGCTGGTGGCTGACGCTCGCCGTGATGGCGGCGCTGCTGGTGTTCGGCGCGAGCCCGCTGGCGCTGCTGCCGCGCCCGCTCGCCGGGGGCGCCCTGATCGCCATCGGCCTGGGCCTGCTGGTCAACCTCGCGCTCGCCTGCCGGACCTTCCCGGTCTGGGAGACCGGCATCGCCCTGGCGGTGTGCGCGGCGACCGCCCTGTTCGGCGCCACCACGGGCTTCCTGGTCGGCGTCGTGCTGGCGATCCTGATCTTCGCGGTCCAGTACGGCCAGATCCCGGCGGTGCGCCGGGCGCTGTCCGGCTCGGAGCGGCGCAGCAGCATCATCCGCGCCCCCGACACCGCCGAGCTGCTGCGCGAGGCCGGGCACCGGACGCGGATCTATGCTCTGCAGGGCTACCTGTTCTTCCTCAACGCCCAGACGATCTATCGCCGGAGCGCCGCGGAGCCCGGGACCCTGCGCACCCTGATCCTGGATTTCCGCGATTGCGTCGGGCTCGACAGCTCGGCGCTGATCGCGTTCCGCAAGATCAGCCAGCGCGCCGAGCAGTGCGGCTTCGACGTGCTCCTGGTCCATCTGGGCCCGGCGGCCCGCAAGCAGGTCGAGCGCGGCGGTCTCGCCGGGCCGCGGCTGCGGATGCGCGATACCCTGGACGAGGCCTTGCGCGAGGCCGAGACGACCCTGCTGGCCGAGTCCGGCTCGGGCGGGGAGGGGGCCGTCGCGCTGTTTGCCGAACACATGGCCGACCGGCTCGGCTGCGCCCTCGCGCCGGCCGATTTCGCGCCGTATCTCGCCGTCCGCACCCTGGCGGCCGGGGAGGCGCTGCTGCGCCAGGGCGAGGCGGCCGACAGCCTGTACTTCCTCGAACAGGGTGTGGTCTCCATCGAGATGGAGCTGCCCGGCCGCCCGAACCTGCGCCTGCGCACCACCACGGCCGGCACGGTGATCGGCGAGATCGGGCTGGTGCAGGGCGGACGGCGCACTGCCACCGCCATCGCCGAGAGCCCCTGCCGGGTGGTGGGCGTCGACCGGGCCGCGCTGGCCCGGATGGAGCGCGAGCGCCCGGACCTCGCCCTGTCCCTGCAGCGCTTCCTGATCCTGGAGCTCGCCGGCAAGGTCGCCGACACCAACCGGCTGCTAGAAGCCGAGCTGACTTGAGACTCCCATCGCTCTACTGGGCCGCCGCCAGCACGGCGGCGAGCCCGATATGGGTCACCTGGTGCAGGAACTGATCGGCCCCGATCAGCCACCAGAACCGGGCATCGGTGGCCGGAAAGTGGGTCCGCTGGCCGACCAGAGCCTTGCCGCGGTCGATGCCCGTGTGGATCACGAAATCCACGAGCGCCAGCCACCACAGAGCGGGCTTGACCGCCAGGGCGATCAGCAGCGTCCCGAGCCCGTGCAGGCCGGTATGGGCGCAGAGCGGCCCGGCCCAGGCCGAAGCGCGCTCCTTGCCCTGGGCCATCCAGTTGGTCTGAAGCAAAAAATCCGCCGCGAGGTGCTTCACCGAGAAGGCGACGAGCAGGAGCGCGAAGGCGCCCACCGGAACGGGCGTGTCGACGGACGGCATTCCGGCCCTGTCTCTCCTGGCGCGGTACCGGGGCGATCCGCTTCCGCGCCTCGAATCATAGCTTCTTCCCCATACACCCGGCTGCGCCTCCAACCGCGTGATGAGGCACACAGGCCATCCCTCGACACACAGAGAATCGGGTTTCCAAAGAGCTCGTAGCCCTTTGGCCGGGTTCGGGGGCGGAGCCCCCGAGATCCACAGGCCCGAGTCCTTCGGGATGATGCTTCAAACCGTGAGGATGACACGCCCCGTCGTGCGTCCGCCCTCCAGATCGGCATGGGCCCGGGCCGCGTCCCGGAGGTCGTATGCGGCTCCGATCGGGCTGATCAGGCCGGCCTCCAGGGCTGCGATCAGGTCCGCGCTGCCGCGTCGGTAAAGCTCCGGATCGTCGGCGTAGGCGATCACGCTCGGCCGCATCAGGGCGACCGGACGGCCGCCACCCAGCATCTCGACGCGGACAGGCGGGATCGGGCCGGCCGGTTGCCCGACGCTTGCGAGCATTCCGAAGGGCCGGACCGCCGCGAAGGTCCGGGCCAGCATGTCGCCGCCGATGCCGTCGATCGCCAGATGCACGCCCTGCCCATCCGCCAGGGCCCGGGCCCGCTCGGCCCAGTCGCCGTCCCCGTGCAGGAGCACCGCGTCGGCGCCGGCCTCCAAAGCCAGCGCGCGTTTCCCTTCGGAGCCGACCGTGCCGACGACCTGCGCCCCGAGGCGCTTCGCCCAGCGGGTGACGATCTGGCCGAGCCCGCCGGCGGCGGCGTGGACCAGGATCCAGTCGCCGGGTCCGACGGCCCGCACCTTGTGCAGCAGCATATGGGCGGTCAGGCCGCGCAGCATGGTGCCGCCGACGTCGCGGTCGGACAGGGTGTCGGGCAGCCGCACCAGGCGTTCCGCCGGCAGGATCCGGGCCTCGGCATAGGCCCCCATCGGCCGCCCGTGATAGGCGACGCGGTCGCCGGGCTTCAGGGTCGCGACCCCCGGGCCGACGGCCTCGACCGTCCCGGCCCCCTCGAAACCCAGCACTGCCGGACAGGCCTCGACCGGATAAAGGCCAGTCCGAAAGTAGATGTCGACGAAATTCACGCCGATCACGGAGTGCCGGATGCGAACCGCGTTCGGGCCGGGTTCGCCAATGTCGATCTCGGTCGCCGTCAGGACATCCGGCGCGCCGGGCCTGGTCATCATCATCGCTGTCGTCATGGTCCACCTCCTACCCGGACAGCGAACCGCGTTTTAGTCTGCGCGAAAATTCGGGATCTCTTCACAGGTCCCGTGCGAAATCTCACCGATGGTCGATTGGCAGGACCTCCACCACTTCGCGGTCCTCGCCCGGGCCGGCTCGCTCTCGGCCGCGGCCCGGGATCTCGGCGTCGATCACGCGACGATCGGCCGGCGGGTCGCGTCCCTCGAAGACGCCCTGGCGCTGCGGCTGATCGAGCGCCTGCCGCGCCGGGTCGCGCTGACCCCGGAGGGGATCGCCATCGCGGCCCTGGCCGCCGAGATCGCCGGCACCGTGCAGGCGATCGAGCGGCGTGCCCGGGGCTACGCGGCGTCGCCGGTCGCCACGGTCCGGATCAGTGCGCCGCCCGCATTGGCGGCCCGTCTGATCGCCCCGCAGGTCGCGGACTTCCATCGGGCGCATCCCGGCATCACCCTGGTCCTGTCCGGCGCCGCCCGGATCGCGGCGCTCGACCGCGGGGAGGCGGAGATCGCCGTGCGGCTGACCCGCCCCGACGACCCAGAACTGCTGATCCGCCGGATCGGCGTGATGCGGTTCGGGCTCTACGCGACGTCAAATCAGGCCGCGAAGCCCCCGGAGGACTGGACGTTCATCGGCTACGATTCCGCGTTGGAGCATGTCCCGCAGCAGGCCTGGCTGCGGAGCCTGCTGGCGGGCCGGCCGATCGTGTTCCAGGCCAGCGACCTGTTCGGCCAGCAGGAGGCGGCCCGGGCCGGCCTCGGCGCCGTCGTCCTGCCCCGCTTCCTCGGGGACGGCGACGTGGCTCTGGTCCGCCTCCCGGTCGAGCAAAAGCCGCCGCCCCGGGATGTCTGGCTCGTGACCTATCCCGACCTGAAGCGCTCGCCGGTGATCCGCGCGGCGCTGGCGTTTCTGGCCCGGGTGATCGCTCTCGGATGCCCGGTCGCTTCGCCTGCGGCGTAGGTCGGAGCGCCACGCTTCAGAACGCGGCCTCGCCATAGCCGAGCGGGGTGACGCGGAAGACGAACCGGATCTCGGCCTCGGCATCCGGCAGCGCCAGGGCGCTGACCGGACCAGCGATGATCTTAGCGCCACGCTCCACGTGGGCAGCGTAGCGGCCCCGGCGGCCGAGCGCGGCCAGGGCGCACAGGACGTGCCGGGCCGCGCGGGGCCGCCAGGCGCCGTTCTCGCGGAGCCAGAGGGTTTCGTCCGCGGGCCACAGCCGGACGGGGTGCCGGGCGTCGTCCCGCACGGGGGTTTCCGGCTTCCGGAAAGCGAAGTTCCCAAGCCGAAGACCGATCGCGTCGCGGACGATCCGGGGCGTCACGAGCGGACGCCCCAGGCCGCGGCGTGAAGCGTCCGGAGGCTGGCCACCGGGACCGCCGGGCGGATCCGGGGCGCGGGCGAGACCGGGCCGATGGCGACCAGCCGGACCAGCTCGGCGGCCAGCCCGGGATAGTCCGCGAGGTGCACGCCGTCCGGATAGAGTCCCGTTCGGGCGAGCCCCGAGCCATCGTCGCGCAGGGCCGCGAACGGATCGAAGAAGCTGTGGCCGCCCGCGCGGCAGAGCGCCGCGAGGCGGTCCGAGAAGGCCGCGACGGCGGCGGGATCCCGGCCCGTCGCCCAGGCGCCGATCGGCGGGATCGCGGCGACGAAGACCTGCGCCGACCAGACCTCCAGGATCCGCAGGATGCGCCGAACCTCGGCCTCGAACCGGCGTTCGGTGGAGGCCCGCTCCGGATGCCGCCAGCGCAGGATATCGTTGGTGCCGATGATCAGCACCGAGGCCGCGCAGCGAATCGGGGCGCGCAGGTCCGCGAGATGGGCCGCGCAATCGGCTGCGGTGCTGCCGCCGATGCCGAGATTGATGCAGGGCCGGCCTCCGAAATCCGGCGTCCCGAGGAACTCGACATGCGAATTGCCGGCCAGGATTACGCTCTCCGGCGCGGCTTTGCGGAGCGCCGCGCGCAGGGCCGGGCCCCGCTCGGCCAGGCGGTTGCGGACGCACCGCTCATGCCGCCAATGCCGGGCGGCGGTCGCGATCCAGGGTGCGTGCATGGCGGTCCCGAACAGGCGTGAGGGATCGATCGCGCCCGGGGTTGCCCGGGCGCGGGGATGCAGAAAGAACCGTGACGAGACCGTGCCGCCGGCCAGATATCCTGGTGTTACAGCATCGGAAACACCTTGTTACTTTGCATCATCGGCGAAACGACAAGCAAAACTCGACGCGACAATCCGCGATGACTTCATCCTGCATATGTGGGAATTTTTCACACGTCAATGGTCCAGCTGCTCGGATGGCCTTCCGGGTTTCACGATCCCGCGCTACGCCGGGGTTTCTGACGAGCGGGGGGAGCCAGGATGATCAAGGATCGCGTCTACATCGTCACCGGCGCGGGCTCGGGGCTGGGCGCCGCGGTGGCGCGCGGCCTCGTGGCAGCGGGCGCCAGCGTCGTGGTGGCCGACATCGCCCGGGAGGCCGGGGCCGGGGTGGCGGCGGAGCTGGGCGCGCAGGCGCGGTTCGCGGCCACCGACGTCACCAGCGAGGCGGACGGTCAGGCGGCGGTCCAGACGGCACTCGACGCGTTCGGGCACCTGCACGGGCTGGTCAATTGCGCCGGGATCGCGCCGGGCGAGAAGGTGATCGGCCGCGACGGCCCGCACCGGCTCGACAGCTTCGCCCGAGCGGTGTCGGTCAACCTGATCGGGACGTTCAACATGATCCGGCTCGCCGCCGCGGCGATCGCCCGGGAGGCGCCCGACGCGGAAGGCGCCCGGGGCGTGATCCTCAACACCGCCTCGATCGCGGCTTTCGACGGACAGATCGGGCAGGCGGCCTACGCGGCCTCGAAGGGCGGCGTCGTTTCCATGACCCTGCCGATCGCCCGGGAGTTGGCCCGCCACGGCATCCGGGTCGTCACCATCGCGCCGGGCATCTTCGAGACGCCCATGATGGCGGGGATGCCGCAGGAGGTGCAGGACGCGCTCGGCCAGAGCGTGCCGTTCCCGCCGCGCTTGGGCCGCCCGTCGGAATACGCCGACCTCGTCCGGCACATCTGCGAAAACCCGATGCTGAACGGCGAGACGATCCGCCTCGACGGGGCGCTGCGGATGCCGCCCCGCTGAGCGCGATTCAGCCGATCGAAACGCTGGTGAGGAGTTCGGCGGCCCGGCGCACCTCAGTGACGATCAGCTCCTCGCTCGGCCCCTCGATCGGCATGTCGGACAGGATCGCGGCGACGTCGCGCTTCACATCCTCGCGGATCTCCGGATTCTCCTCGGACAAGCGCCCGATTAGGACGCCCAGGACGATCTCCAGGGCGGAGAGCTTGGCGTGCACGCGGGTGAAGTCGTCCAGCGGTTCCGGCTCGTTGTCGGTCATGGGGTGCTCCGTGGGGGTTGGCGCCTGCGCCCGGTCTGTCTGCACGAGCGCAGGCTTTCAGTTCGGCCGCTCGCCGGTGGGCGGAGTCAGCATCGCTTCCATCTGGTTGACGGCGCTGCGCAGGGCCTCGAAGGCGGGCAGGGGCCCGCGCAGATGCGCCACCACGCGCCGGCGCGTCCGCGACGGGGCGCCGGGCGCGGTCGGCTCGTAGACCTCCATCTCCAGGGTCATCCGCCCGATCCCCGCCCCGACCCCGAAGGCCGAGACAGTGTCGAAGTAGACGACCGGCGCCTCGATGCCACCCTCGACCTGGGACGATGAGCCGGAATCTGGCGTGTCGGGCATGCGGGATCTCTCGGGATCAGGGCGCCACGCGCCCGGAGGACGGGCAACGCGCGATGCGTCGGGCAGCCATACGCGCCCGAGGCCGGCATGGTCGATCCCGGAATGCGGCGCGCGGTCGGGTCGCGAGGTCCATCGGGTGCCCTGGAAGCCGGCGGCCGATGTAGCCCATCAACACCAGACCGATGCGCTGGACCGCGCCCGAACCCTTCCGTATGCTGCTTTGTCAGCATTCACACGATACAAAGCTCCAGAAGCCCAGATATAGAGCCATCAAATCAGTTCATCGCCAGGCCACGTCCATAAAATCCGCGCAAAGAGCTTGAGACATAAAATTCCTAATCTGCCCCATCGCTCATGAAGAAATATCGAGCTGGCATCGTCGCGATCGCCAAGAACGAGCAGCCCTACCTGCTGGAATGGCTGGCCTATCATCTAGCGCTCGGCTTCGAGCATATCTGGGTCTACGACAACGACAGCGACGAGAGCCTGTCGCGCCTGGTCTCGAAGGCGGCGCGGCGCCATGTCACCTTCGTGCGCTGGCCGAATGCCCCGGACGGCCGGACGCAGATCAACGCGTACAATCACTATCTGCGGACGCATGGCGGCTCCGTCGAATGGACGGCGGTCCTCGACCTCGACGAGATGGTCTGCCTCAAGCAGCACCGCACGATCCTGGACTTCGTGCAGGATTTCGAGGGCGCCACCGGGATCGCGCTCAACTGGCGCTTCTTCGGCAGTTCCGGCCATGTCCGGCCGGACGGCGGCCTGGTGATGGAGCGGTTCCGCCGGGCCTCTCACGTCGGTGACGAGATCAACGAGGGCGTGAAGAGCCTGCACAGGACCGACACGGTGGCATTCCTGATGCCGCATTACGCGCTGTACCGCGACCGGGAGCACGTCGTCTCGCCCACGGGCGCGCGCGTGCCGAACGACTGGCGTCTCCCGGTGGACGGGGCCAATCTCGCGGTTGCACAGATCAACCACTACTTCGTCAAGTCGGTGGAGGAGTGGCAGGCCAAGATCCGGCGCCACTACAGGTACAGCTCGGACGACCGCGAAGGCTATTTCGAAAAGCTCGACCGGAACGAGGTCGAGGATCTCGCCATCCTGGCCCATCGCGACGCGACCCGCGCGTGGATCCGCCGCCTGGCGCGAAAGCCGGGCCCCCTCGACGCGGTCAAGAAGGTCCTCGGGCTCGCGCGCAAGCCCGGGGCCGGATCGTCCGGGCCGATGCAGCCCGGCGCGTGAGGCGCGTTCAGGCGGTCGCGCTGTCGGTCCAGGCGGCCAGGGCCGCCGCGACGCCGGCGCCCGGCGGGATGGACGAAAACCCTTCCGCCCGCAGGACCGCCTCCAGGGCGCCCAGGGTGATCAGCACCTTGTGCTTGCGGGCGTTGTAGCCCATCGCGCCGATGCGCCAGACCTTGCCAGCCAGCGGCCCGAAGGCGGTGCCGATCTCGATCTCGAAATCCTCCCGCATCCGCCGCCGCACCGCCTCGCCGTCGATCCCGTCCGGGATATAGAGCGCGGTGACGTTGGTCATCCGGTAGCGATCGTCGCCGAACACGGTGAGCCCCATCGCCCGGATGCCCGCCGCAACGGCGCGCCCGGCGGCCGCATGCCGGCGGAAGCAGGCCTCAAGCCCCTCGCCCAGCAGCACCCGGGCGCATTCGCGCGCGCCGTAGAGCATCGTGGTCGCCTCGGTGTGGTGGTTCAGGCGCTTCTCCGACCAGTAATCCATGATCATGGCGAGGTCGAAGTAGTTCGAACCGATCCGCACGCCCAAACCGTCGTCGATGTCGTCCCGGCGGATGCCGTGCTCGACATGGCGCCGGGAGAAGATCCGCTCGGCCGCCGCCGCCGAGACGGTGATCGGCGCCGAGCCCGAGGGACCGCCGAGGCATTTCTGCAGGCCACCGGTCACCACGTCGACGCCCCAGCGGTCGGCGGCGATCTCCATGCCCCCGATGGTCGCGGTGGCGTCGACGTAGGAGAGGGCGCCGGCCCGGCGGCAGAGATCGCCGAGCCCGTCGAGGGGCTGGGCCATGGTGGTGGAGGTGTCGCCGTGGACGGTCGCCACGACCTTCGGGCCGAAGCGCTCCACCGCGGCGGCGATGGCCTCCAGGGGCACGACCTCGCCCCAGGGCGCGTCCACCGTCTCGACCACGGCGCCGACCCGCTCCAGGATCTCGGTGAGCAGCAGGCCGAACCGGCCGAAATTGACCACCAGCACCCGCTCGCCGGGGGCGACCAGGCTCACCAGTGCCGCCTCGATCCCGGCCCGGGCCGTGCCGTCGACCAGAAAGGTCCAGCGGTTCTCGGTGCCGAAGATCGGGCGGTAGAGCGCCATCACCTCGTTCATGTAGGCGGTCATCTCGGGGTCGAACTGCCCGAGCAGGTCGGCCGACATGGCGCGCAACACGCGCGGATGGGCATTGACGGGGCCCGGCCCCATCAGGAGCCGCTGGGGCGGGTCGATCTCGCCGATCTGCTCGAGCACGGGCTGGCTTCCTTCGCTATCGCGCATTCCGGGTGGGGCGACGCAATCCTCCGGCCAAATCCCTCCGGCCATGTTGCGGTCGAGAGTGCTGCTAGGGATCCGCGGCGCATCGATCAAGCGGTGTGTTTTTTCCCAGGGGCGGAAACCCTGTTCGGGCCTCGGCGTTTCTGGGTCCCACAACCGAACTCCCCAAGACCGAACCCGCAAAGGGAAACCCGCCATGATCAAACGCTTCGCCACCGCGGCCGGCCTGCTCGCGCTCTCAACGAGCCTCGCCCTGGCCCAGTCCGCCACCCAGACCGACAGCAATCTCAAGGAATGGCAGGTGGCCAAGGTCGCCAAGGTTGGCCTCGCCCAGGCGCTGACCACCGCCCAGGCACAGGGCGACGAGAAGGGCGGCCGCGCCATCGACGCGGATTTCGAGAAGGCCGACAGCAAGGACCCGGCCCACTACGCCATCAAGGTCGTCTACCCGAGCGGCAAGCTGGTGGAATACGGCATCAACGCCGATACCGGCGCCCTGTACAAGACCGAGAACCAGCCGATCGAGCGCTACTTCACCCGGCTGAAGCCCGCCGACTTCCAGAACGCCAAGACCTCGCTCAAGGACGCGCTCGCCATCGCCGAGCAGAAGGCCGGCGGCGGCAAGGCCTACGAGGCCGAGGTCGAGAAGGACGGCTCGGCGGTGCAGTACGAGATCAAGGTGGCCGGCGCCGACAAGGAGCAGACGGTCAAGGTCGGCCCGGACGGCAAGGTGGTTGACTAAGGGTCGGGCGGGCCGCGACGGCGATGCGCCGTCGCGGCCCGAACGCGTGAGGGACTGCCGCGAGGAATGCTACACCCTCGCGAGCCTCACGATTGCTGTCGTCCCCATCATCTGCCCCGTCATCCCGGGGCCGCGAAGCGGAGCCCGGGATCCATAAACGCCGACGGTTCAAGGTTTTGCGCGGTCGGCGGCTCTGGATTCCGGGCTCGCCTCCGGCGCCCCGGAATGACACGGTTGTTTATCCTGCTTCGGTTGCTTCTTTGGCCAGCAGATACCTTTGTGTGATTTCTCTTCGCCGCGCCACCGCAGGGAACGCGCTATGGTTCGCACGTCGCCCTGCGCCGATCTGGACGCTCCCATCCTGACGGATGAGGAGCTGAACGAGATGCGTCCGGCACGTGAAGTTCTGACCGCCGAGGAGTTTGCGGCCGTCTCGTTGGTCCGCAAGGCGAGCCGTCACGGATAAGCACCCCGCCGCTGCATGGTGTCGCCCCGCCGCTCGGATGCGGAGCCGGGCGGCCGCCTCGGCGATTGCTCCCGGACGAGACTGCCGACCGGGAGCGCGAACATGGAATCAGGTACGCAGGACTCCCAGACAATCCTCGGGACGGTCCACACCCGGGTCGAGGGGCCCGACAAGGTCACGGGCCGGGCGCTCTACGCCTCGGACCGGCTTGGCTCGGAGACGACCGCCCACGCGGCCCTGGTGACCAGCACCATCGCCCGGGGCCGGATCACCCGGTTCGACCTCGGGGCCGCCGAGCGCGTGCCGGGGGTGCTCGGGATCTTCACGCACCGGGATTTCGCTGGAGCGGTGGCACCGGTGAAGCACCTGATGGCCGGCGGCTATGCCAACAGTTCGCACCGGCCGCTGGAGTCTGATGCCGTCGCCTATGCCGGCCAGATCGTCGCCCTGGTGGTGGCGACGAACCAGGAGGCCGCCGAGGAGGCGGCCGGCGCGGTCCGGGTCGCCTACGCGGAGGAAACCGCCGCCGGCGGCTTCGACGCGCCCGGGGCCGAGACCGTCCGGCTGGCGGACCTCAAGGCGCAGCACGAGGACATCATCCGGGGCGATGCCGCGACCGCATGGCGCGACGCAGCCATCCGGGTCGAGGCGCGCTACGAGACCCCGGTCCAGCACCACAACCCGATCGAGCTGTTCACCACCCGGGCCGCCTGGGACGGCGACCGGCTCACCGTGCACGAGCCGACCCGCTATGTCGGCGCCGTGCAGCATGGGCTCGCGGCGCAGTTCGGCCTCGACCCCGCGCAGGTGCGGGTCGTGTCCGGGCTGATCGGCGGCCATTTCGGCTCGAAATTCGCCCTGTCGCAGCACACGACCCTGGTCGCCCTGGCGGCCCGGCGCCTCGGCCGGCCGGTCTCGCTGGTCCCGACCCGGCGGCAAGGCTTCACCATCGCCAATTACCGGCCGGAATCGCGCCACGCCATCCGGCTCGGGGCCGACCGCGACGGCCGGTTCACCGCCCTGGTGCACGAGGCCGAGACGGTCACGTCGCGGTTTGACCCCTTCGTGATGGAGGGCGCCGAGGTCAGCGCCAGCCTCTATGCCTGTCCGGCGATCCGGACCGAGGAGCGGGCGGTGCGGGTCGACCGCAACACCCCGGGCCCGATGCGGGCGCCCCCGGAGGTGCCTTACCTGTTCGCCCTGGAGAGCGCCGTCGACGAGATGGCTTTGGCCCTCGGGATGGATCCGATCGCCCTGCGGCGGCTGAACGACACCGCAATCGATCCGGTCTCCGGCAAGCCGTTCTCGACCCGGCCGCTGATGGCTTGCTTCGACGCCGGCGCGCGGGCCTTCGGCTGGGCGCGTCGGGCACCGCGCCCGGGGACGATGCGCGACGGGCCTTGGCGGGTGGGCCTCGGCTGCGCGGCCTCGGTGCGGCCGGTGAAGATCGCGGCCGCGACGATGCGGGTGCGGCTGAACCCGAACGGGACCGCGGAGGTCGCCTGCGCCCATCACGAGATCGGCAACGGCATCACCACGCTGCTCGCCATGGGCGCCGCCGACGGCCTCGGCGTGCCGGTGGAGCGGGTCACGGTCCGGCTCGGCGACACCGCTTTGCCGGCGGCCGGCATCTCGGGCGGGTCGAGCACGACCACGAGCTTGATGAACGCCCTGGCGCTGGGCTGCGGGCAGATCCGGGATGCACTGGCCCAGGCGGCTACGGGGCAGGGCGGGCGCCTCGCCGGGCGGGATCCGGCCGCCCTGTCGCTCTCGGCCGGGCGGCTGTCCGCTCCGGACGGCACCGGCCTCGCGCTGGCCGAGGCCGTCGGCCCCGCGGGGGTCGAGACGCTCGCCGAGTTCGTGCCCGCGGGCGGCGACCGGGAGAAGGGTCTGGCGGCCCTGCGGCAGGGCCATATCGGGCTGGCCTTCGGCGGGGGCGGGCGCTCGGTCTCCTGGGGATTCGGGGCGCAGTTCGCGGAGGTCCGCGTCCATGGCGAGACGGGAGAGATCCGGGTGGCCGGGCTCACCGGCGCCTTCGCGGCGGGGCGGATCCTCAACCCGCTGACCGCCCGGAGCCAGCTCACCGGCGGGATGATCTGGGGCCTCGGCTCGGCGCTGCTGGAAGAGACCGTGCTGGACGGGGCCGCCTACCGCAATCCGGATCTCGCCGAATATCTCGTCCCGACCTCGGCCGACGCCCCGGAGGTCGAGGCGCTGCTGGTGCCAGACCCGGACGATCAGGTCGACGCCCTCGGCCTCAAGGGCCTGGGCGAGCTCGGCATCATCGGCGTCAACGCGGCCATCGCCAACGCCGTCCACCACGCCACCGGCCGCCGGATCCGCAAGCTCCCGATCCGGCTGGAGGATGTGGCGTGAGGCGGGCGCCTCTGCCGCCCTCGCCGCCGGCCACCATGCTCAAACATCGGCCTGTGTAATGCGCGACGCGCGCTCCTCCCCCTTGCGGGGAGGAGTTGGAGGTGGGGGTGGCGCAGAAGGCACCGCTGTTCCCCATCCTGCACCACCCCACCCCTGCCCCTCCCCGCAAGGGGGAGGGGAAAAACGTTGTGATTCAGAGTCTTGCCACAGAACAGGCCCGATGTGCGCCTCCCGGGGGGAGGGAATTGCGCGCGCCATTCGAGCAGCGTTCGACCCGCCCCCTACTCCATCGTCGGCGCGAGCTTCTTCACGCTCTGCACGTCCTCGCCGAGCCAGGCCGCGTTCTTGGCGGTGCCGTCGAAGGTCGCGCTCGTCTTGAACAGCTCGTACTTGCCCTCCAGCGCGTAGGGCCTCGAACGCGACAGCAATTCGGCCACCGTCGCCTTGTCCATGGGCTTGAAGGTCTTCACCGCCTCGAAGGCCTGGTCGAGGTCGCGCTGGTTCTGGATGCCGGTGATCACCACCGAGACCGGCAGGTTCAGCGAGAAGTGCAGGTACTCGATCGGCTTGATCGGCGCGTCGGCCTTCAGGATCACCCCGTCGCCAAACGTCTTCATGGCGAGCGGCGCGATGCCCTCGGCCACGAGGTGCGGCAGCACGAGATGGCCGAACGAGCGGAAATGCGCGTCCATCACGTTGAGTGGCATCTGGCAAGAATCGAACTGGAAGCCGCGCTCCTGCGCCACCGCCAGCATCTGCAGGTGGATGCGCGGGTCCTTGTGGCCGGTGAAGCCGATATAGCGGAGCTTGCCCTGCTTCTTGGCTTCCAGGAAGCCCTCCATGGCGCCGCCCTCCGCGAAGACGCGGTCCGGGTCGTCGTAGCGCAGGATCTCGTGGTGCTGGACGAGGTCGATCCGGTCGGTGCGCAGGCGCAGGAGCGACTGGTCGATCTGCTTGAGCGCCTCCTCCTTGGTCCGCCCGTCCATCTTGGACATCAGGAAGACCTTGTCCCGGTAGCCGCCCTGGGCCAGCGCCGCGCCCATGCGCAGCTCGGAGCGGCCGTCGTTGTAGTCCCAGCAATTGTCCATGAAGGTGATGCCGCGATCGACGCCTTCGTGGATCAGCCGGGTCGCCTCGTCGTCGGTCACCGCGCTCTTGCCGAGGTGGAACCCGCCCATCCCGATCGCCGAGATCTTTTCCGCGGTCCGGCCGAAATTGCGGTAGAGCATCTCGCCCCGGCGCTCGCCCGGATCGGAGATCAGCGGCAGGTCGGCCGGGTCCTGCGGCCTTGTGTTCGGAAGCGGCGGGACGCTCACGGCCGCACCTGCGCTGCCGGCGCCTGCGAGACCTGTTCCCGTGATTCCTGCGCCGAGCACGGCGCCTTGAAGGAAGCTGCGGCGTTCCATCGGATATCTCCGTTCGGAAGGAAGTGGGGTTCGGGCGGTAACGGGTGGCGGCAGGTCATCGTTCGGCCTCCTGGGCGAGGCGACTCGCCGCGTTGAGCAGACGCAGGGCGGCGCAGGCCGCGCCGTAGCCGTTGTCGATGTTGACCACCGTGATCCCGGGGGCGCAGCTCGCCAGCACCGCGTCGAGCGCCGCGCGCCCGCCCGCGGCGACGCCGTAGCCCACGGAGGTCGGGACCGCGATCACCGCCCCGGCCACGAGACCGCCGACCACGCTCGGCAGCGCCGCATCCATGCCGGCGGCGACGATCACCACCGGATGCGTCCGGATCTCCTCCAGCCGCGTCGTCAGCCGCCAGAGGCCGGCGACGCCGACATCGGCGAACAGCGTCGCGGCCCGGCCGGCATAGCCGAGCGTCCGCAGGGCCTCCCGGGCGACGGGCACGTCCGAGGTGCCGGCCGCCACCACGGCGACCCGGGCCGGGCCGGCGACGGCGGGAGGCTGCCCGAACACCGCGGTGCGCGAGACCGGGCAATAGTCGAGCCGCGCCGCGTGCCCGAGCCGGGAGCACTTCTCCGGGTCGAGCCGGGTCAGGAGCAGCGAGGCGCCCCGGTCCCCGGCAGCGACCAGGATCGCGTCGATCTGATCAGGGCTCTTGCCGGCGCAGAAGATCGCCTCTTCCAGGCCGATCCGCTCGGGCCGGGCGAAGTCGAGGGTGAATTCGTCCGCAACACTCATAAGGGCGAGGCTCCCGTCAGGAAGGCGCTGCCGACCCGGTAGGGCGCGAACCGGACCGGGCCGGACAGCCGCGGCGGCGCGATCGCCCGGATGCCGGCCCCGAGTTTTTCGCGATTCTCTGCGTCCAGGGTGGAAAGGCTTCCGGCATCGAGCTCCACCACCACGCCCTCGGCCCGCACCCGGCAGCGGACGGCCCGCTTGGCGCCCGTGCCGGCATCGAGGGCGCCTCCGACCAGCCGCTCGACCGCGTGGATGAAGCCCAGGGTCTCCGGCTCGATCGGGATGCCGGTCTCGACCCGGCTCGACAGGCAGGGCGCGGACGGCAAGTCGGCCACCGTTCCGAGGCCGAGGTGGCGGGCGAGCGCCCGGACGGCCGCCTTGTCGAGGCCCGCCTCCACGTAGGGGTGGCGCACCCCGTGCTCCCGGGCGGCGTCGAGGCCGGGGCGGTACTCGCCGAGGTCGTCGCGATTGGCGCCGGACAGGATCTGCCGGTCGGTGACGTTCCGGATCGCCCCGTACAGGTTGGTCTTGCAGAAGAAGCAGCGGTTGACCGGGTTGGCCCGGTAGGCCGGGTCGGCGAACTCGCCGGCCTCGATCACCCGCAGGTCCCAGCCCTCCCGGGCGGCCTCGGCCCGGACCCGCGCGGTCGCCTCGCCGGGCACGGCCGGGGAGACCGCGTGAACGACGAGCGTCGCCCACGGTGCCAGCCGGTGGGCGAGGGTGGCCAGCGTCAGGCTGTCGACCCCGCCGCTCACCGCCACCGCGACGGGCCCGAGTTCCGCCAGTACGGCTTCGAGATGCGCGCGCGTCACCGCTCCTCCTTCGTAATCTGTTGCGTGATCTGTTGCAGGGCGAGGCGTTCGGCCTCGGCGCGCAGGCGCGCCCGGTCGGCCTGGCCCGCTTGGCGCAGGGCGTCGTCGGCCTCGGCCTTGGCGGTGCGCCCGCCCGGCCGGTCGACCACCTTGACCCGGACCGGCTGCCCCTCCGGTGCGACCGTCACGGCCTCGCGGTCGAGCGTTGCGCGCGCGACCCGGTGGTGGCGCAGCCCGATCGTGGTGGTCTCGCGGAAGCAGGCCGCGATCGCCGCCTCCAGGCTCTCGGGCTGAACCAGGGCCTGGATATGGGCCATCATCCGGCCCTTCTTGCCCAGGACCGGCATCTGCACGACGTCGCGCACGCCGGGCTCCGCGCGCAGGCGGTCGAGGCCCATGGCCAGATCTTCGCCCGACTGGTCGTCGATCTCGAACGCGATGACCGCAAGTTCGCCGCGGTCTGGCCGGGATGCGGGCACCACGTCCAGCACCAGGGCGCGCAGGCAATTGCTGAGGCCCGGCAGGACCTTCGTGCCGAACCCGATGCCGCTCCGCCCGATCGTGCCGGGGGGCCGGCCGCGTCCGGGCTCATGGCCGCAGAGATGGCGCAGGATCGCGGCGCCGGTGGGGGTCACGCGCTCGCCCGGGATCCCGTCATCGAGGGTCGAAAAACCTTCGAGCAGGAGCGTGGTGGCGGGGGCCGGCACCGGCAAAGGCCCGTGCTGGGTCCGGACGCGGCCCGAGCCCAGGGGCAGGGCCGAGACGCTCCAGCTTCGCACTTCGAGCATGGCGATCAGGTGGGCGGCGGCGACGATGTCGGCGATCGAATCGAAGGCGCCAACCTCGTGGAACGCCACAGCGTCGACCGCGATGCCGTGGACCCGGGCCTCCGCATCGGCGAGGTGCCCGAAGATGGCCAGCGCATGCGCCCGGATGGCGGGGGCGAGATCCGCCCGCTCCAACTCCGCGCGGATTTCGGACCAGGGCCGGTGGCCGTGATGGGAAGCGTCGTGCGCGTGGCTGTGCGGGTGATCGTGCGGGTGATGATCGTGATGGTGGTGGTCCGCATGGCCGCCGTGCCGATGCGGCGCAGGCGGCGCCTCCGAGCCGGGGCCTGAGACCGCGAAGCGCGAGCCCTGCAGGATGCCGTCATTATGCGCGGGCGCCGTGCAGGCGATGCGCGAATCGACGGCCCGCACGCTCGCGCGCACGCCCTCCAGATGCTCGGGAAAGGCATCCAGCAGCGCGGCGGCGAACATGTCGCCGGCCACGCCGCCGAGCGCGTCGAGGTGAATGTGCATGATGCGTCGGTGGGCCCGAACCGGAAGCGTGATGCCGCTCAGATCGGCCGCAGCCGGCCCAAGGCAAGGGACGGAGGCCCGATCGGGTCACGCGGCGTATCGCCGTCACCTCACGCGGCGGCGCCCACGGAATCGGCCATCCGGGCCCGGCGCGTGCCTAAAGGCTGGGGCTCGCCCACCGTCGTGTCCTCGGCGGTCTGGTGCTCCATCTCGGCGTTGAGCTGGGCGCCGGCGAGCACGATCATGGTCGAGATCCAGATCCAGGTCATGAAGCCGATGGCCGCGCCGAGGGAGCCGTAAGTCTTGTTGTAGCTGCCGAAATGGGCGACGTACCAGGAGAACAGCAGCGAGGCGACGATCCACAGCACGGCCGCCGCGGCGCCCCCGGGCGTCACCCAGCGCCAGCGCGGCGCGTCCCGGCTCGGACCGTAGCGGTAGAGCATGGCGAGCCCGAGCAGGACCGCTACGAGCAGCGCCGGCCAGCGCAGCAGGGTCAGCCACCAGGCATCCGAGCCGAACCCGACATAGGAGAGCACCACCGGCAGCACCACGACCGCGGCCAGGGCCAGGATCAGGAAGGCCAGCGCCCCGGCGGTGAAGCCGAGGGAGACGACGTTGAGCAGGACGAAATTGCGCTTCTCGCGCTCGTTGTAGACGATGTTGAGGGCGTCGAAGACGTGCTTCACGCCACCATTGGCACTCCAGACCGACAGGGCGATGCTGACGATCAGGCTCAGGCCGAGCGCGGTGTTGCCCTTCTCGTTCAGGCGCTTGACCTGGTCGTCGAGGATGTCGAGGGCGCCCTGGGGCATGATGCCCTGAAGGCTGGCGAGCTGGTCGTTGATGGTCGAGGCGTCAGCCACGAGGCCGTAGCAGGAGACCAAAGCCGCCACCGCCGGGAAAATCGCCAGCAGGGTGAAGAAGGTCACCCCCGCCGCGATCAGCGGCAGGCGGTTCTCGCCGATGTCGCGATAGGTGCGCAGGGCGATGTCCTTCCAGCCCTTGGCGGGGATCTCGGCCGGATGGCTGGCGCCCCGCCCGCGATCGGCCTCACGCAGGGCGACCGCCTTCGCGTCGTCGCCCTCATGGGTGGGTGACGGCTCGTGCGCCGACGCGCCCGCGAAGGCAGGCCGGGGGCCCGCATCCGTCCGCGGCCCGGTGGGGCCAGCCGCCCGGCGCGGGAACGCGACCAGGCCGACCAGGGCGGTGGCCAGGGCCAGGGTCCAGACCGTCGAGGCCGGCCCCCCGGGATCGCGGGCCGCGCTGCGGTCTGGAACGGGAGAAGCCATCGATACGCCTCGGCTCGGGGTCGCGGATCGCCTGCGAACGGCACCCGACGGGGCCGCAGATCCGACAGGGGAACGCCGCTGTGCGCCCCCGGTTCGCGGCCGGGTTGTAATCGGGCGCGGTACCCGGCGAAGTTGCTTGTATTCGGCCGGCCTCACCTTCGCAGCGGGTTCTAACCCATGTTGGGGCGGGGCCGGCGCAGGCGCGCCACAAACAATCCTCGACGGGCGCGACCGGCCCGTTTGCCGACGCCCGGACCGATGCCCGACACCGAAGGCCACACCCTGCTCGATTCGTCCCGCGATCTCCGCCACGGCCTGCCGGATGCGGTGCGCACCCATCTCGGCACCCTGCTCGGCCTCACCTACGACCAGCTCGATCCGGCCTCCGGATCGGCCTCCGACCGCTTCGCCGACCTGCTGGCGCGCCTCGACGCCGCACTGGCCCGCGGAGAGGGCGAGCGGGAGGCGGCGTTCCGGGCCGGCCTGCTGAAGGTGGTGCCGGCCCTGCATCGCTTCGCGGTGTCCCTGACCCGCGATCCGGCCGCGGCCGACGACCTCGTGCAGGACACGCTGCTGCGCGGCTGGCGCGGGCGGGCCGGCTTCACCCCCGGCTCCAACCTGGAGGCGTGGCTGTTCACGATCCTGCGCAACGTGTTCTACAGCCAACACCGCAAGCAGGGCCGCGAGGTCGCCGACACCGACGGCAGCTACGCCGAGCGGCTGACCAGCGTGCCGGAGCAGGGCGGCCATCTCGACCTTCAGGACGTGCGCGCCGCCCTCGACCGGCTGGCGCCGGTGATGCGCGAGGCGCTGGTCCTCGTGGCGATCGAGAACCTGAGCTACGAGGAAGCCGCCGCGGTCATGAACTGCCAGATCGGCACGGTGAAGAGCCGGGTCTGGCGCGCCCGGGAGCAGCTCGCCCGGATGCTCGGCTATACCGGAGCCGAGATCGGCAACGACGGGGTGATGCTGTCGGTGACCGGGACCACGGCCTGACGCGGCGCGATCGGTTTCCACCGCTGAATACCCCTATCCAGGGGATCGCCCTCTGTATTCGCCAGCAAATTTGACTTAAGTGAAGGCGCCCGGGGTGATTCCCGGGCGACATAGGGCGGGTTGGGTCGATCCGTCGTCCCGGCTCAGCTCCCGTCGGTGTGACATCCCCCCGATCCACCGACGGGAGCCCCTTTCGGGAATTCCCTTCAGCGCTCGGACTCGTCCGCCCGGTCCGCGTCGAGCTGCTGCAGCAGCTCCGCCAGCCGGGGATCCAGCGCCTCGTCGATCACCGGATCATAGAGCGCCTGCAGCTGGCGGCCGAGCCGCATCCGCGTCTGCGCGTCGAGGACCGGGGCGCTGCTCGCGATCGGAAACACCCGCAGGGCCGTGGGGCCGGTGCCGGGCGCGGATCTCGGGGCGGCGCGCTGAGAATCGGGATGTGGCATCCCATCTACATCGGCCTGCAGTGGCGCGACGGCAACCACCCGGGGCCAGGAAGTCTCAGGCATCGTCCTCGGGCGCGAACACTTCGCCCTGTTCGGCGAGCACTGTGTCGGCTTCGTCGCGGGCCAGCTCATCGGGATCGGGGCGGCCCAGGACGTGGGCCAGCGCCCGCTCCCAATCCGGCGGCAGGGTGCCGCCCGCACCGGACAGGATCTCCGCCGTGCGGTCGCGCAGCCGCGCCCAGGTCTGCGCATCGAGGTCGGCGAACCCGCTTCCGAGGCCGAGCTCGGAGGCGGCCTGCATGGCGGCCCGCGTCGCGGTCGCGGCCCAATCGGGCGGGGCAGGGGGTTCGGTCATGGCGGCCTCGCGCGGGTCTCGATCGCCCCAGACATAAAGCGCGCGCCGCCGAAGTGGATACCGGTTCGGCGGCGCGCGCGCGCACTCCGCCCGGAGGTCAGCGCAGCCCGTGGCGGGCGATCTCCTCCGGCACCAGCTCGGCCGCGTCCTGGCGTTCCAGGATGGCGTCGATGGCGATCGGGCGGTCGTC
The DNA here is from genome assembly GCF_900114535.1 of Methylobacterium pseudosasicola. Taxonomy (GTDB): domain Bacteria; phylum Pseudomonadota; class Alphaproteobacteria; order Rhizobiales; family Beijerinckiaceae; genus Methylobacterium; species Methylobacterium pseudosasicola. Next base: position 17,805 of record NZ_FOTK01000023.1, on the reverse strand, counting down.
CCAGGCATCGACCCCGACATCGCAGGAGCGGCTGGTATCGGGCAGCCAGCCGTGGCTGTGGCCGTAGAGGTGGCGGGTTTCCCGCCACAGGCCGGGCCAGGCCCGGTGCGCGTAATGCGACAGGAACAGGCGGTGCTCCCGGCCCTGCGCGTCCGGGACCGAGATCCGGGCGCTCTCCGCGGGCGGCTCGGCCCAGGGTAGGTCGAGCACGCGGTTCGAATCGTGGTTGCCCCGGATGAGGCGCTTGATGCCGTTGAGTTGGGCGAACAGGGTCGCGCAATGCTCCCGGCTCGCCCCCGCGGCGAAGTCGCCGAGATGCCAGACCGAATCCTCCGGACCGACCACAGCGTTCCAAGCGGCGACCAGCGCCGCATCATGCGCCTCGAGGCTGCCGTAGCGCGCCCCGCGATGACGCAGGATGTGCGGGTCGCCGAAATGCGTGTCCGCGGTGAAGAAGATCGCCATGGCGCCGAATCCGCGAGTCCCGTCCCAATTCACCGTCGCATCCGGCGCCGCTCCGAGGTGGACCGGCGCGGGCGTCCGGCAAGGCTTGCGCGGCATCGTGGCCGTGCCTCACCAGATAGAGCATCGTCCCAGAGGATTGTTTCGGGCTTTCGGGACGATGCGGAAACGGTGCGCCGAGGCCAGCAGGCCGTGAGGCCGCACCCGATTGCCCGGCGCACGGCTCGCTGCCTATCTTGGCTGCGATGCTCGACCCCATCGCCTACGCGCACCTGCTCGACGCCGCCCGCGCGCATCCGCCTCTGGAGGCCGCGATCCGGCAGGCCGGCCCGCTCCGGATCGACCCGCCGCCGCATGCCTGCGTGGCAGACCGGCTGTTCGTCGAGGTGGTGAACCAGCAGCTCTCCACCCGGGCCGCGGCCGCGATCTGGGCCCGGATCGAGGCCGCCGCGGCGGCGGCCGGCTCGAGCCCGCGCGCGCTGTTCGAGGCCGGCGACCCGGCTCTGCTGCGGGCCTGCGGGATCTCGGGCAACAAGGTCCGCGCCCTCCAGGCGATCGTCGCCGCCGAAGCAACGGGCCTGCTCGGCCCCGACCTCGCCGGCCTGCCCCATCCTGAGCGCGCCGCGATCCTGTGCGGCATCCGCGGGGTCGGCCCCTGGACCGCCGACATGATCGGCATCTTCCACTTCCACGATCCCGACATTTGGCCCGAGGGCGACGTCGCGGCGGTAGGCTGCCTGCGCCGCCTCACCGGCGGCACCGACACCCGCGCCCTCGCGGCCCCGTTCGCGCCCTACCGCTCGCTCCTGGCTCGCTACCTCTGGCGCATCAAGGACACCGCCCCGGCCGAACCGCCAAGCCTCTCCGCGGGACGCCCCCGCCGCCCCCGCGCCGCGGCGAAATCCGGGTGACGGACGGTCCCCGATCGGCTATCCGTTCGGAGGGCGCAGGGCCTGTAGCTCAATGGTTAGAGCCGACCGCTCATAACGGTCTGGTTGCAGGTTCGAGTCCTGCCGGGCCCACCACTTGAGTCTGCAAGGTATCGCGGCACGACAGGATTTTCGGCCTGTCGCTGCATCTGGCTATCGCAGCAAGGCATTGGTGGCTCTCCCAGGGCCATAGGTCGGATGTTCTGCGACCCTGAGACCGCGTCCGCTGGCAAGGCGATCAGGAGGCTCCGGCGTTTCCTGAGAAACCCGCGCCGAAACCCGGTCGCTGCCGGCCGCACTGCTCATGCCTCGTCACGGGACGCGGCGTCGCCCTGCAAACCATGAGCGCTGATCCGATGAGCTCCGACCTGACGGTCTATTTTGATGGCGGCTGCCCGCTCTGCCGGGCCGAGATCGGTCATTATCGCCACTGCCACGGGGCCGAGCGGATCGCCTTCGTCGATGTCGGGCGCAATGCGCCGGCCGCTGACCTGGGGGCGGATCTCGACCGGGGCGTCGCGCTGCGACGCTTCCACGTGCGTGGCGCGGATGGTCGGCTGGTGTCGGGGGCGGCGGCGTTCGCGCGGCTGTGGCGTGTTCTGCCGAACTGGCGCTGGCTCGGCCGCCTCGTGGATCTGCGCGTCTTCGGGCTGCGGCCGATACTGCCTCTGGCCGAGGTGGCCTACCGGCTGTCGCTGCCCCTGCGGCCGCGGCTGGCGCGGCTGATCGCCCGCCGGCAGCGCTGAATGTCCGGCCCCAGAGAGCTCTGCGGCGGGGACGAGGCCTGATTTGTGACCGACCGCATAACAAACGTCGATAATATCAATCTGAGCGGCCCTGCACGGTCATTCCTGGATTGCGCATCGGTATTGGAGCGTTGTCTCTGAGGCTTTCATCCGGCTCGCTCGCTGGCGGCGTGAGGGATGGCCGGGGGGAACGCGATGACGCACACACTGAGCCGTCGGCACATGCTCGGATGCGGGTGCAGCCTCGGGGCAGGGATGATCGCCGCCCTGGCGACGCAGCGCCCGGCCCTGGCTGCCGCGCCGAGCACCAAGAAGACCGACATGACGCCCGATCAGGCGCTGCAGGCCCTCAAGGACGGCAACACCAACTATCTCACCGACTCGCCGGTGCGCTCCGCGCAGGGGCGTGAGCGCCGCATCGAGATCGCGCTCGGGCAAACACCCTTCTGCGTGCTGGTGAGCTGTTCCGACAGCCGCGTCTCGCCGGAGATCCTGTTCGGCCGCGGCCTCGGCGAGCTGTTCATCGTGCGCAATGCCGGCAACACCATCGACACGACGGCGCTCGGCTCGATCGAGTATGCCGTGGCCCAACTCGGCGTCCCGCTGGTCCTGGTGATGGGCCACAGTCGCTGCGGGGCCGTCGAGGCCGCCGTGAGCGTGGTCAAGAACAACACCATTTTCCCGGGCGCCATCGGCCAGATGATCGAGCCGATCGTGCCGGCGGTCCTGACGGTCCGGGACAAGCCGGGGGACCTCGTGGAGAACGCGGTCCGCGCCAACGTCGACCGCACGGTGACGCGCCTGCGCTCGGCCGCCGAGCCGCTCCTCACCGATCCGCAGAAGACCGGCAAGCTGCGCGTGGTCGGCGCCGCCTACAGCCTGGATACGGGCAACGTGGATTTTTTCAACGAAGGGTAGCGGAGGCGCTCGCTTCGCCGGCGAGCGCCATCCGTCCCGGCAGGCTGCCGCGATCGGCCCCGTCCCGGTCAGCCACACCACTTCCGCATGGCCGCGAAAGCTGGCATCCTAAGCGCGTGATCCTCTGGTTGGCCCTTCGGCGGCTGCTTCCGCTTCTCGCGGTTCTGAGCCTTGCCCTGACGCCGGTCGCCGCCCCCGCGGCGGTCGCGGGCATGCATGCGCCGATGGCCCGGGCGGATCAGGCGCCTGCGCTGCACGGGCACACCCATGCGATGGACGAGCCCGCGATGGCTTCGATGGCCATGGCCGAGGCTGCCATGGAGTCCATGCCCTGCTGCCCGCCCGAGGCTGCGGCTTCGGCGGATCAGACCGGGGACGGGGCCAAGGGCTGCCTCAAGGGCTGCCCGCTGATGGCCTTGTGCTTGGGCAGCCTCGCCTCCCTGCCGCCCTCCGGGATCGGCCTGCCGGTGCCGCTCGCCACCGGGGCGGCCGCCTTCGCGCTCAGCGCCGAGGGGTTCGCCAGCGTCACCGGGACGCCGCCGCCCGAGCCGCCCCGAGCCTGAACCCGATGAAGCGGGCCGCCGAGCCCGCGTGAGGCCGCACGCCCGTGCGGCCGGCCATCGTGTTCAGGAGATTATTCGTGACCTTTCACTCTGTTGCCCAATCCTGGGCGCGCGCCTGCGCGGCCGCGCTCGTCGGCGTCGCCTTGACGGTCCCGGCCCGGGCCGCGCCTGCGGATTACCGGTTCGAGCTCGTCACCCAGGAGGCCAAGGTCGGCGACGCCGTCCTGACCGTTCGCCTGGTCGACACGCGCAGCGGCCAGCCGGTCACCGACGCGGTGATCTTCGCCAAGCGCATCGACATGGCCCCCGACAGCATGGACGAGATGACCTCGACCCTGGCGCAGCTCCCGTCCACGGAGCCGGGCCTCTATCGGTTCAAGACCAAGCTCACCATGGCGGGCGGATGGCGGCTGTCGCTGGGCGCCAAGGTCCAGGGCGAGACCGGCACTGTCAGCGACAAGCTCGTCTTCCGGGCTGTCCCGTGAGCCGCGCGGGCTGGCTGGCCGGGACCCTCGCCGCCCTGGCGGCGGGGGGCGCCGGCTACGGGGCGGGGCGCGTGAGCGACGTCGCGGCGCCCCTGTCCATCGCCCGCGCCTGGGCGGGTTTCGCCGCCGGGACTCCGGCCGCCGCGCCGACGCCTACGGGGCCGGTGGTCTATTACCAGGATCCGGACGGCAAGCCGGTCTATTCCCTGTCGCCGATGATGACCGAGGACGGGCGCCTGTTCCGGGCCGTCCAGGCCAGCGAGGATCTGCGCTTCGACCGGCCCGCCGCCGAGGATGGTTCGGGTCAGGCCGGGCCCGGGGAGGGGGACGGACCCAAGAATCCCGGCCGGACGGTGCGCTACTACCGCAACCCGATGGGCCTGCCCGACACCTCGCCGGTGCCGAAGAAAGACTCGATGGGGATGGACTACATCCCCGTCTATGACGGCGGTGATCCGGACCCGAGCACCGTCACGGTCTCGCCAGGCCGGATCCAGCGCACCGGCGTGCGCAGCGCCGTGGTCGAGCGCCGGGTCGTGTCCCGGCCGGTCCGGGTGCCCGGCACCGTGGCCCTCGACGAGCGCCGGGTCACCGTGGTGGCGACCCGGGCCGACGCCTATGTCGACCATGTCGAGGACGTCACCACCGGCGACCGGGTCCGGCAGGGGCAGCCCCTGGTCTCGGTCTACGCGCCGGAGATCAACGCCGCCGCCGCGCAGCTGATCGCCAATCCGGGCTTCGACGGCGCCCGCCGACGGATCCGCAATCTCAACGTCTCCGAGGCGGTGATCGCCGAGATGGAGCGCACCCGCACGGTGCCCCGCGCCATCACCTGGGCCTCCCCGCGCGACGGGCTTGTGCTCGAACGGCGGGCCATCGAGGGCATGAAGGCCGCGGCCGGCGACACCCTGTTCCGGATCGCCGACCTGTCGCGGATCTGGGTCCTGGCCGACGTGCCGGAACACGACCTCGCCGGCATCCGCGTCGGCGAGGCTGCCACCGTGCGGGTGCCCGGTCGCAGCCTCGCCGGCCGGGTGGAGGTGATCTACCCGCAGGTGAATCGGGAGACCCGTTCGACCCGCATCCGGATCGAATTGCCGAACCCGGACGGGCTGCTCCTGCCCGACATGTATGCGGATGTGGAGATCGCCACGGGTGCCACCGAGCCGGTGGTGGCGGTGCCGGAGGCGGCGGCGCTGGAGACCGGGTCGCGCCAGGCGGTGCTGATCGATGGCGGGGAGGGCCGGTTCGCGCCCCGGGCGGTCGAACTCGGGCGGCGGGGCGACGGCTATGTCGAGATCCGCGCGGGCCTCCGGGCCGGCGAGCGGGTCGTCACCGCGGCCAATTTCCTGATCGACGCCGAGAGCAACCTGAAGGCGGCGCTGGCGAGCCTCGCCGCCCCGACGTCGGACCAGGAGGGCGGCCGATGATCGCCCGGCTGATCGCTTGGTCGGCGCGCAACCTCGTGCTCGTGCTGGTCGGCACCGTCTTCGCGGTGGCGGGGGGCGTCCAGGCCCTGCGCACCCTGCCGCTGGACGCCATCCCGGACCTCTCGGACGTGCAGACCATCGTCTACACCGAGTATCCCGGTCAGGCCCCGCAGGTGGTCGAGGACCAGGTCACCTACCCGCTGACCACCGCCATGCTGACCGTGCCGCGGGCCAAGATGGTGCGCGGGGTCTCGATGTTCGGGGTCTCGTTCGTCACCCTGATCTTCGAGGATGGCACCGACCCGTACTGGGCGCGCTCGCGGGTGCTCGAATATCTCAACGGAGTCGGCAGCCGCCTGCCCGCCGGGGTGATCCCGACGCTCGGGCCCGACGCCACCGGCATCGGCTGGGTCTATCAATACGTGATCCTGGCCCGGCAGCGGACGCTCGCCGAGCTGCGCTCGCTGCAGGATTGGGTGGTCCGGTTCGCGGCCTCGCGCGGGGAGGGGGTGGCGGAGGTCGCCCCGGTGGGCGGCTTCGTCAAGCAGTACAGCGTGATCGTCGACCCGAACCGCCTGCGGGCGCTGGGCATCGGCCTGAACCGCCTGCGCGACGCCATCCGGGCGAGCAACGCCGATGTCGGCGGCCGGACGGTCGAGCTGTCCGAGTTCGAGGTGGTGGTGCGCGGCCGGGGCTATCTCAAGGGCACCGAGGATATCGGTGCCATCGTGCTCAAGACCGACGCCGGCACGCCGGTGCGGGTGCGCGACGTCGCCCGGGTGGAGATCGGGCCGGATGAGCGGCGCGGGATCGCCGAGCTCGACGGGGAGGGCGAGGTCGCCGGCGGCATCGTCGTGCAGCGCTTCGGTGCCAACGCCCGCGCGGTCATCGCCAGCGTCAAGGATCGGCTGGCCGAGATCGCCAGGAGCCTGCCGGCCGGGACCGAGATCCTGCCGGTCTACGATCGCTCGCAGCTCATCGACGCGGCCATCGCCACGCTAACCCACACCCTGGTCGAGGAATGCGCCATCGTCGCCCTGGTCTGCCTCGTATTCCTGCTGCACCTGCGCAGCGCGCTGGTGGCGATCCTGATGCTGCCGGTCGCGATCCTGATGGCGTTCGCGGCCATGCGGGCGCTGGGCTTGAGCGCCGACATCATGAGTCTGGGCGGCATCGCCATCGCGGTCGGGGCGATGATCGACGCCGCCATCGTGATGATCGAGAACGCCCACAAGCACTTGGAGCGCGCCCCCCCGGACCGGCCCCGGGCCGAGATCCTGATCGAGGCCGCCGCCGAGGTCGGGCCGTCGCTGTTCCTGTCCCTCCTGGTGATCACGGTCTCATTCCTGCCGATCTTCACCCTGGAGAGCCAGGAGGGCCGGCTGTTCGGGCCGCTCGCCTTCACCAAGACGTTTGCGATGGCCGCCGCCGCGCTCCTGTCGGTGACCCTGGTGCCGGCGCTGATGATCCTGTTCGTGCGCGGCCGGATCGTGCCGGAGCACCGCAATCCGGTGAACCGGCTGCTGGTCGGGGCCTACCGGCCGCTGATCGCCGCGGTGCTGCGGGCCCGGATCCCGACGCTCCTCCTGGCCCTCGGGCTGCTCGGCGCCACGATCTGGCCGGCCCGCCAGCTCGGCTCGGAATTCATGCCCGAGCTCAACGAGGGCACCCTGCTCTACATGCCCACCACCCTGCCGGGCCTCTCCATCACCAAGGCGGCGGAGCTGCTGGCGACCCAGGACCGGATCATCAAGACGTTTCCGGAGGTCGCCTCGGTCTACGGCAAGGCGGGACGCGCCGGCACCGCGACCGATCCGGCGCCGCTGGAGATGTTCGAGACGATTATCCGGCTCAAAGCCCCCGAGGCGTGGCGGCCCGGCGTGACGCTGGCGAGCCTGCGGGCCGAAATGGACAAGGCGCTGCAATTTCCCGGCGTGTCCAACGCCTGGACCCAGCCGATCCGCGCCCGGATCGACATGCTCGCCACCGGCATCCGCACCCCCGTGGGGATCAAGCTGTTCGGTACCGATCTCTCGGCCATGGAATCGGTCGCCCGGGCGGTGGAGGCGGCGGTTCGCACGGTCCCGGGCACGACAAGCGCCTATGCCGAGCGGGTCGTGGGCGGCACGTTCCTCGACATCACCCCGGACCGGGAGGCGCTCGGCCGCTACGGGCTCACCGTCGGCGACGTCCAGGACGTGATCGCCACGGCGCTCGGCGCAGCCACCGTCACCACCACCGTGGAGGGGCGCGAGCGCTACGGCGTCGCTGTGCGCTACCCGCGCGCCCTCCGGTCCGACCCGCAGGCCATCGCCAACGACGTCCAGGTGGCGCTCCCGGCCGGCGGGTCGGTGCCGCTCGGCGCGGTCGCGTCGATCCAGCTGGCGCGCGGGCCGACCGCGATCCGCACCGAGAACGGGCGGCTCGCCCTCTACCTCTACGTCGACATCGCCGGGCGCGACCTTGGCGGCTATGTCGGAGAGGCGCGGGACGTGGTGGCGCGCGCGGTGCCGCTGCCGGAGGGCATGACGCTGCAATGGAGCGGCCAGTTCGAGGCCCTGGAGCGGGCCGAGGCCAGGCTGCGGATCGTCGTGCCGGCGACCCTGATGGTGATCGTCCTGCTGCTCTACTTGGTGTTCCGCCGGGTGACCGAGACGCTGATCGTGCTGCTGTCGCTGCCCTTCGCGCTGGTCGGCGGCGTCTGGCTGATGTGGGCGATGGGCTTCCACCTGTCGGTCGCCGTGGCGGTGGGCTTCATCGCGCTGGCCGGCGTCGCCGCCGAGACCGGGATCCTGATGCTGGTCTATCTCGACCAAGCGCTCACCGAGCGGCGCGGCGAGGCCGCGCGGGCCGGGCGGCCCCTCACCCGGGAGGACCTGCGCGCGGCCATCATGGTCGGGGCGGTGGAGCGGGTCCGCCCGAAGATGATGACCGTGGTGGCGATCATGGCCGGCCTGGTGCCGATCCTGTGGAGCACCGGCGCGGGCTCCGAGGTGATGCAGCGGATCGCCGTGCCGATGATCGGCGGCATGGCCTCCTCGACGCTCCTCACCCTGATCGTGATCCCGGCGGTCTACGGCCTGATCAAGGGCAGGGGCCTGCCGGCGGAGGCCGACCTGCCGGGTGCGGCGACGGTCCGGGCGGCGGCGGGAACGGCCCTCCCGAAGCGCGCGTAGAGCGCCGGCAGGACCACCAGGGTCAGCAGGGTCGCGCTGATCAGGCCGCCGATCACCACGGTGGCGAGCGGCCGCTGCACCTCCGCGCCGGTGCCGGTGGCGAGTGCCATCGGGACGAAGCCGAGGGAGGCGACCAGCGCCGTCATCGCCACGGGCCGCAGCCGGGTCAGGGCGCCCTCCAGGATTGCCGCCCGCAGCGGCCGGCCCTCGGCGACCAGCTGCTTGATGAAGCTCAGCATCACCAGGCCGTTCAGCACCGCGACGCCCGAGAGCGCGATGAACCCGACCGCCGCCGGCACCGAGAGCGGCATGTCCCGCAGCCACAGGGCCGCGATGCCGCCGGTGAGCGCCAGGGGCACGGCGGAGAACACCAGGAGGGCGTCGCGGGCGCTGCCGAGCGCCGAGGTCAGCAGCAGCAGGATCAGGACGAAGCAGGCCGGCACCACCAGGGCCAGGCGCCGCCGGGCCGAGGCGAGGTTCTCGAACTGGCCGCCCCAAGTGACGGAGGAGCCGGCCGGCAGCGCGACCTGCTCGGCGACCTTGCCTTGCGCCTCCGCCACCAGCGAGCCGATATCCCGGCCGCGGACATTGGCGGTGACGACCACGCGCCGCCGGCCGTTCTCCCGCGAGATCTGGTTCGGCCCCTCGGTCACCGAGAAGCGCGCGACCTGCCGTAGGAGCACGGAGGCGACCTTGCCGTTCGGCCCCGGGGGCAGGGGCACCGGCAGGTTCTCCAGGGCCTCGCGGTCCTCCCGGACGGCGTCGGTCAGGCGCACGACGATCGGGAAGCGCCGGTCGCCCTCGAACACGAAACCGGCCTCCCGGCCGCCGATCGCGGCGCCGATCACCTCCTGGATCGCCCCGGTGCTGAGACCCAGCCGCGCCGCCTCGGTCCGGTCGATGCCGATCTCGAAGACCGGCAGGCCGGCGATCTGCTCGACCTTGACGTCGTCCGCCCCGTCGATGCCGCGCAGGATCGCGGCGATCTGGTTGGCGGTCCTGAGCATCGGCTCGAAGGCGTCGCCGAACACCTTGACGGCGAGATCGCCCCTTGTCCCGGCGAGCAGCTCGTTGAAGCGCAGCTGGATCGGCTGGGAGAACTCGTAGACGTTGCCGGCGAGCGCCCCCAAGGCCGCCTCGATCTGGGCCTGGAGCGCCGCCTTGGTGAGCGCGGGATCGGGCCACTCCGCCTGCGGCTTCAGGATCACGAAGGTGTCCGAGGCGCTGGGCGGCATCGGGTCGGAGGCGATCTCGGCGGTGCCGGTCTTCGAGAAGACGGTGGCCACCTGCGGGAAGGCCGCGACCGCCTGCTCGACCTTGAGCTGCATGGCCTGCGACTGGGTCAGGGAGGTCGAGGGGATCCGGCTGGCGTTGAGGGCGATGCTCTTCTCGTCGAGGCGGGGGATGAACTCGGTCCCGAGCCGGGTGGACAGGAGGGCCGCCCCGCCGAGCAGCAGCAGGGCCGCCCCCAGGAACGGCGCCGGCGCCCGGATCGCCCCGGCGAGCAGCGGCCGGTAGGCGGCCTTCAGGCCCCGGATCAGCGGGTTGTCGGCCTCGGTGACCCGGCCGGTGATCACGATGGCGATCAGGGCCGGCACGAAGGTCAGCGACAGCAGGAACGCGCAGGCCAGCGCGAGGATCACGGTCAGCGCCATCGGCTCGAACATCTTGCCCTCGACCCCCGTGAAGGTCAGGAGCGGCGCGTAGACCAGGATGATGATCGCCTGCCCGTAGAGCGACGGGCGGATCATCTCCTCGGCCGAGGCCCGGACCGTCTCCAGGCGCTCCTCCAGGTCGAGCCGGCGCCCCAGCGCCTGCTGGCGCTCGGCGAGGTGGCGGAGCGCATTCTCGGTGATGATCACCGCCCCGTCGACGATCAGCCCGAAATCCAGGGCGCCGAGGCTCATCAAGTTGGCCGAGATTTTGGCCTCGACCATGCCGGTGACGGTCATCAGCATGGCGACCGGGATCACCAGGGCCGCGACCAGGGCCGCCCGGACATTGCCGAGCAGCAGGACCAGCACCGCGATCACCAGGGCCGCGCCCTCGGCGAGATTCTGGGCGACCGTGCGGATCGTGGCCTCGACCAGGACAGTCCGGTCGAGCACCGTCTCCACCGCGATGCCGGGGGGCAGGGTGCGGCGGATCTGGGCCATGCGGGCCTCGACCGCGGCCGCCACAGCGCGGCTGTTCTCGCCGATCCGCATCAGGGCGGTGCCGATCACGGCCTCCCGGCCGTCCGCGCTGCCCGAGCCGGTGCGCAATTCGCGCCCGAAGCGCAGGGCGGCGACGTCCCGGACCCGCACCGGCACGCCGCCGCGGGTGGCCACCACCACGTCGGCGATCGCCTCCATGCTCTCCAGGCGGCCGGCGGCGCGCACCACGTAGCCCTCGCCGTTGTCCTCCAGGTAGCGGGCGCCCTGGTTGGCGTTGTTGGCCTCGAGCGCCCGGACCACGTCCGCGAAGGACAGGTCGAGGGCGGTCAGCTTCGTCGGGTCCGGCTGGACGTGGTACTGCTTCTCGTAGCCGCCGATGCCGTCGACCCCGGCCACTCCCGGCACGGTCCGGATCTGGGGCCGGATGATCCAGTCCTGGACGGTGCGCAGATAGGCGTTCTGCTCCAGCGCGGTGGCGAGGCGCTGGTTCTCCGGGGTCAGGTAGCTGCCGTCCGGCTGCCAGCCCGGCCGGCCCGCGGGGGCGACAATCCGGTCGCCGGGCCTCGCGTACTGGACCGACCACATGGTGACCTCGCCGAGACCGGTCGAGATCGGGCCCATATGCGGCTCGGCGCCCGGGGGCAGGTCGGCCTTCACCTGGGACAGGCGCTCGGCCACCTGCTGGCGGGCGAAGTAGATGTCGAGCCGCTCGTCGAAGACCGCGGTGACCTGCGAGAAACCGTTGCGCGAGAGCGAGCGGGTGTAGTCGAGCCCCTTGATGCCGGCGAGCGCGGTCTCGACCGGGTAGGTCACCTGGCGCTCGATATCGACCGGCGACAGGGCCGGCGCCACCGTGTTGATCTGCACCTGGTTGTTGGTGATGTCGGGCACCGCGTCGATCGGCAGCTTGGTCAGCGCCGTGGCGCCGAACCCCGCCGCCAGCAGCACGAGGAGCAGGACCAGCCAGCGCTGGCGGATCGAAACGTCGAGGATGCGGCTGAGCATGTCCGGCGCCTCAATCGTCGTGGCCGGCTTCGGCCTTGCCGAGCTCGGCCTTCAGCAGGAAGGTATTGCCGACCGCGATCGCCTCGCCGGGGGCGAGCCCGGCTTTGACCGCATAGGCCTCGTCGTCGGAGCGCCCGAGCTCGACCGGGCGCATCGCGAACCCGTCCGGAATCCGGACGAACACCACCCGCGCGCCCGCGACGGTCTGGAGCGCGGCTTTCGGCACCCGGACCGGCACGTCATCCCGGGCGATCTCCAGCTCGGCGGTGACGAAGGTCCCGGGCCGCCAGGCGAAGTCGGCATTGGGCAGGGCGACCACGACCCGGGCCGAGCGGGTCTCGGCGTTGAGGAACGGACTCACGAAGATCACCCGCCCCTCGGCGCGGCTCTCGCCACCCTCGCGGATCGGGGTGACCGTGACCCGCGCCCCCTCCTGCACCTGGGCGAGGTCGAGGGTCGGCACCGACAGCTCGATCCAGACCGTGGACAGGTCGGCCACGAGGTAGACGTCCGCCGGGTCGCCCTCCTTGCCCACCGCCGAGCCGACATCGACCCGGCGCTCGACCACGCGGCCGGCGAGCGGCGCCCGCAATTCGTAACGGCGCAGGGTCGAGTGGGTCGGGGTCGCCTCGTCGCGGGTCTGCGCGGCCGCGACCGCGGCGGCGTCGAGCCCGAGCGCCGACAGCTTCTGGCGGGCGAGGTCGGCCCGCAGCCGGGTCTCCAGGAACGCCGCCCGGGCGCTCTGGAACGCCGATTCCGAGGCCGAGTGCGAGGCCAGCAGCTTCTGCTGGCGCTCGAAGTTGATGGTCTGGAGTTCGACCTGGACCAGGGCGGTCAGGTACTCGCTCTTGGCGTCGGCGACCTCCCGGCTGTCGAGCACGGCGACGATTTCGTCCTTCTGCACGGAATCGCCCAGGCGCTTGCGCATCTCCGCGACGGTCCCGACCACCCGGGCCGGGACCCGGGCGATCCGGTCGGTATCGGGGGTGATCGTGCCGGGAACGAGGAGGTGGCGCGCCAGGATCCCGCCGGTCGCGGGCGCGACCGTGATGTCCTGGGCCGCCACCTGCTCGGGGCTCATCCGGATCACGCCCGCCTCGGCCTGCTCCGCGTGGTCATGGTCGTGGTCGTGCCCGGCCGATTCGACTGCGGGCTTGCCGGGGGGCCGGGTCAGGCCGAGCGCCGCGAGGCCGTCGTTGACGAGCCCGGACACGGCGGGGACGGCAGCGCCGATGACGATGCCGACGGCCAGGACGGCCGCGGAGACGAGGATGCGCATGGAGAACCTGCTCGGCCGGGACCGCGGAGCGGCCGCGCGGCGGCTCCGGGGCTTCCCGTTCAGGGGACGCGTGAGGGCGAGCCGGGCGCCCACGAGGCCGCCCGGACAGGACGCGCGCCGATAAACGGCGGCGTCAGCTCACGCGCGCGGCGGCCGGGGCAGGCGGTCGGGACTGACGGAGGGGCGGGCGCGGGTGACCCGGATCGCGACCGGCCGATCGGGGATCGCCAGCGGGCCCGAGAATCCGATCTCCAAGGGCGCGACCTGATGACAGCCGCAATGGAGATGCGCGGTCACGCCGGGATCGACGGTGCCGCCGGCATCCGCCATGGACGGCCCGACGCTCCGGCCGTGCTCGCCGCCCGCGTGGAACGCCAAGTCCGAGGCGAGGCCGACACCCGGCCCGGCCAGCGACAGAGCCAGGACGAGCGCGAGCAGGCGGGCGGCCATCGCCCACCAGCCGCGCACCGAGCGCCCATGCCGAACCCGAGATCCCATCACGGCTCTTATGGGCGATCCGGACCCGGGCGCACAAGGGCCGCCATCGATCGGGCCCCTCCGCGAAACCGCCAGGGCCAGCCACAAAAAACCCGCGTCCGAGACGGGACGCGGGGCAAAGGATGCACGGTCGTCGGAGCGCGGCGCTCCTGGATCGACCGGCTTCTCGGCCCGTATGGTTAAGGCCGAGTTACCGATGGCTTCATCGATCGCTTACTTGCCGCTGGGGGCTGCGCCGCTGCCGGTCGCGCCGTTGCCCGTGCTGTTGCTGCCGGCGGGGGAGCCGGCCGTCGAGGTGTTGCCGTTCGGCGTGCTCTGGGCGGCCGCCATCCCGGCGCTGCCGGCGACGAGCGCGAGGGCGAGAAGCGTGGACTGAAGGGTACGGCTGGTCATGAGACGCTCGAACTGAGAGGGGCCGACCGAGGCCGGCATGACCCCAACAACCGCCGGGAGCCGGCGGCTGTTCCCGGCGGCCGCAGACCCGCAGGGCGGCGCCGTCCCGGAGCGCCCGAACGGCAAACGCCCCGGGCGCGGAGGCTCCCGAGGCGTTGCAGCAGGCCGGATGGACGCCCGGCGTTAAGGCCGGGCGGTCCGGGTCTTAGTACGAGCCGAACTTGTAGTTCAGGCCGGCGCGGACCACGGCGAACTCGTCGTCGCGGCGGCCGATGTTGTTGTAGGCGACGGGGAAGTTGTTGGCAGCGTTGATCACGAACGCACCCTGGTTGCGGGTGTTGCGATCGAGATTGACGTACAGGCCTTCGACCTTGACCGTCACGGCGCTCGACCGGAAGAAGTTCAGGAACGAGTCGACCGGGAGGGCGTATTCGAAGCCGCCGCCGACGGTCCAGCCGGTGCGGAAGCTGTCGTTGCCGGCGAAGCCGCCGAACGAGCGGTCAGCGCTGCCCGAGCCGTAGGCGAAGCCGCCGGTGCCGTACACGAGGACCCGGTCGAAGGCGTAGCCGAGACGGCCGCGCACGGTGCCGAAGAAGTCGAGGCTCGACAGGCCGCGCGGGTCGGTCAGATAAACGCCCTGGGCCAGCGGGCCGACGACGAGGGCGTTGTTCCGGCTGCGGCCGAAGTCGAGGTACTGGGCGTCGGCCTCGACGCCGACGACCACGCCCGAGCCCGGGGTGAACTGGAAGTTATAGCCGACCTGGCCACCGCCGGAGAAACCTTCCTGGTTCCGCTGGCTGAAATAGGCCGTCGTGCCGTTGCCGTACGGGGCCGGGACGGCGAAGCTCGAGGTGTTGTTGCTGCTGGCGTCGAAGGCGTAGCCGGCGTTGATACCGAAGTAGGCGCCGGTCCAGGTGAACACGGGCACGGGGGTGAAGACCGGCGGGGGCGCGCGGCGCGGCAGGTCGGCGGCCGAAGCGGCGGCAGTGAGGGCAGTAAAGGCGGCCAACGAGGCCAGAAGCGTCTTCATGACTGGTCTTTCCCCAGCGAATGTTCCTATCGAGCGGGAAATTACCCGGTTTTCCACACTCAAGCTGTATCGTTGCTGCCACAGGTGCGGCGGAAGGCAATCGCCGCCCGATTGGGCAGCCGGCCTTGAACCATCCCGCCCCCGGCCCGTTGGCGCCCCACGGTAGCGGAGGCCCACCATGACCAAGCTGTTCATCGCCCAGATCCGCGATGCGGGCCGCGACAGGCCGCTCGTGACCGTGCGGGCCGAGGCCGAGGGCGAGGCGCGCCTGTTCCTGGCGGCGGCCTATCCGGAGGCGGAGATCGCCAGCGTCACCGAGCCCAGCGACTGGACCAGCGATGCCGATACCGGCGCCCGGGCCGGCGATATCCGCGAGCATCCCGGCGCCACCTGGCAGCCGCCCTCCAGCCTGGCGGATTGATTAGACTTGCACCGATGATCTTCACCGGCCGTCAGCCCGCCTCGTCGAGGCTGGCGCCGTGATGTCCGGCGATCCCACCCCCCGGCTGTTCGCAGCCGCGGCCGCCCTGACCGGCGCCGCCTTCCTGATGGTCCGCTCGGAACCGTCCTGGACCGGCATCCTGGTCGGCCTGGCCTGTCTCGCGCTCTGGGCGCTCGGCACCCTCGCCGCGAAACCCGATAAGCCCCTCGCCCTGACCAAGCCGTCGCGCCCGATGGTGCTGAAGGCGGTCATCGTCGAGACGCCCCGGGCCAAGCCGGACCTGCTGCTTTTGCCGCCGCCGCGCCCGACACAGCTTCCGGAGGTGCCGACGCATCGCCAGCGGGTGGTGGGGCAGCGCACGCGCGGCCGTCGATAGGCGGGCCGCCGCAGACTTCGCAGAATCGGCTCCCGGTACCGGCAATTCGGCGAAGGATCCCACCGGCCCGGCCGCATGCCCGCGCCGAATGCGAAGAGGCTCCGACGCGAGCTTCTGCCGCAGGGCCGATGCCGGGTGATCCGCGTTGCCCGCAGCCAACGAGGAGACCAGCATGGCCGACACGGCTGACGTGACCACCTACACCATCAAGCAGGCCCTGGCCGCCAAGGTCGAGGACCATATCGAGATCGCGGTCGAGGCCGAGGACGGCACCAAGCTGAAGCTCAAGGCCACCGCCGACCAGCTCGACGCCCTGGTCGGCGATCTGGAGACCATCCTGGACGCGGACGATTCGGAAGACGAAGCCGCTTAAGACGAGCCTCCGGGGGCCGCCGCCAGGACGCGATCGGGCCGGCGGCCCTTCCAGAAAAGCGCGGTGCCTACCGCTTCGGCTCGAGCGCCTGCGCCTCGATCAGCGGGATCAACGGCTCCAGGTCGATGATCGGGCCGGCGAGATCGAAGAGGTCCTTCTCGCCGGGCACGTGCATCTCCTCCTCCTCTTCGTCCCGCCGCCCGAACGGCAGCAGGGAGGAGAGCATCCCGAGGCACAGGGCTCCGGCAATGAGGGCAACCAGGATCGCGACACTCATGGCGGAACACTCGGGCGCAGCAGGCGAGCGGAATCAAGCCGCATCGAGCTTAAGACGAAGTTCCTTTGCGGCGCAACGCGAAACGGCAGCGGATCACGGTTGTGCCGGGACCTTGTCCTGCTGGTGCTCGACCTCGTCGCGCACGCCGTGACCGGCCATCAGGATCTCGGCCATGAACGCCCCGATCGCCGCCACGGTGCAGACCAGGGCCAGACCGAAGCAGGCGAACAGGATCGAGGCGGTCGCCGCATCGCGCAGAGCGCCGACGAACAGGGTCAGCACGGCCATCCCGATCAGGCAGGCGCCCAGCGAGGCGAGGACGACGGCGACATCGAGGACGAAGGAGCGCCGCCGCAGGAAGGTCAGGCGGCGGGACAGGCGCGCGGCCTCGGCATCCGTCGCCCTGGCGATCTCCCCCGACAGGGTGTCGACCTTGTCGGAGATCCGGCCGAGGCGGGTGGAGAACACGTTCAGCAGGGTCGCCAGCGCCGACAGCAGGAAGGCCGGGGCGAGCGCGACCTGGATGATATGCGCGATGCTGTCGGGCTCGGTGGAATTCAGGGAGAAGCCGAACATGGGCGCTACCCGCGCGAGGACGGCGCGAGCGGCCGGCCTTCGGCATCGTCCCGCGCGGCGGCGGATGTTTTCGGACACGGCATGCCGGGAGGGTCACCACAGGATGCCGTGCGGGCGCAACCCCGCGCCCCGCGTCGCGGGCTTGCCGCAGCCTCGCAGGAAGGCCCGCGATCCCAGACCGGCCGAGACCCACGAGCGGTTTACAGCCGGTCTCCGAGGGGCAGGGCGGGTAAATTAATCTTAACCGCTAACAACAGTACTCGATGGGCTTGCGGGTCGCCGGCCACTCGGATCTAACAGGAGGCGAAGCTTCCTGGTTGGTCCTGGGAATGTTCTCGAGCAAACTACAGCCCCGTCAGCCTTCGTGCGGCGGGGTTTTTTGCTGCCGGAAACGTCGAGATACAAATCTTCGGGCCGAAATCGGCTTTCATGCGTGCGGGATGTGCTCAACCGCACGCGCCCGTCCACCGGTTCGAGGCCCTCGGGAGCCCTGTTGCAGCGCTGCACTATCGCGCTTCCTCAACCTGCCGTTTCTGTCGCCGGGCACACATCCCGTTGAACGGGAGACAGAGGACCCGATGATCAAGAAGCTTCTTCTCGCGAGCGCCGCCACGGCCCTCCTGACCGGCGCCGCCTCGGCCGCCGACCTGCCGCGCCGCGCCGCCCCGCCGCCCGTGTTCACCCCCGTGCC
>NZ_FOTK01000050.1 GCF_900114535.1 Methylobacterium pseudosasicola | reverse complement strand
CCGCTTCGAGCCCGCGGCGACGGGACGGCCCGCTCATGATCCGGCCACGCTTCTGAAGCTCCACCTCTACGGCTATCTCAACCGCGTGCCGTGGAGCCGGCGGCTCGAGCGTGAGGCACAGCGCACCATCGAGGTGATGTGGCTGACCGGCCGGCTGGCTCCCGATCACAAGACGATCGCCAACTTCAGGCGCGACAACGGACCTGCGATCCAGGCGGCCTGTCGGCAGTTCGTGGTGCTGTGCCGGGATCTGCAGCTCTTCACCGGGGCGACCGTCGCTTTGGATGGATCGAAGTTCAAGGCGGTCAACAACCGGGACCGCAACTGCACCATGGCCAAGGTCGCCAAGCGCCTGGAACAGGTGGAGGCCAGCATCGCCCGCTACCTCGCGGCGCTCGACCGGGCGGATAGGGAGGGCAGCGACGTACCCGAGGCACGCACACAGCGCATCGGCGAGAAGATCGCCGCCCTACGCCGGCAGATGGCCTTCTTGCGCGAGATGCAGGCGCAGGTCGAGACCGCGGACGACGGACAGGTATCGCTGACCGATCCGGACGCCCGCTCCATGGCGACGAGCGGGCGAGGCACCGGCATCGTCGGCTACAACGTACAGATTGCCGTCGACCCCGAGCGTCATCTCGTCGTCGCCCATGAGGTCGTCAACGAGGGCCACGACCGCACCCAGCTCGTGCCGATGGGCGATCGGGCCAAGCAGGCCACCGACGCGGGGGAGATCGTGGTCCTGGCCGATCGCGGCTACTACAGCGGCGACGAGGTTCTGGCCTGCGAAGGCACGGGCATCCTGCCGACCATGCCGCGGGCCGACACGTCGGGTCGAGCCAAGAAGGGGCTCTTTGTGCGCGCCGACTTCGTCTACGACGCGGCGGCCGATCACTACGTCTGTCCCGCCGGCGCTGTGCTGACGAAATCTAACGCCCGCTCCGATCGACACGGTGACATCGATCATTATCGCAACCTGGACGCCTGTCATGGCTGCGCGATGCGAGCGCGCTGTACGACCGAAAAGTTCAAACGCTTTAAGCGCTGGAAGCACGAGGCGGTGCTGGAGGCCATGCAGAGGCGGCTCGACGCCATGCCCGACGCCATGGCGGTCCGGCGCGCCACGGTCGAGCACTTCTTCGGGACGCTGAAAGCCTGGATGGGCAGTACGCCCTTCCTGACGAAGGGCCTGAAAGGCGTGCGAACCGAGATGAGCCTCACGATCCTCGCCTACAACGTGAAACGGATGATCTGCCTATTCGGTGCAACCCGGCTCATCCAGGCCATTCGAGCCTGAAGCGGCCCACCGCGCCGCCGTCATCATCCTGCAAATCGGCGCTGGCGACCACGATCAACACGTTTAGACACGGCCTCGGTCGTGAGCGGGCGAAACGGTAGTGTCCGCTTCTGCCAACTCTCGCCCCAAAGCGGACCGGCCGCAATCCACCCATCTGAGACGCTCAGGCAGGCGGTCTGAGGCGGCTGATGGCCGTAAGCGGTCTGGCGACTTTCGGTTGCGCGAGGCGCTAAACCGGACAGCGCAGCGTTTTCGCTACCAGCTGCCGACGCACACGTTTTTCCGACGTTTGAATTTTCGACGCAGTTTTCCGACAAAACCCGGTAGCTTCGGCGGGCGCGACATGCATCGTCAGCGTTTGTCGGTAAGACGATCGGATTGCCGACATTCCAATCGATAGGACGACTCTTTTGTTCGGATATTGTAGAGCCGTGGGCTGTCTCTGATCGGCGGGTAGGCGTCCTTCGGCTTGATCGCGCTTCAATACCTTGTACGCGTCCAACGATCCCTTCGAATGCGCCTGGCTCCTCACCTCAACGACGTCATCCAAGCGGTGATTGCCGTTGTCTCCAGCCACGCGGCCGTATGAAGGGACCAAGCTCGGTCTTGAACCTTTCAGGATGCAAGACCGTCTTGGTGTCCGTTCCCAGTCTTCAGAGATGATCGTACGCCCTGATTTGCGGTAGGTCACGCGATCCCGCCGCGTTGGTACGCTGCTTGCGTGCCAGTCTTGTATGGAAGTCTGATCCGCATGCAGGTCCCTGAAAGATCTGACTCGATTGATCGTGTCATCGTGGATGCCATCCTCGCAGGCCGCATCACGGCCGGAACTCGCCTAGGCGAGCAGAGCCTCGCCACCCTGTTCAGCGTTTCGCGGACCATGGCCCGCGAAGCGCTAATCCGGCTGGAGGCGCGCGGCATCGTACAGGTCAGCCCCCGCCGAGGCTGGTTCGTGATCAAGCCGTCCTTCGAGGAGGCGCAGGAGGCGTTCCAGGCCCGGCAAGCTATCGAGATGGGCATCCTCATGGCCGTCCAGCGACTGGGACCCGAGGTCGTGGACAAACTGCGGGCCCACATCGTCCGGGAGCGGGCAGCCATCGCCTCCGACGACCTGGAGGCGCGCAGCTTCCTGCTCGGCGACTTCCACGTCTGCCTCGTCGAGGCCTTCGGCAACCGCGTACTTGCCGACATACTACGCGACCTGACGGCGCGCACTGTCCTGATCTCGGCGCTCTACCAGTCCGTCCACGACGCGACGGCCTCCTGCGACGAACACGAGGCGATCACCGATGCGCTCGCCAGCGGCGATTTGAAGCGGGCTGCCGACCTTATGGTTTCTCACATCGGCAATGTCGAGGCCGGGCTCACGCGAGCCAAGGACGACGATCCGCTGACCAACCTCCGCCAAGCCCTGAAACTTTCACCCCGACGAGAATGAGGGTGGGCTCGGCCGGGCCAAAACAAGAAAAGCCGCCTCCGACTCGCGTGTTGCGTATCCCCCCGATTAGAATTCTTCAGGAGATCACGTGATGTCGGCTCATTCGACACCGCTTCCCGCGTCGGACAAGGCACGCGAGCCGCTCTACAAATCGCTGTTCTTCCAAGTCGTCGTCGGGCTGGTGCTTGGCATCGTGCTCGGGATGGCAGCGCCCGACTTCGCGATCGGCTTGAAATTCTTCAGCGACGGCTTCCTCAAGCTGATCTCGATGATCGTTGCGCCGATCGTGTTCTGCGTTGTAGTGCACGGCATCGCCGGGACCGGCGACCTCAAGAAGGTTGGCCGCGTCGGCGTCAAGGCGCTAGTTTACTTCGAGATCATGACCACGGTTGCCCTCGCGCTTGGCATCATACTCGCCTACCTCGTCGGCCCCGGTCATGGGATGAACATCAATACCGCCACCCTCGACGGCAAAGCGCTCTCGACCTACGCGGACAACGCTCACAAGCTCCAAGGCGGCGGCTTCTCCAGCTTTATCCTCAACATCATTCCGACGACCTCATTCGATGCCCTGGCACGCAACGATGTGCTCCAAGTGCTGTTCTTCGCGATCCTCTTCGGCGTCGCACTGGCGCTGTACGGTGGCGAGCAGGGCAAGAAGGTCACCGACCTGATCGACGCGGTCTCCGGTGTGCTGTTTAAGGCAATGGGACTGATCGTGCGGGTCGCCCCGCTCGGCGTACTCGGTGCGGTGGCCTATACGGTCGGCAAGTACGGCGTCGGTTCGCTCACCCAGCTGCTATCCCTCGTCGGGTTGTTCTACTTTGCCGTCGCGTTCTTTGTAATCGTCATCCTCGGCTCGGTGCTGCGCCTCGCCGGGGTCAATATTTTCAAGTTCCTGGCTTACCTGCGCGAGGAGCTGACCATCGTCCTCGGCACCGCGTCGTCGGACGCCGTGCTTCCGCAGATCATGCGCAAACTCGAGTACATGGGCGTCAAACCATCGGTCGTCGGGCTCGTCGTCCCCACCGGCTACTCGTTCAACCTCGACGCCTTCTCGATCTATCTGACGCTGGCGGTGGTGTTTATCGCTCAGGCTACTGGCACGCCGCTGTCGTTCGGCGACCTGATGCTCGTGCTCGGCATCTCGCTCGTCACCTCGAAGGGTGCCCACGGTGTGCCAGGCTCGGCGATCGTCATTCTGGCCGCGACGCTGAATGCGGTGCCCTCGATCCCAGCGATCGGTCTCGTACTGGTGCTCTCGGTCGATTGGTTCATCGGCATGGCGCGCGCCGTCGGTAACCTAATCGGCAACTGCGTCGCGACCGTCGTTGTCGCCGCCTGGGAGGGCGATCTCGATCGGGCTCGGGCTCAAGCTGTACTCGACAACCCACCGTCGGACATTGCGGTCATCTCGACGGGCGAGCAGCCCGCCTGAGGTCGGCGTTTCGACCGCCCGCGATTATCCGTCGGGATTGCGGGCGGTCATATCCCGAAGGACGTGATCGGCTCAAGGTGAAGAGAGGGGTATGCATCAATGAGCGAGTTGCGAGTGACGGCGGGGCCGTTCGAGTTCGGTGCCCGGTTTGAAGAGGAGGCAGCACCGAAGACCTGCGCCGCCTTTCGAGCGCGCCTGCCGTTCATGACCAAGGCGGTACACGTACGGTGGAGTGGCGAGGGCGTGTGGATGCCGCTGGGCGACCTCGACTTCGGGGTCAGTTACGAAAACCACACCAGCTACCCGGCCCCAGGGCAGATCATCCTCTACCCCGGTGGCATCAGCGAGACCGAAATCCTGCTCGCCTACGGCGGCGTGCATTTCGCCTCAAAGATGGGGCAGCTTGCAGGCAATCACTTCATCACCCTAACCTCTGGTCTGGAAAACCTGCGCAAGCTCGGGGAGATGACGCTGTGGCAAGGTGCCCAGCCTGTCCACTTCGAGGCGCTGTAATCGCGGTTCATTGCTCTCAGGGCGTCGGAAATTGCCGCAGCCACGCAGGGAAGTTCTATGGCACAACATTATGCGGACGCCTCAGTGTCTTGAAAACGATCGGATAACCGACAGAACGGGTGATAGGACTGAGGTCCGATCAGGGTAGCAATCAGACCTTCGCCCTTCGCCCTTCGCCCCGAAGCACACGTTCAGTTTCCGACCCATGGCACGCACGGCTGCGAGGCTTACACCCCAACCGAACTTCCCGGAGGGCCGAACCTTACCTTACCGCATCAGTTGAACGCCTACGCATTTTACAACCATCAGGTGCATAGTATTGTAGCATGCACTGCCGGGCGACGATGATCGTGAGCGACCGCCCGGAGGATCAAGGCTGTGTTCCGCATCGTCATGCTGACATCCAGCATCTGATCGTAAGGGGCATGACATGGTGGTAGTGCTCGACCATCGGAGCAGCGCGATCTCAGCCAGCGCCTGCTGGCGCAAGGCTTCTCTCCGACTGTCCGACATGACACTCCCCGTGGGCTATCCGGTGGAGCTAGACCACGCATTATGAACGACCCGTTTCGATCATCGTGATGTGATCGCAATAGCCTGATCTCTCATCGCCTCTGCTGGTTCACGGCACCGCATTCATATTTTTGCACTGAACTCAAAATCTAATCATCGCGTGATGCGGGCATTACGATTGATCACATATTTTTTGAATACTACCAGTCAAGACCGAGATCTTTAGCCCTCCCGTTGGGCTTTGCATCTAGGAGGGAAATAATCAATGTATTTAATGCGACGATCGCTTCATCCTTGTCGCTCGATGAGGCAACGCCAATCCATCTTTCATCGCCTGCGAGCGCAATAGTCGCATTTTGTGCGCGCTCAAGATCCATTTCCAAGCGATCCGACACGACGACCCGCCGCCGAATATTTGTGATGGCGCTCGCTACCGTGGTTCGCAGTACTCGGTCGGAACACGAGGGAAATGCATCGACGACGGCGAGCCACGGTTCGATCGTCTCAGCTACAGCTATCGGCAGCATTTTCAAACTCAGCAATCGTGTCATCTTCCCTTTGTCAATAGCCATCTAAATCGTGAAACCTTTCTGTCCTATTTGCTGAATTTTGCCATCATTTGCACTATTTCAAAGCAGCAATTGACTGATAAATTGGTGGGCGTTCTGTCAAATTTTAAAAATCCTTGCCTCGGTCGATGAGGTGCCCATAGTGCTGCAGCATGCCAGCCTCGCAGTTCAATCACGCAGAGTTCATATCGTGAGTACAGCTACGGTGCGTTTGAACCTAGAACAGGCTACATTCCCTTAAGCATGAATATTAATCATATATAAGGCGCATTCGAATCTATACTATTCAATCTGACTAGGCATGGTTCCTGGCTGATAACTCAATATTTAGACCTCAGATAGGAGGGTATGTGCTGCCAATAAGAGCAACATGATGCCCCTTCGTCACGCATACTCACTCCTTCGGGTTCCGGAAACTGCGCCAGCCCTGGCGGCCGCTCAATTAACGGCACTGAAGCTGCAGGTCCCGTTACTGTACGTCATCCTGACGATCAATTCAGGCGCCCTCGCCTACACCCATTTCGGAGTCGCCCCGACCGGACTCGTGGTGGTCCCGGTGCTGCTGTTGGGGGCGGTCTGCCTCGCTCGCACCTGGACCTGGACCCGGCTCGATCTCGCCGCCCTCCCGCCGGACTGTTACGCCCCACTGTTGCGCCAGACGAACCGACTGTGCGCGCTGCTGGGGCCAGCATTCCTCGCCTGGTCGCTGGCCCTGGCCCAGTACGGCGACGAGATCGCGCATTTCCACGTGTTCTTCTACGTCGCCATCACCACGATCGCGTGCGTGTTCTGCCTGATGCACCTGCGCTCCGCTGCGTTGATCGTCGCCGTCTGCGTGATCGTGCCGTTCGTCGGGTTCGCCCTCGTCCAACAGCAGGCGATCCTGAAGGCGATCGCCGTCAACCAGCTGCTCGTCGGCGGCGTGATGGTATTCATCCTGTTCGTGTACTACCGGGATTTCACCCGCCTGGTCGGGCAGAACGAGAAGCTCGAAGCCCTCGGCGCCGAGAACCTCCGGTTGGCCGCGACCGACATGCTCACGGGGCTGCCGAACCGGCGCAGCTTCTTTCCCGCCCTCGATGCCGCGATCCGCTGCACGGAGACGGGGGGCGACGGGTTCACCCTGGCCATCATCGATCTCGACGGCTTCAAAGGCGTCAACGACTCCCATGGCCACGTGGCCGGCGATCGCGTTCTTGAGGAAGTCGCCGAGAGGCTGAAAGCGGTCGTGCCGCGCGGATCCACCCTGGCGCGCCTCGGCGGAGACGAGTTTGCGCTGATCATCGTGCATCGTGGCCGGGACGACGATCTTGAGGTTCAGTGCCGGTCGATCATCGCCGCGGTCAGCAGGCCGTTCGCCTGCGACGGCCTCAACGCACGGATCGGGGCATCGATCGGCTGCGCCCGGTACGTCGAGGCCGGAACGACCGCGGCACAGCTTGTCGAGCGCGCCGATTTCGCCCTGTACGAGGCCAAAGCCCATCATCGCGGCACGTGGGTGATGTTCGCGCACGAGCATGAGACGCGTATGCGGCTTCAAGGGGCGATCGAGCACGCCCTGCGACACGCCGACCTCGCCGCGGAACTCAGCCTAGTGTTCCAACCGATGGTCGATGTCGGTCAACAGCGCACGGTCGCGTTCGAGGCGCTGGCACGATGGCACAGTCCCGAACTCGGTCTGGTATCTCCGGATCGGTTCATCCCGGTCGCCGAGCGCGTCGGGCTGATCAACGAGCTCACGCAGATCCTGCTGGCCAAGGCGCTGCGCGTGATGGCCACGTGGCCCGCGCATGTCGGCCTGTCGTTCAACCTGTCCATGGCCGACATCACGGCGCCAGAAGCGGTCGGTCGGCTCTGCGCCTTGATCAAGGCTAGCGGCGTCGATCCAAGCCGTCTGCAGCTCGAGGCCACCGAGACGGCGATGATCGACGATTTCGCTCAAGCGCAGGCCGGTCTCGCGCGATTGAAGGCCCTGGGCGTGAGCCTGTCGCTCGATGATTTTGGAACCGGCTATTCCTCGCTGGCCTACGTGCATCGCTTGCCGGTCGATAAGCTGAAGATCGATCGGAGTTTCACCCAGGGACTGATGGAGCACGACAGCGCGCGCAAGATCATCCGCTCCATCCTCGAGCTGAGCCGCAGCCTGAAACTCGACTGCGTCGTCGAGGGCGTCGAGACGCACGAGCAGGCCGCGCTGTTGCAGGCGCTGGGCTGTCGAACCATGCAGGGCTACCTGTTCCACCGACCGATGGCGCCGGAGGCGATCGGCCCGTATCTGCGCCGGGAAGACGTCGGGACCTCCGCCCTCGACGACACACGCTTTTCTCGACGCCGAGCATAGTAGGCCGATCAGCGCTCGTGACACCCCTGTCGCTTCAGTTCAGGCTCAGAGCGCCTCGTTTCGGTCGTGTGAGACACCGATGCCAAAGCCGGTCCAGTCTCAGCTCTCGGGCATGCGCGTTGGGGCGCGGATGCGAGCTTGGATTTGGATGGGTTCGGCGCTGGCCGTCAGCGTCATCTCGCCGGCGTCGGGGCAGGACACGTGCGCCGGCCTACTCGCCGATTACGGCTACTTCCTCCAAGCTCAGAGGTCATGCAGCCGCGATGAGGTGTTTGGACAGATGACGGCCGCTAAGGCGTGCGCGAAGACGATCCCCCAAGCCGCTGGATTGACGCTGATCGAGAGCGGGCGACGGAGATGGGCCCGCGACGTGATGGCCAGCGACCTCGGTCACGTCTGCGCTATGACATTCCCGACCTCACCGGCAGAACAGGCTCGACCCAGACGGTAGAGCCGCCGCGGCCCCGTCCGGGAAACCCGCGTAAGAAATCTTCAGCCCAAATCCATCAGTGTTCACACCGCTCCTTTCGAGGACGGCGGCGTGATGGACCAGACAGCGGACTGACGATGCCGACAATACCCACCGATGCCAATTCGGTCGCAGCTCCCGGCGAGGTCCTGCTGATCAGTGACGACGTCCAGCGCGCCCAGCGTCTGGCCCGGGATCTTACGTCATTGGGGCGATGCCACGTCCACGACTTGTATGAAGCCGCCGTTCCCTCGCTCACACCGAGTTTGATCGTCAGCGATGTCGAGGAACTGAACTCGGAAGCGATCGTGCGCCTACGCGATCTCCTGGGCCGCATGCGTCGTGAACCCACGCCCTACCTGTTCCTCGTGCACGGCAACGTCGCGCGCGCTGAGGCGCAGGCCCGCGTCCTCGGGGCGAACGGTACTTTCTCGGCGATGAGCGCCGTGCGCCTCATCCACGGCAAACTCGTTCAGATGCGCGGGACGAGGCGGTCTGTCCCGGCGGCGACCATCCAGCAGGCGCCTCGGCTGAGGTTGTTCCTCGCGGAGACATTCTTCTCCGGTCGGTCGATCACCCCGCCCGTGGTCGAGAACGGCACTGAGCTGATCGTCAGGGCGATACAGGACGCCGGCGTCCATGATTGGGTCGCCGCCGTCCAACAGTTCGACGACGTCACCCACCAGCACTGCCTGCTCGTGGCCGGACTGGCGGCCGCGTTCTCAGGCGCGCTCGGTCTCGGATCGAGCGACCGCCACCGCCTGGTCAAAGCCGCGCTGTTGCACGACGTCGGCAAGACCCGGATCCCGACCGCGATCCTGAACAAGCCGGCCCCGCTCGACGCCGCGGAACTCGCGGTGATGCGCACCCATCCGGCACTCGGGCACGCCATGCTGGCCGGCGCCGGCTTCGACGACCTTATGCTCGCGGTGGTCCGCTCGCACCACGAGATGCTCGACGGCTCCGGCTATCCCGACGGTTTGAGGGCCAACGAGATCCGGGATCTCGTCCGGTTGGTTACAGTATGCGACATTTACGCGGCGCTGATCGAACGACGCCCCTACAGGGCGCCGATGGAGGACCGGCAGGCCTACGACGTCCTGACGCGCATGACCGGCCAACTCGACGCCGACCTCGTGCGCGCGTTCCGACCGGTGACCGGTTCAGCCCCTGAGGACGACGCGACGGTGGCGGCATGATTGAGTGGAACGACGCGGCGGCCGTCGCAGACCAAGCCTTCTTCCCATCGCCGATCGATCGTCGAGAGGGGCGCAAGCCGACGAATTGGATCACGATGATCCGGTTGCCGGACGGCATCGAGATCCCGACCTCGGTGAGAGACGTCTCCGCGTTCTGGATGCTGCTCGCCGTGCTACGAGCCTAGCTTCTACCGGGGTATTTCATGTGAAAGTGCTCGGGCCCCAATTCGTCTGTGTGGTCCGCCTAGCGGGGCGCAGGAGCTAAGCCGCTGGCGTCAGCATCGAGCGGGTCGGCAAGATCGCCACGCGTTCGAAGCCCGAGACGGCGAGCCGTGCTGATGCTGCCACACCCTGATGCTCGCGCGCCACAGTCGCTTCTCCGAGCGCTGACCATGAACGTCGCTCATTTTGAAGTCAGCAATCGCGGGATATGAGCTGGCCCAATGTTCGGTAGAGCGCAACCGACCATAACTTTAAATTAGTCTTTCTATGAGATCATGGCTCGATAGGCATGCTCCCGAGCGTCCGATGACTTCGCTGCAAAGGTTGAAGCGCGAATTTTACGCAGCCCGAATATGGATCGGCCTCGGCGTCATCGCCCCCGTCGGCATGCTCGCCACGTCGGGCTTCATGCTGCTCGACCTGCGCCAAGACGCCTGGGAGAGAGCGCAGCTGACCTCGAGGAACCTGCTCCAGGTCCTCGAGGCTGACATAGCCCGCAACGTCGAGCTGTTCGATCTGTCAATCCAGGCGGCGGTCGATAACCTCAGGGCCCCCGGCGTCGCCGAGGTCAGCCCGGCCCTGCGCCAGCTGATCCTGTTCGACCGGGCCGCGACCGCCCGCGACATCGGCGTGATGATCATCCTCGACGAGAACGGCGACGTCGTCGCCGACCTCGACGCCGTGCCGCCGCGCAAGGGCAACTACGCCGACCGGGACTACTTTCAGGCGCACAAGGCGCGCGCCGGCCTCGGCCTGTTCATCGGTCACCCACTGGTCTCGCGCCTGACCGGCGAGCGCATGCTGCCGTTCAGCCGCCGGATCACTAAGCCGGACGGGGCGTTCGGCGGGGTGGTGATGGGCAGCATGAAGCTGTCGTACTTCACGCGGCTGTTCAGCCAGATCGATCTCGGCCGGGAGGGCGCGATCAACCTGTACCTGCGCGATGGCACGCGGGTCATGCGCCAGCCCTACACCGAGGCCGACATCGGCGCGAACATCGCCGGGGCGGCGACGTTCAAGGGCTTCGTGCGCGAGCGCAGCGGCAGCTTGATCGAGACCTCGGTACGCGACAGCGTGGAGCGGCAGTACACCTTCACGCAGATCGGCGCGCTGCCGCTGATCCTGAACGTCGCGCTCGCCACCGGGGCGATCGACGCGGACTGGCGGATCAAGGCCCTGGTGATCGGCGCGATCGTGCTGGCCCTGTGCTGCCTGACCATCGCCCTATCGCTGCTGTTCGGTCGTGAGCTGCGCCGCCGCACCGTGATGCAGGCCGAGCTCGAGCGGCTATCGCTGACCGACGCGCTGACGCGCCTGCCCAACCGGCGGGCGTTCGAGGAAACCGGTACGCGGGCCTGGGAGGCGGCGCGGCGCGGGGGCGAGCCGCTGTCGCTGCTCATCGTGGACGCTGATCATTTCAAGCGCTTCAACGACCGGTACGGGCATCAGGTCGGCGACGCGGTCCTGCAGGGATTGGCGCGCCACCTGTCGGCCAGCGTCCACCGCCCCCCCGATCTCGTGTGTCGCGTAGGCGGCGAGGAGTTCGCGGTGCTGCTGCCCGATACCGATCAGGTGGGCGCGCTGCGCATCGCCGAGCGGATCCACGCTGAGATCGCGAAGCTGGCGATCGGTGCCGCCTGCATCGGCGCCGGGGCGATCACCGTCAGCGTCGGGCTGGCAAGCTGTGTGGCGGCCGACACCGCGCTGGCCGATCTGTACCGGCGGGCGGACGAGGCGCTCTACCGGGCCAAGGCGGGCGGACGCAATCGAACCTCTTGCGCCGATCCGGGACGGCCGTCGCCATCCTCGACAGGGGCGCTCCGGCTCATCGGCACCCCATAACCTACTCTCGTCGCCATCTCACGTTTGCCGCATTCACCGACGCAGGCATCCCCCGAACGTCGCGAGCCTCGCTACGCGATCGCCTCCCTCCCTGCACGGACGCACGAGCCGGACTATGCTGTTGATCTGGTCGGGCTGGGGGATCCTCGTCGTCCCCGTGATCGTCGGCACGGCCGTCGTCGTCGGAGCGCTGAGCGGATTTGCCTTGCGTGCCTTGGGGCATCCCGAACTCACGTTCGTCGCCGTCAGTCTCGGCCTGTTCGCCGCCGCAGCCGCCAACTGGCTCGTCGGCCGCCGTCTCAACGGCACGCCCCCGCGCGAGCTCATCGACCCGGTGACGAACCAGCGCGTGCTGCTGCGCCGCCTGCACAAGCTGTTCTGGATCCGGATGGAGTACTGGTCCATTCCCGTGGCGCTCGCAGCCTTCGTGCCCTTGCTCGCCCTGCGCAACCTCTAGCGCGATCTCGGCGACTTCTGAAACTTCGGAGATGATGATGCGCGGCATGACCGGGGCGTCGAGGCGGATAAGGCGCTGCCTCAGTGCTGCTCTCCTGACGGTCGCATCATCTGCGCCGGCGGCGTCCATCACGCCGGTCGCCCCGGTTGGCATCGAGAGCTGCGACGCGTTCTTCGCCGCCTACGCGCAGTGTGCCGCGAGCCCCAGCGTTCCTGAGGTCGCGAGGCCCGGCATCCGTCAAGGCATCAATAAGATGCGCGACAGTTTCCGGGA
Source organism: Methylobacterium pseudosasicola (assembly GCF_900114535.1). GTDB lineage: Bacteria > Pseudomonadota > Alphaproteobacteria > Rhizobiales > Beijerinckiaceae > Methylobacterium > Methylobacterium pseudosasicola. The sequence goes on along the minus strand of NZ_FOTK01000050.1, from coordinate 16,548 downwards.
CACGGTCATGCGCAATGAGGCTGCCCGACCCACGATCGCGTACCAGTGCGCCCAGACCCACGAGGCGGTGCGCAAAAGCCTGATCGAAGCCTTCAAATGCGACTTCCCGGCCCTACCCGCAGCATCACAGGCGTTGCTGCAGAGCACGCCTCCCTCGGCCAGCGCGGCTCGATCGTCGGCGCGCGTAGCACCGCCACCCGGCCCTGAGGTGCAACAGGTAGCGAAGGTGAACGCCTACACCGAGGTGCAGAACCACCTCGTGCGCTCCCATCCCCTGGAACGTCAGCTCGCCGAGTACCGGCGCGACAACGAACGCGTGCTCAAGCTCGGCACCAAGCTGGGGGCCAACGCCTGGTACCACTTCGGCATCGTCGATTTCGACGGGGTGATCGACGAGCTGGAAAAGGCGGTCGCGCTACCGGGCACCGTGCCTGAGGTAGACCCTCAAGCCCGCCAGCTGCTGGCGGCGCTGCGCGAGGTCAACCCGATCTTGAAGGCGCTGACCCGCTACCAGACGACTCGGGAGTTCAAGGAGGACGCGTACAAGTTCGCTCGCGAGCAACACCCGATCCTCGTGCCAAAGGTCGAAACGGCCGCCAAGGCGATGGACGCCTACGGCACTGCCTTGTTCGAGCGCGAGCTTGCCCGCGATGAGCGGCGGATGGCGACGCTCCAGGAGGACGCACCGGCCCGCCGACTCCTCGCGACCAGCCTCGCCCTGCGCCGGGCGGTGCAGCGCTTCGAGGCGCTCGGTCCGAAGGCTGATACAGCCTCGTTCCTCGCCGCACTGAGCGACGTTTCGACCGCCAACCGACAGCTCGGTGCGACCTTCGACGGCATGAGCCCCAAAGCTAATTCATCCTGCACCGGCTACGCGGACACGGTGGCAAGTGTGATCGGCCACGGGCGGGATGTCGTGCGGGACATTCGCGCGAAGGCTGACCCGAGCCAGCCGGCTCAGCTGTTCAACGACACCTACAACCGTTCAATGCGCGATCGCGAGTCTTGTCAGCGCTACGAGGGTCGAGTCCGTTCGGATTGATCGCAGCAGAGCAGCCTCGATTGCGGAGCATCGTCGCCTCACTATAGGCCGGCCTACCGCGATCGCTGATATCTGACCATTCATCGTTCGCTTCAGATTTGATCCTACGGTGGGCGGAGGCCTCACGCTCAGCCACAGCGATCCCGTATGACGCTCGACTTCAGCATGCCGATCCTGGTCGTGGACGACTACCAGACCATGATCCGCATCCTCCGCAATCTGCTCAAGCAGATCGGGTTCCGCGAGATCGACGATGCCCCCGACGGCAGCACCGCGTTGACGCGCCTGAGAAGTCGCCCGTACGGATTGGTGATTACCGACTGGAACATGCAGCCGATGACCGGCTACGAGTTGCTCCGACACGCCCGCGCCGAGGAGACCTTGCGGACCACACCGTTCATCATGGTGACGGCGGAGTCCAAGATGGAGAACGTCATCGCGGCAAAGAACGCCGGGGCGAACAACTACATCGTCAAGCCGTTCACCCTCCATACGCTGAGAGCCAAGATCGAGGCCGTCCTGGCGCGCTAGCGATCGATCATCGGCGTCGATCACGACGACGCGCTGACGGCGGATCGACGGATCCTCGAGGATCTGCGCAGGAAGCTTCGGCCGTGACGGACTTTTCGATGAGCGAGGGCTGTCCCGTGCCGACGGCGCCGCGCCACACAACGCGGAGCTTTGTTTTATCGTTTCTCAACCAAAGATCGAACTCACTCAGGTTGATGACCGATCGGTAGGCATCTCTGTTCTACGATTGAGCTGACGACCATTCGCTGTCGTCACGATTGAGCCGACGATGATCCGCGTCCTCACCTGCGTCGCGCAGCAGCACGACCTACGCCTCATCGCCCTATCGGCGGTGATATGCGCGCTCGGATGCTTCGCCACCGTCACCCTGATGGCGCGCACCGATGCCGGGGGCCGCCCGCTTCCGTGCTCCCTGCTGATCGCCGCGCTCATCTTCGGGGGCAGCGTCTGGTCGCTGCACTTCGTCGCCATGCTGGCGTTCCGGCCCGGGGCGCAGGTCGCCTACGACCTCGACCTCACCGCCGGCTCGATCGTCGTGGCCGTCGCCGGCGCCTTCGCCGCTCTGCGCCTGTGGCGGCGGTTATCCTCCACCCCGCTCGGGATCGTGCTGGCCGGCACCGTGCTCGGGCTGGCGATCACCGGCATGCACTACCTCGGCGTCGGCGCGATGGCCGCGTCCAGCCTCGTGCTGTTCGAGCCCATCTACGTCGCCGCCTCGATCCTGGTCAGCGTCGCGTTCTCAGTCCTCGCCCTGGCACGAGCCGGCGTACTGGCGAGCCTCGGCCGCCGCATCGAGGTCACCGGTTGGCTCGCGCTGGCGATCTGCGGCCTGCACTTCACCGGCATGACCGCGGTTACGGTCGCGCCAATCGCGCCGCGAGCGGATGAGAGCTACGTGCTCGGCTCGACCCCGCTCGCCCTGACGATCGCCGCTGTCAGCCTCGCGGTGCTGATCGCCGGCCTCGTGGCTTTGGCCCTGCAGCAGCACCTCTCGCAGCGCGATCGGCGTGAGCTCGACCGCATGCGCCTGCTGAGCAACCTCGCGTACGAGGTGCTGTTCATCCACCGTGACGGGGTGGTGTTAGAGGTCAACCAGGCCGGTACCCGCCTGTTCGGGATGGCCCCCGACCAAATCGTCGGCCGACCGGTGCTCGACCTGTTCTCGCAGGCCAGTACGCCGGGGCTGCTGCGGCGGACGCGCTGCCGCTCCGAGGAGCTGCGGCCGGAGGAGTTCGAGGCTCGCACCGCCGCCGGCACGCACGTGCCGGTCGAGCTGTCCTGCCGCACCATCGAGTTCGGCGGCAAGCCCGCCACCGCCGTCGCCCTGCGCGACCTCACCGACCGTAAGCGTGATGAGGCCCGCATCCGCCACCTCGCCCTGCACGACGCCCTGACCGACCTGCCCAACCGCTACCTGCTGGAGCAGCGCCTCGGCCCGGCGCTCGAGGCCGCGGCCCTGGACGGGACCGGCGTCGCGGTGATCTATCTCGACCTCGACCGGTTCAAGGCGGTCAACGACCTGCACGGTCACGCCACCGGCGACGCGCTGCTGGTCCAGGTGGCCAAGCGGATGCTGACCGAGCTGCGCCCGAGCGACACCCTGGCCCGGGTCGGGGGCGACGAGTTCGTGGCGGTGCTCACCGGCGCGCGCGCGCCCCAGAGGGGCGCGGAGATCGCCGGTCGCCTGGTCGGGGGCCTGCGTCGCCCGTTTCGGATCGACGACCATCGCGTCGAGATCGGCGCCTCGGCTGGCATCGCCCTCTACCCCGGGGACGGCCGCACGGCTGAGGCGCTGCTGCGCGCCGCCGACACCGCGCTGTATCGCGTCAAGGACGAGGGACGCGGCGCGGTCCGTTTCTTCGAGGCGGCGATGGACGCCGAGCTGCAGGCGCGGCGGCAGCTCGAGCACGAGCTCGGCGGCGCGATCGCCCGCGACGAGCTGCGGCTGTTCTACCAGCCGATCGTCAACGCCCGCACCGGCGAGATCGAGACCTTCGAGGCGCTGATCCGCTGGCAGCACCCGGAGCGCGGCTTCGTCTCGCCGGCCGAGTTCATCCCGGTGGCCGAGCAGGCCGACTTGATCGGGCGGATCGGCGAATGGGTGATCGACACCGCCTGCGCGGCGGCCGCGGCCTGGCCGCAGCCATGGCGGGTCTCGGTCAACGTCTCCCCGACCCAGTTCCGCCAGTCCGACGTCCCGACGGTCGTCGCTGCGGCGTTGGCGCGTCACGGGCTCGCCCCGGCGCGGCTGGTGATCGAGATCACCGAGAGCGTGTTCATCCAGGATGCGGCGAAGGCCGTGCGGGTGCTGACCGACCTGCGCGGACTGGGCGTGCGCCTGGCGCTCGACGACTTCGGCACCGGGTACTCGTCGCTGAGCTACCTGCAGCAGTTCCGGTTCGACAAGATCAAGGTCGATCAGTCGTTCGTGCGCCGGCTCGGCCAGCACGCCGACACGCTGGCGATCGTGCGGGCGATCGTGAACCTCGGGCACAACCTCGGTTTGCAGGTCACGGTCGAGGGGGTCGAGACCGCCGAGCAGCTGGCGATCCTGCGCGAGCTGCACTGCGAGCAGATGCAGGGCTACCTGTTCGCGCGCCCGGCGCCGACCTTGCCGGCGTCCGAACTGGAATTGGCGCGGCTACGGGCGCTGTTCGCTGTGCCCCCGATCAAGGCGCTCGCCTGAGCTCGAAGGTCGTCCCCCGACGACTGGATCGGTGGATCATCCGGGTCGCGGGTCTGCCATCGCGCGATCGCCCCCGGTCGGTACCATGCGCGGGCTGAACGCCTCGTATCATACCCTCAAACGCGACCGGCCTGCGCCATCGCCCGCACGACCTGGATGCTGCGATGGCGCGTCTCGGCATCGTCGATCGCGAGATAGGCTTGCACCAGTGCGAACACCGCGGCTGCCTCCTCCCCGCGGCCTTCGAGTGCGCCACGGATCAGGTGGGGATCGTAGAACTTGGTGATCGGCACGCCGAGCAGATCGGCTATGTGGGCGAGCGCACCTGCTCGCGTCGTCACGGTTCGCCGATGGGCATCATGGATCATCGCGCTCACGATCAGTTCAATGACGATGATCGCGACCGTAGCCTACAACCTCTAGGGGCACAATCTCGCCCAGAGGTTGCTTTCAGGCCGTTAGACTTATGGTGTGCCACGGCAACAACGGCGGATGACACCTACCTTCATCTGACGGGGTGCGTGGCGTTCAGGACTCTCCAGCGGTACTCGCCGGGGTGCAGGCCGTAGCGATCCTTGAACCTGCGGTTGAAATGTGCCTGGTCGCCGAACCCGCAGCCGTAAGCCAGCGTCCCCACCGTGAGGTGGGCATACCCGGGATCCGCCAGCCGCTGCGCCGCGATCTCCAAGCGCCGCCGCCAGATCTGATCGGCGATGTTGCGCTCGTGCCCGCGGAACAGCTGCTGTAGGTAGCGCAGCGACACCCCGACAGCAGCTGCGAGCGTGGATGGGTCCAGGTTCGGATCGCCGAAGTGGGCCTCAATGTAAGCCATAGCCCGTCGCACGATGAGCGTGCCCTGCAGCGGCTTTGGCGTCTCCCGCGCGAGGCGCTCGGCGATGCCGGCGATGAGCAGATCGATCCCGATCGCGGCCATCTGGTTGGCGGTGTCCAAAGGCAGACCGGCGTAGGTGCGCACCAACTGATTGAAGAAGGTGGTGACCAGCGACGTGCTCGCCTGATCCGTCTCCAGGGTCAGGGCCGTGTACCGCCGCGTCGATCCGAGCGCGCGCTCCAGCCGTTCCCGGGAAACCTCGACGAACAGCGTCTGGCTGTCGGCGCGAGTCGCCATGATGGCCGGACGGCGATCCAGCACGACGATCTCGCCAGCGCGTTGGATCGCGGTGCGATCGTCCTGCGAACTGGCGACCTCACCGCTCAGCACCAGTGCGACGTTCAGCGTATCGTGTTTGCCGTGCCGACGGATCGTCTCGGCGGTCGCCTCCGTCTGGATCGCGCTCTGTGTCAAGCGGGTGATCGACAGCGGGCCGATTTCTGCGGCCTCCATCGTCCCCTGAAACGCTTCTGGATTGGCGGCCGTGAGTTCAACCGGCACGATCCGCTCGAACACTGTCTCACGCCAGCGTCGGAAACTGTTCTTGGGCTCTTCGTCCGCAGTCGAGAACAAAGTCCTCATCGGATCTGCCGAACGACTTCTTGGATGCGCGTGCTCGAAAACGCGGCGGCACGTTCTCGGTCAAACCGTAGCACGCTCTCGGACAAGCGCAACCAGCCGCATCAACCTAGAAGTGTATTTCATCCCTCTCAGAAGCCACGTGCATATTTATAATGACCTTCGCCAGCCGCACCTCGACCATCCAGCTAGCCGCCGCCATCACCGCCGCCTACGTCGCGAACAACCCCGTCCCAGTCTCCGATCTGCCGGCTTTGATCGCCCGGGTGCACATCGCAGTCGCCGGCCTCGCTTCCGGTGGTTCGATGTTCCCCGAGGGAGCGCACGGGGCCGCCGATATCGACAGGCCGAGCTCGGTCGAGGTCCTCAGGTCGATCCGGCCCGACGGGATCGTCAGCTTCATCGACGGCAAGGCCTACAAGACGCTCAAGCGCCACCTCACCAGCCACGGGCTCGACCCGCGCAGCTACCGTGAGCGCTTTGCTCTACCGGCCGACTACCCGATGGTCGCACCTGAATATGCTGAGCGTCGCTCCATGCTGGCGAAGGCGATCGGCCTCGGCCAGCCCGGCGCCATGGCTGAGAGGGACCGGAAGGACCGCAGGGCTGCCTGACGTCGGCAGTTTTACGGGCGTGTTTGGTTTAGGCGATGAACGAACGCGAGGAGCGACGACGGGATCTGCTGCGCAACCTCGCCCTGCACGCCGGTCCAGCCCGCGGACGGATGGGTCTGTCGCTGATGGATGCGGCGCGCCTGGCCGGTCTCACCTCGGAGGGGCTCGTAACCGTCGAACGCGGTGCGGGTTGCGCGCTGTCGCTCGCCGCGGTGGAGCATCTCACGCTGTTTCTCGGCCTCACCGAGAGCGGCCTGCCGCGTCCCAGACCCGCCGGGATGCAGTAGCATCACCTCAAAAGTCCGTGCGTAGGCAACGTTGGCTCTCGCTGTCGCGTAGTGCGCACCGATGTGGACACCCGACGACGAGCCCCGAACCTTAGATCAGGCGTTAGCCATGCGCGTCCGAGCGGCACGCGCACGGGGCGCCTACACGATCGCGACCGTCGCAGGGCTCGCCCGCGTCGATCCGAGCGTGGTGGTCACCCTGGAGAATGGCGGGGCGGTCGCCGATGCCGCAGCGTGCGATCGTGTGCTGGCGGTGCTAGGCCTGCGTCCCGAGGGTCCGCGACACTCGGCGTTGGCGCTCGATTTTACCCACTCCGTGATGAAGGCTCGGTCTGAGCCTTCGTCGATTTGGTTGAGGATCAGGTTGGCAGATCGTCGGATCTCGCCGCGCCGGCGCAGATCTCGGCCTGACCGATGAACAGGTCGATCTGAGCCAAGCCCTTGCTCGCCTCGACGCTCAGATTGGCGTTGAGGGCATCGATCCGAGCGTCGCCGCTCGACGGCCGGGACCGCAGCTCGGCGATCACCGCGACGAGATCTGCGCGATGTCCGTTGAGGTGAGCAAGGATCGCGTCGAGCCGCGCCGCCGACAGGGTCGCCGCACGCCCCTCCGCCAGCAGCTCGATCGCCACGACGTCGATGCGCGTGAGCGAGAATGCTTCATTCCCCCCTGGCTGCATTGGGACGACTATTCCGGTCATGGATTAGCCTCCCACCGTCTGCGCAAGCCAGCCTTGAGCTGATGCCTTAGAGCTTCGGCTCTCGCCCGGGCCCACGGTAACCCGACATGAGGTGCGATCCGACGATCGATCGCTCGGTCGATCCGGGTACAACTCACCCCGTAGGGTTCCGGCCCCGCTTCGACTGCGACGCGGATCAGATCCTCGAGCGCACCGTCGAGGATGGCTCGGACGACAGCTTCATCGCCGCAGCCGTTCTCGCGGCGGGACGCATCGCATAGTTCGGGACCGGACGGGCTGCGTTGGTCGCCCATGACCTCAGCCCACCGCCCGGGCAGCGACACGGACCTGCTGGGTGGCGGCATCGAGCTGCTCGCTCACCCGGGCGATCGCCTCCATGCCGCCGGCGATCGTCGTCACGCCATGAGCGGCCGTGTGCATGCTGCCCGACATCTCCCGGGTCACCGCCGACTGCTCCTCCACCGCCGCCGCGATCGCCGCCGAGACTTCGTCGAGGGAGCGGATCGTGCCCTGGATCGAGCCGATCGCGCCCACCGCCTCGCGCGTGGCCGCCTGGGTCGCGGTGATCTGCACCCGGATCTGATCGGTGGCCTTGGCGGTCTGCTCGGCCAAGGCCTTCACCTCGGAGGCCACGACTGCGAACCCCTTACCGGACGCGCCAGCCCGCGCCGCTTCGATCGTGGCGTTAAGGGCGAGGAGATTGGTCTGCGAGGCGATGCCCTGGATCATGGTCACCACCTCACCGATCTGCGCCGCCTGGCCGCTCAGCCCCTCGACGATGCTGCCGGTGTGGCGCGCCTGCTCGACCGCCTCGCTGGCCATGCGCGCGGCGTGGCTGACCTGCTGGCTGATCTCGCCGACCGAGGCCGACAGCTCCTTCGCACCCGAGGCCACCGCCTGGATGTCGCTCGACACCTGCCCCACGATGCCGGCGGCCTCCGCGGTCTGCCGGGTAACAGCCTCGACCGCCTCACCGATCGCGTCGAGGTCGGTGCCGATCGTCCGCTGTGCCTCGGCCCGGCGCTGGCGGTCCTGCACCTGCGCGGTGATGTCGGTTGCGAACTTCACCACCTTCTTCGGCACACCGTCGCGATCTCGGATCGGGTTGTAGCTCGCCTGGATCCAAACCTCGCGACCGCACTTGGCGATACGCCGAAACTCGCCCGCGGCGAACTCGCCGCGCGCGAATTGGGCCCAGAACCCACGGTATGCGGAGCCGTGCTGCTCGACGGCATCGACGAACAGGCTGTGGTGTCGCCCTCGGATCTCCTCGAGCCGGTAGCCGACCGCGTCGAGGAAGTTCGGATTGGCGGTCAGGATGGTACCGTCGAGGGCGAACTCGATGACGGCCTGCGACCGTTGCAGGGCGTCGAGCTGGCCGGCTTGATCGATGACTGCGCTCGACCTGCGCGGTGACGTCGGAAGCGAACTTGACGATCCTGCGCACGCGTCCCGCCCGGTCGAGCACGGGATTGTACGTAGCCTGGATCCAGACCGTGCGACCATCCTTGGCCACGCGCTTGAACTCGCGGGTCTGCGGCTCGCCGCGCCGCGGCGCTTCCCAGAATGCCCGGTAGGACGGTGCATCGCGCTCGGCCGCCGGCATAAACGTGCTGTGGTTGCGCCCCTGCAACTCGGCGAGGGTATAGCCGAGGAGTTCGAGAAAGATCGGATTGGCGGTGAGGATGGTGCCGTCGGGGGCGAACTCGGTGCGGGCGCGCGAGCGGTCGATCGCGTCCATCAAGTCACGCAGGTCGGCATCGAACAGGCGCACGGTCGTTCCCCCAGATCTCAAAGATCGTATTGTTTCTCCTTCCGCTATGGCTCCGCGCAGTTAAGTTTGTGCTACGTCAAAGACGGCATCACAGAAACTTCATACAACTGGCGGGTGAAAAGCCAATTCAAGTTTCGTCAAAACAATATTGGCCTCGTGCCCGCTGAGCGAGTGGCGTCGGAACCGCGCTCGTCAGCTCCGGGTTCGGGCATTGCCCTGGGCGGCTTTCAGGCGCTCCAGGGCCCGGGCACTCTCCTGCTCGAACTGCGCCGGGGTCAGCTCGCCCGCATCGACACGGCGCGCGAGCTGCATGCGGAAGGCGATCGCCTGCTCCTGCTCAGGCGTCAGCACCACGCTCGCGCGTGCCGCCGCCCCAGTCCGCTGCGCCCATTCTGTGTACGAGATCCGGCCCGCATCCCGATCGGCCCTGAGCCGACTGAGGTCCTCCTGCAAGACCACAGATTGCCGAGGTTCGGGAGCGGCAGCCTGGCAGGCGCTCAAGGCGGCTGCGAGCGAGATGGCGGCGATACGATGATTCACGGACGGTCCCCCCAGGTGCTGAGCTAGGACGCTTCATCCCTATCCATCGAGCGCTGATCGGCAACATGACTCAGATGATGACGGTTACGCACTTCTCATCACGGGACCATACACTCGATCAGAACGGCGGAGGACGTGATCGTGGGGGGAATGGCTCCCTGTGCGCAGGATCTCCGGCCTCCGAGCGTGATTTGATAGTAGCGACCGGGCGACGGCTTGAATGTTTTGGAGTGAACTTCCGGTTCTGAAGACAAGATCCTTTGGTGCGCGGCCTCATTGGGTCAATCACAGCTGGGGCATGCCCGCATAGTCTCCAAAGGGCAGGGTCGTGTCCCTTGCGTGGTGTCGCTGTGGCAGGGCCACGACGATCACCGGCCTTGGCTCAGACGATCAGGCTGCCAGGGTCTGACCTGATCGGCTGGCTTTGGACCGGGCTGATTGAGAGGATCAGCCAGGACCAGAGGAGTTGGGGATGAAGCGAGGTCAGAAGCCAAGTGCGGAGCAGGTCGTGCTGATGTTGCGCCAGATCGATGTGCAGACGGCCCAGGGAAAGAGCATCGCCGTCGCATGCAAGGGAGCGGATGTCTCCGAGCAGAGTTACCACCGCTGGCGTAAGGAGTACGGCGGCCTGAAGGTCGATCAAGCCAAGAAGATGAAGGATCTAGAGCGCGAGAACGCTCGATTGCGGCGGCTGGTAGCCGACTTGTCCTTGGAGAAACAAGTTCTAGCGGACGTCGCCTCGGGAAACTTGTAGCCCCCGAGCGACGCTGGCAGGCGGTCGACGGCATCCGCGAGAAGTACGGCCTCTCGGAGCGTCACGCCTGCCGGATCGTCGGCCAGCATCGGGGTACGCAGCGCTACGTGCCCACCGTGCCGGCCGACGAGGATGAGCTGACCCGCGCCATCATCGCCCTGGCGTCCGAGTATGGGCGCGACAGATACCGCCGCGTCACCGCGCTGCTACAGGCAGCCGGCTGGCAAGTGGGCAAGGACCGGGTTCAGCGCATCTGGCGTCGTGAGGGGCTCAAAGTCCCTAGCCGACAGAGACCCCGCAGCCGCCTATGGCTGAACGACGGCTCATGCGTGCGGCTACGACCGCTCCACCGCAACCACGTCTGGAGCTTCGACTTCGTGCAGGCTCAGACCCACGACGGCCGAAGCCTACGCATCCTGACGCTGATCGACGAGCATAGCCGGGCGTGCCTGGCGCTGAAGGTGGCACGGCGTATCAACAGCGTCGGCGTGATCGAGGCGCTGGCCGATGCCATGTGCCTGCACGGCATCCCCGAGCACATCCGCTGCGATAATGGCCCTGAGATGATCTCAAAGGCGCTGCGCAAGTGGGTCGCCAAGACGGGGCCACAGATCCAGTACATCGCGTCAGGATCGCCGTGGGAGAACGGGTACTGTGAGAGCTTCAACGGCAAATTTCGGGACGAGTGCCTACGCCAGGAGAACTTCTACTCGCTGAAGGAGGCGCAGATCGTCATCGGTCTATGGCAAACCACGTACAACTGCATCCGACCGCATTCGTCGCTGGGCTATCGGCCGCCCGCGCCCGTCAGCTACCCGGATCTGGCCTTCCGGCTACCCATGGCCGCGACCATACAGTAACCTCGCAACAGGCTCGGTCCAAAATACCGGTCAGGTCAGACGTCACCGTGGCTAGCATCTTGGGCGAGGGCACGACGATCACCGTCTACCTCTCTCGCGTGGCTGCCCGAGCGCTAGCGAAGGCAGCCGTGGAGCCGGTGGCGCTGGTCGATGGCCACGGCACGCGCGTGCTCGTGGTCGAGGACAACGTCGATGTCGGAACCTTCGCGGTACAGAGCCTAAGCGACCTCGGCTACGCCCCGACCTTGGCAGTGGACGGCAATGCGGCACTGGCCGAGTTGGCGAAGAACCCCGAGCGGTTCGACGTGGTCTTCTCGGACGTGATGATGCCGGGTATGAGCGGGATCGAGCTGGGGCAGGAGATCCGCCGCCTCTATCACGATCTAACCGTAGTGCTGACCTCGGGCTACAGTCACGTGCTGGCGCAGAATGGGACCTATGGGTTCGAGCTGCTGGCACAGGCCGTACTCGATAGAGCAGCTCTCGCAGATCCTGCGCAAGGCAGCCAGTTGGCAGCGACGCAAGCGCTTGCTCAATCGTTAGCTCGGAGCAAGGAGCGTCTGCTTCAATCGTGTTCCGGACATCCGCTACGTTGCTTTTAAATATCCGCTATCCACCGATTTTGTTGAAAAACTCGTGACCGGGCCAAAGCAGCTCTGCGAACACCTTAAGATGGAGGAGGTCCTACTATTCCATCGCCAGGAACGCGCCGCGCCAGCGGGAACGCATCTACGATTAGAGACGATTATTCTACGCGGCGCCGTCTGGGATGACGCTCGGCGTGCTGCCTTCGCGTTTTTTAACAAAATCCACTCATAGCAGCCGATCGAGCCGGTTCGATTTGGGTGTACCTCTGACAGACCGCTTTCCACGTGGCTTAAGCCCCTGATCGGACCAATTAAAACAGACCGGACATTATCGAACTATCCTAAAGGAACCGCGGGGATGGGATACAGATCTGGGCCTACATGCGCACCTGGACCGAGGAACAAGACGCCGAGCGTGCCCGCAGGACGTTGACCTCCTTCACCTAGAAGCCCTTGCTGGCAATTAATGCTTGATACACGCCAATTTGGCATGTCGATGCAGTCTGGGGCGTCCAATCCATCACCGCATCCAATCGTATACCCCTGTTCTTCGACAAGCTGGAAACGGCTCTTCACAGGATGCGAGCTGAGCCGCGCACGGTCGCGGAACGCCGGGGCGCTCCATAAGCTGCCCTTATGCAAACGCGCCACCGCGCCCGTCACGGGGAACGTCCGCTATTGAGGAGCGTCCGCGGCTCAATTTATGACCGAGATGGGCGCCAAGCCGAACGTCTGGTTCTGCGCGCACTGATGGTCCGGTGTGGCGGAATCTGGCCGTAAGCGGCTGGTCCGCTTCGGAGAAGGCTAGTCGGGAAAGCGGACCAGCTCTTCCCGACCCCATTCGGTCGTCCCAGACAATTTGCTTATTGCCCGAAAGCGGACGACGGAGGGTGTGCCGATCTGGCATGTGGTACTAAGGGGGACCCCGAAGAAGCGATCAGCTGAGACTTCCGAACCCTGCGAGCTCCCGGGTCCATGTCAACGCCTGCTCGCTGAGGCTGATGCCGAGGCCAGGGCGCGTCGGCACCAGCATCCGCCCATCTTTCAGCTCAAGGCGTTCGTTGAATAGCGGCTCCAGCCACTCGAAATGCTCCACCCACGGCTCCCGCTGCATGGCAGCCGCGAGGTGGATGTGCAGCTCCATCGAGAAGTGTGGGGCGATGGTCATGCCGGCGAACTCGGCCAGCGTCGCCACCTTCAGGTAGGGCGTGATGCCACCGACCCGGGGCGCGTCCGGCATCAGGAAGTCGGCGCCGTTCTGGCGGATGAAGTCCCAATGTTCGGACACGCTCGTCAGCATCTCGCCGGTGGCGATCGGCGTGTCGAGGGCGGCGGCCAGAGACGCGTGGCCGGCGGCGTCGTAGCAATCGAGCGGCTCCTCGATCCAGATCAGGTTGAACTGCTCGAAGATCCGGCCCATCCGCATCGCGGTCGGACGATCCCATTGCTGGTTGGCATCGACCATCAGTGGGAACGCCTCGCCAAGATGTTCCCGAACGCGGGAGACCCGCTCGATGTCGAGGGCCCAATCCGGTTGCCCGACCTTCAGCTTGATGCCGCCGATGCCCTTCTCACGGGAGCGGTCGGTGTTGACCAGAAGCTCCTCCAGCGGGGTGTGCAGGAACCCGCCGGAGGTGTTGTAGCAGCGCACGCTGTCGCGTTGCGCCCCGAGGAGCTTGGCGAGCGAGAGGCCGGCGCGCTTTGCCTTCAGGTCCCAGAGGGCCACGTCGAAGGCGCCGATCGCCTGCACGGCGAGACCGCTGCGGCCCACCGAGGCTCCGGCCCAGGCGAGCTTGTCCCAAGCCTTGGCGATGTCGCTCGGGTCTTCCCCAAGGAGCGAGGGGGCTATTTCGCAGGCATGGGCGAACTGTCCCGGCCCGCCGGCTCGCTTCGAGTAGCTGATACCGAGGCCGCGGTGACCGTCCGAGGTCTCGACCTCGCAAAACAGGATAGCAATCTCGGTCATCGGCTTTTGCCGGCCGGTCAGCACTTTGGCGTCGCTGATCGGGGTCTTGAGCGGCAGGTAGACCGAGCGCAAGCGGATGCCGGTGACGGTGTCCTGAGCCATGAAGTCCTCCAGAGTTTGGGATTGGGGCGCTCAGGCCCGGGCGGTGCCGATGTCGTGCGGCAGGACGGGCTCGGCATCCGGAGCGCGCTCGTCGATGCGGATCTCAAGGCGGTTCAGCGGCCCGACGATGACGAGGTAGGAAAGAGCGCCGATCAGCGCGACCACACCGATGTAGACGAGGGCGAGGTCGAAGGAGCCCATCTCCTTCACGATGATGCCGATGGCGAGCGGCGTGACGATGCTGGCGAGGTTGCCGCACAGATTGAAGATGCCGCCGCTGACGCCCATGATCTGCTTTGGCGAGACATCGCCGACGATGCACCAGCCGAGATTGCCGATGCCCTTGGCAAAGAAGGCGACACTCATCACCACGATCACGAACACGTCGGACGGCACGTAGTTGGCGAGCACGATCGTGCTGGAGAACAGTAGGCCGACGATGATCGGCGTCTTGCGCGCAGTCGTGAGGCTGAAGCCGCGCCGGAGCATCCAGTCCGACCATAGGCCGCCCGCGAGGCCGCCGAGGAAGCCGCAGATTGCCGGGATCGCCGCCACGAGGCCGACCTTGAGGATCGACATGCCCCGCGCTTCGAGCAGGTAGGTCGGGAACCACGTCAGGAAGAACCACGTGATCGTGGTGAGGCAGAACTGGCCTATATAGATGCCGATCATCATGCGATTGCTGACGAGGGCCTTGACCTCGGACCAGCGGATGTGATCGCGCTTGTCGCCCATGTTCGGCATGCCGCCACCGGCTTCAATGTAGTCGAGTTCACCCTGGTTCACGCCTCGATGGTGGCGCGGCTCGTGGACGTAGAACAGCCAAACGACGCCGAGGATGATGCCGACGCCGCCAGCCCAATAAAAGATCGCCTGCCAGCTATGGGCGTGCAGGATCCACGTCATGACCGGGGTGAACACAGCCAGCGCAAAGTACTGGGCGGACTGGAAGATCGAGGTCGCGAAGGCACGTTCCTTCGTGGGGAACCACATCACGGTGAGGCGGCTGTTGGCCGGGAAGGCCGGCGCCTCCGCGATCCCCATGAGAAAGCGCAGGGCGAACAGCGCCAGGAAGGTGAAGGAGACGATGTGGACGAGGCCCTGCATCATCGTGAGGGCCGACCAGAGGATCAGGCCGATGCCGTAAACGAGGCGGGCGCCGTACCTGTCGAGCACCCAGCCGCCTGGGATCTGCATCGCCGTGTAAGCCCAGCCGAAGGCCGAGAAGGCGAGGCCCATCGTGATCGCGTCGAAACCGAATTCGGTCCGCATCGACGAGGCGGCGACCGACAGGGTCGCGCGATCGACGTAGTTGAAGGTCGTTGCGAGGAAGATCAGCGCCAGGATGACGTATCTGACCTTGGTCTGCTTGAGCGCTTGCCCTGCTTGAGCCACGGCGATCCTCCGATGTCGAGGCCCGTCTCGCTGCTTACAAAGCAACGGTAGCCTTCGTTCAGCGTGATCAGTGGAGCAGAGCCTTTTTCGTGTCCAACATCATCTTTGGATCGATTGATGCGCAATCGGCATCGATGCATAGGGGCGGCTCATAAATTTGTAGTTTCGAGCTGCTGTCGAATGCCCTGTATTCGCGAATGCAAGCTAAGAGCGGCCAGTCCATTTTCCACCCGACCCCGCCGTTCAGAGACGCCAGTCGGCGAGACTTTAACTGGCCGTAAGCAGAACGGCTGCTTCGGAGAAGGACGGCTGGATAAGCGGCCATCCTGCTTCCGACCCAACGCTGATACACCCGACGCCACCTTCAGGCCTCAAAAGCGGACGTCAGTCCGGTGCCGGGAGGATAGGTGATCCGACTGGAAGCAAAAGGGAAACACAAACCGACCATCTAGCGCCCCCAACGCCAGAATGGTTCGATCCGGAGCTTCGATGCCTCTTCACGCTTGGACAGCGTCACGTCGTCGTTTCTTGGCTGGTCTGACAGTCGCCCCTACGGGTTTGGTCCCGCACGGCGCTCAGGCAGCTTCCTTGCTCCAGACGATGGCGGTGTCGGAAGACTCCATGTGTGTGTTGACGCCCCAATCCATCGAGGGGCCGTTCTACGTCGATCCAAAGCTCGTTCGTATTGATATCACCGAGGGTCGTGATGGCATTCCCTTGCGCCTGCGCTTGCGGGTCATCCATGCTGGTCCATGCACGCCAGTGGCCGATGCTCGCATCGACATCTGGCATTGCGACGCACGCGGGCTGTACTCCGGATATCCGGGGCAGGGCGACGACCGCTCCATCGATACATCGGGGCAGACGTTCTTACGCGGCACGCAGACGACGGACAGCGAAGGCTGCGCCACGTTTGATACCATTTATCCAGGTTTGATCGGCCCCCACGGGGTGGTCCAAGGTTAAAGTTAGTGCACGGTTGGCCGCTCCACCACGGGTAGCTTGGCCGGCGGAGCTGGTCGGGCGAGCGCAGCCGGCCAAGCGGTGAAGGCTGGCATGAACACTTCCGGTGCCGGCGGCCGGTATCCCAGTGAGGCGTGCGGGCGTACGGTGTTGTAGTGCCGCCTCCAGCTTTCGATCACGATCTGCGCCTCCCTGAGTGTGTAGAAGATTTCGCCGTTTAGAAGTTCGTCACGAATCCGTGCGTTGAAGCTTTCGACGTAGCCATTCTCCCATGG
>NZ_FOTK01000022.1 GCF_900114535.1 Methylobacterium pseudosasicola | reverse complement strand
ACGGCCCGGCAGATCGCCGCGCTGGCCGGCCTCGCCCCGTTCGTGCGCGAGTCCGGCAAGTGGAAGGGCCGCGCCATGGTGGCCGGCGGGCGCAAGAGCGTGCGCACGGCGCTGTTCCTGGCGGCACTGACTGCCTGCCGGCACAACCCGGTGCTCAAGCTGTTCCGCGACCGGCTGGTCGCTGCCGGCAAGCCCAAGATCGTCGCCGTCGTCGCCGTCGCCCGAAAGCTCCTCACCATCCTCAACGCCATGATCCGGGATCAGAAACCATGGCAAACCGCTTGACGCCCAACACAGTCGCTGAGGTGCTTGCGCGCAGCGCAAGCCTCGAAGGAGCCCCCCAGCCGGTCGCGCGATCCCTGGAGGGCTCCTTCGAGGCTCGCTGCGCTCGCGCCTCAGGATGAGGGAGTTGGGTTGGAGAGAGGTGCGATCGGGCCAGTCGCCGTCCTGAGCCGCATCGCAAAATCCGAACGACCGCGCCATCACCGCCCCCCCCGCCTCGAACCGATCCCCAAAATCGACCGACGACCGGACCCGTTCCGAGCGCCCGCGACGCCCCCGCGCGCACTGACGCAGCCCCCTCCAATCGATGCGGGCAGCCCGCCCCGACCCTTGCGCATGCCCCTGCGATCCCGCATATACGGAGAAACAAAACAGGAACAAAGAGAGTCGCCGTAGAAAGCTGTGGATGACGCAGCTGCCTCTCACCGGAACGAGCCCCGCATGCGAACCGCCGACAAGCAGATCGCCGACATCCTGGTGCGCTACGGGGAGCCCTTCGGGGGCAACGTCTGGCGCGTGCAGGGCACGGCCGTGATCTACCACAAGACCCTGGAGCGCATCGCCGCGCAGGCCGGGATCGTGTTCGACCCGCCGGCCATCATCCGGGCCGAGCGCGACGAGGCCGTGCTGCTGGTCACCGGGCGCCTGCCCGGGGCGAAGGCGGGCGCCAAGCCGGCCGCCGACCGGATCGAGTGGTCGATGGGCGAGGCTTTGGTCAACGTGAACTATCGCGTCTCGGGGAAGCAGGCGGCCTACGTTTACGCCATGGCCGAGAAGCGCGGGAAGGACCGCGTCATCCTCAAGCTGATCGAGCTGCACGGCCTGGTCTATTCCGAGGAGGAGGCCGACGAGTTCCGCGCGCATCTGCCCACCGTCCGGGCGGTGGACGAGGATTTCGAGGAGGCCCAGCCCTTCGACGAGGTCACCGAGGCCGAGGGCGACCTCAAGCGCCGGATCGACGAGGCCGAGACCATCAATGCGGTCACCGACCTGATGCTCGACGGCGCCACCCAGGCGATCCTGGCGGCGATGCCGCCCGGCACCCGGGACGAGGTCCGCGACTACGCCAAGGCGCGCCTCGTGGCGCTCGGCTGGCCGAAGCGCACCGGCCGACGCAGCGCCGCCTGAACCCCCACACCATCCCCCAACCGCAGGAGACCGCCATGCATCGCGCGACGAGCCGCCGTACCCTGAAGGCCCGCCGGGACCAGCACCGGAACTGGAGCATCGAGACCCTGTCGTACAGCCCGACCCGGATCGTGCGGCTGGGCGACGAGAAGGTCGCGATCCTGTTCCCGCCCGTGGAGCCGGGGGCCGAGTGGCAGCTCTACCCGCATCCCGACACCTTCCCGGGGCTCAATTTCGACGGGCTGCCCGAGCCCCTGCGTCCGGAATTTCTGGGGTTTTCGGACCTGCCCGCGGTCGAGCGGTTCTTGGGGATTCACGACGTGGCGCCGACCGCACTCGCAGCCTGATCAGGCTGACGGCCAGGGGGCGCCCCGGTGGAGCGCCTCCGCCTCCGGGGTGAAGATTTTCGGGTCTGGGCCGTGCAACACCAGGGGGGGCAATAGGCTCAGTGCCGCTCGGCTGCCCCTTGTCGCGGCGATCAGCACCCGGATCGCCGGAGCCTCGGCCCTGGCCTGGACCGGACGGACCGCGATCCCGCCGTAGCGGCCCTTGAGGGCGTCGAGGCAGGCCGGCAGGGCGTCGGCCCGGTGGATCAGCCCGAGCCGGCCTCCCGGCCGCAGGATCGCCGTGCAGGCGCGGATCCAGAGATCCAGTCCATCCTCGGGAAACGTGTGCGCCGTCGCCTTGCCGGCATGCGGCGAGGGGCGGTGGCGGCCCGCGGTGAAGAACGGCGGATTGGTCAGGACGAGGTCGAAGCTGTCGGGCTCCAGCCCGGCGGCGCGGCGCTCGGCCCCAGAGGCCAGCACGTCGGCCTCGATCACCGAAGCGTCGATGCCGTTCAGCGCGGCGTTGGCGCGGGCCAGCGCCGCCAGTTCCGGATCGCGCTCCACCAGGGTCGGGCGGGTGCCGGGGTGGAGCGCTGCACAAGCGAGGCCCACTGCGCCGGTGCCGGCGCCGACATCGCAGAGCCGATCCCCCGGCGCCGGCGCCAACAGCCGGGCGAGCAGCACGGCGTCAGTGCCGGCCCGGTGCGCCCCCCGGGGCGGCTGGTGCAGGCGCAGGATCCCGCCCAGAAACGCGTCCGGTTCCGGGCTCACGGGTCGCGCAACTCGTGGGCGAGCCCGGCATCCTTCAGCAACCGGCGGGCCTGGGGCGCCCAATCCCCCGGCACCATCAGGCGCTGACCGAACGCCCCGATCGAGCCCTCCATCACGCTCATATGGGTGTCAGCCACCAGGACCGGGATCTCGGCCGCCTCGAGCACCGAGCGGGCGAAGCCGATCAGCACCGGATCATTCGCAGAAATCAGGACGATCATCGGGTTTCTTCGAAGAGTTCACGGGTCACCGGCGCATTCGTCGCGTGCTCTGCGCGTTCTGTTCGCACCATATCTCACCCGCGCCGATGTTGCGGCGCCGCGAGGCGCGTGCGAAGGGATCGCCGCCCCGAGCGGGGGAACCGGACTGGAGGTCGCGGATCTTGGGTATGGCCCTCTCCATCGAGAATCCGAAGCCCGAGGCCGAGGCGGGGCTCAACGACCTCGTCGCGCTGGTGGCGGACGGCATGGCGCGGGTCAACACCACGATCCTGTCGCGCACCGGCTCCGACGTGGCGATGATCCCGGAGGTGGCCAACCACCTGATCGCGTCCGGCGGCAAGCGCCTGCGCCCGATCCTGACCCTCGCCTGCGCCAAGCTCTGCGGCTACGCCGGTGAGGGCGACGTGAAGCTCGCCGCCAGCGTCGAGTTCATGCACACCGCGACCCTGCTGCACGACGATGTGGTCGACGAGAGCGACATGCGCCGCGGCCGCGTCGCCGCCCGGATCAAGTGGGGCAACGAGGCCTCGGTGCTGGTGGGCGACTTTTTGCTCGGCCAAGCCTTCCGGATGATGGTCGAGGTCGGCTCCCTGCGGGCGCTCGACATCCTGTCCGCCGCCGCCACGGTGATCGCCGAGGGCGAGGTGATGCAGCTCACCAACGCCAAGAACCTGGAGACCGACGAGGCCGCCTATCTCGCGGTGATCCGCGGCAAGACCGCCGAGCTGTTCGCCGCCGCCTGCGAGGTCGGCCCGGTGCTGGCCGGCCGGCCCGAGGCCGAGCACGCAGCCGCCCGCGCCTACGGAATGAATCTCGGCATCGCCTTCCAGCTGATCGACGACGTGCTCGATTACGGCGGCACCTCGGCCGAGCTCGGCAAGAATGTCGGCGACGATTTCCGTGAGGGCAAGATCACCCTGCCGATCGTCCTGGCGTACCGGCGGGCGAGCGAGGGCGAGCGCGGCTTCTGGCGGCGGACCCTGCAGCAGGGCGAGATCGGCGAGGACGATCTCGGCACCGCCCTCGACCTGCTCCAGCGCCACGGCGCCCTGGAGGAGACGGTGGCCCGCGCCCACCATTACGGCGCCCAAGCCCGCGCCGCCCTCGACATCTTCCCGGATGGCCCGGTGAAGACCGCGCTCAACGGCGCCGTGGACTTCTGCGTCGCCCGGGCGCGCTGAACCGGTCCGTCAGGCGGCCGCCCGCAGAGGCCCGGCGGCCCGCGTCGTGAAGCTGCGCCGGTAGGCCGTGGGCGTCACGCCGACGAGGCTGCGGAAATGGCTCCGCAGGGTCGGCGCCGCGCCGAATCCCACCAGCCGGGCGATCTCGTCCACCGGGCGGGTGGTCTCTTCGAGCATCGCCCGCGCCTCCGTTACCCGCTCGGCGATGAGCCACGTTCCGGGGGCCAGGCCGGTGGCGGCCCGGACATGCCGGTGCAGGCTCCGCAGGCTGAGCCCGGCCTCACTCGCCATGCGCTCCACCGTCCAGGCCGCGCCGAGGTTTTCGCGCACGCGATCGAACAGGAGCCCGAGCTTGGCGCCGGCCCGCTTCGGCACCGGCCGCTGCACGAACTGCGCCTGGCCGCCGTCCCGGTGGGCGTGGACCACCATGCGCCGGGCCACCCGGTTGGCGACCCGCGCGCCGAAATCCGTCCGCACCACGTGGAGGCACAGGTCGAGCCCGGCCGCGCTCCCGGCCGATGTCAGGATCGAGCCTTCGTCGACATACAGCACGTCGGCCGCGACCCGCACACCCGGGTAGGCCGCGAGCCGGTCGGTGAAATGCCAATGGGTCGTCGCCCTGCGGCCCGCCAG
This sequence comes from Methylobacterium pseudosasicola, assembly GCF_900114535.1. Lineage (GTDB taxonomy): Bacteria > Pseudomonadota > Alphaproteobacteria > Rhizobiales > Beijerinckiaceae > Methylobacterium > Methylobacterium pseudosasicola. Next base: position 107,207 of record NZ_FOTK01000022.1, on the reverse strand, counting down.
AAGCCCGGCCTCGGCCAGCACGAAGGCGCCGGCGCAGATCGAGACGAGGCGGGTGCCCCGGAGATGCGCCCGTCTCAGCGCGTCGAGCAAGGCGGGCGGGATCGCGCCCGTAGGGCCGCGCCAGCCCGGGATGACGATCGTCCCCGCCGTGTCGAGCAATTCGAGGCCGCCATCGGCCCGCACCACCACCCCGCCGGTGCCGCGCAACGGTCCCGGTTCAGCCGCAGCGATGGCGCAGCGGTACCAGCGTGCCCCGAATTCCGGCCGGGGCAGGGCAAAGATCTCGACCGCGCAGCCGTACTCGAAGGTGCAGAGGCCGTCATAGGCCAGGATGACGACGGTGGGCTGGGGCGATTTTGGCATGATCGCGTCGGTAATGGCCGATCGTGCCACTGGCAACGGCCACGCTTGCGGGAGACATTCCGCCAGCCCGCACAGAGGGATGCGGCCCACGCAAGGATGCGCCATGCGCCTGATCGGTATGCTCGATTCGCCCTATGTCCGCCGCGTCGCGATCACCATGCGGATGGCCGGCATCCCGTTCACGCACGAGCCCCTGTCGATCCTGCGCGACATCGAGGCGTTCCGCGCCACCAACCCGGTGATCAAGGCGCCGACCCTGATCACCGAGGCCGGGATCGTGCTGATGGATTCGACGCTGATCCTGGCGCATCTGGCCGAGCTGCATCCCGAGCGCGCGCGACTGATGCCCACGGCGCCCGACGCGCATGCCCGGGCCTGCCGCATCCTTGGCCTCGCCCTGGCGGCCGCGGACAAGACCGTGCAGCTCGCCTATGAGCGCAACTTGCGGCCCGAGGAGAAGCAGTACGCGCCCTGGCTCGATCGGATCCACGGCCAGCTGTCGACCGCCTATGCGGAGCTGGAACGGGAGGTCGGGGGGCAGGAGCCGTGGCTGTTCGGGCCGGCGCCGCTCCAGCCGGACATCACCGCCGCCGTGGTCTGCCGGTTCACGCGGAGTATCCAGGGTGATGCGGTCTCGGAGGCCGAGCATCCGAACCTCGCCGCCCTCTGCGCCCGAGCCGAAGCGCTGCCGGCCTTCCAGGCCTGTCCGTTCCGGTAGCTGCGGGCGGCCTCAGGGCTCCTTCGTGGAGAGCCACCAATCGCCGCCATCGTACCAGCAGCTCGCATCGGGCGGTCCGTCGAAGCGGATCGCGCGCACCGCTGCGAGCTGCCCCTGCGCGAAGGCCTTGGCCAAGCCGCCGCTTCCGTCCTCGGCCAGGCCCTGGAGGGGGATGAAGATCGACGGTGAGACGAACCGGGCCGGCCATGCGCTGGCACCCGCGCCCCGGCGGATCAGCAGCATGCCGCCCCGGCCCTTCTCCGGCTGGAGCGGGAACAGCAGCCGTCCCTCCGGCCGCAGGGCGTCGAGCCAGGCCCGGGCCGGGCGCGGCGCGCCGGCATTGACGTAGATCGCGTCTGCCGTCGGCAGCCCCTCCGCCGCGCCGGAGCGCGCCTCGACGCGCGCCCAGGGCCAGGGCACGAGGTTGTGTGCCGTCCGCTCGGCGAGGCCGGGATCGATCTCGCGGCCGTGAACCTGGCCGTCCGGCCCAACCAGGTGGGCGAGCAGCGCCGTATAGTACCCGCTGCCGGTGCCGACCTGGATCACCGTCTCGCCGGGCTGCGGCGCCAGCGCGTCGAGGCAGAGGGCGTGCAGGCTCGGCTGGCCGATATTGATGCCGCGGGCGGCGTCGATGGCGATGAGCACATCCTGATAGAGGAAGGCCGTATCGTCGTCCGGGGTGGTCACGTAGAGAGGCCCGCGGTCCTGCGACCGCCAGACATGAGAGGCCAGGATCGACCAGGGACCGGGGCCGGCGAAGGGCTCCCGCGGCACCGCCACGAAGGCCGCCTCGATGCACGGGTCGGCCGCGTTGGGGGTCGCCACGAGGGATGCGTAGAAGCTCCTAAGCTTGGCGCTGCGCGCGTCCGAATCGTCTTGATCCGCCATACCGTGACCCCCGAGACAAACAAATCAGCAGTACCAATCCGCGTCAAGACGCCGCAGGCGTGAGGGCACCCGCCAGAGCCGGCGCGAGGCCGCGCAATTCTTCCAGATGGGCGGCGGTCAGGGTCCGCAGCAGCGCTTCGGCCCTGGGCGTGAGTGCGAGTTCGCTGCGCCGGCGATCCTCCGTGGACCGGACCTTGGTCAGCAGGCCGGCCTCCACCATCCGGGCGACCAGCTCGGCGGCGCTGTGCGGCGCGATCAGGAGTTGCTCAGCGAGCAGGCCCACCGTCGGCGGGGCGCGGCCGGCATGGCCAGCCAGGGCCAGGAGCGCCTGGTGCTGCTGCGGTGGGATACCCGCCCGGGCCGCGGCCACCTCGCTGAAAGCCAGGAAGCGCCGCAGCCGATACCGGAACTCGGCCAGCGCCGCGTATTGCTCCGGTGAGAGCGGTTCGGCCTCAGGCTCGTCGGCACTCATGCTGGCCTCCCTGTTACGGATCCCGGGCTTCGTGACCGCCTCCCACGGTGATTCATAGGGTCGGGCCGACGCTGCCGCACCAGGCGCTCCTGTCGTTGCGTCGTTGAATATATCGTATCACGATATAAATGATATGGAGCGGAGGGCGGACTTCATGGACGGCGAACCAGAGATCGGGCGCGGCGGCGAGACGCCGTTGCGGCGGGCGCTCGGCGATTTCAGCGCGGACCGGCGGGTGCTGATGCTGGCCGGGCTGGCGGTGATCACCGGTACGGCCGCCTCCGGCACCGCCTGGATCCTGCTGGCGCTGATCGGCCTCGTCACCAACGCCGTCTGGTACGGCCGTTTCGATACCGCCCTGACCTCCCTGGCCGGCGCCGCGCCAGGACCCTGGATGATCGCGATCCCGGTGCTCGGCGCCCTGATCGTCGGCGCCATGGCCCGCTATGGGTCCGAGAAAATCCGCGGCCACGGCATTCCCGAGGCCATGGAGGCGATCTTGATCGGCGGCAGCCGGATGTCGCCGAAGGTGGCCGTGCTCAAGCCGCTCTCCTCGGCGGTGGCGATCGGCACCGGCGGACCGTTCGGCGCCGAGGGGCCGATCATCGTCACCGGCGGTGCGGTGGGTTCGCTGTTCGCGCAGTTCTTCCATCTGAGCGCGGCCGAGCGGAAGACGCTGCTGGTGGCGGGCGCCGCCGCCGGCATGACAGCGATCTTCGGGACGCCGGTGGCGGCCGTGCTACTCGCCGTCGAAGTGCTGCTGTTCGAGTGGCGGCCGCGCAGCCTCGTGCCGGTGGCGGTTGGGGCGGTGACGGCGGCGTGCTGGCGCCCGGCCCTGTTCGAAGCCGGACCGCTCTTTCCCTTCACCGACAACCCGGCTTTGCCGTGGTGGGGCCTACCCGCCTGCGCCTTGCTCGGCGTCACCTGTGGGCTGATCTCGGGCGTGCTCACCCGCGCCCTCTACGCGTTGGAAGACGGGTTCGGCCGGCTGCCGATCCACTGGATGTGGTGGCCGGCCCTGGGCGCCCTCGTGGTCGGCCTCGGTGGCCTCGTGGAACCCCGGGCGCTCGGCGTCGGCTACGACGTGATCCGCGATCTCCTCGGCGGGCATCTGCTGGCGGGGGCCGTGCTGACGATCCTCGTGGTCAAGGCGGTGATCTGGCTCGCGGCCCTGTCCTCGGGCACCTCCGGGGGCGTGCTGGCGCCTCTGCTGATCCTCGGTGGCGCGATCGGTTGGCTGATCGGCCTCGTTTTGCCGGGGGCTCACGGCTTCTGGGCGCTGCTCGGCATGGCGGCGATGCTCGGCGGGACCCTGCCGGCGCCGCTGACCGGGGTGGTGTTCGCCGTCGAGGTAACCGGCGACGTCGCCGCCCTGGCGCCGCTGCTCGCCGCCACCATGGCGGCCTACGCGGTGACCGTGTTGCTGCTCAAGCGCTCGATCCTGACGGAAAAGATCGCCCGTCGCGGCCAGCACGTGACCCGGGAATACGGCATCGACCCTTATGACCTCGCCCGGGTCGAGGCGGTGATGACCCGCGATGTCGCGACCCTCAGCGGAGACCTGCCGCTCGCCGAAGCCCTCGCCGCGATCACCTCGGGCGACCACCACGCCTATCCGGTGCTTGACGGCGCCCGCCGGCCGGTGGGGCTGGTCACGCGCAACGATGCGCTCCGCTGGACGGTGGAGATCGAGGAGGACGACAGGGCTGTCGGCATACTTGCCGAGCGCGTCTCGGATGCCGGCCTCGCAGTCGTGCATCCGGGCGATGTGGTCTCACACGCCCTCGACGTGATGCTCTCGGCCGGACAGGGGCGCCTGCCCGTCACCGATCCGGAGAGCGGCGTGCTGGTCGGGCTCCTCACCCGCAAGGATCTGCTGCAGGTGCGCGCCACGACGGTCCGCGCCGAGGCCGAGCGTCGGGCCTACTTCCGCCGGGGCCGGGCGCGGACGGGTGCGATCGGGGGCTGACGGGAGCTGTCCCTTAAGATCAGCGTAGGAAAGTCGGCGCCACCCACCAGCCCGGATGGGCGCCCCGCAGGGCCGCGGCGGCGCGCACCGCCGCGCGCCGATCGGTGAACAGGGCGAAGACCGTCGCCCCCGAGCCCGACATCCGCGCCAGGCGGCAACCGGCCTGCTTCCGCAGAGCCGCTAGGGCTTCGCCGATCACCGGCGCGACCGTGAGGGCCGGCGCCTCCAGGTCGTTCCGGGCCGGGCCGAGCGCCGCCACGAGGGCGTCGGCGCCAAGCCGCTCGGCGATGGTGGGGTGGGCCGCGCCGTCGAGCCGCTGTCCGACCGTCAGGCCCAACGCCTTGAACACCGGGGCGGTCGGCACCGGCACGCCGGGATTGATCAGTACCGCCGGCAGCGGCGCGAGGCCGAGCACCGGGCCGATCTCCTCACCGGCGCCGCGCATCATCCGCGCCCGCGGATCGAGGCAGACCGGCACGTCGGCCCCGGTCTCGCGGGCGGCGGCGATCAGGGCCGGGTGATCGAGGGGCAGGCCGTTGAGGCACGCGAGCAGCCGCAGGGCCGCGGCGGCGTCCGACGAGCCCCCGCCGATCCCGGCGGCGACCGGCAGGCGCTTGACCAGATGGAAGCCGCCCATCCGCAGGGACGGCACCCGCGCCGCCAGCCCGCGGGCCGCGCGCAGGACGAGGTTGTCCTGCGTCGGGCCGGCCGGACCGGCGGTCGGGCCGCTGACGGTGAGGCCGAGCGGTGCGTCGGGGTCCAGGGTCAGCCGGTCGGCCGTGCCCGCGAAGGCGACCAAGCTCTCCAGCTCATGGTAGCCGTCACCGGCGCGCCGCCCGAGGACGTGGAGCGTCAGATTGACTTTGGCGGGGGCGCGGTCGGCGAGCAGGGGCACGGTGTCTCGAACGGGTCGGCGTGATCGGGCCTGACGCTCTACAGATTCACGGGCGCGGTGTCCTGCCAGATATCTGGTGACGGCCGCCTCTGAGGCGGTCGTTAAGGCATGGTCATCGGAGCGCCATTACGTGGCGGATCGGGTCGCATCGTCCACCCAGTTCTCGATCGCGAGCGCAGGCTTGAGCCGATCGAACTCCCGCGTGTTGTTGGTGACAAGAGTGACAGCGAGCGCTTTTGCATGCGCAGCGATCCAAAGATCGTTGTTGCCGATGATCGAGCCGGCCTTCTGCAGCTTGGCGCGAAACGCTGCATAATGCGCCGTGGCAGCCTCGTCCAAGGCGATCACCGGGATCATCTCCACCAGCCTGGCAAAGGCTTGTAACGCAGCATCGAAGCCGGACGTACCGCGGATTTTTTCCAGTCCGAACAGCAGTTCGCCATGGGTGATGGGGGACATGACCACGTCTCCCGGCAGAAGACCGCGGAACCGTTCGAGCACCTGTGGTGGCCGCGCGCGGCGAATGTAGATGCAGATGTTGGTATCGAGCATGTAGCGCGGCTTCATAGGCCTTCGCGATCCTGCGGCGGTCCGTCCTCACGCACGAGCTCATCGATCGGAAGCTCCGTGAGAAGCGCGAAGGCGGCAGACAGATCGTGCTGCTGAATCTCGCGCAGCACGATTTCATCGCCTCTTCGAAGGATCTCGATCTCTGGTCCCCGAAGACGAAAGCCCGCCGGCAATCGCACCGCTTGGCTGTTGCCGGACTGAAAGACCCGCGTCCTCGTCATCTGAGCCCCCATGTATATACGCGAGAGTATATACAAAATCGGCAAGCTGTCGATGGCGTTCCTGCCTCCTCCGCCGTCGAGATCACCCCAGATCCCCATGCGACTGGTAGGGCAGAGCATCGCCTACCCGAACCGCGCGCAGATCCTCGGCCAGTTCCGCCAACCCGTCGCTGGCCGACAGGCCCGACAGGGCACCCCCGGGGGCCGGCACCGCCTCGGGCAGGCCGTCGGCGCCGATGCGCAGGCAGACACGCAGGTATTCCCGGCGGCCGGGACGCTTCTCCCGGGCGAAGCCGCTGCGCACCGTCAGCGTCGGCGTGTCGTCACGCGCGCCCGAGAGGTGCAGGACGAGGGGGCGGAGCACCGCCAGGGCGGTCACGTAGGCGGCGGCCGGGTTGCCCGGCAGGCCGGCGAAGGGGGTTCCCGCCACCTGGCCCAGGGCCACCGGCCGGCCGGGCTTGATCGCCAAGCGCCAGAAGGTCAGCGCGCCTGAGGCCTCTACGGCGTTGCGGACGTGATCCTCCTCGCCCACCGAGACCCCTCCGGAGGTCAGGATCAGGTCGTGCGCGGCGGCGGCGGCCTCAAGGCGTTCCTTCAGCGGGCCGGGCGCGTCCCGCAGGATGCCGAGATCGACGGGTTCGGCCCCGAGGCGCCGCAGCAGGGCGGCCAGCATCGGCCGGTTGGCGTCGTGGATGCCGGCGGGCGGCAGGGGCTGGCCGGGCGGGGTCAGCTCGTCGCCGGTGGAAAACAAGGCCACCCTGAGGGGCACGCGCAGGCGCAATGCGGGCAGGCCGAGCGCAGCGGCGAGCGCAAGGTGGCGCGGTCCCAGGGGGGTGCCAGCCGGGATCGCGCGGCTGCCGCGCGCCACGTCCTCCCCGGCCCGGCGGCGATTGGAGCCCAGGGCGAGGCCGGCCGGCAGGATGACGGTCTCGCCATCGATCCGGACATCCTCCTGCATCGCCACCGTGTCGGTCCCCGGCGACATCGGCGCGCCGGTGAAGATCCGCACCGCGAAGCCCGGCCCGGGATCGGCGGCCGCGTGACCGGCCGGGACGCGACCGCCGAGCGGCAGGCAGGTCTCACCCGTGGGTGCGAGATCGCCGGCCCGCACGGCGTAGCCGTCGACCGCCGCGTTATCAAAGGGCGGCAGGTCGATCGGGGCGATCAGGTCCTCCGCCAGGACGCGGCCGTCGGCGCGCTCGATCGGGACCGATTCGATCCCGGACAGGACCGGCAGCCGCGCACGCAGCAGCGCCACCGCGTCGGCGACCCGCATCGGCGCGGGCGCCACGTCGAAGCAGTCGCGGCTCAGGCGTCCCATCGTGACGCGATGGCAGTCTTGGACAGGACGGTCTTGGACATGGAGCGGGTCGGCACGGGTGCCTCGCGGGGCTGTGGCCTGCCGGCTTGCGGCATCGCGGCTGAGCGATCAAGCCCGGACCGTGGCGGCGATGCGGGTGATCCTCTACGCTCGCCCCATCATGCCGCATGTCGAAGCGATTCCCTGTCAACGCCACCTGTTCGAGGTGCCGGCGGATGTCAGCTACCTGGACGCCGCCGCCTGGTCGCCGCTGCCCCGTGCGGTCCGGGCGGCCGGCGAGGTCGGCATCCTGATGAAGAGCCAGCCCTGGATCTATCCCCGAACAGCGATCCCGGCGCTCGCCGAGCGCACCCGCGCGGCCGCGGCCGGGCTAATCGGGGCCGGCGCCGACGACGTCGCGATCGTGGGCTCCGTCAGCCAAGCCATGGCGATCGCGGCGCGCAACCTCGCCCCCGCGCCGGGCGGGCGCCTGCTGCGAGTGGAGGACGAGTTCCCGTCCCTGCGTTACGCCTTCGACCGGTTGGCGACCGCCCACGATCTCGCCGTCGAGGAGGTCGCCCGGCCGGCGGACGGCGACTGGACCACCGCCCTGCTGGAGGCGATCCGGCGCCCCGGCGCGCCGCCCCTCGCCATCGCGACTCTGACGCCCCTGCACTGGACCGATGGCGGCCTGATCGATCTCGACCGGCTCGCCCCGGCGGTACACGAAGCCGGCGCCGCTCTGGTGATCGACGCGACGCAGGCCGTCGGCGCGATGCCGGTGGACGTGGCCTGCTGGCGGCCCGATTTCCTCGCCTTCCCGACTTACAAATGGGCGCTCGGCCCCTACGGCGTCGCGTTCCTGTACGCCGCGCCCCAGCGGCAGGTGGGAATACCGCTCGAGGTGCATACCGGGAACCGCGAACCGGTGATCGGGGCCCGGCGCTACGATCGGGGCGAGCTGAACGATCCCGTGTCTTTGTCGATGGCCGCGACCGGCCTGGAGCTGATCGCCGAACTGGGCGTCTCGTCCATCGCGGCGCGGCTGCGCGGGCTCACCGACCGGCTGGCCGAGGGCGTCGCGGCGCTGGGCCTTGCGGTGACGCCGCGCCATCTGTGCGCCGGCCACATCTTCGGGGCGCGCGCGCCCGGTGGTCTGCCCAAGCGCCTAGTGGATCGCTTGCAGGCGGCAAACGTATTCGCGAGCGAACGGTCGGGCGCACTGCGCCTGAGCCCCCATGTCTGGGCCGACGAGGACGATATCGCGCGCTGTCTCGCCGCACTCGAACGCGTGCTCAGTGACGCGGGCGGATATCGAACGGAAGCACACGATCGATAGTTTCCGTCTGTCCGCCGGGCGAATGCGGATGGCGCGGCGCGCACCGCTCCTAGATCACCGATCCGAAGCGCGGCCGTCGTCCCGGGGACGCGGCCACCCACATCATGTTGCCGAGATTCATGCCGCGTTCCGGTGAGACCCTTCCCATGCCGGCCCGCGGCTCGCGTTTGGCCGCAACGGTTCGCGCCGGTCTGTCCGGACGCTTCGCGGTGATCCTGTCCGGCGAGCTGATCCAGAGCCTGTTCCACTTCGCGCTGAATATCCTGCTGGTGCGTGAGCTCGGGGCGCACGATTATGGTCTGTTCGCGATCGTGTTCACGGTCGGCGCGGTCGGCATCACCTATATCCGCGCTCTGGTGGCGGTGCCGGCGACGCTCCACCTCGCTCGGAGCCTCGGCCGACCGGCGGCTCTCGGCTACGATGTGATGTTCGGCTCGGGCGCGGCCCTGGTCTCCGTGCTGATGGCGCTCGTCACCAGCGTGGCGCTCGTGCCGGTGATCGGCCTCGGCGCCCTGGCCGCCGGGGCCTTCGTGGGCCTCTACGGCTTTCGCAGCTACCTGCGGATCGTGCTGCTCGCCCGCGGACGGCCGCGGATCGCGGGCCTGAGCGACCTCGTCTACGCGCTCTGCGGTGGCATGTTCGTCTGGCGCGGGCTGAGCGGCGAGGGCACGGCTCTGCTCGACCGGGCGTTCCTGGCCATCGCCCTGGCGCATGCGATCGCCATCGCGGTGGCCTACGGGGCGCTGCGCCAGCGCCTGCGGATCGCGCTCCATCCCCGGGCGCGGGCGCGCTATCGGGCGATCTGGCGGACCCTGGCCTGGTCGCTCGCGGGCGTCACCAGCCTGACCGTACAGGGCCAGGGCCTGACGCTCCTGTTCGCCCTCCTGGCCGGGCCGGCCGCCTACGCGCCGATCGCCGCGACGTTGGTGCTCTATGCGCCGCTGCGCATCCCCACGAGCGCGCTGATGAACATGGTCCTGCCGGAGATCAGCGGCCTGCTCGCCGCTGGGCAGGTCCAGGCGGCCCGGAAACTCGTGGTGCGCCACGTCCTGCTGATCGGCTGCGCCTGCGTCGTCTACGGCCTGGTGATGGCCGCGACCCTGCCGCTGATCGAGCAGGTGCTGTTCAAGGGGCGCTTCGCCGGCGAGGCCATGGGCTGGATCGGGCTGGGCGTCTGGGCCGTCGTGACGACCTCGCTGCTCTATGCGATCCCGCGCGCCTATCTCGAAGCCTCCGCGGCCTTCCGGACGATCACCGCCGGGGCGGTGGCGAGCGCCGCCCTGGGCTTCGCCCTCATGGTGCCGCTCCTCCTTCTGCTGCCGCCGGCCAGTGCGCTGCTCGGGCTTCTGGCATCCGAGATCGCGACGCTCGTGTGGTCGGTGGCGGCGTTTCGGGTGTTATCGCGGGGCAGGCGGGTCGATGATGCTGACAGTTCAGCTTAATTGTTTCCGACGTGTTTCTGAAAGCCGAACCACTGATCTTGCAAGCCAAAAATCTTGAGAAATGCAAGATCTTTATGTGAGCAGCTCATTTTTTCAAGATCAAATAGATGGTTTTTGCATAGGCTGTCGAGGTTTTCGAGAAATATTCCCAACGCACCCCTGCCGCAGGCGTTTGATTGCCGCAATTGTATTATCTCGATTTGTCTCGATCTCCATAATCATCGCTGCAATAGAGTTCTAATTGCGTTTCGCGATATTGATCTTGCAATAATCGCATGTGAAAACAAGTACGCATCGGAGGAGACTTGGGCTGCTTTTTTGGTTGATTGACGCCGTTTTATATGTATGTAGCTTTCTACTAATCGACTTGTAAATTTCGGCACCCGTATGTGTCGGGTGTCGAGGGACCATAGTCGAAGATATCAGCTAAGGCTTCTGCTTTGTTGATAGGGGAATTTTTAGGACTATGATTTATATTAATAAAGTTGAAACCGAAATGATTATGAGTCTGATGAGGCGTTTGGGACGGCGGCCATCAGGGCAGGAAATTTACGCGCATGCGGGAGAACTTTTTCAGAAGCATGGCACGAATGGTTATTCCGGCCAAATGTTGCAAGTCATTATGCGTATGAGCATTAAGTCAAATCCTTACTTGCCAAACATCTCTCACATGATCGGAAACTATGAGGATTTGACGCGACATCGAATTCGGTCAGAGATGCCGCGGCTGTTGGATTGCTTAGAGCGCTGCAATGTCAATGGGCTACCAATTCCAATAATTATATCTTGTAAAAAATATTTGCATAAAGCAAAAGATGTAGCTAAGTCGCTAAAACCTCATTATTTCGATATAGAGCCGATCATAATTATCGGCGGAAATGATTGTCGAACTGAAAATTTTCAAGATCAGATTTTGCAACTTCCTGTCAACGATGACTATGAGGGATTGCCTTATAAGATGTTTGAAGCCTATACGCTACTTAATGCCCTCGGCGCAAAGATCGGCGTTATAAAAATTGATGACGACATAAGCGTATGCAATGAAACGGCTCTTGATCTTGAGGAAGTACGAACCGCCTTCAAATTCGTAGATTATATGGGAAATATTATGGGTTACCCGCATTTCGATCGTGCCTGGCACTTTGGAAAATGCGCTTCGCCTATGCCCGCAATTTATGGCAAACCTTTTATTGCGCCATATGCCAATGGGCCATTGTATTTTCTCTCGAAAGCCGCTTTGTCAAAGCTAGCTACGCACTATTTAAAGTATCCTGGCTGTCTCGATGGCGAAATTTACGAAGATAAGATTGTAGGAGACGTACTGAACTTTTACGGTGTTCGTGCCGAGCATAATCCTCTACAGTATATTCTAAAAATCGATACAGATGCGCCAGACAGACTCGTGGGATAAATAGACTGGCCAGACAATAATAGACTATATTTGTGTTTTTAATATTTGCGGACAATAAATTTTTACTGCACGTCGGTAATTTTTTATAAAAATGTACAACATGAATCCTTGGTTGTTAGCCATGTGTTGAGTTGTTGCGCCGAAGGCTCCGGCGCCGATGTTCCTACGTTAGTTGGTTTCCTGATGTATTGCTGCAGTGCCTGTCGCGTCGAATCTACCAGATGCGCCGCCGAGCCCTGCGGAGTACGCCCCCCCATCATCGAAGCGAGTTTCAAGCTCTCGGTGCCGAAGCGGCCCTTGAAGCCCTCGTCGCCGCAGAGAAAATCGACCGTGTGCAACCCACGGTCGATCGACCACATGATGTAGTCCATCATCAGCACCATGCCGGGCGAGCCGCGCTCGAAGGCCGGATCGTAGGTGGTGACGAAGGCCATCATCGTGCCGGCCTGGACGAAGTTGATCGAGACTGCGACGAGGGCGCCGCCGCATTCGAGCACGAAGGCGTGCAGCAGCCCCGTCTCCTGCAGCACGCGGACCATCGCGGGCAGGGCCTGCGAGCCCTCGTCGTAGAAGGCCGTGGACGGCAGGTTGTGGGTCGCGAGCCAGGCCCGCTTGAACTGCGTGAGCTGATTCAGAATGGGCCCGAGCGGCTCCTCGGGGCCGAGCAGCCGGAAGGTCAGCGGGCCGTGCTCGCCCATGGATTTCTGGCCGCGCCGGTAGTTTTGGCGGGTCTTCTTCGATTGCGCGTCGAACCAGGCCTGCCCGGTCGGCCAGGGGCCGCGCACCCGCCAGTTCGCCTCGTCCCGGTGGTTGAGGCGCAGCCGGGTGCTGCCTGAGATGGGGGTGAGCAGCGCCCGCGCGGCAGCGTCGGGCAGCAGGCGGTTGAGATAGGCGAGGTCGAAGCCGCCGGCCCGGCTGGCGTGCTGCCACATCCGCCGGAGGAGGCCCGCATTGGCCCGGTCCGCCAGCAGGGCGTCGCCGAAATCGGAGCAGTCCTTCGCGGCCCATTCGAGCACGCGGAATCCTTTGCGGCGCACGGTGGCCAGCGGCAGCACGCCGACCAGCGTGTCGCCGCGCCAGGCGAGCACGACCGCCAGCGCCCGGCGCTCGCGGTCGGGGGCGCTGGCCCACCAAGCCGAGACCCAGGCATGGCTCTGGAACACCAGGGCACCGCTGCGGGCCCAAAGGGCGGTCCAGTCCGGTCCGATGGCGGCCAGCCGCTCGGCGGTGCGGACGATCTCGAAGCGTTCAGGGGACATGGTCAGGCGCCAGAGCGAGGCTGAGCCGGGATGCCGCGCAGGCGCCGAACCTGCCGGGCGATCCGCCGGCCCATCTTCTTGAGGGGCAGGATGTAGAGCCCCGAGAGGGATTGATAATCGGCCACATCCCGATCGACGAGGCCGAAGGTGAAGTCCTCGTTCGGATGCGGGACGTGCAGCGTCCCGAACAGGCGGTCCCAGAACGAGAACAGCAGCCCGAAATTCTTGTCGTAGTGCTGCGGCGCCGTCGAGTGGTGGAGCTGGTGCCAGTGCGGGCAGAGGATGATCGCGTTGAGCCGCCCGAACGAGATCTTGAAATGGGTGTGGCGCACGAAGTCCATCATCAGGATGTTGCGCATGATGTAGACGTTGATCCCGAACACCGTCAGCTCGACCGGGTTCAGGGCGACGAGGCTCCAGATTCCGAAACAGATACCCGGGATCACCCCGTCCCAGGCGCGGTTCATCAGCTCATCGAGGGGGTGGACCCGGTCCTTTGTGATGCCGACCATCACCTCGGCGGAATGATGGACCTTATGGAGTTCCCACAGGAACGGGTAGCGGTGCTGGGCCGTGTGGTAGAGGTAGTAGGACAGGTCGTAGGCCAGCAGCATGGTCAGGGTGAACAGCACCACGGTCACCGGACCGGGCTCGCCGAAGACCGGCTGGTCGATGCCGAAGATCGTGCCGAGCACCCGGTTGGTCGCGTAGCCCACCGCCACCACGAAGGTGACCCCGGCCGGGATCAGCAGGAACGGCATGATCGCCTTGCGGGTGATGTAGAAGAGCAGGTCGGCCCGGGCGGAGGGATGGGTCATCACCTCGTGCGGCAGCGCGAACTCGAAGAACTCGGCGAACGAGTAGCGCTCTGCGGTGCGCAGGTACGCGATCAGGGCGCAGCCGAACGCGGTCGCGAACAGGAGGCCGGCGGCCACGAGGTTCTCAGCCGAGACCTTGTCGATGATCCGCGTGATGAACTCGACGACATCCATGACGAGGCGTTCCCTCCGCCGGTCCGGCCCGCATGCCGGCGGATCACCGCCGGACTAACCCCTCAGACGCCCGACATGCGCGGCGAGCGGGACACGCCGCTGCGACAGAACCGCCGAACCGCACGCATCTGGCACGGCGAGCATTATCATCGATCGGTACTTACCGAATTCGACAGCACCGGCGATTGTCCACCAAAGATCGATGGCAGTCGAATTCCGGTCGCAACGCCGAGACAAGCGAAGACGCCGCGCTCAGGCCGTCGGGCGCGCGGTCCGCTCGGCCATCACCGCCGTATCGGTGGTGCGGGGCCGCCGCAGGGTCGCCCGCACCATGGCGTCGATCCCCTCGGCCGCCGAGGCTTCCGAGAACAGCGCCTCGTAGCGCGCCCGGGCGGCCGCGCCGAAGCCGCGCCAGCTGGCCGGATCGGTGGCGATGCGGGCGAGCACCTTGGCGATCGGCTCAGGGCCGCCGGGAGGCACGATCCAGCCAGTCTCGCCGTCGGCCACCACCTCGGGAAGACCGCCGATATCGGTGACCAGCGGCGGCACGCCGTAGGACATCGCCTCGATCGCCACCCGGCCGAGCGATTCCGGACGCTGCGACGGCATCGTCACCACGTCGGCCCAGCGATAGAGCTCGGACGGATCGTCCACGAAGGGCTGAAGTGTGACCTGCCTCGACAGGCCGGTCTCCACGATCCGCGCGGCCAGCGCCTCCTCCCGGGCGGCGTCCTCGAAGGCGCTGCCGACGATCTTCAGCTCGATCCGGCTGCGGATCGCCTCGGGCAGAGAGGCAAGCGCCTCGACCAGCACGTCTTGGCCCTTGATCCGGCTGATTCGGCCGAGCATCAGCACCCGCAGAGGGCGCGTGCCGTCGTAAGCCCGACCGTTCGGCTCGGCCGGGCCGGCGATGCCGTTATAGACGACGCGGGCCGTGGCCTCCGCGGGCAACGCGTAGGCGCACTCGGTGGCGCGGGAATTGAACACCACGTTGGCGCCGCTCCAGCGGATCAGCCCGCGCAGGACCTTCAGCACGGCGCCTTCCGGGATCTCGTGCACGTGCACGATGCTCCGCCCCGGCAACAGCCGCGCGGCCAGCAGGTAATCGGCCACCACGGTGGTGTTGATGTAGACAAGGTCGCTGTCGCGGAGGCGCCGCAGCGCCCGGGCCACCGCGAAGGGCAGCGCCATCATCCCGAGGGTGGCGAGGCGGGCGAGGTTCTTGCGCCGCAGGATCCAGAGGGGCTCGATCACGATCGCGCTAACATAGGGCTCGAGCGCCGCGACGATCGGGCCGCGCCGGGGCAGGACCACATCGATCCGCGCGCCCGGATGGGCGGCCCGGATGGTCCGCACCGTCTCGATGAAGCAGCGATCCGATCCGTAAAGCTCGAAGCCCTGGTGCACGCAGGTGATGCGCGTGACCGGGCCGCTCCCCTGGCTGCGCCCGAACGCGAATGTGCCCGTCGTTCCGGCAGCCCCCGCCTCGGCGGGGAACGCATCGCGGCGCAGGCCCTGGGCCGAATCCGGACGCAAGGCGAAGGGATGCGGTGCCGCACCGCCACCAACTGCGCTAGAAGATGTCGCGAGTATCGAACTATCTACCATAAGATGAATACTTATCAGGATATAACAACCAACGGTTGTATCGCCTATTTAGGCGACCGTTATTCCTGCCGCTGTACAATATGAGCCGCTAACAGAAAAGGAAGAGCCGTGCCCGCCGATGCGCCCACACTACTTATCCTTGGGACACGCGGGATTCCGGCCGCCCATGGCGGCTTCGAGACTTTCGCTGAACGGCTCGCGCTGTATCTCGCCGGCCGCGGCTGGCGCGTCGGCGTGTATTGTCAGCGGGAGGTCGAGCGGGTTCGGGACCGGGTCTCGACCCGGACCTGGAACGGCATCGAGCTGATCACCGTGGAGGTGGCGCTCCGCGGCCCGGCCGCGACCTTGGCGTTCGACGCGCTCTGCGCGCACAACGCGGCGGCGCGGGGCGGCGTCTGCCTCGTGCTCGGCTATAACGGCGCGGCGTTCCTGCCCTATCTGCGGGCGCGCGGCGCCAAGATCCTGACCAACATGGACGGGATCGAGTGGCGCCGGCCGAAATGGCCGCTGCCGGTGCGGGCGTTCTTCTACCTGAGCGAGTGGATCGCGGCCTGGTCGTCCCAGCGGCTGGTCGCCGACCACCCGGCCATCGCCGACCATCTCGCCCGCCGCCGCCCGCGGAGTGCCATCGCGACGATTCCCTACGGCGGCGATCCGCCGGCGGCGGATCTCGGGCCGCCGCCCCTCGGGCTCGAACCCGGCCGCTATCTGGTCTCGATCGCCCGCATCGAGCCCGACAACAACATCCTGACCCTCGTTGAGGCGTTCTCACGCAAGCCGCGGGGCATGCGGCTCGTGGTGCTCGGAACGTTGAAGGTCGGCAACGCCTATCACCGCGCGGTCGAGGATGCGGCCGGGCTGGAGGTGCTGATGCCGGGGGCGATCTACGATCCCGAGATGGTCCAGAGCCTGCGCGTCCACGCGCGGGCCTATCTCCACGGCCACACGGTCGGCGGCACCAACCCGTCGCTGGTGGAAGCGCTCTGGGCCGGCAACGCCGTGATCGGCCACGACAACCCGTTCAACCGGGGCACGGCCGGGGACGGCCAGTTCTACTTCACCGACGGCGACAGCTGCGCCGCCGCGATCGAGCGGGTGCTCACCGACGACGACGCGGTCGCGGCCGCCTCCGCTGCCGCGCGCAAACAGGCCGAGCGGTTTCGCTGGGACGACATCTTGGCCGCCTACGAAGACGAGCTGCGCCGGGTCGGCGGCTACCCACGGCTCTCCCGGGTGCGGCCCGGCGCGGAGGCGAGCCAAGCCCGGGCGACGGCCGGGATCGAGGGGTGAGGGCGAGCCGGCGGCAGGTTCTGGCCGGCGGGCTCGCGGTGGCGGGTGCCGGCGCGCTGCCGGCCGTGGCCGCCCCCGAGCCGCTCGCGCTCCGCCGCGGCATCGCCCTGTGGCCATGGTTCTCGCTCACCACCGAGTTTCCGGCGCCGCGGACCGACTATGCCTGGCCGCCGTTCCAGGCCGATCGCCCCGTGCCGATCCGGGACGACCTGCGCCGCCTGGCCGGGCTGGGCTTCGACTTCGCGCGGCTTCCCCTGGATCCGGGCCCGTTCGTCGCCTTCACGGGCGCCCGCCGGGCCGAGCTTCTCGGCATGCTGTCCGATGCGATCGACGCCGTGCTGGCGACCGGAATGCGTGTCCTCCTCAACGTCCAGGCGAACGCCGCCACGCATCACTACACGCCCGATGCCTTCTACGGCTCAGATCGCGCGCCGCTCTACCCGGCCTATCGCGACTTGATCGCCGAGCTCGCCCGGCTCTCCGCCCGGAAGGGCACCGGCCGCGTGGCCCTGGAGCCGGTCAACGAGCCGCCGCAGGCCTGCGGGGCCGGCACCTGGAACCGGGTCCAGATCGGACTCCTCACCGCCGCCCGGGCGGCCGCGCCGGACCTGACCCTCACGGCGACCGGCGCCTGCGGCAGCCTCGTCTCCGGTCTGACGGCCCTCGACCCGGCGACCCTCGCCCGGTTCGCGCCGCTGCTCTACACCTTCCACTTCTACGAGCCGTACCTGTTCTCCCACCAAGGCGCGACCTGGCTCACCGAGGAGCCGTTCTATCGCTGGCTGAACGCCGTGCCCTGGCCGGGCCATCCGGCGCGCCTGCCCGAGACCCTGGCGGCGGTCCGGTCTCGCATGGCGGCGGACACCAAGGTCCCGCAGGCCGAGAAGGCCCGCGATCTCGCGGTGATCGAGGCGAAGCTGCGCGAATATAGCGAGGCCGCGCCGGGGCCGGCCTATCTGGCGAAGGAGATGGCCCCGGTCTCGGCCTGGGCCGATCTCTACGGGATCCCGGCCCGGCATGTGCTGATGGGGGAGTTCGGGGCGCTGCGCACCGATGCCCGCTACACCGCCTCCCGGCCCGCGGACCGGGCGGCCTATCTCGGCGACGTGCGGCGCGCCGCGGAGCAGGCGGGTTTCGCCTGGTCGTTCTGGAACTTGTTCGACGGACTGGGGCTGATGGACGACGCTCACACAGTGGATCCGGCGCTGGTTACGGCGCTCGGACTTGGAGCGCAGAGGTAGGCTGTTTTTCCAGGGCCTGCGCTATATCGGCGACCGGTATATGAGCTTCCGCTCGGCAGGCTTCTGACCGAATTGTATCTGTCGGCTATGTAAGCCGCCCTGTCATTCCGGGGCGCCGCAGGCGAGCCCGGAATCCAGAGCCGCCGACGGTGCAAGCTATTGATCACACAGTGGTTATGGATCCCGGGCTCCGCTGCGCGGCCCCGGGATGACAAGGTGGATGCTTAAGCGTTGAAGAAGCCGCGGAGGCGTCGCCATTCCTATTTCCCGCACCGCTTCTCGGCCGACCAGTTACCGATCGGCCTCAAGCGACGCGATTGCGATCTGAGTCGATTGGAAACAGCACGATCAGCATCATCGCGAACTTCGCGAGCATCGTGGTCTTCCCGGCCAGCCCCTCGAAGGTGTTGACCAGGATGACGAAGGTCAGGATCGGCAGCCAGACGCCGCGCCGGCAATGCCGGGCGATCTCGGTGAGGTAGAGCCCGACCGCGACGACCAGCAGCACCGTCACCAGGATGCCGTGATAGAGCACGTCGGAGACGATCGAGTTCTCGATGCCCCATTCCAGGCCGTAGATCCGCCGCAGGGTGCTCACCTGCAGAAGGTCCGGGGCGAGGAGCAATTGCCGGAACGGGATCGCGTCGAAGATCGCCAGCATGTCGACCCGGGCCTGGGCGCTGCCGCCGTCGGAGACGAACCGGCTGAGCAGCGTGTCGAAGAAGCCCAAAGCCGCCAGAATCGCGACCATCACGGGCAGCGCCGTCAGCACGAAGCAGGCGCAGGCCGCCCCGATCAGGGGGATCCGGTTGCTCCGCAGGGTCCGGTTGAGGGCGAACAGCCCGACCATCCCGCCGAGCGCCAGGGTCGTCACCGTGGCCGACCGGCCGCCGAAGGTGACGAGCGCCACGAGCTGCACGGCGATCACCCCGGCCCGGACCGGCGGCGACAGCCGGCCGCCCCCCGTGGCGAGCGCCAGGACGTAGCA
Source organism: Methylobacterium pseudosasicola (assembly GCF_900114535.1). Taxonomy (GTDB): domain Bacteria; phylum Pseudomonadota; class Alphaproteobacteria; order Rhizobiales; family Beijerinckiaceae; genus Methylobacterium; species Methylobacterium pseudosasicola. The sequence goes on along the minus strand of NZ_FOTK01000022.1, from coordinate 88,241 downwards.
GGCCGTGAGTGTCGCGTTGACCAGCGGGTGGCCCTGGAGCGCGGCCGAGCGCGTGTCGGTCTCGAACGCCATGCCGTCGAACCGGAACGGGAAGAAGCGCTGGCCGCTGGCGAACTCGAACAGGCCGAGCAAAGCGTTGGTGAGCATCATCAGGTGGAAGACGGTCTCGATCCGCCGCAGGGTGGCCGCGTCGCGGTCCATGAGCAGGATCGGGATCAGCCCGGCCAGCACGAAGGTGTCGATCGAGCCGGCGAGCCCCGTGCCGCCGCGGGCCGCGATCAGCACGAGGAGCAGCACGCCACAGGTGGCGAGCAGCACGCAGGCCGGCCGGCGGTTGAGGGCCTGCGCCACCGGGATCACCGGGTTGCCGGCGCGCAGCATCGTCCAGCCGACGAGCGCGACCGCCATGTAGGTCGCCGGATGGATCTTTGACGGCGCCGAGCCGCTGATCCCGTCGTAGTTGAGCCCAAGCGCCCAGAGCAGGCCGCCCGACACGCCGACCAGCACCAGGGTCAGCAGCACGAAGGCCAGCGACTCCATCCGCGCCAGAGCGGCGCCGGGCCGGGCCTGCGCCGCCCGCCGAAACGCGAAGCTCGCCGGCCGCGCCGTGCTCACGCGCTGCGCCGGTCGAGGAGCAGGGAGCCCGAGACCGGCCGGCCCAGGGCTTCGGAGGTGTCGACCAGCTCAATCAGGTCGCGCTGGCGGGTGGCGCCGTTGCAGACCACCAGCAGCAGCCGGTCCGCCGCCGCGGCGATCGGGCCGAGCCGCAGGTTCTCGGAAAGCACGCCGCCATCGACGATGACCAGCTCGAACCGGCCTTTCACGCCGGCCAGGAAGCGCTCGATATTGGCCGGCACCAGCGCGTCACGGATCGGCTTCTGGGTGTCACCGAGGCCGATCCGGCGGGCACCGGTCTTCGGATCGACCTGCGTCACCGCGTTGAGGCTCTGCTCACCGCGCAGCACGTCGAGCAAGCCGCCCGTGCCGGCGCCGTCGGCGCGCAGATCGGCATCGATCAGCAGCACCCGGTCGCCGCGCGCCACCGCCACGGAGGCGAGGAGCCCGATCACGGCCCGGCGCTCGGCCTCCTCGGCCTCGCCCGAAGTGACGAGCAGCGCCAGCGACCGGCCGCGCGTCCCCGCCGCACTGGCGAGATGGTCCAGGGTGAAGCTCGCCGCCGCCGTGCTGGCGCCCCCCGGCCGTACGCCCGGGATCACCGCCACCACAGGGGCGTTCGACAGCCGCTCCAGCTGGCGCGACGACAGCACCGTCGGCTCCAGATATTCCCGCGTCAGCGCCAGGCCGGCGCCGAGGCCGAGGCCGCCTGCAAGCGCCGCGGCGACCAAGATCAGCCGCGGCGGCCAGCTCGCATCCTGCGGCGGCCGGGCGGAGGTGATGATCCGGGCATTCGAGCTGTCGATGCCCGACTGCTCCTTGATCTCGCGGGTGCGGACCAGGAACGTGTTGTAGACGGTGCGGGCGGCCTCGACCTCCCGCTCCAGCTCGCGCAGCTGCACCGAGGATTGTGCCGTCGCCACCGATTGCCGCTGGAGCTTCTCCAGATCGGCGGCGATCGACTTCTCGTTGGCCAGCGCGCGCTGGTACTCGGTCTCGGCCGCGCCGGCGATGCGGTTCAACTCGGCGTCGATCAGCCGGCGGACATCCTGCATCTGCGTGCGCACGGCGGCGATGTAGGGGTGGCGCTCGCCGAGATTGGTGCGCAGGTCCGCTTCCTTCGCGGCGAGCTCGGCATATTGCCCGCGCAGCCGATCGACCGCCGAGGACTGGACCGCCTCCGGCATCGCCCCGGAGCCGACCGCCTGGCCGCGCGCATCCTTGATGCCCTGCAGGCGCGCCTTGGCCTCGGCGGTCCGGCCGCGGGCGGCCACCAGCCTGGCATTCGAATCCGTCAGCTGCTGCTCGTTCACCAGCCGGCCGCTGGAGGCGATCAGGCCGTTGCGCGCCTTGTAATCCTCGAGCTTCTTGTCAGCGGCATTCACAGCGTTGCGCAGCTCGTCGAGGCGCCCGCGCAGGTCGCCCGAGGCGCGCTTGGCGGCGTCGGAGCGGGCCTCGGTCTGGTCGGCCAGATAGGCGGCGGCGATGGCGTTGACGATCCGGGCGGACAGGTCCGGATCCACTGTGGTGACGACCACGTCGATCACGAACACCTTGTCGGCGCGCTTGACCGCGAGCTTGCGGCGCAACTGGTCGAGGGCCCGGCCGCGGGGATCCACCGGCCGCTCCGCTTTCGGCCCGAGCACCATTTCGCGCAGCGATGCGACGGTGCGGGAGACCAAGCCCTGCTGGGTGACTCCGAAGCCCGGCTCGCTCTCCAGCCCCACCTGCGTCACCGCCCGGCCCAGCACCGCGTCGGACTCGATCACCTTCACCTGGCTCTCGACCTGGGCGATGCCGCCATCCGGTGAGAGGGCGCCGGGATTGACGTCGTTCAGCACCACCTGCCGGTCGCGCGGGTCGATCAGGATCTGCGCGGTGGCGGTGTAGAGGGACGGGGTGATCATGGCATAGGCCAGGACCAGCAGCCCGAGCACCAAAGCGGTACCGAGCACGGTGCGCTTGCGCCGCCAGAGGATGCGCCACAGGTCGCCGAACTCGGCGGTGGTCTCGGGCCGGGTCGGGCCCGGCCGGTCGTGTTGTGCCGTATGGACCGGCGCGAGCCAGGTCGCGACGGCAATGTTACGGTCGATCTGTGCCACGATCGGTCACCATCGTCTCGATCTCGGTCGGTCCCTCGCGGGCTCCATCCTCATCTGCAAGTGTCGCGCAGATCGCTGACAATCCCTCAAGACTGCCGAGGGTCGTAAAGGCAAGCACCGATTACTCAGCGTCTGGTAAACGCCCCCAACCAAACGCGGCAGCCTGTAGAGTTATCGTTCCCGTTACCGTTTGGGAATTAGATCGGATCTGCGGCCGTTATCCGGCGGATCGTCGCGCTGGGTTTGGGGGCGCTCATCATGCATGTCCGCGTTCGTCTGGACGGCGCCGAACCGCGCCGTTGGCAGATCGCCCTGTTGCAGCGGATCGCCGACATCCCCGGCATCCAGGCCGTGAGCGTCGACGCCATCCCGGTCCCGGACGGATGGCCCGACACGATCGAGTTGCTGTTCCGCCTGGAGGCACTGATTCAAGGCCTGCCGCGACTCGGCTCGGAACGCCTGCCGCCGACCGCCCTCAATCCCTGGCGGCGCCCCGACGCGAAGCCCGATCTGGTGCTCGACCTGTGCGGCGATCTCCCGGCCGGCCCAGCCATCTGGCAGCTCGCCTACGACGATCGGCTCGGCGACGGCGCCCTGCTGGCGAGCCTGCTCGCCGGGGCGGTGCCGCGGCTGACGCTGATCGAGGCGGGGAACGTCGTCGCCGAGGGACGGCTCGGCACCGACCGACCGGGCATCCTGCTCGCCGGCGTCGACGATGCGCTCGCCCGGACGGTGACCCTGGTCGCCGCCGCCCTGCGCCACCGCCTCATGGGAACCGGCACATCACTCTCGGCCGCGCCCGCAGGGCCCTCCGGCCCCGCGCGGACCCTGGCGGGGGCGGAACTCGGCCGCCGCGCCGCCCGGATGCTGGCCGGCGCCGTGGTCCACCGCCTCTACCATCTCTGCTACCGCGCCCCGCACTGGCGCTGCGGCTGGCGGCGCCTCGACGGGCCGGACCTGATCGATCTCGGGCGCCATCCCGAGAGTGGCTGGAACACTCTGCCGGATGACGGCCACCGCTTCTACGCCGACCCGTTCCCCCTGGCCTTCGCCGGGAGCACGCATGTCTTCGTCGAGGAATTCCCGCACGCGACCGGCAAGGCGATCATCTCCGCCGTGCGCTTCGGCCCGGACGGCCCCGAGGGCACGCCCGTCCCGGTGCTGGAAGAGCCCCATCACCTGTCCTACCCGTTCGTGTTCGAGCGGGACGGCGCGGCCTGGATGGTGCCGGAAAGCTCCGCCTCCGGCACGGTCGATCTCTACCGCGCGACCCGTTACCCCGGCGGCTGGGTGAAGGAGGCGACGCTGCTCTCGGGGGTGGTCGCCAGCGACGCGACCCTGATCGAGCACGGAGGCCGCTGGTGGATCTTCGCCACCGTGCGCGACGCAATCCCCGACGCACCCGCGGGATCGGGCTCCTACCACGACGCGCTGTGCCTCTGGTCCGCCCCGGATTTCCGCGGCCCCTACACGGCACATCCAGCCAACCCAGTGCTGATCGACCCCGCCACCGCCCGGCCGGCCGGCCGGATCGTCGCGCGCGGCGGTCGCCTGATCCGGCCAGTCCAGGATTGTGCGGAGGGCTACGGCCGCGCCCTGGGTCTGGCCCGGATCGACCGCCTCGACCCGGAGGGCTTCGGCCAGACCCTGATCGGCCGCATCGCGCCCGGCCCCGCCTGGTCCGGCAGCCGCCTCCACACCCTGAATGCGGGCGGCGGCCTCGAATGCATCGACGGCTCGGCCCGGGCCCCGCGGATCCGGATGCCCGGCCGCTCCTGATTGCGCGCGCAGGGCTGCATCCGCGACACAAGCCTCGCGGTTTCAGCCTCGGGCGGAAACGCCTTGAGCAGCCAAGACGGTATCCGGCCCACGGGGCGCTACCTCATTTGGTGGATAACGCAACTTATACGTGCTTTAATTCGCACGAACTAATTGCATAGATTGTATTTTGGTTTGATCATGTCTGAATATTAAGGCTCTCGATCAATCGGAGTAGCTGTTTCATGACCGTGACTGCGACCGCGACGATCCGGCCCGAAACGCCTGCGCGGCGTGCCGTGAACGCCAAGCTCTCGCGGATCGCCGCCGTCGTCGGCGTCCCGATCGACGCGTTCTTCACCGAACCGACCTCCGTGCCACAGGCCGGGCTGATCGAGCTGATCCGGCTCTGGGATGCGGCCCCGACCGAAACCGTCCGGGCCGAGATCCTGGCCGGCACCCGCGCCCTGGTCGCCGAGGCGGCCGACCGGTCGCGCTGAAGACTCTTTGCGCACGAAGGCTGTTGGGCCGATCGCGGCCCGCCGATATTTCGCTTCCCCCGGCCCTGGCGGGAGCCCCCCGAGATCGCTACATTGCGGAGGCGGGGCTGCAGAGTTCGTCAGGAGCACTTTCCCCGGGGCCTTATCGACTCCCTCGGGAGCTGTCCCTGGCCTCGTCCCTGGACTTGGCCAACACGGCGCCCACCTACTCTGTAGGTTTCCCGGGATCGATCCTCCAACGGCTCACGTGGCTCCGCACTCTTCCTCTCCTGAAGCCGGCCCCTCCAAGACCGATGCGGCCCTCAAGGCCGATCTGCGCGGGGCGGCCCTCGCCGCCCGCGACGCGCTGGAGCCAGCTGCCAGGCACGAGGCCTCCGCCCGGATCGTCGAGGCGCTGCTCGCCCTCCCGGAACTCGCCGAGGCCCGGCTGGTCGGCGCCTTCTGGCCGATCCGCAGCGAGGTCGATCCGCGTCCCGCGGCCGAAGGCCTCCTCGCTCGTGGCCAAAGGGTCGCGCTGCCGCACGTGACCCCCGAGGGACTGATCTTCCGGGAATGGCGGGCCGGGGATGCGCTGGTGGCCGGCCGCTTCGGCCTGAGCGAGCCTGACCCGTCCCTGCCGCCGGTGGAGCCCGACGCCCTGATCGTGCCGCTCGCCGCCTTCGACGGTTCCGGCCAGCGCATCGGCTATGGCCGCGGCTACTACGACGGCGCGATCAGCCGCCTGTCCCGCGCCCGGCCCGTCCTCACCGTCGGAGTCGGATTCGCCGTCCAACGGGTTGATCGCGTGCCGGCCGAGCCGCATGACCGGCCGCTCCAGTTCGTGATCACCGAATCGGGCGTGACCCGGTTCGACAGGAAGTCCTGATCCATGCGGCTGCTTTTCCTCGGCGACGTCATCGGTCGCCCAGGCCGTCACGTCGTCTGCGAGCGCCTGCCCAAGCTGCGCGAGCGCTGGCGGCTCGACTGCGTCGTGGTCAACGGCGAGAACGCGGCCGGCGGCTTCGGCATTTCCGAGACGATCTGCGACGAGCTGATCCAGGCCGGCGCCGACGCCGTGACGCTGGGCAACCACAGCTTCGACCAGCGCGAGGCGCTGGTGTTCATCGCCCGCCAGCCCCGCCTGGTGCGGCCGGCGAACTACCCGCCCGGCACACCCGGCCGCGGCGCCACCGTAGTGGAGACCCAGGGCGGCGCCCGGGTGCTGGTGGTCAACGTGATGGGCCGCGTCTTCCTCGACGCAATGGACGACCCGTTCACCGCAGTCGAGCGCGAGATCTCCGCCTGCCCCCTCGGGGCCGCCGCCGACGCCGTGGTGGTCGACGTGCACGCGGAGGCGACCAGCGAGAAGCAGGCCTTCGGCCATTACCTCGACGGCCGCGCCAGCCTCGTGGTCGGCACCCACACCCACACGCCGACGGCCGATCACCGGATCCTGCCCGGCGGCACCGCCTACATGTCGGATGCCGGCATGTGCGGCGATTACGACTCGGTCATCGGCATGCAGAAGGACGAGCCGATCCGCCGGATGATCCAGAAGACGCCGGGCTCCCGCTGGGAAGTGGCCGGCGGCGAGGCGACGCTCTGCGGCGTCGCAGTGGAGATCCAGGCGGACGGCCTTGCGACAAAAGTCGCGGCGGTTCGCCTCGGGCCGAACCTCGAAGAGAGCCGGCCCCACTTCTGGGATTAGCGCGGCGGGCGCCCGATCCAGGAACTTCGGCGGTTCGCATCGGTAGATTGCAGAGCCCCCCAAATGAATGGATCTCGCCATGCCTCAAATGTTCGACTGGATTTTCTTCGCCATCATGATCCCGTTCCCGGCCTACCTGGTCTGGGATTACTATCAGCACCGGTAGGTTTCGGACGTCCGGATGGCCGCGATCCTTTTTTCGTAGAGCCGGTTCGACGGGTCGTCCTAACCTCGATCTTATCTGAGTTGTGAACGAAGCGACGCTCGAAGGCGTCTTCGAGAAGCGGCGCTCCTCCTTCGAGGCATTTGCTTCGCTCCGTCGCATCGGGATGGGGATGCAGGCAGGAATATCGATGCTGAAGGGCTTCACGCAGCGATCAGCCGCGCCCCATCATGCCCCGCGATCGAAACGGCGTGAAACGTCCCCGCCTCGACCTCCCCTGCCAGCCGCACGGGTGTGAAATCCGCGCTTCGGCCGGTGCCGCCGCGCTCGGCCAGGACCGTCAGTGTGCGTCCCACCTGCCCATCGAGATGTTGGCGCAGAGCGTCGGCGCCGGCCGCGCGCAGGCTGGCGGCGCGGTCGCGGATCGCGTCCGGCGCTACCGGAGGCATGCGGGCGGCTGGCGTCCCGGGGCGGGGCGAGTACGGGAAAACGTGGAGATGCGTCAGCCCGCATTCGGCCACGAGATCGAGAGAGCGCATGAACTGCGCCTCGGTCTCGGTGGGGAAGCCTGCAATCAGGTCGGCGCCGAATACCACGTCGGGGCGCAACGCGCGGACCGTCTCGCAGAACCGGATCGCGTCGGCGCGGCTGTGCCGGCGCTTCATGCGCTTGAGGATCAGGTCGTCGCCGGCCTGGAGCGACAGGTGCAGGTGCGGCATCAGCCGCTCCTCCTCCGCGAGCGCCGCGAGCAGCGCGTCGTCGGCCTCCACGGAGTCGATCGAGGAGATGCGCAGGCGCGCGAGCTGCGGCACACCCTTCAGGATCGCCCGCACGAGGTGCCCGAGAGTCAGCGACGGTTCGGGAAGGTCGCGACCGTAGGCCGTGAGGTCGACGCCGGTGAGGACCACCTCGCGGCCGCCATGGGCCACGATGGTCTCGACTTGCGCGATGACGTCGGCCACCGCCACTGAGCGGGAGGTGCCGCGGCCGAACGGGATGATGCAGAAGGTGCAGCGGTGGTCGCAGCCGTTCTGCACCGGCACGAAGGCCCGCGTATGGCCGGCGATCGCGTCGATCCGGGTCGGCGCGACGGTGCGGGCCGCCATAACGGCGCCCGGGCCGGTGGCGGCGGGCGACCACCCGGCGGGGCTCAGCTTCTCGGCATTGCCGACGAGGCGCGTCACCTCCGGCATCCCCGCGTAGGCCTCGGTCTCGACCTCGGCGCCGCAGCCGGTGACGACGATCTCGGTGCCGGGCCGCTCCCGGGCGATCCGGCGGATCGCCTTGCGGGCCTGCCGGCCGGCTTCCTGAGTCACCGCGCAGGTGTTGATCACCACCCGGTCGCGCCCGTCGGCCGCCGCGTGGACGCGCAGGGCCTCCGACTCCACCGTGTTGAGCCGGCACCCGAAGGTAAGGGTTTCGACGCCCATCAGGCGGCGCCGGCGAACAGCTCCGGCGCCAGCGTGCCCTCGGCGACGAGCGCGACCGGGCCGGTCATCAGGACATGGTCGTCGGCGCGCCATTCCACGAACAGCTCGCCCCCCGGCAGCCGGACATGGGCCTGCCGGCCGATCATCCGCAGGCGCGAGGCGGCGACCACCGTGGCGCAGGCGGCCGTGCCGCAGGCGAGCGTCAGGCCGGCGCCCCGCTCCCAGACCCGCACCGTGATCGCCTCGCGGTCGGTCACCTGGGCGATGGAGATGTTGGCGCGTTCGGGGAAGAGTGGGTGGTTCTCCAGCATCGGCCCGATCCGGGCGAGATCGTAGGAGGCCGGATCCCGGTCCACGAAGAACACCGCGTGCGGGTTGCCCATGTTCACGGCGGCCGGGGAGTGCAGGATCGGATCGTCGATCGGGCCGATCTGCAATTCGATCCGCCGCGTATCGGGGAACGGCTCGGACAGGGGGATCTCGTCCCAGGCAAGCCGGGGGCGGCCCATATCCACCGTGAAGGCCCGCTCCGAGATCCGGCGCACGCCCACGCGGCCGGCAGCGGTCTCCAAGACCAGCCTTCCGCCCTCGGCGGGGCGGGCCATGGCCGGGTCGTCGAGCATCGCGTAGGCGACGCAGCGGGTGCCGTTGCCGCAGGCGCCGGATTCCGAGCCGTCGGTGTTGTAGATCCGCATGAACGCGTCGGTGCCGGGGCTCACGGGATCGTGCAGCACCATGAGCTGATCGAAACGCGAGCCGGGATCCTGCGCGATCGCCCGGGCCTCCTCGGGCCGGACCTTGGCCGCCGATCCGCGCAGGTCCAGCACCACGATCGCGTTGCCGGCGCCGTGCATCTTCAGGAAGCGTCTATGGGCGAGTGCGCTCATGCAGCCAGAGGGTTTGAGGGGATCGGCCAGCTATATGGCAAAACGCTCTGCCCGACGCGAGGGGGGCCGGCGGCGTGGCAGATGCGCCGCACCCGCGGCTCTCGTGGCGCGTGCCCTCGCGGCCCGGCCGGATCGCCACTAGGTTAGCCGGTGGGAGCCCACGCGACGATCCGCCGGGACCCGACCGGAGCGCCCCCCGTGATCCGCCTTCGTTCCCTCGTCGCCTTCTCGACCGCGCTGGCACTTGCCGGCGGTCCCCTCTCTGCGCAGCAGCAGCCCGCACCGCCACCTTCCACCGCGCCGGCGCCCGCACAGACCAGCCCGCTGCCGACCACCACGGCGCCCAACCCGGTTCCCGATCCGAACAAGAGCGCCGCCCCGGCGCCCCAGCAGGCGGTGACCCCGCCCCCCGCTGGCCAGGCCGCGGTTGGCACACCCGGGCGCCCGACCCTCATCGAGAAGCCCGGCGAGCCCGGCGATGTCGACGAGGTCATCCTGCCGGCCAAGCCGGCCGCCATCATCGCGGGCAAGACCAAGTGGGAGGAGGCCATCGTCAACCTGACGCAGGCCTTCACGCGGATCGAGGCGGATCTCGCCAAGCTCGGCGTCGCCCCCGCGGGCCGGCCGCTGGCGGTGTTCACCCGCACGGACGATGACGGCTTCGAGTTCGAGGCGATGATCCCGGTGGCGGCGCCCCCCTCCCCTGCACCCACAGAAGCGGACGGCCTGCGCTTCGGCACGACCCCGTCCGGCAAGGCCCTGCGGTTCGCCCACAAGGGCTCCTACGAGTCGATCGACAGCACCTACGAGACCCTGACGGCCTATCTCGACGCCAAGGACATCGTCGTGCAGGACCGGTTCGTCGAGGAATACGCCACCGACCTCAAGGACGGCACCGACGACAACCTCGACGTGAATATCTTCGCGCTGGTGAAGTAGGCCGCCGGCAAACGCTCGCAAAAAGAATTCTTGTTTTCTTCGGCGAACGAGAGTTCGCCGGGGGGATCATCATCCGTCCTGTCATCCCGGGGCCGCGAAGCGGAGCCCGGGAGCCATATCCTCTGACAGCTCAGGATCTTGCGCCGTCGGCGGCTCTGGATTCCAGGCTCGCCTGCGGCGCTCCGGTATGACAATGCGGTTCATCCGGTCAGCGAAAAATTGCCGATCGAAGAATAGAATTCGGTAACGCCGCGACCTGCCAGAAAACCCTTCCCTCGCGCGATGATCCAGTAACCACCTGCGAACGTCGCGCCGCCTTGACCGAAGGGACAGATCGCCGCTGTATTCGGAGAACCGGAACAGCGGCCGCGGCTCGCGGATTCGTGGTGCATGCCGACCTCCCTGTTCCCGACCACCTCCGCACCGCCGTCGCGCCGCAAGGCCGCACCATCTCCGTCCGACCCGGCTTTCGCCGACAAGGCGCTCGCGATCCATGCCCGGCTCTGCCCGGTCTATGGCTGCCCGATCCCGTATTTCCACAGCCTTGACCCGGTGAGCGAGCTGGTCTCGTCGCTGCTCTCGCACCGGACCCGCAACGCCGAATCCGGCCGGGCCTTCAAGACCTTGCGCGCCCGCTTCCCGGACTGGGAGTCGGTGATCGACGCGGAGGTGCCGGAGATCCAGGCGGAAATCGCCGGGGTGACTTGGCCGGAGCTGAAGGCGCCGCGCATCCGCGAGGTGCTCATCGCCGTGCGCGACCGGTGTGGCAGTCTCGACCTCGCCTTCCTGGGCGACATGGATGTCGCGGCGGCGCGTGCCTGGCTAGAGGCGATTCCGGGGATCGGTCCCAAGACCAGCGCGGCGGTGCTGTCGTTCTCAACCCTGCGGATGCCGGCCCTGCCGGTGGACAGCCACCACCACCGGGTTGCTCAGCGGCTCGGGCTGATCGGCCCCCGGATCGATGTCGGGCCCTCGCACGCGATCCTGCGGGCGCAGTTGCCGGCCGATTGGAGCGCGCAGGACCTCTATGACAATCACGAGATCCTGATGCTGCACGGCCAGCAGGTCTGCCATCATCGCCGCCCGGCCTGCGGGCGCTGCGTGCTGGTCGATCTCTGCCCGAGCGCGGCCGCGGGCGCGCGGGAGCCGTAAGGGCATCCTTGACCGGTCCGGGCCACGGGTGCGAGTAACCCCGCGCCCGGCAGGCACGGAGCCCCGGCTGGTTATTGCTCAGGATCGGCGCCGATGGCCGCGTTCACCGAATTGGTCTTCTCGGGCGTCCAGCCCACCGGCAACCTGCATCTCGGCAATTACCTCGGGGCGGTGAAGCGCTTCGTGGAGATGCAGGAACGCGACGCGCAGTGCCTGTACTGCGTGGTCGATATGCACGCGATCACCGTCTGGCAGGATCCGGAGGCCCTGCGCGGCCAGATCCGCGAGGTCACGGCCGCGTTCCTGGCCGCCGGCATCGATCCCAAGCGCGCGATCGTGTTCAACCAGAGCCAGGTGCCGCAGCACGCGGAGCTCGCCTGGGTGTTCAATTGCGTCGCTCGCCTCGGCTGGCTGAACCGCATGACCCAGTTCAAGGAGAAGGCCGGAAAGGACCGGGAGAACGCCTCGATCGGGCTCTACGATTACCCGGTGCTGATGGCAGCCGACATCCTGGCCTACCGTGCCACCCATGTCCCCGTGGGTGAGGACCAGAAGCAGCACCTGGAACTCACCCGGGACATCGCCCAGAAGTTCAACACCGATTTCTCGGGCTCGATCGCGGCGCACGGCCACGGCGAGGCGTTCTTCCCGATGACCGAACCGCTGATCGGCGGGCCAGCGGCGCGGGTCATGTCGCTTCGGGATGGGTCCAAAAAAATGTCGAAGTCGGATCCGTCCGACAATGCCCGCATCAACCTGACCGACGAGGCCGACACGATCGCCCAAAAAATCCGGCGGGCGAAGACCGACTCCGAGCCGCTGCCCTCCGAGATCGCGGGGCTCAAGGAGCGGCCGGAGGCGGACAACCTCGTCGGGATCTATGCGGCGCTCGCCGGGATCACCCGCGGGGAAGTGCTGCGCGATTTTGGCGGGGCGCAGTTCTCGACCTTCAAGCCGGCTTTGGCCGACCTCGCGGTGACGAACCTCGCGCCGATCGCCGGGGAGATGCGCCGGCTGACTGCCGATCCAGGCCATATCGATGCCGTGCTGGCCGACGGCGCCGGGCGGGCCGAGACGATCGCGGCCCAGACGCTGGACGCGGTCAAGGACATCGTCGGCTTCGTCCGGCGGAGCCCGAACCTCCAGGCGGTGCGGTGACAATCCGGGCGCTCGTCTTCGACGTCTTCGGGACGCTCGTCGACTGGCGCTCCGGAGTGGCCCGGGAGGCCGCACGCCTGCTCGGCGCCTACGCCCCCGCGCTCGATGCCGGCGCCTTCGCGGATGCTTGGCGGGACCGCTACAACCCCTCGATGGAGACCGTGCGTTCCGGCGCGCGGCCCTTCGTCGATCTCGACACCCTGCAGACGGAATCCCTGCCCGACGTGCTGGCGCAGTTCGGCATCGCAGGCGTGCCCGAGGACGTGCAGCGGGAACTGGTCCAGGCCTGGCACCGGCTCGACGCCTGGCCCGAGGTGCCGGATGCGATGGCCCGGCTGCGGGAACGCCACCTCCTGGCGCCCAATTCCAACGGCCATGTCCGGCTGATGGCCGACCTCGCCCGGCGCAACGGCTTCCTCTTCGACGCGATCCTGGGCGCCGGCTATTCCCGCGACTACAAGCCCAAGCCTGCGCTCTATCGCGACGCGGTGGCGGCCTTCGGCTTCGCCCCGGCGGAGACCCTGATGGTCGCCGCCCATTCGAACGATCTTGTGGCGGCGGCGAGTCACGGCTTGTCCACCGCCCACATCGCCCGGCCGCACGAGCACGGGCCGGCCGGCGGCGAAACTGCGCCCAGTGTCCCGGTCACCTACGCGGCCCGGGACCTAACGGATCTGGCCGACCAGCTCGGCTGCTGACGATGGAGCGAGGGGGGACACGATGGCCGATTGGAACCCCGCCCTCTACACCCGCTTCGAGGACGAGCGCACCCGCCCGGCGGCCGAGCTCCTGGCCCGAGTGCCGCTTGCAGAGCCACGCCTCGCCTACGATCTCGGCTGCGGTCCCGGCAATTCCACGGCGCTGATCGCGGCGCGCTTTCCGGGCGCGGAGGTGATCGGCCTCGACACCTCGCCCGCCATGCTGGAGAGCGCCCGGGCCCGGTTGCCCGACCTGACCTTCGCGCTGGCCGACGCCGCGACCTGGGTGCCCGATCGGGCGCCGGACATGATCTACGCCAACGCCGTGCTGCAATGGCTGTCCGACCATCCGGTGCTGCTGCCCCGGCTGTTCGGCCTGCTGGCGCCCGGCGGCGTGCTGGCGGTGCAGATGCCCGACAACCTCGCCGAGCCCTCGCACCGCCTGATGCGCGAGACTGCCGCTTCCGGCCCTTGGGCCAGGGCGATCGGCGATCCGGCTTTGGCCGGGCGCCTCGGCCGCATGCTGGAGCCGGCCGGCTATTACGACCTGCTGGCGCCGCTCGCCGCCGACGTCGATGTCTGGCGCACTGCCTATCACCACCCGATGGCGGATGCCGCCGCCATCGTCTCCTGGGTCAGCGCCACGGGGCTGCGCCCGTTCCTCGACCCGCTGGACCCGGACCAGACAGCCGGGTTCCTCGCCGCCTACGGGACCGCGATCGACGCCGGCTACCCACCGCGCAGCGATGGTCGGCGCTTGCTGGCCTTCCCGCGGGTGTTCATCGTCGCGCGCAAGGGCGAGTAGCGCTCGCGAGCGTCTCGGTACGATCGGGGCACCAGCCAGGGCTTGCGGATATCGGGGCAGGTCTCGGTTCCGACGCGGTTCGATAGGCCATCCGACTCAGGCATGATGCGCGCCCTCTCTGCCGATGAAAGCGACGGCGTTCGCATCTCGGTCGGTGGACCCGACTCACGCCTGAACGCACGTGGCGAGACGTGGCCCATATCCGCCAAGGGTTACGTCACGACTGCCCCTCAGGCCGCCCGGACCGTGCCGAGGAAGCGGTTTACTTCGGCGTTGAGCTGTTCGGATTGACGCGACAGCTCGGAGGCCGAGGTGAGCACCTGGCTCGCGGCCGCGCCGGTCATCTCGGCGGCATCGGCGACCCGGGTGATGTTGGTCGTTACCTCGCCCGTTCCCGAGGCAGCCTGTGTGACGTTGCGGACGATCTCCTGGGTCGCGGCGCCCTGCTGTTCCACCGCGGCCGCGATTGTCGCGGCAACGCCGTTGATCTCGTCGATGCGCGCCGAGATCGTGCCGATCGCCGTCACCGCCTCGCCGGTCGAGCCCTGGATGCGGGCGATCTGGCCGGCGATCTCTTCCGTCGCCTTGGCGGTCTGGTTGGCCAGTTCCTTTACCTCGGACGCCACCACCGCGAAGCCGCGGCCGGCCTCGCCAGCACGCGCCGCCTCGATGGTTGCATTGAGGGCCAGCAGGTTGGTCTGGGCCGCGATATCGGTGATCAGCGTCACCACGTCCCCGATCTTCGTCACCGCCGTGCTCAGCGCCTGCACCAACTCGACCGTGTGTGAGGCCTCCGCGGCCGCGGCCTGGGCGAGCTGGGCGGATCCGTGGACCTGCCGGCCGATTTCCTGGACCGACGTGCTCAGCTCCTCGGCCGCGGAGGCCGCAGCGCCGACATTCGAGGCCGCCTCCTCGGCCGCGGCCGCGGCCGTGGTCGATTGCACGGCGGTGTCGGTGGCCGTGCCGGATAGGCTCTGGGCCGTGGCCTGAAGCTCGTTTGCGGCGGCCGTGACCGTCTCCACGATACCGCCCACCGCCCGCTCGAAATCGCCCGCCAGCGTCGCCATCGCCTGCTGGCGCTCGGCCTCGGCCGCGGCCTGGGCGGCGGCCTTGTCGAGGGCGTCGGTCTCAGCCTGTCGGCGCAGCCCGTCCCGCAGCTTCAGGACCGCCTGCCCCACGATACCGACCTCATCCGAGCGCCGAGCCTCGGGCACGCTTGCCTCGTAATTGCCTGCGGCCATGTCGCCGACGGCTACCCCCAGGGCGCGGATCGGTGTCCCGACCATCCGGTGCAGCACGCCGACCAAGACGCCGCAGACGATCAGCACGCATAGAACCGAAATCCCGATCAGCACGGCCCGCACCTGATCGGCGGCGGCATTCAGCGTCCGAACCGGCACGGCGCCCACCACGGCCCAGCGATCCTGGGTATCGCCGGCCTGGATGTGCTGCGCCATGTAGCGCCACGGCGCGCCGTCCGGGCCGGGCGCGTCGACCACGACATGCGAGCCTCGGGCGATCGCCGCCTTCGCGGCATCGGCCGCGGAGGCATCGAAGGTCTGCAGCGGCTTTCCGGCGGCCTCGCCGGTGGGATGCGCGACGCTGATCCCGCTGGCCGAGACAACGGCCAGATAGCCGGTGCCGAACGGCTTCACCGCGTTCAGGGCGGCGTTGAGGGAGCCGAGGTCTAAATCGATGCCGGCCGTGCCGCGATACGTCCCGTCCACCGTGATCGGTGCGCCGAAGGACATGATCGTCAGCTTCTTGCCGGCCACCGGGTAGATGTAGGGCTCGATGGCGACCGGGCGGTTGAGCCGCTTCGGCTGCAGGTAATAGGCGCCGTCCGCCTCAGTGTCGTACCCGGTCAACACCTCACGCTTGATCTCGCCCGTGCCGCGGTTCCAGTAGGGCAGGAAGCGACCGGTCGCGTCCGACGAATCCGTGCCGGCAAACGCCTTGTCCCGGCCATCGAGCGCGTCCGGCTCCCACCCGGTCCAAGTGGCGAGCAGATGGGGATTGGAGCGCAGCAGATCCCGTACCACGGCGTCGTAGACCGCGCGGTCCTGGATGCCGCTTGCGCGCAGGGCCGCGGCGGTGACCGCAAGGCTTTCGGCCGTCTCGGCTGCCGCTGCGAGCTGGGCGCGGACCTCGCGCGCCTCGTTCGACAGCGTCTCGGATTGGATCTTGGCCGTCTGTTCTTCGAACGCTGCATCGATGCGCTGGGTCAGGAAGGCCGTTCCGCCAGCGAAGACCGCGGCAAGCGAAAGGCTGCCGGCAAGCGCGGCTTTAAGTGGAAGCGAGGCCATCGAGCAACATTTTCTCAGCGGGAACACGAATCGTTCTAACGCAAGATCATAACCCGCCAGTTAATCATCATTCGAGTCTTTAATCTGCTTCCGGCGCTGAAGTTATGCTGCCGCGAGTTTTCAATTTTATTCGCGCGCGATCGAAATCTGAGGCTCAAAGCATATTTTAGGGATCGAAATACATCGAACAAGTGTTCTCAGTTCGTCTTCATCGGCCCTCATGCGGGTGCATGAGGGCCGGTTCGCGCGTTAAGCCTCGCCGCGGGCGACCAAAGCCTCGTACTCGGCCACCTCCAGCTTGCCCTCGCGGGCGACCCGGGCCTTGTCCTCGTCGCTGATCACGTCGCCGGCGAGGTCGAGGCGCTTCCAGGAGGCGAGCGGGGTCTCGCGCCCGGGGGTGGGGACGTACTTGTTCTGCTCGAGCTTCTGGTACTTGTGGATGTAGCGCGGGCAGTTGACCCAGATCTTCTTTACCGCAACCTTCACCAGGTACTTGGCCTCGGTATACTCGGCCATCAGGGCATCGTCGCGCAGCAGCGTCGCGTGGCCCTGCACGCGGATCCGGTGCGGCGTCTCGAAATCGATGAACAACAGACCGACCTTGGCCTGACCCTCGATGTTGCCCATCGAGTAGAACATGCCGTTGCCGTCAAAGCCCGGGAAGGCGAGGGTGTTCTCGTCGAGCACCTTCACGAGGCCCGGGGGACCGCCCTTGTAGGAGACGGTGGGCATCCCGTCCGGATCGACGGTGGACAGGAAGAACATGTCCCGGGAGCCGATGAAGGCGCCCTCGTCCGGGCGGATGCTGTCGTGGACCCAATCCTCGTCCAGGCGCACGGCGAGCTTCGTGGTGCCGAACTCGGTCTGCAACGCCCGGTGGGCGTCCGAATAGAGCGATGCCATGGCGTGTCCTCTCCAACCCTCACCGGTCCTCATGCAGGCGGGACCGCTGAAGCGATTATCGCCGGGAATGTTTGCGCTCGGCAACCGGGAATAGAAAAAGCCGGCCTCGCTTTCGCGTGACCGGCCCCTTCCCCACCACGCGGCCGAGCAAAGCCCGGCCGCCAAATTCCAAAACTCAATTGCGGGTCTTGTCGACCAGCGCCTTTTCGGAGATCCACGGCATCATGGCGCGGAGCTTGGTGCCGACCTCCTCGATCGGGTGGGTGGCGAGCTTGGCGCGGGTCGCCTTGAACGAGGTCTGGTTGACCTTGTTCTCCAGCATCCAGTTGCGGGTGAAGGTGCCCGACTGGATGTCGTTGAGCACGCGCTTCATCTCGGCCTTGGTCTCGGGCGTGACGATGCGCGGGCCGGTGACGTACTCGCCGTACTCGGCCGTGTTGGAGATCGAGTAGTTCATGTTGGCGATGCCGCCCTCGTAGATGAGGTCGACGATCAGCTTCACCTCGTGCAGGCACTCGAAATAGGCCATCTCGGGGGCGTAGCCCGCCTCGACTAGGGTCTCGAAGCCGGCCTTGATCAGCTCGACCAAGCCGCCGCAGAGCACGGCCTGCTCACCGAACAGGTCGGTCTCGCACTCCTCCTTGAAGGTGGTCTCGATGATGCCGGCGCGGCCGCCGCCATTGGCCGAGGCGTAGGACAGGCCGAGATCGTGGGCGTTGCCGGAGGCGTCCTGGGCGATGGCGATCAGGGTCGGCACACCGCCGCCGCGCAGGTACTCGGAGCGCACGGTGTGGCCGGGGCCCTTCGGGGCGACCATCAGGACGTCGAGGTCCTTGCGCGGCTCAATCAGGTTGAAGTGGACGTTGAGGCCGTGGGCGAACAGGAGGGCGGCGCCCTCCTTCATGTTCGTCTCCAGCGACTCGCGGTAGATGTCGCCCTGCAGCTCGTCGGGGGTGAGCATCATCACAACGTCGGCCCACTTGGCGGCCTCGGCAACCGACAGGACCTTGAAGCCCTCGTGCTCGGCCTTCTTGGCCGTGGCGGAGCCCTCGCGCAGGGCGATGACGATGTCCTTCACGCCGGAATCGCGCAGGTTGAGCGCGTGGGCATGGCCCTGGCTGCCGTAGCCGACGATGGCGACCTTCTTGCCCTTGATCAGGTTCAGGTCGGCGTCGCGATCGTAATAAACCCGCATGTCGGTTTCCTCTTCGGTGTTGGTTTCGGGTTGGGTTAGGTGTTCGCCTGGCCGTACAGGGCCAGGAACTGGTCCACGGCGCGGTCCGCGTCGCGTCGGATCTCATCCGCATCGAGGTCAAGCGCCTCGCCGAGCAGCAATCGGATCTGGATATCCCGGCCGACGAGGCCGAAGAAGGTCCGGAACGCTGACTCGCTGTCGGCGAAGGCGAGCAGCCCCGCTGCACGCCCGGCCTCCAGAACCGGCTTGACCCGCTCGCCGATGGCGAAGCGGCCATTCGCCAGCACGATGCCGCCGAGATTGCTCTTGCGCGAGCCCGCGTGGGCCACGGCGATCCGGTTCAGCGCCACCGAGGTGCGGCTGGTGATCACCGTGAGCCACGAGACCGCGAAGTCCTGAAGATGCTCCCGCAGGGTGGTCCCGTCCAGCGTCTGCACGGCCTCGCGGCCGGCATGGACCCGGGACGCCTGCCACCGCACCGTCGCGGTCAGCAGGCCGTCGCGGTCGCCGTACCACTTGTACAGGGTCTCCTTGGAGCAGCTCGCCCGGCGGGCCACCGCGTCCATGGTGAGCTGGTCACCGCCCTCGACCATGAGGGCGAGGACGGCGTCGAGCACCGCCTGCTGGCGCACGGACGGGGGCTCCGGCGCCGCGGCGCCCGCCTCCATCGTCTCCTGCCGCTCTGCGAGACTCGACCGCATCGTCCCCAGTACCGTACCGTACGGTACGCTCGATAGTGCGATTCGTCGGACGCCGCAAGGGGCCCGGCGAATCGCGGTTCAGGCCGGAAGCGACAACCCTTCGCGGGCGAACACGGCCTGCACCGCCGGCCGCTCGGCCACCCGGCGGGCATGGGCGTGCCAGGCCGGGAAACGCTCGGCCATATCGAAGCGCAGCGATGAACCGGAAGCCCAGACCCAGAAGACCATCAGGTAGGCGTCGACCACGCCGTACCGATCCCCCACGGCCCAGCCGCCATTCGAGAGATGGACCTCGGTCATGGTGCAGAGATCGCCGTAGGTATCGGCGGCCTTGTCGCGGATGCCGGGGAAGGCATCCTCGTCCGCGGTGTAGCGCTCCGGCCGGCGCACATGCGCGTAGGTGACGTGGTGGTTGGCGGCGAGCCAGCCGAGCCACTCGTCGGCCCGGGCCTGCTCGCGCAGGTCGGTCGGCCAGAAGTCCTTCTCGGGCACGGAGCGGGCGACGTGGCGCAGAATCGCCGCGCATTCGGTCAGCACCCAGCCGTCCTCGACCAGGGCCGGCACCCGGCCGCGCTCGTTGATCGCGAGATATTCCGGCGCGCGCTGGTCCCCCGCCGCCAAGTTGAGCTTGACGCCCTCGAACGGCAGCCCGGATTCCTCAAGGATGATGTGGGCGGCGAGCGAGCAGGCGCCGGGGGCGTAGTAGAGGGTGCGTGCCAAAGGATCGGTATCCTTGTCAGGGAGGCGAGTTGAAGCCGAGGAGATTCGCGAGCTTCTGTCGAGCGGCATCAAGCGTTTCGATGGGAACACCGTCGATGCGGCGAAAGCCACGTAACGCGCGATCGACGTTCCGGATCTGATCAGTCAGGATCGCACCGGAGATCGCGAGCCCCTGCGGGAGCATCACTTTCGTCGGCCAGGGGTCGATGGTGCGCGTTACGGGGCAGACGATGGCGGTCGCGTTCCGCAGATGAAAATCGCGGCTGGTCAGAACGAGCGCGGGTCGAACGCCGGATTGTTCACGGCCCAGGGTCGGCCGGAGATCGACCCAGACGAGATCCCCGGCCTCCGGGAGGTCGCGAATGTCACGTCCAGTCGTCATGGATGATCTCGGCGCCGACATCCGGCCCCCAATCCACGACGGGGGGACGGTAGGCCGGCCCGAGCCGATCCATCTCGGCGAGCATGTCCTGCAGCGTCTCTTTTCGCCGCCGCGGCAGGATCTCGACGGTCTGGCCATCCGCCAGACCGTGCCGGTCGCCTTCACGTGCAGGGATCCGGATCACGAATTCGTCGCCGGCGCGCGTGAGCTTGGCTGCCATGAGAGCTTCTCCCACTCTCCGGCCATCATAGCTCAATCGGCCGCTTCCTACAGCGGCTCCGAGCCCCGCCCCATGGCGCTGATGCCGGTGCGGCAGATCTCCACCAGACCGATCACGCTCATCAGCCGCACGAACCGGTCGATCTCTTCGGTGGCGCCCGTGAGCTCGAACACGAAGGAGTTGAGGGTGGCGTCCAGCGTCTTGGCGCCGAAGGCGGCGGCCAGGCGCAGGGCCTCGCTGCGGTGCTCGCCCTCGCCCTTGACCTTCACCAGGCAGATCTCGCGCTCGATGGCGTTGCCCTGGAGCGTCAGGTCCACGACCCGGTGGACCGGCACGAGCCGGTCGAGCTGCGCCTTGATCTGCTCGATCACGGCGTTGGTGCCGGCGGTCACGATGGTGATGCGCGAGATGTGACGCGCCTCCTCGGTCTCGGAGACGGTCAGGCTCTCGATGTTGTAGCCCCGGCCGGAGAACATCCCGGAGATGCGGGCGAGCACGCCGGGCTCGTTGTCCACGATCACGGCGAGCGTGTGCCGGTTCACCGGCTCGACGCGGACGGCATCGGGATAGTGGGTGTTCATCGCGTTCATCGCCGGCTTCGTCCTCGTCCAATCCTGCTCATGGCGGCGATCCGAGCGCGTCCTGCCCGAGGCAAGCGCAACCGCGCGCCGCCGCCCAAACGGCCGGCGGCGACCCCGAGAGGGCCGCCGCCAAATCCATCACACCAGCATCTTGCCTTCCTCGGAGATGACGTCGCCGAGTTCGACGCCGGTCTCGCCGAGGTAGTCGGACAGGAGCATCTCGTTATGCGCCTTGCCCGAGGGGATCATCGGGAAGCAGTTCTCGGTCTTGTCGACGATGCAGTCGAACAGAACCGGCCCGTCATAGGCCAGCATCTCCGCGATGGCGCCGTCGAGGTCGCCCGGCTTCTCGCAGCGCATGCCCTTGGCGCCGTAGGCCTCCGCCAGCTTGACGAAGTCCGGCAGGCTCTCGGAATAGCTCTGCGAGTAGCGCGAGCCGTGCAGCAGCTCCTGCCACTGCCGGACCATGCCCATGTACTCGTTGTTCAGGATGAACACCTTGACCGGCAGCCGGTACTGCACCGCCGTCGAGAGCTCCTGCATGTTCATCAGGATCGAGGCCTCGCCGGCGATGTCGATCACCAGCCCCTTCGGGTGGGCGAGCTGCGTGCCGATGGCCGCCGGCAAGCCGTAGCCCATCGTGCCGAGGCCACCCGACGTCATCCAGCGGTTCGGCTCGTCGTACTTGAAGTACTGGGCCGCCCACATCTGATGCTGGCCGACCTCCGTGGTGATGTAGGTCTCGCGGTCCTTGCAGGCCTCGTAGAGGCGCTGCACGGCGTATTGCGGCTTGATGATCGTCCCCGACGGCCAGTAGGCGAGGCAGTCGCGGGCCTTCCAGGCGCCGATCTTCTGGAACCACGGGTCGAGGTTGGATTTCTCCGGCCGCGACGGCAGGGCGCGCCAAGCCTCCAGCATGTCGGCGAGCACCGAACCGCAATCCCCGACGATCCCGACATCGACCTTGACCACCTTGTTGATCGAGGAGGCATCGACGTCGATGTGGATCTTCTTGGAGAACGGCGAGAACGCGTCGAGCCGGCCGGTGATCCGGTCGTCGAACCGGGCGCCGACGCAGATCATCACGTCGCACTCGTGCATCGCCAGGTTGGCCTCGTAAGTCCCGTGCATGCCGAGCATGCCCAGGAACTTCGGGTCGGTGCCCGGATAGGCGCCAAGACCCATCAGGGTCGAGGTGACGGGGAAGCCGGTCTCGGCGACCAGCTCGCGCAGGAGACGCGAGGCCTCCGGGCCGGAATTGATCACGCCGCCGCCGGTGTAGAAGACCGGACGACGCGCGGTCGCCATCAGCTCCACCGCCGCGCGGATCCGGTCGGCATCACCCTTGACCGCCGGACGGTAGGTCTTGTGGCTCGAGATCTCCGGGCGCTCGTAGAGGCCGGAGGCGAACTGGATATCCTTGGGCAGGTCGATGACGACCGGGCCGGGCCGGCCGTTTGCCGCG
Source organism: Methylobacterium pseudosasicola (assembly GCF_900114535.1). Lineage (GTDB taxonomy): Bacteria > Pseudomonadota > Alphaproteobacteria > Rhizobiales > Beijerinckiaceae > Methylobacterium > Methylobacterium pseudosasicola. Next base: position 65,874 of record NZ_FOTK01000022.1, on the reverse strand, counting down.
ACGTAGAAGGCCTCATGCAGGATGCGCGGCAGGTCCTCGATCGATTTGACCAGGTAATTGTGCTTCGTGCAGTGGCGCGTGATGCCGACCGTGTCGCATTCCTGGAAGGCGTCGGTGCCGATCAGATGGGTCGGAACCTGGCCCGTGATGCAGACGAGCGGGATCGAATCGAGCAGCGCGTCGGTGAGGCCGGTGACAATGTTGGTGGCGCCGGGCCCCGACGTGACCAGCACGCAGCCGACCTTGCCGGACGAGCGCGCATAGCCCTCGGCCGCGTGGACCGCGCCCTGCTCGTGGCGGACGAGCACGTGCTTCACCGCGTTCTGGTGGAACAGGGCGTCGTAGATCGGAAGTACGGCACCGCCCGGATAGCCGAACAGCGTGTCCACGCCCTGATCCCGGAATGCCCGGATGACCATCTCGGCCCCGGTCATGACCTCGCCGCCCATGCTCTCCTCCTCCGCTCCCCGGATTGTCCGCGGCGATCACGCCCGCCGGACCGACCGGTTCCGTCGTCCTGCACCTTCGTCACGCGAGGCGGCCTCCGCCTCGCCCGAAAATGCTGTGCTCGTCGATATCGCGATGCCGTGGATCTCGTTGGCCGTGATGCGTCACCGGGCAGCGGGCAATAAAAAAGGGCCCCGAGGGACCCTGCATGCGCCACCGCTCGGATTGCAGCCCTGATTTAGGGCCGCCCCGTCGGTGACGCTTCCGCTACAATAAGAACCGCGTTCATCGGATATCCGAACCTGCTTCGCGGCGATCGCCAAATCCGGGGTCGGATTCATGCGACTCACGCGTGAAGTGTCGAGCCTCATACCGGAGCCCCGGGAACCGGTCAACGCATTTGCCGAGGGTCGGACGCGCGATCAGTGCAGGGGCGGCGGCCGGCGCCGGACCCAGTTGCTCGCGGCGTCGTAGGCCGCGCCGAGCTGGAGGCAGGCGAGCTCGCCGTGGTTGCGGGCGACGATCTGGATGCCGGTCGGCAGCCCGGCCTCCCCGAAGCCCGCCGGGACATCGAGAGCCGGCAGGCCGGACATCGTCACCGGGATCACGGTCTGCATCCACTGATGGTAGGTCTCCATCGCGCGGCCGCCGACCTCATTGGGCCAGCGCAGGCCCTTGTCGAACGGAAAGACCTGCGCGCTCGGCATCACCAGGTAATCGTAGCGCTCCATGAAGCGGCGCAGGGTCTCGTACCAGCGGGTGCGGTTCTCCAGGGCGGCGGTGAGCCGGTCGACGGTGAGTTCCAGCCCGCGCTCGGCCTCCCAGATCGCCTCGGGCTTCATCTGCACCCGGTGGGCCGGCTCGTCATAGAGCGGCCGGAGCACCGGGGCGACCATCAGCGCCCGCAGGGTCAGGAAGTCGCGCCAGAGTTGCTCCATGTCGAACCGGGGCGCAGCCTCCTCGACCACGCAGCCGATCTCCGCGAAGGTGGCAAGCGCCGCGCGGCCGAGTTCGAGCACACCGGGATCGAACGGGATCTGACCGTCGCAATCGCCCAGCCAGGCGATCCGGGTGCCGCGAAAATCCCGGGCGAGCGGGCTCGCGAAGGCCGAGGGATCCTGGCGGATCGTGTTCGGGCAGCGCGGATCGTAGCCTGCCTGGACCGACAGCATCAGGCCGATATCGGTCGGGCTGCGCCCGACGGCACCGAGCACCGACAGGCCGGGGCTGAACACGTCCTTGGTCTCGACCGGAATCCGGCCCCAGCTCGGGCGCAGGCCGTAGCAATTGTTGAAGGCGGGCGGGTTGCGCAGGGAGCCGCCGAAATCGCTGCCATCGGCCACCGGCTGAAGCTTCAGGGCCACCGCCACCGCCGCGCCGCCGCTCGATCCGCCGGCGGTCTTCTCCGGATCGTAGGCGTTGCCAGTGGCGCCGTAGACCGGGTTGAAGCTGTTCGAGCCGAGCCCGAATTCGGGGATGTTGGTCTTGCCGATGAAGATCGCCCCGGCGGCGCGCAGCCGGGCGACCATGATCGTGTCGACTTGTGCGATCCGGTCCGCGAAGATCGGCGAGCCTTGCGTGAACGGCAGCCCGCGCACCGCATCAAGGTCCTTCACCGCGAGCGGAAACCCGTGGAGCGGCCCCACGGCCTCGCCGCGGGCGAGCGCGGCATCCCGCGCCTCCGCCTCCTGGAGGAGCACCGTATCGTCCTGAAGCCCGACGATGGCGTTGACCTGCGGATTGAGCCGGTGAATCCGCTCCAGATAGGCGCGCATTACCTCGACACAGGAAACGATCCGGCCGCGAATGGCGGCCGAGAGATCGACGGCGCCGAGCGCCGTGATGCCGTCCTGTCGCTCATCCTGCATGGTCCGTCGTCTCCCTATCGCGGTCCGCGCCAGCATGGCCAAGCCTCGGCAAGGCCGATCACACGTTTGGTCGCGTGCGGCGGTCTACTACTAGCGATTGCTTGAGAGGCAAGAGATGTGCAGGGCTTCGGCTGACGTCTCCGCCGCCTGATCAGCAGTCCGCGTCGCGCTCGATGGCGCGGTGATCCCTGATCCCACCCCCAAGCCCAGCGACGTCATTGCGAGCGTAGCGAAGCAATCCAGGACAGCGCGCGCTCGCCGAATATGGCGTTTCCCTAGGTTGCTTCGCTCCGCTCGCAATGACGGTGGGGCCGGTGCGAGGCCTTACCTGAGCCGTATCAGACCACAGCCCAAGGCAGCGTCTCATCCCCGCGGAACACCACCACGGCGGTGTCCTCCACGGCCACCGCCTCGATCACGCGGCTCCCCCGCCGCTCGAGGGTGACCGTAGCGGCGTTGGGCGCGATCCCGTGGAAGCGCGCGCCGTTGAGCGACGCGAAGGCTTCGAACCTGTCGAGCGCGCCCTCCTCGTCGAACACCTGGACGTAGGTCTGCAGGGCGCTCGGGCCGCAGAAGACGCCGGCGCAGCCGCAGGACGCCTCCTTGGCGCCGCGGACATGCGGGGCGGTGTCGGTGCCGAGGAAGAAGCACGCCTCGCCGGAGGTCGCGGCCGCGCGCAGGGCAAGACGGTGCCGCTCGCGCTTGGCCACCGGCAGGCAGTAGAGATGCGGGCGCAAGCCGCCCTGGAAGATGTGGGTGCGGTTGATGACAAGGTGGTGGGGCGTAATCGTCGCCGCCACGCGGGTCCGGTTGGCACGCACCACGTCGAGGATCTCGGCCGTGGTGGCGTGCTCAACGGTGACCTTCAGGCCCTGGTGCCGGGCGAGCAGCGGGATCAGGCTACCCTCCATGAAGGCGGCCTCGCGGTCGAAGATGTCGATCTCCGGGTCGGTGGCCTCGCCGTGGATCAGCAGCGGCATGCCGATCCGCTCCATCCGCTCCAGCACGGGCGCGAGCCCGATCAGGTCGGTGACGCCGGCATGCGAGTTCGTCGTCGCGCCAGCCGGGTAGAGCTTGGCGGCGATCCAAACCTTCTCGGCGAAGCCACGCTCGATCTCGTCCGGGTCGGTGTCGTCCCGCAGGTAGCAGGTCATCAGCGGGGTGAAATCCATCCCGTCCGGCAGTGCGGCCAGGATTCGCTCGCGATAGGCGCGCGCCGCCGCCACGGTCGTCACCGGCGGGACCAGGTTCGGCATGATGATGCCCCGGGCGAACTGGGCCGCCGTGTAGGGCAGCACCGCCTTCAGCATCGCGCCGTCGCGCAGATGGATGTGCCAGTCGTCCGGCCGGCGGATGGTGATCCGGTCGGCGGACGTCGTGGCGGAGGGCTGTGCGGCGGGGAACAGGTCGGCGACGCTCATCGCGATCAGTTCCTCAGCCCTGTCCGAAGGAGGAGATGCCGCCATGGGCCGCCGACCATTCCGCCGGCGCGTTGAGGAAGCTCTCGACCTCGGCCAGCGTCTTCGGATCGAAGGTGCCCATCTCCTTTGCGACCGCCAGCACGTCCCACCACGTGGTGAGGTAGTGCAGCTTGATCCCGGTCTCCTGCATCAGCGCGGCGCTGCCGGGGAAGATGTCGTAGTAGAACAGCACGAAGCAGTGATCGACCTGGGCGCCGGCATCGCGCAGGGCCTGGCAGAAATTGACCTTGCTGCGCCCGTCGGTGGCGAGATCCTCGACCAGCAGAGTCTTGGCGCCTTCCACCACCTCGCCCTCGATCTGGGCGTTGCGGCCAAAACCCTTCGGCTTCTTGCGCACATACTGCATCGGCAGCATCAGCCGGTCGGCGATCCAGGCGGCGAACGGGATGCCGGCGGTCTCGCCGCCCGCGATATGGGTCAGCGACTCGTAGCCGATCTCGCGCACGATCGTGGCGGTCGCGAAGTCCATCAGCGTCGAGCGCAGGCGCGGGAACGAGATGATCTTGCGGCTGTCGGTGTAGACCGGGCTGGCCCAGCCGGAGGTGAACTTGAACGGCTCGTCCTCGTAGAAAAGGACGGCCCCGATCTCCAGGAACATCTTGGCCGCTTCGCGGGCGATGATCGTCCGGTCGATGGGCAGGAACGACGTGGTCATGCGGCGTGCGCGCTCCGCTGGATGCGCTCTCCGGCGGGGACCGGTCTCGAAGAGCGCGAGGATGGGAAGGCCTGACGGGTCTCCTCCGCCCTGTCTCCGCCAGCGTCAACCCTGAACCGACCTCTGTCCGCCGCTCAGGCCGTGCCGGCCCTCTCTCGGAGCTGCGCCAGGTGCCGAATCGCCAGGGCGTAGCCGTGGGTGCCGAAGCCCGCCAGCACCGCGGTCGCGGCGAGGGAGATGTAGGAGTGATGGCGAAACGCCTCACGCCGGTGGACATTCGAGATGTGGCACTCGATCACCGGCACCTCACAGGTGTTGAGCGCGTCGAGGATCGCCACGGAGGTGTGGGTGTAGGCGCCGGCATTGATCACAATGCCGGCGGACCCGACCCGGAAGGCATGGATCGCGTCGATCAGCACGTGCTCGGCGTTGCTCTGGCGGAAATCCACCGTCAGCCCGAAGCCGGTGGCGGTCTCGCGGCACAGGGCCTCGACATCGGCGAGGGTCTCGCGCCCGTAGATCTCCGGCTGCCGCTTGCCGAGCAGGTTCAGGTTCGGCCCGTTCAGGACCAGGATCGTGTCGTTCATCGCGTTCCTCGCGGCCCGAGAGGTGCGGCAAGCGGCCGTCCGACACAAGCCCGGCCTGTCACCGGCCCCGAGATGTCCCGCTTCAGACGCTCCCCACCCCGCCCGAGCAGTTCAGTTTCCCCGCGCGCGGCGCTATCCCGGGCCCGAACCAGACGAACGATCAGGGAGAAGATGCGATGGCAGGATCCCGGAGCGACGCGCCCGTGGTGATCGCGGTGGCGATCACCGGCTCGGTGCCGCGCAAAAAGGATAATCCGGCCGTGCCGATCACCGTGGCCGAGCAGATCGAGTCGACGCAGCAAGCCTTCGAGGCGGGCGCGACGCTGGCCCATATCCACGTGCGCAACGACGACGAATCCCCCTCCTCGGACCCCGACAAATTCGCGGCCGTGCAGGAGGGGCTGCGCAAGCACTGCCCGGGGATGATCGTGCAGTTCTCCACCGGCGGGCGCGGGCGCGATCCCGCGGCACGGGGGCTCTCGCTCAAGCACCGGCCCGACATGGCCTCGCTCTCCACCGGCTCGGTGAATTTTCCGACCATCGTGTACGAGAACAGCGCCGGCCTCGTGACCGACCTCGCCGGCCAGATGAAGCAGTTCGGCGTCCGGCCCGAGATCGAGATCTTCGACCTGTCGCACCTGCACGGCGCCAAGCGGCTCATCGAGGCGGGCCTGATCGACGCGCGCCCGCACGTGCAGTTCGTGATGGGCGTCCAGAACGCCATGCCGGCCGAGGAGCACCTGCTCGACATCCTGCTCGCCGAGGCACGGCGGATCCTGCCCGAGGCGACCTGGACCGCCGCTGGGATCGGCCGCAATCAGGCGGTGGTGATGGACTGGGCGCTCGCCCGCGGCGCCGACGCGGTCCGCACCGGCCTGGAGGACAACATCCGGGTCACGAAGGACAGGCTGGCGGCGAGCAACGCCGAGTTGGTCAGCCTGGCCGCCGCCGCGGTCCGCCGCCATGGCCGCCGGGTTGCCACGCCGGCCGAAGCGCGCGCTGCTTTGGGACTCGCCTGAGGACCGTCTTCTCAGGAGCCGGGCGGCGTGCTAACGCTCCGCTCGCGCGGGTGTAGCTCAATGGTAGAGCAGCAGCCTTCCAAGCTGAATACCCGGGTTCGATTCCCGGTACCCGCTCCACGCCTGCCTCGCATCAAGGCGGCGGAGCCCCGGCAGGCGCCCCCATCCCGTTCGTATCCGTCGCCCCGCCGAATCCGGCGTGCCCCGGCTCCCTGGGAAGCATCACCATGAAGGTATCCGCCGATCTGTGCATCGTGCCGATGGGCGTCGGCCCGTCGGTCTCGCCCTATGTGCGCGAGATCAAGGCGATCATCGAGGCGAGCGGCCTGACCGCCACGATGCATCCCAACGGCACCAACATCGAGGCCGAGTTGTCGGAGGTCTGCGCCCTGGCCGAGCGCTGCGAGGCGCGGCTCGCCGAGCTGGGCGTCGAGCGGACCTTCTTCACGTTGATCTTCTCGACCCGTCGGGACAAGGAGCAATCCATGGCCGACAAGCTCGCGGCCGTGTCCTGACAGGTCCTCTGTAAAGGCGCCGCACGGCGGTCGCACCGCCGCGCGGGACCGGTCTTTTCCGAGCCGCTTAGCCGTGGCAGGCGCAGCCGGCATGCTCGCAGCCGGCGTGATCCTTGTGGCCGTCGGCGCACTCATCACAGCAATAGGCCTTGCCGTCCCGAGACACCGCCTTGGACAATTGGACTACGCACACGCAGTCCTGACAGGCACATTTCACCATCTCGACGTCGACGCTGGACATGGATCTTCTCCTCGGACGATTTGCCCGCCCGCCGAGGCTAGATCCGTCCGGGCGCGAACGGAAGCGGATCGACACCGCGGCGACGCGCCCGTGATCCCCGCCGCCCCTCGTGCGTTCCCCTCATCCGGACACTGAGGGGCCGGGAGGAGGACGGCATGACCGAGCAGAACACCGGTGACGTGCGGATCGAACCCTATGACAGCCCGGCCGGCGGCTGGGGCTCCGCCCGCTCGTTGGTCGAGATCCTGACCCGCGAGGGCGTTCCGGTCACCGGCTCGGCAATGCTGATGAAGCAGAACAAGCCGGACGGGTTCATGTGCGTCTCCTGCGCGTGGGCGAAGCCGGCCAAGCCCCTGGCCTTCGAGTATTGCGAGAACGGCGCCAAGGCGACCGCCTGGGAGCAGACCCGCCGGCGGGCGACCCCGGACTTCTTCGCCGCCCACACGGTCACCGAGCTGCTCGGCTGGAGCGACTACGCGCTGGAGGAGCAGGGCCGCCTCACGCATCCGATGCGCTACGATCCCGAGACCGACCGGTACCGGCCGGTCTCCTGGGGCGAAGCCTTCGCCGAGATCGGGCAGGAGCTGAAGGCGCTGCGCGCCGAGGACCCGAAATCGGTGGTGTTCTACGCCTCCGGCCGGGCCTCGCTGGAGACCAGCTATATGTGGGCGCTGCTCGCGCGCCTCTACGGCAACAACAACCTGCCGGACTCCTCCAACATGTGCCACGAGCCGACCTCGGTGGCGCTGCCGCAATCGATCGGCGCTCCGGTCGGCACGGTGCTGCTTGAGGATTTCGAGACCACCGACCTGCTGTTCTTCTTCGGTCAGAATGTCGGCTCGAACGCGCCCCGGATGCTCCATCCGCTCCAGGAGGCGCGCCGCCGGGGGGCGCAGATCATCACCTTCAACCCCCTGCGCGAGCGCGGGCTCGAGCGCTTCACCAATCCGCAATCGCCGGTGGAGATGCTGACGCGCTCGGCCACCAAGATCTCGACGCAGTACCACCAGGTGAAGGCCGGCGGCGATCTCGCGGCGCTCACCGGCCTGTGCAAGATCCTCATCGCCCAGGATCGGGAAGCCGTAGCCGCGGGCAAGCCTGCGGTGCTCGACCACGCCTTCATCGCCGAGCATACAAACGGCTTCGAGGACTTCGTGGCGTTCTGCGATCGCGCGGATTGGCCCGGGATCGAGCGCCGTTCCGGCCTCACCCGCACCGCCCTTGAGGCCGCCGCTGCGGCCTATGCCCGGGCCAAGGCGGTCATCGGCATCTACGGGATGGGGCTGACCCAGCACCGCAAGGGCACCGAGACCGTGCGGATGCTGGTGAACCTGCTGCTGCTGCGGGGCAATATCGGCAAGCCCGGCGCCGGGATCTGCCCGGTGCGCGGCCATTCCAACGTGCAGGGCCAGCGCACGGTCGGCATCACCGAGAAGCCGGAGCTGGCGCCCCTCGACAGGCTGAAGGAACTCTACGATTTCGAGCCGCCACGGGAGAAGGGGCTCAACACCGTCGAGAGCTGTGAGGGCATCCTGGACGGCAGCGTCCGGGCCTTCGTCAGCCTCGGCGGCAATTTTCTGCGCGCCATCCCCGATACCGGCCGGATGGAGCCGGCCTGGCGCCGGCAGCGCCTGACCGTGCAGATCTCGACCAAGCTCAACCGCTCGCATCTGGTCAACGGCACCGTCGCCTACATCCTGCCCTGCCTCGGCCGGATCGAGATCGACCAGCAGGCGAGCGGGCCGCAGGCCGTGTCGATGGAGGATTCCACCGCACGCTTCCACGGCTCCCGGGGCGTGTCCGATCCGGTCGGTCCGGATGTGCGCTCCGAGCCCTGGATCGTGGCCGAGATCGCCAAGGCGGCGCTGCCGCATAACCCGCGGATCGACTGGGATGCCTGGGTCGCCGATTATGCCCGGGTGCGCGACGCCATCGAGGCGACCTACCCGAAGGTATTCCACGACCTGAACGGCCAGATGTTCCGGCCCGGCGGGATCACCAAGCCGCTCGGCGCCCGCGACCGGAAATGGGAGACCGAGACCGGCAAGGCCAATTTCGCCGTGCCCGAGGGTCTGGAGGCCGATCCCGACCTGCCGGAGCGCGGCCCGGACGTGCTCGACCTGATCACCCTCCGGTCGAACGACCAGTTCAACACCACGGTCTACGGCTACGACGACCGCTTCCGCGGGGTGAAGGGCACCCGCGACATCCTGTTCATGAACCGGGCCGACATCACCCGGCTCGGGCTCAAGGATGGCGGCTCCGTCGATGTGGAGGCGGTGGCGGGCGATCAGGTCGCGCGGCGCGTGGGCGGCTTGCGGGTGATCGCCTACGATATCCCCCCGGGGAATTGCGGCGGCTACTACCCGGAGCTGAACGTCCTGCTGCCGCTCTGGCATCACGACGAGCAGTCCAAGACCCCAGCCGCCAAGGCCATCACCGTGCGGGTGACGGCCGCGACCTGAGCCGGGGGATCTGGCGCGGCGCCGTTCTCTCCGGCAAAGAGCCTGGATGGATCAGGTCACGCCCCGAGACGTGGAGCCGCGCCTGCGCGGTCTCCTGGACCTGATCGCGGCGGGTACGCCCGTCCGCGAGCCGGGCCTCGACCTCGCGCATGTGGATGCCAGCAGCACGGCGCTGGCCACCGTGGCGCCGGCCGATGCCGAATCCGGTGGCCTTCCCCTGGCGGGTGCGGACCTGTCCCGCGCCCGCATGGAGGAGGCCGACCTGTCCGGCGCGAATCTGCGCCGGGCAAGCCTCACCGGGGCGGTCGGGCGCTCGACCCGGTTCATCGGGGCGATCCTGGAAGAGGCCGACCTGTCCGAGGCCGACCTGTCGGGGGCGGATTTCAGCGGCATCGTGGCGGGCCAGGTCAGGTTTGCCGAAGCGATGCTGGAGGATGCTCGCTTCGGGCAGGCCGCCATGCGCTTCGCCGATCTGTCGGGGGCGCTGCTCGACGGGGCGAATTTCGCCGAAGCGGATCTCTGGGGCGCGAATTTCTCCGGCGCGGACGCCGACGACACCGTGTTCCGGGACGCACGGCTCGACGAAGCCAAGCTCGCCGACGCCAACCTGACCCATGCCGATTTCGAGGGCGCGAGCCTGACTAAGGCGTCCCTGGCGGGCTCGCGCCTGCGCGGCGCCAAGTTCACCGGGGCGAAGCTCGACGGTGCCGACCTGTCCGGCGCCGACCTGTCGGATACCGACCTCGTCCGGCTCAACCTCGCCACCTGCCGGCTGCGGCACGCCCGCTTCGCCGGCGCCTGGCTCAACGGCACCCGGATGAGCGTCGAGCAGCTCGGCGGCGCCGTGGGCGAAGAGGTGGCGGGTGCTTACGAGCTGGCGCAGGCCAGCTACCTCGCCCTGGAGCAGAACTGGAAGAGCATCGGCAGCCACGATGCGGCGAGCTGGGCCTACAAGCGTGGCCGCCGGATGGGCCGCTTCCATGCCGGACAGCAGGCGCGCGCGGCCTGGGACCGGCGGGACTGGGCCGGGGTGCTGGGCTACGGCTATCGCTGGAGCGCCGACCGCTTCGTCGAGTGGCTGTGCGATTACGGCGAGAGCCTGTCGCGCATCGCCCGGGCCTTCGCGCTGCTGATCGTCGTGTTCGCTGGCCTCTACGGGCTCACCGGCGGCCTCTACGTGACGGAGGGCCCCGAGGCGGGCCCGACCTACAATCCCATCGACCTGATGAGCTACAGCGCGCTCAACATGATGACCGCCAACCCGCCGGAGATCGGCCTCAAGCCGACCGGGCGAGTGACCAACCTACTGGTCGGCCTGGAGGGCGCGGTCGGCATCATTCTGATGGGGCTCTACGGCTTCGTGCTGGGCAACCGGCTGCGCCGGTGAAATCCGTCAGTCGGTCCCGCTGCCGTTCAGCCGCTCGATCAGGATTCCGAGATCCTTGCGCAGGGCCTGGATCTCCGGCTCGCTGAGTTCCAGCTGGCACATCACGCTCTCGCGCACCGTGACGGCGTCCGCCCGCAGGGCCGCGCCCTGCGGCGTCAGCGCGATCTCGACCTCGCGCTCGTCCGACTGACGCCGGGTCCGGACCAGAAACCCCGCGCTCTCCAGCCGCTTCAGCACCGGCGTAAGCGTGCCGGAATCGAGCCGCAGTCGACGCCCGATCTCCGAGACCGTCACGCCGTCCTGCTCCCACAGCACCAGCAGAACCAGATATTGCGGATAGGTCAGGCCGAGCCGTTCCAGCAGCGGCCGGTAAGACTTCGTCATCCGGTGCGCGGCAGCGTAGAGCGCGTAGCACAGCTGGTTATCGAGCAGGAGCGGATCCGTCACCTGCTCCGTCTCGACCGTGTCTACTGAATACGACATGTTGCTCGCCCATCGCGGTCCGGGTGCCGCTCGTCTCGCACCGCGACCGCGGGTTGGTCATCCTAGCATAACACGCTCGATAGGCGTGCAAGCGCTTGCTCGACCCACGCTTTCTCAACAAGCGCGGCGCCCCGGCGCTCCGTCATTTGGCGATGACAAGTGCGATAGGCTGTCCAGGAAGCCAGCTTCGTCCTCCAGCGTACGCAAGTCGAGCACGATCGCGTCGTCGCTGATGCGGCCGATCACGGGCACCGGCAATCCGCGCAGGCGTTCGGCCAGGCGCTTGCAGCGGCCCCCGGCGCCGCGGCGCCCGCCCTCCCCATCCGGCGTCAGCACCACGGCGGCGCTGGGCAGGGTCTCCACCGGCAGCGCGCCGGAGCCGATCTGGCTGATGCACTCCGCCACCGAGACCGTGGCCCAGCCGGACAGATGCTCCGCGATTGCCGGGACGAGGGCGTGGGCCTGCGCGTCGATCGCCGCCTGCGGGCGGGTGAGCAGGCGCAGGGTCGGCAGTTCCTCGGCCAGCTGCTCGGGGTGGAGATAGAGCCGCAGCACCGCCTCCAGGGCCGCGTAGGTCATCTTGTCGACCCGCAGCGCCCGCTTCAGCGGGTTCTTGCGCACCCGGGCGATCAGGTCCTTGCGCCCGGCCACGATCCCGCACTGGACCGCGCCGAGCAACTTGTCGCCGCTGAAGGTCACGACATCCGCCCGCGCCAGGGCCGCCCGAACGGTGGGCTCGGGCGGCAGGCCGTAGGCGGCGAGGTCGACCAGGCTACCGCTGCCGAGATCCTCCGCCAGGGGGACGCCGTGCTCCTGGCAGAGGGCGTGGAGCGCCATCGGCTCCGCCTCGGCGGTGAAGCCGGTGATCGCGTAATTGCTCGGATGCACCTTCATGACGAGGCCGGTGCGGGGCCCGAGCGCCTCGGCGAAGTCGCGCAGATGGGTGCGGTTGGTGGTGCCGACCTCCCGCAGCCGGCAGCCGGCCCGGGCCATCACGTCGGGCACGCGGAACGAGCCGCCGATCTCCACAAGCTCGCCGCGCGAGACCACCACCTCCCTGCGCATGGCGAGCGCGTTCAGCACCAGCAGGACCGCGGCGGCGTTGTTGTTGACGACGACCGCAGCCTCGGCCCCGGTCAGGCGGCAGATCAGTCCTTCCACATGGTCGTCGCGCTCGCCCCGGGCGCCGGTGGCGAGATCGAATTCGAGGTTGCTCGCCTGGACCATCACGGCGGCCACGGCCTCGGCGGCCGAGCGCGGCAGGAGCGCGCGGCCGAGATTGGTGTGCAGAACCGTGCCGGTGAGGTTGAAGACCGGCTGAAGGGACGGACGCCGTTCCGCCGCGAGTTTTTTGGCCACCGCAGACCGGATCGCCGCCTCGTCCGGCACCGGGCCGCCCTGCACGCGGATCTCGGCGAGGATGGTGCGCACCGCCTCCGTGACGGCCGTGCGCCCATAGGTGGTGAGGACTTCTTCTGATGCCCCGCCGACGAGACGTTCCACCGAAGGAATCCGGCGTGGGGCCTGCGTGGCGTCGTCGAGAGTCGGGCGTGCGGGCGCTGAGTCTGTCATGTGCCGCTGAGAGATAACGATCGCCGCGCCCGGGACCAGCCCGGCGCGGCGCGCGCGATCCCCGCAGGATTGGCACCGGAGCGGCCTAAGTTTAAGGGCTCCCGGTGAATGAAGCGGCCGGCCCCGCATCCATCGCCGACCCGCGGGAGACGCCGCCCATGTCCCGATCCGACATCGTCATCCATCCCATGATCCTGTGCGGTGGCACGGGGACGCGTCTGTGGCCGGCGTCGCGGGAGAGCATGCCCAAGCAGTTCGCCCGGCTGGTGGACGCGAAAACCTCGACCTTCCAGGCCAGCCTGGAGCGCGTCGCCGACGCGTCCGTGTTCGCCAAGCCCACCGTGATCGCCTCGGCCGAGGCCCGGTTCATCGTCGCCGAGCAGTGCGGCCAGTGCGGGATCGCCGCCGACATCGTGCTCGAACCGCAAGGGCGCGACAGCGCCGCCGCGGTGGCGGTGGCGGCGCTGCACGCCGCCGCGATCGACCCGCAGGCCGTGGTGCTGATCATGGCCGCCGACCACGTCGTGCCGGACACGCAGGCCTTCGTCGACGCCGTCAAGGCCGCCGCCATCGGCGCGCGGGCCGGCTACACCATGACGCTCGGCATCGAGCCGACCCGCCCGGCCTCGGATTACGGCTACATCCGGCGCGGCGCCCCGATCCCCGAGGCGCAGGGCGCCGCGCGGGTGGAAAAGTTCGTGGAGAAGCCGGATCGGGCCGGCGCCGAGGCGCTGATCGCGGACGGGGCTTTGTGGAACTCGGGCTACTTCCTGTTCCGCGCCGACCTGATGCTGGCCGAGCTCGAAGCCTTCGTACCCGACGTCCTCGACGCCGCCCGCGCCGCCCTCGATGCGGCCGTGACGGACCTCGACTTCGTCCGGCTCGACGGCGAGGCCTTCGCCCGGGCGCCGAAGACATCGATCGACTACGCGGTGATGGAGCGGACGGCGCGGGCCGGGGTTCTGCCGGTGTCGTTCCCGTGGTCGGATGTCGGGACCTGGGACGCGGTCTGGCAGGTGCTGGACCACGATGCCGAGGGCAACGCGGTGCGGGGCCGGGTGTCGCTGATCGGCACGAAGAACAGCCTGGTGCACAGCCAGGGCGAGGGCCTGACCGCGGTGGTGGGTCTGGAGGATGTCGTCGTGGTCTCGACGCCGGACGCGGTGCTGGTGGCGTCGAAAGCGCGCTCGGGGGAGGTCAAGCAGCTGGTCAACGCCCTGCGGGCGTCCGGCGAGCCGGAGGCGGACGCGCATCTGCGGATGTACCGGCCGTGGGGGTGGTACCAGCGGATCGACATCGGCGAGCGCTTCCAGGTGAAGCGGATCCAGGTCGTGCCGGGGGGACGTCTGTCGCTGCAGAAGCACTACCACCGGGCGGAGCACTGGGTGGTGGTGCGCGGCACCGCGGAGGTGACGGTGGACGAGCGGGTGGTGCTCGTCCACGAGAACGAGGCGGTGTATCTGCCGATCGGGTCGATGCACCGGCTGAACAATCCCGGCAAGATCCCGCTGGAGCTGATCGAGGTCCAGGTCGGCTCGTACACCGGCGAGGACGACATCATCCGCGTCGAGGATATCTACGGGCGCTGAGATCCCCCGACGGCGCCTGCGACGTGATCGCCCCCCGCCGCTTCGGAACCATGCGGGCTGCCGGGCGACTAACCCTCTGAGCGTGAATGCGCCGGCCCCGTGGCCGGTCGCCCGATCGCGGATGTGGGGAAGACCGATGAAGCATAAGCCGCTCAGCGAGCAGGTCGTGGTGATCACCGGCGCATCGTCCGGGATCGGCCTCGCGACCGCCCGGATGGCGGCGGAGCGCGGCGCCCGGGTCGTGCTGGCCGCGCGCAGCGGCGATGCTCTGGCCAAGATCCAGGCCGAGATCGAAGGCGTCGGCGGCAAGGCGCTCCATGTGGTCGCCGATGTCGGCAACCGCGCCGACGTCCAGGCGGTTGCCGACCGGGCGATCGCCACGTTCGGTGGCTTCGACACCTGGGTCAATGTCGCGGGCGCCTCGATCTACGGCCGCCTGCGTGAAATCAGCGATGAAGACCATCAGCGCCTGATTCAGACCAATCTCTGGGGCACGATCTACGGGTCGCTCGTCGCCGTGGAACACCTGCACGAGCAGGGTGGCGCGCTGATCAATGTCGGCAGCATCGCCTCCGACCTCGCCTTCCCATTCCAGGGCATGTACGCGGCCTCGAAGCACGCGGTGAAAGGCTTCACCGAGGCCCTGCGCATGGAGCTGATGGTCGAGGATGCGCCGATCTCGGTGACGCTGGTCAAGCCGGCCTCGATCGACACGCCCCTGCCGCAGCGCGCCCGCAACTACATGGACCGGGAGCCGAGCCTGCCGCCGCCGATCTACCCCCCCGAGGAGGTCGCCAACGCGATCCTGCACGCTGCCGTGCATCCGCAGCGCGACATCTTCGTCGGTGGCGCCGGCAAGGCCTTCGTCGCCGGCAAGGAATTCGCCCCGGGCGCCTACGATCACATGGGCCCGGCGATCATCGCGATGCAGAAGCGCGGGATCCCGCCCCGCGACCCGGCGGGCGCCCTGCACGCGCCGGTCCCGGCCGGCGTCACCCGCGGCGACCCGCCCGTCTACGTGATGCGCACCAGCGCCTATACCCGGGCGAGCCTCCACCCGCTGGCGACGGCGGCCGGGCTCCTCGGGGTCGGCACAGTGGCGGCCCTGACCCTGATTGGGACCGCTCCGGCCCGCAGGAAGCGCCTGTAATTGGCCCTCGCTGCGCGCTCCCTCCCGGGGCCGGCCCATCCGACACCGGGTGAGCAGGCCGATCCCCGCATCGTTCCGCGCCGGTTCGTCCATCTGCCGGACGACCGGACCATCGCGTATGCCGAGACGGGCTCTGGCCCGGATCTCGTGGCGATCCACGGCACGCTGATGTGCCTGGAAGATCAATGGCTCGGGCCGGTGCCGGCCTTGGCCGAGCATTTCCGGGTGGTCGCCGTCGACCGCCCCGGCCATGGGTTCAGCCTGCGGCCGCGCGGGCGCGCCGCCGACATCTGGGATCAGGCCGCGTGTATCCGGGAAGCGATCCAACAGCTCGGCCTGGAGCGGCCGGTGATCCTCGGCCACTCGTTCGGCGGTGCGGTCGCGCTGGCCTACGGGATGCTCTACCCGGACGAGATCGCCGGGATCGTCTCCCTGGCACCGGTCTGCTTCCCGGAACTGCGCCTGGAGCATCTGCTGTTCGGGCCGCGGGCGCTGCCGCTGGGCGGCGATGTCCTGACCCGGATCTTGCACGCGTCGAGCGATCCGGCTCTGCTGCCGCTGCTCTGGAACGCGATGTTCCTGCCCCAGACGATGCCGCAGCGCTTCCGCCAGAACTTCCCGTTCGCCCTCGCGGGCCGTGCCGCGCAGATCACCGCCGAGGGCGAGGATGCCGGCTGGCTCTGGCCGGCGCTCACCCGCAGCGCAATGCGCTATTCCAGCCTCCGGGTCCCCACCCGCATCCTGTGCGGCGGCGCCGACATCGTAGTGAATTCCTACCTCCACGGGGCCGCGGCCGCCCGGATGATCCCGACGGCGACGCTGGAGATGCTGCCCGGGGCCGGCCACATGTTCCCCCATCTCCACACCGACGCGGTCGTAAGGGCGGCCCTGTCGATCGGGCGCTAGTCGTCTCCGCACGGATCCGGAGGCGGCCCGGGCAGCCAGCGCTCGTCGATATCGGTGGCGTTGCGATCGGCGAGCGGCTGCGTCTCGTCGCCCTCGGCGAAGATCACCACGTCCCCCGGCCCGACATCGCGGCTCGCGTAGAAATCCCAGCGCCGATGGATCACCCGCGGGCCGCCGAAAATGCGGACCGCGTTCCAGTAGCGGTCGTCCCGGAAGCCGACATAGTGAACCGACGGGGCGGAGGGGCGCTCACCCAAGCCACAGGACCTTGCGGGCTTCGGCAAGCAGGACCGCGTGCTGCACCGAGGCCGGTCCCTCATCGGGGATCGCGCTGCTCGCCTCACCGATCAACCGCCGGAATTTCTTGCGGTCCAAGCCGCGCCAGCTTTGACAGGCGAGGACCGCCGCCAGCACGGTCTGGACAGCCTCCGTCCGGTAGTTCGCCTCGGCCAGGGCGAGCCGACCCTCTGCCCCCCGGGCCGAGCCATCGGCCGGTCGCGGCCTCTCGCGTGACAGGACGGGATCGGACCCGTCATCGGGGAGCAGGTTGATGTCCCAGCTGACGTTCTCGCGCACGACCCGGGCGGGCGACCCGTAGGCCAGGGTGTTGCCCGGGATCACGCCGCTGACGATCGACTGGGCCCCGATGATCGCGCCGTCGCCGATATGCGCGCCCTTGAACACGCTGACATTGCGGCCGAGCCAGACCCGGTGGCCGACATGGATCGGCCGGGACGGGTTGATCCGCCGGCCGGAATCCAGATCGATGATCGAATGGGCGTCACTCACCCAGAAATTGACGCCCTCCGAGATCAGGCAATTGTGCCCAATCGTGATCGGCTTCGTCTCATGGACGTAGACCTGGCCCTCGTTGGCAAACGCGCTGTGATGCCCGATCAAGAGCTTGGAATGCGGGCAGACATAGATCTGCACGGAGGCCAAGCGCACGCCGTGCCCGATATGGACGGTAGAGCTCGGCCCGCAGGTGAGCGACATCCGCTCGAACGCGTTGGCCCCATCCCCGATCAGCACATGGCTGCCGTCACCGTTGATGGTGATCGTCCCATCGGACTTGTCCAAAAAATCCTGCGCGATCTGGATCTTGTTGTTGCCGTTGTTCAGCAGACGCACAGGCACACCATATCTCCGGGCACATCACGCAGACGTGGGTATGTAGTGTGAGGGCAGCGCGGATCGACCGCTGACATCTAGGCTAGGGCTGACGCGCGCGCCGCCTACCGGATCCAGATGCGCGCTTGCCGATGACCGGCTCGCCCTTCCGCGAACCGACGGGATTCTTTCCCACGATGCGCGACACCACCCGAGGCACGCGGGAAATATTGGCGGTGAGGGAACCGCCCGAACGTGAAGACCCGACCCAGACCTTGGTCAGTCCTGGTGGGCGGTGAGGGACTCGAACCCCCGACCCTCTCCGTGTAAAGGAGACGCTCTACCAACTGAGCTAACCGCCCGGCGGCCGACCGTTACGGCATGGGGTCGGTGTGAGGCAAGAGGGCTCCGTCAGGGCTCGGCCAGCCGGCGGGCGAGCGTGGGCGCGAGGCCGATGCTCTCCATGGGGTTCGGGCGCGCCGTCAGCTCTGGAGGAGCGGCCGCGGCGGCCAGGACTGCGCGGGTGCCGGCTTCAACCGAGCAGATCAGCGGGCACGGGACCTGCGGGGCGAGGCGCTGGGCGAGGCCTGCGAGGCCGGCACCGCCGAGGATTACCGTCGCCGCGCCGGCTTCGTGGCAGTCGCGGCAGGCCTGCGCCAGGGCGGCGAGGGCACGGTCCGGGTCTTCGGCGATGGCGCCGCCGCTCGGGGCGACCGTGGTGATCGCTGCGAGGCGATCGGATAGGCCGAGCGTGCCGACGAATTTCCGGAGCATCGGCTCCCAGGCCGCGCCGCCGGTCACGATGCCGAATCGGCCCGCGGTGGCGGCTTCATGGCAGGCCGCCTCGGCCATGCCGATCACTGGCACCGGGGACAGCTCCCGCAGGGCGAGCAGGCCGGGATCGCCGAAGCAGGCAAGATAGACCGCATCGCATCCGTTGCCGTGCTCGGCCAGGGCGTCGAGAGCGGCATGGCCGGCGATGGCCGAGGCCGCACGGCTCGCGATGTAGCGGGCGCCGAAACGGCCAGTCACAGCCAGCAGCTCCGCCCGATCACCGATCTGCCGACGCACATGCCCGGCGACGAGGTCGGTGACAGTCTGGCTCGTGTTGGGGTTGATCAGCAGGATGCGCATCGACGGACCTCCCACGAAAAAGCCCCCGGAGCCGGGCTCCGGGGGCTGTTGTCGTCACGTCACGGGGACGGTCAGTGGGCGATGAACGCCGCGCCGTCCTCTTCGGTCCGGGCGGGCTTGGCCACCGGCAGAGGCTCTTCCCACTCGATGGCGACCGGCGCACGCACCAGGGCCTTCTCCAGCACCTGATCCATCCGGGAGACCGGGATGATCTCCAGTCCGTTCTTCACGCTGTCGGGCACCTCGGCGATGTCCTTGGCGTTCTCCTCGGGGATCAGCACCGTCTTGATGCCACCGCGCAGAGCGGCGAGCAGCTTCTCCTTCAGGCCGCCGATCGGAAGGACCCGACCGCGGAGCGTCACCTCGCCAGTCATGGCAATGTCGCGGCGGACAGCGATGCCGGTCAGCGTCGAGACGATGGCGGTGGCCATGGCGATGCCGGCGGACGGGCCGTCCTTCGGGGTCGCCCCCTCCGGCACGTGGACGTGGATGTCGCGACGCTCGAACAGCGGCGGCTCGATCCCGAAATCGATCGCCCGCGAGCGCACATAGGATGCGGCCGCCGAGATCGACTCCTTCATCACATCCTTCAGGTTGCCCGTGACGGTCATCTTGCCCTTGCCGGGCATCATGACACCCTCGATCGTCAGCAACTCGCCGCCGACCTCGGTCCAGGCCAGACCCGTGACCACGCCGACCTGATCGTCCGCGTCGATCTCGCCGTAGCGGAACTTCGGCGGGCCGAGGAAGACCGGAAGGGTTTCCACATTCACTGCGACCGACTTGGTCTTGGTGATCAGGATCTCCTTCACCGCCTTGCGGATCAAGTTGGACAGCTCGCGCTCCAAGTTACGGACGCCGGCTTCCCGCGTGTAGCGGCGGACCAGCATCATCAACCCGTCGTCGTCGATCGACCACTCGTGGGTCCCGAGGCCATGCTTCTTCAAGGCATTCGGGATCAGGTGCTTGCGCGCGATCTCGACCTTCTCCTCCTCGGTGTATCCGGCGATGCGGATCACCTCCATCCGGTCCATGAGCGGGCCGGGGATGTTGAGGGTGTTAGCCGTGGTCACGAACATCACGTTCGAGAGGTCGTAGTCCACCTCCAGGTAGTGGTCGTTGAAGGTGCTGTTCTGCTCAGGGTCGAGCACCTCGAGGAGCGCCGCCGACGGATCGCCGCGGAAATCCATGCCCATCTTGTCGATCTCGTCGAGCAGGATGAGCGGGTTCGAGGTCTTGGCCTTGCGCATCGACTGGACGATCTTGCCCGGCATCGAGCCGATATAAGTCCGGCGGTGACCGCGGATCTCAGCCTCGTCACGCACGCCGCCGAGCGACATACGCACGAACTCGCGACCCGTCGCCTTGGCGATGGACTTGCCGAGCGAGGTCTTGCCGACGCCGGGAGGGCCAACGAGGCACAGGATCGGGCCGGTGAGCTTGTTCGCCCGCTGCTGCACGGCGAGGTACTCGACGATCCGCTCCTTGACCTTGTCCAGGCCGAAATGGTCGTTGTCCAGCAGGACCTGGGCGCCGAGCAGATCCTTCTTGATCTTCGAGCGCTTGCCCCACGGGATGCCGAGCATCCAGTCCAGGTAGTTGCGCACCACCGTCGCCTCGGCGGACATCGGCGACATCTGCCGGAGCTTCTTCAGCTCGGCAGTAGCCTTGTCGCGGGCCTCCTTGGTGAACTTGGTCTTCTCGATCTTCTCCTCGAGCTCGGCCAGCTCATCGCGGCCGTCCTCAGAGTCGCCCAGCTCCTTCTGGATCGCCTTCATCTGCTCGTTGAGGTAGTACTCGCGCTGGGTCTTCTCCATCTGCCGCTTGACGCGGGTCCGGATGCGCTTCTCCACCTGGAGCACGGAGATCTCGCTCTCCATCAGCGACAGCACGCGCTCGAGGCGCTGCGCCACCGTGGGCGTCTCCAGGATGCCCTGCTTGTCGGAGATCTTGACCAGCAGGTGCGAGCCGATCGTGTCGGCGAGCTTCGACGGCTCGTCGATCTGGGTCACGGCCGAGACGACCTCGGGGGAGATCTTCTTGTTGAGCTTGACGTAGTTCTCGAACTCCGAGAGCACCGAGCGCGCGAGCGCCTCCGCCTCGACGCGGTCGCCGAGCTCGTCGTGCAGGGCCTCGGCGGTGGCCTCATAATATTCGTCGGAGCGGGTGAAGCCCGTCACCTTGGCGCGGCCGATGCCCTCGACCAGCACCTTCACGGTGCCGTCGGGCAGCTTCAGAAGCTGCAGCACGGAAGCGAGCGTTCCGATCTTGTAGATCGCGTCGGTGGCCGGATCGTCGTCGCCCGCATTGATCTGGGTGGCGAGCAGGATGTGGCGATCGGTGCGCACGGCCTCTTCAAGGGCGCGGATCGACTTCTCGCGACCGACGAACAGGGGCACGATCATGTGCGGGAAAACGACGATGTCGCGCAGGGGGAGAACGGCGTAGGAACCCGTCGAGCCCGGGACGACCGGCTGGCGCGATTTCGATTGTGTCATGGTGACTTCCTCTCAGGGACGCCCAGCTTCGGTCCCCCAACGATGGGGCGAACCGACTGCCAGGGGCCGACCGGGCCGCGAGGGTCGGGATGGACGTGAACTTTGCGGCTGGCGACGCGGACCGTTCCTCGAAGGAGCGAGCGGCCACCGCGATGAGCCTGAGGTGGCTGCGGGGGGCAGCGTTTTCAAGATGTTCCCCGCGGCGCGCCCGGCCGGAGCCGGGCGCTTAACGCAACCCTACCAAGCGCTTACGCGCTTACGCTGGCGGGCGCTTCCTTGTTGCGGTCGCCGTGGATGTAGAGCGGGCGCGATTTGCCCTCGACCACCTCGGGACCGATCACAACCTGTTCCACGGATTCGAGACCCGGCAGATCGTACATCGTGTCGAGCAGGATCGTCTCCAGGATCGAGCGCAGGCCGCGGGCGCCGGTCTTCCGCTCGATCGCCTTGCGGGCGACCAGCGACAGCGCATCGTCCTGGAACGTCAGGTCGACATTCTCCATCTCGAACAGCCGCTGGTACTGCTTCACCAGGGCGTTCTTCGGCTCCTGAAGGATCTTCTTCAGCGCGGCTTCGTCGAGATCCTCAAGAGTCGCCAGGACCGGCAGGCGGCCGACGAACTCGGGGATGAGGCCGAACTTCAGCAGATCCTCGGGCTCCACCGAGCGGAAGATCTCGCCGGTGCGGCGGTCGTCCGGGGCCTGCACGCTGGCGCCGAAGCCGATCGAGGTGCCCTTGCCGCGCTGGGAAATGATCCGCTCCAGCCCCGCGAAGGCGCCGCCGCAGATGAACAGGATGTTGGTGGTGTCGACCTGCAGGAATTCCTGCTGCGGATGCTTGCGGCCGCCCTGCGGCGGCACGGAGGCGACCGTGCCCTCCATGATCTTCAGGAGCGCCTGCTGCACGCCCTCGCCGGACACGTCGCGGGTGATCGACGGGTTGTCGGACTTGCGGGAGATCTTGTCGATCTCATCGATGTAGACGATGCCGCGCTGCGCCCGCTCGACGTTGTAGTCCGAGGCCTGGAGCAGCTTGAGGATGATGTTTTCCACATCCTCGCCGACATAGCCGGCCTCGGTCAGGGTCGTGGCGTCCGCCATGGTGAACGGAACGTCGAGGATTCGGGCCAGGGTCTGCGCGAGCAGGGTCTTGCCCGAGCCGGTCGGCCCGATCAGCATGATGTTGGACTTGGCCAACTCGACGTCGTTGTGCTTCGTCGCGTGCGCGAGCCGCTTGTAGTGGTTGTGGACCGCGACCGAGAGGACCTTCTTGGCGAAGTCCTGGCCGATGACGTAATCGTCGAGGACCCGCCGGATCTCCTTCGGGGTCGGGACGCCATCGCGGCTCTTCACCAGCGAGGATTTCGACTCCTCGCGGATGATGTCCATGCACAGCTCGACGCACTCGTCGCAGATGAACACGGTCGGGCCGGCGATCAGCTTGCGGACCTCGTGCTGGCTCTTGCCGCAGAACGAGCAATACAGCGTGCTCTTGGAGTCGTTGCCGCCAGTCTTGCTCATATCGGTCTCCGATTCGTCGCGTACGCAGCCGGCTAAGGGCGCACGCGCATCGCTTCAACGTAAGGGGGCCCGTTTAAAGAAACAGTATGCTGCGCGCCTTTGACCGATGGGCCCTGTCATCGGATGCAAACACGCTGCCGCGGCGGGATCAAGGCCACGCCGCGGCGGTCAGGCGACGCAACCCTCAGGCGGCTGCGGGCTCGGGACGCTTCTGGATGACCTCGTCGATGAGGCCGAACTCCTTGGCCGCATCCGCTGTCATGAAATTGTCGCGCTCCAGCGCGTTCTCAATGGCTGCGTAGTCACGGCCGGTATGCTTCACGTAGATCTCGTTCAGGCGCCGCTTCAGCGCCTCGATCTCGCGGGCATGGATCAGGATGTCGGTGGCCTGGCCCTGGAAGCCGCCGGAGGGCTGGTGGACCATGATCCGGGCGTTCGGCAGGGCGAAACGGTGCCCGGGCTCACCGGCGGTGAGCAGAAGCGAGCCCATCGAGGCGGCCTGGCCGACGCACAGGGTCGTCACCGGGCAGCGGATGAACTGCATCGTGTCGTAGATCGACAGGCCCGAGGTCACAACGCCGCCGGGGGAATTGATATAGAAGGAAATTTCCTTCTTGGGGTTCTCGGCCTCGAGAAACAGCAGCTGCGCCACGATCAGCGACGCACCGTAATCCTCAACGGGACCGGTGAGGAAGATGATGCGCTCGCGCAGGAGGCGGGAGTAGATGTCGAAGGCGCGCTCGCCGCGGCTCGACTGCTCGACGACCATCGGCACGAGTGCGTTGTTGTAGACGTCGATCGGATCTCTCATCTCGTCCTGCCCAGAGTGAGGCCCGGGGCTGCCGCGAATCAGGGCAGCCCGGGCATGTCAGCGAACACCGGCGATGCTTAACCATCGCCTAACCCTATGCCCGCCGTCCTGGGACAGTGCGGGGCTCAGTCGGCCTTAACCTCGGCCTTGTCTGCCGGCTTTTCGCCGGTCGTGTCGTCGTCATCCTCATCGGCGAAAAGCGTCTCTTTCGAGACCGGCTCCTCGACGAGTTTGACTTGACCGAGGACGTGGTCAACCACCTTCTCCTCGAACAGCGGCGCCCGAAGCTCGGCGAGCGCCTGCGGGTTCTTACGGTAGAAGTCCCACACCTGCTGCTCCTGGCCCGGGAACTGCCGGACCCGAGCGATGAGGGCTTGGTTCACCTCCTCGTCGGAAACCTTGATATCGGCGCTCTCGCCGACCTGTGCAAGCACGAGTCCGAGCCGTACGCGCCGCTCGGCGATCTTCCGGTAGTCGGCCTGGGCCTTCTCTTCGGTGGTGTCCTCGTCCTCGAAGCTCTTGCCGCGGGCCTTGAGGTCCTGCTCCACCTGCGCCCAGACGCTGGCGAATTCCTGCGCGACGAGCGTCGGCGGCAGCTCGAAGGCGTACTTGCCGTCGAGCGCGTCCAGGAGGTCCTTCTTGAGCTTGCGACGCGAAGCCGCCTCGAAGTCGCCGCCGATCGCCTTGGCGATCGCCTCGCGCAGCTTCTCAAGGGAGTCCATGCCGAGCGACTTGGCGAACTCGTCGTCGATCTTGGCCTCGCCCGGGGCCTGGATCTTGGTGACGGTCACGTCGAACTCGGCGTCCTTGCCGGCGAGCTGCTCGGCGCCGTAGGCCTCCGGGAAGGTCGCCTTCACGACGCGCTTCTCGCCAACCTTGGCGCCGACGAGCTGCTCCTCGAAGCCCGGGATGAACGAGCCGGAGCCGAGCTCCAGGTCGATGCCCTCGCCCTTGCCGCCCTGGAATTCCTCGCCGTCGATGCGGCCGACGAAATCGATGGTGACGCGGTCGCCGTCCTGGGCTTCGGCGCCCTCTTCCCGCTCGGTGAACGGGCGGCTCTGGCCGGCCATGCGCTGCAGGGCCTCGTCGACCTCGGAGTCCTCGGGCTTGGCCACGAGCTTCTTGAGGCTGACGTCCGAGAGGTCCGCCAGCTCGAAGCTCGGCATCACCTCGAGGGCGACCTTGAAGGCCAGGTCGGCCTTGGCGTCGAGGGCCTTCTCGACCTCGGCCTGATCGGTCGGGAACTCGACCTGCGGCTCCAGGGCCAGCTTGAGGCCATTGTCGCTGACGATCTTGCGGTTCGCCTCGTTGACGGCGTTCTGCACCACCTCGGCCATGACCGAGCGGCCATAGACCTTGCGCAGATGCGCGACCGGGACCTTGCCGGGGCGGAAGCCCTTCAGCTGGACCTTGTCCTTCATGCCGGAGAGCTCGGTCGTCAGGCGCTCCTCGAGTTCCTGGGCGGCCAGCAGCACCTGAAACTCGCGCTTCAGACCCTGGGCGTTGATCTCGGTCACCTGCATCGTCGTCGTCGCTCTTCAAAAAACCTTGTGGTCGCCGGCCGGGCCGGCGTCGTGCGGCTTGGTCGCGCGGTCCGGGAAACGACGGTGTCGGATACGGGGATGAGGCGGCCCCGAGCGGGGCCGCGCCATCTCGAAGCGTCCTGGTGCGGGCGGAGGGGCTCGAACCCCCACGTCTTGCGACACTGGAACCTAAATCCAGCGCGTCTACCAGTTCCGCCACGCCCGCGCGTGCCGACACCCGGCGCGTCGCCGGCCGCCGGAAGCGCGCCCTATAGCATGGGCCGCACGGCTCGCAGCAAAAAACTTAACCTCCCGTGCCGGCGGTGGCGCGCGCCTGGGCACGCGGCTATCTACCGGGGCCTTTCGCGAGCCGCCATCGAGATCCCATGCCCCCATCCCGCCCCGTGTTGCCGACCGATCCGCGCGCCGGCACGCCGTCGCGCCGGACCCTGCTCGCCACGGCGGCCGCGTTCGGGTTGATGCCTGAGACGGGCTTGGCGCAGGGGTCGTCCTCCGAGAAGCCGCCGGCGGCTCCGAACCCGGCAGCACCGGACGCAGCCGTCTCGGCGCCCGCCCTACCGGCGGCCCCCGGAAAAGTCCGGCTGCGGCCCGAGCCCGCCGCCGAGACGCCAATCTGGTGCTTCGACGGCAAGACCCTGCCACCGCTGGTGCGGATCAAGCTCGGCCAGCCGGTCCGGCTCAAGATCGAGAATCGCACCGACAAGCCGCTCTCGCTGCACTGGCACGGGGTCCGCAACGTCAACGCGATGGACGGCGTCGGCGGCGTGACCCAGGCGTCAATCCAGCCGGGTGCCGACTTTCTCTATCAGTTCACGCCTCCGGATGCCGGGACCTACCTGATCCGCCCCCTCGTGGTCGGGGGGGCGAGCGAGCCGTCCGGCCGGGGGCTGGCCGGCATGCTGATCGTCGAGGAGGTGAACCCGCCGCTGGTCGATGCCGATGTCGGCCTGGTGATGCAGGATTGGCGGCTCGAAGACGATGCCAGCCTGATGCCGTTCGGCCAGCCGCTCTTCGCCGCGACCAACGGGCGCCTTGGTAACCTCGTGACGGTCAACGGCAAGCCGGTGCCGGACACGTTCGAGGCGCGTCCCGGCGCGCGGGTGCGTTTGCGCCTGGGCAATGCCTGCAACGCCCGAGGCACGCGGCTCCGGTTCGAGGGCGTGAAGGTCTATGTCGCCGCGGTGGACGGGCAGCCCACCGACACGTTCGAGCCCCTGCGCGCGACCCTGCCGTTCCCCCCGGGCACCCGTTACGACCTGATGGTCGACCTGCCCGAGCAGGAAGGTGCCACCTGCTCGATCATCGCGCTGGTCGGCCAGGGCCTGACGCTGGCCACCGTCACCACGAAGGGCGCCAAGATCACCGACACGCGGCTGCCCATCGGCCCGATCGGTGAGAACAAGCGCCTGCCCGCCGAGATCAAGCTCCAGAACGCCCTCCGGCGGGACGTGGTGATCACCGGCGGCGCCTTCGTACCGAAGGCCGCCAAGGATACCGGAAAGGACGCGCCAAAGGACAAGCCGGCGCCGGAGCCGGTCTACACGGGCGACCCCCAGAAAATCTGGTCGGTGAACGGCACCAGCGCGGGTACGGGCCTCCCGCCGATCTTCACGGTGAAACGCGGGCAGGTGGTGGTCCTGGCCCTGCGCAACGAGACCGCCTTCCCGCAGGCCCTGCACCTGCACGGCCACTGCTTCCGCCTGCTCCATCCCCTGGACGACGGCTGGGAGCCTTACTGGCTCGACACGTTCCAGCTGCTGGAGGGCCGGACCGCCCGCATCGGCTTCCTGGCCGACAATCCGGGGCGCTGGCTGATCAGCGCCACGGTGCTGGAGCGGTTCGATACCGGCCTCTGGACGCTATTCGAGGTCACATAAGCCCGGCTTCCACGAGATCCCCGAGGACGACGGGCATCAACTCCGGAATGTCCTCGGCGATCAGGCCCGGACCGTGGCGCAGGCCGGCATCACCGTGGAGCCAGACGCCGGCCGCAGCTGCCTCGAAGGGCGGCATGCCCTGCGCCAGCAGCCCGGCGATCAGGCCGCCGAGCACGTCGCCCGAGCCGGCGGTGCCGAGATAGGGGCTGCCGTGGTCGTTGATCGTCGCACGCCCGTCGGGGCTCGCGATCACGGTGTCGGAGCCCTTCAGGACCACGACGGCGCCGGTGAGCGCGGCGGCGGCGCGGGTGCGGGCGACCTTGTCGGCCCCCTCGGCGGTGGCCTCCGTCCCTTTGAACAATCGCGCGAACTCGCCCTCATGCGGCGTTAGCACCGCCTGCGCGTCGCCATCCGTCAGATGGGCGGCGAGCAGCGGCGCCTGGCCCGAGAAACTCGTCAGCGCATCGGCGTCGAGGACGAGACTGCGGCCGGCGGCGGCCGCCACCGCGACGCGCTCGCGGGTCGGCTCGCCGGTGCCGAGGCCCGGGCCGGCCAGCACGACGTTGAGGCGCTCGTCGGTGAGCAGGTCGTCGAGGTCGTCCGCCGTCTCGCAGGGGCGCAGCATGATCGCGGTGAGCTGGGCGGCGTTCTCAGCAAGCGCCGCCTGGGGCGAGGCCAGGGTGACGAGCCCGGCTCCGACCCGCAGGGCGCCCCGGGCGGCGAGCCGGGCCGCGCCGGTCTTGGTGGCCGGCCCCGACAGGACCAGCGCGTGGCCGCGGGTGTATTTGTGGCTCTCGCCGGTGAGCCGGGGAAAGGTTTTCGACCACAGTTCCGGCCCGTTCCGGTAGAGCGACGGTGTGGCCACGGCGAGGCCGACCTCCAGAGCCGCCTCGCCCGTCCCGATATCGGCCAGATGGCGATGGCCGCACAGGCTCCGGCCGGGCTGGAGCAGGTGCCCCGGCTTGAACGCCACGAAGGTCACGGTCTCCACCGCCTTGATGGCAACGCCGCGGACGGCGCCGGTATCGCCGTCGACGCCGCTCGGCACGTCGACGGCGAGCACCGGACGGCCTCCTGCATTCACGGATTCGACCAGGGCGCGAGCGGCGCCATCGAGATCGCGCGACAGGCCGGCGCCGAACAGGGCATCGATGACAAGGTCGCAGGGCGGAAGCGCGTCGGCCTCTGCCGGCTGCACCGGCCCGGTCCAGGCCTCGGCCGCCAGGGCGGCGTCGCCCGTGAGCGCTGCACGCTCGCCGAGCAGGCGGAGTTCGACCGTGTAGCCGCGCTCCGCCAGAAGCCGGGCGACCACGAACCCGTCGCCACCGTTGTTGCCGGGGCCGCACAGGACCAGAACCCGCCCGCCCTTGGGCAACCGGGCTTGGGCACGTTCGGCGACCTCGGTCCCCGCAGCCTCCATCAGGCGGATGCCCGGTATCCCGCCGTCGATGGCTGCCGCATCGACCCGCCGCATCGCCGCGACCGTCAGCACCCGCATGCTCATCTCCACGTCTGCCCGTGCACCGAACACCGCTGATTAAAAAAGCGCCACAAAATCATCGAAAGCCCGAAGGATGTGCGTAGCCTGCGCTTCGAATGGGCACTAACGTGGCGCCGGTCGCGAAAACGGCGTGGCGGAGTCTTACCGACGATGTTAGAAATATCCGGCAGCGTAGCGCAGGCCCGAGCGGCATGAAGAAGATCGAAGCGATCATCAAGCCTTTCAAGCTCGACGAGGTGAAGGAGGCGCTCCAGGAGGTCGGTCTCCAGGGCATCACCGTCATCGAGGCGAAGGGTTTCGGCCGTCAGAAGGGCCATACCGAGCTGTATCGGGGCGCCGAATACGTGGTCGACTTCCTCCCGAAGGTGAAGCTCGAGATCGTCTTGTCGGACGCGCTGGTCGAGGGCGCCGTGGAGGCGATCCGCAAGTCGGCGCAGACCGGCCGCATCGGCGACGGCAAGATCTTCGTCTCGACCATCGAGGAAGCGATCCGGATCCGCACCGGCGAGACCGGAACGGACGCGATCTGAGTTTTTTAGGGCTCGGACATCTCCGGGCCTCTCCGTCATTGCGAGCGCAGCGAAGCAACCCAGGGCATCGCGCGTTCCCTGAACGTGATGAAACTGCCTGTCGCTTCAATGCGCACAACGACGCGCCCGAAGCGAATGGAATTCGGCGCCACTTCATTTGATGGCATTCGCGCAATCAAGCTGGCTTCGACCCAGGATCCGCGCATCTCTGCGCCCATAGATCGTGGGACTTTATCCCGAGAACCACCAGCATTCTCGCGCCGAAAGCCGCGGCTTTTCCCGATCTGCCTAAGAATTCACGCTGCACGAATGTCTGGCATCTGCGTGTCGGGCCATGGAGTGCTGCGCCGGCAACACCACATCCTCGGGAACGGACGGCCGGATCGGCCGCTTGGACCCACGCAGGAGGACCTTATGATGGCCGGTACGGACGGGCGTGAGACCGCCAAGATCTACGAGTTGTCGGCGTTCCGGCGCACCCGGCTGACGCCGCGGGCGATCGAGACGATCAAGCCCGCGCCCGTGCCGAGCATCGGCGGCGGTGCCTGGTACCACGAGGCGGCGATCCGCGACGACGATCGCCCGCGCCGGACCTGAAACGCGAAGAAGCCGGGCACGCGGGCCCGGCTCCGGTGATCGATGGCGGGAGCCAAAGGCTCCCGATCCGCCTCAGGCGGCGACAGCGGCCTCGGTCGGCACCGAAGAGATCGTCTTCAGCACCTGCGAGGCGATCTGGTAGGGGTCGCCTTGCGAGTTCGGGCGGCGATCCTCCAGATACCCCTTGTAGCCGTTGTTGACGAAGGAGTGGGGCACGCGGATCGAGGCGCCGCGGTCGGCCACGCCGTACGAGAACTCGTGGATCGACGCGGTCTCGTGCTTGCCGGTCAGCCGCATGTGGTTGTCCGGGCCGTAGACGGCGATGTGGTCCTCGCGGGCGTTCTTGAACGCCTCCATGAGCCTCTCGAAATAATCCTTGCCGCCGTGCTCACGCAGGAACGCGGTCGAGAAGTTGCAGTGCATACCCGAGCCGTTCCAGTCGGTGTCGCCGAGCGGCTTGCAATGGTACTCGACGTCGATGCCGTAGGACTCGCATAGGCGCTGCAGCAGGTAGCGGGCCATCCACATCTCGTCGGCGGCCTTCTTGGAGCCCTTGCCGAAGATCTGGAATTCCCACTGGCCCTTGGCCACCTCGGCGTTGATGCCCTCGTGGTTGATGCCGGCGTCGAGGCAGAGGTCGAGATGCTCCTCGACGATCTTGCGGGCGACGTCGCCGACATTCGAATAGCCGACGCCGGTGTAGTACGGGCCCTGCGGGGCCGGGAAGCCGCTGGCCGGGAAGCCAAGCGGGCGGCCGTCCTTGTACAGGAAGTACTCCTGCTCGAAGCCGAACCAGGCGCCGGCATCGTCCAGGATGGTGGCGCGCTTGTTGGACTCGTGCGGGGTCTTGCCGTCCGGCATCATCACTTCGCACAGGACCAGGACGCCGTTCTTGCGGGCCGGGTCGGGGAAGTGGCGCACGGGCTTGAGCATGCAGTCGGAGCTGCCGCCCTCGGCCTGCTTCGTGGACGAGCCGTCGAAGCCCCACATCGGGAGCTGGTCGAGCGTCGGGAAGCTGTCGAATTCCTTGATCTGCGTTTTACCGCGCAGATTCGGGACCGGCGTATACCCGTCGAGCCATATATACTCGAGCTTATATTTCGTCATTCCGGTTCTCTCGTCCGTTGTCGATGCGCGACCTGGTCAATTCCCGGGCGACGCGAACGGCTTGCCGCCGTCTCGACGGCCGCTGCCGCCTTTGCATGGAGCATGCCAGAACTGTCTTCGCCCGCCGGCGACTGGGGGAGATTCTCGTTCTACGACGATCACGGAATCGAGAGCGACTGCCATTGTCGCCCAAACGTCCCGTAGCGCACGCGATTCCGCCGGTCCGCGGGTGGCAAGGCGGCCTCGCGGCGGATATCAAGCGGCGCGGCCGGTGCGGCCCGCCCCAAGGTGGACGCCCCGCGCGAGAATCCCCGACGAACTTCCTGGAGGATGCCCACGATGACGACTGCGGCCGACGTTCTGAAGAATATCCGGGACAACGACGTACGCTACGTGGACTTCCGGTTCACAGACCCGCGCGGCAAGTGGCAGCACGTGACGTTCGACGTGTCGCTCATCGACGACGAGATCTTCGCCGAGGGCACGATGTTCGACGGCTCCTCGATCGCCGGCTGGAAGGCGATCAACGAGTCCGACATGCTGCTGATGCCGGACCCCTCCACCGCCTGCCTCGACCCGTTCTTCTCCGCCGCGACCCTGTCGATCGTCTGCGACGTGCTCGAGCCGGCCACCGGCGAGCCCTATTCCCGCGATCCCCGCGGCACCGCCAAGCGCGCCGAGGCCTACCTGCAGCAGACCGGGATCGGCGACACGATCTATGTCGGCCCCGAGGCCGAGTTCTTCGTGTTCGACGACGTGAAGTTCGCCGCCGACCCCTACCGCACCGGCTTCGAGCTCGATTCGACCGAGTTGCCGACCAACGGCTTCACCGATTACGAGGGCGGCAACCTCGGCCACCGGGTCCAGACCAAGGGCGGCTACTTCCCGGTCCCGCCGCAGGATTCGGCCCAGGACATGCGCGGCGAGATGCTGGCCGCGATGCAGTCCATGGGCGTGAAGGTCGAGAAGCACCACCACGAGGTGGCTTCGGCCCAGCACGAGCTCGGCATGAAGTTCGACGTGCTGACCAAGCTCGCCGACCACATGCAGATCTATAAGTACTGCATCCACAACGTCGCCCAGAGCTACGGCAAGTCGGCAACCTTCATGCCCAAGCCCGTCTACGGCGATAACGGCTCGGGCATGCACGTCCACCAGTCGATCTGGAAGGACGGCAAGCCGGTCTTCGCCGGCGACAAGTATGCCGGCCTCAGCCAGGAATGCCTCTGGTACATCGGCGGCATCATCCGGCACGCCAAGGCGCTCAACGCCTTCACCAACCCGTCGACCAATTCCTACAAGCGCTTGGTGCCGGGCTACGAGGCGCCGGTGCTGCTCGCCTACTCGGCGCGCAACCGCTCGGCCTCCTGCCGGATCCCGTGGACCAAGAGCCCGAACGCCAAGCGCGTCGAGGTCCGCTTCCCCGACCCGATGGCCAACCCGTACCTGGCCTTCTCGGCCCTGCTGATGGCCGGCCTCGACGGCATCCGCAACAAGATCGATCCGGGTCCGGCCATGGACAAGGACCTCTACGAGCTGCCGCCCCGGGAGCTGAAGAAGATCCCGACCGTGTGCGGTTCGCTTCGCGAGGCGCTCACCAGCCTCGACAAGGACCGGACCTTCCTCAAGGAAGGCGGCGTGTTCACGGACGACCAGATCGACTCGTTCATCGAGCTGAAGATGACCGAAGTGCTGCGCTACGAGATGACCCCGCACCCGATCGAGTTCGTGCAGTACTACTCGCTGTGATGTGAGAGGGGCCCGGGCGTGGAGCCCGGCCCCCTCGAAAATTTAGAGACGCCGAAGCCTTGAAAAGGCTTCGGCGAACCGGGATTTGCTCCGCTTGAGTTGGAGACCCGAAGAAATCCTATGCGGTGGTCAGGAGCAGTTGCCCCTGCGGCTTTTGATGGAGCGAGCTCCGCATATCGTTTCAGAAAAGCGCAGAAGACCAGCCGGTCCACCGAGAGGGCCCGGGCTCAACGCAGTCAGAGCACCGCGGTCCCTGTTTAAGAGTTTTAGATTTTCTGAACGATTACTACGTCTTGGTAATTTGCGAAACTCATTTCTTTATATCCCAGAATTCTACAGTCAGACCTAGACTCAATTCTGTTGATTACCCAGGACGGCGCCGTAAACGATCCGCCATAGCTCTGACCATACATTGCCGTCCACATCGGGCATGCGTAGTATCCAAATCCGCGGCGCATAAGGTGCTTGTTTAATGCTACGCTTGGGTCAATATTTGTTTTATATTTGATCCTAAAAAGCATCTGCTTTAGCCTATCAACCATGCGGCGTTTAGCAAACAAATCGATGATTCGACTGTGCTGGGCCAAAGCATGACTGGCGCAGTTTCGACCGTGGAGCGTCAATATTGCAAGTCCGCCAGGATTCAATGCCTCCACGAAATAATGTAGCGCTCGGTCAAACATCGGCAAGTCGAAATGGGTCAGTAGAGAGCCGGAGAACAAAAGATCGACCTTAAGCTCAGACCTGCCAAGGTAATCTTTATGGAAGGGAAACGGCTCGGCATTGAATTGATTAACAGCAAATATTTCCTTATTTTTATCAATATCTGCGACAAACAGTTTGCTCTCAGGGAAGAAGGCCCGCAGATGCCTCGTGACCCGCCCACCTCCACATGGGAGATCAAGCACCGAATCGAACTCACATCGACCGGCCAACAACATGGCTTCGGTGACGATTTTCACCGCCGAGACGCCAACCCTAAGATATTCCTCGAGCGTGCCATCAGATTCATGTCGCATATCGTCGTGTTCAGAAATGCCGCGATCAATATCCTGAGATGAATATAATTTCCATCGCTCATATACCCCTGAAATCAATCCGTTTATGTCTGCAAATGCAGGTACAGTGAGATCAGACCAGATCTTCAGCGGCAACCGATTCGATTGAACCGAAACACCAATCGACATTTTACGTCGTTCCAAGATGCTAGATCAGGAATGCACCCTACATTCCATGCTAAATGCTTCTGCCGAGCTGTGATCATACACAGACGCAACCTTTTGCACCAGACACGCTCGATCCTTGGCACAGTGCACACTTCTGCATGAGAGATGCGCTCAACGGACGCCCGGCTCGACGCGCTCAGCGGACTGACGATGAATGCAATGCTGCACTTCGATATGACCCCGGACCTGATCGAACTCGTGCAATACGACTCCCCGCGCAGAATTGAGGTCGGACACACAGCCCTCAAGCAGCTTTGGGGAAATCCTTATGCTCACCCTCGACCACCTCGTCGTCGTGGCCCCCGATCTCGCGGAGGGCGTGGCCCATGTCCGGGCCTGCCTCGGCCTCGACATGCCGGAGGGCGGCCGCCATCCGGAGATGGGCACCCGCAACCACCTGCTCCGCCTCGGCGCGTCCACGTTCCTCGAAGTGATCGCCGTCGATCCCGAGGCAGCGCCGCCGGCGCGCCCTCGCTGGTTCGGCCTCGGCGATGCGGCGCGGGTGCGGACGGATTGGGAGGCCGGCCGGCGGCTGCGCGGCTTCGTCGCCCGCACCGACGATCTCGACACCCTGCTCGCCGCCCATCCCGACCTGCTCGGCGCGGCGGTGACGATGACCCGGGGCGCGCTGTCGTGGCGCTTCGGCCTGCGCCCGGACGGGGCCTGGCCGGCGGACGGCGCGGCGCCCTACGTGATGGATTGGGGCGACCGCCCGCACCCGGCCGGGACGATGCCGGATTTCGGGGCGCGGCTCGATGATTTCTGGCTGACCCATCCCGAGCCGGAAGCGGTGGCCGCGCTCTACGCCGGCCTCGGCCTGACCGACCCGCCGCAGGTCGAGCCCGGCCCGGCCCCGCGCCACACCGCCCGGATCGCGACGCCCTCCGGCCCACGCATTCTGACCTGAGGACGGGCCCTCCTTGCCGGCCTGATCGGGTGGGTGACCGGCGAGGAGGGCCTGGCCGGGACTCGCGAGCCTCGGCGGTCGCAACCTAGCAGGGGTCCATCGCCCCGCGGTTGCCGAAACGTCTCACCCTGCACAGGAATCCCGCGCCATCGCTCACGTATGCGCGAAGATGTCGGTCTCGGGCCAGCCGTCGAGGTCAAGCCGGGCGCGGGTGGGCAGGAAGGCGAAGCAGGCGGCGGCGAGATCGGTGCGG
The DNA here is from genome assembly GCF_900114535.1 of Methylobacterium pseudosasicola. Taxonomy (GTDB): domain Bacteria; phylum Pseudomonadota; class Alphaproteobacteria; order Rhizobiales; family Beijerinckiaceae; genus Methylobacterium; species Methylobacterium pseudosasicola. The sequence continues at coordinate 31,145 of NZ_FOTK01000022.1, read as the reverse complement.
CCCTCCCGGGCCAGCATGGCATCGAGCCGCTCCCGGGCGACGTGGAGATAGAGCACGTCGGAGGCCGCGTAATCCTGCTGCGCCTGCGTCAGGGTGTCGGCGCCCCAGTCGGAGGATTGCTGCTGCTTCGACAGATCGACGCCGACGAGCTCACGGACCACGTCCTTGAGCCCGTGACGGTCGGTGTAGGTGCGGGCGAGCTTCGAGGCGATCTTGGTGCAGTAAACCGGTCCCGGCATCACCCTGAACGCCTTGAACAGCACCGCCACATCGAACCGGGCGAAGTGGAAGATTTTGAGCACGTCGGGATCGGCCAGAACGCGCTTCAGCACGACCGGCTCCGGGCCGTCCTGGGGGATCTGGACCACGTCGGCCGTGCCGTCGCCGGTGGAGATCTGCACCACGCAGAGCCGGTCCCGGTGCGGGTTGAGGCCGAGCGTCTCGGTGTCGATGGCCACCGCCCGGCCCGCATCGTAATCGGCGGGCAGGTCGCCGCGGTGGAGGCGTACAATCGGGCTCGGCATTTTTTTGGGACCTTCGAACGATTTGGCCGGTACCATCGACGCCGAGTGGCGGCAAGCGAACGACGGAGAAGCGAGACCATGACGGCAGCCGAGGTGATCGCGACCCTGGGGCTAAAGCCCCATCCGGAGGGCGGGCATTACCGCGAGACGTTCCGCGATCCCCGCACCGTCGACGGCCGCTCGGTCGGCACCGCGATCTATTTTCTGCTCGACATCGGCGAGGCCTCGGCCTGGCACCGGGTCGACGCCACCGAAATCTGGCACTGGCATGCCGGCGCGCCGCTGGTGATCACCACCAGCCCGAACGGGCACGACGCCACCGCCCAGCATCTCGGGCCGGACCTCGCCGCCGGCCAGCGTCCGCAATGCGTGGTCCCGGCCGGCCATTGGCAGACCGCCACCAGCCTCGGCGCCTGGACGCTGGTCGGCTGCACGGTCTCGCCGGGCTTCGAGTTTTCCGGATTTGAGATGGCACCGCCCGACTGGCGACCGATGCCGCGGGGGTAATGCCCGCCGTCCGCTCGATCAGGTCGGCGCGGGAATCGGCGACAGGACGGGCTTGCCGGCGAAGAAGGCGGTGAGATTGCCGAGGACCTGCTCGATCGCCGCGGCCATCGCTTCCGGCGAGCGCCCGGCAATGTGCGGCGTGAGCACGACATTCGGGAGCTCCCGCAACGCGGCGGGCACGTCGGGCTCACCCTCGATCACGTCGAGGGCGGCGCCCGCGAGCCCGCCGGTGCTCAGGGCATCCACCAGGGCTGCGGTATCCACGACGGTTCCGCGCCCGACATTGACGAGGAAACCCTCCGGCCCGAGCGCCGCGAGGGCCGCGCGGCCGACGCTGTGGCGGGTCGCGGCGCCGCCGGGCAGGGCCACGAACAAAAAATCCGCCCAGGCGCAGAGTTCTTCGACGCTCGGCATGTAGGCCCACGCCATGTCCGGCACCGCCCGGCGATTGTGATAGCGGATCTCCATATCGAACCCGGCGCACCGTTTGGCGATGCGGCGGCCGATCCCGCCGAGCCCTAGGATCCCGACGCGCTTGCCATAGGCGCTCGGCCGCGCGGTCCCGCCTTCGCGCCACTGTCCGGCCCGCACGGCCGCATCGAAGCGCGGCACGTCGCGCAGCGCCGCCAGGAGCAGGGCGAGGGCGTGGTCCGCCACGCAATCGGCATTCACCCCGGGGCCATGGGTGATGACGATCCCGCGCGCACGCGCCGCCTCGCAATCGACGCCCTCGTAGCCCGCGCCCTGGGCGCAGATGATCCCGAGATTCGGCAGCGCTGCGATCAAGGAAGCCGGGATTGCCGTGGTGCCGTTCGTCACGATGGCCCGGATGCGGCCACCGATCCGCTCGGCCAGCGCGACGCGCGCCTCCGGCGTAACGGCCTGATGGAGTGTGCAAAGCGCACCGAGCTGATCGAGCGCGGACGGCGCGAGATCGACCGCGAGCAGCAGGTCCGGCCGCTCCGACCGTGACGGATCATCCATCGGCATACCTTTTTCCACGATGAGCTTGGGTCGATCCCCAATGCCATATCAAACCGGCTTCGGAGCCGCCCGTGAGGCTCGTACTGCGGTCAGCGCGCCGGCAACGATCAGCAGGCAGGCCAGCGCGAGCGCCGGACCGGGGCTGGCATAGCCGGTCGCCACCAAGATCAGTGTCGATAGCACCGGCGCCGCATAGGCGGTGACGCCGAGCAGGCGGACATCGCCGCGCTTGCAGCCGATATCCCAGAGATAAAAGGCGCCCCCGACCGGCCCGATCCCGAGGAGCAGCACCGCGCCCCATTGCATGGCATCGGCGGGCCAGATCGTCGTCTCGAAGGCCAAGTGACAGGCCAGGCTCAGCACCGCCGTGACCAGGCAGAACCCCGCGACCGCGTCGGTCGGGACCTGGCCGACCCGGGCCGAGAGCACCGAATAGCCGGCCCACACGAAGGCCGCCGCCAGGGAAGCCGCGTAGCCGGGGAGCGCGCCTGCGGTGAAGCCGAGCTCGCCCCGGCCGACGAACAGGGCGGCGACGCCGGCGAGCCCCAGAGCCGCCCCGGTGAGATGGCCGGCGCGCAACCCGCCCGAGCCCGGCAGCCGGGCGGAGAACAGGACGATCAACAGCGGCCAGAGATAGCTGATCAGCCCGGCCTCGGCCGGCGGCGCCAATCGCAGGGCGCTGAAATACAGGGCGTGATAGCCGAACAGACCGCCGACTCCGAGCAGCCAGACCGGCCAGGGCTGGAGCAGCGCCCGGGCGCGAGCCGGCCGGGCGATCCAGGTGGCGCAGCCGCACAGGCCACCGATCCCGAACGTCATGGCGGCGAGCTGGAACGGCGGCACCGTCCCGGAGGCGGCGGTGAACAGGGCGAGCAGCGACCACAGCAGGATCGCCCCGAACCCCGCCAGGGTGGCGGCCGAGCGCGCCGTGTCGCGGCCCGCAGATGACGCTGATTGGCTCATGGATCGCAGCTATCATGCACGCCGTGAGTCGGCGAGGCGGGTTCACGGCCCTGTCACGGTCGCGCTCTAGGGGCGCTGCGAACCGGGAGACCTGTCGATGCGCGCGATCCTGACCGTTCTTGGGCTGATGCTGGCGGGAGGGTCGGCGCTCGCCGGCGAGGGCGTGCAGCTCGGGCCGCGGCCATTCTACCTGGTCGATCAGCTGAAACCCGGGCCGTTGAAGGAGCACCTGGCCGCCTGCGGGATCGACCGGCCCTACACGCCCAGAACCTTCTCGATCTCGCACCGGGGCGCGCCGCTGATGTTCCCGGAACATACAAAGGAGGGGCTGCTCGCCGCCTACCGGATGGGCGCCGGGATCATCGAGTGCGATGTCGCCTTCACCAAAGACCGTCAGCTGGTCTGCCGGCACAGCCAGTGCGACCTGCACACCACCACCGACATCCTGGCCCGGCCGAGCCTCGCGGCCAAGTGCACCAAGGGGTTCGAGCCGGCCGACCCGGCCACCGGCCGCAAGGCCTCGGCCAAATGTTGCACCAGCGACCTGACCTTGGCCGAGTTCAAGTCGCTGAACGGCAAGATGGATGCGGCCGACCCGGATGCCACCAATGTCGCCGCCTACATGAACGCGACGCCGCACTGGCGCACCGACCTCTACGCCACCACCGGCACGCTGATGTCCCACAAGGAGTACATCGCCCTGGTGAAGGCGATGGGGCGGAAATTCACCCCGGAGCTGAAGGCGCCCCAGGTCCCGATGCCGTTCGAGGGCAGCTACACCCAGGACCAATACGCCCAACAGCTGATCGACGAGTACAAACAGGCCGGGATCCCGGCCTCAGACGTCTATCCGCAGAGCTTCCAGCTCCGGGACATCCTGTACTGGCTGGAGAAGGACCCGGATTTCGGCCGCCAGGCGATCTTCCTCGACGACCGGGACGAGACCACGAAGGGCTTCGATCCGGAGAAGCCCGAGACCTGGAAGCCCGGCATGGCCGAGCTCGCCGCCAAGGGCGTGAAGATCCTGGCGCCGCCCCTGTGGATGCTGGTCCGCCCCGGTCCCGACGGCGCCATCGAGCCCTCGACCTATGCCAGGGAGGCCAAGACGGCCGGGCTCGGCCTGATCGCCTGGTCGCTGGAGCGCTCGGGGCCGCTGAAGGACGGCGGCGGATACTACTACCAGTCGATCAAACCAGTGGTGAGCGGGGATGGCGACATCCTCCGGCTGCTCGACGTGCTGCACGGGCAGGTCGGCGTGCTCGGCGTGTTCTCGGACTGGCCGGCGACCACGACCTTTTACGCCAATTGCGTCGGCGCGCCGTAGCTCAGTCGGCCCAGAGGGCGACCAGCGAGAACAGGCCGGCCATCAAAAAGTTGACCAAGAGGATGCAGGCGATGATCAGGGCGAGCGTCATGGCGGCCTCGGAGGCGTAGAAACTGCGACGGGTGCGGGGAATGGGTCCGGCCAGACTTCGAAGAAATGCGACGGGCTTGTCCGTTTGCCTTCGCGCAGACTTCGAAGCGGCTTTTCAGTGCGGCGACAGCAGCCGCAGTAATTCGAAGAGATCGTCGACCTTCAGGGGCGCCCAACCGAACCGGCGCCGGACCAGCGCGTAGCTCGCGCACAACAGGGTCGCGCAGCCGAGAACGGCCAGGCAGAACAACCCGAAGTTGCCGGTCGCGAATCCGGTCGCGGCGCCGACCAGGGCGGTGGTGACGAAGATGAGCCGGCTCGGATTCTGCGGGCCGCGAGTGATGACATCGGACATCGGGGCTTCCTCTCGATCCGGATCAGCGGGCGCGGCAGTTGGGGCCGAACCAGGTCATGGTCCGGCGGTCCATGCCGCCGTCAGAGGAGGCGCCGCAGACGGGGAAGCGGGGGTCGCCACTGCGCTGCAGGCTGATCTGCTTGAAGAGGTCCTGCTGGGCCTCGCGCCGGCGGGCCTGCTCGGCGTAGTGCGACTGCCAGTAGAGATCCCGGTTGGCCTGGGTGAGCGCGCGCTGCTGATGGAGGTCCATCATGCATTGCGCGAAGGCGTCGGTGCCAGGCTCGAAGCCGAACGCGTAGCACTGGTTCCCATCCATGGCGTGCCGCTCCTGCGGGGTGACGCAGGCGGCGAGGCCCAGGGCGCAGGACGCGGCGAGACCGAGCTTGGCGAGCATCGAGAAACCACGCGCCTTGGCGGTCCGGTCGGTGGCAAGAGTTTCACCGGTCCGGCGCGTGGTGAATGTATTGTTCATCTTATTGGGGCCCTCGTTTGTGCGGGCGTGATCAACCACGTCCGGCTGAAACGAGAGCTATCCCGGTCCGCTCAAATTGTTCGTGTGTCGGAACACCTGTGCGATTTCGCGCGCCCGCACCCGCAATGCACAGATCCCCATGCGGGCTCAATGAATCGGCGGCGTGGGAAAGGATTCGTCAGGATTGCCCGGCGCGCGAAGTCTTCGCCGATCGAAACCATTGATGGGCCGGACGGCGTGCAGAAGTTTTGCACGCATCGGGGAGCGGTCTGGGATCGCGCGCTGCCCTGGGTTGCTTCGCCGCGCTCGCAATGACGGCGCGCGACATCCAAAAAGAAACGCCGCGCGGCCCGGCAGGGCGGCGCGGCGTCGGAGGTGAGCCGGGCGCTTCTCACACCCGAAAAAAGAATCAGACGAAGTGCTGGCCGCCGTTCACGGTCAGCGTCGAGCCGTTGATGAAGCCCGCCTCGTCGCTCGCCAGGTACTCCACCGCGTGCGCGATCTCCTCCGACTTGCCGAGGCGGCCGGTGGGGATCGTGGCGATGATCTTGTTGCGGATGTCCTCCGCCACCGCCATCACCATGTCGGTGGCGATGTAGCCCGGCGCGATCACGTTGACCGTGATGCCCTTGGACGCGCTCTCCTGAGCCAGCGCCTTGGCGAAGCCGATCACGCCGGCCTTGGCGGCCGAGTAGTTGGTCTGGCCGGCCTGGCCCTTCTGGCCGTTGATCGACGAGATGATGATGATCCGGCCGAAGCCGCGGCTGCGCATGCCCTCGATCACCGGCCGGGTGCAGGTGAACACCGAGTCGAGGTTGGTCTTGATGACCGCCTGCCACTTGGCGAAGTCCATCTTGTGGAAAGCGCCGTCGCGGGTGATGCCGGCATTGTTGACCAGCACCTCGACCGGGCCGAGTTCGGCCTCGACCGCCGCGATGCCGGCCTGGCAGCTCTCGTAATCACCCACGTCGAATTTGAAGACCGGGATGCCGGTCTCGGCCTTGAAGGCCTGGGCCGCCTCGTCGTTGCCGCCGTAATTGGCCGCAACCCGGTAGCCCTTGGCCTGCAAGCCCTTCGAGATCGCGGCGCCGATACCGCGCGTGCCGCCCGTGACGAGTGCGACGCGTCCTTGAGCCATTGTTGTTTCCTCCTGTTTCGCATCACCTGATGCCGCGTGCGGATGGCGTCCGCACGCGATTTTTTCTGAGTTACGCCTCAAGTCTATATTGGTGGAGAACCCGGCGTTACAAAACGATCACGGCCGCTCGACACACATCGCGACGCCCATGCCGCCGCCGATGCACAGGGTGGCGAGGCCCTTCTTGGCATCGCGCCGCTTCATCTCGTGCAGCAGGGTGACGAGGACGCGAGCGCCGGAGGCGCCGATCGGGTGGCCGATGGCGATGGCGCCGCCGTTGACGTTCACCTTCGCGTCGTCCCAGCCCATGTCCTTGTTCACCGCCAGCGCCTGAGCCGCGAAAGCCTCGTTGGCCTCGATCAGGTCGAGGTCGCCGGGCTTCCAGCCGGCCTTCTCCAGGGCCTTGCGGGAGGCCGGGATCGGGCCGGTGCCCATCACCTTCGGGTCGACGCCCGCCGTCGCCCAGGACTTGATCGTGGCGAGCGGCGTGAGCCCGCGCTTCTCGGCCTCGGAGGCCGACATCAGCACGAGGGCGGCGGCGCCGTCGTTGAGGCCCGACGCGTTGGCGGCGGTGACGGTGCCCTCCTTGGAGAAGGCCGGCTTCAGCTTGGCCATCGCCTCCATGGTGGCGCCGTCGCGGATGTACTCGTCGGTGTCGACGACCGTGTCGCCCTTCTTGCCGGGGATCGTGACGGGCACGATCTCGTCCTTGAAGCGGCCTTCCTTGCGGGCGGCCTCGGCCTTGTTCTGCGAGCGGGTGGCGAACTGGTCCTGCTGCTCGCGGGTGAGCTGGAAGGCCTGGGCGACGTTCTCGGCGGTCTGGCCCATGTGGTAGCCGTTGAAGGCGTCCCAGAGCCCGTCCTTGATCATGGTGTCGACGAGCTTGATGTCGCCCATCTTCTGGCCGCCGCGTAGGTACTGGGCATGGGGCGAGAGCGACATCGATTCCTGGCCGCCGGCCACGATCACCTTGGCGTCGCCGTTGGCGATCTGCTGCATGCCGATGGCCACGGTGCGCAGGCCCGAACCGCAGACCTGGTTGAGGCCCCAGGCGGTGGCCTTCTCGGGGATGCCGGCCTTGATCGCGGCCTGGCGGGCGGGGTTCTGTCCGGCGCCCGCGGTGAGCACCTGGCCGAAGATCACCTCGTCCACGTCATCGGGGGACACGTGGGCGCGCTCCAGGGCGGCCTTGATCGCGGTGGCGCCGAGCTCGTGGGCCGGCACCGCCCCGAAGGCGCCGCCGAACGAGCCGACCGCCGTGCGCGCGGCCCCGACGATGACGATCTCTTCGCTGCCTGCCATGTGAACGTTCTCCTCTCACGAGCCGGCGCGCCTCCTCGGTCCGGGCGCGCTCTAAAAGCCGGTGCTGGGATGAAGGGCCTGAAGTCGGCGAAGTCAAGGATCGACCTTGAAGGCTGAAATTGCCCCGATGACGCGACCGAGAGACTGAAATGGGTTGTGCGCGGGCGGGCACCCGGCATTATTCTGCGTTGAAGACGTGCAGTTTGCTGTTTTCTGCGCCCCTGGAAGGCTTTAAGGATCGTGCTGCGGGCGCGAAGACGATCCCCGCCGGGCCGCGTCGCGCGTGCCCGCAACGCCCCCTTGAGTCCCGAGTCCAGAAAGGCCGTTCCCGATGGCGGATACCGTCAAGGCCACCCAGACCGTCATCAAGAAATACGCCAACCGGCGCCTGTATCACACGGGCACCTCGACCTACGTGACGCTGGAGGACCTCGCCACGATGGTCCAGAACGGCGAGGATTTCGTCGTCTACGACGCCCGCGCGGGGGACGACATCACCCGCTCGGTGCTGACGCAGATCATCTTCGAGCAGGAGAACAAGGCCGGCGCCGAGAACCTGCTGCCGGTGGCGTTCCTGCGCCAGCTGATCCGCTTCTACGGCGACAGCATGCGCACCATGGTGCCGAGTTTCCTGGAATTCTCGATGGCGAACTTCGCCAAGGACCAGGACGGCCTGCGCGAAAAGTTCGCCCACAGCTTCGGGCCGGCCGCGTTCCAGAATGCGATCGAGCAGTCGGTGCGGACCAACATGAACTTCTTCGGCGACGCCATGAAGATGTTCACCGGTTTCGCGCCCCCCTCGGCCGCCGGCGCGCAGCCCCCGGCCCCGCCGCCCGCCGCCCCGGCCTCGTATTCCGGCGGCGAGCTCGACGACCTCAAGCGGCAGATGCTGGAGATGCAGCAGCGGCTCGAGGACCTCGCCAAAAAGTGACATTGGCTGTGCCAAAACCAATCATCGCCGGCGGATCTACGCGTTTTCGATAAGTTGACGAACCCTTAACGGCGGTCCCACGTTTGCAACACGGGCACGGCAACGTGCGGAGGGTGTCGCAATGGCGCGGATCGGGACAGTCGGCCGGACCGGTGCAACCTGGAGCAGGCCCGCGCGACCGGCGGGGGCCGCTGCGGGTCCGGTCGGGTCCGTCGAGGAGATCCCCCCGGTCCGGGCGCTTGTCGTGCTGGATGGGGGACGGCGTGAGCCGCGCGCGACGATCGTGTCCGTGGATCGATTCGACGGGGGCCGGGCCTGCTCGGGCTTCGTGGCCCATCTGCTGGTCGCCACAGACCCGACCCTCAGGCCGTCGCGGCTGGAGCGCACCCGGGCCGCCGCAGCGCGCTATGCGGAGACCGCGCGCCGATTGGCATGATATTTTTTAAACTGCCCGCGCCGTCATTGCGAGCGCAGCGAAGCAACCCAGTGAACCGCCACGTCCGCCACGCGCGCGCTGCCCTAGGTTGCTTCGCTGCGCTCGCAATGACGGTGTGAAAAGGGCGCGCGTCCGCTGCGCTTCCCAACCCCTCCCCTCATCCTGCGGTGACCGCGTCAGCGGGCCTCGAAGGAGGGGTCCAGGGATCTCTGCGGCTTCTGGAAGGATCTTTCGAGGCGCCCGCTTCACGCGCACCTCAGGATGAGATCGAGACCGGGATGTCCCAGGTCCCGAACCAATCCCGAAGCTTACGCCTCGGCGGACTTCACCTTCAGCACCTGACGGCCGCGATACATGCCGGTCTTCAGGTCGATGTGGTGGGGACGGCGCAGCTCGCCCGAATCCTTGTCCTCGACATAGGTCGGCGCCTTGAGGGCGTCGGCCGAGCGGCGCATGCCGCGGCGGGAGGGGGAGGTTTTGCGCTTCGGAACGGCCATGACAGAAATCCTTCGTGATGCCGCGGGCAAAGCGGCGCGCGGGCGGCTCCTCGATCGAGGATCGCCTCGCACACCGCGGGATACGGATGAGGGCGCGCTTATAGCGTCGGCGCCCGCCGCTGGCTAGAGGCGCCGCACCACAACCGTTAAGCCCGGGTTCAAGTCGACGGAACCACATCTGGTGAGACGGCACCGCGGAGCGGGCCGGCCCCTCGGGAGACACGCCATGGCTTCCTCCAAAACGACCTTTGCCGTCCTCGCCCTGCTCTCGAGCCTGATGGCGGCGCCCGCCTGGGCGCAGGCGCCCCAGACCTCGAGCCCCGCGACGCCAACCGCCCCCGCCAAGCCGGCGGCCCCGAGCGCGCCGGTCGCCGGGCCTCCGAACGCCGCCAAGGGCGCCCTGATTGACCTCAACAGCGCCAGCGCCGCCGAGCTCGACGCCCTGCCGGGCATCGGCGCCGCCCGCTCCGCCGCGATCATCAAGGGCCGCCCCTACCGCGGCAAGGACGACCTCGTCTCCAAGAAGATCATCCCGCAGAGCGTCTATGACGGGATCAAGGACAAGGTCATCGCCAAGCAGAAGTGATTTTTATCGGCGGCGGCGGGCCGCAACGACCCCCTCCCCCGAGCGGACGACGACGTTCACACAGCGTCACCTCTGAAGCGCGACGCGCTCTCCTCCCCCTTGTGGGGAGGAGTTGGAGGTGGGGGTGGTTCAGAAGGCACCGTTTCGCTTGATCCTGCACCACCCCCACCCCTGGCCCCTCCCCACAAGGGGGAGGGGAAAAGCGCGATGCCTCAAGCGCTTGCTGCCGAACACAGTCTAACCCCCTCGCCCGCTCGAAAGAGCGAATGCGTCGCGGCAAGCGCCCGCCCCGCCTACTCGGCAATCGCGCCCTGGGGCATGGAGAAGCCTGGGGGCGCCTTCTCGGCGGCCTTCGGGGCCGGGCGCTTGGCCGGGGCCTTCTTCTTGGCCTGGGGTTTTGGCGCCGCCTTGACCGCCGGGGGATCCTCGCAGGCGCGGAACGTGAGCTGCGCCAGGGTCGCCCCCTCCTCGGTGACGATGGCGATCGGGTCCGCCAGGGTCGGCAGGGCCGACTCCCAACGGATCGGCCCGCCGAGCATCGCCTCGATCGCCGCCGGGGCCGTGCCGCGCCGCAGCGTGGTGAAGTCGGGCCCGTAGGCGGTGGCGACCTTGCCGGCGATCACCACCTGCAGCACCTCGTTCACCTCCGGCGTCAGCGGCCGGAGCGGGTTCGTGGTCTTCACCTGCCCGGCCCGGGTGATCACCATGTTGAACCCCTTGCCGCTCTCGTAGCGGGCCGCCCGGGCGCCGCAGGGCTGCACCAGGGTCGGCGCGGCGGCGGGCGCAGGATCCGGCGCCGGGGGTGGTGACGGATCGGGTGCCTGGGCCGGAGGCTGCTGCTGCGCCGGTGCGGCCGCGGCGGCCGTCTGGCAGGCCAGGAGGGTGAGGATCAGCCGGGCCGCGCCGGGACCGAAACGCCTCATCGCGCGGAATCCGGGGTTCCGGGCCGCGGCGGCTCGATCCGCTGCGTGCGCTCGGGGGCTTCGATCGGTTTCAGCTCGAACGACTCCACATCCAGAAGGCGCGGGTCGAGCACCTCGGCCTGCCGGTCGATCGGGCTCCGCTGCGGGCCAAGGGTGCCGATCAGGAGGTGCTCGTCCTCGACGTCGAGTTCGGAGCCCATGCGCAGCGGCTCGCGCCGGCCGCGGGCGGCCATGGCGATGACCGTGACCCCGGCCACGACACAGATCAGCACGGCCAGGATGATCAGCAGGCGCTCCATGAGGCGGCCAGCTCTAGCCGCCTGCGGCGGCGGCGTCACCCCGTCATGCGTGGAACACGCCTTGCCTATAGCAGTAGAGGCGAGAAGACCGGAGCCGGGACGGATCCATGCAGCACGAGCCGAGCCGCGAGCCCGAGGAACTGGAGAGCCATCTCCTCGGCCTGATCGAGAGTGCCCGGGAGCAGGCTCGGGAGGACCCGTTCCGCAATCCCGTTCTGGCCGTGACGCTGGCGATCACCCGCCGGTTCGACCGGAACGAGATTTCCGCCGGCGACCTCGACGGCCTGTTCGCGCGGCTGCGCGCCGCGGCGCTCGCCGCCCGGGCCGAACGGCTGCGCAGCTATGTCGGGCTGGAGGCCGGGCCGGCCGACCCGCAAGCCGCGATCCCCGCCCGCCTCGTGGCCGCGGCCAAGGACGGAGCGGAGGGCCTCTCGGCCTTCGCGGCCTTCATCCACCGCACCGCCTTCGCGGTGGTGTTCACCGCGCACCCGACCTTCGGCATGCCGAAAGCCGTGGCAGCGCTGCTCGCCCAGGCCGCGAGCCTGCCCGATGCGGCGGCCCGCGCCGAGCTGATCGCCCGCGCCGCCGCGCTCTCCACCCGGCCGGACGCGCCGATCACCCTCGATGCCGAGTTCGAGCAGGCCTGCGCGGCGGCCAATAACGGCCGCCTCGCCCTCGACGCGTTCAACGGCGCCCTGCTCGACGCCGCCCGCGCCCGCTGGCCCGACCGTTGGACCGAGCTGACGCCCCGCCCCTTCGCCATCGCCAGCTGGGTCGGCTGCGACACGGACGGGCGCACCGATATCGGCTGGTGGGACACCCTGCGCTACCGGCTGATCTCCAAGCGCATGCAGTTCGACCGGGTGATGCGCGACCTGCCCGACAGCTCCGCCTGCCGGGAAGTCCGCGGCCTCGCCGAGGGGGCGCTGGCCGCGGTCAACCGCCAGCTCGCGGTCGCCCCCCGGCTCGGCGACAAGCCGTCGCTCGAATCGGTCCACCGCTTCGCCCTGGCGCTGATCATCGAGCGCGAGCGCGCCCAGACCGATGCCGGCGCCCTGGTGGCCGGCCTCACCGCGGCGCTGGAAGCCGCCGACGAGGTCGACAGGCGGGCGATCGCGATCCTGCGCTCGGGGGTCGCCACCCACGGCCTGTCGAACGCCCTGCCGCATTTCCGGCTGAACGCCAGCCAGATCCACAACGCCGTGCGCCGGGTGATCGACCTGGAGGGCGAGCCGACCGATTCGGCCCAGCGCCGCTCGCACCTCGCCACCATTCACACGCTCCTGAACGACGTCCGCCCGGTGGCGGTGGATTTCGGCGCGCTCGCCGCCGAGCGGGCCTCCGCCGCCCGGCTGATGATGACCATCGCCCAGATCCTGAAGCACGTGGACGGCACCCACCCGGTGCGCTTCCTGATCGCCGAGACCGAGACCGGTTACACCCTGCTCGCCGCCCTCTGGCTGGCGCGGCATTACGGCATTGCCGACAAGCTCGAAATCACGCCCCTGTTCGAGACCGCGAGCGCCCTGGAGCAGGGCATCCGGGTGCTCGACGATGCGCTGCGCAACCCGCACTGGCGCCAGTACCTGAAGCGCATCGGCCGGCTGACCGTGCAGTTCGGCTACTCGGATTCGGGACGCTATGTCGGCCAGCTCGCCGCGACCTTCTGGATCGAGCGGCTGCGCCTGCGCATCACCGAGATGCTAGTCCAGAACGGCCTGGCCGATGTCGAGCTCGCGATCTTCGACACCCACGGCGAATCGATCGGCCGGGGCGCCCACCCGACCTCGCTCCGCGACCGCCTCGCCTATCTCGCCCCGGAGGATGCCCGCGACCGCGCCCGCAAGGCCGGCCTGAAGGTGCGGCTCGAATCGAGCTTCCAGGGCACCGACGGCTACCTGCTCTACGGCACCGAGGCGCTGGCTCAGGCCAGCGTCGCCCGCATCGCCGAGCACGTCTACGCCCTCGACATCGCCGAGGAGGACAGCTTTTCGGATTACGCCCTGAACGACGATGCGACGGGCGGCGACCCCAAGGACGACCCGATCTATTCGGAGCCCGACTTCGCCCTCGAATTCTTCACCGCCGCCCGCCAGGACATGGAGGCCCTGGTCGACGATGCCGGCTACGCCGCCCTGCTCGGCACCTTCGGCCCGAGCCTGATCGACCGCACCGGCTCGCGCCCGGTGGCGCGCCAGAGCGACACGGGCGGGCCGGCGCGGATCACCCATCCCCGCCAGATGCGCGCGATCCCCAACAACGCGATCCTGCACCAGCTCGGATTCCTGGCGAATTCCCTCCACGGGATCGGCCGCGCCGCCCAGCGCGGCCCCGACCTGTTCCGCGACATGCGCCGGGATTCGGTGCGCTTCTCCCGGGCGTTCCGGCTGGTCCAGCACGCCGCGGCGGTGGGCGATCTCGACGTGCTGCGCGCCTATATCGACACCCTCGACCCGGCCGTGTGGCTGGAGCGGGCCCGGCGCACCCAGAAGGATTTTCGGCGCGAGGAGCTGGTGGTGATCGCCGGCGCCCTGGAGCGTCTCGACCTCGCCGCGGCGCTGCGCGGCCTGTTCGGCCGCCTGACCCGCGACTGGCTGGCCCTCACCACCGCCGCCCCCGACCTGCCCGGCATGTCGGCCCGGCTGACCCTGCTGCACGCCCTGCGGCTGGCGCTGATCCACCGGATCTGGTTCCTGGCGGTGCACATCCCGGGCTTCCGCCCGCAGGCCGGCATCTCCCGCGAACAGCTTTTAGAGCGCTTCCTGCGCCTCGACATCGACGGCTGCCTGAAGCTCCTCGACGAGATCTTTCCGGTCACCCCGGACCCGACGCTCGGCCTCAATTTTGGCGAGCCCGCCGGCCCCCGGGATGTCGGCACCTACGAGGCCGAGCACGCCAACCTGTTCCAGCCGATCCGCCGCCTGTTCGACCAGGTGCGCGAGATCTCGGGGATGATCCAGCACGAGGTCGGGGCGTTCGGGTAGGGGCAGGAGGCTGTAGCCAATCCACACATCACATATCGGCAGTGCGTGCTGGAAACACCGTGCGTTTTCAACTTCCCAAATGGGCTACGCGTTACACAGGTTGCAGGTTTCATCTTTCCCAGGCGCGGAAGGCTCAGGCTTGTTCTTCAAATGGAGGCCTGACCGATGCCTCCACGCGCCGTCATCCCGGGGCCGCGCAGCGGAGCCCGGGATCCAGAGCCGCCGACGTCTTGAACCTTAGCCCCGCCTGCGTTTCTGGATTCCGGGCTCGCCTGCGGCGCCCCGGAATGACGGCGCGGATTATCAGGTCTGGGGTATCAAATCCTCAGGCGATGACGCTTCCAACCCGTGTAGCCCGTAGCCACAAGGGGGGAGGAGAGAGCGTCGCGGCTCCCAAAAAACGTCTTAACCTCAGAAGGAGAGGGTTTGGCTTGGAAGAACGCCGATCAGCACCACGCAAACCGTGGTCGTGTCTCGTGGCGTTGCAATTGAGCCCGTATTCAGCGGACCGTCTCGGATTTCCCTGAGAACCCCTCGGAATAATCGAAGAAGACGCCTTCCGGGTCATAGTGCGCGCGCAAGCGGCGGAGTTTGTCCCAGTTCTCCGGCGCGAAAGACTGGGCCACGAGGTCCGGATTTTCGACCGTGTTGGACTCGCCGATGTAATACCCGATGTTGTACGGGCGCAGGGCCGTGATCACCTGCTGGTGCCACGCGGCATTGGCCGGATCGGCCTCGGCCTCGCGCCACATCGTCCAGGGGCCGCCGTAGATCTTCGAGGTGATCGAGCGGGCCATGGTCTTGCGCGGCGCCGGCACGTCGGGTCCGCAGAAGATCGTCAGGAGGAACACCGAGGTCGCCGACGGCGCTTTCGGCCACAGGGGCAGAATGACGTCCATCACGTCGCCGGGGCTGTGATTGGAATAGGTCGCCTCGACCCGGGATCGGACCCCTTCCGGGAAGAGCGCCCCGGAGGCGTCGAAAAGCTGCTCGAAATCGAGCGGGGTCGCGACCGAGCGCGCCAGGGCCTCGATCGGCGATCGATCCAGCGGTTGCAGGGCGGCCCGTGCCGCCTCCGGCGTGTCTTCGAACGCCGTCGCGGTCACCATGCAGACCCAACCGTTCTGCCCGGCCGCGCCTGCTTGCAGCGCCGGCGGCGCCTGAACGAGGAACAGGGTCAGCTCAATGCTGGGCGAGAGATCCGGTGCGATATCCCCGAGCCACCGTCCGATGGCGGGCGCATCCGCGAGCCGATAGAAAATTTCCTGGCCGTGAATGGCCTTCGGCAGCGGATGAAGCTTGAGAACGTATTTCGTGACGATGCCGAAGAAGCCCGGCCCCGCGCCGCGGGCGGCCCAGAAATAATCCGCGTTCTCGGTCTCGCTGGCGGTTATCAGCTCGCCTTGGGCGGTGACCAATTCGATCGCCTCGAGGCTCTCGGCGCCGAAACCCCAGACCGTGGGATTCCAGGCCATGCCGCCCCCGAGGAAATAGCCGCTCGCCTTCACCTGCGGGCAATGGCCGGTGGGGAAGGCCAGCCCCAGGGGATTAAGGGTCTTCTGGATGTCGCGGTTGCTGATGATCGGCTGGATGATCGCCCTGCGGCTTTCGACATCCACCGAGAGGAACCTGTTGAGATTCTCCAGGTCGATCAGAAGGCCGCCGTTGCGCAGGGTCGGCTGGCACCAATTGTGACCGCCACCGCGGACCACGACCTTCAGGCCGTTCGCGCGGGCGAACGTCACCGCGGCGATGACGTCGTCGTCGTCCGCGGCCTTCACGAGAACATCCGGCGCCCGGTCGGGGATCAGCCGGTTCCAGAGATTGCCGTGCAGGGCCTCGCGAAAACCGGGATCACCCGCGGCGATGACCGGGCCCCGGCACGCGCTCCTCAGATGCTCGACATCCATGTTCGCCACCGAAGAAACGAGGGCCCGGCTCAGATCCATGGAATCCGAGCCGGCGCAGACCATGTCCGATCGCGTTCCGGCCCCTTAATAGGGAACGCGGTCCTTCTTCTGGGCATATTTCTTCCAGACCTCGACGGCCTCTTCACGCATGATCTGCTGGGTCGGGATCGAGCGGTCTTTCACGTCCTTCTTGAGCTCGGCATAGATCATGCTGTCATCGAAGCCGCCGTATTCGAGGGCGTCCTCGACCTGCGCCGCGTAGAAGACGTTCTTGATACCGGCCCAATACGCGGCCGCCATACACATCGGGCAAGGCTCCGCGCTGGTATACAGTGTCGCGTTGCGAAGCTTGAAGCTGCCCTGCGATTTGCAGGCCTTGCGGATGGCCTCGATCTCCCCGTGCCAGGTCGGATCGTTCTCGGCCACGACGCGGTTGGCGCCCTCGGCGATAATCTCGCCATCCTGGACGATGACGCAGCCGAATACGCCGCCCGCGCTGTCGACCAGAGAGGTCTTCTCCGACAGGGCGATCGCCCGGGACATGAAGGTTTCGTGCTTGTCAGTCATCAGGGTTCTCTTTCTCCAGTCGCTTGACCACAAGCATCTGTTGAAGGGTTGCCGATTTCGAATTGCATGCGACGACGCGCAATCAGAACGCGCGCGATCATCAGATCTGACGCGCGCGTTTCAGATGACCTCGCCAAAAAACGGGGTTCGATGTAAGCGCATCAGTGTGGGCTGGCGCCTTCCGGACACAGCGTGCTGACCGGTCGAATAGACAGCGGCGGCGGAGGTACGTCAATGCCGGTACGCAATCGCCGCGAAGATGATTGTAAATACCTGCGTTACGACTGAAATAGACCGAAAGCTGGGCTGAAATTTTTCAAGACACACGTTGGCCCTAAGCATCGCGCGATGCTGGCGGTCCGAGCAGGGCGAGAACAGCATCCAATACCGATCTGCCTGAGACGCGACGACAAGAAAAAAAATATCTCCGTCGCAGGATCCCGGAGAGACTTCGACGGCCGTCGCTTCGGTCTGCCGTGCGCCCCACCCCGTATGGGCCGAAGCTGCGAGCCCCCTCCCCTCACGCCGCCTCGACCGTCAGCACCGTCCCGGACAATCCGACCACCCGCACCCGCCCGCCGGCCGGCAGGTCCGGCCCCTCGATCCGCCACAGGGTGTCGTCGAAGCGGATGCGGCCGGTGCCCTGGACGATCGGCTCGGCGAGCACGCCCTCACGGCCGATCAGGCCGCGGTCGGCGCGGTTGAGAATGGCGTCGTGGCGTCCGGCCCGGCGGTGCAGGCGGGTGGCGAGGCCGACCAGGACGAGGGCGAGGCCGGCGAACAGCAGGGTCTGACCCTGCCAGGGCATCGGGATCAGCGCGGCGGCGAGGCCGGTCGCCAGGGCCGCCAGGCCGAACCAGATCAGGAACACCCCCGGCGCCACGATCTCGGCGCCGGCCAGGACGAGGCCGGCGATCACCCAGCTCCAAGCCGGCCCCAGGGCCGCGAGGAGCGCCAGCGCATCGGCCATGGGTCAGGTCCGCGGCGCGACGTTGGGCGGCGTGCCCGCGCGCCGGGGCGGGCTCGCCTCGCCGAAGACCGCGCGGGTGAGCTCGCCGATGCCGCCGAGCGTGCCGGCCAGCGCCGCCGCCTCGATCGGCACCACCACGACGCGCTGGTTCGGCGCGGTGGCGAGCGCCCGCACCGCATCGACGTATTTCTCCGCCACCAGGAAGTTCGCCGCCGCGATGTCGCCCTCGGCGATCGCCCGGCTGACCATCCCGGTCGCCGCCGCCTCGGCCTCGGCGGAGCGCTCGCGGGCCTCGGCATCGCGGAACGCGGCTTCGCGGCGGCCCTCCGCCTCCAGGATCGCCGATTGCTTGCGCCCCTCCGCCCGCAGGATCTCGGCGGCGCGCTGGCCCTCCGCCTCCAGGATCGAGGCGCGCTTCTCGCGCTCGGCCTTCATCTGCCGGGCCATGGCGCCGGCGAGGTCGGCCGGGGGCACGATGTCCTTGATCTCGATGCGGTTGATCTTCACGCCCCAGGGCGAGGCCGCCGCGTCGAGCACCCGCAGCAGCCGCTCGTTGATCTCGTCCCGGTGGGCGAGGAGCTGATCGAGGTCCATCGAGCCGACCACGGTGCGGATGTTGGTCATGGTCAGGGTCGTCATGGCGAGGTCGAGGTTCGAGACCTCGTAGGAGGCCCGCGCCGCGTCGAGCACGAGGTAGAACACCACCGCGTCGATGGTGACGCCGGCATTGTCGCGGGTGAAGGCCTGCTGGCTCGGGACGTCGACCACCTGCTCCATCACGTTCACCCGCCGGCCGACGCGCTCGACGAACGGGATGATCAGGCCGAGGCCGGATTCGAGGGTGCGGTTGTAGCGGCCAAACCGCTCCACCGTGTAGACGTAGCCCTGCGGGATCATCTTCACGCCGGCCGCCAGCGTGATCACCGCCAGCGCCGCGGCGCCGACCGCGAACGTGCTCAGCCCGATCGTGACATCCATGAGGCCCCCCTCCCCGGCCGCACGGAGTCCCGCGGGCGGCTCAGATGCCAGCGTACCAGCTGAACCCGAGGCCCGCGACCATGCTGCCGCGGCCGTGGCCGATGCCGTCGACCCGGTCCACGGCCTCGATGCTCGCGAGGTATTTCAAGGACTTGTAGCCGAGCTGGCGCTCCACCCGCAGGCGGACCGGAGCGCCGTGGGCCACCGGCAGGTCGGCGCCATTCATGCCGTAGGCCAGGATGGTCTGCGGGTGCAGGGCGTCGAACAGGTCATACGTGTCCCACCAGCCATCGACGCTGCGAATCACCACGTAGCGCGCCTCCGGGCGCATCCCGGCGGCGGCGAGCACCTGAGACAGCGGGACGCCTGTCCACTGGCCGATCGCCGACCAGCCCTGCTCGCAGGAATGGAGCGTGATCTGCGTGCGCGCCGGCATCGCCTTCAGCTCCGCCAGGGAGAATGCCCCCGGCCGCTCGACGAGGCCCGTGACCGGCAGGCGCCAGTCGGAAAAACCCGCCGCCTTCGAGCGGCGATAGGCCGGGTCGTCCGGGTCGGTGGTGTTGATCGTCGGGAACACCGCCGAGATCGCCTCGGGGCCGAATTCCCGGGCGAGCGGCTGGCGCGCCAGCAGCAGGCGCTGGCCGGCGAAGGTGAGCCAGTCGCTCAGGCCGTAGGGGTTGGGGCGCAGAAGCGGCGCGCCGGGATCGCAGCCGCCGACGAGGCCGGCCGCGCCGAATCCGGCGGTCCCGAGGATCAGCCGGCGACGGGTCAGCGCGCTCATCGGGTCTCCTCCGCGTTGCCGGCCCGCCCGAGGATCATGCCGCGCATCAGCGCCACCGGCCGGTTGGCCAGCACCTGCCAGATGTGGATGGCGAGGAACGCCACCATCGCGAAGGCTGCCAGGAAGTGGATCGTCCGGGCCGATTGCCGGCCGCCGAATAGGGTGAACAGCTCCGGCCAGGCGGCGGTGACCCCGGGCGACATCGTGAGGCCGGTGAGCAGCATCAGCGGCGCCAGCACCAGCAGGACCACGAGATAGGCGATCTTCTGCAGCGCGTTGTAGCGGCCGGAGGGCGGCGCCCCGCCCCGCAGGCGCAGATGCGCCCGGATCTCGCCCGCGAGCGCCCGGGGCCGGATCTCGGCCGGTTCCGGCAGCAGGCGCCGCCGCAGATGCCCGCGCAGCAAGGCGAGGCCCAGATAGGCGGCGCCGTTCAGGACGAAAATCCAGGCGGCCAGGAAATGAAGGTTGCGCGCCCAGCCGGTCTGCTCCAGATCCACCGGCAGCGGCAAAGTCATCCAGGCCGGCGCGTTATTTGCTCCGGTCTCCCCCCAGAACAGTTTCGGCAGAGCCAGCAGGATCGCGGTGCCGCTGACCATCAGCGCCAGGGTCGCGGCCGCGCCGGTCCAGTGGGTCAGGCGCACCCAGGCCGGATGGCGCACCCGGCTGAATGGTCGACCTCTCGTTTCGATCATCATCGGTTCAGACCGCGGCCCTTATGGATCAGGGAACGCGCTGCGTCCGTGGTCGCTCCCGGCGTCGATGACGCAACGCTTGGTGAAGAAAAGATCGGCATGATACCCGCCACGCTCGCTGCGGACAGAAATCCTCTCGCTTCGCTGCGGCCGGCAAAGATCCCCACACAACCGGATTCGGTGCGCGCGTGAAGATTGCTGTCCTCGCACATCTGAAATACCCGATCGGCCAGCCTTATGCCGGCGGTCTGGAGATGCACACGCATCTCCTCACCGTCGCCCTGAAGCGGCACGGGCACGATGTGACGCTGTTCGCCAGCCGGGGCTCGGACCCGGCGCTGGATCCGGTGATGCTCTGCGACCCGACCGGGGACGCCGTGGCCGATCCGGAGCGCGAGGAAGCGATCGACCGGGCCGAGTACGAGGCCTACCGGCGGATGATGGAGATGGTCGCGGCCGGCGGCTTCGACCTGGTGCACAACAATTCGCTGCACGCCCTGCCCCTGCAGCAAAGCGCCCGGCTCGGCCTGCCCTGGGTCACGGTGCTGCACACGCCGCCCTTCGAGGCTCTGGTCTCGGGCGTCGTGAAGGCCGATCCCGACATGGCCTTCCTGGCGGTCTCGCCCTCGCTCGCGCAGGAATGGGAATCCCTCGTGCCGGGCGCGCAGGTGGTCGATAACGGTGTCGACCTGTCGACCTTCGCGTATTCCGACACGCCCGACGATCCGCCCTTCGCGTTCTGGTCCGGCCGGATCGTGCCCGAGAAAGGGCTGCACCTCGCCATCGACGCCGCCCGCGCGGCCGGCCTGCCGCTGCAATTCGCCGGGCCGAAGCTCAATCCGGGCTACTGGGCGGCCGAGATCGCTCCGCGGCTCGGGCCGGACCTGACCCATCTCGGGCACCTCTCGCACCGGGACCTCGCCCACCATCTCGGCCGGGCCCGGGTGGCGATCGTCTCGCCGCGCTGGGAGGAGCCCTTCGGCCTCGTGGTCGCCGAGGCCCTGGCTTGCGGAACCCCGGTGGCCGCCTTCCGCCGGGGCGCCCTGCCCAACATCCTCGACGCGCAATGCGGCCGCCTCGCCCGGCCGGACGATTCGCAGGACCTCTCGGTGGCGATCCGCGAGGCGGCCAACCTGTCGCGCCGCGCCTGCCGCGACCGCGCCGAGGCGCTCTACGACGCCGCCGCCATGACCGAGCGCTACCTCGAAACCTACGATGCGGTGATGACGCGCTGCGCCGAGCGGGCCCGGCCGACGCTGCGGGTGGCCGGGGGCCGGGCGTAAGGAGATCGGCGCGAAGCCTTGTTGGGGCTACGCTGTTCACCCATCGGCATTTGAAAGGCGGAACGCGCTCTCCTCCCCCTTGTGGGGAGGAGTTGGAGGTGGGGGTGGTTCAGGAGGCACCGCTGAGCGTCATCCGGCACCACCCCCACCCCTGACCCCTCCCCACAAGGGGGAGGGGAAAAATGCGGTGCTTCAAGCGCTTGCTGCCGAACGCAATGTGTGAATCCGCTATCCCGCACGGGAGAGGGGACCTGCGCCTCGACCCGCGAACGTGTGCCCCTCGTACCCGCGTGGCCCGCACTCTCGCGAAGGCGGGGAAAGCGCCGCGTCCTGCGTTCGGAACGATGAGGTGAAAAAAGCCGCTATGACTCTCGCAACCGCCGCCCCGATCGCCCGGCCCTGCGTCGTCTGCATCCCCGCGCGCAACGAGGAGGAGCGGCTGCCGCTGCTGCTCGCCTCCCTGGCCCGGCAGGACGGCTTTTCGGCCGAGGCGCCGCTGCGGGTGGTGGTGCTGGCCAACAACTGCACCGACGACACGGTGGCGGCGATCCGCGCCCTGGAAGACTCGGGCGCGCTCGCGAGCCTGAGGCTGCGGGTGATCGAGGCGGCGCTGACGGGTGCCGAGGCCCATGTCGGCACCGCTCGGCGCATGGCGCTCGATGCCGGTGCCGACTGGCTCGACGCCGAGGCCGGCCCGGACGGGATCCTGCTGACCACCGACGCCGATGCCCGCCTGCCGGCGGATTGGGTCGCGGCGAACCTGCGGGCGCTGCGGGCGGCCGACGTGGTCGGTGGTCGCCTCGTGATCGACGCGGACGGCGCCGCCGATCCGCGCCTCGCCGAGCTGCACGCGCGGATCGAGCGTTACTGGGCCGGCGTGCGCCGCCTGGAGGACATCCTGGACCCGCCACCGCACGACCCGGCCCCGCGCCACGGCGACCACACGGGCGCGAGCCTCGCCGTTCCGGTGGCGCTCTACCGCGCGGTCGGCGGGCTGCCGCCCCTGCCCTGCGGCGAGGACAATGCCCTCGTGAGCCTGCTCCGGGAGAGCGGCGCCCGCCTGCGCCACTGTCCGGACGTGCGCGTGATGGTCTCGGCCCGGCACCAGGGCCGGGTCTCGGGCGGCATGGCCACCGAGATGGCGCGCCGCGCCCGCGTGCTCGACGGCGAGCCCTACCTGCTGCCCGAGGCGGCCCATTGGCAGGCGCTGATCCTGCGGCGGGCTGCCCTGCGCCGGGCGTTCCACCTCGCCGGATCGGCCCGGGCCGAGGCCTGCGCCCGGCTCGGGCTCGACGCTGCCGCATGCGCCGCCCTCGAAGCCTGCCCCAACGACATCGCCTTCGTGGAGCGGGCCGACCGCATCCTCGAATCACGCAGCCCACCGGCGCGGGAATGCCCCCTCGACCGGGCGCTCGCCGACCTCGACGCCCTCGCTTTGTCGCTGCGGGAGGCCGCGTGACCCGCGGGATCGGCTGGTACGTCCACCACCAGGGCGCGGGCCATCTGCAGCGCGCCCGTGCGGTCGCCGCCGCCCTGCCCCGGCCCTGCACGCTGATCGGCACCCTGGCCGCGTTCGACACGAGCGGCCTGGACGTGCTCGATCTGCCGGACGACCGCCCGCTTGGTGGGTCGGAGTTCGACGGACGGGACGGCGAGGCCGAGCGGCCGGAGGCGCTGCACTACGCGCCCCTGAACCATCCCGGTGTGCGTGCCCGGATGGCGCGCATCGCTGAATGGGTCGGGCGGACCGACCCGGCGCTGATCGTGGTCGACGTCTCGGTGGAGATCGCGCTGCTGGCCCGGCTCCTGTCGGTCCCGACCCTGGTGGTGCGCCTCGCCGGAACCCGGACGGACCGACCGCATTGCGAAGCCTTCCGCAGCGCCACGCGCCTGCTCGCCCCCTTCCCCGAAGCCCTCGACGGCGCCGGCGTGCCGGATTGGGTCCGCGCCAAGACGCATTATGCCGGCTTTCTCGGCGCGCCGGCTCAGGCAGCTGCGGAGGCGAGCGACGCCATCGTGGTGGTGTTCGGCCGCGGCGGCGCGGGGGGCGATGTGGCCGATCTGGCCGCCGCAGCCCGCGCCGTGCCCGACCGGCCCTGGCACGTGCTCGGCCCCGTATCGGGCTCCGGCCAGATCCCAAAAAACCTGCACCTGCACGGCTGGGTCGATGATGTCGAAGCCCGGATCGCCCGGGCGGCCCTGCTGGTCGGCGGTGGCGGCGACGGCCTCGTGGCGCTGGCGGCCGGACAGGGCAAGCGCTTCCTATGCCTGCCGGAGGCGCGCGCCTACGGCGAGCAGACCGAAAAGGCCGAAGCCCTGCACCGGCTCGGCGCCGCCATCGCCCACCCGGGCTGGCCCACCGCCGAGGCCTGGCCCGGCCTGGTCCGCGCCGGCCTGGCCCTCGACCCATCGGTGATCGCCGGCCTGCACCGGCCGAGCGCGATCCCGGATTGCGCGGCCATGATCGAGGGATTGGTCCGGCAGCTCGGACGCGCCTGAGATGCGCCGTCAGCGGTGCGACGTTTCCATCGCGATCACTCGGTCGAACAGTCCACACCGTCATCGCGAGCGCAGCGAAGCGACCCAGTGCAGCGGGCGATCGCCGAACGTGGCGTATCCCTAGGTTGCTTCGCTGCGCTCGCAATGACGGTGTGGACGCCCAAGGGCCATCACAATCTTCGAGTGGCGCACCCCGGTCCCGGGCAGCACGCACCGGCCTTGACCCTCCACGTGGTGGAACCCGTAATCGAGTCGCCATGGGAGCGAAGACGTACACGATCGGTGATCTGGCGCGCCTCTCCGGGCAACCGGTGCGACGGATCCGGTTCTACTCGGACAGGGGTCTGCTGCCGCCGGCCCTGCGATCCGCGTCGAACTACCGGGTCTACACGGACGCGGATGTCGCCAAGCTCGATCTCATCCACGCGCTGCGCGAGGCCGGGGTCGGGCTCGACACGATCGGGCGGTTGCTGGCCCGTCGCCTGTCGCTGCACGACGTGCTGCGGACCCGCCTGGAGATCCTCGAAGCCGAGATCGCGGCCAAACACCGGGTAGCCACGGTCCTTCGTGCCACGCTTCGCATCCCAAACCCTGCCGATGGTGATCTGAGGAGGATTTGGACCATGAGCAACTTGAGCAATCAGCAGATGAAGGCCCTGGCGGAGCAGTTCGTCGACGCTATCGCGGCGGGCACGGCGCTCGACGGGTCGTGGCGGCGGCAGGTCCTCGACATGACCGTGCCGGAACTGCCGGCGGATCCCACGCCGGACCAGATCGCAGCCTGGGACGAGCTCTCGCGGCTGCTGGCGGATCCGACCTTCGTCCGCGAGGTGCAGGAGGGAACCAAGGCGTTCTGGACGGACGCGCTGGATCCCGAAGCCTACCAGACAGCCTCGCGCAGGGCCTATGAGAACGCCGCCGACGCGGCCGCGCGGAATCTGTCGCCGGGGAGTCCCGAGGCCCAGGCCATCGCGCGCACCTGGCTCGCGGACTCGGCCCGCGCCCTCGGACGAACACCCGACTCCGCATTCCAGGATTGGCACGTCGCGCAATACGAGCGGAATGCCGGGCGCCTCGGTCGATACCGCGAACTCCTGGGCGTCCTGGGCAAGGACTTTCCCATCGCCGTCGATCGAACGGTTTGGCGCTGGTTGAACGACGCTCTCAAGAGCCTTCAGCCAGCGCATTGATCCTCGCCGACCGCGCACGAAAAAGGCGCCCGTCTCTGCAAAGACGGACGCCGACAGGACGCTGGGGGTGACGGCGGACCGGACTAGGAAATCAGGTCCAGCTTGGCCGCCTCGAGACCATGGGCGCGGATCGTGTCCGGCAGGGCCGAGAAGTCGCGATAGCCGGCCTCGCGGGCCATGGCGTCGAAGGCCGTCTTCTCGTCGTCGGCCGCGCCGGTCCAGAGGACGGCGCCGCTCTTCACCTGCTTGATCTGAAAGATGCTCATTGACCGCTCCCCGGTGGCACGAAGACCATCACCCTAATAACGGCCTGTTAAGCAGTCGGTTGCAGGTCAAAAGCGGTAAACGGGGGCTGTTTTCATCTGAGCCCGACCTGCGGCCCGAGGTCCGGCGACGGACCTGCACGAAGCCGCTATGCTGGCACAACCGTTGGATGCCTGCGCCATGAAAACGCCGATCTACCCAGCGACGGAGACCAAAGACCCGTACAAAGCCGCCAGCGAGGCTTCCGTTTTGCCGATTTTTTCCGGGCGCGCGTTTCGCCGCTCTGCCTTGTGCGGGCTCGTGCTCCTGGCCGCCGCGCCGGCCCGCGCCGTGGAGACGGCCGCCGTCCCCGATGCCGCCGCCATCGCGCCGGCCGTTACCGTGGTCCCGGCCGAGCGCCGGGAGATCGTGGAACGGGCGGTGGTCACCGGCACGCTGGTTCCGCGCGACGAGATCCTGGTCGCCCCGGAGATCGAGGGGCTGCGCATCACCGACCTGCTGGTCGAGGAGGGTGATCGGGTCACCAAGGGCCAGGTGCTGGCGAAGCTCTCGCAGGAGATGATCGTCACCCAGGAGGCCTCGAACGTCGCTTCCATCGCCCGGGCCGAGGCGGCGATCGTCCAGGCCCGGAGCCAGATCGTCCAGGCCGAGGCCGCAAATATCGAGGCCAAGCAGTCGCTGGAACGCGCCCAGTCCTTGGCCAAGACCGGCAACGCCACCGCGGCCGTGCTAGAGCAGCGCGTCTCGGCGGCCCAGGGGGCCGAGGGGCGCTTGGCCGCGGCCAAGGGCGGCCTGCAATCGGCCCAGGCCGACCTCGCCACCGCGCGGGCGGCCGCCGCCGAGATCGCCCTGCGGCGCGCCCGCACCGATATCCGCGCGCCGGAAGCCGGCATTGTCAACCGGCGCACCGCCCGGGTCGGCGCCTCGGTCACGGCGGCGGGGGAACCCCTGTTCCGGCTGATCGCCCGCGGGGAGATCGAGCTGGAGGGCGAGGTCCCGGAGACCTCGCTCGCCCGCATCCAGGTCGGCGATCCGGCGAGCCTCGCTCTCGATGACGGCCGCACGCTGCGGGGCAAGGTCCGCCGGGTCTACCCGGAGGTCGACCGGGCGACCCGGCTCGGCAAGGTCCGCATCCGCCTCACCGATGATCCGGCCCTGCGCATCGGCGCCTTCGCCCGCGGCACCGTCGAGGTGGCGCGCCGCGAGGGCATCGCGGTCCCGGTCTCCAGCCTGCTCTACGCCGCCGACGGCCGGGCCAGCGTCCTGGTGGCGAAGGACGGGCGCGTCGAGGCGCGCGCCGTCACCTCGGGGCTGTCATCCGAGGGCTATACCGAGATCCGCTCGGGCGTCGCGGCCGGCGAGAGCGTCGTGGCCCGGGCCGGCAGCTTCCTGCGCGACGGCGATCGCGTGCGAGCCGTTTCCCGGCCGGCCGGCACCACACCCATGAGCGCTCCCGCGAGCCCGCCCATGGCTGACGCGGCCCCGCGGTAGGACACGAGTCATGCGCCTCAACGTCTCCGCCTGGGCGATCCGGAAGCCGCTGCCCTCGGTGGTGCTGTTCCTGGTCCTGATGATCCTCGGGCTGGTGAGCTTCCGCGCCCTGCCGATCACCCGGTTCCCGAATATCGACATCCCGATCGTCTCGGTGACGATCACCCAGTCGGGCGCGGCGCCGGCCGAGTTGCAGACCCAGGTGACCAAGTGGGTCGAGGATTCGGTCGCCGGGGTGAAGGGCGTCAAGCACATCCTGTCGACCATCACCGAGGGCATCTCGACCACCACGATCGAGTTCCGCCTGGAGGTGAACCAGGATCGGGCGACCAACGACGTCAAGGATGCCCTGGCCAAGATCCGCCAGAACCTGCCGCGCACCATCGACGAGCCGATCGTCTCCCGGGTCGAGATCGCCGGCCTGCCGATCATGATCTACGGCGCCTCCGCGCCCGCCATGACGCCCGAGGACCTGTCGTGGTTCGTGGACGACGTGGTCGCCCGGGGCCTGCAGAGCGTGAAGGGCGTCGGCGGCGTCGAGCGCCTGGGCGGCGTCGCCCGGGAGATCCGGGTCACGCTCAAGCCCGACCGGCTGCTGGCGCTCGGCATCACCGCGGCGGACGTGAACCGGCAGCTGCGCCTCACCTCCGCCGACATGGCCGGCGGCCGCGGCGAGGTCGGCGGCCAGGAGCAGTCGATCCGCGCGCTCGCCGCCTCGGCGAGCCTCGACACCCTCGCCCAGACCTCAATTGTGGTGCCGGGCAACCGCAAGGTCCGGCTCGATGAATTGGCGACCCTGTCGGACACCGCCGAGGAGCCGCGCACCTTCGCGCGCTTCAACGGCGAGCCGGTGGTGGCCTTCGCGGTCTCCCGGGCGAGCGGCGCCAGCGACGCCGACGTCTCGGTGGGGGTCGCCAAGAAGATCGCGGCGCTCCACGCGGCCAACCCGGACGTGCGCTTCGACCTGATCGACACCAGCGTCGTCAACACGATCGGCAATTACCACTCGGCCATGATGGGCCTGATCGAGGGCGCGGCGCTCGCGGTGGTCGTGGTGCTGCTGTTCCTGCGCGACTGGCGCGCGACGCTGATCGCCGCGGTGGCGCTGCCGCTCTCGGTGCTGCCGACCTTCTGGGTGATGAGCGCGCTCGGCTTCTCGCTCAACGCCGTGAGCCTGCTGGCGATCACGCTGGTCACCGGCATCCTGGTGGACGACGCGATCGTCGAGATCGAGAACATCGTCCGGCACATGCGGATGGGGAAATCGCCCTACCGCGCCTCACTGGAGGCCGCCGACGAGATCGGGCTCGCGGTCATCGCCATCACGGCGACGATCATCGCGATCTTCTCGCCGGTCTCGTTCATGGGCGGCATCGCCGGCCAGTATTTCAAGCAGTTCGGCCTGACCATCGCGGCGGCCGTGTTCATGTCGCTGCTGGTGGCGCGGCTGATCACGCCTCTGCTCGCCGCCTATTTCCTGCGCGACCACGGCCCCGACCACACGACGGACGGGATCGTGATGCGCGGCTACACGCGGCTCGTCGCGTGGTCGGTCCGGCACAAGTTCATCACGCTGATCCTCGGCATCGCCTGCTTTGCCGCCTCCATCGCCTCCACGGGCCTGCTGCCCGCGGGGTTCCTGCCGGCCGAGGACCAGGCCCGCACCCTGTTCGTGCTGGAATTGCCGCCGGGCGCCCGGCTGCCGGACACGGTGAAGCTCAGCGATGCGATCGTGGAGAAGATCCGGGCGCTGCCCGAGGTGAAGAGCGTGTTCGTGGATGGCGGCCGGCAATTGCCCGGCAAGAAGGAGGTGCGGCTCGCGACGCTGACCATCAACCTGACGCCGAAGAACACCCGCGCGCGCACCCAGAAGCAGGTCGACGCCGAAGTCGCCGAGATCCTGCGCGAGCAGCCCGATATCCGCTTCTGGGCCCTGCGCGAGAGCGGCCAGCGCGACATGGCGCTGATCATCGCCGGCCCCGACAAGGCCGTGGTGGCCGATGTCGCCGCCAGGCTCCAGCGCGAGGCCGCCCAGATCCCGCACCTCGTCAACGTCATGTCGACGGCGCCCCTCGACCGGACCGAGATCCGCATCCGGCCGAAAGCCGGGGTGGCGGCCGATCTCGGCGTCTCCACCGACACGATCGCCGAGACCGTGCGGGTCGGGACGATCGGCGACATCGGCATGAACCTCGCCAAGTTCAACGCCACCGACCGGCAGGTGCCGATCCGGGTGCAGCTGCCCGAGAGCCTGCGCGGCCGGCTGTCCGAGCTCGAGACCCTGAAGGTCCCGGTGAAGGGCGGCGCCGCGGTGCCGCTGGCGACGGTGGCCGATGTCAGCCTCGGCCAGGGCCCCACCGGCATCGACCGCTACGACCGCGCCGTGCGCGTCGCCATCGAGGGCGACATGCAGGGCAGCGACGCGCTCGGCGAGCTGATCAAGCAGGTCCTCAATCTGCCCACCGCCAAGAACCTGCCGCCCGGGGTCACGATCAGCCAGACCGGCGACGCCGAGGTGATGGGTGAGGTGTTCGAGGGCTTCGCGCTGGCCATGGGCGCCGGCCTGATGATGGTGTTCGGCGTGCTGATCCTGCTGTTCGGCAATTTCCTCCAGCCGCTCACCATCCTGTTCTCGCTGCCGCTCTCCATCGGCGGCGCGATCCTGGCCCTCTTGATCTGCCACATGCCGATTTCGATGCCCGTGGTGATCGGCATCCTGATGCTGATGGGCGTGGTGACCAAGAACGCGATCATGCTGGTCGACTTCGCCGTCGAGCAGATCCATGCCGGCGTCGACCGCACCACCGCCATCGTGGATGCCGGCCGCAAGCGGGCGCGGCCGATCGTGATGACCACCATCGCCATGGCGGCCGGCATGGTGCCCTCGGCGCTGGCCTACGGCATCGGCGGCGAGTTCCGCGCGCCCATGGCGGTGGCGGTGATCGGCGGCCTGATCGTCTCGACCGTGCTGTCCCTGGTCTTCGTGCCGGCGATCTTCGTCCTGATGGACGATCTCTCGCGCCTGCTCGGGCGGCTGTTCGGCCGGTTCGTGGGCGAGCGGGACGACCCGGAGGACGAGCCGGGCTACGGCGAGCCGGCCCATCCCGCCAATGACGGCCGCTCGACGCCGCCCCGGATCGCGGCGGAATAAGCGCGAGACGGGTAGGACCGCATTGCGCGCCGAGCCCGGATGGGCTGTGAGTCGCGCCCGACGAATCAACAGGGAATCGGGAAACGATGTCGGGTGGTCACGGGGCGATCGAGGGTTCGAACAAGCGCGTTGCGCTGCTGATCTCGATCCTGGCTTTGTTCCTCGCCTTCAGCGAGACCCTGGGCAAGGCGGCCCAGACGGATTCCATCGGCTCCAACGTCGAGGCCGCCAACCAGTGGGCGTATTTCCAGGCGCGCACGATCCGTTCGACGGTGCTCAAGACCGCCGACGAGGCCCTAGCCCTGGTCCCGCCCGGCCCGAACCAGGACGCGATCGCGGCCAAGCGCGCGGAATGGGCCAAGACCCTGGCGCGCTGGGAATCCGAGCCCGCCACCGGCGAGGGCCGTAAGGAGCTGAGCGCGAAGGCCCGGGCCTCCGAGGAGCGCCGCGACCTGTCGCTGCTGCGCTACCACCATTACGAGCTGGCCTCGGCGGCCTTCCAGATCGGCATCGTGCTGGCCTCCGCCGAGGTCATCACCGGCATCGCCATCCTGGTCTTCGCCGGCGGCTTTTTGGGACTGGCCGGCGCGGCCTTGCTCGGCTTCGGCTACTTGGCGCCGCACGCTCTGCCGTTCTTCCATTGAAACTCTGTTTGACCACGCGCTCGCGGCCGCCTGACGGTTCCGATCGACGGCGATCCCAATCCCTCCCCTCATCCTTGTAAGTCAGTCGGCGTCCGATCTGGTAAGGTCGGATCCGCGGCGACGGGCAGGACCCCGGCTCATCCTGGGGCTTTGAAGCCCGCACCTCAGCTTGGGAGCCTGTCCGTCCCTTCCACGACCCCGGACAGTCGCTCGGGCCGCAAGAGCCCGGTTGCGCAAGGGTGGGGCGGGATGGGACCGGTGTGTGTCGGGATCGACGTGTGCAAGGCGCGGCTGGACGTGCATGTCCTGCCGCAGGGTCAGGCGTTCGCGGTCGCCCGCGACGGCGCCGGCCTGAGCGATCTGGTGGCGCGCCTGCAGGCGCTGGGGCCGGATCTGGTGGCGATCGAGGC
>NZ_FOTK01000065.1 GCF_900114535.1 Methylobacterium pseudosasicola | reverse complement strand
GCTGTTTGGTTGCGGAGCGTCATTGGGATGCGGCGCGTTGGGCAATCAAAGCCTATGCGTGGCGGTTCGACGGTGTGCGCCGCCAGTCTGCCAGGAGGGAGCGCTGATGCTCGCCATCCACCCCCAGGCCCGCACAACCCCGGCCGTGCGCGCCGAGATCGCCCGCTCACACGAGAGCTCCGGGGTGCTGGCCAAACGCTACGGCGTGTCCACCTAGACTATCCGCAAGTGGCGCAAACGCGGTCCCGATGCGTGTCAGGACCGCTCAGCGCGCCCCCACAAGCTCGCGTGGCGCGCCAGCGATGAGGAGCGCGCCATCGTATGTGCGCTCCGCCGCTCCACCGGCTTTCCTCTCGACGCGCTGACCTTCGTCGTCAGCCACTTCTTGCCACACCCGAACCGGGATGCGGTCTACCGCCTCCTTAAAGCCGAGGGCCTCAATCGGCTGCCGCCGGCCGAGAAGGCCCGCAAACCGCACGGCAGCTTCAAGGACTACGAGGTCGGCTTCATCCACGTCGACGTGAAGCACCTGCCCAAATTGCAAGACCGCGACCGCGTCTCGCGCAAACGCTACCTGTACGTCGCCATCGACCGTGCCTCCCGCTATGTGCATCTCGCCGTCAAGGACGACGAGACTACCGCCTCGGCAGTGGCCTTCCTCACGGATGCCCTCGGGGCCTTTCCGTTCAAGGTCACGCACGTGCTCACTGACCGCGGCTCCTGCTTCACGGCCGATGCGTTCGAGGCCGCCTGCGAGCGGCACGGTGTGCAGCATCGCAAGACGCGTCCCTACACACCCAAAACAAACGGCATGGTCGAGCGCTTCAACGGCCGCGTCCAGCGGGAGGTGCTGGGGATCACGCTCTACCGCCACGCCGACCTGGAGATCGTGCTGCGCGGCTTCAACGCGGCCTACAACGGCCGCCAGCAGCGCGTGCTGAACGGGCTCTCGCCCGAAATGGTGCTGCGTCGGCGCCTCGAAGCTGATCCCGCATTAGCTAACCCAACATACAGACAACCCAGTCCCAGTCTCATCAAACGCGCCATGCGCATCGTTGAAGACGCCAAGGAGGTCTCACATCCAGACAGGCGACGTATCTGAAGACCTTCCAGGCGCTATCCTACGAGCGACTGCAAGCGGCCTGGTCGGAACTGTTCGGACTGACGCTGAGCCAGGGCGGGCTAATGAACCTGCTCTGCCGTGCGCTAGGCCACTTCCGTCCCTGTCGCGAGGTCGCCGTGTCGGCTCTGCGCCGGTCCACCGTCGTCGCGTCGGACGAGACCGGCGTCCGATTCGAGGGCAGCAATGCCTTCCAGTGGGTCTTCCACTCGGCTGACGTGGTCGTGCAAACGGCCTCGCCGACGCGGGGTGCCGTCGTGGTGCGGGAGATGATGGATGGCCACCGGCCGGCAGTGTAGATCTCGGATCGCTACCCGCCCAGCAGGGACATGCCGCTGAACATCAGACCTTCCTGGCCCATCTCGTCCGTAACGTGGCCTATGTCGTCGAGACCAGCGACGATCCCGTCCTCTGGCGTCTGCAGCTCTGGCTCCAATCCGTGTTCGCTCTGGCCGAGCGCATCTCCGATCTGGCTGCTTCGACGCTCGCCGCCAAGCGCCGGAGCCTGGATCGATAGCTCGGAACCATCCTCGCCACGCCGAGCTTCTGCAACCTGACCCGAACCCTCCAGGCCAAGATCGAACGGGTTCGCGATCAGCTGCTGGTGTTCCTCGCCTACCTCGGCGCGGTCGAGCCGACCAACAATGGCAGCGAGCGACTGCTGCGCCAGTCCGTCATCCAGCGGAAGATGACCAACGGATACCGCGCGATGTGGGCAGCCGAGGGCGAGGCCGACATCCGCACCAGAGTCGATACTGCGCGCCTCACAAGCAGCAGCCCCTTCCGCATAATCCTCACGACCGTCGGTGCTTAAACCCAGCCACTACGGGCCTGGGTAATTAACCTCCGCCTACATCCCTCATCCTGAGCCAAAGGGCATCCCCGCCGTAAGCCCAGCAAAACCGGCCGCCGGCTGAAAAGCAAAAAATGCAACTCGAATGACAGAATTTCTGATCTAAATAAATGGAGGCACACATCAGCTTTCGCGGGCGAGCCGAAGTAGGTTCTGGCCGTAATTGGTCTTGGCGAACATCTCGCCGCGGGCGATCAGCTGGTCGCGGGTGATGAAGTTCTGGAGGAACGCGATCTCCTCCAGGCAGGCTACCTGGAGACTCTGGCGGTTCTGCAGGGTGCGGACGAACTCGCTGGCCTCCAGCAGGCTGTCATGCGTCCCGGTGTCGAGCCAGGCATAGCCGCGCGACATCCGTTCCACGTAGAGCTGGCCGCGCTGGAGATAGGCCTCGTTGACGCTGGTGATCTCCAGCTCGCCCCGGGCCGACGGCTTCAACGCGGCGGCGATGTCGAGCACCTGGTTGTCGTAGAAGTACAGGCCGGTCACCGCCCAGGTCGATTCCGGGTTCTGCGGCTTCTCGACGATCTTGGTCGGGCGCCCGGTCTTGTCGAGATTGACCACGCCGTAGGCCTGCGGGTTGTCGACGTGGTAGGCGAACACCGTCGCGCCGTCCTTGCGCGCCCGCGCAGCCGCCAGCAGCTCGCTCATGCCGGCGCCGAAGAACAGGTTGTCGCCGAGGATCAGCGCCACGTCTTCGGTGCCGACGAAGTCGCGCCCGATCACGAAGGCCTGGGCGAGGCCCTCCGGCCGCGGCTGCACCGCGTAGGTGAACTGCAGGCCGAACTGCTCGCCGGTGCCGAACAGGCGCTTGTAGTTGTCCAGGTGCTCCGGCGAGGAGATGATCAGGATCTCGCGAATGCCGGCGAGCATCAGCACCGAGATCGGGTAGTAGATCATCGGCTTGTCGTAGACCGGCAGCAGCTGCTTGTTGATCGACAGCGTCGCCGGATGTAGGCGCGTGCCGGATCCGCCGGCCAGAACGATGCCCTTCATGGCTTGGAAGCTCCCTCTGAGACCGGCCCGACGAGCCGGTCCAGGATGTCGTCGAGCGCCGCCTGCCAGGGCCGGGGCGCGATGCCGTAGGCCGCGGTCAGGCTGTCCGTGGACAGGCGCGAATTGGCCGGCCGCCGGGCCGGTGTCGGATAGGCGGAGGTCGGGATGCCGTTGACGGGGATCGACCGGCCGCCTCGCCGGGCGGCGCCCGCCACGATCGCCTCGGCGAAGCCGTGCCAGGTTGTGGCGCCGGCATTGACGCAATGGAACGTGCCGGTGGGCGCGGCCGGGTCCTCGGCGAGCCGTTGGGCGATCCCCGCGAGCGCGGTGGCGAGGTCAGAGGCGGAGGTCGGGCAGCCGTGCTGGTCGTTCACCACCGTCAGGGCGTCGCGCTCGCCGGCGAGCCGCAGCATCGTCTTGACGAAGTTGCCCCGGTGCGGGCTCACCACCCAGGCGGTGCGCACGATTGCGTGGCGCGGGTTTGCGGTGCGCACGGCGAGCTCGCCCGCGGCCTTGCTGGCGCCGTAGACGCTCTGCGGGTCGATCGGCTCGTCCGGGGCATAGGCTCCCTCGGGCTTGGTGCCGGCGAAGACGTAGTCGGTCGAGACGTGCACGAGCGGGATGTTTTTTGCGGCCGTTGCGGCGGCCAGGATCGCCGGGGCGAGGGCATTGAGGCGCCAGGCCTCGACCACGTCGGATTCGGCCTTGTCCACGGCGGTGTAGGCGGCGGTGTTGATCACCGCCCGGTAGTCCCGCGCGTCCAGGGTCCGGGCGACGGCGCCCGCATCGGTGATGTCGAGCTCGGCCCGGCTCGGCGCGTGCACCGACACGCCGGCGGGCCAGGCCACGGCCTGCAGCTCGGTGCCGACCTGTCCGGCGCCGCCGAGGACCAGGATGTCCATCAGCGGGTCAGCCCCAGGCGCTCGCCCGTGTAGCGGCCCTCGCGGATCGGGCGCCACCAGCTCTCGTTCTCGAGGTACCAGGCCACGGTCTCCTCCAGCGCCTGCTCGAAGGTCTTCTGCGGCCGCCAGCCGAGCTCGGTCTCGGCCTTGGTGCAGTCGATGGCGTAGCGCCGGTCATGACCGGGCCGGTCGGTGACGAAGCTGATCAGCTGCTCGTGGGGGCCGTGATCCGGCCGCAGCCGATCGAAGGCCGCGCACAGGGCCTTCACCACCGCGAGGTTGTTGCGCACCGCCCGGCCGCCGAGCAGGTAGGTGTTCCCGACCCGCCCGCGCTCCAGCACGGCGACCAGGCCCTTGGCGTGGTCCTCGACATGGATCCAGTCGCGCTCGTTCAGTCCGTCGCCGTAGACCGGCAGCTTCTTGCCCTCGAGGGCATTGAGGATCATCAGCGGGATCAGTTTTTCCGGGAAGTGCCGCGGTCCGTAATTGTTCGAGCAATTGGTTACCAGCACCGGCAGCCCGTAGGTCTCGTGCCAGGCTCGCGCCAGGTGGTCGGAGGCGGCCTTCGAGGCCGAGTAGGGCGAGCGCGGATCGTAGCGGCTCTCCTCGGTGAAGAACGCCCCGGGGGGCAGCGAGCCGTAGACCTCGTCGGTGGAGACGTGCAGGAACCGGAAGGTTTTTTTGTCCGCCTCCAGCAGGGCCTCGTAGTGCGCGCGGGCCCCGTCCAGCATGGTCTGGGTACCGATGACGTTGGTGCGCACGAACGCGCCCGGATCGGTGATCGAGCGGTCGACATGGCTCTCGGCGGCCAGATGCATCACCGCCTGCGGCTTGAAGTCGGCGATGGCGGCCTGCACGGCGGCGCGGTCGCAGATATCGGCCTCGACCAAGCGGTGGCGTGGGTTATCGGTCAGGGACGCCAAGGAGATCGGGTTGGCCGCGTAGGTCATCGCGTCGAGGGTGCAGACCTCGTGGCCGAGATCGTTGACGAGATGCAGCACCAGCGCCGAGCCGATGAAGCCGCAGCCTCCGGTCACCAGAATGCGCATGGCGTGTCCCCCCTCGGATCGTTCGCTTAAAGACATGGTCTGAAAGACATGGGCTGCCGGCAGCTAAAGACCGTCCGGCGTGACGAAAATACGGCCCGGCCGCGCGGCGGCCTAAAACACCGGTTCAGAACGCTGTTCAGAACACTTGGCCGAGCGCGGCGAGCTTCGGCGCGCGGCGGTCCTTGTCGGACAGGATCGCGGCCTCGCCGGAGACCGGCCACGGGATCCCGATCTCGGGATCGTCCCAGGCCAAGGCCCGGTCGTGCTCAGGGCTGTAATAGGCGTCGACCTTGTAGGCGACCATGACGTCAGGGGTCAGGGTGCAGAAGCCGTGGGCGAAGCCGTGCGGGATGTAGAGCTGCTCGCCGTTCTCGGCGTCGAGCGTCACGGCCACGTACTTGCCGAAGGTCGGAGAGCCGCTGCGGATATCCACCGCCACGTCGAGGATCGCGCCCTGGAGCACGCGGATCAGCTTGGCCTGCGCCTGGGGGGCGATCTGGAAATGCAGGCCGCGGATCGTGCCCTGGGGGGCCGAGAACGATTGGTTGTCCTGCACGAACGGCGTTGTGATCCCGGCCCGGGCCATCGTGTCGGCCCGGAACGTCTCGGAGAACCAGCCGCGGCTGTCGCCGAAGCGCTTCAGCTTGATGCGCTTCACGTCCGGAATCTCGGTGTCGATCACGTCCATGCCAACGCGTCCCTCTCCGCGGATGCCGGCGGCCGGCCCCGGGTGCATCCCCACCCCGGGCGTCCCGGACATCTCGCCCGCCGACCCGAGAACAACCTCGATGACTGATCCGCGATTTCCGGTCATCCGCCGGACGTGTCAAGGCCTATGACTTGATGAGTTGTCCTATCAGCTCGACTTTGGCCATTCATGCGGCATGGCAATGAGCATAGGTACAGGGTGCGGGTAGTGGAAGCGGGGTTTTATTCGGGGTGTCGGCTTTGTAATGTCGCCAAAGCCCGCTCGCGCCAGATCGCACAGCGCACGGCGCTCAAGGCATCGGCGAAGGTCAGACGCGGTTTGGGGTACCACGCGGCGGCTGCGACGCGGCGGCGTTAGCGGGCCTGGAGCCGCGTAGCTAGCAGCGTCCCGATTTAGAAAAGGGCAGGAAGGCAGGGGGTGATGCGGGCAATCGCTGTGTCGGACCACTGCCGCTGGGTCTCGACGCCGAGATGAGCGCGCACCTTTCGGGAGGTGACTTCGACGCTCCAGCGGCGGACGAACCACACAATGACCGTTCAATGCGGGACGGGACGTCGTCACAATCCCGCACAAACCAGGTTATTAATCTTCCTGTCGGTTCCGGGCTTCAGCTGCGGCATCGATTTTGCTCGCGAGTAAAGGTAGAGGATTTTGATGCATCGGTTTGCTTCCTATGATAAGTATTCACAATTAAAATTCGATAACAGGGACGGCAATGAAGATTGCTCTAGTACATGAATGGCTGACTACATATGCTGGATCGGACAAAGTCTTGGCTGAGATGGCAAATATATATCCCGAGGCTGACATATTCTGCCTGATTAATTTTCTTTCTGAAGCAGACATGGATCATTTTCGTGGTAGATCTATAACGCCGTCTTTTTTACAGAAGATACCGCTTTCGAAAAAATATTATACTTATATGCTTCCTCTTATGCCCTTGGCAATCGAGCAGCATGATTTGTCAAAGTACGATATCGTGATCTCTAACTGTCATGCGGTGGCCAAAGGTGTCATTACAACTCAGCGGCAACTTCATATTTGTTACTGTTACACGCCGATGCGGTATGCTTGGGATCTGCAAAATCAATATCTCGAAGGCTCCGGCTTCGGGCCCGTCCGACGCGGCCTCGCTCGATACTTTCTCCATAAGATTAGAATTTGGGATCAAAGAACTTCGAACGGTGTCGATCATTTTTTGGCGTGTTCTAGGTATATCTCCGGTCGTATCGAGAAAACTTATCGTCGATTCTCTGATGTTATATATCCTAATGTCGACACCGACCGCTATAGCCTTAATGATACAGATCGGGAGGACTTTTATCTGACTGCATCTCGAATGGTTCCATACAAGCAGATGCACCTCATCGTCGAAGCCTTTACGAAAACGCCGAAGAGAAAATTGGTTGTTATTGGCGATGGCCCGAAATATAAATATTCGAAGTCAATAGCGACGCCTAATATCAAAATATTGGGATATCAGTCGAACCAGATTTTGCTTGACCATCTGCGACGTTGTCGTGCATTTATATTTGCCTCCGAGGAGGATTTCGGGATTGCTCCCTTAGAAGCTCAGGCCTGCGGTGCGCCGGTCATTGCTTTTGGCCGAGGTGGGGCTCGAGAAACCGTGATCGACGGGGTTACAGGCCTGCATTTTCACGAGCAAACTACAGACTCGATCATCGATGCCATCAATCGGTTTGAGGCAGCCGGCGACATATATGATCATCAGAAGATCCGCGCGCACGCGGAAACATTCTCGACGGCTGTATTCCGAGAAAAATTTTCGCGGTTTGTCAGCGAGAAATGGGCGGAGCACCAACGTCATCTGACCAACCAGGATCTTTGAGTATGAAAACAGCACTCATCACCGGCGTGACCGGACAAGACGGGGCATATCTGGCAGAAAACCTTTTGCTTCACGGTTACAAGGTTTATGCGACCTACCGTCGATCGAGTTCGGAAAATTTCTGGCGTATTGAGGCGCTAAATATCCTCAGAGATCCTAATCTGATCCTTGTCCAACACGATATGACAGATTTTAGTTCGACCCTCCGACTATTGGATCGTGCGTCCCCGGACGAGATTTATAACCTGGCAGCGCAAACGCATGTGCAAGTATCTTTTGATCAACCGTTCACGACGGCTCAAATAACCGGCATTGGGCCGCTAAATTTC
This sequence comes from Methylobacterium pseudosasicola, assembly GCF_900114535.1. Lineage (GTDB taxonomy): Bacteria > Pseudomonadota > Alphaproteobacteria > Rhizobiales > Beijerinckiaceae > Methylobacterium > Methylobacterium pseudosasicola. Next base: position 9,860 of record NZ_FOTK01000065.1, on the reverse strand, counting down.
CTCGAAGGAATCCGCGAACGCAAAGCCTCCGCACGTTACTATCAAGCATCTTCTGCCGAAATGTTCGGCCTGGTGCAATCGACTCCACAGACTGAGACGACGCCGTTCTACCCGAGGAGCCCGTATGGTGTGTCGAAACTTTTTGCCCATTGGATGACGATCAATTATCGCGAATCTTATGGTATCTTTGCGGCTTCTGGGATCCTGTTCAATCACGAATCGCCGCTCAGAGGTAAAGAATTTGTTACACGCAAGATCACGCACGGCGTGGCCCAGATTGCGCATGGTTCTGAGACGATCCTACGGTTAGGCAACCTCAATGCATTGCGCGACTGGGGATATGCAAAAGATTATGTTGAAGGAATGCGCTTGATGTTGCAGGCGGATAGCCCGGATACGTTCGTACTCGCCACAAACAAAACGACCTCCGTGCGGGACTTTGTAACGCTTTCGTTCGCCGCAGCGGACATCGACGTTGAATGGTCGTCTTCTGGAGTCAACGAGTTTGCTATCTCACGCCAGAGTGGGAAGCGAGTGGTCGAAATCGATCCCACTTTCTTCCGCCCGGCGGAGGTTGATGCCTTGATCGGGGATTACAGCAAGGCTGAGAACATGCTCGGCTGGCGCCCTACCACGAAACTGAATGAGCTCTGTCGCCTCATGGTCGAGGCCGACCTGCAGCGCCTCCATCGTGAACGAGGCCGTTGAAGGTTCGCACCAGAGAACTCGATCGCGCCTGTTCGCGCTGGGAAAGTGCGAATCCGCTTCCTGTTTGCCACCTGTTCAATCCGCTCGGATCATCCGCGCCCAATTCATCCAACTGGTTGTCTGACCACTAGAAAATCTGAATCCAGATGCATCCCGTGGGTGGGGCACCTGTAATTCCTTGGAAACAGGTATGACATCGCGGTCGCTGTGAAGACAGCAATCAGGGTATCTTTGCGAAGGTAGCCGACGCATTTCCGATGTCGGCCTCGCAAGCCGTGATCATCACTCTGACGCTGTCGGGCAGCACCAGAGCGGTTCGCTTACAGCTGTAGAGCGGAGTTCGAACATCCGTCCGCCTCGAAAAATCATGCTGTGTCCACTTGGAGCGATCGCCGAACCACCGTCAGTCGGTCGAACGACCCACAGCGCTCCAGACGCAGCGCGAGGCAGTTCAGCGCACCAGTCGACGTCACGGAATCCGCTACAAGTTCTACCTCAGAACGCGAACCCGACCTCCGCCGCGAAGGCGTCGAGGAGCGGCAGCGAGGCGTCGAACAGTGGGCGGGAGCCGAAGGCGTCGCCGGCCCGGACGAACAGGGTCGCCTTGGCGTTGCGGTGCGGGCCGAACACGCAGGCGAGGCGGCCGTCGTCCTTGAGCTGGTCGAGCAGCGCCTGCGGCCGGACCTCGACCCGGCCGTTGATCAGGATCACGTCGAAGGGCGCCTCCTTGGGGGCGCCCGCCTGCAGCGGACCCTCGATCACCCGCGCCGTGGTGCCGAGCCTGGCGCGAGCCGTCTCGGCGAGATCGGGGACCGATTCCAGCGCGGTCACATCCGCGCCGAGATACGCCATCACGGCGGCGGCGTAGCCGGTGCCGGTGCCGACATCGAGGGCTTTGGCGCCGGGCCGGATCTTCAGGGCCTGGATCAGCCGGGCCAGCACCATCGGCGCCGGCAGGCAGCGGCTCTCGCCGGTCGCGCCGTCGAGGCGCAGGGTCTGGTCGATATAGGCGAACGGCTCGCGGCCCTTGGGCACGAAGGCCTCGCGCGGCACCGTGTCGAACGCGTCGAGCACCGCGTTGTCGTTCACGTCGAAGGTCCGCAACTGGCAGTCGACCATCATCCGCCGCGCCTGCGCGTAATCGATCATCGATACCTGTCCCCGAACCGGATCGGAACGCCGCCCCCGCCGGGCCGCGGCGCAGGCGCCACGATCCCCGGCCAAGCTCAAGCGTTCCGGACGCGCGCGTTTTCGGAGATCACTCGCCAAAACGCAAGGTTTTCGCGGGGGGAACCGGCCCCGTGGTCAACGGTCGGCTCGGCCAACACGGCCTTCGGGCCGTTCGGTGACGATGGCTCCTGAACGGTGAGTGACGTCCGCAGCCCGCTGTCGCGCCAGGGTCGTTTCAGATGTCGCGTTGCGCAGCCTGACATTGAATAAAGAGTGCAGACCGGACCGGGCAATCCAAGACGCCGGCCATCTCGGGAGACATCATGACGCCGATCAGCAAGCCGATTCTGACCCGCGGGCTGGCCGCCGCGCTCGCCTGCCTGGGTTTCGGGACCGTAGCCCCGGACGCGGTGCACGCGCAGGAGACACCGGCCAGCGCCGCGCCGCCGGCGAGTGTTCAGATCGACCGCGGCTCGGCGCTCTACGGACGACCCGAGGGCGGCAACGCGGCCAAGCTCGCCCCGGTGGCCGGGCCGCCCCTGGCGACGGCCGCGGCCAAGCTGCCGCTCGACAAGCTCAAGGTGCCCGATGGCTTCAAGGTCGAGGTCTATGCCAGCGGCCTCGCCAATGCCCGCTCGATGACCCAGGCACCGGACGGAACCCTGTTCGTCGGGACCCGTACGGTCGGCAAGGTCTATGCGGTGCTGCCGCAGGCCGGCCCGGACGGCAAGCGTGAGGTCAAGACCATCGCATCGGGGCTGCATCGGCCGAATGGCGTCGCGTTCCACGACGGCGCGCTCTACGTGGCCGAGCTGTCGAAGATCTGGCGCTACGACGACATCGCCAAGCACCTCGACGGCTCCGAGAAGCCGAGCCTCGTCTACGACGACCTGCCGAAGGACGAGGCCCATGGCTGGAAGTTCATCGCGATCGGGCCGGACAACAAGCTCTACGTGCCGGTTGGCTCGCCGGGCAACATCCTGTTGCCGCCGGACACGCACGCGCAGATCCGCCGGATCGACCTGGACGGCAAGAATGCCGAGGTGATCGCCCGCGGGGTGCGCAACACGGTGGGCTTCGACTGGAATCCGAAGACCAAGCAGCTCTGGTTCACCGATAACGGCCGGGACTGGGTCTCGGAGGACATCCCGAACGACGAGCTGAACGTGCTGACGGATCCGGGCAAGCAGCATTTCGGCTACCCGTTCTGCCATCAGGGCACGTTCACCGATCCGGAATACGGCTGGGGCCATTCCTGCGCGGAATTCACCGCCCCGGCGGGCCTGCTCGGGCCGCATACGGCCTCGCTCGGCATGCGGTTCTACACCGGCGCGCAATTCCCGGATTCCTATAAGGACGCCGTGTTCATCGCGCGGCACGGGTCCTGGAACCGCACGGCCAAGCTCGGCGGCGACGTGGTCGTGGCGCGCCCCGGCCCGGACGGCAAGGTCGCCGCGGTGGAGCCGTTCCTGACCGGCTTCCTCCAGGACAACAAATATGCCGGGCGCCCGGTGGACGTGATGGTCGCTAAGGACGGGTCGCTGCTCGTCTCCGACGATTACAACGGCGCGATCTACCGCGTCAGCTACGGCCAGTGATGCGGAATAAGTCGCGGATACGGATCGTTTGGGGGCTGGCGCCGGCCCTCGGCGCCCTGCTGGCGGGGGCGGCCCTGGCCGCGCCCGACGCGGCGATGCAGGAGCGTCTGGCTCCCTGCACCGCCTGCCACGGGGATGGAACGTCGCAGACCGAGGGCGTGCCCTCGCTCGGCGGACAGCAGGCGGATTACGTCGTGACGCAGCTGTTCCAGTTCCGGGAGAAGCAGCGCACGGCGCCCCCGATGAACGACGTCGCCGCCGGTTTCTCCGACGACGACCTGCGCGTTTATGCCGACGCGGTGGCGACCCTGCCGGCGCCCGCCTGGTCGGGCCCCGCCGCCGACCCGGCCCTGGTGGCGCGGGCCCAGGCGCTCGTGGCCAAGCACCAGTGCAATTCCTGCCACGGCGCCGACCTCACCGGGCGGGACGCGATCCCGCGGATCCGGGCGCAGCGGGAGGAATACCTGGCTCAGGCGCTCGCGGCCTACAAGTCGAACGCCCGGCCCGGCTACGACCCGGCGATGAACGAAGTCGCGCAGGACCTGAGCGACGCCGACATCAAGGATCTGGCGGCCTACGTGTCGCGGCTCTGAGGGCCGCGCCTAGCCCACCACGCGGAGCGTATCGCCCACCGCGAGCGCTCCGCCGGCGATCACATCGGCGTAGACCCCGAGGTCGCGGTGGCCGAGGCGCGCGTCGAGGGTCCAGGGAATGTCGTGGTCGCGCACGCCGCTCACCGGATCGACGTTGGTGGCGGCGCAGCGCACCGTGCGCTTGGTGATCTTGAGCCGCAGCCCGCTCGGTGCCTCGATCACCTGGCCGACCATGTCCAGTTCGGCGAAGGGCGCGAGCCCCTCGACCAGCAGGTTGCCGCGGAAGCGCAGCGGGTCGACCGGCGCGCCGAGATAGTCTTCCACGGCCGCGACGCTGGCCCGGTTGATCAGCGAGACGTAGCCGGTCGGCGAATCGGTGAACCGGTATTGCGGCGGTGCTGCCAGCACCTTCGGCTCGCCCCGCAGGCTGTCGGGCAGGGTGCGCCGCATCAGGTCGGCGAGCCCGTCGCGGCCGGCCTCGGTATCCAGCCGGAAGGCGTGCGTTTCCCCGGCATGCTCTACCGTGAGCGTGGCGGTTGAGTCGTCGTAGCGGGTGCGCAGGCGGGCCAAGGCCTCGTCGCGCATCAGCATCAGGTACTTGGTCTTGGGCTGGTGCCGCGGCGCCACCGGGTTGAAGCCCGAAGGCCCGTTCTCGATGGCGTAGAGCCGGTCCCCCGGGAAGAAGCCGCTGGTCTCCAGCTCGGCCCGTTCCAGAGGCTCGGGACTCAATCCCTTCACGGGGTAGCGGTAGAGGCCCAGGAGGCCGATTTCGAGCGCGGCTTGCATGCCGGGAAGGTGGCGCGGAAAAGCTGTGCCGCGCAAGTCCCCGGCCCCTTGTGGTGCGCAAATACAACACCACATCGGACCTACCGGTGGCTTTCGGCGCCGGGGCCTCGACGCGGCGGATAGCCGGGGAGGCGACGTTTCGGCAGGGCCGCGCCATCTTGGGCGGCGGATGCCGGCACGGGAGGGTGAGACAGCATGAATTTCGACATCTACACCGAGCGCGCCCGCGGCTTTGTCCAGGCAGCGCAGAACCTTGCCATGCGCGAGGGCCATCCGCAGCTTCAGCCGGGTCACCTGCTCAAGGTCCTGCTCGACGATCCCGAGGGCCTGTGCGCCGGTCTGATCGACCGCGCCGGCGGCCAGTCGCGGGTCGCGCTGGCGCAGACCGAGCAGTGGCTCGCCAAGCAGCCGAAGGTCTCCGGCAACGCGTCCGCCCCGCAGGCGACGCGCGAGCTGATGCGCCTGTTCGACACCGCCGAGCAGGCGGCCAAGAAGGCCGGCGATTCCTACGTCACGGTGGAGCGCCTGCTCCTCGCCCTGGCGGTGGAGAAGGAGTCCGAGGCCGGCCGCGCGCTCCAGGCGGCGGGCGTGACCCCCGCGTCCCTGAACGCGGCGATCAATGCGCTCCGTAAGGGCCGCACCGCCGACAACGCCTCGGCCGAGAACGCCTACGACGCGCTGAAGAAATACGCCCGCGACCTCACCGAGGCCGCCCGGGACGGCAAGCTCGACCCGGTGATCGGCCGCGACGAGGAGATCCGGCGGACCATCCAAGTCCTGTCCCGACGCACCAAGAACAATCCCGTCCTCATCGGCGAGCCCGGCGTCGGCAAGACCGCGATTGTGGAGGGTCTGGCCCTGCGCATCGTCAACGGCGACGTGCCGGAATCGCTCAAGGACAAGAGCCTGCTGGCCCTCGACATGGGCTCGCTGATCGCCGGCGCGAAGTATCGCGGCGAGTTCGAGGAGCGGCTGAAGGGCGTGCTCTCCGAGGTCACCGCGGCCGAGGGCGGCATCATCCTGTTCATCGACGAGATGCACACGCTGGTCGGCGCCGGGAAGGCGGACGGGGCCATGGACGCCTCGAACCTGCTCAAGCCCGCGCTCGCCCGCGGCGAGCTGCACTGCGTCGGCGCGACCACGCTGGACGAGTACCGCAAGCACGTCGAGAAGGACGCCGCGCTCGCCCGCCGCTTCCAGCCGGTCTTCGTGTCGGAGCCGACCGTGGAGGACACGGTCTCGATCCTGCGCGGCCTCAAGGAGAAGTACGAGCAGCACCACGGCGTGCGCATCCAGGATTCGGCCCTGGTGGCGGCGGCGACGCTCTCGAACCGCTACATCACCGACCGGTTCCTGCCCGACAAGGCGATCGACCTGATCGATGAGGCCGGTTCGCGCCTGCGCATGCAGGTCGATTCGAAGCCGGAAGAGCTCGACTCGATCGATCGCGAGATCGTGCGGCTGAAGATCGAGGCCGAGGCGCTCAAGAAGGAGACCGACTCCGCCTCCCGCGACCGGCTGGTCCGCCTGGAGAAGGAGTTGGCCGATCTTGAGGAGCGCTCGGCGTCGATCACCGCCCGGTGGAAGGCCGAGAAGGACAAGCTCGGCACCGCCGCCGGCCTCAAGAAGAAGCTCGACGAGGCGCGCAACGAGCTGGCCGCGGCCCAGCGCCAGGGTCAGTACCAGCGCGCCGGTGAGCTCGCCTACGGGGTGATCCCGGGCCTGGAGAAGCAGCTCGCCGAGATCGAGGCGAAAGCCGAGAACGGCCGCGACGGCATGATGGAGGAGGCGGTGACGCCCGCCCACGTCGCGGGCGTGGTCTCGCGCTGGACCGGCGTGCCGGTGGACAAGATGCTGGAGGGCGAGCGCGAGAAGCTGCTCGCCATGGAGGACGCGCTCGCCAAGCGCGTCGTCGGCCAGCGCGAGGCGGTGGTGGCGGTCTCCACCGCAGTCCGGCGCGCCCGGGCCGGGCTGCAGGATCCGAACCGGCCGATCGGCTCGTTCATGTTCCTCGGCCCCACGGGCGTCGGCAAGACTGAGCTGACCAAGGCGCTCGCCGGCTTCCTGTTCGACGACGACACGGCGCTCGTGCGCATCGACATGTCCGAGTACATGGAGAAGCACGCGGTCGCCCGCCTGATCGGCGCGCCTCCGGGCTATGTCGGCTACGAGGAGGGCGGCGCGCTCACCGAGGCGGTGCGGCGCCGGCCCTACCAGGTCGTGCTGTTCGACGAGATCGAGAAGGCGCATCCGGACGTGTTCAACGTCCTGCTGCAGGTTCTCGACGACGGACGGCTCACGGACGGGCAGGGGCGGACGGTCGATTTCCGCAACACGCTGCTGATCATGACCTCGAATCTTGGGTCCGAGTATCTGGTGAACCAGCCCGCGGGCGAGGACACCGAGGCGGTCCGCGACGAGGTGATGACCGTAGTGCGGAGCCACTTCCGGCCGGAATTCCTGAACCGGGTCGATGAGATCATCCTGTTCCACCGCCTGGCGCGGTCGGAGATGGGGGCGATCGTCGAGATCCAGCTCGGGCGCCTGGCGAAGCTCCTGGAGGATCGCAAGATCACCCTGGACCTCGATGAGGAGGCCAAGATCTGGCTCGCCGACAAGGGCTACGACCCGGCCTACGGGGCGCGGCCGCTCAAGCGGGTGATCCAGAAGAACGTCCAGGATCCGCTGGCCGAGCTGGTGTTGTCGGGCAAGATTCACGACGGCGAGACGGTGCCGGTTCGGCTCGGCCCGATGGGCCTGATGATCGGCGACCTCACGGTCGGCGCCGAGCGCCGGCCGCCGAACGTGGCTTTGAACTGAGCGGCTCGGTTTCGAGCGGGGCGGCGCGCCGGATGACGGCGCGCCGCTTTTTTTATGCGCAGGCAGCCTCGCAAGACGATCTCGCTACCGCTGCTAAGCCGCCGTGTCATTCCGGGGCGCCGCAGGCGAGCCCGGAATCCAGATCCACCGACGGTGCAACACTTGGCGCCACTGGTGTTTCTGGATTCCGGGCTCCGCTTCGTGGCCCCGGAATGACGCGGAGTAGGCTGGCGTGTCCGGGAAAATCTTACCCGGTTCGGTGCGTCAGCCCATCGCGACTCTACGAACCCGGAACAGGATCGCCACCTGCAACGCGAGGCCCGCAGCCGCCACAGCGGCGGCGGTCATCGGCAGGGCGGCGATTCCCGCCAGCGTGACCACCACGCCGCCGAGCGCCGCGCCGGCCGCGCCGCCCAGATAATTCGCCGAGCTGTTCAGCGCGACGGCGACGCTGCCCTGTTCGGGCTGGAGGTGGAGCAGGGCATGCTGCTGCGGCGCCTGCGAGGCCCAGCCCATCGCACCCCAGACCAGCAGCGGCAGGTAGCCGAGCACCGAGGCGCCGAGCAGGCCGGGAAGCGCGGCGAGCGCCAGCGTCAGGGCGGCCAGGATCACGGCCATCACCCAGCGGGGATCGCGCGTCCGGTCGATCAGCGGGCCGACGGAAAAGCTGCCCACCATCCCGCCGAAGCCCCAGGCCCAGAAATATGACGCCGCCGCGCCGCCCAGCCCGGCCCGGTCGAGGAGCGGCGCCAGATACGTATAGAGCCCGAGGCTGGCGATGGCGGTGAGGAAGGTGACCGCCACCGTGGCAACCACCGACGCGTCGGTCAGCAGGGCGGCCCGGGCCCGCCAGGACGGCGGCTCCGCGGCCTCGATGTCGGGCAGGCGGGCCAGGATGGCGACCGTGGCGACGGCGCCGAGAAGTGTCACCATCCAGAGGGCGCTCTGCCAGCCGAGCCGTTCGGCGATCCACAACCCGGCCGGCACGCCGATGACCGTCCCGGTGCTCATGCCCCCGAGGGTCAGCGCCAGGGCGCGCCCCTTGCGGCCCGGCTCCACCAGAGCGGCCGCCGACGTGATCGCCACCGGCGCGTAGAGGCCCGCCGCGAGGCCGGCCAGCGCCCGGGCCAGGAGCAGCCCCAGAAGGCCGGTGGCGAGGGCGCTCAACATGTTCGCGATGGTGAAGACCGCGAGCGCCAGCCCGAGGATCCACCGCACCGGCTTGCCGGCGAGCAAGGTGGCACAGACCGGCGCCGCCAGCGCGTAGGCCAGGGTGAAGACTGTGACCGCCTGCCCGGCCTCGCCGGGCTCGACGTGGAACGCAGTGCCGATCCCCGGCAGCAGCCCCGCGACCACATATGCATCCAAGCCCAGGGCGAACATCCCGAGCGCCAGAACCGCGATTCGCCTCATGTCCCGCCGCCTCTTTACGATGTACGACGAAAATCGTACATAAATGGCGCCATGAGCCCCCGCAAGTTCTTCCATCCCGACACCGCCGAGCTGACGCTGCATCGCGTCCTGTTCGCCCTGAGCGATCCGACCCGCCTGGCGGTGGTGTCGGATCTGATGAGGGACGGCGAGCGGGCGTCGGGCGATCTCCTGGCCGAGAGCGTGCCGCGCTCGACCATGACGCACCATCTCAAGATCCTGCGGGAGGCCGGCGTGACGCGCACCCGCCCCGAGGGGATGCGCTGCCTGATCTCGCTGCGCCGGGAGGATGTCGACGCGCGCTTCCCCGGCCTCCTCGACGCGATCCTGGCCCATGGCGGCGCCGAGGCGTCAGCGCCGTAAGAAGCGGGTTTCCGAAGGGCATGCCCTTTGGCGGGTTATCAGGGCAGAGCCCTGATGTTGCAGGGCTCCGCCCTGCACCCGCGAAAGGTCCCGGACCCAGCCCTTTTAAGGTGTTTGGCTGTTGAGGATCCTTGCGGTTGCGACGTGACCTCTGCTGGCGCGCTTAGGTTCTGCCGCGGGGTCTTTGGGTTTTCGCCTGCCGACCGTCACGCGCCCGGGGTCGATCCTGCGGGCCAAGCTCAGCAGGCGCGCGGCCAGGGCCGGTGGGTCGGTCGCACCGCAGGCCGTCCAGTGCTCAGGGGGCAGAGCGATCAGCAGCCCCTCGTAGCCGCCGCGGATCTGTAGGACGAGGTGATACAAGGACACCTTGGGGGCCGCCCCCGCGGCGGAG
>NZ_FOTK01000049.1 GCF_900114535.1 Methylobacterium pseudosasicola | reverse complement strand
TCCCACCCGTGCGCAACGGTCGGCGGGGCCGGCCGCGACACCGCCCGGACAAACTGCACGCCGACAAAGCCTACGACGCTGAACCGCGCCGACACGAGTGCCGGGCGCGTGGGATTGTACCGCGCATCGCACGCCGCGGCATCGAGAGCAGCGAGAGGCTAGGCCGGCATCGGTGGGTGGTGGAGCGCACGCACGCTTGGTTCAATCGCTTCCGTCGGCTGCCCGTGCGCTACGAGCGACGTGCAGACATCTACGAAGCCTTCACCAGCCTCGCTGCCAGCCTCATCACACTCAACCAGATCAGACGGTTCTGTTAGGCGCTCTAAGCGCCGCGCCCGACCAGACCCTCGAAGCCGAGGGCCGGTTCCCGGGCGGCCGGCCGCACACGTTCGGTGCCGCGGCTCAGGCGGGCATGGACCGCGGCCATGGTCAGGACCGCCATCGCCAGGACTTGATGGGCCAGTGCCGCCCAGAGGGGAACGGTCAGCAGCAGCGTCGCGATGCCGAGCGCCGCCTGCGCCAGCGCCAGAACCGCGACGCCACCGGCGCGCCCGGCGGCGCCGGCCGGACCCGTCAGCCGGGCATCGACCGCATGCAGGAGCGCGACGACCACGATGAGGTAGGCGGTCACCCGATGGTCGAACTGGACCAGGGCATGGTTGTCCACGAAGTTCTCGATCCAGGGCCGGATCGCGAACAGGCTGTCCATCGGCGGCACGAGATCGCCATCCATGCTGGGCCACGTGTTGTAGACGAGGCCGGCATGCGACCCGGCGACGAGGCCGCCGAGGAAGATTTGCACCAGCACCAGCGCCGGCAGCAGGGTCGCCACGGCGCGGATGCGGCCCGGTGCGGGCTCGATGGTGCCGTTGCGCTCACCGGCGGCGAGCCAGACCAGCCCGGCCAGGATGAGACTCGCCATGGTGAGGTGCAGGGCGAGCTTCAGCGGCGCCACCGCGGTCATGCCGGGCTGGAGGCCCGAGGCGACCATGATCCAGCCGATCGCGCCCTGCAGGCCGCCGAGGATGCCGAGGCCCAGCAGCCCGAGCCCGAGGCGCCGGCTGATCATGCCGCGCCACCAGAACACCACCAGCGGCAGGAAGAACACCAGGCCGATCAGCCGGCCGAGCAGGCGATGGCCCCATTCCCAGCCGTACAGAACCTTGAACGACGACAGCCCCATCCCCTGGTTGAGGATATTGTATTGCGGCGTGTCCTTGTACTTCGCGAATTCCGTGGCCCAGTCCGCCTCCGACAGGGGCGGCACGATCCCGGTCACAGGGCGCCACTCGGTGATCGACAGACCGGATCCGGTCAGGCGCGTCGCACCGCCCACCGCCACCATGGCGACCACGAGGGCTGCCACCAGATAGAGCCACGCCCGCACGGCGCCCGATCGCTGGTCGCCCGAGACTCTCATCACCACGCGCATCCCTTCCGCGGTTGCCGGGACTGGCCGGCCCTCGCGACGCGTTAGGGGAAGCGACGGATGCGAGCAATGTCGGCGGCGCCGCAGCCCGCGGCACCGGGCGCGTTGCCAACCGGCCCGGCTGAGGCTAGCCGTCAGTGATCAGCGCCGCCGCCAAGAGCGAGGCTGAAGGGACCCTCATGCGCCGCAGCACCCGCACCCTGATCGGCACCATCGCGATCCTGGCCTTCGTCTGCCTCTACGGGCCGCTGGCCATGGCGCTGGCCGACAGCCGCATCGCCGAGACGCCGGCGGCGATCCAGGCCGTGCTCTACTCGATCCTCGGAATCGCCTGGATCTTCCCGCTGATGCCGCTGATCCGCTGGATGGAACGGCCGGACCGGTAGCGCCGACCCCTCGATTTCGCCGCACTCGGGCGCCACAAGCCTCCGACCCGAATTCGAGATCCCCGTTCGTGTATCGCTCGCCCATGCGCCTCAAGCATCTGGCCGCACTCGCCGTGCTGCTCGCACCGTTGCCCGCCCTCGCGCAGGGCACGCCGCGCTCGATCGCCGAGTGCGAGCGGCTGAAGAACGATCTGGCCTACAACCAGTGCCTGGCGATGTTCGGCCCGGCCGCCAAGAACGTGGCGGGCGGCTACGCCTCCGCCGACGCCGCCGCTGCGCCGGCCCTGGTCGAGGCGCTGCCCCAGGCCGAAGAGGCTGTCGAGGCCACCTCCAGCCGCCGAGGCCGCTACCGGTCGCGCCGCGGCGGCCGGCAATACGCCTCGTTCTCGACGAGCTATCGGCACCGCCGGCGGCGTTGAGGTCTGCGGGACCGACGCGCCGGCGTCGCGCGACGTGCCGCCATTGCCCCGGACGCTTGCGAACCTTACTGTGACTACACTGGTCACGGAGAGGCGCGATGCAGGAGATCCAGCTTCGCGATGCCAAGGCGACGCTGTCGGCTGTCATCGATCAGGCCAAGCAAGGCCAACCCTCGATCATCACGCGGCACGGTCGACCGGAGGCGGTGTTGCTGAGTTTCGAAGACTGGCAAAGGCTTTCACAGGTTCCGTCCTTCGGCCGCCTCCTCATGGCCGCGCCGCTGACAGCCGAGGATCTGCCCACCTCCCACTGCCACGGCTCAGTGCCATGGCTGGACCGTCCTGACCCGTAACGTCCGGCATTTCACGCCCCTCGGCGTTCCAGCCCACAATCCCTTCGAGACTCTGCCGCCCGACGTGACCTGAGCGCGGTTGGATGTTTGGCAAAAAGCGTCAGGCGACGTTGAGCCGCCGGCCCCGGTTCCAGGCCAGGAACGGCACCCCGGAGAGCAAGCCCGCCAACGCCGCGCGCGATTGATGGCAGCCGTTGATCGACACGCGCGGCAGGGCGTGCAGGTGGCCGGCATGCTCCGAAAAGAGGTGCCCGGGCCGGGTCGTGACGGCGGTGGAGAATCCGTGCTTTTGCGCCAGCGCGAATTCCCGCGGTCCCGCCGAGGTTGGATCGCCCACCGGGTAGGAGAGGTGCCGCACGGGCCGGCCGAGCTCGGCTTCGATGCGCGCGCGGCCTTCGGCAATCTCGAGTGTCGCGGTGGCCGCGTCGTGCTTGGCGAGCATCGGGTGGCTGACCGTGTGGGCGCCGATGGTCACGGCCGGGTCGCGGGCTAAGTCGCGCAGTTCGGCCCAGGACAGGCACAGCTCGGATGCGACGGCGCCCGGCGCGAAGCCCGCCTGTCGGCATAGGTCGGCGATCCGATCCAGAAGGTCGGCCTCGGCGCCGAGGCGCAGGTCTCGGTAGAGGGCTTCAAAGGCCAGCGCCTTCTCCTGGGGGCTGGGGGTCGGTAGGTCGAAGCTGCTTGCGCCAACGGCGATCCGCACTCGGTCGAGCCGCGCGATCGCCCGCTCCAATTCGATCCACCACAGGCGGCCGCCCTGGTCGGCGAAGCCGCTGGTCACGAACAGGGTCCAGGGCACGCCGTGGCGTTGCAATACCGGGCGGGCGTGTTGGACGTTGTCGCGGTAGCCGTCATCAAAGGTCAGCACCGCGAAGGGCGGCCCATAGCCCGGCGCGGCGAGCCGGTCGGGCACGGCATCGAGCCCGATGATATCGAAGCCGCGGGCATCGAGCTCGCGCAGGGTCTGGTCGAGGAAGTCCGGCGTGATGCTGAGCAGGCGGTTCGGTGCGAAGGCCGGGACGGGATCGGGGCTGACATGGTGAAAGGTTAGGATCACCCCGAGGCCGCGGGCGGCCGGCGCCAGCCAGCGATCGGCGCCGAGCGCCTGGATCGCGCGGAAGCCGGACGCGAACACCCGATGCTTGGCGCGCGAGGAGATCATGGCTCGGACCCGTTCGGGCGGTACGGCCCGGGCGGAACAGCCATCACCCGCCGGGGTAAAGAAACGCCAAATCCGCGGCCTGTCTGTAGTGCAGCCGGAAGGTTGTATTAGCCAAAGTCGCGATTTACAGGGCCGCGCCGGCCCACAACAGCGTCGAAGTCACCGGCCATTCAGTGCGTGCCCCGCAAGGTCGGCTTTCGGCTTCGGGCGCTGCCCGGCGCAGCGGGAGACTCGGGTATGGCGACCGGCGTCCAGGTGGCGGGAACGGACATGATCGGTGCGCGCGCATCCGGAATCCTGACCGCGGAGGTGTTTTCCGATCTCACCGCGGTCGAGGCCCTGTGGCGGCGGCTCGAATCCGATCCGGCGAGCCTGCACACGCCCTATCAGCGGTTCGACTGGGTCGCCGCCTATCTGCGCGCGACCGGCACGGAGGCCGGGGCCCGCATCGTCGTGTTGCGGGATGCGGAGGGCCGCCCTCGGATCCTGCTGCCGCTGGTGCTCGCGCGGAGCTTCGGGCTCACCGTGGCGCGGGTCGTCGGCGAGACGCATGCGAACTACCACATGCCGCTCTTCGCCACCCGGGATGCGGCGGCGATCGCCCCCGGCGAGGTCACGGCCGCCCTGATCCGCGCCGGCCGGCCGGCCGGCATCGACGTCTACGCGCTGCAGCATCAGCCCCGCATGTGGGACGGCGCGGCCAACCCGCTCGCCGAGGCCGGCGAGCCCGAGGCGAGCGACGCCTACGGGCTGATGCTCGGCCCCGATCCAGAGGCGACGGTGCGCCGGGTGTTCAGCGCCGATGCCCGCAAGAAGCTGCGCTCGAAGGAGAAGCGCCTGATCGAGGCCAAAGGCGCCCTGGCGTATCGCCGGGCTGAGACGCCCGAGGAGGCGGCCCGGTATCTGGCGGCGTTCTTCGCCCACAAGGCGGTGCGGTTCGCCGGTATGGGCGTCGCCGACCCCTACGCCGCCGAGCCGATCCGCCAATTCCTGGCGGCAGCCGCGTCCGGCACTGATCCGGCGGTGGAGATCCACGCCCTCTGCCTCGCCGAGAGCGGGCGCGTGCTCGCGGCCTTCGGGGGCGCGGTCAGCGATCACCGTTTCAGCGGCATGATGACCGCGTTCGATCCTGATCCGGAGGTGGCCCGGTTCAGCCCGGGCGACCTGCTGCTGCAACACCTCGTCGGCGACCAGACCGCACGCGGCCGGCAGGGCTTCGATCTTGGGGTCGGCGAGGCGCGCTACAAGGCGAGCATCTGCGACGAGACCATCGGGCTGGTCGAGACGATCGTGCCTGTCTCCCTGCAAGGCCGTGCTTACGGGCTAGCGCAGCTCGGCATGACCCGCACGAAGCGTAGGATCAAGCGCGACCCGCGCCTCTACGCCGCCGTCGCGCGCCTGCGGAAGCTGACGCGCAGGTCGTAAACTCAGGCGGCGTTGAGCCGGAGTTCCGGCGCCGACCGGTCGCCCGCCGCGCCCTGCTCGGTCGAACGGTCCTGCGCCACCAGAACCTGCCCAGCGCCGGCATCCTCCGCGATGGCGTAGAGATCGGCCAGGGCCTGATCCTCGGCGGAGGCGTTCGAGGCGATGATCACGCTGTCCATGTAGCCGGCCGCCAGTTCGAGCAGGTCGACAGCGCCCGGGGCGGCGTGCAGCCGGCAGACGACCCAATCATAGGCCTCAGCCAGGGCCTCGAAGGTCAGGGTGAGGGCGTCCGGCTCGGCGAACAGCACGGACGCGTCGGCGCACCCGGCCGCGATCCGGTGCAGGCTGCTGCCGGGTGCGGCCTGGATCACGTCGAGGAAGGCGGCGTCCCCCGCCACCAGATCGGTGAAGCCGCGTTCGGCGCCGGCGCCGTTCAGATCGACGGTGACGAGGCTGGCCTTGCGGCCGAGCGCGCGAACCAGCGCGTCGTGCAGGGCATCGCCGCCGCGGGAAATCTCCGTTTCCATGACCAGCACGCGGCAGCCGGTGCGATCACCGGGTTCGCGTGCCACGGCCGAGATCCGGGCGATCAGCGGCGCGAGGTCGTAGGCCTCGGCGGGCGCCCGAGGGGCGGCCGGCGGCGCGACCGGATCCGCGGCAGCGGTCGCCGGCTCGGCCTCGTTCGCGGCTTCGGACCAATGCGCCGGGGGCATCGCTTCCGGGAAGGCGAAGCCCGGGCGGTCCAGCGCCGGTTCGCGGCGCGTAGGCCGGTCCGCCAGATCGAGATCGGTATCCTGCTCGGAGCGGCCGGATTCGGACAGCAGCGCGCTCGCCAGCACGCCGCCGACCGCCAGCATCAGGGTCACCAGCGTGGCAAAGCCGATGATCGGCAGCTTCTTCGGGAAGGAGGGGAGTTCCGGGGTCACGGCGCGCGAGACGATGCGGGCATCGGCGGGCGTGGCGCTCTCGCCGTCGCGGGCGGCCGCCTCGCGGTAGCGGGACAGGTAGGATTCGAGCTGCTCGCGCTGCGCCTTGGCCTCGCGCTCCAGGGCCCGGAGCTGGATCTCGCTGGAATTGCCCTTCACCACCACGTCCTGCTGGCCGTCCACGGCGGCCTGAAGGCTCTCGACCCGGGAGCCGGCGATCTTGGCGTCGTTCTCCAGGGTGCGGACGACGCGCTCGGCCGAGGTCTTGATCTGCGCGTCGAGGTCTTCGAGCTGGGCGTGCAGCTCCTTGATCCGCGGGTGGGCCGGCAACAGCGTGCGGGATTCGAGCGCCAGCTGCGCCCGCACGGCGATGCGGTTGTCGACGATGCGCCGGATCACCTCGTTGTTGGCGACCTCGGTGATCTCGAAGGCGCGGCCGTCCTTGATCAGGTCCTTGATCGCCTTCACCCGGCCGGCGAGGTCGGCCTTCAGGATCCGGGCCTGGGAGAGCTGGCTCGACAGCTCGCCGAGCTGCTGCGTGGTCAACGGCTGGCCGGTGGCGCCGCCGCTGCCGACGAGGCCGTTCTTGGCGCGGAACGCCTCGACCTTCGCTTCGGCTTCCGCGACGCGCTTGCGCAGACCGTCGATGTTGCCGCCGAGCCAGGAGGAGGCGTAGCGGGCGGTGTCGACCTTGTCGGCCTCAAGCGACGAAATGTAGAGCTGCGCGATGGTGTTGGCACCGTCGGCCGCGAGCTTGGCATCCTTGGCGCGGAACTCGATCGTCAGGATCCGTGACTTGCCGGCCGGATAGACCAGCAAATGCTCGAAATAGGCATCCAGCACCCGGTCCTCGGCCGGGCGGTCGAGGGGATTGGCGCCGATGCCGAGCATCATCATCACGCGCTGGACCGGGCCGATGCTGCTCGATCCGGGATCGAATTCGGGGTTGCCCACGAGCTTCAGCCGCCGGATCGCCTCCCGGGCGAGGTCGCGCGACATCACCACCTGGACCTGGCTCGCCACCGCCTGCTCGTCGATCGGCGCGAGCTGATCGGCCCGCTCCTGGGCGGTCCGGGCGAAAGCGGGGTCTCGGCTCTCCAGGATCAGCTTCGCCTCGCCGGTGTAGCGCGGGCTCACCACGTTGACGAAGATGCTGGCGCCCAGCGCCACAACCAGGGTTGGCCCGACGATCCAGCCGATCGAGCGGCGCAGGATCTGCGGCACCTGCGCGAGGCCGACGCCTTCCCGGGTGCTGGACCGCTGCGCAGGCAGGGCGGGATGCGAGCGCAGGCTGATACGAGACATGAGACGCTCTGAGCACGAAGGCCGACGGGACGGCCCATGAGGCCATCCGGCACTATTAGAGGTCGTTAAGGTTGCTTGAGCGTTAAGAAAGCTTGCGCACCGGCCTATTCGGAAGCCGGCACCCGGATGATCAAGGTTCATTAACCTTAACGGCCTACACCACGGCGACTTGGCACCCATGACGGCGATGGTGATGAACCGGCGCGCTCTGCTCCTCGCACTTGGCTCGACTCTGGCGCTCGGCGGCTGCCTGCGTCCGAGCTTCCGTACCGACCAGCTCGATGCCACCGGCACCGGCTCGATCGGGGCGCGCTACCCGCTCTCGGCGGGCGACAAGCTGCGGGTGATCGTCTTCGGACAGGACAACCTGTCGAACATTTACGCGGTCGACGGCGCCGGCAAGATCGCGATGCCGCTGATCGGCACCGTCCAGGTCGGCGGCCAGACCACCGGCCAGGCGGCCCGGGCAATCGAGGCCAAGCTCTCGTCAGGCTTCGTGCGCGAGCCGCACGTGACGGTGGAGGTCGACACCTACCGCCCGTTTTACATCCTGGGCGAGGTCACGACCTCGGGCCAGTACCCGTTCGTCAACGGCATGACAGTGGAGACGGCCGTGGCAATCGCCGCCGGCTTCGGCCCACGGGCCGCCCGCGACTACGCGGTGCTGACCCGCGACACCGGCAGCGGCCTGGTCTCGGGGATCGTGCCGATGACCTATTCGGTCCGGCCGGGCGACACGATCGTCGTCAAGGAGCGGTTCTTCTGAGCGGACCGCGCCGGCGCGTTACTGCGCCGTCTTCCAGACGTTGATCACCCGCATTGCGGTCTGCTGGTGCGGGATCGGCGTCGCGATTGGCGGTGTGGACTGGGGGCCGCGCGCCACGACCCGGCGCGCCTCGTTCGCGGGCGACGCACCGATGGGGGTGAACAGTCCGGCGAGCTGCTTGCGCGTTCCCTTGCTGACGAAGCGCGAACTCTGGACCGGCTCGAAATCCCGGATGGCGTGGCGCTTGTCGGGATTGCCGGTGAAGACCTTGGCGCCGGTGTTCAGGACGACGATGTCGCCGGGCTGAAGCGTCTCGTCCTTCATCAGCGCCGCGGCCGCGCCGGACTTCATGTCGATGGGCGTCTGACGGGGGCTGAGTTCCGTCTCCTTCACGCGGATCCGCACCGGAAGCGCCGCGTATCGCGTCTGGAGCCTGTGCCGGGCGCTGCCGAGCCGCGGCGTCGCGCGTCGCTCGAAGGCACGGATGTCAGGAGCGCCGGGGGGCTGCGCCTGCTGAACCGGCTGGGGTGCAGGGCGGGCACCGAACAGCATCTCCAGGAACCCGATTTCCGCCGCCTGCGCCGGGATGACGGTTCCGGCGAGGAGCCCGGCGGCGGTGATGACGGCCAACGTGCTGCCCGTACGAAACCTCATGATATCCTCCGGAAACAGCGTCGCGTTCGAGCGCCCGACACTCAACCGCAAGCTGCGCGGGAGGGTTCCGGAATATTAAGATTTCGAGGCCGGACTTCGAAGAACCACGCCGAGGGTATGGTCTTCGTTCGGATCGACCGGAGATCTATTGTGCAAAACCGTTCCGGTTACGCCGGTGCCGGGGAGTGGGTACAACCGTTATGGTGCAACACGCCGACCCAGACCGCGCCGATCCTGAACGCGACGGAGCCGCATCTGCCGGACGCGGGCCATCGCCCAACCCGGCGTCAGATCCGAAAACCGCTCAGGCCGGGGCGACCTGCTCGCCCTCGCCGATGCAGTCGAGGGCGCGCTCCACGGCGCTGACCGCGTCGAGGAGATGTTGAACCGTGCGCTCGACCTCGAGCGCCGGACGGCCCATCGCAGCGGCGCGGGCACTCACGTCCTCGAGCTGCTCCAGCAGGGCGAGGAGGTCGCCGGCCACGGTCACGACCTCGCAGCGGGCGAGGCGGGTGACGGTCGGGCGCGGCCGGAAGGGCAGGACGTTGCTCATCGCCGACGGTTCTGGCCCGAAAGGCCCCGGATTCGCCAGGGGGAGGGGCCGTACTTCCGGCAATTGCCGGCCTCTATCCGCCGCTAACGCGTGGAAAGGTAGATTTTCCGTGGCCGCCGCGCATCGGAGGCGGCGGAATCGGTTTACGCCTCTCCGCCGGTCTTGACGGACTTGCCGCCGCCCTGACCATGCCGCCACCGACTCTTCAAACTGCGATTCGGCGGCGGATAACAATCCCTCGCGCGGTTCGGCATCGCCCAGGATCAATCATGCGCTTTACCCTTCTCGCGGTCTCGTTCCTGGCTGTCGGCGGTCTCTGTGCCTGCAACACCGACAGCCCGGACGGGCGCAGCGGCCTCGCCGAGAGCTTCCGGCTCGACAATTATCGGGCCGCGAACGACACCAACGGCACCCAGACAAGGCGCGACGTGAACCGGGCCTACACGCAGCCGACCCTGCCTTCGATCGGCAATCGCGGGTTCTGAACCAGCGAGGCCGGGCTCGTCAGCGCTTCGCGATCGCGTCGGCGAAGGTGGTGATGCGGTTGCGGGCGTAGACCGGCAGGCCGGCGCTGATCGAATTGCCGGTGTTGAAGCTCGAATTGCCCATCAGCACCTGGGCCGGCAACAGGTTCTTCAGCACCGGCACCCGGGCATATTCGGCCTTGCGGTCAAGGACATCGGCCTTAATCGCCAGCGCCATGTAGGTGGTCACAACGGTCTTGGTCGGATCGTTCGGCAGCGGCTGGAACACGGCCAGGAACTTGCCGAAGCGCAGGATCTGGTTGACCCAGAAGATCGTCTGCTCCAGCCCCCCGGTGACGGTGGTGTCGATCTTGGTGAGCGCCTTGAGCGTCGCGCCCTGGTCGGGGCCGAGAACTCGCAATTCGCTCTGGAACGAGACGTACTCGGCAATCTTCTTGGCCGAGCCCTCTTCGAGCTTGTTGGCGAGCTTCACGCCGAGCGGCAGCTTGCCTTCGAGGTCGTAGCGCGATTCGATGCAGGCGCCGGCACCCTCGCACCAGGGCCGGTCCGGGCGCTTGGCGAAGGCGGCGGCCGGGTCCTTATTCGGCGTCACCTCGCCCACCGTGATCGCCTTGTGCTTGATCGCCGGGTCCATCGTCTGGACGAAGCCGAGATTGGCGAAGGCCCTGAGGTCGATCGCCTCGGGCGGGCGCGGCACCACGAACCGGCCCTCAGCCACGTAGACCTTCAGGGTCTCGTGCCGGGGCTTGGTCACGCCGTTCACCGTCACGGTGTAGTCCGGCTCCTTGTAGCCGGGGAAGGGCGCCAGAACCGCGGCCTCCGCCGGGCGCGTCCGCAGCCAGTCCAGGTACGGGATCAGGCCGTTCTCCGGCGCGGTGGGGTTGTCGCGGTGATCCGTGAACAGGATCTGCCCGGGCTTCAGCGTCGCCGGATCGAGGGCGGTGACCGAGGGCACCTCCTTGATCCGCTCCGACCCGGGCACTGCCGCCGAGTTGGCGGCGGGCGTCTGGGCGCAGACCGGGGCGGCCGTCAGGGCGAGGGCGAGGGCGGCAGGAAGCTGCGTGCGCAACGGGCGTCTCATTGATCGAGGGGCGGTCAGTAGCCCGGGTCTTCGCCGAACAGGTAATCCGGGTCGCGGCGGCGGGGCCGGCGCGAATCCTCGTCCCCGAAGGGCGAGCGCGCGGTCTGGCCGGGCCAGGGCCTGTAGGCGTCCTGGCCGTAGGAATCCAGTTCGCCCTGCGCACGGCGGCTGCGCGGCGGCTGGCGCTCACCGAACGGGTCGAGGGGATCCGGCGCCGGGCGCTCGCCGGTCATGTTTCCATAATAATCGCCCGCGACGCTGGCCCCATCCTCGGCGCCGTTGAGGTCGCCGTCCTCGGCATCCGGCCGCATGGCGTAGAGGGTCTCGCGCGGCACCAGACGAAACTGCGTGTCGGCCATCTTGCCGTCGCCGCTCGTGCGGAAATGCTCGAGGAAACCGCCGCCCGCGACCCGCTGACCGCTATGGGGATCGATCGGCAGATCGGCGATGAACGGGCGCGCCTCGGAGGAGGGGCCCCGCAGCGGCGTCTTAGGGACGCCGTTCGCCCAGGCGGCCTGCAAGATGCTGGAGGCGATCGGCACGGAGACGTGGCCGCCGGTCTGGCCGCGGCCCAGCGTCTTGCGGCTGCCGTCGGCGTTGTCGTAGCCGACCCAGACCACCACGGTGATCTCGTTGGTGAAGCCCGCGAACCAGGCGTCGTTCTCGTTCTCGGAAGTGCCGGTCTTGCCGGCGACGTAGGCGGAGACTTTGGAGAGCGCGGCGGCGGTGCCGTGCTGGGTCACGCCCTGCAGCATGGTCTTGAGCTGGTAGAACGCCACCCGGTCGGCCGAGCCGATCCGCACCGGCTCACGGGGGGCATGGGTGTAGAGCGCTTTGCCGTCCCGCTCCACCGACTCGAGCGCGTAGACCGCCGGGCGGGCGCCCTCGTTGGCCACCGCCGCGTAGAAGCCGGCGAGATCGAGCATCCGCACCGGCTGGGCGCCGAGCACGAACGGGTAATAGGGCTCGCACTCGGCGTAGATCTGCGCTTCGAGGGCGATGTCGCAGACCCGCTTGAGGCTGGCCGGAGCCTTCGGCGCGATACCGCCCTGGAGCAGCCGGGCGGTGACGAGATTCTTCGAAAATTCGAGGCCTCTTCGCAGAGTTGTCGGGCCGGAGCCGCCGCCTTCGTAATTCTTCGGCGACCAGGATTCCCCGGAGCCGCTGATCGGCGGCAGGGTGACGGCCGAATCGAGGACCAGGGTGTTGGGCTGGAGCCCGGCATTGAGCGCTGCCAGGTAGGTGAGCGGCTTCAGGGTCGAGCCGGGCTGGCGAACCGCCTGGGTGACCCGGTTGAGCTGGCTCATCGGATAGGAGAAGCCGCCAGCCATCGCCAGGATGCGGCCGGTCTGGTTCTCCAGCACCAGGGCCGCGCCCTGGACGGTCGGACGGACCCTTATTTGCGCCCGGGGCGCGCCGCGGCCTTCGGTGAGCTTCACCCGGACCACGTCGTAGAGTTGCAGCCGGTTTCGGGCGATGCCCGGGTCGAGGATGGCGGTGCGGCCGTCGGCGAGGCCGACCTTCACCGGACCGCGGCCAGCTTCCAGCACCACCGCGACGGGCCAGTGCACGTCGTACAAGGTCGGCCGGGCGCTCTCCAGGGCCCGCAGCCAGACCGGCTTCACCTGCGGAACTGACGCGACCTTGGGCCGGGATGCCTTTGCGCCCGGCTTGGCGATGTCCTTGGGCGGCGCGTCCTTGGCGGCCTCCGTCCGAGCGCCGGTGACCGCGGGGGCGGCCTGGACCGCGCCTTCCGGGGCGGGCGTCGCCGCCTGGATCCGGCGGATGCTGTCGGCGAGATTGAGCTCCGGGCCGCTATAGGTCTGCCGGCCGGTCCCGCGCTCGTAATTGGCGAGCCCGTCCTGCAACGCGCCCTCGACGGCGCGCTGGAGTTCGGCATTGATCGTCGAGCGCACGGTGAAGGACCCGGCGGTCAAGGAATCGACGCCGGCGAAGGTGCGCGCCTCGCGGTTCAGGTAGTCGACGACGTAGAATCCGGAATCGCGCCGTGTCGCCTCGACCGGCTTCAGCCCGAGATCGGCTTTCACCGCAGCGTTCATCTCGGCTTCGGTGATCGTGCCCTCTTCCTTGAGGCGGGCGAGCACGTAGGCGCGCCGCTCACGCGCCCGCTCAGGGTACTTGTCCGGGCTGTAGAAGTTCGGCCCCTTGGGCATGCCGGCGAGCAGGGCCGCCTCCGGCAGGGTCAGCTGTCCGACCGATTTGCCGAAATAGCTCTGCGCCGCCATCTCGATGCCGTAGGCGCCGCGACCAAGATAGATGCCGTTGAGGTAGAGCCCGAGGATCTGCGGCTTCGTCAGGATCCGCTCTAACCGCGCCGCCACGATCATCTCGCGGATCTTGCGCTCGTAGGTGACGTCGTCGCCCACCGAGAGGTTCTTCACCACCTGCTGGGTGATGGTCGAGCCTCCGGCCGGGCGTCCCGGCGAGGCGAGGTTGCCGATGAAGGCGCGGATCACGCCGCGCTCGTCGATGCCGTGGTGGCTCTCGAAACGCTTGTCTTCCGCCGCGATGAACGCCTTCTGCACGAGGCTCGGCACCGCGGTGATCGGCACCACCAGCCGCCGGCCGTTCGGCTCGTAGGTCTCGGCGAAGGGCTTGCCCGATCCGTCGAGGATCCGGGTCATGCCGGGCAGGACCTTGTCCCGGAGCGCCTCCGCGGTGGGCAGGTCCTTGGTGGCGTTGTCGTAGAATTCGATGACCTCGCGGGCATTGAACGGCGAGATCGCCGGGTTCTCACCCTTGCAGAACTGCTTGTAGCTGGTGTTCAGCTCGTCGAGGTTGAGCCCGTGCAGGATCTTGGGCGCCCCCGGCCCAGCGACGCTTGTCGGATCCTCCATCGCGGTGGTGATCAGCTCGTCGAGGTTGATGTCCTCGATGTCGAACGCCTTGCGCATGTGGGCGCAGCCGTCGCGTAGCAGCCGCACCACCTCGGCCTGGTCGGTGAACGGGTCGAACTGGGTCCGCACCGCGTCCGGCCGCGTGGTGACCTGGCTCAGCGTCAGGGCCGTCGCGAACAGCTTGATCAGGATGGCGTTCATGCGGTCCGGATTCGGGGGCGAGTCAGGGCCCGGCCGGGATAGTGCTACGCCGGGGCTCGTGGATAGGCGCTCCACAACGCGGCTGATTTGAGACAGCCCACAGCAACGCTTTCGTGAGGCTTGACGTTCGTCGTGCGCGGCGAAGGCGAGGACCGGCATGATCACCGATCTCTGGTACAAGAACGCGGTCATCTACTGCCTGTCGGTCGGCACCTTCATGGATGCCAACGGCGACGGCATCGGCGACTTCGCCGGGCTGGAGCGGCGGCTCGACTACATCCAGGGCCTGGGCGCCACCGCGATCTGGCTGATGCCGTTCCAGCCCTCACCCAAGCGCGACGGCGGCTACGACATTGCGGACTATTACGGGGTCGATCCCGATTATGGCTCGCTCGGCGATTTCGTCGCCTTCGCCCACGCGGCCAAGCAGCGGGGCCTGCGGGTTCTGATCGACCTCGTGGTCAATCACACCTCGGACAAGCACCGCTGGTTCCAGTCTGCCCGCTCGGACCCGAACTCGCCCTATCGCGATTGGTACGTCTGGTCGAAGGAACGGCCGGCCACAACCGACGAGGGCATGGTCTTCCCCGGCGTGCAGGAGACCACCTGGACCTACGACGAGAAGGCCGGCGCCTGGTACTTCCACCGGTTCTTCGACTTCCAGCCCGATCTCAACACCGCGAATCCCGAAGTGCTGGCCGAGATCCTGAAGATCATGGGGTTCTGGATCGAACTCGGCGTATCGGGCTTCCGCATGGATGCGGTGCCGTTCGTCATCGCCGAGAAGGGCGCCGATGTCGGCGGCAAACCGCGTGAGCAGTTCGACATGCTGCGCGACTTCCGCGAGTTCCTGCAATGGCGCAAAGGCGACGCGATCATCCTGGCGGAGGCCAATGTCCTGCCGAAGCAGGATCTCGACTATTTCGGCGACGATGCCGACCGCATGCACATGATGTTCAACTTCCAGGTCAATCAATCGACCTTCTACGCCCTGGCTGCGCATGACGCCCGCCCGCTGGTGAAGGCGATCGAGCGAACCAAACCGCGTCCGCTCTCGTGCCAGTGGGGCATCTTCCTGCGCAACCACGACGAGCTTGACCTCGGCCGGCTCACCGAGAAGCAGCGCGAGGCGGTGTTCGCCGCGTTCGGCCCCGAAAAGCGGATGCAGCTCTACGACCGGGGCATCCGCCGCCGCTTCGCCCCGATGCTGGCCGGCGACCCGCGCCGGATCCGGCTCGCCTACTCGCTGATGTTCACGCTGCCGGGGACGCCGGTGCTGCGCTACGGCGACGAAATCGGCATGGGCGACGACCTCGCCCTCAAGGAGCGGGACTGCGCCCGCACGCCGATGCAATGGACCGCCGAGCATCAGGGCGGCTTCACCAAGGCCGAGCGCGCGGTGCTTCCGCCGATCGACCACGGCCCCTACGGCTACGCCCATGTGAACGTCGCCGACCAGCGCCACGACCCGGGCTCGCTACTGAACTGGATGCAGAGCCTGATCCGCCAGCGCAAGGAGGCGCCCGAGATCGGCTGGGGCGACGTGACCGCGGTTCCGACCGGCAAGAATTCGGTCCTGGCCCTGCGCTACGCATGGCGCGGCAACGCAGTGCTGTGCGTGCACAACCTCGCGCCGGAGCCCGTGGAGGTCGCGCTCAGGACCGGCGAGACTGAGCCGGAGCACGACATCCTGGTCGACGTGCTCACCGGATCACGCAGCGAGGCCGGCCCCGAGGGCGAGCACTGCCTGTTCCTGGAGGGCTACGGCTACCACTGGTTCCGGGTCGGTGGCCTCGACGCCCTGCTGAAGCGGACGCCGGGCTGACGGGGCGGCGCCTCGCTCTGGCCGAGCCGGCGCGGTAAGGCTCGCGGCGAACAGAGGTGGCACATGGCCCGGATCAAGCACTACCCCCCGGACGCGACGATCGCGGACGTCATGGAAAGTCTGGAGGATGCCGAGGGCTATCTCCGGCAGGTGCTGGTGACGATGCGGATGTGCCAGAAGCATTACGGCGATGCCTGGGTCCGTATCGGCGTCACCGGCAAGGCGGCGGCGCCCTCGTACCGGATCGACCGGCCGGACGCGTCCGCGACGCCTCCTGAGGACGGTGCGACCGAGGCGGGTGTCGCGATCTTCGGTGCCTATGGCGGCCGGTCCCACGACCGGTTCACGAAGGTGAACACCGCCGAGACCCGCTGGAGCAGCCGGTCGCTCGGCATGGCCGAGATGCTGGCGCTCCACGACAACCTGCGCCGCCCGAAGGACGGGACGGCCTGACCGGCATGGTGCCGGCCGCCCGCTTCTGCGCTAGAACCGCACCGAGAGCGCCGGCGGCGGCGCAGCCAACCCGCGGAACCTCATGCCAGGAACACCCCGCGCCGGGATCATCCCGGTCACGCCTTTCCAGCAGAATTGCACGCTGATCTGGGACGACGCCACCAAGATCGGCGCCGTGGTCGATCCCGGTGGAGACCTCGACCGGATCGAGGCCGCCATCCGCGAGCAGGGCGTGCGGGTCGAAAAAATCCTGCTGACCCACGGCCATGTCGACCACGCCGCGGGCGCCGACGAGCTGCGCGAGCGCCTGGGCGTCCCGATCGAGGGGCCGCACCTCGCCGACAAGTTCCTGCTCGATTCCCTGCCGGAGACGGCGGCCAATTACGGGATCGGCGAGGGCAGGGCGGTGACCCCCGATCGCTGGCTCGACGACGGCGACGCCGTCACCGTGGGCGAACTCGGCTTCGACATCCTCCACTGCCCGGGCCACTCTCCGGGCAGCGTCGTGTTCGTGAGCCGGGACGCGCGCTTCGCCCTGGTCGGCGACGTGGTGTTCAAGGGCTCGGTCGGCCGCACCGACCTGCCGGGCGGCAACCACGAGCAGCTGATCCGGGCGATCAAGGAGAAGGTCCTGCCGCTCGGCGACGACATCGCCTTCATCCCCGGCCACGGACCGACCGGCACGCTCGGCGAAGAGCGCGTCTCCAATCCCTTCCTCCAGGGCTGACAGCATGGACAAGCGCCGCATCGGCCGCTCCGACCTCCGGGTCGCGCCCTTCTGTCTCGGCGGCAACGTCTTCGGCTGGACCGCCGACGAGGCGACCTCCTTCGCGATTCTCGACCGGTTCGTCGAGCGCGGCTTCGACTTCGTCGACACCGCCAACGTCTATTCGCGCTGGGCGCCCGGCCATCAGGGCGGCGAATCCGAGACGGTGATCGGAAAGTGGTTCGCGGCTCGACCGGGCGCACGGGAGAAGATCGTGCTGGCCACCAAGGTCGGCATGGATATGGGCCAAGAATCGGGGGAGCCCGGAAAGGGCCTCTCGGCCCGGCATATCGAGGAAGCCTGCGAGGCGTCCCTGCGGCGCCTCCAGACCGACCGGATCGACCTCTACCAGTCCCACACCGACGATGCCGAGGTGCCCCTGGAGGAGACGCTACGGGCCTACGACCGCCTGATCGCCGCCGGCAAGGTCGGGGCAATCGGCGCCTCGAACTACGACGCCAAGCGGCTCGCCGAGGCGCTTAAGGTCTCGGCCACCTCGGGCCTGCCACGTTACGAATGCCTCCAGCCGGATTACAGCCTCGCCGAGCGCGGCTTCGAGGCCGAGCTCGCACCCCTATGCCGGGCCGAAGAGATCGGCGTGATCGGCTATTTCTCCCTGGCGGCCGGCTTCCTCACCGGCAAATACCGCTCCGCACAGGATGCGGCCGGACGGGCCCGGGAGAATCGGGTCGCCAAGTACCTGACCCCACGCGGCTTCGCGCTGCTCGACGTGCTCGATTCGGTCGCCCGGGACCACGGTGCGACCCAGGCCCAGGTGTCGCTCGCCTGGATCATCGCGCGCCCGGGCATCACCGCATCGATCGCCAGCGCGACCTCGGTGGCGCAGCTCGACGACCTGCTCGGGGCCGCCGATCTGCGGCTTTCGGCGGACGCGATCGCTCGTTTGGACGCGGCGAGCGCGGGCGGCATCCAGGGCTAACGCAACGTTAAGCGCCGGGCGCCAGAAAAGCGGGTACACGGGTCCGGCGCGAGCCCGTAAAATCGTGCAATCTCAACGCGGAACCCCTATATCAGGTGGACCAAGCGAGAGCGCAGGCGTGGGCGCCCGACGGCGCGAGTCCCTCCGTCGCGAACTGGTCCGCCTGCCCGAGGAATTTCATGGCCGACATCCCCCCGAACGAGCCCGCCGAGTACGGCGCGGAATCGATCCGCGTGCTGAAGGGCCTCGACGCCGTCCGCAAGCGTCCCGGCATGTATATCGGCGACACCGACGACGGCTCGGGCCTTCACCACATGGTCTACGAGGTGGTGGACAACGCCATCGACGAGGCCCTGGCCGGCCATGCCGACCTCGTGACGGTGCAGCTGAACGCCGACGGCTCGGTGACCGTGTCCGACAACGGCCGCGGCATCCCCACCGACATCCACAAGGAAGAGGGCGTCTCGGCGGCCGAGGTCATCATGACCCAGCTGCACGCGGGCGGGAAGTTCGACCAGAATTCCTACAAGGTCTCCGGCGGCCTGCACGGCGTCGGCGTCTCCGTGGTCAATGCGCTCTCGTCCTGGCTGAAGCTCCGGATCTGGCGCAACGAGATGGAGCACGCAATGGAGTTCCGTCACGGCGATGCCGTGGCGCCCCTCAAGGTCGTGGGCCCCGGCAACGGACGGCGCGGCACGGAAGTGACCTTCCTGCCCTCCACCGACACCTTCACGATGATCGAGTTCGATTACGGCACGCTGGAGAAGCGCCTGCGCGAGCTGGCCTTCCTCAATTCCGGCGTGCGTATCGTGCTGACCGACGCGCGCCATGCCGAGCATAAGCGCGAGGAGCTGTACTACGAGGGCGGCATCGAGGCGTTCGTCCGCTACCTCGACCGCTCGCGCAAGCCGATCGAGGGCATGGCGAGCCCGGTGGTGGTCCGCGCCGAGCGCGAGGGCATCCGGGTCGAGGTCGCGCTCTGGTGGAACGACTCGTTCAACGAGACGGTCCTGCCCTTCACCAACAACATCCCGCAGCGGGATGGCGGCACGCATATGGCCGGCTTCCGCGCCGCGCTGACCCGGCAGATCACCGGCTACGCCGATTCCTCGGGCGTCTCGAAGCGCGAGAAGGTCTCGCTCACCGGCGAGGATTGCCGCGAGGGCCTCACCGCGGTCATCTCCGTGCAGGTGCCGGACCCGAAATTCTCGTCGCAGACCAAGGACAAGCTGGTCTCGTCCGAGGTCCGCCCGGCGGTGGAGAACGTGCTCAACGAGGGCCTGTCGACCTGGCTCGAAGAGAACCCGCAGCAGGCCCGCTCGGTGATGGGCAAGGTCGTGCTGGCGGCCTCCGCCCGCGAGGCCGCCCGCAAGGCCCGCGAGACCGTGACCCGCAAGGGCGCGTTGGACATCGCCTCGCTCCCCGGCAAGCTCGCCGATTGCCAGGAGCGCGACCCGTCGAAATGCGAGATCCTGCTGGTCGAGGGCGATTCCGCCGGCGGCTCGGCCAAGCAGGGCCGCGACCGGGCGTTCCAGGCGGTGCTGCCGCTGCGCGGCAAGATCCTCAACGTCGAGCGCGTGCGCGCCGACCGCATGCTGTCCTCGGCCGAGATCGGCACGCTGATTACGGCGCTTGGCGCCGGCATTGGTCGCTCATCCACCGACCGGGAAGGGTTCAACCCCGAGAAGCTGCGCTACCACCGCATCATCATCATGACCGATGCCGACGTGGACGGCTCGCACATCCGGACCCTGCTGCTCACGTTCTTCTTCCGCCAGATGCCGGAGCTGATCGACCGCGGCCACCTCTACATCGCCCAGCCCCCGCTCTACAAAGCCGAGCGCGGCCGCCGGGCGATCTACCTCAAGGACGAGCGCGCCCTCGAGGATTACCTGATCGACCAGGGTACCGACGGCGCGATCCTGCGGCTCTCCACCGGCGCCGAGTTCACCGGCCCGCAGCTCAAGAGCCTGGTCGAGGAGGCGCGGGGCTTCCGCAACGTGCTGCTCGGCCTGCACACCCGCTACGACCGCTCCGTGGTCGAACAGGCGGTCCTGGCTGGCGCCTTCGACGCCGAGGCGGCCTCGCGGCCCGGCGAGGCCGAGGTGCTGGCCGACATGACCGCCCGCCGCCTCGATCTGATCGCCGACGAGATCGAGCAGGGCTGGCAGGGCGAGTCCCACGAGGGCGGCTACCGCCTCACCCGAACGCTCCGCGGCGTCAAGCAGGTCGCCACCCTGGATGCGAGCCTGATCTCCTCCCAGGAGGCACGACGCCTGTCCGAGCGGGCCGACGCCTTCCGGGAGATCTACGGCGAGCCCGCCACGCTGATGCGCAAGACCGACGAGACCGTGCTGCACGGCCCCGTGGCCCTGTTCGAAGCGGTGATGGCCTTCGGCCGCAAGGGCCTCCAGCTCCAGCGCTACAAGGGCCTCGGCGAGATGACCGCCCAGCAGCTTTGGGAAACCACCCTTGACCGCGACGTGCGCTCGCTGCTGCAGGTGAAGGTCAAGGACACGACCGACGCCGACGACCTGTTCGTCAAGCTGATGGGTGACGTGGTCGAACCCCGGCGGGAGTTCATCCAGGACAACGCGCTGAGCGTGGCTAATTTGGATGTGTAGCGCTGCGGCAGCGTGGGCGAACTGCGCAGCGCACCGAGACTGTGGGAGTGTCGCGTGATCGCGTATCCCGTCCCGCATCTCGTCGGCATCGCCCTCGGCCATCCGCTACTCAGGGATGGCCAGATCTGGACGAGCGAGCTCCTGACCTACGATCCCGAGAGAGGCTACGCCCGCACCCTATCAAGATTCTATCGGCCGGACTCGCCATCTTCCGATGGGAGCTGATCCGCTTCGTGGTTCCCGAAGCGCTCGCCGTCGAAGCGGATGCCGGTTCGATGGCGAGCGCGTTGGACCGAGGACCGAGGGGTTCTAACGCAACGCGTACCCGGCATCCGCCCGCTCGATCCGACCGCGGGCGGCGAGGTGCATGCCGGTGACGTTCAAACCCTCCATCGCCGCGCGGTCGAAGATCTGCCGGCGCGTGGCGACCGCCTGCGCCGGGTCGGTGTCCCAGATCACCGTCCAATCCGGATGCGGCATCTGCAGCAGCCGCGAGTGGACGATGTCGCCCCAGATCAGCAGCCGCTCTGATCCGTCCGCGATCAGCACGCCCATGTGCCCCGGCGTATGACCGGGTAGAGGCAGCGCGTGGATGCCGGGCGCGAGCTCAGACTCGCCGGAGATACGCCGGATCCGATCAGGATAGGCTGCGAGAACCGCCTGAGCGGTATCGAACATCGGTCTCAGGGCGGCGGGAGCGGAGGCGCGTGCGCCTGCATCCGACCAGTACGCCACCTCGCGGTCCTGAAGCACGAGTTCGGCGTTGGCGAAGCGTGCGCGGCGCCTCGGCGTCAGGAGACCGCCGGCATGGTCGGCGTGGAGATGGCTCAGCCAAATCGTGTCGACCTGATTCGGCCGTACGCCTTCCGCCGCCAGCGCCGCGGTCACCCGGTTGAACCCAGGCCCGAGCACGGTGCTGCAGCCCGCATCCAGAAGCCAGTGCCTTTCCCCACGCCGGATCAGGAAGGCGTTGACCGGCTCCGGTGACGGGCCGTTAGCCGGAAGGCCGGCCCCCTTCAGCAGGGCATGCCCGGCCGCGCTGTCGGCCGCCGGGATCATGCTCGGTTCCAGCGGAAACAGCCCGTCCCGCAGCGGCGTCACCGTGAACGCGCCGACCCGGTAGGGGCCGGCGACAGGCGCGGCCGTGGTCGATCGGTGCAGGCCGAGCGGCAGCAGGGCGGAGGCGGCCAGCAGGCTGCGGCGGGAGAGTCGAGGGGACATGGCGGGCTCCGCGCGGAAGAGACGCCGCCATCCTCCGCGCCATGCCGGGATCGGGCCAGGGAAGTCCTCCCGCGGGCACCCGGGCATTCTTCCCGACCTTGCTGACCAGGGCTTGCGCACCCTGGCGTTCCACGTGCCAAATCAGTGCACAGTTCGAGCGCGGCGGTTACCCATGAGCCTGCCAGCCCATCTCGGCCTACGCCTCCTCGCGGTCGCCCTGCTGTGCCTGGCCTGAGCGGTCGTCTGGAGCATCTGGGAGGCGCGCACCGGCCTGCGCCGCGAGGCCGCGACCTCGGCGGATCGGATCGCCGCGCAACTCGCGCGCCAGCCTGGCCTCGGCAGCGCCGGTCCGGCCACGATGCCCGCCTCGGCGTCACAGCCCACGCCGGCGATCCTCACGCTCCTGCCCGGGATCTGCGCCGACATCCATCTCGGCGCGGAGATGCCCCGACGGTTCTGCGGCGACTGGGACGGCCTCGATGCCGCCCCTGGGTGGCTTCGCACAGCGCTCGGGTGGGAGGCTGAAGCCGTACCGTTGATCCGGACGATCGTCTATCGCGAGCGCACCATCGGCAGCGTCGCAGCCTGGCCCGACCCAATGGCCGGCGCAGCCCGTATCTGGCATCGCGTGCGCCTCGCGGGCGGTCTCGCTGTCGTGTTGGCCGCGGCGACGGTGCTGCTCAACTGGTTCGCCGTCGCACGCCTCGTCGCGCCCGCTGGCAGGATCGTGCGGGGGCTGGACGACCTCGACGCCGTCCGCATCCCAGCGCCCCTGCCGCGCTTCCCTGCCGCCGAGTTCGACCGGATCGCCATCGCCTGCAACGGCCTGGCCGACCGGCTCGTCCGCGCCGAGGCCGAGCGCACAGACCTGATGCAGCGCCTCGTCACGGTCCAGGAAGAGGAGCGGCAGGCGCTCGCTCGCGACCTGCACGATGTCTTCGGCCAGTGCCTCGCCGCCGCCGGCGCACGCGCCGCCGCGATCGAGCTGGCCGCGCCTCCAGACCGCGAGGATCTGCGCGAGGACGCGCGCGGCATCGAGGCGATCGTCGCCACCATGCGCGAGAGCCTGCGCGGGGCGCTGGCCCGCCTCGAACTGCCGGACCTCGCCGAGGGCGGACTGATGGATGCTCTCCGTGGCCTGGTCGCGGACTGGCGGGCACAACTCAGGGCCGGCCCCGCGCTCCATCTCGACGTCACCGGCGACCTCGCCGACTTGCCGGCGGACGCGTCGGCGAGCCTCTACCGGGTCGCGCAGGAACTCCTGACCAACGCCCTGCGCCACGGCCGGCCGAGCCGGATCTTCCTCCGGCTGGACCGGGCGGAGTCCGGTGCGCGAGCGGTGACGCTCACCTTGGATGACGACGGTGGCGGCGACGTCGCCCGCACGGCATCCGCCGCCGGCCGTGGCCTCGTCGGCATCCGGGCGCGGCTCGCCGCGCTGGGCGGCAGCCTGTCGCTCACCGGGACAGGAAGCGGCATCCGCGCCTGCGCGACCGTTCCGACCGCCGGTTGAGATCGCCCATGGCCACGACGATCCTCCTCGTCGACGATCACCCCGTCGTGCGGGAGGGCTACCGCCGCCTGCTCGAGCGGCAGCCGGGGCTCGTCGTATTGGCCGAGGCGGAGAGCGCGGCCGAGGCCTACCGCCAATACAAGGCGCTCACACCGGATCTCGTGATCCTCGATCTGTCGCTGCCCGGTCCGAGCGGCATTGAGGCCATCCGGCACATTCGCCAGTGGGATGGGGCGGCGCGCATCCTGGTGTTCAGCATGCGCACGGGGTCGGTGGTCGCGCGCCGAGCCTTCGCGGCCGGTGCGTGCGGCTATGTGAGCAAAGCCAGTCCGCCGCGTGAACTCCTGGCGGCGGTGGCCGCCGTGCTGCGGGGCGAGCGCGCGATGAGCGCCGACATCGCGCGGGCTATCGCGCAGGACGAGGTGGCGGGCGGGCGCACGGCCCTCGACGACCTCAGCCCGCGGGAACTCGAGATCCTGGGCATGACGGCGGCGGGCACGACGGCGCAGGTGGTGGCCGAGGCGCTGTGCCTGAGCCTGAAGACGGTGCACAACAACCTCTCGGTGATCCGCGCCAAGCTGGGCGCACGCACCGACGCCCACCTCGTCTGGATCGCCCTCGGGGCCGGGCTGGTATCGCCCTCCGAGGGACTGCCCATCAAAGAGTGACGTCAGAGGATGATTTGTGCAGTGACCTTGCTCGAAAGCAGACAGGTAGAAATCGACTCAACCCAGCCGCCCGGATCGCCGTCGTCACTCAGAAGCGGACAGTCGCAAATCCACCCATCTGAGAGGCTTAGGCAAGCGGCCTGCGGCGGCTGATGCTGGCCGAAAGCCGCTAGCCCGCTTCGGAGAGGATCGACCAGAAAAGCGGACACGCCGTTTGCGCCACCCCGCCGACGTAGACCTTCTACGCATCGCCGGAGAGCAGTCGGCGAGCCCTTTTGCGTCCTCAACCGGCCCGGGGAGAGATACTATCTGTCAGCTAATTTCGGGCACCGATGGCAGCCTCCCATCGACCACCCCGTACGGAAGGGTTGACGCCACGATGCGCACGATCGTTTATGCCGATGGAGGCTGCGACCCTAATCCTGGGCCAGGCGGTTGGGGGGTCGTCGTTGCGGCCACGGAAGGTACGGTCGAGTTGTGCGGCGGAGAGCCCGGCACCACGACCAACAACCGCATGGAGCTGATGGCAGCGATCAAGGGCCTCGAGCATTTCCCGGCCGGGGCCGCGATCGAGATGCGGTGCGACAGCCAGTACGTCGTTAAATCCGTGACTGAGTGGATGCGCGGATGGAAGGCGAAAGGCTGGCGCACGACGACGGGGGACGTGAAGAACGTCGACCTCATGAAGCGCCTCGACGAACTGAACGCGGCGCGCGACGTGAAATGGACCTGGGTCCGGGGGCATGCCGGCGACCGTCTCAATGAGCGCGCCGACGCTCTCGTCCACCAGGGTCGTCGCGAAGCGAAGCTTGGCAAGCTTGAGTCGCGAAACAGTGCTGCACCCATACCTGCCCCGACCGTCGCACCAGCTTCGCCGAGCCAGGGTGCCGCCTTGCGCATCGATCTTGCGCTCGGCCTCCAAGTTACTCGGGCCGCGAAGGCAGCGGGTGTCACGCCCGACGCTCTGGTCGACGATGCGATCCGCTTCTACCTCGCGATTGGGCCCAGCGAGGTCGCACGCATGCGATCGAGCCAAGCATAGTCATCCCGTCGCCGGAATCCGCTCATCCCAAGCTCAAGACCGGTTCGTTCGGTGGCCCGTCGCCGATGCCTGCGCTCCCGGCCGGAATGGATCCTGAATAGGGCCAGGCCGACGCCAGACGGGTTCGCTTACTTCGCAACCGGGATGTTCGGCGGACCGAGGTGCTGGAGAAAGTCCGGCTTGCCGAGGGGCACCCCGGCACTGCGCAGGATCCCGTAGGCGGTGGTCACGTGGAAGAAGAAGTTCGGAAGTGCGAATCCAGTGAGATAGGCCTGCCCCGTGAAGCGGTATCCCATGCCGTTCGGGAACTTCAACTCGACCTCGCGCTCCGCGCCCGAGGCCAACGCAGCAGCATCGACGCTTTCAACGAAGGCGATGGTCTTCGCGCAACGCTCCTTGAGTTCGACAAAACTGGCCTCGACATCCGGCATCCCGGGCGCCTCGATCCCGGCGATCCGCGCCACGGCGTTCTTCGCACTGTCGGAGGCCATTTGATACTGCGCCGGCAAGGGCCGCATGTCGGGAGCGAGACGGCCGAGGAGTAAGTCGGCCTCCGGCTTTTCCGATGCCGCCTTATCGAGCCAAGCGCTCATGTTGCGAAGCGCGTTCACGAAGACCGGAACGCTGATGCCGTGGATGCTGATGCTCATCGGGGATGGCTAAGGCACCTGCACTTTCGGCTCGGTGAGAAGGCGCACACGGCGTGAGGCCCCCGTCGCGGAGTTTCCGATGTTGAAGTCGGTCGGAGAATGGCCGCTGAGAGAGTGTGTCATTGCAACCCATGCCAACCGTCCGGACCGTCGTCGGTGCTTCCCAGACGTAGCCGTTCATCGACCGTGCAGGAACTTCGACTCCAAGTTGGAAGCGGCTCCTGAGGTGCCGCCCGCGAGCGGGCGTTCCATTTGTTGGCTGAGGGATCCGCGCAGATTGCCGAACATGTCGGCAGCCCACCGTCTCGCCTCGGCCCGGGGACGACCCATTCTCAGCCGCCTCAGCCGCGCGTCCCTCACCGCGCATACCGCGTGAAGACGAAGTCGTGGTCCCTCACCCGCGCCTCGTGGCAGGCGAAGCAGGTCTGGTGCTGCGCCTCGTCCACCGGTTTGCCGTCGATGAAGCGGCCGAATCCCCAGCCGCCGGTCGCGGCGTAACGCTTCGCGTCCTTGACCATGACCTGCACGGTCGTGGCCCGGCCCGGCACCGTCGCCGACTCGAACTCCGTCGACGGCATCCGCTTCCAGGCCAGCTTCACCAAGACCGTCCCGTCCGGAAAGGGCAGCGTGCCGTCCCTGTAGGCCGCCACGGCGCGGTCGTTGCCGACGACCGCGCGCAACTCGTTCAGCGGGGCGTCTTCGAGCGCCGGAGCGATCAGGCGCCAGTCACGGTAGCCGTCCGGGATGGTGACGCCGTAGATCGGCGCGGCGGGCTTTCCGCTCTCGTCCACCGCCCAGGCGGTCGCGACGAGAAGGCCTGACGCGGCGCAGGCCCGAAGAAGGGCGCCGTGTCCGCGGAGACGACGGTCAGGATGCATTGACGTCCACCACGGCCTGCGCGAAGGCCTGCGGGGCCTCCTGCGGAAGGTTGTGCCCGATGCCGCCGGTGATCGTCCGGTGCTCGTAACGCCCGGAGAATTTTCCGGCATAGGTGGCGGGATCGGGGTGCGGGGCTCCGTTCGCGTCGCCTTCCAGCGTGATCGTCGGCACGCCGATCTTTGGCGCCTCCGCCAAGCGTGCCTCAAGCGGATCGTAGCGCCGCTCGCCGTCGGCGAGGCCCAAGCGCCAGCGGTAGTTGTGGATGACAATGCTGACGTGATCCGGATTGTCGAAGGCCGCCGCACTCCGCGCGAAGTCGGCATCGTCGAACTGCCAGCGCGGCGACGCCGTCCGCCAGATCAGCCGGGCGAATTCCGTGCGGTTGGCCTCGTAGCCCGCCCGGCCGCGGCTGGTCGCGAAGTAGAATTGATACCACCAGGAGAGCTCGGCCTTGGGCGGCAGCGGCGTCTTGCCCGCCTCCTGGTTGCCGATCAGGTAGCCGCTGACCGACACCAGGGCCCGGCAACGTTCCGGCCAGAGCGCCGCGACGATGCAGGCGGTCCGGGCGCCCCAGTCGAAGCCGGCGAGAACGGCCTGACGGATGTCGAGGGCGTCCATCAGGGCGATGACGTCGACCGCGAGCGCCGCCTGCTGGCCGTTGCGCACGGCGTCAGCCGCCAGGAAGCGCGTCGTGCCGTAGCCGCGCAGGTAGGGCACGATCACCCGGTATCCCGCCGCAGCGAGGAGCGGCACGACCTCCCTGAAGCTGTGAATGTCGTAGGGCCAGCCGTGGAGCAGGATCGCCGCCGGGCCGGAGGGATTGCCGGCTTCGAGATAGCCGACGCGCAGGAGGCCGGCCTCGACCTCCTTGAGCGGCCCGAACTCGGCGCCGGCGCCCGATCCCGCCTGCGCGCGCGCCGAATTGACGAGGCCGAGTTCGGCGGCCGCGAGGGTGGCAGCCGCGCCGCCGAGAAGGCGGCGGCGGTTCTGGTTGATGGTTTCGGACGGCATGGGCACATCCCGCTACTGGCGTATCGATGCGCTGGACACTACTCTCACCGGCCGCGAGCCGCTTTCAGATGCCGTGGAATTACCCTTCAGGACCTCTTGATTTTCGGCGCTGCACGGCCCTGCTGAGCCGGCCTGATCGCTGAGGCGGCCGCGTGATCTACCAGTTCGAGCCCTTCACCCTCGACACCGCCCGGCGCGAACTCAGGGAGAGGGGCAACCTCGTCGCCCTCGAACCGCAGGTCTTCGATATCCTCGCCCATCTCATCGCGGCCCGCGA
This sequence comes from Methylobacterium pseudosasicola, assembly GCF_900114535.1. Taxonomy (GTDB): domain Bacteria; phylum Pseudomonadota; class Alphaproteobacteria; order Rhizobiales; family Beijerinckiaceae; genus Methylobacterium; species Methylobacterium pseudosasicola. The sequence goes on along the minus strand of NZ_FOTK01000049.1, from coordinate 3,522 downwards.
TCGGGTGGTCAGCCGCGACGATCTGCTGGAGGCGGTCTGGCACGGCCGCATCGTGTCGGAGGCGACGATCAGCAGCCGGCTGAACGCCGCGCGCGTTGCGGTCGGTGACACAGGCCTCGACCAACGCCTGATCCGCACGCTCCCGCGCAAGGGCGTTCGCTTCGTCGCCGCGGTGCAGGAGCTGGCAGAGCTCCCGCCCGAGCCGATGGCGGAGACGGGACCCAACGCCGGCCTTGCCTGGCGCGCGGGATCGCGATTGCCGGCCGTCGCGGTCCTGCCCTTCACGAATATGAGCGGTGAGCCCGAGCAGGACTATTTCGCGGACGGGATCTGCGAGGAAATCATCACGGCTCTGTCGCGCATGAGTGGCCTGTTCGTGATCACCCGCAACTCCTCCTTTGCCTACAAGGGCAAGGCGATCGACGTGCGCCGGGTCGGCGAGGAACTCGGCGTCGGCTACGTGCTCGAAGGAAGCGTGCGCCGCAGCCGCGACCGGCTGCGCATTGCGGGGCAGCTCGTCGATGCTGTCTCGGGCGCCCACCTCTGGTCGGACCGGTTCGACGGTGACCTACAGGACGTTTTCGAGCTGCAGGAGCGGGTCGCCGACAGCGTCGCTGCTGCGATCGAGCCGACCCTGCAGCAGGCCGAGATCGGTCGTCTCACCCGCACGGCCCCGTCTCGGCTCGATGCCTACGAGCGTCTGCTGCGGGCCAACGCCCACATGGCCGAGTTCACCGGCGCCGGGATGGGCGAGGCCCTGACCTGCCTGGGCGAGGCCCTGATCGTCGAACCGGGCTATGCCCCCGCGATGGCCGCGACAGCCTATTGCCGCGCGCAGTGCCACTTCCAGGGCTGGGCCGAACAGGACGACCAGGCCCGCACGGAGGCCGTCGACCTCGCATGGCGGGCGGTCGAGCTCGCGCCCAGCGATGCGCAGGTGCTGTGGATGGCCGCCTTCGCGATCTGGAACATGGCCGTGAGCGGGCGTGAGCGCGCGCGGGACCTCTTCCGCCGCTCGCTACTCCTCAACCCGAACTCCGCGATGGCGTTGACGCTCGCGGGCTGGATCGAGGCGATGTGCGGCAATGGCAGCGAGGGCCGCAGCATGGTGGTCCGCGCGCAGCAGCTCAACCCGCGCGATCCGCGCGGCTGGCTGATGTCCGGCGTGATGGCAGTCGCCGACTTGATCGACGAGAACGACACCGATGCGATCGGTTGGGCCGAATTGGCCCTCGGGCAGAACCGCCGTTTCGCCGTGGCCCTGCGCGTGCTCGCGGTCGCCAATGTCAGGCTCGGGCGGGTGGACCGCGCACGGGCGGCTGTCGACGACCTGCTCGCCATCGAGCCGACCTTGACGATCTCGGGCTTTTTCGCCCGCATCCCCTTTCCGCTGGAGAGGACGGCCAAGATCTACGCCGAAGCTCTGGCGATCGCGGGCCTACCGGCCTGATCGCCAAACGAAACTGAGTCGACATGCAATGGTCTACAAGGGGCGTCCAACCATGGTCGGATCGCACCCGAATCGAAAACGCTCGAACGGATCGATCCGACGTCCTAGAATCAGATCCTCCGGCATCTGAAATGGGTCGACACCGGACGGTCAGCCCCTCTGAACTAAACGTCCGCTTCTGGGCGTAGAGCCTACTTCCGATACTGGCGCGATCCAAAGACGCAATCCAACCGTTGCTACGTCTGCTGCAGAGCATTCCTTTGAATAGGTGGAATGACCGAGATGGGCGCAAAACCGAACGACCGGTTTTACCCATATCAGCCACCTTACACAGTGTAGTCTCGCCGAAAAGAAACCGGTTGCTTTCGGTGCTCTATGTAAAGGAAGCGGCCCTTATTCGACGAGCGAGCGGCTCAAGAAGCGGCTTTTTGCAGTCATAGCGATGGAATGAAATCCATGCGTCGCGCGAATGAAGCCGATCGCAAGCCTCCAGGCCTGTCCGAGCGAGCGATGCACTACAATAAACAACACAATTCAGCACATGTAAGATCAACATACTATTGCTCGGCCATGCGCAGTGCAAGATTTTCACCGATCATCACGCAAGTGAAATGCAGATTGGCCCTGCAATCACTGGGCATGATGGACGCGTCGCAGACCCGCAGACCATCAACCTCGCGGACCTTCAGATCGGGATCGACGACGCCGGATGCGTCTTGCCATCCGCTCATGCGGCAGGTGCCGGCCGCGTGCTGGATGTCGCCCGCTTCCGCGAGCATCAGGTCGTCGAGTTCGGAATCGGGGAGACGCGCAGCTTCGTCCACAGCGAGCGGACTCTCGCCGAACCTGATTGCGGTGGCGAGGTCGGCCAGCGCCGGATGTGTCGTCAGGCGCGCCAGCCGTCGCACCGCATCGCGCAGCCGCAGGCGGTCGCGCGGATCGTCGAGCATGTTCTCCTCGATGACCGGATTGGTCTCGGGCTCGGCCGATGTAAGGCGCAGCGAACCGCGCGAGAACGCGTCGTACAAACCGACGCCGACGGCACCCTGCGGGGTCGGCTCCAGGCCCGTCAGGCCGCAATGATTGTAGGCGACGACGATCATGTCACGCTCGCCGCCCCCTGCATGACCGCTCGAATAGGTCACGCAGCAATTCGTGTGTCGGGCATCCGACCCGAGCGCCCGGTGGCCGGGCTTCAGATCCATCGTCGCCCTGAGGATCGGGTGATCCATGAAATTGCCACCGACCGCCTCACGCGCATGAAAGACGGGGATGCCGAGCGCGCGAAGCTGCTCGGCGGGGCCGATGCCGGAGCGCATCAGGATGGCCGGGCTGTGGACGGCGCCGGCACAGAGGACGATCTCGCGGCCGTGGAGTTCGGTCCAGGCGTCCGTTCCGAAGCGGACGCGGAGCCCGACGGCCTGGAGCCCCTCGAACAGGACGCGATCGACCAGCGCCTTACAGCGAATCTCGAGGTTCGGCCGGTTGCTTGCCGGTTCGTAACTACCCAGGTTGGTTTGCGGAACCGGCTTAGAGCTTAGCAACGAGGTGTGCGGGTTCGAGGGTCAAGACGTCGAGGAGGTTCCATCGGCGCTTCCTGGCGGTGCCGATGAGGGTGCGCAGGGTGGCGAAGTTGTCCGCGCCTTCCCGGGTTCGAAAACCGCCGGAGATCTTCTGCCGCAGCTTCATCATGCGCCCGTCGCGCTCGGCCTCGTTGTTGGTGAAGGGCACCGCGGGGTCGTGCAGGAACAGGAGCACGGCGGCCTTGTGCAGTTGGAGGCGCAGCAGCAGGTTATGACCGACCCGCCGCCGGACGCGGCCGCGCTTGATCGCGCGCGGCAAGGGGGCCAGGGCTGCGTGCCAGGCGAGGCCTGCCTGGACGATCCTGTCGTAGAGCCGCTCGGCCCGACCGATCAGGGGCGGCGGCAACGCCACATCACGGTCGCGCGCTTGGTTGGCGTGATGGCAAAGCCTGCGCAACAGACGGCGCATGCGCCCGGCCCAGGCCTCCCCGTCGATCTCGGCGACGGCGTTCAGTTCGCGCAGGTGATGGGCGTTGCACAGGGCGTGGG
>NZ_FOTK01000010.1:129178-154337 GCF_900114535.1 Methylobacterium pseudosasicola | reverse complement strand
ATCGAGACGATGTCGGGATCGTTCTCAAGGTCGTGGGTCAGGACGGTGACGACGACCTGGGTGTCGTTGCGCCAGCCCTCGACGAAGAGCGGGCGGATCGGACGGTCGATCAGGCGGGAAACCAGGGTCTCCTTCTCGGAGGGACGGCCCTCGCGCTTGAAGTAGCCGCCCGGGATGCGGCCGGCGGCGTAGGCGCGCTCTTGGTAGTTCACCGTGAGCGGCAGGAAGTCGATGCCGGGCTTCGGCTCCTTGGTGGCGACCACCGTGGCGAGCACCGAGGTCTCGCCGTAGGTGGCGAGCACGGCGCCGTCGGCCTGCCGGGCGACCTTGCCGGTCTCGAGGACGAGCTTGCGGTCGCCCCAGATCAGCTCTTCGCGTTGAACGTCGAACATACGTATCTTTTCCTTGCCTTCGGCGGGCCCGGCCCGGCGCCGTCGGGGGCAAGACGGCGCGACACTTCATCTGCGGAAGTGTCGCGCGATCCTGCCCCGACGCTGGCGCCTCGAAGCGGCCCGTTTTTCGAGCGGCCGGACCCATTCCGGCAGCCCGAGATTGCAGAACGCGGCCCCGAGCCGGGCTCGGAACCGCGCGTGATGCGCCTTAGCGGCGGATGCCGAGACGCTCGATGAGGGCGCGGTAGCGGGCCTCGTCCTTGCGCTTGACGTAGTCGAGCAGCGAGCGGCGCTGCGAGACCATCTTCAGGAGGCCGCGGCGGGAATGATTGTCCTTGCCGTGGGTCTTGAAGTGGCCAGTCAGGTTGGTGATCCGCTCGGTCAGGATCGCGACCTGGACCTCGGGGGACCCGGTGTCCTTGGCGTCCTTGCGGTGTTCCTTGATGAGCGCGGTCTTGCGCTCTGCCGTGATCGACATCGCATGCCTTTCGGGTTGTGCTGGTTCGGATGCGGCGCCCCGAAAGAGGGCGCTCGCGCTCGGCGTTCGGCCGGTGCCGGGATGTCGTCCAGCACGGTCACAGCGCCAAGCGGCTCAAGCCCCGCCCGGTAACCCGGGCCGAGGCCGCGCGATCCATACACGAAACCGCCGGATACACCAGCCCTGGGCCGAAGGGCCGCGCCGAGGTCGGCCTCGGCCTGCGACCGATCCGCGGATGGTCGAGGCCCGGCGACCCGACTCGAACGCACCGACTCGTCGATCGCCTCGCAGCACTTGTCCGGTCTCCCGCATCGAACCGCTTTTTTCCTAGACTCGAGGGCACGACGGGTCGATCGTTCGTGCGCGTCTGCGCGAGCGCGCGGCGATGCCGGCTCGGATCTTGCTCGCCGGGCTCCCATCCATCCACCCGGTGACTTGAAGACCGTGAGCCTCGACATGTCCGACACCGCCGCCATCGCCCAGCTCGAAAGCCCGGCGACCGGCAATCCCGGCCTCGCCCGGAGCCTCACCGCACCGGGCCTCGTCGCCATCGGGCTCGGCGCCACGATCGGCGCGGGCATCTTCGTGCTGACCGGAACCGCGGCGGCGCAATATGCGGGTCCGGCGCTGAGCCTGTCCTTCGTGATCGGCGGCATCGCCTGCGGCTTCGTCGGCCTGTGCTACGCCGAACTGGCCGCCATGATCCCGGAGGCGGGCTCGACCTATACCTACACGCGGGCCTGCCTCGGCGTGCTGCCGGCCTGGATCATCGGTTGGGATCTCGTGCTCGAATTCGCCATGGCGGCGGCCACGGTGGCGGTGGGCTGGTCCGGCTACGCGCAATCGCTTGCGGCAGATTTCGGCCTGGCGCTGCCGGCCGCGCTGGCCTCGGCACCGGGGGATGGCGGCCTGGTCAACCTTCCGGCGGCCGGGATCGTGCTGGTGCTGACCGCCCTCCTGACCCGCCGGACCCGGGAGGCATCCCTGGTGAACGGGCTGCTGGTGGTCGCCAAGATCGCGATCATCCTGGCCTTCGTGGGCGTCGGCGCGGTCCATCTCCAGCCGGAGCTTTGGCACCCGTTCGTGCCGGAAAATGCCGGCGCGTTCGGCACCTACGGCTGGAGCGGCGTGTTCCGCGGGGCCGCGGTGGTGTTCTTCGCCTTCGTCGGCTTCGAGACCGTCGCGACCGCGGCGGGCGAGTGCCGGGCGCCGCAGCGCGACGCGCCGGTCGGGCTGATCGGCTCGCTGGCGATCAGCACGATCCTGTACGTGGCGGTGGCGGCGGTGCTCACCGGCCTGGTTCCCTATCAGGAGCTGGACGTGGCCGACCCGATCGCCAAGGCGATCGACCGCCTCGCGATGCCGGGCCTCGCCATCGTGATCAAGATCGGCGCCCTAATTGGGCTGACCACCTCGGCGTTGACGGCGCTCTACGGGCAGGGCCGGATCTTCTTCGCGATGGCGCGGGACGGGCTGCTGCCGCCCCTGTTCTGCCGGGTCGATCCGGAGACACGGGCGCCAGTGGCGAGCCAGGTGGTGATCGGGCTGTTCACCGCGGCGGTGGCCGGGCTGGTGCCGATCGATATCCTGGGTGAGCTCGTCAGCATCGGCACGCTCCTGGCGTTCAGCCTGGTCTGCGGCATCGTGCTGATCCTGCGCCGGACCCAGCCCGACCGGCCCCGGCCGTTCCGCGTGCCGGCGGCGACGCCGATGGCTGTGCTCGGCATCCTGTCCTGCCTGGTGCTGATGGCCTCGCTGCCGGCCGATACCTGGATCCGGCTCGCCATCTGGCTGGTCATCGGCCTGGCGATCTATGCCGGCTACGGCCGGCACCACACCCGGCTCATCCGAGCAGGTTGAGCGTCGCCCGGCTCACCGCGTCTATCGAAGCCTCCGCGCTGAGATTCAGCTCGTAGTTCCGGATCACGCGCTGCAGGTCGGCCGATTCCAGCGCGACGTTGACGTTCGGCAGGCGGACATAGCCCTGCCGGTCGGCCGCCGCATTCGATGGGTCGTAGCGCCGGCGGAAGTCGCTGGAATCGCGCGCGATGCGGCCCACCGGATCGCGCGGGCTCTCGGGATTGACCGGCTGGAACACGGCGATCTTGCGAGCGTAGGGCGTCCCGCCCGGAGCGGTCGGGGCGGAATCGGCGTTCGCGATGTTCTCGGAGATTGCGCGGATCCGCCCGCTCTGGACCTTGCGGCCGTAGGCCAGCGCGTCGGAGGCCACCTTGAGGGCGCTGGTATCCGGCATCGGGCGGACTCGGTCGGCGGCGGGAGAGGCTGTACGATCCTTTACGAAACAGCCTTAAGAGCCGGTTAAGCGGCGCGGCCGGACAAGCTCACCGCTTCGCGCAGGTCCCGTCCGTCGGTGAGCCGCAAGCCCCTGCGGCGCAGGGAGGCCAGCAGCGCCCGGTCCGGGAACGGGCAATAGGGCAGGACCGCCGTGGTCCGGCCCTCAGGGATCCGGTCCGTGCGGGCGATTTCGTCGAGCAGCCGGTCGAGCATACCGCGCCCATGGGCGTGCAGCGCCACGGCCGCCCGGGTGGCGGTGGTGTCGGCGGGAAGCGGCAGGGCCTCCTGGGTGAGGATCGCCCCGGTATCGATCGTGGCGGCCAGCCGGTGCAGGGTCATGCCGAAGCTGCCGGGCCCGTCGGCCAGCGCATGGATCGTCGGGACCGGGCCGCGGTGGCGCGGCAGCAGCCCGGGATGGCCGTTGATGCCGCCCAGCCGCGCCAGATCGATGATCTCGGCCTTCAGGATCTGATCGAAATGATAGGTGAGGATCAGGTCGGGGGCCGCCTCGCGCAGCGCTTGCGCAACCTCGGGGCCGTTGACGTCGTCCACCGTCAGGGTCGGGATACCGAGGCGCCGGCACAGGGTCTTGAGCGGCGTCGATTCCGGTGCGTCGCCGCTGCCGGCCACCGCCTGCGTCAGCGGCGCCAGCGGGCGCAGCAGGTCCGGCAACCCGAAATTCACCGCGAGATAGGGCAGGATCCCGGTGCCCGAGCGGGCGAGATGGCGCCGGACCTGTCCGGTCAAGCCGCCGCTCGACGGCCGCTCCGCGTTCGAGAGCCCGACCAAGGCGATGTCGGCCCGGTGATCGGCCACGAACCGGCGCACCACCCGGGCATTCGGCAGCGCCTCCAGGACGAACAGCGCGATCCGGGCGCGGGCCATCAGCGGCGCGGCCGTCGCTGGAACCGGAAGGCGTAGAGGCCGGCCCGGCGGATGCTCTCGGGCAGGAGCAGCACGGTCCTGGCCAGGGCCGCCAGCACGAACGGGAAGGCGATCACGTCGCGGTCCTTCGCGACGCCCTTGGCGATGTGCAGGGCCGCCTCGTCGGCGCTCATCTCCAGGGGCCGCCAGCCCTTGAGCTCGCCGCCCATCGGGGTCTTCACGTAGCCCGGCGCCACGACGTTGACCTTCACGCCGCGCGGCCCGACCTTCTGGCGCAGGGCCAGCCCGTGGGCGACCAGGGCAGCCTTGGCGCCGCTATAGGCCGGGGCATCCTGCAAGGGCGCGTAGGCCGCCAGCGAGGACACCAGCACGATCTGTCCGCGCCCGCGCTGGAGCATCAGCGTCAGGGTCGGCAGTACGATGTTGAGCGAGCCCGTGTAGTTGATGTCCGCGGTCTCGAACGCTGTCGCCTCGGTCTCGACCTCGCCCTTCTGGTTGCCGCCGTTCACCGCGGCATTGGCGATGACGAGGTCCAGCGGCTGGGCCGCGTCGGATCTGTGGATCAGGCCGATCGCGGCGGCCCGGTCCCGGGTGTCGAGGCGCACGGGCTCGACGGTCGCGCCGCTCGCCCGGCAATCCCGGGCCACGGCTTCCAGGCGGTCGACGTTGCGTCCGACGAGGATGAGGCTCACGTCGGCACGCGCGTAATGGCGTGCGAGCGCAGCGCCGATACCGCTCGACGCGCCAGTGATCAGAATGCGGGGCATGACCCGGGTGCTACGCCGCGGAGCCCGGACAAATCAAGGCCGGGAAAGGCTCACCGGTGACTTAAAGGCTCGTCGGGACCCGGAAACTGTCAGCAGGAACCGACAGGTTTCCCGTCACGCTTCAATAGACAGGCGCGAGCTGTCCGTCGCTCTCGCTCCCCTCGCGGATCACCCGCGCCGCGGCCAGCATCGAATCGGGCAGGGCGGATTCCATCCGCGGCACCGCGCCGGCCACGGCCCGCTCGATCGCACCCTTGGAGAAGAAGCCGCCGTTCACCTGGGTCTTGTGCAGCACGACCCGGCGGAAATCGGCCATCAGGCCCAGGTCAGGCGGGGTCGGGTTGGTCCAGAACCCGTCGAGGTCGCCCTGATGGGTCAGGCCGGCCATGTTGTAGATCGCGGTGCCGACCGCGTGGGTCGGGCGACCCATCTCCAGGGACAGCATGCCCACCGTCGAGTTGACGATGACCACGCCGCGGGCACCCTTGATCAGGGCCGGCAGGTCGCCGCCGTCGATGAAGTCGAGCCGGTCGCTGACGCCGTGGCGCCGGGCCGAGGCGCGGGCGAATTTTCGCCAGTTGATCAGGCCGCTGTCGAGCGGATGCAGCTTCACCAAGAGCCGCGTCGGGGCTGAGGAGGCGTCCGCGAAGGACTTGATCACCCGGTCCATGAAGCCCTCGACGCCGAGGAACGGCGAGTGGACCCGGATCTGGTAGTCGCTGTCGAGCTGGAGCGGCAGCAGGAAGTAGTCGCAGCCGACCGCCCGGTAGATCTCGTCGCAGCGCGCCGCCTCGCGGCGGGTATGGGCGCGCCGGGTGAACTTCTTGATCCAGCCGGCATATTCGGCCGCGATGTGGGTCGGCCGGTGGCTGCGGAAATGCGGGAAGAGATAAGGAAACGCGATGTTGGCGACGTTGTAGCTCACGTCCCAGATGCTGCGGCGGGCCATGTCGCCCGTGGAGGGCATCGCCCGGCCGGGCTGGGGCAGGCGCCGCGCCAGGGCGCGGACTTCGGCGGCCGTGCGCGGCAGGGACGAGAAACCGTTCACCCCGCCGAGCTCGCAGGTGATCCAGTTCGGGCGGATATAGCCTTCCTCGAACACGTGGACCCGCAGGCCGCGAACCTCGGCGATCATCCGGGCCGCCCGGTGAAACGGCCGGCAATCGCCGAACAGGACGATGTCGGTGACGGCTTCGCGGTCGAGATACGATTCGAGGTAGGTGCCCCAGGCCTCGCGGCGGCCGCGGTAATGGTCGGCCTTGCCGTTCCAGAAGAGCCAGTCGCCGGGGCACAGGTTGATGCGGCGGACTTCGTGCCCCCGGGCGCGGAGCGCCTTGCCGAGATCCGAGAAGAACGGAGAGGCGATGCCCTGCAGGAACAGAAAGGTCGCAGGGCGGTCGCGGAGGGCGTCGGGGGCGGTCTTTTGCATTCCGCGGCGCTTCTATCCTTGACCCTTGGCCGGACGGATCCGGACCAGAAAGAGTGACCAGAGTTGGCACGCAGCAACACGGCCCGGCAATCCGAGGCCGCGTCGCGGGATGGCGTTTCCGCTCCGGCGTGGCCCGTCTGCAACGGTCGCGCTTTTGCGGCCACCATTCGGATTGAAGGGGCAATCACGGCGACGATATGTCCAAATCCTTTCCAAGCCGTGACGCTTGGGCGGATCGGCCACGGTTGTCCCCACGATCCCGGTGATTCCGCGCCGGCCATCCCACGGCGGCGAAAATGCGCTACAGGCGGCCCGAACGAGTCAGCCGACCGGAGCCGGGCGCGCCATCATGTCCCTTGAACCGACCCCGTCGCTCTACGCGACCGGCCGGACGATCCGCCGCCTGCGGGCGGAGATCGAGGCCGCGACGGGCTTCGCCTTCGGCCGGGTTCGGCCCGGCGCGGTCGGCGTCGTCTGGGGAGCGGGGAGCCTGCCCGCGCGCCTGCTCGGGCTGACCGGGCGGCGTCGGCTCGTGGTCGCGCCGGGTCCGTTGCTCAGCCCGTACGACACGCCGGAGACCGGGTTCGCATCCCTGCGGCTCAGCCTCGACGGCGCGCCCTTCGGCGGGGAGGGCGGCATCCACTACCTCGACCCCTGGACCCGCCAGCCGATCGACCGCGAGACCTGCGCCGAGCACGTGGCCTGGCTCGCCGCGCACTTCGCCGAGAACGACCGGCGGGTCGTCTATGTCGGCATGTCACGCTGGAAGCGGCCGGCCCTCGACGTGCTCGGCACCGGGCCTGCCGGGCGCCCGGTCCACACCATGACGGCCGAGGCGGCAGTCGCGGCGGGCCAGCGCCATCAGGGTCGGATCCTCGCCTGGGCGACCCGCGCGCCAGGCAAGCTGGAAGACGCCTGCAGGGAGGCCGGCCTGCCGCTCGCCCGGGTGGAGGACGGCTTCCTGCGCTCGGTCGGCCTCGGCGCCAGCCTGCAGCCGGGCGCCTCCATCGTGATCGACGACCTCGGCATCTATTACGACCCGCGCCGGGAGAGCCGCCTGCAGCGGCTGCTCGCCGAGTCGGCTTTCCCACCCGAACTGTTGAGCCGGGCCAAGCGCCTGCGCGAAGAGGTCGTGGCCCGCCGCCTCAGCAAGTATAATGTCGGCCTCGACGCCGCCGCCCTCGACTGGCCGGTTGGCTGCCGGATCGTCCTGGTGCCGGGGCAGGTGGAGGACGACGCCTCGGTGCAGCACGGCTCGCCGCTGGTCCGCTCCAACCGGGCGCTGCTGGAGGCCGCGCGGCGGCGCAACCCCGACGCCTTCCTGCTCTACAAGCCCCATCCCGATGTCGAGGCGGGTTTTCGCCCCGGCATCATCCCGGAGGCCGAGGCGCTCACCCTCGCCGACCGGATTGTGGGCGGCATCAGCATCGTCGACCTGCTCGACCGGGTGCACCATGTCGAGACCATGACCTCGCTCGCGGGCTTCGAGGCGCTGATCCGCGGGCTCAGCGTGGCGACCCATGGCCGGCCGTTCTACTCGGGCTGGGGCCTGTCGGAGGATCTGGCGCCGGGGGCCGACCGCGGCCGCAAGCTGACGCTCGACGAATTGGTGGCCGGCGCGATGATCCTCTATTCGCGCTATCTCGATCCCGTGGCGATGAAGCCGTGCAGCCCCGAGCGCTTGCTCGACCGGCTCAGCGCCGCCCGGGAGGCTGCACCGCGCACCGCCCTCTCGATCGGCCGCACCGCGCATCTCGTCATGCGGGCGCGCTACGGCCTGTTCAATCCGATCGTGCGGGCACTCCGCAACCGCCGCGGCGTCGGCCGCGAGGCGGGCCCGCGCTAGGCGGGGGCAACCATGGCACCCGCCATCCCGGTTTCTTTATACGATCACAAGGGGATAGAGCGGAGTTCTATCGCGGCGGACGACATCTCGGCTCCAAAACATCCACTTCCGGAAACGCCGCAAAGCCCCTGTTTCACCATGTTTTTCGGTGCCGGGTCGCATCCGCCAGCGGCTGTCTGCGCGCGCGCCCCTCTTCGAGTTCCTGAACCGTGACCACGTTCCTCATCGCCACCGCGCTGACCCTCGCCCTCTGCCTCGCCCTTGAGGTGTTCGTCGGCGATTCGCTCGGCCCGGCGAGCTTGAAGCCGCGCGACCTCGCCCTGCGGCTGCTGGGCTACCTGCTGATCCTGCTGTTCTGGTTCGTCTTCTCGTGGCGGCCCTGGCTCGCCGGACTGACCTGCGTCGTCTCGGTGGCGGCGTTGATCTATGTCAGCCGGGCCAAGCGCTCGGTGATCGGCGAGCCGCTGCTGTTCAGCGACTTCGTCCTGCTGCCGCAGGTGCCGCGCCATCCGCAGCTCTATTACATCCCACCGCTCTGGGACCCGCGCATCTCGGTTCCGGTGGTCCTGACCCTGATCGCGACGGTGATCTGGTACCGGACCGAGCCGAGCGTCCTGCCGGATGCGCCGATCCCGCGCATCGCCGCTTTGCTCGGCCTGCCCCTGGCGCTGTGGCTGCTGGTTCTCGCCGCATCCCGGCCGCCGCTCGCCACGCTGGTCGCGCGCTGGTTTCCCGAGCCCAACCTGGAGGCGGATGTCGCCCGGGTCGGTCTGCCGGCGAGCCTCCTCGGCTACACCGCCCGGGCGCTGGCCGGCAGTGCGCCGGTTCCGGAGGTGCCGACCCTGCCGTCCGGCCCGGGCGACGACGTAGTCGTGGTGATCCAGCTCGAATCATTCATCGATCCCGAGCGCCTCGGCGGCCCGGCGCTGCCCGCGATGGAGCTGTTCCGCACCCGCGCCGCGCAGTACGGCCGCCTGCGGGTCCCGGCCCACGGCGCCTACACGATGCGCAGCGAGCACGCCGTGCTCACCGGCCGGCCCTCCGACAGCCTGGGCTTCGGTCGGTACGATCCCTACACGTCGCGAAGCGGCGACGAGCCGACCAGCCTCGCCCGGTTGGCCGGCGGCCGGGGCTACGAGACCCTGTTCCTGCACCCGTTCCACAGGGACTTCTTCCGTCGGGCCAAGGTGATGCAGGCTTTCGGCTTCACCGATCTGGTGATGGGCGAGGCCTTCGAGCGGGCACCCCGGGTTGGTCCCTATGTCGGAGACGTGGCGCTCGGCGAGCGCCTGCTGGACGAGGTCCGGGGGCGGCGCACGCCGCTGTTCCTGTTCTGCGTGACGATGGAGAATCACGGGCCGTGGAAGCCCGGGCGGCTGCCCGGGATCGACGATCCCGAGGCGCAGTACCTTCACCACGTGGTCAATACCGGCCGCATGATCGAGAACCTCGTGGCGGGACTCGAGGCCATCGCCCGCGACCGCCGCCAGACCATCACCCTCTGCATGTTCGGCGACCACGCGCCCTCGCTGCCGACCTGCAAGCCGGGCTTCGGCGGCCAGGCCACCGATTACGCGCTGTTCCGGTTCGGCGGCGACCGAGTCGAGCCGCGGCGCCAGGACATTACCGCCGACGCCCTGGGGCGGGATCTGCGCGCGACCCTGGCCCGCACCCTTGCGGAGGCACCGGCAAGGGCGCGATAAGGCTAAGCTTGACCGGTTCGAGCTTGGCAGTGCCACGCTGGTGTCGCATTGCCGGCGGATAGCGAAGCCGTCCGAGAAGCGGGTTCCGCGAGGTGCCCGCCCGTTCGACGCGGTCGTTAAAGCGATCGCAGCGTTTGGCGGTCACCATGGATGTCCCGGCCCGAGCCAGCGATGGCGCGGAGGTCGGCGAGGAGAAGTCTCTGTGATGCTGCGTAAGACGGCGCTCTCCGCGCTGATGGCCGCCCTGGCGGCGGGGTCCATCGGCGGCTGCACGTATCTGCCCGCGGCGGGGCCGACGGCGAGCGCGATCGAGGCGGGCGCGGAAGTCGCGACCGCCGATGGCGGCACGCTCGCCCGCTACGAGATCATCGACGTCACCCCCTCCGTCATCGAGGCCCTGCGCGGACGCCCCCTCGACAGCCTGCTCGCCTCCTTCGGCGACCACCGCCCGTCCTCCGAGCCGGTGATCGGCGTCGGCGACATGGTCTCGGTCTCGGTCTGGGAGGCCGGGTCCGGCGGCCTGTTCTCCGGCCCGCTCGTCGCCGACCGCTTCTCCGCAGGCTCCAAATCCGCCCTCATCCCCGAGCAGCCGGTCGGCCGCGACGGCGCGATCTCGGTGCCCTATGCCGGGCGCATCAAGGTCGCCGGACGCCGGCCCCAGGACGTCCAGGGCCTGATCGAGAACGAGCTCGCCGGCAAGGCCATCCAGCCGCAGGTGCTGGTCTCGGTCACACGGCCGATCAGTCAGGCGGTCACCGTCACCGGCGAGGGCGCGGCCGGCGCCCGCCTGCCGCTCTCGGGCCACGGCGACCGCATCCTCGACGTGATCGCGGCCGCCGGCGGCAACCGCTCGCCGGTGTCGGAGACCTTCGTGCGCCTGTCGCGCGGGCCGGTCACCGCCACGGTGCCGCTGACCACGGTGGTGTCGAACCCGAAGGAGAACATCTACCTGCGGCCCAACGACGTGCTGACCCTGGTGCGCGATCCGCAGACCTTCCTGGCGGTGGGCGCGCTCGGCCAGGCGACCGAGCTGCCGTTCCAGGCCGACGGCATCACGCTGGCTCAGGCGCTGGCCAAGGCGCGCGGCCTGTCGGACTTCGCCGCCGACCCGGCCGGGACGTTCATCTTCCGGTTCGAGCCGGCCAGCGTGGTGCGCCGCCTGAACCCGGCCACGAAGCTCACCGGCACGCCGCTGGTGCCGGTGGTCTACCGGATCAACATGCGCGACCCCAACAGCCTGTTCACCACCCAGGCGTTCCGCATGCGCAACCGCGACCTCGTCTACGTCTCTAATGCCCCCTTCACCGAGGTCCAGAAGGTGCTGACGGCATTCAGCGGCGTCACCGGCCCGCTCAGCTCCGCGGCCACCGCCTACGCCTACGCCAAGTAGGCCGGGCGACCCCGCCGGCCTTCGGGCCGGCGGGGTCGCGATCCTCAGAACGCAAACAGGGCGCGGATAGCATCCGCGCCCTGTTTGCGTTTTCAAATGACAGACCGCGCCGTATCTCGCGCCGCAGCCCGGAAAAAAACTCAGCCGCGCTTGGCGAGCAGCTGCTCGATCAGCGAGCCGCCCTTGTCGATCGCCACCATCTCCTCGGCCACCGCGTTCACAGTGTCGCGGATCTGGTCCGCCGTGTGCTCGGAGGTGAGGAAGAAGCGTAGGCGCGAAGCCCGCTCCGGCACCGCAGGGTGGATGATCGGCTGGACGTTGATGCCGCGGCGGAACAGCCGGTCCGACAGGGTCACGGCCTTGAGCGAATCGCCCACGATGATCGGCACCACCGCGAGGCCGAGGCTGAAGCCGGTATCGAGGCCGAGCTTCTTGGCGGTGGCGAGGAACAGGGTGCCGTTCTGGCGCAGGCGCTCGACCCGTTCCGGCTCGGCATGCATCACCGCCAGCGCCGCCTCGGCGGCGGCGGCCAGCGGCGGCGACATGCCGACGCTGTACACGAAGCCGCCGGCTGTGTGCTTGAGGTACTCGATCAGCGCGATCGGGCCGCAGATATAGCCGCCGCAGGTCGAGAGCGTCTTGGATAGGGTACCCATCCAGATGTCGACCTCCTTGGGGTCGACACCGCAATGCTCGAACAGGCCGGCGCCGGTGCGTCCGGTGACGCCGAGGCCGTGGGCCTCGTCCACCATCAGCCAGGCGTCGTAGCGCTTCTTGAGGGCGACGAGGCCGGCGAGGTCCGGCGCATCGCCGTCCATGCTGTACAGGCCCTCGACCACGATCAGCGCCCGGCGGTGCTCGTGGCGGGTGTTCTGGAGCAGGCTCTCCAGAGCGTCGAGGTCGTTATGCGCGAAGGAGCGCCGCTGGGCGCCGGAGAGCTGCGCACCGGTGACGATGCTGTTGTGGGACAGGGCGTCGTGGAAGATCACGTCGCCGGCTTCCAGCAGGGCGCCGATGGTCGTGACGTTGGTGGCGTGCCCGCTCACCATCACGATGCAGCCCTCGGTCCGGTAGTGCTTGGCGAGCGCCTGCTCAAGGCTGATATGCCCCGGCCGTTCGCCCGCGACCACGCGGCTCGCCGAGGCCGAGGTGCCGTAGGCCTCGATCGCCTCCCGGGCCGCGTTGCTGACCCGGGGATGGCCGTTCAGGCCGAGGTAATCGTAAGACGAGAAGTTGGTGAAGCTCTTCTGGTCGATCCGGGTGGTCGCGCCGGCCTTGGCGTCGTGGACGCGGAAGAACGGGTTGCCCAGGCCGATCAGCTGCGCCGCCTGGCGCTGCAGCTGAAGCTCGCGATAGCCGGGCAGGTTCTCGAAATTCTGCGCGGCGGATTGCCCGGCCGGGGAGGCCGCCTTGGCGGGCGCCGGGCGCGGCGTGGCGCGCCCGAGGCGGTTCGTCACGAAGCCGGCGAGCGCCGCGCGCCCGCCGTCAGGCCGTGCCGTATCGGTCATGAGTTGGTCTCTTTGATCTCGCTGGAGGTCTTCTCGATGAGTTCCCTGAGCGGCGCCATCATCTGCGCGTCGATCTCACCACCGATATGCTTCGAGACGAGGCTCATCGCGACACCGGCCGCCTCATCCATGGGGGCCGAAACCGCCTGAATTAAGGACTCCGACAGCTCGTTGACCGTCATGCCGGACGACAGGCCGGCGGGCGGCGCGTCGAGGGCGAAGCGCTCCTGCAGGCTGGCGCCCAGCTCGACGCCCATCAGCGAGTCGAGACCGATCTCGGAGAGCTGACGCACGCGGCTGATATCGTCCTTGGGCAGACGCAGGATGCGGGCGATGTCCTCGACGATCGCGTCCGACACGGTCTTGCGGACCGCGTCGACATCGCCGCCCTTGAGGAGCGCCGCGATGTTGATCGCCTGGACGCCGCCGGCCTCCGCCTGCTGGTCCGAGCCGAGATCGGCGTAGCTCGGCGAGCGCATGGTGGCGAGACGCTCGCGCGCCTTGCCCCAATGCATCGCCGCGATGGCGATCACCGCCTCGTCCGGCGCGGTGCCCTGGCACTCCAGCGCATCGGCCATCAGCTCGAGACAGCGACGGGCTTCCATCGGGGTGACGCCGACGCGGCCGGCGAGACCTTCCATGACCGCCTTGTTGCGGGCGAGCATGCCGACATCGCCGATCGCACCCCAGGCCACGGCCAAAGCGGGCAGGCCACGGCGGCGGCGCTGCCGGGCCAGACCTTCCATGAAGCCGTTGGCGGCGACGTAGGAGCCCTGGCCGGGATTGCCGATGAAGGTGGTCGCCGAGGAGAACATGACGAAGTAGTCGAGGCTCCGGTCCCGGGTGGCGGCGTCCAGATGCTGGGCGCCGACCACCTTCGGGCCGATCACCGCGTCGAGCGCGGCCGCGTCGATATTGGCGATCAGGCCGTCCTGAAGCACCGCCGCGGCGTGGAGCACGCCGGCGAGCGTCTTGCCGCCCTGCTCGATCTCCGCGATCAGCCGGTCCACCGCCGAGCGGCTGGTGATGTCGACGGCCTTGGCCTCGACCTTCACGCCGCGGCCGGCGAGCTCGGCGACGATCGCCTTGGCCTCGTCGGTGGTCGCGCCCTTGCGGCCGGCGAGCACCAGGTGCTTGGCGCCCTTGTCGACCAGCCAGCGCGCCGCCTCCAGGCCGAAGCCGCCGAGGCCGCCGGTGACCAAGTGGACGCCGCTCTCCGAGACCGTGAACGGCCGGCGCGTGTCCTTGATGATCGTGCCGGCCTTGGGCGGGCTGATCACGATCTTCCCGATATGCCCGGATTGCTGCATCAGCCGGAACGCGTCCGAGGTCTCGGCTGCCGTGAACGGCTGGTAGGGCAGGGGCTTCAAGCCGCCGTCGTTGAACAGCGCCATGACCTCGCGGAACATCCGCGCGCCGTCGTCGCCCTGGTGCTGAAGCACCTGGTCGAGGTCGACGCCGAAATAGCTGAGGTTCCGCCGGAACGGGCGCAGGCCGATATGGGTGTTGGCGACGTAGTCGCGCTTGCCCAGCTCGACGAAGCGGCCGAAGGGCCGCAGCGCGTTGAGGGAGCGCTCCATCGCCTCGCCGAACAGGCTGTTCAGGACGATGTCGACGCCGTCGCCGGTGATCGCCCGGACCTCGTCCACGAAGGCGAGGGAGCGGGAATCGAGCACGTGCTCGGCGCCCAGCGCCTTCACGAGCGCCCGCTTCTCGCGGGAGCCGGCGGTGGCGATGACCCGCGCGCCCTTCAGCTTGGCGATCTGCAACGCGGCCAGGCCGACGCCGCCCGCGCCGCCATGGACCAGCACCCACTCGCCGCGCCGCATCCGGGCGCAGGAGACGAGGCCGTAATAGGCGGTGAGGAACGCCACCGGGACGGTGGCCGCCGCCATCGGGTCGAGACCCTGCGGCATCGGCGCGACCACGAGCTCGGGCACCACGATGTGGGTGGCGAAGCCCGACTGGGCGAAGGCGACGACCGGGTCGCCGACCTTGAAGCCCTTGATGCCGGCACCGACGGCCGTGATCCGGCCCGCGCATTCGAGACCGAGCCGGGGGCCGGCAAAGCCGTCCTCCAGGATCTCCTCGGGCAGCATTGAGAGCGCCCACAACACGTCGCGGAAGTTGAGGCCAGTGGCCTCGACTGCGATCTCGATCTCGCCCCTGCCGGGGGTGCGGCGCTCGGCCGGACCCCAGACCATCTCGTTGAGACCGCCGGTGTTGCTGCGCTCCAGGCGCGCGGCCTCGGCCGGGACGGCATCCGCCGGATCCCGATGCTTCGGCCGGCCGGCATGGAAGCGCACGACCTGCGTCCGCTCGTCGTCGAGCACGATCTCGGTCTCCGGCGTGCCGGAGAGGATGAGGTCGCGCAGGCGCTCGGAGGCGCGCTTCGAGGACATCTCGGGCGAGAGGTCGATGCGGCGCACGTCGAGGTTCGGCGCCTCGTTGGCGAGGGTGCGGGAGAAGGCCCACACGCCGGCCTCGATGTTGGTGGTCTGGCCGCCGCGATCGCGGGTGGCACCCGGCGCCACGACCCAGAGGCGGGTCTGGCGGGCGCCGAGATGCTCGGTGCAGCGCTTCAGGCTGAGGCAGCGGTCGCGCAGCCGCTCGGCCGCCTCGCCACCGCGGGTGAAGGCGCCGGCCAGGAACACCACCGTGTCGGGGGTCTCCTTCTCCAGCTCCATCAGCGAGGTCTCGGAGTCGAGGATGATCGAGACATGCACGCCGCCCGCGACCAGCAGGGTCGCCAGGGAGGAGGCGGTCTCGGCCGCGAACTCGTCGTCCGAACCGATCACGAAGGCGAAGCTCTGGGCCGGGGCCGGGCCCGGACGCACCGGAGCCTCGGCGACCAGCAGCAGGTCGTCGCCGTTGGCCGACGCCGCGCGCTCGACCGCGACTTTGACCAGGCCGTGGGCGCTGAGCGTGCGCTGCCAGCCCTCGATATCCTCGAGGCGCCCGACCGGCATGCCGCCGACGGCTTCCTCGAACCAGCCGTTGGTGAGGCCGAACACCAGGTCGCGGAACAGGGACGCGCCCGGCTCCACGGCCACCAGCAGGCCGCCGGTGGCGAGCGCCCCGGCGAGCTGGCCCGGAAGGGCGCGCTCGCCGCGATGCAGGCTGCCGGCCGCAAGGATCAGGTCGAAGCTGCCGGGGGCGAGCTCGTCGGCCGCCTCGACAATTGTGGCGCCGTGGGTGAGCGACAGGCGGGCGCGCTCGGCGAGCCGGCGATCGGTCTCGAACACGGTGAGCCGGGCCTCGGCGGCGGCCGCGAAGGCCGCGGCCTGGGCCGAGAGCGGGCCGAACCCGACCTGCAGGACCCGCAGGGCCCGCTCCTTCGGGAGCTGGCCGCGGCTCGTCTCGATCAGGTCGGCGACCACGTCGGCGGTGTGCCGCGCGGTGGCCGAGCGCATCACGAAGGCGTCGATGGCGCCCTGCGGCAGGGCCGGAGCCTCGGTCAGCTTGCCCGCGAGCAGGCGGTCGACCATGGCGCCGACATCGGCGATCAGCACCAGCTCGGCGGAGAGATCCGGATGATCGCCGGCGATCCAGCGCATGATCTCGTCCGGAGCCGGCAGCGCGGAGCCGTCGCCCAGGGTCCAGTTCTGGCCGGCGCGCTCGGCGAGCCCGCTGCTCTCTAGGGCGTAGAGGGCGTTGAGCAGCCAGGGGCGCAGAGCCTCCGGCACGCGCCGGTCTGTGATCGAGACGGTCTCGCCCTCCGCCAGTCCGGAGGCGAGACGGTAGGCCAGGGAGGTCGCCCAGCCTTCCAGCAGGAGGTGGCCCGGCGACAGGGCGGCGTCGGCCGGCCCCTTCGCCTCGGCGGTGAGCGGACGCAGGCGCGCGGCCACGCTCGGACGGCGCTCCATCGGGATCGCAGTCGGCTCGGTAGCGAGTTCCGGCACCTGCGAGATCGCGAAGGCCGCCAGATCACCGCCGCCCTTGGCGCGCAGGGCCTGGAAGCGGCCCTCGCGGATGGTGGCGACCACCGCGCCGTCGGCGTCGAGCAGGGTGAAGTCGGCCAGGATCGAGCGCTCGTTGCAGCGCCGGGTCCGGATGATCGAACGGGTAATCACCGCGCCGGGGCGCAGCAGCCGCACCTCGCCGAATCGCACCGGGATGTAGGCCTTGCCGGCATTCTCGCCGAGCAGGTCGGCGAACAGCAGGATCAGCCCGTGGAAGCAGGCGTCGAGCCGGGCCGGGACCAGGGTGAAGCGAGTGTCGGCCTCGGCCGGCACCAGATCGGACACGATGGTGGCGTCATCCAGCCGGGCGCTCATGGCGACCTGCCGGAAGCTCGGGCCGAAGGCGAGGCCGGAGGCGCGGGCGCGGGCATAGAGCGCCTCGCCGGTCAGCACCTGCTCGCCGGCGCTGTCGAAATCGAACCCGTTCAGGTCCGGCGCCTTCGGGGCCGTGAACGTGCCGTCGACGATCTTGGCCTGGGCGTGAAGCTGCCAGGGCGTCTGGGTCAGGCGCGGACGGCTGAGGACCTGGATGCCGTTGCCGGTGCCCGACAGGCGCACCGCGACCTCGCGCAGGGCCTCCTCGGCGAACACCATCGGCGACAGGATCTCGAAATCCGCCAGCACCACCTCGTCGTGGCGCATCGCCTCGCGGACGCAGGCCAGCGCCATCTCGACGAAGCCGGCGCCGGGCATGATCACCTGGCCTTCGACGCTGTGGTCCTCCAGCTCCGGCAGCGTCGCCGGATCGACGAAGCCGTTCCACTCCAGACCGTCGAAGGTCGTCCGCGAGCCGATCAGCGGGTGATAGGGGCGGGCGCTCATGGCGCCGACGCTCTCGGGGGTGTCGGCCAGGCGGAACGGACGGCGCTGCCACGGATAGGTCGGCAGGCGCACGTCGCCCCGAGGCGCGTCGCCGAAGAGCAAAGCCTCGTCGACCTGCGCGCCCTGGACCAGGGCGGCGCTGACCGCCTTGGCGATCGGGTCGCCGCCCGAGGCCTTGCGGTGCATGACGCCGACCGTAGCGGTCTCGATGCCGAGCGGCTCGACCGCGTCGCCGACATGGGACATCAGGGTCGCGCGCGGGCCGACTTCGACGAACACGCGGGCGCCGCGACGGGTGGCGTCCTGTACGGCCTCGCTGAAGCGCACCGGCTCGCGGATATTGCGCCACCAGTAGCCGGCGCCGAAATTGTCGCCCTCCAGCACGCTGCCGGTGACGGTGGAGACCATCGCGGTGGTGCCGGCGCGGGCCTTCAGCCCGGCGAGATCGCGCAGCAGCGGCTTCTCGGTCGGGTCCATCAGCCGGCCGTGGAAGGCGTAGGCGAGGTCGAGCTTGCGGCCGCGGCGGCGCTTGCGCGACAGGGCCTTCAGGGCGGCGTCGATATCGGCCACCGGCCCGGCGACCGTGACGGCCTTGGGGCTGTTGTAGGCGGCGATGTCGAGGGACGGGTAATCCTTGAGGAAGGACTCCACCTCCTCGGCCGGCATCAGCAGCACCGCCATGGTGCCCTGGCCGTGCGTCGTCTCCTGGTGGTGGCTGCGGTAGTAGATGACCCGGACGGCATCCTCGAGGGTGAGAATGCCGGCCGCCTCGGCGGCGGCGATCTCGCCGACGCTGTGGCCGAGCACGTAGGAGGGGATCAGGCCCTTGGCCCGGAGCGCGGCCGTGGAGGCGCTCTCGATGGCGAAGATCAGCGGCTGCGAGACGCTGGTGAGCGCCAGGCGCTCGTCCAGGTCCTCGGCGTAGAGGGCCTGCTTCAGCGACCAGTCGGCGTAGTTCTGGAACAGGGTGTCGACCCGGTCGAAGGCCGCCCGGAAGGTCGGGTTCTCCTCGTAGGCCTCGCGGCCCATGCCGGCCCACTGGCTGCCGTTGCCGGAATAGACGAACGCCACCTCGGCGGCGCGGTCGACCGCAGTGCCGGTGAAGGCGTCCTGGGCATCCTCGCCCTCGCCGACGGCGCGGAGCGCCGCAGCCACGTCGGACTTGCCGTCGAGCGCGATCGCCAGGCGGGCGGGCAGGCGCTCGCGCCGATGCGCGACGGCGGCGGCCACCGTGGCGACCCGCTCGGGCTCGGCCTCGATGCGCTCGGCATAGTCGAGGGCGAGCTCGTTCAGCGCCGCGCGGGTCTGGGCCGAGAGCAGCAGAACCTGAGCGGACGGCGCCGGGGTACCGGCGTCCGGCTGCGAGCCGGAATTCCCGTCGGTGATCACGACGTGAGCGTTGGTGCCGCCGAAGCCGAAGGAGTTCACGCCCGCATAGCGCTCGCGCGGGCCGCGGGTGATCGGCAGGGCCTCACGGACGACGCGCAGGTTGAGCTCGTCGAACGGGATGTCGGGATTCAGCTCGGCCGCGTGCAGGGACGGCGGCACGAGGTCGTGCTCCAGGGCCAGCGTCGCCTTCATCAGGCCGGCGAGGCCGGAGACCGGCTCGGTATGGCCGATATTGGTCTTGATCGAGCCGATCGGCAGCGGCGCCTGGCGGCCGCGCCCGAGCTTGGTGCCGATGGCCGAAGCCTCGATCGGGTCGCCCACCGGGGTACCGGTGCCGTGCGCTTCCATGAAGGCGAGGTCGTCGAGCCGGATCTCCGCGTCGCGGTACACCCGCTCCAGCAGGGCGCCCTGGGCGTAGCCGGAGGGCAGCGAGATGCCGGTGGTGCGCCCGTCGGAATTGATGCCCGAGGCCACGATCCGGGCGCGCACGGTGGCGCCGTTGCGCCGCGCGGCCTCGGCCGATTGCAGCACGAACACCACGCCGCCCTCCGAGCGCACGTAGCCGTCGGCGTTCTTCGAGAACGCCTGGCACAGGCCGGTGCGCGAGAGCATCTGCGCGGTGGAGAAGCAGATGAAGTTGAACGGGCTCGCCAGCACGTTGACGCCAGCCACGACCGCCGTGTCCACGCGGCCGGACTGGATCGCCTGCACGGCGTTGTCGAAGGCGACGAGCGAGGACGAGCAGGCGGTGTCGACCGTGAAGCTCGGACCCTTCAGATCGAAGATGTACGAGATGCGGTTCGAAATGATCGAAAGCGTGTTGCCGGTGGCCGCGTAGGCGTCGCCCGAGGCCGCATCGAGGATGCGCAGGTTGCCGTAATCGAGCGACGAGGCGCCAACGAACACGCCGATGTTGCTGCCGGCCACGCTCGACGGGCGCAGGCCCGCGTCTTCGAGGGCTTCCCAGGTCAGCTCCAGCAGCATCCGCTGCTGCGGATCCATCTGCTCGGCCTCGCGGGGCGAGATGCCGAACACAGCGGGGTCGAACGACCAGATGTCGTCGATGATGCCGGCGGCCCAGGTGTAGCTCTTCCCGCGCTCCTGGGCGCGCGGATGCGCGAACCGGTCGAGGGAGAAGCGGTCACTGGGGACCTTGCTGACGGCGCACCGGCCCTCCGAGAGGAGTTGCCACAGCCCGTCGACGCTGGGGGCCCCGGGTAGTCGGCATGCGCGTCCGACGATCGCAATGTCTGTACGTTGTGTCACGTTCGGTTCGCACACGCTCGTTATCGGAAGTCGGCTCGGCTCGCGACGAGTGAGTAACCTCTCACCCCTTACTGTGGCACCATTGCGGTGTCCAACCTGCCCCCAGGCAAGGTCATCCCGGCCCGGCCAGATTGCGCTGGGCTGTGACATGTATTCATCAGAATGCAGTCCAGTGACGACGGCCGAAATGCCAAGTCTGCACCATTTGACCGCCTGTTGAGACGGTCACGCGACCATCGAAATGCCACAGTTGCGCACCGGCGAACGGAGCCCGTCTAGCGGTGTCGCGAGGGTTTTCCAAAGAGATCTTTGCTGCAGCCTGCAGATCTGGCACCGCAACGCGCCGGCCCGACGCCGTCCGGCCGACGTTCAAGACGCGGCCGGACCAGCCTTATCCTTGGCGCTATCCTTGGATCGTCCGACGCCGCGATAGCTGAAACCGTGGCGCTCGGCGGTCTCGGGATCGTAGATGTTGCGCAGATCGACCAGCACGGGCGCGGGACCCGCGGACGCCATGGTCTGCCGCAGCCGGTCGAGGTCCAGCGCCCGGAACGCGTTCCACTCGGTGACGATCACCAGAGCGTCCGCGCCCTCGGCGCAGGCATAGGCGTTCTCGGCGTAATCTACCTCCGGCATCAGCGCGCGCGCCTGCTCCATCCCCTCGGGATCGTAGGCGCGCACCTTCGCGCCGGCATCCTGGAGGCCGGCCACGATCGACAGGGACGGCGCCTCGCGCATGTCGTCGGTGTCCGGCTTGAAGGTCAGGCCGAGCAAAGCCACGGTCTTGCCGCGGACGCTGCCGCCGCAGGCCTTGATCACCTTGCGGGCCATCGCCCGCTTCCTCTGATCGTTGACCGCAACCACGGTCTCGACCAGCCGCAGCGGCACCCCGGCATCCTGGGCGGTCTTGACCAGGGCCAGGGTATCCTTGGGGAAGCAGGAACCGCCATAGCCCGGTCCCGCGTGCAAAAACTTGCTGCCGATCCGGTTGTCGAGGCCGATGCCCCGGGCGACCTGCTGCACGTCGGCGCCGACTTCCTCGCAGAGGTCGGCGATCTCGTTGATGAAGGTGATCTTGGCAGCCAGGAAGGCGTTGGCGGCGTATTTGGTCAGCTCCGCGGTGCGCCGGCTCGTCACCACGATCGGCGCCGCGTTGAGGTAGAGCGGCCGGTAGACCTCGCGCATCACCGCCTCGGCGCGGGGATCCTCGCTGCCGACCACGATGCGGTCGGGGCGCTTGAAGTCCGAGATCGCCGCACCTTCGCGCAGGAATTCCGGGTTCGAGGCCACGGCGACATCCGCCTCGGGCCGGATCTCGCGGATGATCCGCTCGACCTCGTCGCCAGTGCCCACAGGAACCGTCGACTTGGTCACCACCACGGTAAAGCCCGAGAGCGCCCCCGCGATCTCCCGGGCGGCGTCGAACACAAAGGAGAGATCGGCGAAGCCGTCACCGCGCCGCGAGGGGGTGCCCACCGCGATGAACACCGCGTCGGCCTCAGCCACCGCGTCCCACAGGGTCGAACCGAAGGCAAGACGGCCCTGCCGGACGTTCTCGGCCACCAGCGCGTCGAGACCGGGCTCGTAGATCGGCATGCGGCCGGCGTTCAGGCTGGCGATCTTGTCCGGGTCGCAGTCGATGCAGACCACGCTGTGACCGAAATCGGCGAGGCAGGCTCCGGATACCAGGCCGACATACCCGGCCCCAATCATCGCAATCCGCATCCGGTCCTCCCGGCAGCCCGCCGCGCGGCTTGTTGCAACGCAGCATGATCCGAGACCGGCCGCGATGCAACCGGGGCCTTTCGGCGGTCCCCGATTCTGTCGCGACGATGCAACACCGCGGAAACGCGACTGTTTTTTGACACCGCAGCCGAACCGGAGGTGGCGGCGGCCGGATCCTGTCGCCGTAGCGACACCGAAAACATGTCTCTTGGCGGCTTCGCAGCGTGGGCGGCTTCCTGTAGAAGCGCGCCCGCCGGCCGGGCGAGGCCGGGCGCCGCC
Source organism: Methylobacterium pseudosasicola (assembly GCF_900114535.1). Classification (GTDB taxonomy): domain Bacteria; phylum Pseudomonadota; class Alphaproteobacteria; order Rhizobiales; family Beijerinckiaceae; genus Methylobacterium; species Methylobacterium pseudosasicola. Next base: position 132,201 of record NZ_FOTK01000010.1, on the reverse strand, counting down.
AAGCCCCATCCGAAGCCCATTCCAAGGATCGGCGAAGGACGACGATGACCGAACTGCCGAACGTGCACGTGCGCGCCGAAGTCCTGGCCCAGGCGCTGCCCCACATGCAGCGCTACGACCAGGAGATCGTGGTCATCAAGTATGGCGGCCACGCCATGGGCGACCGGGCCGCGGCCGAGGATTTCGCCGAGGACATCGTCCTCCTGGAGCAATCCGGCCTGAAGCCGATCGTCGTGCATGGCGGCGGCCCGCAGATCGGCAAGATGCTCGACCGGCTCGGCATCCAGTCCGAGTTTCGCGGCGGCCTGCGGGTCACCGACGAGGCCACCGTCGAGGTGGTCGAGATGGTCCTGGCCGGCTCGATCAACAAACAGATCGTCGGCTGGATCTCGGCCGAGGGCGGCCGGGCCATCGGCCTGTGCGGCAAGGACGGCAACATGGTCCGCGCCAAGCGGGCGATGAAGACCGTGATCGACCCCGAGAATCACACCGAGCAGGCGATCGATCTCGGCCTGGTCGGCGAGCCGGACCATGTCGAGCGCGGCGTCCTCGACGCGGTGCTGAAGGCGGAGCTGATCCCGGTCCTGGCCCCGGTGGCCTACGGGGCCGACGGGCAGACCTACAACGTCAACGCCGACACCTTCGCCGGCGCCATCGCGGGGGCGCTGCGGGCCAAGCGCCTGCTGCTGCTCACCGACGTCCCGGGCGTGCTCGACAAGGACAAGAAGCTGATCCCCGAGCTGACCGTGGAGGATTGCCGGCGCCTGATCGCCGACGGCACCATCACGGGCGGCATGATCCCCAAGATCGAGACCTGCATGTACGCGATCGAGCGCGGCGTGGAGGCGGTCGTCATCCTGGACGGCAAGGTCAACCACGCGGTGCTGCTGGAGCTGTTCACCGATTACGGTGCCGGCACCCTGATCCGCCGGGGCTGATCCCCCCGGGACGACGGTGGGCGGATCGGACGCGGCAACGCCCGCGCCGCTCAGGCATTGTCGTTGTCCCGGCTCAGCCTGGCGCAAGCCTGGCTTGCCAGCCTGACCGTTCCACGCCGTCGATTCCGCGAGGGGTCGGCGGACGGGGCCGCGTCGCCCCAAGGGCTTCGGAGCCGCCTGCGATTGCAACGCGATCGAGCTTGGCTCTAGAATCCCGCGGGATCAGGATTTCAAAGGGACACGGTGCACCACCCGGAGAAAGCCCAATTCACCACCCCCGCGTCCCGCGGGTTTGCCGGCGTCGACACTTGGGTGTTCGACCTCGACAACACGCTCTATCCGAGCGACGCGCAGGTCTGGCCGCAGGTGGACGAGCGCATCACCCTTTACGTGATGCGCCTCTACGGGCTCGACGGGATCTCGGCCCGCGCCCTGCAGAAATACTTCTACCACCGCTACGGCACGACCCTGACGGCGCTACTGACGGAGGAGGGGGTCGACCCGCACGACTTCCTCGACTTCGCCCACGACATCGACCACTCGACGATCAAGCTCGACCCAAGTCTCGGTGATGCGATCGAGCGTCTGCCCGGGCGCAAGCTGATTCTCACCAACGGCTCGCGCCGCCACGCCGAGAACGTCGCGGCCAAGCTCGGCATCCTCGACCATTTCGAGGACGTGTTCGACATCGCCGCCGCGAATTTCGTCCCCAAGCCCGAGCGCTCCACCTACGAGCGCTTCCTCGCGGCCCACGGCGTCGAGCCGACCCGGGCGGTGCTGTTCGAGGACATCGCCCGCAACCTCACGGTGCCGCACGATCTCGGCATGGCCACCGTGCTGGTCGTCCCGAAGGTCATCGATCCCTACCGCGAGGCCTTCGAGCAGGAGGCGGTGCGCGAGGCGCATATCGACCACATCACGGACGATCTCGCCGCCTTCCTCTCCGCCTGCGTGCTGCCCGAGGCCACGCGGGGCGCCCCGGGGGCGACGCACCCCTGACGGGGCAGTGCGGATCCTCGATCGACAAGCGCAATCGACAAGCCGGCGGCGATCCTGTAGAGAGCCGCCCAACTCACAACAGGATCGCCGAAATCCTGGTGCCGGACGCCCATGAGGGGCGGCACGGCGCAACGGCTGGAGCTATGCCATGAACATCATCGAGCAGCTGGAGCGCGAGGAAGTCGCGCGCCTCGCCAAGACCATTCCCGATTTCGAGCCGGGCGACACGCTCATCGTCAACGTCCGCGTGAAGGAAGGCGAGCGCACCCGCGTCCAGGCCTACGAGGGCGTCTGCATCGGCCGCCAGGGCGGCGGCCTCAACGAGAGCTTCACGGTCCGCAAGATCTCCTACGGCGAGGGCGTCGAGCGCGTCTTCCCGGTCCATTCGCCGATGATCGATTCGATCAAGGTCGTCCGCCGCGGCAAGGTGCGTCGCGCCAAGCTGTACTACCTGCGCGACCGCCGCGGGAAGTCGGCCCGCATCGTCGAGCGCACTGACCGTTACAAGGCCAAGGAAGCCCCGGCCGCGGCCGAGTAATCATCTGAGTTTCCAAAGGGCTCGCAGCCCTTTGGCGGGTTGTCAGGGCGGAGCCCTGATGAAGAGGCGGGCCCTGCCCGCACCCGCAAAAGGTCCCGGACCTTTTGAAACCAGACTTTGATCGACGATCGACCGGTCCGGCTCAGCCGGACCGGTTTTTTTATGCCCGCAGGTCAGGCGGCCCGGACCCGGTCGAGGAACTGCGTGATCTCCGCGGAGAGCCGCCCGGACTTCTGCGACAACTCGGCCGCGGCGCCGAGCACCTGCTCGGCCACCGCGCCGGATTCTTGGGCGGCGGTCGAGACCTCGGCGATGTTGCCCGTCACCGTGGTGGTGCCGTCCGCCGCCTGCGCGACGCTGCGCACGATCTCCCCGGTGGTCGCTTCCTGCTCCTCGATCGCCGCCGCGACGCTCGTGGCCAGCGTGTTGACCTCGTCGACGGTGCGGCCGATCTCCTGGATCGCCTCGACCGCCTGCCGGGTCGAGGCCTGCACGGCGCCGACCCGGGTCGCGATCTCCGCCGTCGCCTGCGCGGTCTGGTTGGCGAG
>NZ_FOTK01000010.1:0-129168 GCF_900114535.1 Methylobacterium pseudosasicola | reverse complement strand
GCCGCGATCATGCTCGCCACCGTGCCGATCTGCTCGGCGCCCTCGGCGAGGTCGCGCACGATCGCGTCGGTGCGCTGCGCCTCCGTCGCCGCCTGGGCGGTCATGGCCGAGGAGCGCGCCATCTGGCCGGAGATCTCCCGGATGGTGGTCGACATCTCCTCAGTCGCCGCGGCCACGGTCTGGACGCTGGCCGAGGTCTCCTGCGCGGCCTCGGCGACCTGGGCCGAGCGTGCGCTGGTCCGGGCGGCGCTCTGGGCCATCGCGGCGGCGTTGCTCTGCATCTGCGTGGCGGCCGAGGAGAGGCCCTGCATCAGGCTCCCGGCATTGCCCTCGAACTGCCGGGTCAGGGCGTCGAGGGCCTGGGCCCGCTCGATCTTGGCTTCGGCGTCCCGGGCAGCCGCCACGTCCATCTCGCCCTTGGCGACCAGGGCCTGACGGAACACCTCCACGGCCTCGGCCATCCGGCCGATCTCGTCGCCGCGCTCCGTATCGGAGACCGGGCTCGCGATGTCGCCCTCGGCCAGGGTCCGCATCCGCCGCTGGAGACGGCCGAGCGGCCGGGTGATGCTGCGCCCGATCAGCAGAGAGACCAGCACCGAGACGCCGACGATACCGACGAGCAGGCCCAGCACCGTGAACGCCAACGATCGGAAGGCTGCCGTGATGTCGTCGGTATAGGCCCCGGTGACGATGAAGATGTCCCAGGGCGCGAAGCGGCTCGCCACGGACACCTTCGGGAAGACGCCCTCCCGTCCGGGCCGCAGATACTCGTATTCCAGCATCGCCGTCGTGGAAGATCTCAGGCGATCGATGAACGCGCGGATGATCGGCACGCCGTTGATCGTGAGATCCAGCTGGTTCTTGCCGACATCCTTCCGGTTCGGCGCGGCGACGGCCACGCCGTCCATCGTGTAGATCGCGATGTAGTTGGTTCCGCCGCTGTAGCGCATCGCCATGGTCGCCTCGGCCAGTTCGGACAGGGCCGCTTGCTTCGTCAGGGTGCCGGCCTTGACCCGTTCGTCGAGGGTCTGGGCGTGCGATTGGACAAGCTCGACCATGGCGCGCAGAGATTGGACACGCTCATCGAGCATTTCACGATAATATAGTTTCAGACCGACGCCGCCGATCAATGCAATGATGCAACACGTCAGCAGCGTTTGCAGCGAGAGCTTACGTGATAAGGTTAAATTCTTGAGCGAGATGTGCATAGTAATCTCAACTTACCGGGTCAACGGGCCGATATAATTCACCGCCCGGACAGAACTCAAGTTTTCTCTTTGGAAAGTGTATCGACGTGTTAAAATAACTTATATATCAATATATAAGACTCACACACGGCTTATTAAATGTTATGGAAAAAATCACGTAATAGACGGATCAAAGATTATTGTAGTACATGTTGTTGTTAAATATGACAATTTAGGTACAGTGCATCAAATCCATCTCAGCGATGCCTGGCAGATCTGCGATCGCGAGTGGCTATAGAAGCGTCTGCATAGATCCGGTGGCAGTGAGGATCCGGGTTTCCAAAGGGCTCGCAGCCCTTTGCCGGGTTGTCAGGGCGGAGCCCTGACGAAGAAGCGGGCTCCGCCCGCACCCGCAAACGGTCCCGGACCTTTTGAAACCCCATTCGACCCAGGATCGACCGGTCCGGCTCAGCCGGACCGGTTTTTTCCATGCCCGCAGGTCAGGCGGCCCGGACCCGGTCGAGGAAGTCGGTGATCTCCGCGGAGAGCCGCCCGGACTTCTGCGACAGCTCGGCCGCCGCGCCCAGCACCTGCTCGGCCACCGCGCCGGATTCCTGGGCGGCGGTCGAGACCTCGGCGATGTTGCCCGTCACCATGGTGGTGCCGTCCGCCGCCTGCGCGACGCTGCGCACGATCTCCCCGGTGGTCGCTTCCTGCTCCTCGATCGCGGCCGCGACGCTCGTGGCCAGCGTGTTGACCTCGTCGACGGTGCGGCCGATCTCCTGGATCGCCTCGACCGCCTGACGGGTCGAGGCCTGCACGGCGCCGACCCGGGTCGCGATCTCCGCCGTCGCCTGCGCGGTCTGGTTGGCGAGTTCCTTCACCTCGGACGCGACCACCGCGAAGCCGCGCCCGGCCTCGCCGGCCCGGGCCGCCTCGATCGTCGCGTTGAGCGCCAGCAGGTTGGTCTGGCTGGCGATCGCCGCGATCATGCTCGCCACCGTGCCGATCTGCTCGGCGCCCTCGGCGAGGTCGCGCACGATCGCGTCGGTGCGCTGCGCCTCCGTCGCCGCCTGCGCGGTCATGGCCGAGGACCGCGCCATCTGGCCGGAAATCTCCCGGATGGTGGTCGACATCTCCTCGGTCGCCGCGGCCACGGTCTGCACGCTGGCCGAGGTCTCCTGCGCGGCCTCGGCGACCTGGGCCGAGCGCGCGCTGGTCCGGGCCGCGCTCTGCGCCATTGTGGCGGCGTTGCTCTGCATCTGCGTGGCGGCCGAGGTCAGGCCCTGCATCAGGCTCCCGGCATTGCCTTCGAACTGCCGGGTCAGGGCGTCGAGGGCCTGGGCCCGCTCGATCTTGGCCTCGGCATCCCGGGCGGCGGCCACGTCCATCTCGCCCTTGGCGACCAGAGCCTGACGGAACACCTCTACGGTGCTGGCCATCCGGCCGACCTCGTCCCACCGGTCGGTATCGGAGACCGGGCTCGCGATGTCGCCCTCGGCCAGGGTCTGCATCCGCCGGTGGAGGCGGCCGAGCGGCCGGGTGATGCTGCGCACGACCAGAACGGAGCCGACCACCGAGATGCCGATGATACCGACGAGCAGACCCAGCACCGTGATCGCCACCGACCGGAAGGCTGCCGTGATGTCGTCGGTATAGGCCCCGGTGGTGATGACGATATCCCAGGGCTTGAACCGGGCCGAGAATGCGATCTTCGGAAACACGCCGTCCCGCCCGGGACGGGGGAAGTCGTATCTGGCCACAAGGGTATCGGACGCCTTCACGCCATCGACGACCAGACGCGTGGTCTTCAAACCGTTGACCTCGAAATCGATCCGGTTCTTGCCGACGATCGAGCGGTCGGGCACGGCGACGGCCACGCCGTCCATCGTGTAGATCGAGATGTAGTTGGATCCGCCATCGTAGCGCATCGCCATGGTCGATTCGGCCAGCTCCGTCAGGGCGGCCTCCTTGGTCATGGCGCCTGACTTGACGCGCTCCTCAAGGGTCTGGGCATGAGACATGACCAACTCGACGATAGAACGTAGAGATTGAATCCGAACGGCGATCATCTCTTGATAATAAAAATACAGGCCTCCGGCGCCAATCAAGCCGATCAATAAGATCGGCGACAGAGCCATGATGGCGATGCGACGCGACAGACTCAGCCGCAGGAGAGAAGACTTCATATCAACTCAGACCCAGATTGTGCCTGGATCTTTTATAATACACAGCCGATGCTGGGCTCAAGACTCAAATTGAATAAGACGATATTCGTATAGTACAAAAGATTATATATTTATGCATGAATAGAGATCTGATTTTTTAATAAATGACTTAAAGGATTTTGGCGGCCGACAATCATAACTTCTGCGCGAGTATTTTGATCAATTATCAAATGTGATGGGATCGCACGGCCAAGGCCGGCGCCCGCATCGCCCCGAGCTCGCCGCGAAGCAGCGCAAGCGCTCCGTCGGTGAATCATCTGGCACGGGGGCGGCCGGCGTTCGGGATGATGCCAGGAGGGGGGCGGGCGAGGGGCTTGGGGAGAGCCTGTCTTTCCATGGAGTTGCGGCGACCTCAGTCGTTTCAGCACCGACTCCTGTCATTTCGGGACGCCACTTCACGGTCCCGGAATGACAGGGCGGTTGCTAGAGCCGCGGCGCAAAGACCCAACGTTTGCGGCAAGCGGAGCAGTCCCGGTCAAACACTTTGAAAGGGCTGGGCGTCCTTTGAAATTCCAACTCCGCTCCCAGCAAACCGGCGGAGATCAGCCCCCGCGGAGGGCCTCCAGCACCTTGCCGCCGGGGCGGCCCGTGGGATTCATGCCGAGCTTGCGCTCCACGTCCTTGATCGCGTCGCGCGTCTTCTGGCCGACCTTGCCGTCCGGCTCGCCGACATCGTAGCCGCGGGCGGCGAGGCGCGTCTGGAGATCACGCCGCTCGGCCCGGGACAGGGGCGGATCGTCCGTGGGCCAAGCGGCCTGGACGCCGGCCTTGCCGCGCAGACGGTCGGACAGGACCGCGATGGCGAGCCCGTAGGATTCGGCGGCGTTGTACGAGTAGATCGCGTCGAAGTTCTTGGTCACCAGGAAGGCCGGTCCGTCCAGGCCGGCGGGCGCGATGATGCCGGCCGGGCCTTCGCCCGCGAGCGGGCGGCCGTCCACCCGGGTCACGCCGAGGGAGGCCCAATGGGCGATCGGCTTCTTGTTCTTGCGCCCGGCGGCGGCGACGCTGAAGCTGCGGGGCAGCTTCACCTCGTAGCCCCAGACCTGACCGTTCTGCCACTTGGCCACGTGCAGGAAGTTGGCGGTGGAGCCGACCGCGTCGGCCACCGAATCGACCACGTCGCGCCGCCCGTCGCCGTCGCCGTCGACCGCGAGCCGGTGATAGGTGGTCGGCATGAACTGGGTCTGGCCGAAGGCGCCGGCCCAGGAGCCGGTGAGCCGCTCCGGTGCGATGTCGCCGCGCTCGATGATCCGCAGGGTGGCGATCAGCTCGGACCGGAAGAAGTCCCGGCGGCGGTTGTTTGAGCAGGCCAGCGTCGCCAGCGACTGCACCAGCGGCATCTTGCCGAGGTTCTTGCCGAAATTCGATTCGACGCCCCAGACCGCCGCGATCGTGTAGCGATCGACCCCGTAGCGCGATTCGGCCTGGGCCAGGGCGGATGCGTTCTGCCGCATGGCCGCGCGCCCGTCCTCGACCCGCTCGTCATCCACGAGCGCCGCCATGTAGTCCCAGATCGGTGTCTTGAACTCGGGCTGCGCCTGCGAGAGCTCGATCACCTTGTCGTCGTAGCTGATGCCGCGAGTGGCCGCCTGGAAGGTCTGGGCCGACACCCCGGCCGCCGCCGCCTGCCCCTGGATCCCGGCGAGGCAGGAGTCGAAATCGGCCCGCGCCGGCCCCGCAACGAGGCCCGCGAGCAGACCGAACCCGAGCGCGACGCCCGATCCGAGGGGGTGATTCCGCATCCTGGCGTTCCCGTTCGACATCCGTTGTATGGGCGTCGAATCAGGCAATACCAGGGTTAAGGACCGGTTAGGTTTGGCGGGAAGATCCGTCTTCGCGGCCGACTCGACAGGCTCCATCGGTCCCCGGCGGGGGCCCATCCGAGGCATGGCCCCCTCGTCGGCTTCGTGGGTGGGCTCGAACGACCGACCCTTTCGAGGCCCATCCCGGCGGTGCATCGCCCAAAAGCGCTCCGCCGCCTTCGCGGAGCGGCCGAAGGACGGGCTGAAGCCGCGCCTGCCTTGCCGAACCCTCAGTAATATTGATATTCATGCGTATCGATAGATATTCGCACGATCGACCTCGATTTGTCGGATATCTATGAATACAAACATTAACACAATTACAGAAATCAACATGCCAATACATCAGTTCAACCGGATCTATCAGCGGATAATGATCGCCTCCAAGACACAAATTTCAAGAGTCTCGACGACGATTGATTAATCTCCGTCCGACCATATGGGTGAGAATGATTCTCATCGAGTCGGGAGGAACACGCATTATGCGCCTATCGGATCTCTCCATCGCGAAAAAGGTCGTCGGCGCATTCTCAATACTTATTTTCATTGCGCTCGGAACCGGGGCGATCAACTATCGAAAACTCTCCTTCATCCAGACATCGATCGGATGGTCCGAGCACACCTACGATGTGCTCAACGTGAACGCCTCCCTGATCACCATGCTGGTCGATCGCGAGACCGGTTTGCGCGGCTATCTGGTGGCGGGCGATCCGGTGTTCCTGGCCCCCTACCAGAGCGGCGCCAAGGGCTTCGACGCCGCCCTTCAGCGGTTGCGGACGCTCACATCCGACAACCCGGAGCAGCAGACCCGCATCGCCGGGATCGAGACGCTGGCCAAGCGGTGGCAATCGGAGATCGCCGAGCCCGAGATCGCCCTGATGGGTCAGCCGGGTAAGCAGGCCGAGGCCCGGGCGCGAGAGGCCAGCGGCGCTGGCAAGACGATCATGGACGGGATCCGGGCCCAGGTCGCGGACATCGAGGCGCGCGAGCGCGCCCTGCTCGCCAGCCGCCAGACCGACGCCGCAGAGGCCTTTTCGACCTCCTACCTGGCGACGCTGGTCTCCCTCGTCGCGCTTCTGGCCGCGGCCATCGCGGGTGCCATCCTGCTGACCCGGCTGATCGCCGTCCCGACGCGCGCGATGACGCAGGTCATGGGTGAGTTGTCCCGCGACAATCTTGACGTGGCGGTTCCGAGCAGCGAACGCCGCGACGAGATCGGCCGGATGGCCGCGGCGGTCGAGGTGTTCAAGCAGGCGCTGATCGCCAAGCGCGCCGGCGACGTGGCGGCCGCCCAGGAAGCCGACGCGAAGACCCGCCGCGCCGCCCATCTCGACGCGGTGGTGCACCGCTTCGAGACCGAGGTGTCCGGATTGACCCAAGCGCTGGCGGGCGCCGCCACGGAACTCGAGGCGACCGCGCAGTCGATGACCGGCATCGCCGAAGAGACCGACGCGCAGGCGCAGACGGTAGCAGGCGCCGCCGAGCAGGCCTCCTCGAACGTGCAGACCGTGGCCGCCGCCACGGAGGAGTTGTCGATCTCGATCCAGGAGATCAACAGCCAGGTCACCCGGGCGGCCCAGGCCGCGAGCGCGGCCTCGGACGAGGCGATCCAGACCGACGGCGCCGTGCAGGTTCTGGCCGAGAGTGCCGAGAAGATCGGCAGCGTGATCGCCCTGATCTCGCAGATCGCCGGGCAGACGAACCTGCTGGCGCTCAACGCCACCATCGAGGCAGCCCGGGCCGGCGAGGCCGGGCGCGGCTTCGCGGTGGTGGCGAGCGAGGTCAAGGAACTCGCCGGCCAGACCACCCGCGCCACGGAGGAGATCGGCGCGCAGATCGGCGCGATCCAGACGGCGACCAGCCACGCGGTCTCGGCGATCCGGTCGATCGCCCGCATCGTCGGCGAGATCGCCACCAGCTCGACCGCGATCGCGGCCGCGATCGAGGAGCAGGGTGCGGCGACCCAGGAGATCGCCCGCAACGTGCAGCAGGCTTCTTCCGGGACGGACCGGGTCACCGGCAACATCGTCGAGGTCCAGCGCGCCGCCGGCGAGACGGGCTCCGCGGCCTCTCAGGTCCTCGACGCGGCCCAGGGTCTCTCGCAGAACTCGAACGACCTCAGCCGCGCCGTCGCCACCTTCCTGGCGGACGTGAAGGCGGCCTGAGCGGCGTGCGCCGACGGGTCCAGGGGCCCTTCCGGGTCGTCGTCGGCCACGGAGCCCTGCGGAAGCGGTGGGACGGCGCGGGATGACCATCCCAGTCGACACCAAGCCCAGCCGCATCGTCCGAGATCCGCTTCGGTGGACCTCGGATAATGCGTCACCAGGGCGGCTGATCCGGGGCCGCCTGTGGCGCGGGCCAGGGCCGTCGATGCCGCCCTCAGGCCAGGCGCCTCGCCGTTTGACAACGAATTATTGCTTCGCGATAATTTTGATCGTCGAAGCGAGTCACCTCCTGCCCATGCCGAACGTCGTCCCCCTGCCTGCCGCGCCGGCTGAACCTTCGGACGCGTCGCACCCGGCGCTCCGCCGCTACGGGTATAACCTGGCTTGGCTGCTGACGATCGCCCTGGGCCTGACGGTGCTGTTCTCGATCGCTGTGCTGGCCTGCGGCGTCCTCGCCGGCGACGCGTGGCTCTGGCTCGCACCGGGGGCCGCCTTCCTGGGTCCGCCGCCGGCCGATACTCCGGGCCTCGTGCCCTTCGACGCGCTGCCCCGGGCGACGCGCTGGGCCTATGCCGCGACCTTCATCCTCGACACCCTCCCGGTGATCCTGATCCTCGCCGAGGCGCGCGCCTGCGCCCGGGCTTTCGGTGCCGGGATCGCCTTCGGGACGGCGGCGCCGATCCGGATGCGCCGGATCGCCCTTGGCCTGGCGGCCTACGCTGTCGCGCCAGTTCTGGGACACGGTCTCGTCCTGCTGGCCGGGCACGGCGTCGACCTGGCCTGGCTCCATGCCTCGTCGCTGCAGGCCCTGGTGCTGGCGGCCTGCCTTGCGGTCCTCGCCGAAGTCGCGCGGATCGGGCACGCCCTCGCGCGCGACCTCGACGGGTTCGTCTGATGCCGATCGTCGTGCGCCTCGACGTGATGCTCGCCAAGCGCAAGCGCCGCTCGAAGGATCTGGCCCAGGCCATCGGCATCACCGAGGCGAACCTCTCGCTGCTGAAATCCGGCAAGGTGCAGGGCGTCCGCTTCGCGACCCTGGACGCGATCTGCCGGGAGCTCGACTGCCAGCCCGGCGACCTGCTGGAATACCTGCCCGATCACGCGACCGAGCGCTCGCGCCGCGCCGGTTGAGGCCCATCGATCTCCCACATCGCACCGCCGTTCCGCGGATCGGAGACCCATGCCGTGTCGCGTCGCTCTCTGCGCCTATTCGTCTGCGGGTTGGCCACCCTTCTGCCCGTAGCCTGCACCACGCCCACCGGCCTGGACGGCCCAGCGGCCGTGGTGTCCGACGCGGCGACGACCCGCATCCCGATCGTCTACGGCTCTCAGCGCCCTCTGGTCGAACTGGTCTTTGCCAGGGCGGACGGGCGCGAACGGCGCGTGCTGGCCTGGCTCAACATGGGCGCCCCGGCGACTGTCCTATCGAAAGACCTCTATCGCGAACTCGGCGTGGGGACGGGGCGCGACCTCGCATTCCGGATCGGCGCGATCGGGATCACCGTGCCCGCAGCCTCCGTGACCGACGGTCCCGGAGAGCTGGACGGCCGGGATCTGTTCGACCTGCTGTTCGCCCCGCGCCGGGTCGAGGCTGTGCTGCCGGCGAGCGTCCTGCGCCGCTTCGCGATCGTGCTCGATCCGGCATCCCGGACCCTGACCCTGGCCCCGCCGGGAACCCTGAAGCCCACGGGCGTCCCGGTTCCGATCCGGGTCGATCCGGCGAGCGGGATCGCCACGGTGGAGGCCCGGGCCGGCGAGACGGTCCTGCCGCTCGTGCTCGATGCAGGCGCGCCCTATACGTGGTTGCGGGGCAGCACGGTCGGCGAACTCCTGCGCTTGCATCCCGACTGGTACCGCGCCGACGGCGCAGTCGGACGCAGCAACCTCGCCATGGCCGATCTCGGCCTGGAGCGGGGCGGCACGCTGGTGCGGCTGCCCGACCTCGCCCTCGGTGACCTCGTCCTGCCGGCGATGGGCGCCTTCGGCAAGGGGCCGATGCTCGGGCCTCTCGGCGACGCGCTCGTCGGCGAGATGTTTTGGGACTTGTGGCAGAGGCCGGCGCCGATCCCGGTCGTGGGCTGGCTCGGCGCGAACGTGCTTTCGGATTTCCGGCTGACTATCGATTACGCCGCCGGCCTGAGCACTTGGCAGCGCCAGCGGCCCGCGGACCCGCACGACCTCGACGGAATCGGCCTGACCCTGGTGCGCAGCGGCGACGCTTACGCGGTGGGTCGGGTCGCCGAACGGAACGGGCAGCGCCTCGTCGCGGGTGTCGAGCCCGGTGACCGCCTCGTGGCGGTCGATGGCCGCCCGCTCCGGGGCGCGGCGCCCGAATTCGTCTGGGACGCGCTCCGGGGCCGGCCCGGCGCGGTTCGGCGCCTCGATCTTGAGCGCGACGGCCGCCCTCTTCAGGTCGAGGCGCCCGCCGTGCCGTTTTGAGATCCGGCCCGACCGATCAGGCCCATTCCCGCGCGGCGAGCTTCTGCTCGTAGGCGTCGATCGCCGCGCCGCGCTGGAGGGTGAGGCCGATCTCGTCGAGGCCGTTCAGCAGGCTGTGCTTGCGGGCGCTGTCGATCTCGAAATTCAGGGTGCCGCCATCCGGGCCCTTGATGGTCTGGGCCGCCAGATCCACCGAAAGGGTCGCGTTCGAGCCGCGCTCGGCATCTTCGAAGAGTTTTTCGAGATCCTCCGGCGAGACCGTGATCGCCAGGATGCCGTTCTTCGCGCAATTGTTGAAGAAGATGTCGGCGAAGCTCGTGGAGATCACGCAGCGGATGCCGAAATCGGTGAGCGCCCAGGGGGCGTGCTCCCGGGACGAGCCGCAACCGAAATTATCGCCGCAGACTAGGATCTTCGCGTTCCGGTAGGCCGGCTTGTTGAGTACGAAATCCGGGTTCTCCGAGCCGTCGTCCTTGTAGCGCATCTCGGCGAACAGGCCCTGCCCGAGGCCGGTGCGCTTGATCGTCTTCAGGTACTGCTTGGGGATGATCCGGTCGGTATCGACGTTGATGATCCGCATGGGCGCCGCGACGCCCTCCAGCGTGGTGAATTTTTCCATCGTCTGAGGCTCTTGGAGGCTGGGTCTGGGGCCGGTTTAGCAGTCTCGGGGGCGGCCCGGAAGCGTCAGGCCAGATCCCCGGCCTCGGCGCGCCGCAGGGTGCCGTCGTGGAGCGCGGAGGCGACCAGCGCCCCGGCGATCCCGGCCGCGCGCAGAGCCCGCAAATCGTCCGGCCCGCGCACGCCGCCGGCGGCGTAGACCCGGCGGCCCGGTGCCCGCAGAGCCTGGAGGGCGTCGAGATCGGGACCGGCCCCGGCGCCGACCCGGGCCAGCGTCATCGCGATCACATCCGGCGGCCAGAGCGAGGGATCGTCGTGCAGCGCCGCCGGGCCGAGGCGCTCGGCACCGCGCGTGTCGAGGGACAGGACGGCGCGCGCGCCGAGATCGGCGACGAGCCGGGTATCCGTCTGGCTCTCGCTGCCGATCACCGGCCGCCCGAGGCCGGCGGCGAGGAACCCTGCGACGCCCGCCGATTCGCAAAACCCCGCATCGACCCACAGGCCGATTCCTGGGCAGGCCCGGGCGATGGCCTCCAGCGCCGCCAGATTCGGCCCGGCCCCGTCCATGATCGCGTCGAGATCCGCGACGTACAGCGTCCGGGCCGGCCACACGTCGAGCAGTCCGCGCGCCACGGCGGTGGGTTCGGAGCCCTTTGCCAAGGGCGTCTCGATCGGGGCATAGGAGGAGCGCTCGCCCCGTCGCGCCCGCACCACGCGGCCGCCGCGCAGGTCGAGCACCGGGATCACCGCGAAGCCGGGGCGCCCGTTTCCATCGTTCAGTGAGGCGTTCGTCGCGGTCATATGCGCATGCCAGGGGGAAAGACGATCGGGTGGGACCTCGGCGGGGTCCACGTCAAGGCCGCTCTGGTCGAGGACGGCCGGGTGGTCGCGGCGGCCCAGGTCCCGTGCCCGCTCTGGCAGGGGGTCGGGGCCCTCGACGGATCCCTGGCGGCGCTGCCCGACTGGGCCCGGGGCGAGGCCCGGCACGCCGTGACCATGACGGGGGAGCTCACCGATTGCTTCGCCGACCGGCGCGAAGGCGTGGCGGCGCTCTCGGGCTGGGCGGACACGCACCTGTCCGGCACCGTGCGGATCTATGCCGGCCGCTCCGGCCTCGTCGCTCCGGGGGCGGCCGCGGGGGTATCCGCGGACGTGGCCTCGGCCAATTGGCACGCCACCGCGGCCCTGGCCGGCCGGCACACCCCGGACGCGCTGCTCGTCGATATCGGCTCCACCACCGCCGACCTGATCCCGATCGTCGCCGGACGCCCGGCCGCCACCGGCTACAGCGATGCCGAGCGGCTGGAGACGGGGGAGCTGGTCTATACCGGGATCGTCCGCACGCCGGTGATCGCGCTCGCCGACCACGCCCCGTTCGCAGGCCGCCGAACCCGACTGATGACCGAGACCTTCGCCCATATGGCGGACGTGTACCGGATCCTGGGCCTGCTCCCCGAGGGGGCCGACCAACAGGCCAGCGGCGACCGCAAGGGCAAGTCGATCCCCGAGAGCGAGACCCGGCTCGCCCGGATTGTCGGGCGCGACCGGGGGGAGGGCACGCCTGAGGCCTGGGCGCTGCTCGCGGCCTACTTCGCAGAGGCGCAGTTGCGGCTGCTGCACGACGCCGCCGCCACGCTGCTCAGCCGGCCCGACCTGGCGGCCAACGCGCCCCTCGTCGTCTGCGGCGCGGGCGCCTTCCTGGGGCCGCGCCTGGCGGAGCGGCTGGGGCGCGAGGCCGTCCGGCTCGTGAGCCTGCTGCACGACCGGATCGCCGGCGATCCCGACTGGATCTCCACCTGCGGGCCGGCCGTCGCCGTCGGCCTCATCGCCTCGGAGGATGCATTCGCATGAGCGCCATCAAGATCCTGGCCCGGGTTCTGACGAGTCGGGTCGGGCCACATATCGAGCTGGCCGTGGAGACCGAAACCGGCGAGGTCCTGAAGGTGCTCGCCACCGAGGACCAGATCGACCGCCTCGTGGACGAACTGGAAGACATGCTGAATTCGCCCGCCGAGCCGGATGACGGGGAGCCCCCGGAGGCGGCCTGAGCGGGGCGGGGAATGAGCCTGATCGCCGCCAAGATCGCCCTCACCCCGACTCTGATGTGGGCGGTGTCGGCGGCCTCACGCCGCTGGGGCAGCCTGGTCGGCGGCCTGCTCTCGGGCCTGCCGCTCACCTCGGCGCCGATCTCGATCTACCTCGCCCTCGAACAGGGCGAGAGCTTCGCCGCCGAGGCCGCCATCGGCTCGGTGGAGGGGCTTGGGGCGGTCACGCTCTGCTACCTCGCCTACGCTCTCTGCGCCCCGCGGATGGGGCCGGTCGCGTCCCTGTGCGCCGCGCTGTCGGCCTTCGTGCTGAGCGGGATCGTGCTGCACGGGCTGGTCCGGCCCGGGCTGTGGCTCGCCACCGCCATCGACGTTCCGGCCATGGCGCTCGTGGTGGCGCTGTGCCCGCGGGCAGCCGACCCCGATGCGCCGCGCCGGCGACCGCGACCGCCGCGCTGGGACATGCCGGCGCGCCTCGCGGCGGCGACCGCCCTCGTCCTGATGGTCTCCGGGCTCGCGCCCACTCTCGGCTCGGGTCTCAGCGGGCTCCTGGCGCCGATCCCGATCATCTCCTGGCCGCTCATCGCCTTCGCCCGGTTCCAGGACGGCGTCCGCGCCTCCCTCGACGTCGTGCGCGGCAGCGCCCAGGGCGCGTTCGGCGTGCTGGCCTTCTACGTCTGCATCCACCTGCTGCTCGGCCGGACCGACACGATCACCGCCTACGCGGTCTCGATCGCCCTGTCGGCGGCCTGCGTTCTGCCGTGGCTGTTCGTGGGGCGACGCGTCCGGGCGGGGTGAAATCGGCGGCGGATACGCTGCCTTCAACCCGCCGACCGTTGCACGTGTTCTAGGAAACATGCGTACCTGTCCGCGATTGTGAGGATCGTTTCGAGAGCGCGACTCATGCGGAGCATGACGATCGAGCAACTGCGTGCCACCAACGTTGCCGGCGGCGTGGCGGGCGTGACGCTGAAAGGCGAGGGTGGGACGTTCCTGGTGGAGATCGCCACGCGCAGCGGGACAGCCGCCGTGCTGGCGAAGGCCCGCAGCACGGAGCCGCGCCGCTTCGGCAATCCGCTCGCGGCCCTGAACGTGCTGCGCGGCGTTGGCATCACCATCGGCCGCTTCGACGCCAGCGACTGGGATCCGAGCGAGACGAGCCAGGCACCCGGCAATCGGGGCCGGGCTGAGGCGATGCGCAAAGCCCACCGCGCCGCCGCTGATGCAGATTGGCTCGCCGCCGAGATTCAGGACTCCCTCGACGACCCGCGGCCGAACCTCTCGCACGACGCGCTCATGGACGAGCTGCGCGACGACCTGGCCGAGCTTGAGGGCGGGGCCGGGCGGACCTGAAGGATCGCCTCCTGGCGCCGCCGGGCCTGACCGATGCCGCCCGCAAAGACGTCCTATCGGATCGAATGGCGCCCGAAGGCGCGCGAGGATCTGCGTGCCATCATCCGGTATATCGGCCAGGACGATCCGGCCAAAGCCCGAGCTTTTGCTCAAGCGCTCCACGATAAGACCTTGCCGCTGGCACGACACCCAAATCTCGGCCGACCGGGGCGGCCCGGCCTGCCGGACGCCGTGCGCGAGTTGATCGCGCATCGAAATTACATCGTCTTCTATCGGGTGCGTTCCGAGGCGCGTATCGTCGAGATCCTGCGCGTCAAACACCGGGCGCAGCGGACGCCCTGATACCGGATGCCTGTCATCCGAGATTTGGGTGAACGCGACTTGGGCCCGTGGGCTGCCTTGGCTGTTTGTGGGTCACGCGGCCCGCTTCACTCCACCTTGTACAGGGCGACGCGTCCAATGCCCTCGATGCCGATCCGCTGGGCGCTCGCGCGCGACAGATCGATGGCGTAGTTCCGTTTGGCCTTGGTGCGCTCGTTGGTCCGGTCCGTGATCCGAACGATGACGGAGCGGCCATTGCGCGTGTTGACGACCTTGACCTTCGTCCCGAATGGCAAGGTGTGGTGCGCGGCCGTGAGCTTGTTCGGGTCGTAGGTCTCACCATTGGCAGTCCTGCCGGGATGCTTGTACCAGCTCGCCCGCCCGCTCCCCAAAAGCTTGGGCTTGGCCGCTCCCGACACATGTGTGGCCTGAGGATCGGCCGTCGCCGTCTGCTCCGCGACGGCCGCCGTGGTCGAGGGCTCCGCCGGGGCGGGCTCCGACCGCGCGCCGGAAAGCCCCTCCCGTGCCGCCTCGGCATCGATCGTCTCGCCGAACCGCCCCATGAGACCCGCCTGCTCCTGGCGAACCGGAGGAGCCGACGCCGGAAACCGCGGCTGCGAGGGCAGACTGAAGGACTCTGCTTCGGGCGCATCCGCGTCTTCCGCGGATGAGGTGAGGGCGGGAAGCTGCGCCGTGAACTGCCGGTAGCTGAAGACCGGTGCTTCTCGCTTCAAACGGCTCCCCTGATCCGCTTCGGATCGAGCTTCCATCTCCGGCGCGGGATCAGTCCAAGCCCCAGCGACAGAACCTGAAAGGATAGAAGCCAAAAGCAGGGTTCGGCCGAACCTTTTCCTGTCTTGGCCCACGAAGCGGAGCATGGCTTTCACCCGCGATTATTGATAATCGACGGATGCACAAATCTTGTCAGACGCTTAAGTTCCGAACGACTGATAAATCCGCTATAGCGACAACATCATGAGGCCGAAATAGCATTCCGGCCAAGCTCGACGGACGATGCGTATCGGTCTTAGCACCCCGACTTCGAGGCCGCGAGTAGGACCTGGGACGCCCTGAAGGATGCGCCGCCGGGCGGGCAGGTGCCACCCACGGGCTACGCCGTGTCGATCACCCGGTCGGCTACCCCGCTCACCACTGGTAGCGCAGGCCCACCGTCACGCCATGGCCGACACCGGCGCGCGTGCCGACCGAGGCGAGGTAGTCGACGCGCCAGCCCAGCTGCTCGGTCAGGCTGCCCTGCAGGCCTGCTCCGACGCTCACGAAGTCGTCGCGCAGGAACGCGACCGGGATGGAGGCTCCGGCCAGCACGTTCTGGACGCTGGCGAGCCGGGCGAAGCCGTTGCTGCCCTGCGGCCCGGTAGCGAGGTTGTAGGCGACCCGCAGCGACGGGATCACGTCGCCGAAGCCGTAGAAGGCCAACTCGGCCCCGAGGCGGGTGGTGGTCTGGAAGACGTTGAGGCCGCGATAGGCGACGTTGTTCCCGGCCGCGCCGGTCTCGGTGAAGCCGTCGACGCGGCCGGCGAGATGGGTGAGCCCGACGAACGGCGTCAGGCCGAAATCCCCGATCCGGAACGGGCGTCCCGCCTCGACATCGAGGGCCAGGGCACTGGCGGCGGTCCGGGCGCTGGCGGTCAGCCCGTAGGCGGCCGGGCGGGCGATGCGGTCGAGGGCGATATCGGGGGCGCCGCCGACGATGCCCTGGACGTAGAAATCGGGATCGTAATAGCCGGCATAGCCCGAGACCGTGAAGGCGCTGTGCTCCTGCCGGAAGCCGCCCGGACGGTTGAGCGAGCCGCTGCCGCCGCCCACAGCGACGCCCGCCCGCCAGGGGCCGTCGAGGGGCAAGTCGACACCGGCGCTGCCCTGGAGGATCGTCCGATCGAGGGGCAGGCCGCCGTTGCGCGGCTGGTCAGCGAACAGGAAGCTTCCGCCGACCCAGACGCCACCGGCTTGGCTCCAGGGACCGGCGAGACCGGTGCCTCGGCGCAGGGCGGAGAGATGGTCCTGAACGCCCTGAATCGCGGACGCCGCGTAGCCCAGCGTCGCGCCACCGAGCCCCTGGAGGACGATGGGGGCGGTCCGCTTCATCACCGACAGGGAGTAGGGATCGACGTAGGTCGGCAGCGTCAGCCGGTAGGCGAGGATGATCGAATCGTTCTCGATCCCGGCATCGTAGGCCTCGCCGTTCACGACGCCCTGGCGGGTCAGGAAGTCGTTGTCGTTGCCGATCAGCAGGAAGTAGTCGTTGGGGGCCAGCTCGCTGAGGACCGGGACGAGACCCATGGCCTCGACCTTCTCCGACAGGGTCGTGCGCGTCGCCGGATTGGTGTTGAGGTTCATGCCGAACCGGCCGAGCTCGACCGGGTTCAGCAGGTTCACCAGTTCGGTCGACTGAGCGGGACGGATGTCGGAGCGCAGGACGCCGCCGGGCGCGATCGGGGTCGTCCCGTCGAAGGCGGTACCGGCCAGGTTGGTCGCCCCGCCGATATCGACGAGCAGCACGCTCTTGAACACGATCGGCGTGGTGTTGCCGGTGCCGAGGCCGTTCGCGTCGCGCGACAGGACCAGGAACTGGGTGTCGTTGAGGGCCAGCATCTCGCTCTGCGCCGCCGTGCGGTTCGGCGCGCCGCCATCGCCGTTGTCCCGGTAGATCGGCAATTGCAGGGCGTAGCCCCGCACCGGCGCCGACGGCGTCGGGTTGGTCGAGACGTCGTAGACCAGGATACGGGTGTTGGCGCGCTGCTGCTGGCCCGGACCCGAATCCTGGAGCGTGGCGCTCTGCAGGATGGTCACGAGGCTGCGGCCGTCCGGCGTCAGCGACAGCGCCTCGAATCCCTGGTTGTTGCGCCGCCCAGTGTCGGGCGGGGTCAGAGAATTGAAGTTCAGCTGGCCGTTCGTGACCGGCCGGAATGCGTCCGGGATGCCGAGCATGCCCTGCAGTTGGCCGCGCGCGTTGAAATAATAGATGTTCGGGCCGTACTCGTCGCTGACGTAGAACGAGCCGTCGAGCCGCCGGGCCAGCCCCTCGGCGTCGAGGCTGATCCGGCCGGCGCTCGGACCGGTGGCGGCCGAGGGCAGGACCCGCCCGAGTTGCACCGTCGTCCCCGTGCTCGGGTCGAGGCCGCTGAAGCGCTGGCCGTTGGCATCGGCCAGGACGATCCCGCCATTCGGCGTCAGGGTGATCTGCCGCTGCGAGGCCGTCGCTTGCGGGAGATTCGCGCCGGGTTCGGGCACGAAGGTCAGGGTGAACCGGTTCAGGCGGCCCGCATAATCCGAGAACAGGCCGCCGCTCGGATCGTTGTAGCCCCGGTCCGGCAATGTGTAGAGCGTGCCGCTATAGCCGGCGCCGTTGCGCCGCCACGAGGTCAGGTCGATCGCGAGCGATGAGAACGAGCCCAGCGTGTCGCCCAGGAAATCGCGCGTGGAAGCGGAAATCCGCCCGACGCCCTGAAGACCGTGATTGACGAAGGTCGAGCCGTTGACATCGACGGCCACCGGCCCGTCGGCATAGATCAGGTTCGGCCGGGAGACCGCCCGTGACTGGGCTTCGGCCGCATTCGTCGCCGCCATGACCAGCCAGATCGCCGTCGCGACCTGAACAGCGCGCGTTCCCCGTGCCATCGTCTCGCCCCCAAGCTTGGCCGTAGCTAGGAGGCGGAGATGACACTTGCATGTCTGCTTGGGCCGGCCGCGCCGGCCGAGATGTCACCAACGGAAAAGGCCGCCGCGGGAGCCCGCGACGGCCTTTCAAATGCAATTCTCAGTGGGCGATCAGGCCGCGGTGCGCTTGCGGGCTTCCTGCTTGGTGTCGACGCCGGCCGCTTTGATCTCGGAGAGTTTCTGGGCGACGTTGCGCGAGAACACGAACTCGGCCGGGCGCTGGTTCTCCAGGCTGACCTCGGGGGCCATGGCACCGTCGGTCTTGATGCCGCGGATCGCGTGGACCAGCGGCTTCCAGGGCTTGCGGACCGAATCGACCACCGAGGAGGCCTCGTAGCCCGAATGAACCATGCAGTCGGCGCACTTCTCGTAGTTGCCGGTGCCGTAGGAATCCCAGTCGGTCTCCTCCATCAGCTCCTTGAAGGTCGCCGCGTAGCCCTCGCCGAGCAGGTAGCAGGGCTTCTGCCAGCCGAACACGGTGCGGGTCGGGTTGCCCCAGGGGGTGCAGTGGTAGGTCTGGTTGCCGGCCAGGAAGTCGAGGAACAGGCCCGACTGCTGGAAGGTCCACTTCTCACGGCCCTTCTCCTTCCCGTGACGGAAGACGCCGCGGAACAGCTCCTTGGTCGCCTTGCGGTTCAGGAAGTGCTTTTGGTCGGGGGCGCGCTCGTAGGCGTAGCCGGGGGAGACGGTGATGCCGTCGATGCCCATCCGGGTCACGCTGTCGAAGAAGTCGGCGATCTTCTCCGGGGAGGAGTTGTTGAAGAAGGTGCAGTTGATGGTGACCCGGAAGCCCATCTCCTTGGCCTTGGCGATGGCCGAGACCGCCTTGTCGTAGACGCCGCGCTGGCACACCGACTGGTCGTGCATCTCCTTGTCGCCATCCAGATGGATCGACCAGGTGAAGTACGGGCTGGGCTTGTAGTCCTTGATCTTCTTCTCGAGCAGCAGCGCGTTCGTGCAGACGATCGCGAACTTCTTCTGGGCGATGATGCCCTCGACGATCTGCGGCAGGTCCTTGTGCAGCAGCGGCTCGCCACCGGCGATCACCACCACGGGAGCGCCGCACTCGCGCACCGATTCGAGCGCGTCGGCGACCGGCAGGCGCTTGTTGAGGATCTCGTCCGGGTAATCGATCTTACCGCAGCCGGCGCAGGCGAGATTGCAGCGGAACAGGGGTTCCATCATCATCACCAGCGGGTAGCGCTTGCGGCCCGTGAGGTGCTGCTTGAGGATGTAGCCGCCGATCTTCGCGACGTACCGGAGGGGGATACCCAAGATTGCGGCTCCTTACTGCGTCGGCCCCGGGGCGTCGGGGTGCTTACCGCGAAAAAACTTCGAATTCCAGCGCTCTAGCTTGGAACTCATCTGAAACGGCCCCGTTTCGGCGAGGCCATAACGACTTATTCCGCGCCTGACGCAACCGCGCCACATGGCTTGCCTGCGACGGGATTGGCGGAACAGATCGCCTGACGGTTGAGGACAGCACGTGCATTGCGTCCGCAATGCGACCGAAATCCCAAGATTTTGGCGCCCATCCCAGGATTGCCGTGCGCCATCGCACATCCGCCTAGGCGAAGGCCGCACGGGGGCCATCGCGTTGCAATCTGAGACCACGCTCTTTACTGAGCCCTGTGGCCGCGATGCAAGGGGTGGCAGGCAGCCGGCGGCTGCGCCGCGTCCCGCATTGGGCAAGCCCGGCTTGCGCATGCGCGGTGTGCGACCAGATTGGGCGGTGCGGCGTTCCCCGACACCGAAGATTGTCCGCGCGGATCGTGGGGCGGTCTTCACGCGGGCGTCTGAGCCCGTCCGCACCGATTAGGTCGGGGCGGACGGCGGAGCGGTTGGGATAAGCCGGTCGCGCATGGGGCGCATCCGGGGCGAACAGGTAGGGTGCTCGTGATCGAAGGTCTCGTCGCGTTCTCGGTGCGGTATCGGTGGATCGTGATCGCCCTGATGGCGTTCATCACGGTCGCGAGCCTCGGAGTCGCGGCGCATCTGTTCCGCATCAACACCGATGTCGAGCGGCTGATCGACCCGAAGGAGCCCTGGCGCCAGGACGAGATCAACTTCGAGAAGGCGTTCCCGCAGCGCGGCAACACCATCGTCGCCGTGATCAACGGCGAGACGCCGGAGGAGACCGAGGAGGCCGCCGCCAACCTCGCCAAGGCGCTCACCGCCCACAAGAACCTGATCGAGACCGTCTACCGGCCGGATGGCGGCCCGTTCTTCGACAAGAACGGCCTGCTGCTGATGCCCCAGGCCCAGCTCGACAAGACGCTGGAGGAGCTGACCCAGCAGCAGGGCCTGCTCGGGCCGCTCGCCGCCGACTCGTCCCTGCGTGGCGTGATGCGGGTGCTCTCGCTCGGCGCGCGCGGCGTGAAGTCCGGCGACGCCAAGCTCGAAGACCTCGACAAGCCCATGGGCCAGATCGACGCCACCCTGCAGAAGGTGCTGGCCGGCAAGCCCGCGCGGATGTCCTGGCAGGAGCTGCTCGCCAACGGCGAAAGCAGCGTCACGGACAAGATGAAGTTCGTGATCATCCAGCCGGTGCTGGACTTCAACGCGCTCGAGCCCGGCTACCAGGCGACCAAGCTGATCCGCAACGTCGCGCAGGACCTCAAGATCGATTCCGAGCACGGCCTGCGCATGCGGTTGACCGGCACGGTGGCGGTGGCGGACGAGGAGTTCGCGACCCTCTCGGAAGATGCCGGCCTCAACAACAGCATCATCGTCGGCGCGATCGTGCTGTTCCTGTGGCTGGCCCTGCGCTCGGGCAAGCTCGTCGGCGCGGTGCTGATCACCACCTTCGCGGGCCTCATCGTCACCGCCGCCCTCGGCCTGATCATGGTCAAGGAGTTGAACCCGATCTCGGTGGCTTTCGCGGCCCTGTTCGTCGGACTCGGCATCGATTTCGGCATCCAGTTCTCGGTGCGCTACCGGGCGGATCGCTACGAGCAGCCGACCCTCCAGAGCGCGATCCGGGCCGCCGCCCGCGGCGTCGGCTGGTCGCTGACGCTCGCCGCCGTGTCGCTGGTGGCCGGCTTCTTCGCCTTCCTGCCAACCGCCTTCCGGGGCGTCTCGGAGCTCGGCCTGATCGCCGGCGTCGGCATGATCGTGGCCTTCCTGTTCGCCCTCACGCTGCTGCCGGCGCTGATCGCGGTGTTCAAGCCCAAGGGCGAGAAGGAAGCGGTGCAGACCGAGTGGCTAGTCGGCGTCGATCCGTGGATCATCCGCAAGCGCAAGCCGATCCTGATCGCGGTCGGCCTGGTGACCCTGGCCGGGGCGCCTCTGCTCTGGCACCTGCCGTTCGATTCCAACCCGATGCACCTGCGCAGCACGAAGACGGAATCGATCGCCACCTATCTCGACCTGATCAAGAACCCCGAGACCAGCCCCAACTTGATCGACGTACTGGCGCCGAACGTCGACGCGGTCCCGGCCCTGTCGAAGACCCTCGCGGCCCTGCCGGTGACCTCCTCGGTCAACAGCATCGACACCTTCGTGCCGCGCGACCAAGACAAGAAGCTCGCGGCCATCGCCGACACGGCCCAGCTCCTCGACCCGGTGCTCAATCCCGGCCGCAAGCCGCCGCCTCCGACCGACGCCGAGAACGTGAAGGCGCTCAAGGACGCCGCCACGGCCCTGAACGGCGTCGCGGGCGACGGCAAGGGCGAGGCCAAGGGCGCGCAGACCGCCAAGCAGCTCGCCGGCACCCTCGACAAGCTCGCCGGCGGGCCGGTGCCGCTGCGCGAGGCGGCCTCGGTCGCCCTGACCAAGGACCTCGTGCCGCTGCTGCAGCGCCTGCGCGACCTGCTCCACCCGGAGAAGATCACGCTCGACAACCTGCCGCCGCAGCTAAAGGCCGATTGGGTCGCCGCGGACGGGCGCGCCCGCATCGAGGTCCATCCCAAGGGTGATTCGAACGACGACGAGGTGCTGCGCACCTTCTCGGACGAGGTGCTGAAGGTCGCGCCCCACGCCACCGGCGCGCCGGTGGCCACGACGCAATCGACCTACACGATCCTGGGCGCCTTCGTTCAGGCGGCCGTGACGGCCTTCGTGCTGATCTTCGTCATCCTGTCGGTAGCCCTGCGCAAGCCGTGGGACGTGGCGATGACGCTCGGCCCGCTGGTCATCGCGACCCTGTGGACCCTGATGGCCCTGCGCATCATCGACATGCCGCTGAACTTCGCCAACATCATCGCCCTGCCGCTGATGCTCGCGGTCGGCGTCGCGTTCCACATCTACTACGTGATCGCGTGGCGGGCGGGGGTGACCGACATGCTCGCCTCCAGCCTGACCCGGGCGATCTTCTTCTCGGCGCTCACCACCGGCAGCGCCTTCGGCTCCCTGGTCCTGTCGAGCCACCCGGGCACGGCCAGCATGGGCAAGCTGC
Source organism: Methylobacterium pseudosasicola (assembly GCF_900114535.1). Lineage (GTDB taxonomy): Bacteria > Pseudomonadota > Alphaproteobacteria > Rhizobiales > Beijerinckiaceae > Methylobacterium > Methylobacterium pseudosasicola. Next base: position 106,936 of record NZ_FOTK01000010.1, on the reverse strand, counting down.
TGGCGCTGTCATTGTTCTTCACCCTGATCGCGGCGTTCTTCGTCGTGCCGGCGACGCTGGGCGAGCCGCCCACGCAGGCCGACGACGACCGCCCGGAGGGTGAGAAGGCCGCCGCGGCCGCGCTGCGGAAGAGCACCGCCCCGGCGGATCCGGTGCCGGCCAAGTAGGCCGGCCCCGACCCGTCAGAGAACTTTTTCGAAGAAGTGGTCGGGGTAGGGGTCGTCGTTGAAGCGATCGATCTCGACCCAGCCCGCCTTGCGGTAGAGCGCCAGGGCTTCCGGCAGGGCGCTGTTGGTGTCGAGGCGCAGCACCGCAATCGCCAGGTCGCGGGCGGCGGCCTCGACGGCCTCCATCAGGCGGCGGGCGAGGCCGAAACCCCGGGCCGCGGGGTCGATCCAGAGCCGCTTGACCTCGGCGACCGGGCCGCCGCTGCCCTTCAGGCCAACGCATCCCACCGGCAGCCCGTCCGCCATGGCGAGCAGGAACGCGCCGCGCGGCCGGACCATCGCCTTCGCCTCGGGATCGCGGGACAGCTTGACGTCGAACCCGGTCTTCAGCCGGCGCGCGAGCTCGGTGTAATACGCCTCCAGGCAGGTGCGGGCGGCCTCGCTCCGCGGGTCGGCCTCCTCGATCGCGATCCGGTCGCGACCGAGGCTTAGGGCGACCAGATCCATCGCGTGCAGCAACTCCGGAGCGCGGGGCGCACGCTCCAGCAGCGCCGAGGCGCGCGCATCGGACAGTTCCTCGTAGGCAGAAAACTCCCGCTGCCCGGCCTCCGTAAGGCGCGCGACCCGGCGGCGGGCATCATCGGGATGCGTCTCGGTGGTGACCAGACCCTCCTCTTCGAGGCTCCGGAGCAGGCGGCTCATCAGGCCGGAATCGAGACCGAGATAGGCTCGGATCTCGGCGACATCGGTCCGCCCCGCGCCGATCGCGTTCACCACGCGGGCGGCCCCAAGGGGCCGGCCGCGCCCGAGGAACGAGCTGTCGAGGGCGCCGACCTCCGCGGTGACAGCGCGGGCGAAGCGGCGGAAGCGGGCGATGGACTCAGGCATCATGATAGCTGACTTTAGTCAGGTATTATGAGCGGTCAATCGGAGAAGGTCCGAGTTCGCAGCATCGGGACGCGCTGCCGCCTCGTCCAAGGCCAGGTTCAAACGCGCATCTTCCCAGCGAACGCAACGCGCTCTAACCTCGCTGCATGACAACGATCGCATTGGAGAAGGCAGCAACGGCACTGGTGGAGCTTGCCGCCCGCGTCGAAGGCGGCGAGACCATCGTCGTGACGCGGAACGGCAGGCCGGTGCTCGACCTAGTGCCCCATCGCCGGGGACGTGGGCTGGACGTCGAGGCTGGCGAAGCGTTCTTGCGTGCCCGCGGAATCACACGCGGTCCAGGCTTCATCGCGGACGACTTCGACGATCCCTTGTCCGAGGATTTTCTCATCCAGCCGTCGTCCGGCTCGTGAGACTGCTTCTCGACAGCCACATCCTTCTCGCCATCGCGCTGAAGCAGCTCGATGCGGTGAGTCCGTCGATCGCACGGGCGCTTGCGCAGCCTGAATTGGATCTCGCGGCCAGCGCCGCGAGCCTCTGGGAGATCGCAATCAAGGCGCGTCTCGGTAAACTCGATCCGGGCATGCCGCTCGGGATGTTGGCAGAGTTCTTCGAGGCTGTCGGGATCGGGATGCTACCGATCACGGCTTCGCACGCCGTCGCTGCCGTCGAACCGATGCCGCCGACGCGTGACCCGTTCGACAGGATGTTGCTGGCGCAATGTCTCGTGGAAGGCCGACGCCTCGTTACGGTTGACCACGCCTTGCGCGATCATCCTCTAGCGGCTCGCTTCGAGGCGAAAACCTCGGGCGCCCCTAACCCGAAAAGTCCGAAAACCCGCCCCTGACCGCGCCCTGTGCGTCGGCCGCGGCCCGGGAGGCCGGGGCGATCAGCGCATCGCGCTCGTCGGCGTAGAGGTAGCCGGGCGCCTCGCCGGGGAACCCGCCGGCGGTGGCGGGATGGGTGTAGAGCTCGGTCAGGCCGTCCGGAAGCTCAGCCAGTAACGCCGCCACCCGCGACGGAGTCATCGCGCCGGACCAGGCGAGGCCGAGGGTCCGGTCGGGGATCAGCAGGCCGGCCTGGCGGGCGCGCACGGCGAGCAGGGCCGCCCACGGGGCGATGTCGAGAGCCGGCCGGGGTCGGGCGCTCGCTTCGGCCCGGCGAAGCACCTGCCGCGGCTCCCGGGGGACGCGGATCGCCCGCATGCCGTAGCCGCGCCCGATGCGCAGCACCGCGCCGGCGATCAGCGGGTGGACGTGGAAGTGCTTATGGGCGTTGACGTGATCGAGGGGCAGGCCGGTCGCCCGGTAGGCCTCGAACTGCGCCTCGATCTCGGCGGCGAGCTGGCGCCGGGCCGCAGGCTTGCGGGCGAGGTCGAGGCCGACCCGGGCCATGTCGGCGCGCATCAGGCCGACGGCATCGGTCAGGTCGGGCAGCTGCGCCGCCGGCAAGGTCGGCCAGGCTTCCACCAGGACGAGGTGGAGGCCGACCCGCAGGGACGGCATCCGCTTCGCCCGGGCCACGGCATCGGCGGCGGCAGGCGCCGAGACCATCAGGCTCGCCGCGGTGAGGATCCCCTCCCGGTGAGCCTGCTCGACGGCCTCGTTGACCTCGAGGCTCAACCCGAAATCATCGGCCGTAACGACAAGACGCTTCACAACAACCTCGTCATGGGTGTCGAGAGGGCGAGCCCTCTCGCGGGTCCAGGGCGGAGCCCTGGAAAAGAGGCGGGGCTCCGCCCCGCGCTCCCCGCCGGGGCCGGAGGCCCCGGACCCCTGCTTTTACGCCGCCTTGGCGGTACCTTGGCGCTCCTTGAGGAAGCGGTAGAACTCTACGCCCTCACGCAGGCGGCGCTTCATCATGTCGGGGGAGCGCACCATCTCGCTGACGATCGAGGCGATCTTCGGCGCGCGGAAGTAGAACTTCTTGTAGAACTCCTCCACCGACGTGAAGATCTCGGTGTGCGACAGGTGCGGGTAGTGCAGCGGGGCGACCTGCACACCGTTCTCGTCGACGAGTTCGGCGTTCTCGATGTCGAGCCAGCCGTTCTCCACCGCCTGCTTGTACAGGAAGGTACCCGGGTAGGGAGCCGCCAGGGAGACCTGGATCGTGTGCGGGTTGATCCGCTTGGCGAAGGCGATCGTCTCCTGGATCGTCTCCTTGGTCTCGCCCGGCAGGCCGAGGATGAAGGTGCCGTGGATGGCGATGCCGAGCTCGTGGCAATCCTGGGTGAACTTCTCCGCGACCTCGACCCGCATGCCCTTCTTGATGTTGTGCAGGATCTGCTGGTTGCCGGACTCGTAGCCGACGAGCAGCAGGCGCAGGCCGTTCTCCTTGAGGACCTTCAGGGTCTCGCGGGGCACGTTCGCCTTGGCGTTGCACGACCAGGTGACGCCGAGCTTGCCCAGCTCCCGGGCGATTTCCTCCGCACGCGGGAGGTTATCCGTGAAGGTGTCGTCGTCGAAGAAGAACTCCTTGGTCTGCGGGAACTCCTTCAGGCAGTACTTGATCTCCTCGATCACGTGGGCGACCGAGCGGGTGCGGTAGGTGTGCCCGCCGACCGTCTGCGGCCAGAGGCAGAAGGTGCAGCGGCTCTTGCAGCCCCGGCCGGAGTAGAACGAGATGTAGGGATGCTTCAGGTAGCCGATGAAGTACTTCTCCATCTCCAGATCGCGCTTGTAGACGCTGGTGACGAAGGGCAGCTGGTCCATGTCCGTCATGATCTCGCGGTCCTCGTTATGGACCACGACGCCGTTCGCATCGCGATAGGACAGACCCTTGATCTCGGACATCGGGACGCCGTCGGCGACTTCCTTGACGGTGAAGTCGAACTCGTTGCGCGCGCAGAAATCCACCACCGGGGCCTGAGCCATAGCGCCGGCGGCGTCGACCGCGACCTTGGCGCCGATCAGGCCGGCGATCAGCTTCGGGTTGGCGGCCTTGAGGGCCTCGATCGTCTTCACGTCGGACTTGAATGACGGCACCGAGGTGTGGAGCACGACGAGGTCGAAGTCGTTGGCCTGGGCCACGATCTCGGGGAGCTTGATGTTGTGCGGGGGCGCGTCGATCAGCTTCGAGTTCGGCACCAGGGCGGCCGGCTGGGCCAGCCAGGTCGGGTACCAGAACGACTTGATCTCGCGCTTGGCCTGATAACGGGAGCCGGCGCCGCCGTCGAAACCGTCGAAGGTGGGGGCCTGGAGGAAGAGCGTGCGCATGGGGTTCAAGGCCTCAGGGCGTTGCCGGGGGGAGGGGTGAGGAGGCGGTGGTCGCGTTCAACGTGTGGGTGCGCTGGCGTCGCGGCCGAGTTCGGCGTCCGGGATCAGAGTACCGTCCGCAACCACGTGATAATCATGACCTTTCCATGTCACCGCCCCCGACACGAAGGCCCAGGAGAAGTTCAGGAAGGAGAGGATGTCGCGGATCGGCAACAGTCCGTAGGGGTGCGGGGCGAGGCCGAACGCCCGTTCCAGTTGCCGGCACAGGACGATCCGGCCGGCCAGCGCCAGGCCGGCTACCACCAGCGCGCCGGTGCCGGCGCCGGGCAGGAGCGCGCCGATCAGGGCCAGGGGCAGGGCGTGGGTGACGATCGAGCCGGCATAGCCCGCCGGATCGACGGTGCGGATGGTGCGGTTCCAGCGCAGCTCGTGCCGCCACAGGCCGGGGAGCTCGGTGTCGACGCTGGTATGGCCGATGGTGAAGCTCGGGATCACCACCCGCCCGCCGAGGCCGCGCAGGGCCGCGCCGATCGCGTAATCGTCGGCCAGGTCGTTGCGGAAGCGGCGGAAGCCGCCCACCGCGTCGAGGTTCGCCCGGGTGAATGCGATGGTCGAGCCGAAGCACGGCTTGGCCAGGCCGAGGCTCAGGCCCATCACCACGTTGGGCAGGAACTGCGTGTCGATGGCGAGCGCCGAGAGCTGGTCGTAGAGCCCGCGGAAGGCCGGGACGCCGTGATACAGGCAGGTGACGCCGGAGACGCCCTCCTGCGACAGCTCGGCGACGAGGCGCTCCAGGTAATCGGGCCGGACCACCATGTCGCTGTCGGCCAGCACGATCATGTCGTGGGCGACCCGCTCGGCCATGTTGATCAAGTTCGAGACCTTGCGGTTCGAGCCGTGCTGGCGCCCATCGGTCACGAGGTCGATGCGGGCGGCCGGGTAGGCCTGCTTCAGCCGCTCGACCACGGCGATGGCCGGATCGGAGGCCTTCTGGACGCCGAACACGATTTGGACCGGGCCGGCGTAATCCTGGCGCAGCACGGTCTCGAGATTCTCGTACAGGTTGGGCTCCAGGCCGCAGAGCGGCTTGAGCACCGTCACGGACGGTCGGGGCGCGCCCGCTTCCAGCGCCGGCACCGGCCGGGCGGCAAAGCGGCCGGCGAGGTAGGCGGCGGCCAGCGCATAGAGACAGCCCGCCGCCGCCAGGAGAAGGCAGAGCAGCGAGAGCCACGAGGATGCGGTGAGCGCCAGGGCGGTGAGGTCCATCCGGTCGGGTCCGTGCGGTCGTCCGGCCGCCTCAGGCGGCGATGGCCGCGTGCGGCCCGATGCGGGCGGCAGGCACGGCTGCTGTCTTCGCGGCGTCTGTAGTCACGGTGTCGGTTTTGCGGCGAGCATGCTGTCGGCACGCTGGCGAAGGAATTTCACCACCGCGTCGGCGCCGCCGGATTTCAGGGGCGTCGACAGGGCGTTGCGCTGGGCGGCGATCTCGCTGACATCGCCGTTGAGCAGCACGTCCTGGATGCGGTTGTCGGCATTGACCACGAAATCGACCGCGGAATCGTCGCCGTCGGCGGCGGTGACGCGGGTCGGCACCACGCGCTGGCTGCCGCGCTCCTCGACCTTCGGGGTCACGTCGAACTTGCCGCCGGCCGCCCGGGCCAGGCGATTGGCGTAGGTGACGGTCAGGCTGCGCTTGAACGCGTCGGTGACCGCCGCCTGCTGCTCCGGGGTGAAGCTCGACCATTTCGAGCCGACCGCGACGCGGGCCATGGCGGGGAAGTCGAACGCCTTCTCCAGGGCCGGTCCCACGGCGGCCACCCGGGCGGGCAGGGGGCTCGGGCCGTCCTTCAGGGCGTCGGTGAAGGCGGCGTAGAGGTCGCGCACGGTCTGCACCGCGGGATCGTCCGCGGCCCAGGCGGAGACCGGAGCGAGGAGAGGGGCGGCCAGCAGGGCGACGGCCGCGAGCCGACGGGTCAGGCGCACTTCTTCAACTCCTCGCCATCGCCGATCCGCGACCCCATCCGGGGCGGGGCGTAGCTGTAGAACGGGCCGAGGGTCGCCGGCTGCGGCACCAGCTTGGCGGTGCGGCCGGAGGCGGCCTCCGGCTCGCGCTCGGCCTCGGCGGGGGTCTCGGCGGCGAGCTTGGCCTCGATCCGGTGCCAGAGCAGCAGGCCCGGCACGCCGACCCCGAGATCGGCGAAGCGCTTGACCAGCGACAGGGCCAGCGCCGCCTCGGCGGGAATATTGAACAGGCCGCACAGGGCGATCAGGCCGCCCTCCTGGGCGCCCAGCGCCCCCGGCACCGCGAAGGCGGCGCCGCGGACCGCCTGGGCCAGGCTCTCGATCACCAGGGCCTGCGCGAAGTCGACCGGGTAGCCCATGAAATGCAGGCCAATATAGACTTCGAGGGTTCCGATGACCCAGCCCGCCAGGTGGATCACCAGGGCCGCGACGAAGCGGCCGTGATTGCCGTACATCCGGCGCAGGCTGTCGTAGAGCTGGTCGATGGCCCCGAAGGCGCGCCATTCGCGGCCCGAGGCGAAGCGGGTCATCAGGCCCTGGATGATCCGGTGCCCGGCCCGCCGCTGGATCAGGTAGAAGGCGCCCAGCGCCGGCACCGCCACGGCCAGGCCGCCCGCCACCGTCCGGGCGATCGGCCCGTCGCCGGCGATCAGGACCAGCAGGCCGAGGCCGATCACCGTGAACAGGAGCTGCGTCAGCGCCTGCGTCATCAGGTCCACGAACATGCTGGCGCCGGCCATGGCGCCCGGGACGCCGCGCTTGGACATCAGCCGCGCGCCGACGAAGTCGCCGCCAACCGTCGCCACCGGCAGCAGCGTATTGATTCCCTCACGCACGAACCGCAGCGACACGCAGTCGCCGAGCCCGGCCGCGCCCGCCGGGAACACGACGTGCCAGCCAAGCCCCGCCCAGGCGACGGCCGCCAGGCGGGCCAGCACCACCAGGGCGGCACCCCAGCCGGCGCTCATGACGGCGGCCGACACGTCCTCCAGCCCGGAAGACATGAACAGGCCGACGACCGTGCAGAGACCGGCGATCGAGGCCAAGGTCGTCAGGCGCTTCATAATGGTCTTTCAAGCTCGCAAATGGCTTGATGCGGGAAATCGGTCACGGTCGCGGCAGAAATAGGTCCGGGCGACCAAGAACGTTTCTGCCACGTTGCAGCACGGATTACCGGTGTCTATCACCCGTTTGACACACCGGGAGCCAAAGCGGTGGCCGGGCCGAGGAGCCCGCGCAGAAGACCGCGGCACGTCGCAGAAGGGGCACACGTCATGGAGCGCGAATCACCGATCACGGCCGTCGAGGCCGTGAGCGACGACACGCATGCCGGCGGCCTCCGGGGCGGAATGGAGCCCGGCATCCCGGCGCCTCACTCCCCGGTCATGGCCTGGAACGAGTGGGATCCGCTGGAGGAGGTGATCGTCGGATCCCTCGACGGCGCCACCATCCCGACCCATCACCTGACGGTGATCTTCAACCTGCCGCGGGCGGCCCAGCCGTTCTACCGCTTCGCCAGCGGCTGGAAATACCCCAAGTTCATGAAGAAGCTGGCGCAGCAGGAGCTCGACAACTTCATCAAGATCCTGGCCGGCGAGGGCGTCAAGATCCGCCGCCCCGACGCGGTGGACTTTTCCCGCAAATTCAAGGCGCCGCGCTGGACCTCCCGGGGCTTCTGCGTCGCCTGCCCGCGCGACCCGTATCTGGTCATCGGCGACGAGATCATCGAGAGCCCGATGTGCTGGCGCTCGCGCTACTTCGAGGGCGATGCGTACCGGTCGCTGTTCAAGGAGTATTTCCGCGCCGGCGCCCGCTGGACCTCGGCCCCGCGGCCGCAGCTGACCGACGACCTCTACAATTACGATTACCGGGTGCCGAACCTGAAGGCCGGCGAGCCCATGCAGTTCACGGTCAACGAGTTCGAGCCGGTCTTCGACGCCGCCGACTTCGTCCGCTGCGGCCGCGACCTGTTCGTGACCCGCTCCAACGTCACCAACCTGATGGGCATCGAGTGGCTACGCCGCCATCTCGGCCCCGGCTTCCGCATCCACGAGATCGAGAGCCGCTGCCCGCAGCCGATGCACATCGACTCGTCGTTCATGCCGCTGGCTCCCGGCAAGGTGCTGGTGAACCCGGACTACATCGACGTCGAGAAGCTCCCCGCCGTGCTCAAGAAGTGGGACGTTCTGATCGCCCCGCGCCCCGACCCGGTCGAGGGCTTCATGAGCAAGATCTCGATGTGCTCGCCCTGGACCTCGATCAACGTCCTGGCGATCACCGAGAAGAAGATCGTCGTCGACCAGAGCCAGCCGACCCTGACCAAGGCCCTCAAGGATTGGGGCTTCGATCCGATCCCGGCGCCGTTCCTCAGCTACGGCCCGTTCGGCGGCTCGTTCCACTGCGCCACCCTCGACGTCCGCCGCCGCGGCGTGCTGAAGTCGTATTTTTAGGGCTTTAGCACCTGTGTGACGGCTTCCAACGCCGTCCGCAGGATAACCCACCCTGTCATTCCGGGGCGCCGCAGGCGAGCCCGGACCCGAAGGGGCCGCCAAGGGCGGCAATCCAGATCCGCCGACGGCGCAAGGTCTTGGTCAGTCGGCGTTTATGGATCCCGGGCTCCGCTTCGCGGCCCCGGGATGACAGAGCGGGCGTTCCCACACCTACGCAGATTCTTAGTCGCGGAAGAGACTACGATATTTATCCGTGATGATGCCGGTCAAGGCGCCGCAATCCCCGCGATCAGCGCCCTGTTGAACCCCTCGGGGTCGGACATTTGCGGCGCGTGGCCCAGTGCCGGAAATTCCACGAGCTTGGCCCCCGGGATCGCTTTGGCCGCCGCCTTGCCCAGTTCCGGGTAATTGCCGAGCGACGCCCGCACCTCCGGCGGGGCGAGGTCCTTGCCGATCGCCGTGTTGTCCTTCTGGCCGATCATCAGCAGGGTCGGCACCGCGATCTGCGGCAGCCGGTAGACCACCGGCTGGGTCAGGATCATGTCGTAGAGGAGCGCCGAGTCCCAGGCGACCGCCTCCTTGCCGGGGCCGGCGTTGAGCCCAGCCAGCATCGTCACCCAAGGCTCGTAGCGGGGCTCCCACTGGCCGGCATAGTAGGTCGCGGTCTCGTAGGCGCGGATCGACGCCGCCGTGACCTTCAACTCGCGCTGGTACCATTGCTCCACCGAGGTCGGGGGCACGCCCTTGGCGCTCCAATCCTCAAGCCCGATCGGGTTCACCAGAACCAGCTGCGCCACCTCCTTCGGGTAGAGCAGGGCGTAATGCGCGGCCAGCATGCCGCCGGTGGAATGGCCCACCAGGATCGGCCGCGCGATCCCGAGCGTGTCGAGCAGGGCGCGGGTGTTCTCGGCGAGCTGCCGGAACGTGAACTGGTAGGCCGCCGGCTTGCTCGACTTGCAGAAGCCGATCTGGTCCGGGGCGATCACCCGGTAGCCGGCCCCGGTCAGGGCCCGGATCTGGCTCTCCCAGGTCGCCGCGCAGAAGTTCTTGCCGTGGAGCAGCACGGCGGTGCGCCCGTTCGGTTTTTCCGGCCGGACGTCGAGATAGGCCATCTGCAAGGGCTGGCGCTGCGACGTGAAGGCGTAGCGCTCCACCGGGAACGGGTACGCGAATTCGTCGAGTTCGGGCCCGTAGGCCGGATCCATCAGCGGCTCGGCGCCGGCGCCGGAGAGCGTCAGGGCCAGCAGGACGGCGGATGCAAAAGTGGATCGGCGCGTGGATCGGAGCATGGATGGCCTGGCTGCCTCAGCGGCGTGGGGGGCCGCGCTGGCCGCTCAGATCGGGCATCGGGGCCGTCCTGTCCAATCGGCGATGGCGCGCATCTTCGCGGCTGCGCCGGCCCGCGCTATCTCTGGGGCGTATCGCCGGTCCCCGATGCGGTGCGCAGGAGCTGAACCCCAATGCGCCTCTCCACCCTGGCCGTCCTCACCGGCGCCCTGGTCCTCGCCGCGATGCCGGCCCGGGCCGCGGATGCGTGCGACGCCCTTGCCGCCAAGGTGATCCGGATCACCGGCGCCTCGCTCGCCGGCCGAGAAGGCCCGTTCGCGGTGTTCCGGGCTCAGGATGCCGAGCGGATGAGCCTCGATTGCCGGGCGCCGGCCCGGATCACGATCGCCTCCCGCGACCGGGAGCCGCCGCGCGCCTACTTCGCCCTGGTGGGGCTCGCCGCCCAAGCGCTTACCGGGGCGGATGTCCCCGCCGCCGAGGTGCTGGCGCTCAACCTCCACCAGGACAGCCTGCTCGCCGACGCGCCGCAGCGGGGCGGCACCGCCCGGGCGCTGATGCTGTGCGAGACCGGCCCCCGGGCGGATGGGCTCCGGGACGACCTCACCGTCTGCCGGGTCGCGCCCCGGGCCGGGGTTTCGCGAATCCGCCGCGCGGGGTAGAGCGCAGCCCATGTCGACACGCGAAACACCCGGCCCCGTCGTCCAGGTCCGCGAAGCACGCTTCGCCAACCACCTGCCGCTCACGCTGATCGCCGGCCCGTGCCAACTCGAAGGGCGCAACCACGCCCTGGAGATCGCCGCCGCGCTCAAGGAGATGGCGGCGGGCCTCGGGATCGGCCTCGTCTTCAAGACCTCGTTCGACAAGGCCAACCGCACCTCCGGTAGCGCGGCCCGGGGCCTCGGCCTCGAAGGCGCTCTGCCGGTCTTCGCCGAGATCCGCGAGACCTTGGGCCTGCCGGTGCTCACCGATGTGCACGCCGCAGAGCAATGCGCGCCGGCCGCCGAGGCCGTGGACGTGCTCCAGATCCCGGCCTTCCTGTGCCGCCAGACCGACCTGCTCCTGGCCGCCGCCGCCACCGGCCGGGCGGTCAACATCAAGAAGGGCCAGTTCCTGGCGCCCTGGGACATGAAGCACGTCGCCGCCAAGGTGACGGAGGCCGGCAATCCGAACGTCATCGTCACTGAGCGCGGCGCCTCGTTCGGCTACAACACCCTGGTCTCGGACATGCGCAGCCTGCCGATCATGGCGCAGGTGACCCACGGGGCGCCGGTGGTGTTCGACGCCACCCATTCCGTGCAACAGCCGGGCGGGCAGGGCGCCAGCTCCGGCGGGCAGCGGGAATTCGTCGCCGTGCTGGCCCGGGCCGCCGTGGCAGTGGGCGTCGCCGGCGTGTTCATCGAGACCCATCCCGATCCGGACCGGGCGCCCTCGGACGGCCCCAACATGGTCGCGCTACGCGACATGCCGGCGCTGCTCGAAGAGCTCATTGCCTTCGACCGCCTCGCCAAGAAGCGCCACGCCTGAGCCGGCGTCAGGCCGGCTGGAGCACGTGGATGCGCAGGGGCTGGACCAGGGCGTAGCGCCCGTCGGCCTCGCGCTCGGCCGCGTCGCGGAACGCCGCCTCCACCACCGGCCGCCGCGCTTCGATCGTCGCCGCGCGGGCCGGATCGACCGCGCTGACCCGCGCCAGGAAATCATCGAGCGCGGCGAACGTCTCGCGCCGGGCCACCGTCACAACCTGCCGGCACAGGAAGGCGCCGCCGTCTAGCGCAGCCGCGATGGCTGCCTGCGCGGCGGCCCGAACCGCGGTCTCGTCCTCGATCGGCCTCAGGGCGTCGAAGAAGCTGCCCTCCGCCAGGGGCTCCACCACCACCAGCAGGCCGCCCGGCGCCAGGACCCGCGCGGCCTCGGCAAGCGCTGAGGCCGGGTCGGGCACGTGGTGCAGGGCGTTGAGCATCACGGCCCCGTCGAAAGTCGCTGCGGGAAACGGCAGCGCCTCGGCCGAGGCCGCCTCGAACCGCGCGCCTGGCACGGCGGCCCGGGCCGTCTCCAGCGCCGCCGCGCCCGGATCGATTCCCGTGACCGCCGCGCCGTCCTCGGTGAGCCGCTTCGCCAGAGTCCCGGGGCCGCAGCCGATATCGAGGAGGCGCTTGCCCGGGAGCGGCGCGAAGGCCTCACGGATTAGCGTCAGGGCATCCATCGCAGGGCTCTCCGGATCGGCGCCCATCATGACGCCCGCGCACCTAAGCACAGTCCCGGTTGGAACGGGATGCGCGGACCGGCGTCATCCCCGCTGGAGCCGGCAACACACCTCAAGGTGCGTCGGCCCGAGGCGAGAGCCGCTGGGAGCCACACCTCTCGGGGCCCGCATGCGGAAAATATTCGCAAGATCAGCGACGGACATTTCTGAAGACGCAGGCGCGGGACAGCGATGCCGTCCCGGGGTGCAGAGATGAACCGTTGTTCAGGCCATCACCATCGCCAGAAATCGCCCGCGAAAACTTGGAACCGTCCGCCATGCGGCCACGTTAATGGGCATGTTCGATCGCGGATCGAGAAGGAACATTATGCGCAAGATTGGTATCATCGCCACCGCCGCCGCTCTGGCTCTCGGCAGCGTCGCTGCCACGACCGGCGCTGAGGCCCGTCCGTACGGCTTCCACGGCGGTTACGGCCATGGCTACGGCGGCTACGGCTACCGCGGTGGCCGTCGCGGCATCGGCACCGGTGCGGCCATCGGCCTCGGCATCGCCGGCCTCGCGGCTGGTGCAGTCGCCGCCGGCGCGGCCAACAACTACTACAACGGTGGCTACGGCGGGTACGGCTACGCCCCGGCCTACAGCGCCCCGGCTTACGGCTACGGCGCCCCGGCCTACGGCTATTACGGCTCGCCCTACTAAGGGCGGCGATCCGAACGGATCAGAGGGCGACCGGCGCGAGCCGGTCGCCCTTTTCGTATGGGCTCAACGCCCGCGATAGGGCGCGACCCCGGTCTCGGGCAGCCAGATGGTCTTGGGCGGCTCGCCGGTCTGCCAGAACACGTCGATCGGGATGCCGCCGCGCGGATACCAGTAGCCGCCGATGCGCAGGTAACGTGGCTCGAGCAGGTCGCGCAGCCGCTTGCCGATCGCCACCGTGCAATCCTCGTGGAACGCCCCGTGGTTGCGGAAGGCGCCGAGGTAGAGCTTCAGCGACTTCGACTCCACGAGCCAGTCGCCGGGCACGTAATCGATCACCAGGATCGCGAAATCCGGCTGGCCGGTGACCGGGCAGATCGAGGTGAATTCGGGCGCGGTGAAGCGCGCCACGTAGTCGGTGTCGGCATGCGGGTTCGGCACCCGGTCGAGGCGGGCCTCGGTGGGCGAGGCCGGTAGCGGCGTGGCCTGGCCGAGTTGGAGCGTCTCAGATGCGGTCATGGCGCCCCTATAGATCCGTATAGTCCGGGATTCAAAAGGGCTGCGCTCTTTTGCGGGTCCAGGGCGGAGCCCTGGTTCATGGGGCTCCGCCCCACACCCCGCCAAAGGGCGGAGCCCTTTGGGATCCCCTGACTCCGAGTGCCGGCACGTCAGGGTTGTCACGACACGTGCACAGGCACGACCTACGCCGGTGCTTGCCGCCGAACGCGGCTTGACGGATAAGCCGCCGCGATGCGCGACACCCCGGATCGGGGCTGCCGCCGCCGACAAGCGGCCCCGCGAGAGGACGTTCCATGACCGCGATCACCAATATCAGCGCCCGCGAGATCCTCGACAGCCGCGGCAATCCCACGGTCGAGGTCGATGTCCTGCTGGAGGACGGCTCCTTCGGCCGCGCCGCGGTTCCGTCGGGCGCCTCCACGGGCGCCCACGAGGCGGTCGAGCTGCGCGACGGCGACCAGAGCCGCTTCCTCGGCAAGGGCGTGCTGAAGGCGGTCGAGGCCGCGCAGACCGAGATCCTCGACGCGATCGGCGGCATGGAGGCCGAGGATCAGGTCGCCGTCGACGAGGCGATGATCGAGCTCGACGGCACCCCCAATAAGGCGCGCCTCGGGGCGAATGCGATCCTGGGCGTGTCGCTGGCGGTCGCCAAGGCGGCGGCCGAGGCCTCGGGCCTGCCGCTCTACCGCTATGTCGGCGGCGTGCAGGGCCGGGTCCTGCCGGTGCCGATGATGAACATCATCAACGGCGGGGCGCATGCCGACAACCCGATCGACTTCCAGGAATTCATGATCATGCCGGTGGGCGCGGACTCGCTCGCCGACGCCGTGCGCATGGGCTCCGAGGTGTTCCACACCCTCAAGGGCAAGCTGAAGAAGGCCGGCCACAACACCAATGTCGGCGACGAGGGCGGCTTCGCCCCGAACCTGCCCTCCGCCGAGGCCGCCCTCGACTTCGTGATGGACGCGATCAGCGCCGCCGGCTTCAAGCCGGGGCAGGAGATCGCGCTTGCCCTCGATTGCGCCGCCACCGAGTTCTTCAAGGACGGCGCCTACGCCTACGAGGGCGAGGGCACGACCCGCACCATCGAAGCCCAGGTCGATTACCTCGCCCAGCTCGTGGCCAACTACCCGATCCTGTCGATCGAGGACGGCATGTCCGAGGACGACTGGGCCGGCTGGAAGCTCCTGACCGACAAGATCGGTGCGCATTGCCAGCTCGTGGGCGACGACCTGTTCGTCACCAATGTCGAGCGCCTATCCCGCGGCATCGCCGAGCACACCGCCAACTCGATCCTGATCAAGGTCAACCAGATTGGCTCGCTCACCGAGACCCTGGCGGCGGTCGATATGGCCCAGCGCGCCGGCTACACCGCGGTGATGTCGCACCGCTCCGGCGAGACCGAGGACTCGACCATCGCGGATCTCGCGGTCGCCACCAATTGCGGGCAGATCAAGACCGGCTCGCTCGCCCGCTCCGACAGACTGGCGAAGTACAACCAGCTGATCCGCATCGAGGAGGGCCTCGGCCCGCAGGCGCTCTACGCCGGCCCCTCGGCGATCAAGCATCTGGCTCGGGGCTGACCGCGCCCGCGTCGTCCCTCGCCACCGTGCGGTGAGGGACGACACAAACAGCTCGTCTTTCGGGCCCGGACGATCCCGAAAGCGACGGGTGAACGATCTCCCTGAGGATCGCTCGCAATGACGGTGGGTCACCCCGCCGGCAGCGTCCAGACCTTCTGCGGCCGTGCCAAGCCCCGCAGCTCGATGATGCCCACTGGGTCCAGCGTCCGGCTGCACCGCTCCGCGAACGAATCCGAGATGAGCAGCGCGTGGCCCAGCGCCTCGCACTGGCTCTCGATCCGGCTCGCCTCGTTCACCGCCCGCCCGATCACCGTGAAGTCGAGGCGGCGCTTGGTGCCGACATTGCCGTAGACCACCGTGCCGAAATGCACGACGCAATCGGCCGTCAGCTCCGGAAGTCCTGCCTCGCGGCGTCTCTGATTGAGCGCGGCATTGGCCGCGAGCCCGTCCGCGGCAGCCTCAAGGGCGCTGCTGCAGACCGGGCAGGGGAGGATGCCGGCATCCGGAACCGGGAAGATCGCCAGGAAGCCGTCCCCGAGGAATTTCAGAATCTCCCCGCCGTGTCGGGCCACCGGATCGCCCAGGGCGTCGAAATGCTCGTTGAGCCAGGTGACCATGTCGTAGGGATCGGCCCGGTCGGACAGGGCCGTGAAGCCGCGCAGGTCCGTCAGCAGGATCGCGGCCGGGACGGCCCGCCCCTGGCCGCGCTGGATCTGTCCGTCGAGGATCCGCTCGGCGGTGGAGCGCCCGAGATAGGTCGCCGTGACCTCGCGCAGGGTGTGGCCCAGGCCGAGTTTGGCCACCGCCAGCCCGAGCACAGGCAGGACTTGCGTCACCGCCGCCAGGTCGGCCTCCGAGAAGCCCGAACGCGCCCGGGTGCAGAACGAGATCGCGACGCCGCGGAGCGCCGTGCCGGGGGCGAAGCCGATGATATGGACCGCGTATTCGGTCCCGCCCTCGGCGCGCAGGGCGTGCAGGATCGGGTAGTCGGTGTCTGAGCCGAGACCGTCGAGGCGCCAGCGCCCAAAAGTCTCCTGCCGCTCCAGCATCGCGAAGATCGGGCTGCGGAGCCAATCGGCCTCCTGCTCGGCGCCGTGGGGGTTGGGAACGAAGGTCAGTCCCTGGCCGAGATGCCAGTTCAGGCTGACGCCGCGCACCATCGGATCGATCGCTGGCGACATGACGCTGACCCGCCAGAGCGGGACGCCGGCCTCGCACAGGGCCTCGCACACCCGGGCGAGCATCGTGTCGTGGTCGTCGGTCGCGGTGGCGTGCTCGGCGATCCAGCGCGTCAGGTCGGTCATATCCATCTGCGCGGGTTCACTCCGTGATCTCGCCGCCCGGGATCATACCCGACGGGCGCGATCCGGCAGCCTCGAAAAGCTCCGTTAACCTTTCCGCGCGAGGGTCTCGCCATGGTCGTCCGTCGCCGCGTCAGAATGGTCGTGTTGCCCCTGGGTCTCTGGACCCTGTCGGCGCTCGTCGTCGGCTTCTTCGTGTGGCAGGCCGAGAGCGGCAACCGCGGCCTGGAAGCCAAGAAAGCGCTCAAGATCCGCGCCTACGGCCTCACCCAGGAACTCGCCGCCGTGCGGGCGGAGCGCGCCACCTGGGAGCACCGGGTCGCGCTGCTGAAGAGCGACCAGATCGACCGCGACCTCCTGGAGGAGCGCGCCCGGATCGTGCTTGGACGCGTCCACGCCAACGACGTGGTCGTCATCACGCCCTGACGTTACGGCGTCGCGACTTAAGATTACCCTCGTCTCGTCCCGAAAGCCGGCGGCCACCTTTCGGGGACGATGCTTGAGATCCCCTCTGACAAGAGCGGCGACCTGTCAGAGCGTCCGCCCTCGCTTTCCAAACGGTGCTGTCCTACACCCCGTTCCAGTCGCGTGGAATCACGGGGAGAGCGCCGATGGACGCCGCCAAGGAGCCTGCGAAGGACGCTTCGTCCTCGCAACCGCAGGTCGCGAGCCCGGAGGCAGGAAGCTCCCAGGCTGTCGAGGCGCACAAGCCCGCGCCGAACATGCCGCAATTCACCCGCGAGGAAGATCTCCACGCCTATCACGAGATGCTGCTGATCCGGCGTTTCGAGGAGAAGGCCGGCCAGCTCTACGGCATGGGCCTCATCGGCGGCTTCTGCCACCTCTATATCGGCCAGGAAGCCGTGGTGATCGGCATGCAGATGGCCTCGGTCGAGGGCGACCAGGTCATCACCGGCTACCGGGACCACGGCCACATGCTGGCCTGCGGCATGGACCCGAAGGGCGTCATGGCCGAACTGACCGGCCGCCGGGGCGGCTACAGCCGCGGCAAGGGCGGCTCCATGCACATGTTTTCCCGCGAGAAGCAGTTCTTCGGCGGCCACGGCATCGTCGGCGCCCAGGTCTCGCTGGGCACCGGCCTCGCCTTCGCGGACCATTACCGGGAGAACGGCAAGGTCAGCCTCACCTATATGGGCGACGGCGCAGCCAACCAGGGCCAGGTCTACGAGAGCTTCAACATGGCGGCGCTCTGGAAGCTGCCCGTGGTCTACGTCATCGAGAACAACCGCTACGCCATGGGCACCTCCGTGGCCCGGGCCTCGGCGCAGACCGACTTCTCCAAGCGCGGCCTCTCCTTCGGCATCCCGGGCGAGCAGGTCGACGGCATGGATGTCCGCACGGTGCGCGAGGCGGCGACCCGGGCGGTCGAGCACGCCCGCACGGGCCAGGGCCCCTACATCCTCGAGATGCAGACCTACCGCTATCGCGGCCACTCCATGTCCGATCCGGCCAAGTACCGGACCAAGGACGAGGTCTCGAAGATGCGCGACGAGCACGACCCGATCGAGATGGTGCGCAAGCGCCTGCTCGAGCTGCACGGGGTGCCGGAGGCGGAGATCAAGGCCACCGACGCCAAGGTCCGCGAGACCGTGAACGCGGCGGCCGAGTTCGCCACCAACGATCCCGAGCCGGATCCCGCCGAGCTCTGGACCGACATCCTGCTGGACGCGCACGCCTAGCGCGCCCCCGAAACCCTGGCCGCCCCGACCGATAAAGACGACCGCAGAGCTGAGCATGGCGACCGACATCCTGATGCCCGCCCTCTCGCCCACCATGGAGGAGGGCAAGCTCGCCAAGTGGCTGAAGAAAGAGGGCGATCCGATCAAGTCCGGCGACGTGCTCGCCGAGATCGAGACCGACAAGGCGACCATGGAGGTCGAGGCCATCGACGAGGGCGTGCTCGCCAAGATCCTGATCGAGGAGGGCACCGAGGGCGTCGCGGTCAACACGCCGATCGCCATCATCGCCGGTGAAGGCGAGGATGTGGCAGCGGCCGCCGCCAGTGGCGGCAAGCCGAAGCCCAACGGTGCCGGCGGCCACCCGGCTCCGACCCCCGACATGCAGGCCGAGGGCATGGCCGACAAGCCGGCCCCGGCATCGAAGTCCGGCGAGGATGCGCAGAAGGCGCCCGCGGCCCCGGCTGTCATCACCAACAAGGCCGACGAGCCGGTGATGGAAGAATTCCCGGCCAACACCCCGATGGTCACCACCACGGTGCGTGAGGCTCTGCGCGACGCCATGGCCGAGGAGATGCGCCGGGACGGCGACGTCTTCGTCATGGGCGAGGAGGTCGCCGAGTACCAGGGCGCCTACAAGATCACGCAAGGTTTGCTGCAGGAATTCGGCGCCAAGCGGGTGGTCGACACCCCGATCACCGAGCACGGCTTCGCCGGCATCGGCGTCGGCGCGGCGCTCTCCGGCCTGAAGCCGATCGTCGAGTTCATGACCTTCAACTTCGCCATGCAGGCGATCGACCAGATCATCAACTCGGCCGCTAAGACCCTGTACATGTCCGGCGGCCAGCTCGGCTGCCCGATCGTGTTCCGCGGCCCCAACGGCGCCGCCGCCCGGGTCGGCGCCCAGCACAGCCACGATTACGCCGCCTGGTACTCCAACGTACCCGGCCTCAAGGTGATCGCCCCCTACACCGCCTCGGACGCCAAGGGCCTGCTCAAGGCCGCGATCCGCGACCCGAACCCGATCATCTTCCTCGAGAACGAGATCCTCTACGGCCAGTCCTTCCCGGTGCCGCAGCTCGACGACTTCGTGCTGCCGATCGGCAAGGCGCGGGTCCACCGTACCGGCAAGGACGTGACCATCGTGTCCTTCGCGATTGGCATGACCTACGCGCTCAAGGCCGCCCAGGCGCTCGCCGAGGAGGGCATCGAGGCCGAGGTGATCGACCTGCGCACGATCCGGCCGATGGACACCGAGACCGTGGTGCGCTCGGTCAAGAAGACCGGCCGCTGCATCACCGTGGAGGAAGGCTTCCCGCAATCGGGCGTCGGCGCCGAGATCGTCGCCCGTCTGATGGTCGACGCGTTCGACTATCTCGACGCCCCGGTCCTGCGCATCACCGGCAAGGACGTGCCGATGCCCTACGCGGCCAACCTCGAAAAGCTCGCCCTGCCGAACGTGGCCGAGGTCGTCGAGGCGGCCAAGAGCGTCTGCTACAAGTGACGGGACTCGCGGGCGGCACCGCAGCGCCGTCCTCCCGCCCCGTCCGGGTTCGGAGACCAGCCGGCGCACCATGAGCCAGGATCCCACACAGGACTTCGTCGAACTCGCGATCCCGCCGGACGCCCGCGCGCAGGGCGGCATCGAGGTGCTGCGCGCGGCCGTGGTGGACGGGGCCGTCAGCGTGGCCCTGCGCCGCTCCTTCGACGATCCCGCGACCTGGGGCCGGCTGCTGATCGACCTCGGCCGGCAGGCGGCCCGCGCCTACGCGCTGGAGACCGACATGTCGGAGGAGGAGGCGTTCGAGCGCATCCGCGCCGGCTGGGAGGCCGAGGGGCTCGACCCCGGCGGCTTCAACTAGCGATGGCGGCATCCGACCATGGCTGAGGCGGCTGTCCGGCAGGCGACCTACGCGGATCTCGAAGCGGTCCCGGACCATCTGGTGGCGGAGATCATCGACGGGGTGCTGGAGACGCACAGGCCCCTGCCACCCTTGCAGGGAGCGGCCGCTTTCTCGCTGGCGGCGACCCTGGGTTCGCGCACGCCGCGCCGACGCGACGATCCGGATGCCTGGATCTACATGAGCAAGCCGGAGCTTCACTTCGGCCCTCAGATGGTGGTGCCCGATCTCGCCGGCTGGCGTCGCAGGCGGATGCCGACCGAACCCACTGCTGCCTTCATCAAAACGCCGCCGGACTGGGTGTGCGAGATCCTCTCGCCCTCCACGATCCGCCTCGATCGTGGCCGCAAGCGCCGCATCTATGGGGAGGCCGGAGTCGACTTTCTCTGGCTGCTCGACTCGGCCGTGGGTGAGCTGGAGGGTTTTGCCCTCACGGACGGGCGCTGGCTGCTGCTGGACACCGTCCAGCGCGGCGAGACCGTGGCGCTGCCGCCCTTCGACGCCGTCCCGTTCCCCTTGGACGACCTGTTTTCCTTCGACGATCCGGCCGCCCCGGCCTTGCCCGAGACCTGATGCCATGCCGATCAACGTGCTCATGCCCGCCCTCTCGCCGACCATGGAGAAGGGCAACCTCGCCAAGTGGCTGAAGAAGGAGGGCGACGCCGTGAAATCCGGCGACGTGCTCGCCGAGATCGAGACCGACAAGGCGACCATGGAGGTCGAGGCCATCGACGAGGGCGTGCTCGCCAAGATCGTCGTGCCCGAAGGCACCGCCGACGTGCCGGTCAACGACCTGATCGCGGTGATCGCCGCGGAGGGTGAGGATCCATCGAGCGTCCAGGCCGCGGGCGGCAACGGCAAGGCTGCGCTGGAACCCAAGTCCGAGCCGCAATCCGCCGCTGCGCCGGCGCCGGCCGACCAGAACACCACGCCCGGCGGCGGGCACATGTCCTACGAGCGGGTGAACGAGGCGCCGGAGGGCGCCCAGCCCGGCGGCAGCCCGCAGCCCCAGGGGGCAGGCGGTCGGGTCTTCGCCTCGCCGCTGGCGCGCCGGATCGCCAAGCAGGAGGGCGTCGACCTCGCCGCCGTGGAGGGAAGCGGGCCCCACGGGCGGATCATCGCCCGGGACGTCCAGGCCGCCAAAGCCTCGGGCGGCACCAAGGCGCCGGCCCCGCAAGCCGCCGCCGAGGCGCCCAAGGCGGCTGCTCCAGCCCCGAAGGCGGCCCCCGCGGGTGGGGCGCCGGCCGGCCTCACGGTCGATCAGGTCCGGGGCTTCTACGCCAAGGGCTCCTACGAGGAGGTGCCCCTCGACGGGATGCGCAAGACCATCGCCAAGCGCCTCACCGAGGCGATGCAGGTGGCCCCGCACTTCTACCTCACGGTGGATTGCGAGCTCGACGCGCTGATGAAGCTGCGCGAGACGCTCAACGGCTCCGCCGGCAAGGACAAGGACGGCAAGCCGGCCTTCAAGCTCTCGGTGAACGACTTCGTCATCAAGGCGATGGGCCTGGCGCTCACCCGCGTGCCCGCCGCCAACGCGGTGTGGGCCGAGGACCGGGTGCTGCGCTTCAAGCAGGCGGAGGTCGGCGTCGCTGTGGCGATCGACGGCGGGCTGTTCACCCCGGTGATCCGCCGGGCGGAGGAGAAGACGCTCTCGACCATCTCCAACGAGATGAAGGATTTTGCGGCCCGGGCGCGGGCCAAGAAGCTGAAGCCGGAAGAGTACCAGGGCGGTGTCACCTCGGTGTCGAACCTCGGCATGTTCGGGATCAAGCACTTCACCGCGGTGATCAACCCGCCGCAATCGAGCATCCTGGCGGTGGGTGCCGGCGAGAAGCGCGTCGTCGTCAAGGACGGCGCCCCGGCGGTGGTCCAGGTGATGACCGCCACCCTGTCCTGCGACCACCGCGTCCTCGACGGCGCGCTCGGCGCAGAACTGATCGCGGCCTTCAAGGGGCTGATCGAGAACCCGATGGGCATGCTGGTGTGAGGGATACCGCAGGGGCCTCTCCTCCCCCTTGTGGGGAGGAGCCGGAGGTGGGGGTGGTCCAGGATGAGGCTCGACGGTTCCTCCTGAACCACGACCGCCCAGCTACTCCTGACCAAAGAGCGAAAGATGCTCGTCCCTCTACGGCCCCTGGTGCTTGGGAGCGCCGTGTCAGTTTCTCTGAATCGTCACGATGAAGGAGGCTTGGGTGGGAGGCAGTCTGAGACCGCTCGGCAGCATTCGCACCGACCTATACGCCTCAATTCGATCGGGCGAGGATGGCCCGACCTTCACGTGAGAAGGCCATCGGCGGCATGGCCTGGAACCAGCATCCTCCGCAATCTGCGTCGCCCAACGCCGCAACGAACGCGAAAGCCCTCCGACGCGCTCTTACGGATGCTGAGCGGCGTCTCTGGTGGCATCTGCGCCATCGCTTGCCGATGGATGGCTCTCACTTTCGCAGGCAGGTCGCGCTTGGACCCTATGTGGCCGATTTCTGCTGTCTCGCCGCTCATCTCATCGTGGAAGTCGATGGCAATCAGCATGGCTTGGATCGGCAGGCCACCTATGACCTCAAGCGAACCTGCTTCCTTGAGGCGCAAGGTTTTCGCATCCTCCGCTTCAGCAATGCCGATGTGATGTGTGCGATGGAGTCCGTCCTCGACACGATCCACGCCGCATACGCGCGGTCCCTTCTCCCGGCCAATCAGCCTGGCTGCACCACCCCCACCCCCAACCCCTCCCCACAAGGGGGAGGGGAGTAGGAGGCCCCCATGTCCGACACCTACGACATCCTCATCATCGGCGCCGGGCCCGGCGGCTACGTCACGGCGATCCGGGCGGCGCAGCTCGGCTACAAGACCGCGGTGGTCGATCGGGAGCACCTGGGCGGCATCTGCCTGAACTGGGGCTGCATCCCCACCAAGGCGCTGCTGCGCTCGGCCGAGATCTATCATTATTTCCAGCATGCCGGCGATTACGGCCTCACCGCGGAGAAGGTCGGGTTCGACACCGCGGCCATCGTGAAGCGCTCGCGGGGCGTCTCGGGCCGGCTCAACGGCGGCGTCGGCATGCTGCTGAAGAAGAACAAGGTCGACGTGATCTGGGGCGAGGCCGCGGTCGACAGCGTCGCCAAGGGCAACCAGCCCGGCCAGGTCACCGTGAAGGAGTCCAAGCGCGCCGAGCCGCCCAAGGGCGCCAAGGGCGCCGGGACCTACCAGGCCAAGCACATCATCGTGGCCACCGGCGCCCGGCCCCGGGCGATCCCCGGGATCGAGCCCGACAAGAAGCAGATCTGGACCTATTACGAGGCCATGGTGCCCGAGGCGATGCCCAAGAGCCTGCTGGTGATGGGCTCCGGCGCCATCGGGATCGAGTTCGCCTCGTTCTACAAGACCATGGGCGCCGAGGTGACCGTGGTGGAGCTGCTGCCGCAGATCCTGCCGGTGGAGGATGCCGAGATCGCCGGCCTCGCCCGCAAGCGCTTCGAGAAGCAGGGCATCAAGATCCTCACCGGCGCCAAGGTGACGAAGGTCGAGAAGGGCGCGAACTCCGTCACCGCCACGATCGAGGGCGGCGACGGCAAGTCACAAACCATCACGGCCGAAAAACTGATCTCGGCGGTGGGCGTCGTCGGCAACATCGAGAATATCGGCCTCGAAAAGCTCGGGGTGAAGATCGACCGCGGCATCGTCGTCACCGACGGGCTCGGCCGGACCAACGTCCCCGGCCTCTACGCCATCGGCGACGTCGCCGGCCCGCCGATGCTCGCCCACAAGGCCGAGCACGAGGGCGTCATCTGCGTCGAGACCATCAAGGGCCTGCACACCCACCCGATGGACAAGGCCAAGATCCCGGGCTGCACCTATTGCCAGCCGCAGATCGCCAGCGTCGGGCTCACCGAGGCCAAGGCCAAGGAGCTGGGTTTTGCCGTGAAGGTTGGCCGCTTCCCGTTCGCGGGCAACGGCAAGGCGATCGCGCTGGGCGAGCCGGACGGGCTGATCAAGACGGTGTTCGACGCCAAGACCGGGCAGCTGCTCGGCGCCCACATGATCGGCGCCGAGGTGACCGAGCTGATCCAGGGCTACGTGGTGGCGATGAACCTGGAGAGCACCGAGGAGGAGCTGATGCACACGGTGTTCCCGCACCCGACGCTCAGCGAGATGATGCACGAGAGCGTGCTCGACGCGTATGGCAAGGTGATCCACACCTGAGGCCGCTATGGCGCGGGACGGCTCGTCCGACCCGCGCTGTGGGCACGCGTGAAGCAGCTCAGGGACACATCGTGCTGCGGGAGCGCTGAACTCCCCTCTCAAGGACGATTGCTGCTGCGAGCCCTCCGAAAATCCCAACCTCTCCCCTCATCCTGAGGTGCCCGGCGATCGACGATCGCTGGGCCTCGAAGGAGCCTTCCAGGGATCGCACGGCCGGCTGGAGAGCTCCTTCGAGGCCTCCGCTTCGCTGCGGCACCTCAGGATGAGGGTGAGGGTGGGACTGGCCGCTCAGGATGCGGTCGCGGCCGAAAAGGCCCGCTCAACCCGCCGCTAGGTCGCAGACTCGGTGTTCTGGCGCGACCGGGCGGTCAGGGCGAGGCTCACGGCCTGGAACAGGGCGATCACGAACAGGGTCGCCACGCTACCGCCGATGGGGATCAGCACCAGGGCCCAGGGGTCGAAGCCCCGGACGAGAACGAGCGTGATGGCGCTTCCGATCACGGACGCGATGATCATGCGAAAGATGCAGCATTCCGACGGTTGCATGAGTCCTCCCGGTCGGTAGCCCCCCGTATCATAATTGAAATTTTAACCACATTATGCAACCGTGAATAGTACGCAGCGAACAAGGTTGTAAGGTTCGGCGCGTCACGCGATCGCGGTGGCCGCCCCGCTGGGTGAGCAGGCCCATCCCGGACCGAGGCGGGCTGATCGCACGCGAGGATCAGATCGCGTCGGCGATTCGGGGCGCCCGATACGCGCCAGTGGAAACCGGTTTCCGAAAACCATCAAGCGACCGCCCGGGCGGGAGCCCGGACCGGCGCGGCGGCGTCTCAGCCGGACCCGCGCTCCACCGGCTCCGCCTGGTCCTGGGAGGGCACGTAGGCGCACCATTCGCAGATGCCCCGCTCGGCGCCCCGGCTGGCATTGCGCTGCGAACAGAGCGGGCAGACGAGCAGGATCAGCCGGCCTCCGGACCGCAAAGCGAGCCCGCCCCCCCGGAACGTGACCTCCGTGGCCTCGTCGCCGGCCCGTCGATCGCGCGTCCTGTCGCTCATCGGGCGCCCGCGAGGCCGTGCTTCATCTGGGCTGGGGCCACGGTCCCGACCTTCGATTCGCCCTGCATCGCGACGCACCTCCCGAACTCGTCCAGGGATACAAGCTCTGGGCCAACGAATGGCTCCGCTTGACCTGTAACTTGGCAGGAAGCTTGGCAACAACCTTGGCCTGTGCGCTAGCCTGGGAGCCGACGGGATGCGCCGGAGCCAAATCCTCCCTATGAAGTCGGCTTCGCACAGGGCGGGAGCGGTCGGGGATACGATGGCGGAGCAAGCTGAGACGGAAACCGCGCGCGGCCTGCCGAGCTACGCGGATGTCGCCCGGGCCGCGGAGCGCATCGCCGGAATCGCGCATCGCACGCCGGTGCTGACCTCGCGCACAGCCGATGCGCAGACCGGCGCAAAGCTGTTCTTCAAGGCCGAGAACCTGCAGCGGGGCGGGGCCTTCAAGTTCCGCGGGGCCTACAACGCGATCAGCGCCCTGCCGGAGGCGGTGCGCGCCCGCGGGGTGCTGTCGTTCTCCTCGGGCAACCACGCCCAGGCGATCGCCCTGGCGAGCCAATTGCTCGGCATCCCAGCGACCATCGTCATGCCGTCCGACGCGCCCGCGGCCAAGATCGCCGCGACGCGGGGCTACGGCGCCGAGGTGGTGCTGTACGACCGCTACAGCCAGGATCGCGAGGCGCTGGGCCGGGAGCTCGCCGAGCCCCGGGGCATGACCGTGATCCCGCCCTTCAACCACCCGGACGTGATCGCGGGGCAGGGGACCCTGGCCCAGGAGCTGATCGAGGAGGCCGGGCCGCTCGACGTGCTGGTGGCCTGCCTCGGCGGCGGCGGCCAGCTCGCCGGCTGCGCGCTCGCGGCCGCCGCGCTCTCGCCCGGCTGCCGGGTGATCGGCGTCGAGCCGGAGGCCGGCAATGACGGGCAGCGTTCGTTCCGCTCCGGCGCGATCGTGACCATCCCGGTCCCACGGACCATCGCGGACGGGGCGCAATCGACGGCGCTGGGCGATCTCACCTTCGCGATCATCCGCCGGGAGGTCGCCGACATCCTCACCGTCTCGGACGCGCAGCTCGTTGCGACCATGCGGTTCTTCGCCGAGCGGATGAAGCTTCTGGTCGAGCCCACCGGCTGCCTCGCGGCGGCGGCGGTGCTGCACGGGCTGGTCGATATCAAGGACAAGCGCGTCGGCGTCGTGATCAGCGGCGGCAACGTCGACCTCGCCACCTTCGCGCATCTCGTCGGGCCAACGAGCTGACGCGCCGAATGCCGCGGCCCTGTGGCCCGGCCATGGTGGACCGGGCGGGGACCAATGCTTATCTTGTCCCTGTCAGAATGCGCGCTCCCGGGCCTTGAACCCGGATGGGCGGGAGGGTGACGATGTCTTCTGGGTTCAAGGTTCTTTCGCTGACCGATCGCGCGGCCGAGCGGATCAAGGCGATCATGGCGGATGCCGACCGGCCGATCGCCGGCTTGCGGGTCGGCGTCCGCAACGGCGGCTGCGCCGGCATGTCCTACACGATGGAATATGCCGAGGCGGCCAAGCCCGGCGAGGACGTGGTCGAGGATCGCGGCGTCCGGGTGTTCGTCGATCCGAAGGCGGTGCTGTTCCTGCTCGGCACCGAGATGGACTTCACCACCAACAAGCTCGCCGCGCAGTTCGTGTTCAACAACCCGAACCAGACCTCGGCCTGCGGCTGCGGCGAATCGGTGGCGATCACGCCGGTCTCCGAGGACCGGATCCCCGCGCGGGTCTAAAAACCGCTCTCAGGCGACCTGCGAGAGCGACTCGGCCGCGTCGTCCACGACGCGGTTCCGGCCGGCGCGCTTGGCCGCGAACATGCACAGGTCGGCCCGCTCCAGCAGCGAGGCCGGGCTGTCGCTGGCATGCAGCACCGCGATGCCGAGCGAGACCGTGACCTTGCCGAGCGATTCGCCGGTGGAGCGCTTCACCAGCTCCCGGCCCATCACGCTGGCCCGGACCGTCTCGGCCACCTGCCGGGCCAGGGCCCGGTCGGCGCCCGGCAGCACGATCCCGAATTCCTCGCCGCCGAACCGGGCGAGCAGCGCCTGCTTGCCGGCATTCTCGCGCATGACGATCGCCACCAGCCGCAGCACCTGATCGCCCGTGAGATGGCCGTAGAGGTCGTTGAAGCGCTTGAAGAAGTCGATGTCGAGGACGATCAGGCTCATCGGCGTGGCGCTGGTGCGGGCGGCCTCCACGGTGGCCTTCAGCGTCTCCTCGAAATGCTTGCGGTTCGACAGGCCGGTGAGCGCGTCGGTGAGGCTCTCCAGCCGGCTCGCTTCGAGCTTCTCGCGCAGGGTCTCGATCTCGCAGCGGGTCTCGCGCATCCGCGCTTCCAGGACCCGGTTGTTCACCGCGACCTCGCGGGTGGTGGAGACCAGGGTCGAGACGATCTCGCCGAGCCGCGCCCGGGTCGGCATGCCCTCCTGCATCAGGTCCTGAGCGAGGCCGCGCAGGGCCTCGCCGTATTGCGCCGTCGAGCCGAGGGACAGATCCAAAATCTCGGTCACCGCCGCGATCTCGTCGAGCATCCCGCGGCTGATGTCGCCGGCGGCGCTCGTGAGCTGCCGGCCGTCGAGATAGGTCTCGTGGAGGTCGTCGATATCGGCGTCCGTGAGGCTGCCGCTCTGCGTGGTCAGGCGCTTGACCGCGTCGCCGAGCAGGGGCAGCTCGCCCGAGACGTAGGCGTACCAGACCGCGTAGGCGCGCGGCGTCGCCGAGGGGCCGTAATCGCGGATCAGATCATGCGCGCGCTTGGCCAGTGCGAAGCTGCGGTCGCGATCCGAATAGGTCTCCTGGCTCATCCGCATCCCGCCGTCCGGGGCCGCCGGTGAAATGCGATATCACGGCCCGAATCCCAATCTAGGGCGGGTTGGTAGCAGGAACGTTAAGCTCGGATCACCGGGCGTTACTTATCTTTCTTTGCCAAGACTGGTCGAAGCAAGAAGGCCGGAACATGTGACCCGAGACCGATCGGCGTATCGCCGTCGGCCTCGACACGGCGCCCGCGCTCCTCGCGCACCCGCTCGACGGGCTCGGGGCGGGGAGCCGGACGGCTCTCGGCTCGCGGCCCGGCGGAGGAACCGCCGCGGGACCGACGGCCACCGGCCTCACCGGCACCGCGACTGCTGGACCGGCCCTCGGCCCGAGCCTCGGAGGACCGAGCTTCAGAAGTCCTGGCCTCGGACTTACCTTCGGCCACCTTCTCCGACGAGCGGCCCTCGGAGGCGCGCTTCTCGGAGGAGCGACCCTCGGAAGACCGTCCCTCCGACTTGCCCGAGCGCCGGCCGCCGCGGCCTTCGCCGGACCGCCCACGATGGCGCGTGCCGGTATCGGCGGAGGCGTCGCCGGAGACCGTGGACAGGTCGCCGTCGAGCCAGGGGATCGGCTGTCCGATCAGCGCCTCGATGGCGCCGAGGGAGCGGTCGTCCCCGGGGGCGACCAGGGTGTAGGCTTTGCCGCTGCGGCCCGCCCGGCCGGTGCGGCCGATCCGGTGGACGTAGTCTTCCGGATGGTGCGGGATGTCGAAGTTGAAGACGTGGCTGACCGCCGGGATGTCGAGGCCGCGGGCCGCCACGTCGCTGGCGACCAAGAGGGCGGTCTCGCCGTTGCGGAAGGCGTCGAGCGCCGTGGTGCGGGCGCGCTGGTCCATGTCGCCGTGCAGCGCCGCGGCGTCGAAGCCGTGGCTGACCAGCGACTTCTGCAGCAGCGCGACGTCGCGCTTGCGGTTGCAGAAGATGATGCCGTTGTTGAGCTCGGCCTCGCCGCGGATCAGGCTGCGCAGGCGCTCGCGCTTGGCATGGCCTTCGGAGCCGACCGCGACCAGCCGCTGCGTGATGGTCGAGGCGGTGGAAGCCGGCCGGGCCACCTCGATCCGCTGCGGGTTGTGCAGGAACATGTCGGCCAGCCGCTCGATCTCCGGCGGCATGGTGGCCGAGAAGAACAGGGTCTGCCGGGTGAACGGCACCATCTTCACGATGCGCTCGATATCGGGGATGAACCCCATGTCGAGCATGCGGTCGGCCTCGTCGATGACCAGCAGCTCGACCCCGGTGAGCAGCAGCTTGCCGCGCTCGAAATGGTCGAGGAGCCGGCCCGGCGTGGCGATCAGCACGTCCGTGCCGCGGGTGAGCTTGGCATCCTGGTCGGCGAAGGACACGCCGCCGATGATCAAAGCCACGTTGAGCTTGTGGTTGGTGCCGTAGCGATCGAAGTTCTCGACCACCTGGGCCGCCAGTTCGCGGGTCGGCTCCAGGATCAGCGTGCGCGGCATCCGGGCGCGGGCGCGGCCGTTCTCGAGCAGCGTCAGCATCGGCAGCGTGAACGCCGCGGTCTTGCCGGTGCCGGTCTGGGCGATGCCGAGGACGTCCCGGCGAGCGAGCACGTGGGGGATGGCCTGGGCCTGGATCGGCGTCGGCTCGGTGTAACCCGCCGTCTCGACGGCGTTCAGGACTTTCTCGCTCAGTCCCAGGTCGGAAAAAGGCATCTGCGTTCAGGAACCGTTGCGCGCCCGGCCGGCGCGATGGACACCGTCGCGGCAACGGCTCGGGATGGCTCTCGTAGGGCGCAATGACGCTCCCGTGGCCGCGGGGCGCATGGGGCAGTCAGTTAGGGGCTTGGCGCGGCTTGTCAATCACGCAATGCGCAAACCCGAGTCTCACGCACAGGCGATCAGGGGTGCTGACGGTCCAGGGCCGGTAGCAGGCAGGGATCGAGGCGGGTCGCCCGCGCAGAGCCGGCCGGCGTGACCGAGCCGGTCGTCTCCGGATCGATCGGGAGCGCCCGGCCGCCCAGGGCGAGCTGGGCCGGGGCCGGATCGGCCTGGCTCAGCCGGGCGAGCTGATGCGTCGCGAAGATCGCGAGCAGGCCGACGAAGGCCGAGATGCGCAACGCCCAGGCCAGGGAACCCGCGGGCCGGGCCGGCGCGCTGGCGCCGGGCTTCGACGGCGCACCCGTCTCCGCCTCGACGCCGGGCCGGCGCGTCCCGAACGGTCTCGTCGTCCGTTCGGCGGGACCGAGCATGGGCTTTCCTCTCAGGCAACCGCGGATCCGGCAGCGGGCGATGGCGGACCTCTTAACGGAACAGGGTTAATCGCCGCCTTACGCAAGACCGGCCACCGACCCGCGGAACGTATCGAAATAAAACGCCGCCGCTGCACGCCGCTGGGCAGATCCGCAACAATGCCCGTCCCGACTCAGCTAGATTCTACCGCGTCGCCATGACGCTTACTGACTAGTGTTCAGGTTTTGTCAGAGCGCCGATGCAGCTTCTGATACCCTACTGCATGCCGATGATGGGAATGTGTGCGTGTAACCTTCACCTTTCGTTGACGAGATCGGGCTAGTCTGGTCGAGCTTGTTGCAGGAAAGCGACAGACCCGCCGACCGAGAGCGCCTAGAAGGCAGCCGGCTCAAGCCAACCCCAGGACCTATGGCACCATGAAAAAAGTTCTTCTTGCATCGACCGTTCTCGCCGGCATGACCGTCGCCGCTTCCGCGGCCGATCTGCCGCGTCGCGCTGCGCCGCCGCCGGTGTTCACGCCGGTGCCGGTGTTCACCTGGACCGGTTTCTACGTCGGCGTGAACGCGGGCTACGGCTTCGACGCCAGCAGCCGCAACACCACCAACTACGCCCTGCCGACCGGCTCGCTGGTCAACTCGGCCAACACGAACGCCGTGGTCAGCGTCAACAACCGCAACAACAACGACGGCTTCACCGGCGGCGCGCAGATCGGCTACAACTACCAGTTCACGCCGGGCTCCGGCATCGTGGTCGGTATCGAGGCTGACGCCCAGTACGTCGACTTCGCCCGTCGCGCCAACGCCACCCAGAATTACGCCTTCACCGGCGCTCCCGGTACTGCGTTCTCGGGCTCGCGCGCCTACGTCGCCACCAGCGGCAACGGCCTCGACTACTTCGGCACCGTGCGCGGCCGTCTCGGCTACGCCTTCGACCGGACCCTCGTGTACGCCACCGGCGGTTACGCCTACGGCTCGGGCCAGGACGACCAGAACTTCGCTGGCAACCGCTTCCGCGACAGCTTCCGCTCCGGCTACGCCGTCGGCGGCGGTCTCGAGTACGCCCTGCCCACCGACTCGTTCCTGAACTTCTTCAAGTCCTCGGCCGTGACGCTGAAGGTCGAAGGTCTGTACGTGAACCTCGACCGCCAGAAGAACACCGCCGGCGGCGTGTACTACAGCAACATCCTTGCCCCGAACGGCACCGCCTACCTCAACGGCGCCGCTGCCAACACCGAGTTCGCCGTCGTCCGCGCCGGCCTGAACTACAAGTTCGGCTCGTACTAAGATCGCACCTCGGCGCCGGTTCGACCGGCGCCGTCGTCAACGGGGGCTCGACCGCAAGGTCGGGCCCTTCGTCGTTTCGGGATACCCGGTGCGACAGGGACGACAGGAACGGCCGTCGCCACAGGCGATTGGGAATGGTGGCGCCCGGATTGCTCGGATGCTCCGGAGCGAATCCCGATGCGAACCGCACTGCTTCTTCTGCCGCTGGCCCTCATCGCCCTGGCCGAGTCCCCGGCCGGAGCTCAGGATGCCAGTGTGGTCGGCAACAAGACGGTGCTGCCCGGCACCGGGCCGGGCACGACGACCGGGGGCAGCGACGGCGGCCGGTTGATGGCGGCGACAAGCGCCGCGGCTGCGGCCAAACGGCAAGACCTCAAGCCCGTCGCCTTCCTGGCCTCGACGATGATCGGCGTCGCGGTGCGCAACGCCGCCGGCGACAAGGTCGGCACGGTCGACGACCTGCTGATCGCCGAGGGCGGCTCCGTGAAAGCGGTGGTGCTGGATGTCGGCGGCCTCCTCGGCAGCAAGCGCATCGCCGTGGAGCCCGGCGCCCTGGTGCTGCGGCCGGGCGGGGACCGGTTCTCCGCCGTGCTCAACATGAGCACAGACACGGTCGCGGCCGCCCAGCCCTTCGATCCGGCCAAGGCGATGGCGGCGGATTAGCCTGACCGGCACCAGACTGGATGCGGTTGCGCTCCAGGCGCGCCGCTCCAACGTCCGTCTGCGATTCCCTCGTCGTCATTGCGAGCGCAGCGAAGCAACCCAGTGCGGCGCCACATTTTTTCAGGTTACGCTGCCCTGGGTTGCTTCGCTGCGCCCGCAATGACGGGACGCAGTCCTGTCGGCGCGCTGCCGCCTCAGATGTCCAGATCGACCCCGTCGGCGAAGGCGGCGCGCTCGCTGATGAAGGCGAAGCGAGCTTCCGGTTTGTTGCCCATCAGGCGCTCCACCGTGTCGCCGGTGGATTCCCGCGCCTCGTCGAGGATCGCGACCCGGAGCAGAGTGCGCTTCTTCGGGTCCATGGTGGTCTCCTTGAGCTGGGCCGGCATCATCTCGCCCAGGCCCTTGAAGCGCCCGATCTCGACCTTGCCGCCCTTGAACACCGTCTTGGTGATCCGCTCCCGGTCGGCGTCGTCCCGGGCATAGGCGACCTTCGAGCCCTGCTGCAGCCGGTAGAGCGGCGGGATCGCCAGGTAGAGGTGGCCGCGGTCGATCAGCTTCGGCATCTGCCGGTAGAAGAACGTGATCAGCAGCGAGGCGATGTGGGCGCCGTCCACGTCGGCGTCCGTCATGATGATCACCTTGTCGTAGCGCAGATCCGTCTCGCGGAAGGCCGAGCCGGTGCCGCAGCCGAGCGCCAAGGTCAGGTCCGAGATCAGCTGGTTGGCGCCGAGCTTGTCTCGGGAGGCCGAGGCGACGTTGAGGATCTTGCCGCGCAGGGGCAGGATCGCCTGGGTGGTCCGGTCGCGGGCCTGCTTGGCCGAGCCGCCGGCGGAATCACCCTCGACGATGAAGATCTCGGAGCCCGCCGTGCCGGCGGCCGAGCAATCCGCCAGCTTGCCGGGCAGGCGCAGCTTGCGGGTCGCGCTCTTGCGGGCGACCTCTTTCTCCTGGCGCCGGCGCAGCCGCTCCTCGGCCCGGTCGATCACCCAGTCGAGCAGCTTGTTGGCCTGGGCCGGGGAGGCGGCCAGCCAATGGTCGAAGGCGTCGCGCACCGCCGTCTCGACGATGCGCTGGGCCTCCACGGTGGCGAGCTTGTCCTTGGTCTGGCCCTGGAATTCCGGCTCGCGGATGAACACCGAGAGCATGGACGCGCAGGTCGCCATGACGTCGTCGGTGGTCACCGCGGTCATGCGCTTGGCTTGGTTCACGCGCTCGGCATGCTCGCGCAAGGCCCGCAGCAGCGCGACCCTTAAGCCCGCCTCGTGGGTGCCGCCCTCGGGGGTGGGAATCGTGTTGCAGTAGGAATGCGAGAAGCCGTCCTCAGCGACCATCCAGGCCACCGCCCATTCGAGCGAGCCGTGCGAGCCGGGCCT
Organism: Methylobacterium pseudosasicola; assembly: GCF_900114535.1. Lineage (GTDB taxonomy): Bacteria > Pseudomonadota > Alphaproteobacteria > Rhizobiales > Beijerinckiaceae > Methylobacterium > Methylobacterium pseudosasicola. The sequence goes on along the minus strand of NZ_FOTK01000010.1, from coordinate 73,384 downwards.
GGTCACCTTGCCGGTGAACATCGCCTCGGTGACCAGATCCTTGCCCTCGATGTCCCGGGCGAGGTAGTCGCGCAGCCCGTCGGGGAAGCGGTGCACCGCCTCGGCCGGCACGCCCTCCAGGCCTTCGAGCAAGGCAGGGGCGCAGCGCCAGCGGATCTCGACGCCGCCGAACAGGTAGGCCTTGGACCGCGCCATCTTGAACAGGCGGCGCGGGTCGAACTTCAGCGAGCCGAAGATCTCGGCATCGGGATGGAACCGCACCCGCGTGCCGCGGCGATTCTGCACCCGGCCGACCAGCTCCAGCGCCCCCTGCGCGTGGCCGCGCGAAAACGTCTGTCGATACAGGGTCTGGTTGCGAGCGACCTCGACCTCGAGGATGTCGGACAGGGCATTGACCACCGAGATGCCGACGCCGTGCAGGCCGCCGGAGGTCTCGTAGACCTTCGAGTCGAACTTCCCGCCGGCATGCAGCGTCGTCATGATGACTTCGAGCGCCGACTTGCCGGGGAATTTCGGGTGCGGGTCCACCGGGATGCCGCGGCCATTGTCGGTGATCACCAGGGAGCCGGATTCCTCCAGCTCGACCTCGATGAAGCTGGCATGGCCGGCCACCGCCTCGTCCATGGAATTGTCGATCACCTCGGCGAAGAGGTGGTGCAGCGCCCGCTCGTCGGTGCCGCCGATATACATGCCGGGCCGGCGCCGGACCGGCTCCAGCCCCTCCAGCACCTCGATGTCGGAGGCGGTGTAGCCGGCCTCAGGCTCGGCCGCCGCGATCGTCGGGACCGAGGCAGATTCCGCCAGCCGCCGCCGCGGCTCCGCCGGACGCGGGGCAGGGGGCTTGCTGCCGGGCCCGAACAGGTCGCGCGCCGGGTCGCTCACGCGCGGCCTCCGCGAGCGCGGCGCATCGGCCGGCTCGGTGTTGGGCAGACGGGCCTCGAATCGTGCAGCATGCGCCTTCATCCCCGCATCATAGCGGAACAAAACATAAACATCCAGAGCGTTCGGTGCGTCGCCGAACCGCTCCACCATCGCATGCTGCGCCGCCGCGAGCGAGGGGCGCAGCCTGGGCCGACGGTCGTCTCGCTGCGGCTGCCGTCATCACGACGTTGCACAACGGTGAGTTAACGCTTCGTCGCCGCCGTTCCGGAACGGAACCGGGCGGCCCCGTCCGCGTTTGGTCGGGAAAGAGCTTGGGCGTGGTCCGGGAGCCGCCGTCGATGAGCAACGCCGCGATCGAGGCCCGCCGCCTCACCCTGATCCGTTTCGAGCACGCCGCCGGCACCGCCTTCGGGTGTGATGACGACGCGCCGGCCACCGTGCGGCCGACCCGCTTCCTTGTGAACGCCGTCACCGTCGCGCTGGCGACCGCCGCCACCGCGCTGGCGGCGACGATCACCTACCTCGCCTGATCAACGACCCGGCCTGATCAACGCGAAGAGTTCGGGCCAATTCTTCGAAGAGACAGGGCGCGGCCGTCAGCCGGCGCCGGTTTTCTTCGAAGGAGCCTTTTTCGCCGCCGGTTTCTTCGCAGGCGCCTTCTTGGCTGCCGGCTTCTTATCGGAAGCCGCAGCCCGCGCCGGCGCCTTCCGGGCCGAACCCCGCTTGACCGGCTTGCCGCCGCCCGACGCCCGCTTGGCATTCACCAGCGCGATCGCCTCGTCGAGGGTCAGGGCCTCGGCATTCATCGTCTTCGGCAGCGTCGCGTTGACCTCGCCATCGGTGACATAGGGGCCGTACTTGCCGGCCTTGACCACGAGGTCGCGCCCGCTCGTCTCGTCCTTACCCAGGGGCCGCCCCGGATCGGCCGCCGGCCGGCCGCGCCCGCCGCCCTGCTCCTTGGCCACGATCAGGTCGATGGCGCGGTTCGCCCCGACCTCCAGCACGTCGTCGTCCTTGCCGAGATTGGCGTAGGTCTTCCCGTGCTGCACGTAGGGTCCGAACCGGCCGAGATTGGCCAGGATCGGCTCCCCGGTCTCGGGGTGGCGCGCCACCTCGCGCGGCAGCGACAGCAGGGCCAGCGCCTTGTCCAGATCGACCGAAGACGGTGAGAGCCCCTTCGGCAGGGATGAGCGCTTCGGCTTCGCCGCGTCCTTCTCGGTGGAGGCTTCCCCGAGCTGCACGAAGGGCCCGAACCGCCCGTCGCGGATCGTCACCGGCATCCCGGACACCGGATCGTTGCCCAGCACCCGGACGCCCGGCTGGCCGCCCTCGGCCGAGGACCCGTCACCGTCGCCGTCGACCCCGGAGGCCGAGAGCTGGCGGGTGTACTTGCACTCCGGATAGTTCGAGCAGCCGATGAAGGCGCCGAACTTGCCGAGCTTCAGCGAGAGCTGGCCGGTGCCGCAGACCGTGCAGGTGCGCGGGTTCGAGCCATCGCCCTTGTCGGGGAAGATGTGCGGGCCGAGCAGGCCGTTGAGGGCCTCCAGCACGTCGGTGACGCGCAGCTCCTTGGTCTCGCCGATCGCCGCGGAAAAGTCCTTCCAGAAATCGCGCAGCACCGCCCGCCAGTCGATCTCGGCATTGGAGACGCGGTCGAGCTGGCCTTCGAGGTCGGCGGTGAAATCGTACTCGACGTAGCGCCGGAAGAAGCTCTCCAGGAAGCCGGTAACGAGACGCCCCTTGTCCTCCGGCTGAAGCCGCTTTTTCTCGATCTTGACGTATTCACGGTCGCGCAGCGTCTGAAGAACGGCCGCGTAGGTCGAGGGCCGGCCGATGCCGAGCTCCTCCATGCGCTTGACCAGGCTCGCCTCGGAATAGCGCGGCGGCGGCTCGGTGAAGTGCTGGGTCGAGGTGATGCGCTCACGGGTGAGCGGATCGCCGGCCTTCATGGGCGGCAGGCGCTTGCTCTCCTCGTCCTCCTCGTCGTCCTTGCCCTCCTGATAGAGCGCCAGGAAGCCGTCGAACTTCACGACCTGGCCGGTGGCACGCAGGTCGATCCGCCGCGGGCCGACACTCGCCGTGACGTCGACGGTGGTCCGCTCAAGCTCGGCCGATTCCATCTGGCTCGCCATGGTGCGGGTCCAGATCAGGTCGTAGAGCTTGGCCTGCTCCGGCTCGAGATGACGCGCCACCATCTTGGGCAGGCGGCTCATGTCGGTCGGGCGCACGGCCTCGTGGGCCTCCTGCGCGTTCTTGGCCTTGACGCTGTACTTGCGCGGCACGTCCGGGACGTAGCGGTCGCCGAACTCCTTGCCGATCACCTTGCGGGTGTCCTGGATCGCCTCCGGCGCCATGTCGACGCCGTCAGTCCGCATGTAGGTGATGATGCCGACCGTCTCGCCGCCGACATCGACACCTTCGTAGAGCCGCTGGGCGACCCGCATGGTCTGCGCCGGCGCCATCCCGAGTTTTCGCGAGGCCTCCTGCTGGAGGGTCGACGTGGTGAAGGGCGGCTGCGGGTGGCGCTTGGCCGGCTTCGCCTCGACGCTCGCCACCTTGAAAGTCGCGAGTTCGAGGTCGCGCTTGAACGCGGCCGCTTCGTCGCCGGTGCCGACATCGAGGCGCTGGATCCGCTTGCCGTCGGCGCCGACGAGGCGGGCCTCGAAGGTCGCACCATCCGTGGTGGTCAGGGTCGCGACGATCGACCAGTACTCGCGCGGCTTGAAACTCTCGATCTCCATCTCGCGCTCGACCACGAGCCGCAGCGCCACCGACTGCACGCGACCGGCCGAACGGGCGCCGGGGAGCTTGCGCCACAGCACCGGCGAGAGGTTGAAGCCGACGAGATAGTCCAGCGCCCGGCGCGCCAGGTAGGCATCGACCAGGGCCTGGTCGATCTCCCGGGGCTTGCGCATCGCCGCCTCGACCGAGGCCTTGGTGATGGCGTTGAAGGTCACGCGCTCGACCGGGATGCCCTTGAGCACCTTGCGGGCGTTCAGCGCCTCCAGAACGTGCCAGGAGATCGCCTCGCCCTCGCGATCCGGGTCGGTCGCCAGAATCAGCTTGTCCGCGCCCTTGACCGCCTTGGCGATCTCGCTGACGCGGCTGGCGCCCCGGTCCGCGAGCTCCCAGACCATGTGGAAATCCTGCTCGGGATCGACCGAGCCGTCCTTGGCCGGCAGGTCGCGGATATGCCCGAAGGAGGCGATCACCTCATAGTCGCGGCCGAGATATTTGTTGATCGTCTTGGCTTTAGCCGGCGACTCGACGACAACGACTTTCATTCAGACCTCTGCCCCTCGACGGAGCCTGGGCGCGACGGACGAATTCTGTTCGAAATTCGCGTGGGACGAGTGCCCGCCGTCGGGCCGGGGCCGCGCGCCGGGGACAAGTGGGTTACGGGCGGCGGGTTGTCAAATGGCGGAGGTCCCGGCCAGGTCGCTCGGGGCTCCTCGGATGCGACGCGCGAATCCGTATGACAGCCAATCGATAGAGATCGGTTGCGTTCCGGCCAACCGCCACACAACCTAGGCCGGGCGGGACGTTTGAGCACAGGCCCATACGGTTGGGCGGATCGCCCCAAGCCGTCATTGCGAGCGCAGCGAAGCAACCTAGGGAAACGCTACGTTCTGCAACCGCGCGCTACGCTGGGTTGCTTCGCTGCGCTCGCAATGACGGTGGTGTGTCTTTGGACCGGATCAGATCCCCGCGTACCACTCGTAGCCGCGATCTTCCCAGTAGCCGCCGCCGCCCTGTCCGAAGCCCGACAGCGACTCCACCAGTTCGACCCGCATCACGTATTTGGCCTGCTTGTAGCCGAGCTGGCGCTCCACGCGCAGGCGCAGGGGGGCGCCGTTCGAGACCGGCAGCGGCTTGCCGTTGAGGTCGTAGGCGAGGATCGTCTGCGGGTTGAAGGCGTCGAACAGGTCGATGCTCTCGTAATAGCGGATCGGCGTGCGCTTATCCTCGGGCGCCTCCGGCTCCGGTGCGCCCTGGCCCCAATCGTCCTTGGGCGCGTCGGTGGCGGTCGGCGCGCCGCCCCAATCCTCGGCGGCGGCGAGCTGGATATAGCCGTCGCGGACCGAGCCCGGATGTTCGGGCCGCCACAAGGAGGCGCCGTCGCCGCCTTCGAGGCCGCCGCCGGCATATTCCAGCGTGTCGGCGCAGTGGAACACGGCGTAGCGCGCCTGCGGCTTCAGCCCGGCCCGGGTCAAGAGCTCGGCGAGCGGGACGCCGGACCATTGCCCGATGCAGCTCCAGCCCTCGACGCAATCGTGGCGGGTCACCTGGGTGCGACCGGGCAAAGCCCGCAGATCAGCCAGGCTGAGGGACAGAGGCTTCTGCACCAGCCCGTCGATCGTCAGCTTGAACTCCGAAAACTTCTTCGCCGCCAGGGCGCGGAAATCGCGGTCCGGCGGGTCGATGGTGCCGTTCGGCTTGAACCAGGGTGAGATCATCGCGGCCGGATATTCCCGGGCCAGGGTCGCGGGCGACATCAGCAGGCGCTGGACGAACAGGTTCGCGTCCTCGCCGACCTTGAGGGTCCGGCGCCCGGTCTCCGTCCCGGCGAAGCGGTCGCAACCGCCGAGCAGGGCGGTTCCGGCGAGGCCGGCGCCGGCGGTGAGCAGCTTGCGGCGGTGCAGGATCATCGCGCGGTCTCCTTCTCGGGACGGCCGAGGCTGAACCAGCCGGTGAGCATTCCGCGCATGTTGTTGACGAAGCCGGAGACCAGCACGAGCACCACGTGGACGACCACGAACAGCACCAGCAGCCCGGCGGCGATGAAGTGGATGGTGCGGGCCGATTGCCGGCCGCCGAACAGCTCCGGCAGCCAGTGCCAGGCCGCATCGACCCCGGGGGACATGGCGAGCCCGGCCAGGACCATCGCTGGCAGCAGGACCAGCACCACCACGAAATAGGTGAGCTTCTGGATGACGTTATAGCGCTTGGCCTCCTCGCCCTCGGGGAAGCGCAGCAGCAGGTGCTCCTTCACGGAGCCGCCGAAGTCGCGGATCTGGTCCCCGTCCGGGATCAGGCGCCGGCGCAGCTGGCCGCTGAACAGCCCGTAGAGGAGATAGACCGCGCCGTTCAGCACGAGGAACCACGCGAACAGAAAATGCCAGCGCCGCCCCGTCGTGAGGTCCTGATCCGCCGGGAGGGTCGCCCAGGACGGGAAGGCTCGGTCCACGGCGGTGTTGCCCTCCCGGGACAGGCCCAGCACCCCGGTGGTGTCGAAGCTGTGCGACCCGATTGTCACGACGCCGCGATTGGTGCCGTCGCGCCCCTGCTCGCTGGTGATCGCCAGAGCCGGATCGTCGAAGGTCGAGACCGCCCCCCAGTAGAGAGCCGGGTGAGCGTTGAAGATCTGCAGGCCGCTCATCAGCAGCACCAGCAGCACCGCGGCGTTGATCCAATGGGCCAGCCGGATCACCGCCGGGTGGCGGTAGAACCAGCGGCGCCCCGTGGCGTCGACGGTCTCGGGCGCTTCGCGCGCGGGGGTCGCGTCCAAGGCTTCGTCTCTCAAGCTTTCGGTACTCAAGCGTGCGTCTCGCAAGGGTCGTGGCTGTGCGGATCCGGCTGATACGTGGCGCAGCCGCGCAAGTTACCAACCGATGAAAAAAGGCCGCAGGGGCGCCCGCGCCTTGCCGGGACGGCGAGCCGGACCTACACCCCGGTCTCATCATGACGAGCCCCGCGCCCCCGGCCTTCCCGCACCGGCACCTCCTCGGCATCGAGGGGCTGACCCGGCCCGACATCGAGGTGCTGCTCGACGCGGCCGATGCCGCCGTCGACATCTCCCGGCAGGTCGAGAAGAAGCGCACGACGCTCCGGGGCCGCACCCAGATCAACCTGTTCTTCGAGCCCTCGACCCGGACGCAATCCTCCTTCGAGCTCGCCGGCAAGCGACTCGGCGCCGACGTGATGAACATGTCGGTGGCGTCCTCCTCGGTGAAAAAGGGCGAGACCCTGATCGACACCGCCGCGACGCTCAACGCGATGCGGCCGGACATCATCGTGGTGCGCCACGAATCGGCCGGCGCGGTGCATCTGCTGGCTCGCAAGGTCGATTGCGCCGTGGTCAATGCCGGCGACGGCGCCCACGAGCACCCGACCCAGGCGCTCCTCGACGCGCTGACGATCCGCCGCAACAAAGGCCGGATCGAAGGGCTTCAGGTCGCGATCTGCGGCGACGTCCTGCATTCGCGGGTGGCACGCTCGAACATCATTCTGCTGCAGGCGATGGGCGCGCGGGTGCGCCTGATCGCGCCCTCGACCCTGCTGCCCGCCGGGATCGGGCGCTTCGGCGTCGAGACCTTTACGGACATGCGCAAGGGCCTGGACGGCTGCGATATCGTGATGATGCTGCGCCTCCAGCGCGAGCGCATGAACGGCTCGTTCGTGCCCTCTGTGAAGGAGTATTTTCGGTATTTCGGCCTCGATGGTGAAAAGCTGGCGCTGGCCAAGCCCGACGCCCTGGTGATGCATCCCGGCCCGATGAATCGCGGCGTCGAGATTTCTTCCGAGATCGCCGACGGCGCGCAATCGCTGATCCGCGAGCAGGTCGAGATGGGGGTGGCCGTGCGCATGGCCGTGCTCGAAGCGCTGGCCCGGCACCTGCCGAACGGCTGAGACCGCCATCCGAACCGATTGAATTCAAGCTTAAGTCGGACAAAGCGGGGATGCTTTCATCCCGGCGGCTTGCCCGCGGGGCGGCCGTAGCGCAGTTTCCTGCCGAATACGGCCTCGGCCGAACCCTTAAGGCCGACCTCACATGCAGATCGCTTCATGACCGCCTACACGCTCGCCGACCTCGCCAAGCTCGTCGCGAGCCGCGCCGGAACCGATCCGGAGACCTCCTACACGGCCAAGCTCCTGTCCAAAGGCCCCGCCGAAGCGGCAAAGAAGCTCGGCGAGGAGGCCGTGGAAGCCGCCATCGCGGCGGTGCAGGGCGACAAGACCGGCCTGCGCAACGAGGCCGCGGACGTGCTCTACCACCTCGTGGTGCTGCTCCGGGCCGGAGGCGTCGAGCTCGATGCCGTCATGGCGGAGCTGGAGCGCCGCACCGCGCAGAGCGGGATCGCCGAGAAGGCCGCGAGGCGCCACGCGTGAACGCGGCCGCGCTGCCGGGCTCGGTCGAGGCGATCCTCGACGCATCGGATCGGCTCTCGCCCTATCGCCGCTTCAGCCGCGAGGAATGGGCGCAGCTGCGCGCCGACACGCCGCTGACGCTCAAAGCCGAGGATATCGAGCGGCTGCAATCGATCAACGACCCGATCTCGGTCGAGGAAGTGGTGGCGATCTACCTGCCGCTGTCGCGGTTGCTGTCGCTCTACGTCGCGGCGACGCAAGGCCTGTTCAAGGCGACGCAGCGCTTCCTGCTGGCCGAGCGCGAGACCAAGGCCCCCTATATCATCGGGCTGGCCGGCTCGGTGGCGGTGGGCAAGTCGACCACCGCCCGGATCCTGGCCGCCCTGCTGGCCCGCTGGCCCAATACCCCGAAGGTCGACCTCGTCACCACCGACGGGTTCCTGCTGCCCAATGCCGAGCTGACCGCCAACGGCATCATGGAGCGCAAGGGTTTTCCGGAGAGCTACGACACCGCCGCGCTGCTGCGCTTCCTCCACGACGTGAAGGCCGGCCACAAGCGGGTGACCGCGCCGCTCTACTCGCACCTCGTCTACGACCGGGTGCCCGGGGAGGAACGGGTGGTGGAGAGCCCCGACATCCTGATCGTCGAGGGCCTGAACGTGCTCCAGCCCGCCCGCCTGCCGCGGGACGGCACCGCGATCCCGTTCGTCTCCGACTTCTTCGACTTCTCGATCTATCTCGACGGCCACGAGGACGACCTGCACCGCTGGTACGTCACCCGGTTCATGCGCCTGCGCCAGACCGCATTCCGCGACCCGCGCTCCTACTTCCGGAAATACGCCGAGGTGCCCGAGCGCGAGGCCCTGGACATCGCCGACCGGCTCTGGACGACGATCAACCTGCCGAACCTGCGCGAGAATATTCTGCCCACCCGCCAGCGGGCGAGCTTGATCCTCACCAAAGGCGCGAGCCACAGGATCGAGAGCGTGGCGCTGCGGCGGCTGTAACACCTCACACGAACGGCAACTCCGCCTCCGCCACATACGGCCCGCCGCCGGTGGACTCCTTCGCCGAGAACATCGTCACCCGATCGACCACGAAAGAAAGTGGCGCGAAGGCCGGCCCTTGCGAGAGGTACATCGCCACCGCCTCCGGGCTGGCCTCGCGCTTGAGGCGGGCCAAAGTGACGTGCGGGGTGAATTTTCGGCGCTCCGGCTCGACGCCCGCCCGGCGCACCAGCCGCTCCTGCTCGGCCTGGAGATCGATCAGCTCCGGGCTCGGCACCACCGAGGCGTAGAGCGCCCGCGGCCGGTCGCCGCCGAAGATGCCGAGCCCGTCGAGCGTCACCGTGAGGGCGGCGCGCGCGCGCATCTCGGCCATCGCCTCCAGCACGTCCTCCGCGACCGGCACCGCGACATCGCCGAGGAATCGCAGGGTGACGTGATAGTCGCCGGGCTCGATCCAGCGCGCCCCCGGCAGGCCGCCCCTGTAGATCCGCAGCGCGTCCGCGACCTCGGCCGGCACGGCGAGCCCGGTGAACAGCCGCGGCATCAGCGCGACGCCCCCTGCCGGAGGCCCCCCAAAAACGTCTCGACCGTGGGGAGGATCTGGGTCGCGATGGTCTCGACCCCCCGGGCGTTTGGGTGCAGCCCGTCATCGAGATGCTGGGCCCGGTCGCCGATGATCCCGTCGAGGAAGAACGGGTAGAGGATCAGGTCGTAGCGCTTGGCGAGATTCGGGAAGATCGCGTCGAACCGCGCCTTGTAGTCCGGCCCGAGATTGGGGGCGGCCTGCATGCCGGCGAGCAGCACCGGGATGCCGCGGGCCTTGAGCCGCTCGATGATCGCCGCGAGCGCCCCTTCGGTGACCTTCGGGTCGGTGCCGCGCAGCATGTCGTTGGCGCCGAGTTCGAGGATGACCCCAGCGGTCCCATCCGGCACCGACCAGTCGACCCGGTCGAGCCCGCCCGTGGCGGTGTCGCCGGAAACCCCGGCATTGGCCACCGTCACGTCCGCGCCCTTGGCCTTGAGCAGGCGCTCCAGCACGGTCGGGAAGGCCGCATCCGACGGCAGGCGGTAGCCCGCCGTGAGGCTGTCGCCCAGCGCGACGAGCTTGATCGGCCCGCCGGGCGCCGCGTGACTAACTGTCATGAAAGGGAACACCAGACCCGCTAGCGCTGCGACAAACAGGGCGACCCGCCGGGCGCGGCGGGCGCCGTCATGGCGCGGCCCCAATGCGCCCCCCATATCGCGGTGCACTAACGGCCCGTGCAGCCAAGTTCGAAGCCAAGTCAGGACCTCGCGCGCCATGCTCGTCATCGCCCACAGATCGGCCGCCTCGTGAGCCACGGCAAGGTGCTGCGCGAGCCGGCGATCGCGTTGTCCGACATCGATCTCAGCCTCGGCCGCGGCGCCGCAAGGGTGCACGTCCTGCGCGGCATTTCGCTCAGCGTCGATCGTGGCGAGGCGGTGGGGCTGGTCGGCCCCTCGGGCTCGGGCAAATCGACCCTGCTAATGGTGATGGCCGGTCTGGAGCGGCCGGATTCCGGCGGCGTCGTGATCGAGGATACCGACCTCGCACGCCTCGACGAGGACGCGCTCGCCCGCTTCCGGGGCCGGCGCATCGGCATCGTGTTCCAGGCCTTCCACCTGGTCCCGACCATGACGGCGCTGGAAAACGTCGCGCTGCCGCTGGAACTCGCCGACCGGCCCGGCGCCCTGGAGCGGGCCCGCGCCGAGCTGGAGGCGGTCGGCCTCGGGCACCGGCTACACCATTATCCGGCGCAGCTCTCGGGGGGCGAGCAGCAGCGCGTCGCCATCGCCCGGGCGGTCGCCCCGGATCCAGCGATCCTGGTGGCCGACGAGCCCACCGGCAATCTCGACGAAGCCACCGGCCGGCAGATCGTAGACCTGCTGTTCCGGCTGAAGCGCGACCGCGGCGCGACCTTGGTGCTGGTCACCCACGACAACGGCCTCGCCCGCCTGTGCGACCGCACCGTGCGCCTGCGCTCGGGCCGGATCGAGGAGGCGGTGAGCGCCTGATGCACGGCACGGTCACCCGCCCCGAACCTTCCCCCCGCCGTATCCCGCTCACTCTGCGCCTGGCGGTTCGCGAATTGCGCGCCGGCCTGTCCGGCTTCGGGGTGTTCCTCGCCTGCATCGCGCTCGGCGTCGCGGCGATCGCCGGGGTGGCGTCGATCTCGCGCTCGCTCTCCGACGGCCTCGGCCGGGAGGGGCGGCGCATACTCGGGGGCGATCTCGCCTACAACCTAATCAACCGCGAGGCGACCGAGGCCGAGCGGCAGGCCCTGTCGCGTGAAGGAAAGGTCGATGCCGTGGCATCCCTGCGGGCCATGGCGGTGGCGGGCAGCGGCGACGCCGCGTTGGTCGAGCTGAAAGCCGTCGACCCCGCCACCTACCCGGCGGCGGGCGAGCTTGTCACCGAGCCGCCGGGCCGGCTCGCCGATTTGCTGGTGGCGCGGGACGGGGTGCCGGGTGCGCTTGCGGACCCGGCCCTGCTCACCCGTCTCGACGTGAAAGTCGGCGACCGCATCGCGCTGGCCGGCCACGCGATCGCGATCCGCGGCACGCTCACCTCCGAGCCCGACAAGATCGCCGGCGGCATCGGCTTCGGCCCGCGGCTGATGATCTCGGAGCCGACCCTGCGGGCCACCGGCCTGGTCCAGCCCGGCAGCCTCAACCGCTGGAGCTACCGCATCGTCCTGCCCAAGGACGCGGCCGGGGATTCCGATCTCGACGCCGCGCAAGCGCGGATCCGCGCCGCGACCCCGGAGGCCGGCTGGGAGATCCGGTCGCGCAGCAACGCCGATCCGCGCTTCGCCAAGAGCATCGAGCGTTTCACTCAGTTCCTGACCCTGGTGGGCCTGACCGCGCTGATCGTCGGCGGCGTCGGCGTCGGCAACGCCGTCCACGCCTTCGTGGAGCGCAAGCGCCCCTCGATCGCGACGCTGAAGAGCGTTGGCGCGCCGGGCTCGCAGGTGGTCGCCCTCTATCTCACGCAGGTGATGCTGATCGCCGGGATCGGGACGCTGATCGGGCTCTTGATCGGGGCGAGCCTGCCGTTCGCGCTGGACGCGCTGTTCTCCGCCGATCTGCCCCTGCCGCTGAACCCGACCCTCGCCCCGGGCGAATTGGCGCTCGCTGCCGCCTACGGGCTGCTCACCGCCTTCGCGTTTGCGATCACGCCGCTCGGGCGCGCCCACGACGTGCCGGTCTCGGGCCTGTTCCGCGACACGGTCGATCCGGCCCGGGTCAGCCCGCGCTGGCGCTATCGGTTCTGGCTCGCCCTGAGCCTGGCGGCGCTCGTTGGCCTGTCGGTCGGCACAGCCTTCGACCGGCGGGTGGCGCTGATCTTCATCGCGGCTGCGGCGATCGCCTTCGCGCTGTTGCACGGGGTCGCGCTCGGCCTGATGGCGCTCGCCCGCCGCCTGTCGCATCCGCGCTGGCCGGCGCCTCGGATGGCGCTGGCGAATCTCCACCGGCCGGGGGCGCTGACGCCCGCCATCGTCCTGTCCCTGGGCCTCGGGGTGACGCTGCTGGTCACCCTCAGCCTGATCGACGCCAATGTTCGCCGCACGATCAGCGCGACACTGCCGGCGCGGGCGCCGAATCTGTTCTTCCTCGACATCCCGTCCCGGGACGCCGCCGAGTTCCGGGCGTTCCTGGCGCGCTCGGCGCCCAACGGCAAGATCGAGGACGTGCCGATGATGCGCGGCCGGATCGTCGCCCTGAACGGCGTACCGGCCAACAAGATCCGCCCTCCGGAGGACGCCGCCTGGGTCCTCGACGGCGACCGGGGCATCACCTACGCCGATACGGTGCCGGAGGGCTCGACCCTCACGGAGGGCGCGTGGTGGAGCGCCGAGCAGGGGGCCAAGCCCCTGGTCTCGTTCGAGGCCGAGCTCGCGCGCCAGCTCGGTCTGAAGGTCGGCGACAGCGTCACCGTCAACGTACTCGGGCGCGATCTCAGGGCCACGATCTTCAACCTGCGCCGGGTGGAATGGCGCAACCTCGGCATCAACTTCGTGATGGTGTTCTCACCCGGCACCTTCCGCGGCGCACCGCACTCGGACCTCGCCACCCTGTCGCTCCCGGGCGGCACCGATGCCGGCGCCGAGAACCGCATCCTGCGCGACGTCGCGAAGACCTTCCCGTCGGTGAGCGCCGTGCGGGTCAAGGACGCCCTCGACGCGATCGGCGACCTCGTCGGCCGCCTCGTCCTGGCGATCCGCGGGGCGAGCGCCGTGGCCGTGCTGGCGAGCCTGTTCGTGCTGGCAGGCGCCATCGCGGCGGGCCACCGGGCGCGCCTCTACGACGCGGTGGTGCTCAAGGTGCTGGGCGCCAGCCGGGCGCGGCTGCTCTCGGCCTACGCCATCGAGTACGCGGCATTGGGCCTCGCCACCGCCCTGTTCGGCCTCGCCGCCGGCAGCGTCGCCGGCTGGGTGATCGTCGCGAAGGTCATGCATCTCGACTTCCGCCTTGACCTGTCGGGCGCGCTGGTCGCGGCCATGGCCGCGGTGGCCCTGGCGATCCTGCTCGGGCTGGCTGGGACCTGGCGGATCCTGGGGCAGAAGCCCGCGCCGTATCTCCGGCAGATCTAGGGACGGGTTTTCGCTCGCCTGACGACGGTTGGAGGGATGGTTAAGACTTCGCCCCGAGACATCGAAGCGCTGCGACGCTGGCAACCGTCAGTCGAACCGGCCGTCGGGATCGCGGGAATCCATTTTAATCCCTGACTTCATGGACAAAAATACATCCGCGTCCCCCGTAAAACCGGCCTCGCAACCGTGGCCGGGGACTTGTGCAGGCGGCGGCGGCGCAACATATTCCGGTCCGAGGCGCCAGCCTGGCGCCAGAGGTCCTGCGTGGGCCTCGCCCGAACACCACGCTGAGAGAGCCTCCGCAAGGAAACTCCCATGGCATTCGAGAACTCACCCTTCCGGTACGGCGCCCAGCAGCCGTCCGGTTACGCCGGCAGCCAGGTTCAGGTCGATCAGGGCCTGCGCACTTTCATGCTCGGCGTCTACAACAACATGGTCGTCGGGCTCGGCATCTCCGGTCTCGTCGCCCTCGGTCTGAACATGGCGTCGGTCGCGGCCTACCAGGGCTCGCGCCCGATCCTGACCCCCTTCGGTCAGACCCTTTACAACAGCCCGCTCAAGTGGGTGCTGATGCTTGCCCCGCTCGCGTTCATCTTCGTCTTCTCGATGCGGATGGACCGGATGTCGGCCTCGTCGGCCCGGACGATGTTCTGGGCCTTCGCGGCGGTGATGGGCGCCTCGATGTCCTCGCTCCTCCTGGTCTTCACCGGGGCGAGCGTGATCCAGGTGTTCTTCATCACGGCGGCTGCCTTCGGCTCGCTGAGCCTGTACGGCTACACCACCCAGCGTAGCCTCTCGGGCATGGGCTCGTTCCTGATGATGGGCCTGATCGGCATCATCCTGGCGTCGCTCGTGAACATCTTCTTCGCGTCGTCGGCCCTGCAGTTCGCCATCTCGGTGCTCGGCGTGCTGATCTTCGCGGGCCTGACAGCCTACGACACCCAGAAGCTCAAGGAGATGTATCTCTACGGCGGCTTCGACGGTGAGGCGGCGGCCAAGATGTCGGTGAACGGCGCCCTGACCCTCTATCTCGACTTCATCAACATGTTCCAGTTCCTGCTGAGCCTGATTGGCGACCGCCGCTAGGCTTTGGACGAACCCGGACTTGAGGAAACCCCGGCGGGAAACCGCCGGGGTTTCTTTTTGCCTGTATCGACGGCCTCCGCGCGCTATCGTGCCGCCATGCTCGACAAAATCTCCGGCCTGTCCGCCTTCCCGATCACTCCGAGCGATGCCGAGGGCAGCGTCGATGAGACAGGCCTGCGCCGACTGCTGGCGCGTCTTGCGGAGGCGGAGGTCGATTCGATCGGCCTGCTCGGGAGCACCGGGACCTACGCCTACCTGTCCCGGGAGGAGCGCCGCCGCGCCGTGACCATCGCCGCCGAGACCTTGGGCGGCCGGGTGCCGATCCTCGTCGGGATCGGGGCGCTGCGCACCGACGAGGCGATCCGGCTGGCCCAGGACGCCCGGGCGGCCGGCGCCGATGCCGGCCTGCTCGCGCCGGTCTCCTACACGCCGCTCACCGACGACGAGGTATTTCGGCATTTCGAGGCGGTGGCCGGCGAGGGCGGTCTGCCGCTGGTGATCTACGACAACCCCTCGACCACGCATTTCCGCTTCTCACCGGCCCTGATCGGCCGGATCGCCCGCCTGCCCGGCGTGGTGGCAGCCAAGTGCCCGGCGCCGGAGCCCGAAGCCGCCGCGGCCGGAGTGGCGACGCTCCGAGCGGCGGTCCCGGCGGATGTGTCCGTGGGGTTCAGCGGCGACTGGAATGTGACCGAGGCGCTGATCGCCGGCGGCGCGGCCTGGTTCAGCGTCGCGGGCGGCCTGTTTCCGAGAACCTGCCTGGCGATCACCCGTGCCGTCCAGGCGGGCGACGCGGCGCAGGCCCGGGCGCTGAACGCCGAACTCGCGCCCCTCTGGATCCTGTTCAAGGCGCATTCGAGCCTGCGGGTCGTGTACGCGCTGGCTGACCATCTCGGCCTCTGCCGGGCCGAGCCGCCGCGGCCGATCCTGCCGCTGGCGCCGGAGATCCGGGCGGAGATTTTTGCGACTGTCCGGACCTTGAGCCTCGCCTGAGAAACTCAGACCGCCCGCGGCGGCGGCTCCAGCACGGCGAGCACCCGGGCCAGCTCGGTCCCGCGCTTCATCACCAGGCCGCTCGCGGCGATCACCGCGTAGGCGCCCTGGCGGCGGGCGAGCTTCGGATCCTTCTCGATCCGGTACAACGGCATCTCGGAACTGCGGCGGTAGATCGAGAACACCGCCTTGTCCCGGCGGAAATCCATGGCGTAGTCGCGCCACTCGCCCGCGGCGACCTGCCGGCCGTAGAGGTTGAAGATCGTGCGCAGCTCGTCCCGGTTGAAGGCGATCTGCGGAGGTTCCGCACGGGCGGGAAACGGAATGACATGGCCCGCCGCATCGTCGGGCCGCGACCCCGCGCTCATCCGCTCCGTCATCGTCACTCCGTCATGCCCATGCTTTGCCGAATGATGGCCCCCGCCGCTGCACCCCGCAAGGGTGGCCGTGGCGGACCCCGTGTCGCGCGAGACACAGACCAGCGGCAAAAAACATGGTTCCGCCCGATTTGCGCCTTTTGCGAGCCGCGTTGCGGCAGTACAACAGTGACTGAACCTCGCCGGGTCCTGCCCGGCCGGCGACCGTAACCCAGCTCCCCAGCCTTCGGTCACCGGTCGGGATCCCAGAATTCGGCACTCCGAGGTTTCGAGACCCAAGGACTTCAGGCCGCCCCCTCCGGGCGGCCTTTTTTGTCTCCCGTTGACTGTGGGATGCGGGTATGGCGAGGCGCATCATGGGTCCGCCCGCCTTCGACGACGCCTTCATCCAGACTCTCGACACGCTGTTCGCGTGGCGCCGCGACGTGCGCCGCTTCCGGCCGGACGCGGTCGATCCGAATCATCTGCGCGCCTGCCTGGCGGCGGCCCACCGGGCACCCTCGGTGGGCAATAGCCGCCCCTGGCGATTCGTCCGGGTCTCCGACCCCGCCCGGCGCGCCGCCATCGCGAACAGCTTCTCCCGCTGCAACGCGGCCGCCGCGGAGGGCTACGATGCGGCGCGGGCCGCGCGCTACCAGGCGCTCAAGCTCGCCGGGCTGAACGAGGCGCCGGAGCATCTGGCCGTCTTCTGCGACGATGCCACCGAAGCCGGCCTCGGCCTCGGCCGGGCCAGCATGCCGGAGACCCTGGCCTATTCGGTGGTCGGGGCGGTGCAGTGCTTCTGGCTCGCGGCTCGCGCGCGGGGGCTCGGCGTCGGCTGGGTCTCGATCCTGGAGCCCGCCCGCGTCACCGGAATCCTGGCCGTGCCGGAGACCTGGCGGCTCGTCGCCTATCTCTGCGTCGGCCATCCGGTGGAGGAGCATCTCGACCCGGAGCTGGAGCGCCACGGTTGGCAGGCGGAGGATCCGCGTGGGACCGAGTTGTACGAGCGCTGATCGGTTGGGGCGCCGGATTTACGCTACTCCTTTACCCTCCCCAAGACTTCCCGGGATCAGCGCCCCGTCAACCATAGCTTTTCCTGGAACGACAAGCGCGGCCGTGGATTACTGGCCCGCATACGCTCACGCTTGTCGAGGACCATAGAGATGTCGGGTCGGGTGGCGGCTTTATTCGGGGTGGCCGGCGCGATGCTGGCGGGTTGCTTGGGGGCAGCCCAGGCGCGGGAGGTGGTGCCGTTCCAGAACGGCGTCGCGCCGGGCTCGGTGGTGATCAGCGTGTCCCAGCGCAAGCTCTACCTGGTGAACGGCGACGGCACGGCCATCCGCTACCCCGTCGCGGTGGGCCGGCCCGGCAAGCAATGGTTCGGCACAGCCTCCATCGACGGCAAGTACGTCGCCCCGGCCTGGTCGCCGCCGGCCGAGGTCAAGCGCGACAACCCCCGGCTGCCGAACCTCATCGCCGGCGGCTCGCCGAGCAACCCGATGGGCGCCGCCGCCATGACGCTGGCCGGCGGCGAATACGCGATCCACGGCACCAACCGCCCGAACTCGGTCGGCACCTACGCCTCCTATGGCTGCATCCGGATGTACAACCAGGACGTGGTCGATCTCTACGCCCGGGTCGATGTCGGCGCGCAGGTCTACATGACGCGGTGAGGATAGTGCGGGGGCGTGATCAGGAAGCCTGGGTAACCTGACGCGCCGCCACCTTGTCGTAGAGAACGATCCCATCCGCAGCGACGTCATGCGCCAGCGTATTGATGTCGTTGCGGCTGGTCTCGAACACGCTCCTGCGCATCGGGACCACTTGGATCGTCGCGCCGAGATCGCGCACGGCCTGCCACAGGGAGACCGGCGTGTAGCGGCCCGGCGGGATGTTGTCGTCCAGCAGAACGCACAGGTCCCAGTCGCTGTCGTCGTCGTGGTCACCCCGGGCGCGGCTGCCGAACAGGATCACCCGCTCGACAGGCGCGATGGCGCACAGACGTTCGACAGCCGCGGCGAGCGGCGGCGACAGCCTGTCCGGGGCAAGCGCATGGCTCATGATGCGCGTATACAGCACGGAGCCGCAACGCGCACGGAGACCCGACCGAAGCGCCCCCTACTTGGCCGGCGGCGCGGTCGCCTCGACGGCGGTAAAGGTCTCCAGGATCCGGTAGGTGTGCTCCGCGCCGGCCGGCACGCAGTAGGAATCGCCCGCCGCGAGCGCCACGGTCTCGCCGCCGACCACCAGCTCGGCCCGGCCGCTGATCACGTAGCCTACGGTCTCGTGGGGCGAGGACGTCATCGGCTTGTCGGCGTTCGGCTCCTCGGCCCGCCACATCCGCATCCCGAGCCGCTCGCCGCGGGCGAGCGCGATCTCGCCGTGCGGTCCGGCGGCCGCGCCGTGGGCCGATACCTTCGTCGCCATCTTAAGCCTCCTGTTGGTGAACCAGCCCAACGGGGCCCGGCTCGCGACGTTCCGCGCCCGGTGTCGCGGCCTCGTCTTGACGCCTCCGGCCGTGCGGCAACAGGATCATGCACCGGTCCAGCAAGGCGCCCGACAGAGGCGTGGGTCGGCGCGACGCCCGCAGATCCGTCCAGGTCCGGCGCGTCGGCGAACGAACTGGAGGAGCGCGCCATGCAGATCAAGGCGGCGATCGACAGGATTCCCGGCGGCCTGATGCTGGTCCCGCTCCTGCTCGGAGCCCTGTGCAAGACCTTCGCGCCCGGGGCGCCGGCCTACTTCAAGGGTTTCACGCAGGGCATCATGACCGGCGTGATCCCGATCCTGGCGGTCTGGTTCTTCTGCATGGGTGCGTCGGTCAGCCTGAAGGCGACCGGCACGGTCCTGCGCAAGTCCGGCACCCTGGTGGCGACCAAGCTGCTATCGGCCTGGGCGATCGTGCTGGTCGCGTCTCTGTTCATCCCGCCCGAGGGCATCCAGACCGGCTTCTTCGCGGGCCTGTCGATCCTCGCGATCGTCTGCGCGATGGATATGACCAATGGCGGCCTCTACGCCTCGCTGATGCAGACCTACGGCAGCCGCGAGGAGGCCGGCGCCTTCATCCTGACGTCGATCGAATCCGGCCCGTTGATGAGCATGATCATCCTCGGCGCCTCCGGGGCAGCGCATTTCGAGCCGCAGGTCTTCCTCGGCGCGGTGCTGCCGTTTCTCGTCGGCTTCGCCCTGGGCAACCTCGATCCGAAGCTGCGCGCCCTGTTCGCGCCGGGCGGCCAGCTGATGATCCCGTTCTTCGCCTTCGCGCTCGGCAATACGGTCGATCTCAACAACCTGCTGTCGCCGCTGGCGGGGCTCGGGATCGTGCTGGCGCTGTCGGTGATCGTGCTCACGGGCATCCCGCTGATCCTGGCCGACAAGGTCATCGGGGGCGGGACCGGGACGGCGGGGCTCGCCGCCTCATCCACCGCCGGCGCAGCCGCCGCCAACCCACTGGCGATCGCGGCCGTCGCGCCGCACTTCGCCCCGGCGGCGCAGACGGCCACCGTCCTGGTGACGATCTGCATCATCGTCACCTCGATCCTCGTGCCGATCCTCACGGGGCTCTGGTACCGGCGGTTCGGCGCGGGCGCCGCGGAGGCCCGGCCGGAGCAGCCGGTGGTCTACGGCGGTGTCGCCGCCGAATAGGGGCCTGCGTGCCTCAGAAGTCGACCGCGAGCCCCTTCACTTCCCAATCGTCGTAGCGCACGGGCTCGAGGCCGCCGCGCCCCAGGCGCTCCGGGGTGGCACGGATCTCGGCCGCGCGAGCGTCGATGGCGGCGCGACGCTCGGCTGCCTCGGCGAGCGCGCGCTCCGCCGCGGGGCTGAGCTTGCGCG
The DNA here is from genome assembly GCF_900114535.1 of Methylobacterium pseudosasicola. Classification (GTDB taxonomy): domain Bacteria; phylum Pseudomonadota; class Alphaproteobacteria; order Rhizobiales; family Beijerinckiaceae; genus Methylobacterium; species Methylobacterium pseudosasicola. The sequence continues at coordinate 53,521 of NZ_FOTK01000010.1, read as the reverse complement.
GGGCGGCCCCGTCTTCGGTCACGTCATGTCCGTTCGGGTCTTGCATCGCGGTCGCTCGGGTGTGAGGGCGTGGGCCTGAGATCAATGGGTTCAGGAGTCAAAGTGGCATCGCGGGACACAGGCCGCAACACGCGGGGCGAGACATCGACGGCAGCGACCGCCCCCGACAGCGCGGGCCTCGGCGCCCGGCGCGCCGCCCAGCAGGCGGTGGCCGAGATTATCGGCCAGGCGCGGCCTGCGGCGCTGGAGGAGACGCTGGCCTCGGCGCTCGGGGCGGAGACTCTGAGCCCGGGCGACGCGGCCTTGGCCCGGGCCATCGCGGTGGCGACGTTCCGCCGCTACGGCCTGATCCGGGCCGCCCTGGCGACCCGGCTGGAGCGCGGCCTGCCGGTGGAGAAGCCGCGGCTCACGGCACTGCTCGCCACCGCCACCGCCCAGATCCTCGACCTCGCGGTCCCGGACCATGCTGCGGTCGATTGCGCGGTGCGCCTCGCCAAGGCGGACAACCGGACGACCCATCTCGCCGGCCTGGTCAACGCAGTGCTGCGCCGGGTCGCCCGGGAGCGCGACGCGATCCTGGCCGAATCCGCCGATGCGCTGACGGTCAACACGCCGGACTGGCTCGCTCGCCGCTGGGTCGCCGCCTACGGGCCGGAGCGGGCGGCGGCCATCGCCCGGGCGCATCTGGCCGGCGCGGCGATCGACCTGACCCCGCGCGGGGACGCGGCCGCCTGGGTCGAGCCCCTCGGCGCCGTGCCACTGCCGACCGGCTCCCTGCGGCTGCCGGAGAACGGCCCGGCGATCCCCGACCTGCCGGGCTTCCAGGAGGGCGCCTGGTGGGTGCAGGATGCCGCCGCGGCGATCCCCGCTCGCCTACTCGCCCCGCAGGCCGGCGCCCGGGTCCTCGACCTCTGCGCCGCCCCCGGCGGCAAGACCATGCAGCTCGCCGCCACCGGCGCCCATGTCACGGCCGTCGACCGCTCGGCGCCGCGGCTGGAGCGCCTGCGCGAGAACGTCGCCCGGCTCGGCCTCGACGTCACCATCGCGGTGGCCGACGCCCTGGCCCTGGAGGCGCAGGATCACGACGCGGTGCTGCTCGACGCGCCCTGCTCGGCCACCGGCACGATTCGGCGCCATCCGGACGTGGCCTGGACCAAGTCGGAGGCCGACATCGCCCGCCTGGCGATGCTCCAGACAAAGCTCCTCGACCACGCGGCCGGGCTGGTCCGCCTCGGCGGCCGGCTGGTCTACTGCACCTGCTCGCTGGAGCCGGAGGAGGGCGAGGCACAGATCGCGGCCTTCCTAGCCCGCGACGCGCGCTACCGGCGCGTGCCGGTCCAGCCCGAGGAGGTCGGCGGCGCCGCCGAGATGATCGATGCCAACGGCGACCTGCGCACCCTGCCGTGCCACCTTCCCGAGATCCCGGGCGCCCGCGGCGGCCTGGACGGGTTTTTCGCCAGCCGGCTCGAACGGGTGGGGTGACGAGGGGTCCCGTGTCCCTCGCCGTCTGGTTTTTGGGCCATCCGCCCCGCGCCTTACGGCGGGTGGAGACGAGGGTCACATCCAGAGATGGCCCGCAAAATCTTGATTCGATCCAGTCGACCTGCATTGAACAGGACCCGGTCGAATATCGTGCACAAAAAGTCTTTCGGCCGGGGATCGACCGGTTTTTGTCACACTTGGTTCGCGGAGGACGACCGGGCCGGCGTTGAGGCGGGGGACGATTGTCGCTAGCGTGCCGGCAGATTGGGAGGATGCACGGCAACCGTGCACGGGATGGATATGGCACACGCAACCCACGCGACGACTGCGCCCGGCGCTCCCCGTGAGCCCTGGTACAAGGTCCTCTACATCCAGGTCCTGATCGCCATCGTCTTGGGGGTGCTGCTCGGCTGGTACGACCCGGCCACCGGCAAGGCGATGAAGTGGCTCGGCGACGCCTTCATCGGCCTGATCAAGATGATGATCGCGCCGATCATCTTCTGCACCATCGTGCACGGCATCGCCTCGGTCGGCGACCTGAAGAAGGTCGGCCGCGTCGGCGTGAAGGCGCTAGTCTATTTCGAGGTGGTCTCCACCCTGGCGCTGCTGATCGGCGTGCTGGTCGGCGAGGTGATCCGGCCCGGCGCCGGCTTCAACGCCGACCCGTCGAAGCTCGACGCCAGCAAGGTCGCGACCTACGCCAACAAGGCGGCGGCCGATTCCACCGTCGCCCACATCCTGGCGATCATCCCGAAGAGCTTCTTCGATCCCTTCGCCACCGGCGACCTGCTGCAGGTGCTGCTGATCTCGATCCTCACCGGCGTCGTGGTGACGAGCCTCGGCGAGCGCGCCGCCGCGGTGAACAGCGCGATCGACACCGCCGGGCAGATCTTCTTCAAGATCATCGGCATCGTGGTGAAGCTCGCCCCGGTCGGCGCCTTCGGCGCGATGGCGTTCACGATCGGCGAGTACGGCATCCAGAAGGTCTATGACCTCGCCTGGCTGGTCGGCACCTTCTACGTCACCGCGATCGTGTTCGTGCTGGTGGTCCTGGGCAGCATCGCCAAGGTCGCGGGCTTCTCGATCCTGCGCTTCCTCGCCTACATCAAGGACGAGCTGCTGATCGTGGTCGGCACGTCGTCGTCCGAGACGGTGCTGCCGCAGCTGATGACCAAGATGCGCCGGCTCGGCGCCTCCGATTCGGTGGTCGGCCTCGTGGTTCCGACCGGCTACTCGTTCAACCTCGACGGCACCAACATCTACATGACGCTGGCCACGCTGTTCCTGGCGCAGGCGGTGGGGGCGGACCTGACCTTCGCGCAATACGCGACGATCATCCTGGTGGCGATGCTGACTTCGAAGGGCGCCTCGGGCGTCACGGGCGCCGGTTTCATCACCCTGGCGGCCACGCTCTCGGCGATCCCGAACAGCCCGGTCCCGGTCGCCGCCATGACCCTGGTCCTCGGCATCGACAAGTTCATGTCCGAGTGCCGTGCGCTCACCAACCTCGTGGGCAACGGCGTCGCCTGCGTGGTGGTCAGCCGCTGGGAAGGCGAGCTCGACATGGCCAAGCTCAACGAGGTCATGGCCCATCCGGTCGCGATCGGCACCGACATCTCCGACCACGCGCCGCAGCCGATGGGGACCGACAGCAAGGTCACCAAGGTCGCCGCAGCGGAGTGATGGCCGCGCCCACAGCACGGGCGCGCCTCGGCATCGATCTCGGCGGCACCAAGATCGCCGGGATCGTGCTCGACTCGAACGGCGCGACCCTGGCCGAGGCCCGGATGCCGGCGCCGCGGGGCGATTACGGTGCCACGCTCGAGGCCCTGGCCGCGCTGGTGGCCCGGCTGGAGGCGGAGGCCGGCGCACCGTGCAGCGTCGGTATCGGCATGCCGGGCAGCCTGTCGCCGGCGACCGGCCTCGTGCGCAACGCCAACTCATACTGGCTCAACGGCCATCCGTTCGGGGCCGACCTGGCGCGGCGCCTTGACCGGCCGGTGCGGATCGAGAACGACGCCAATTGCCTGGCGGTCTCCGAGGCGGTGGACGGTGCCGGTGCCGGCGCCCGGGTGGTCTGGGCGGTGATCCTCGGCACCGGGGTCGGATCCGGCATCGCCATCGACGGCCGCGTGCTCACCGGCCGCAACGGCATCGCCGGCGAATGGGGCCACGGCCCCCTGGCCGCGCCCCGGGCCGACGAGCAGCCCGGACCGGATTGCTATTGCGGTCGCCGGGGCTGCATCGAGACCTGGCTGTCCGGCCCCGGTCTGGCCGCCGACCACGTCCGGCGACACGGCGGGAGCTTCACCGCCGAGGCCATCGTCGCGGCGGCGCGCGACGGCGACGCGCAGGCGCGCGACACGCTTGCGATCCATCTCGACCGGCTCGGCCGCGCCGCAGCCCAGGTGGTCAACCTGCTCGATCCGGACGTGATCGTGATCGGCGGCGGCCTGTCGCGGATCCCGGAGCTGATCGCCGGCCTGCCGGGCGCGATCGCGCCTCACGTCTTCTCCGACGCCTTCGACACGCCGGTGCGGGCGAGCCTGCACGGCGACGCCTCGGGCGTGCGCGGCGCGGCCTGGCTCTGGGACGCGGATTGAACGCGCGCCGCCGAGGCGGCGATCGGTTGGGCGTCAGCGAGCACGTTGAGCCAAGGTCCGGAACCGATTCTGGCAGGCGGTTCGGCAGGCCCCTTGCCGGGGCCGGACGGGCAGGGCAGGAGAGCCGCGCCCCCGCCGCGAAGCTCCGATGATCGTCCGCACCCGGCCCAACCTGTTCACCCTGCTGTTCACGATGCAGGGCTCGATCCTGCCGCGGGTGGCCCCAAAACTTGTCGGGATCGTCGCGGTCGCCTGCCTGGTGGTCTGGGCGGAGGCGCGCTGGCCGGCCTTCTTCCCGGTGACCGCCGGGGTTGCGCCGTTCACGCTGGTCGGCCTCGCCCTGTCGATCTTCCTGAGTTTTCGCAATAACGCCTGCTACGAGCGCTGGTGGGAGGCCCGAAAGGCCTGGGGCAGCCTGATCGGCGAGGTGCGCAACCTCGCCCGCCTGTTGCCGGCCCTGCTGCCGCCCGCCGAGGCGGCGCCGCAGCTGCGCCGTCTCTCGGCCTTCGCGCACGGCCTGCACGCGCGCCTGCGCGGCCTCGACGAGGCCCTGGCGGTGGACGGCAAGGCGCCCGGGGCAAGCCTCTGCGGTCCGAACCCCACCGACTCGGTCCTGGCCGCCCTGACCCGCGATCTCGCCGGGCTGATGCAGGCCGGGCGCCTCACCGATATCCAGTTCGGCCTCTTGGAGGCGCGGATCGAGGCGCTGTCGGGCGTGCACACCGCCTGCGAGCGGATCGCCAACACGCCACTGCCCTTCGCCTACACCTTGCTCGTTTACCGCACCGCCTGGCTCTACTGCCTGCTCCTGCCAGTGGGACTCACGGGCTCGCTCGGCTGGGCGACTCCCGTCGTGGTGGCGCTCGTCGGCTACACCTTCTTCGGCCTCGATGCCCTGGGCGACGAGCTGGAGGAGCCGTTCGGCACAGAGCCGAACGACCTGCCGCTCGACGCGATGGTCCGCGCCGTCGACCGCATCGTCCACCACGCGCTCGGCGAGCCGATGCCGGCTCCGCTGACGCCGGACGGGTACTGGCTGCGGTAGGGCAGGGCTCAGCCGTTCCAGCCGCGCAGCACCGGCTCGCTCCGGTCGTGCTCATAGCCGAGTACGCTGACGCTCGCGGTGCCGAGCACCAGCAGCGCGCCGCCCTCCGGCGGCAGGCCGATCCAGCGGGCCGCGAGCACGCGCAGACAATGCGCGCTTGAGAAGACCAGCACGTCCGCATCCAGGGCACGGATCCGCGCGATCACCCGATCCGCCCGGGCGCCGACATCGACAGCATCCTCGCCGCCGGGGCAGCCGTCGCGGAACAGGCGCCAGCCCGGGCGCTCGGCCAGGATGTCTCGTGTGGTTCGGCCTTCGTAGGCGCCGTAATCCCATTCGGCCAAATCCGGCTCGATCACGCGGTCCGCACCGAAGCCAGCGAGGGAACAGGTGGTGGCCGCCCGGCTCGACGGGCTCGACCAGACCGCCGCATAGCTTTTCTTCGCCAGACGCGGCGCCAGGGCGCGGGCCGCTGCCTCGCCGGCCGGCGTCAACGGGATGTCGCTGCGGCCGGTATGCTGGCCGGACAGGCTCCAGGCGGTCTCGCCGTGGCGGACCAGGGTGATCTGCGGAAGGTTGGTCTCGGACATGCACGCCTCCGGCTGCCTGTGTTCAACGCATCCGCGCCGATCCGGCACCGCGCGGCCAAATCACCGCGCCGCAGCCGCAACATCACCCTTGCGCCGCCAGCGAAACGGACATAAACATATCTTTATGTCTATCGCTGAGAGTCGCGCGGCGGGATCGATCCCCTTTTCGGAAGCCCTGGGCGTTCTGCGCGCAGCGGCCGAGGAGACGCGCCTGCGCATCCTGGCGCTGCTGACGGAAGGTGAGTTGTCGGTCTCCGACCTCACCGACATCCTCGGCCAGTCGCAGCCCCGCATCTCGCGCCACCTCAAGCTGCTGGTCGAGGCGGGCCTCGTCGAGCGCCACCGCGAGGGCGCCTGGGCGTTCTTCCGGCTGTCAGAGGCCCGGGCCGGCCTCGCCGACCCGCTCCTGTCCGGACTCGACCGCACCGCGCCGCCCCTCTCGGAAGATCGCGCCAGGCTCGACGCGGTGCGCACCCAGAGGGCCGATGCGGCCCAGACCTTCTTCGCCCGGCTCGCGCCCAAATGGGACGAGCTGCGCTCCCTGCACGTCCCCGAGGCCACCGTTGAGGCGGCGGTGCTCGACGCGCTCGGCGACCGGCCCCTCGGCAGCCTGATCGATCTCGGCACCGGCACAGGCAAGATGCTCGGCCTGCTCGCGCCGCGGGCCGCCCGCGCCACGGGGCTCGATTCGAGCCACGCCATGCTGTCCGTCGCCCGGGCCAACCTGGAGCGGCAGGGCCTGTCGCGGGTGGACCTGCGCCAGGGCGACATCCACGCGCCGCCCTTCGCACGGGCGAGCTTCGATCTGGTGGTGGTGCATCAGGTGCTCCACTATCTGGACGATCCGGCCCGCGCCTTGCGGGGTGCCGCGCGCCTCGTCGCCCCCGGCGGGCGGCTGCTGGTGGTTGATTTCGCGCCGCACGATCTCGAATTCCTGCGGACCAGCCAGGCCCACCGCCGGCTCGGCTTCTCCGCCGACCAAGTCTCCCACTGGCTGGCCGAGGCCGGGCTCGCCACGGTCGCGACCCGCGATCTGGTGCCCCGGGAAGCCGGTCAGCTCACCGTAACGCTCTGGCTCGCCCAGGACATGGGCGTCGGTCGCGAGGCGGAACCGCTCCAGCGCGCCGTCGCCTGACCTCCGGGCCGGGCGACCTCCACGTAACCCTCTTCACCCATATCGTCTGAACCGATCGACATAGAGGACGAGACCCGATGCGCCGTTCCACCCACCGCGCCAGCCGCGACGGCTACCACCCGATCCGTGTCTCGATCGAGTTCTTCCCGCCGAAGACCGACGAGATGGAGAAGATCCTGTGGTCCTCGATCGAGCGGCTGGCCCCGCTCCAGCCGAAATTCGTGTCCGTGACCTACGGGGCCGGCGGCTCGACCCGGGAGCGCACCCACAACACCGTCGCCCGGATGATCCGCGAGACCACCCTCAAGCCAGCCGCGCACCTCACCTGCGTGGATGCCAGCCGCGCGGAGATCGACGCGGTGGTCCAGGCCTACTGGGATGTCGGCGTGCGCCACATCGTGGCCCTGCGCGGCGATCCGGCCGACGGCGTCGGCCACGCCTACAAGCCGCATCCCGAGGGCTACGCCACGACCGCGGAGCTGGTCGAAGGGATCAAGCGCATCGGCGACTTCAAGGTCTCGGTCTCGGCCTATCCCGAGAAGCATCCGGAAGCCGCCTCGCTCGAAGCCGACATCGACGCCTTGAAGGCCAAGGTCGATGCCGGCGCCGATCAGGCGATCACCCAGTTCTTCTTCGAGAACGAGGTCTACCTGCGCTATCTTGAGAAGGTGCGGGCCGCCGGGATCACGATCCCGATCATCCCGGGCATCCTGACGGTGCAGAACTTCAAGCAGGCGGCGAATTTCGCCCGCCGCACCGGCGCCTCGGTGCCCTACTGGCTGGCCGCCCGGTTCGAGGGGCTCGACAACGACGTGGAGACCCGCCGACTCGTCGCCGCCGCCGTGGCGGCCGAGCAGGTGCTCGACCTGGTGGATGAAGGCGTCCAGGACTTCCACTTCTACTCGATGAACCGCTCCGACCTCGTCTACGCGATCTGCCACCTGCTGGGCCTGCGCGCGCAGGCGCCGAAGCTGGCAGCGGAAAAGGCGGCGGCCTAGATTCAGCTGCGCCCGCACGGCGCAGCAGGGGGCAGGACGATGGCCGAACCGCAGGACCTGATTCTTCCGCTTCTTCGGGAGATGCGGACCGAGTTGCAGACCGGCTTCTCCGATGTTTGGCGGCAGTTCGATACGGTCGATGCGCGCTTCGACAGATTGGAGCGCCAATGCGACGATCTCCGTAAAGCCATGACGGGCGAATCGGTGCTCGGTCGCTACGCGGCCGCGAAGGTCGGGAAGCGTCTCGACGCGATCGAGGGGCGGCTCGCCACCTTGGAAAAAGCGGGCTGACCCGGACGAATTCCGGGCCGGTTCGAAACGAGAACTCCACCCTCCGCCCCATCCTGGGTGCCGTGCAACGGCCTCGCAGGAAGGCTCCAGGGACCGACAAAAAATCTGGACGCCTCCTTCGAGGCCTCCGCTTCGCTACGGCACCTCGGCTTGAGGTGGTCTGTTGGGACCGATCATGACTGACTTTCCCCCCGTCGACGGCACCGAGATCGCATCCGCGCTGCGGACCCGCGCGTCGGAGAAGATCCTCGTCCTCGACGGGGCGATGGGCACCGTGATCCAGCGGCTCGGGCTGACCGAGGCGGATTTCCGGGGCGACCGCTTCAAGGATCACCCGAACGATCAGAAGGGCAACAACGACCTCCTGATCCTGACCCAGCCTGACGCGATCCGGCAGATCCACCTGGATTACTTTTTGGCCGGCGCCGACGTCTGCGAGACCAACACGTTTTCCGGCACCACGATCGCGCAGGCCGATTACGGCCTCGAATCGATCATCCACGACCTGAACCGGGAGGGCGCGCGCCTCGCCCGCGAGGCGGCGCAACTCGCTGAGAAACAGGATGGCCGCCGCCGCTTCGTGGCCGGCGCCATCGGGCCGACGAACCGGACGCTGTCGATCTCGCCGGACGTGAACAATCCCGGCTACCGCGCCGTGACCTTCGATCAGGTCAAGACCGCCTATATGGAGCAGGTCCGCGGCCTGATCGCCGGCGGCGCCGAGCTGATCCTGATCGAGACGATCTTCGACACGCTCAACGCCAAGGCGGCGGTCGCAGCGGCCTGGGCGGTGTTCGAGGAGACCGGGATCCGGCTGCCGATCCAGATCTCCGGCACGATCACCGACCTGTCGGGCCGGACCCTCTCGGGCCAGACCCCGGCGGCGTTCTGGAACGCGCTGCGCCACTCGGACCCGCTGACCTTCGGCCTCAACTGCGCGCTCGGCGCTCGCGAGATGCGCGGCCACATCGCCGAATTGTCGCGGATCTGCGACACCCTGGTCTGCGCCTATCCGAATGCCGGCCTGCCCAACGAGTTCGGACTCTACGACGAAAGTCCCGAGGCCATGGGCAAGCTCGTCGGCGAATTCGCCGAATCCGGCTTGGTCAACATGGTCGGCGGCTGCTGCGGCACCACGCCGGACCATATCCGCGCGATCAGCGAAGCGGTCGCCCGGAAGGCGCCCCGGCAGATCCCGGCGACTCCGCGCCTGATGCGGCTCTCGGGGCTGGAGCCCTTCGTGCTCACCAAGGAAATCCCGTTCGTGAACGTCGGTGAGCGCACCAACGTCACCGGGTCGGCCAAGTTCAGGAAACTCATCACCAACGGCGACTACGCCGCCGCCCTGGATGTCGCCCGCGATCAGGTCGCCGCCGGCGCCCAGGTGATCGACGTCAACATGGACGAGGGCCTACTCGACTCGCAGAAGGCGATGGTCGAGTTCCTCAACCTCGTGGCCGCCGAGCCGGATATCGCCCGGGTGCCGGTGATGGTCGATTCCTCCAAGTTCGAGGTGATCGAGGCCGGCCTGAAATGCATCCAGGGCAAGGCGATCGTGAACTCGATCTCCATGAAGGAGGGCGAGGAGAAATTCATCGAGGCGGCCCGCGTCTGTCGCTCCTACGGCGCCGCCGTGGTGGTGATGGCCTTCGACGAGCAGGGCCAGGCGGATACCTACGAGCGCAAGGTCGAGATCTGCACCAAGGCCTACCGGATCCTGACGGAGCAGGTCGGCTACCCGCCGGAAGACATCATCTTCGATCCGAACATCTTCGCGGTGGCCACCGGCATCGAGGAGCATAACGGCTACGGCGTCGCCTTCATCGAGGCGACCCGGACGATCCGCGAGACCCTGCCGCACGCCCATATCTCGGGCGGCGTCTCGAACCTCAGCTTCGCGTTCCGCGGCAACGAGCCGGTGCGCGAGGCGATGCACGCGGTGTTCCTGTACCATTGCATCCAGGCCGGGATGGATATGGGCATCGTCAATGCCGGCCAGCTCGCCGTCTACGACGAGATCCCGGCGGAGCTGCGCGAATTGTGCGAGGACGTGGTCCTCAACCGCCGCGACGATTCCACCGAGCGGCTGCTGGAATCGGCCGAGCGCTTCAAGACCGGCGCCTCGGCCCAGGCCAAGACCGCCGACCTGACCTGGCGCGAGGCCCCGGTGGCCAAGCGCATCGAGCATGCCCTGGTCAACGGCATCACCGAGTACATCTTGGCCGATACCGAGGAGGCACGGCAGGGCGTCGAGCGCCCGCTCCACGTGATCGAGGGCCCGCTGATGGCCGGCATGAACGTGGTCGGCGACCTGTTCGGCGCCGGCAAGATGTTCCTGCCCCAGGTGGTGAAGTCGGCCCGGGTGATGAAGCAGGCGGTCGCCTATCTCGAGCCCTACATGGAGGAGGAGAAGCGCGCCAATGGCGGCGACGGCAAGCGCCAGGCCGCCGGCAAGGTGCTGATGGCCACCGTGAAGGGCGACGTCCACGACATCGGCAAGAACATCGTCGGCGTCGTGCTGGCCTGCAACAATTACGAGATCATCGATCTCGGCGTGATGGTCCCGGCCGCCAAGATCCTCGACGTGGCCCGCAAGGAGAATGTCGACATCGTCGGCCTCTCCGGCCTGATCACCCCATCCCTCGACGAGATGGTCCATGTCGCGGGCGAGATGGAGCGCGAAGGCTTTTCCGTGCCGCTGCTGATCGGCGGCGCCACCACCAGCCGCGTCCACACGGCGGTGAAGATCCACCCGGCCTACGCCAAGGGCCAGGCGGTCTACGTCACCGACGCGAGCCGCGCGGTCGGCGTCGTGTCGAGCCTGCTGTCCAAGGACACCCGCGACTCGACCATCGAGACCGTGCGTGCCGAGTACGCCAAGGTTTCGGCCGCCCATGCCCGCTCGGAGCTCGACAAGCAGCGCCTGCCCCTGGCGAAGGCCAGGGCCAACGCCTTCAAGATCGACTGGTCGGGCTACGCGCCGAAGAAGCCGGCCTTCACGGATGCCCGGGTGTTCGGCTCCTACGAGGTCGCCGACCTCGTGCCGTATATCGACTGGACGCCGTTCCTGCAGACCTACGAGTTCAAGGGCCGCTTCCCGGCGATCCTCGACGACCCGGACCAGGGTCCGGCCGCCCGCGCCCTCTACGAAGACGCGCAGGAGATGCTCAAGCAGATCGTGGCGGAGCGCTGGTTCAACCCGAAGGGCGTGATCGGCTTCTGGCCGGCCAACAGCGTCGGCGACGACATCGTGCTCTACAAAGGCGAGAGCCGCAGCGACCGGCTCGCGACCTTCCACGGCCTGCGCCAGCAGCTCTCGAAGCGCGACGGCCGGCCCAACACCTGCCTGTCGGATTTCGTGGCCCCCAAGGAGACCGGGATCGCCGATTATGTCGGCGGTTTCGTGGTCACGGCCGGCCTGGAAGAGGTGCGGATCGCCGAGCGGTTCGAGCGGGCGAACGACGATTACCGGGCGATCCTGGTGAAGGCGCTCGCCGACCGGATCGCCGAGGCCTTCGCCGAGCGCATGCACGAGCGCGTCCGCCGGGAGTTCTGGGGCTACGCGCCGGACGAGACGTACTCGCCCGCCGAACTGGCGAGCGAGCCCTATGACGGCATCCGCCCGGCGCCGGGCTACCCGTCCCAGCCCGACCACACCGAGAAGACGCAGCTGTTCGACCTCCTGAAGGCCGAGCGCCGGATCGGGGTGAAGCTCACCGAGTCCTACGCCATGTGGCCGGGATCCTCGGTCTCGGGCCTCTACCTGGCGCACCCGCAGGCGCATTACTTCGGCGTCGCCAAGGTCGAGCGCGATCAGGTCGAGGATTATGCCCTGCGCAAGGGCATGGATATCCGCGAGGTCGAGCGCTGGCTCGGGCCGATCCTGAACTACGACCCCACGCGGTATCTGGCCGAAGCCGCGGAGTAGGGGGCTCGGCAAGCATCAGTTGTGAGGGACGCCTTGCGGCGCCTGAACACCCGCGTCGTCATTCCGGGGCTCGCCGCAGGCGAGAGCCCGGAATCCAGAACCACAGGCGAGCCCGAACGATGCGACGCGGGTTGCTCTAAGCCGGCAAGCTCGGCGGCTCTGGATTCCGGGCTCCGCTGTGCGGCCCCGGAATGACGACGCGTTTCGGCTCTTGGAGGAACTCCGAGCGACCCGCGTCAGCAGGTCCCGGCGCCGCGCGTATTCACGTAGAGCGCGTAGACCGAGTGTGAGGCGGTCATCAGCAGCAGGTTGCGGTTGAGGCCGCCGAAGCAGAGGTTGGCGCAGCGCTCGGGCAGGCGGATCCGGCCGATCGGCTTGGCCTGCGGCGACAGGATGAGCACGCCGTCCTCGGCCTCGCTCATACCCCAACCGCACCAGAGGTTGCCGTCGACATCGAGCCGGAACCCGTCCGGCGTGCCGGTGCCGGCGTCGTAGAACACCCGGCCGTTGGCGGTCTTGGTGCCGTTCTCGACCACGTCGTAGACGCGGATCAGTCGGTTCGGCTTGGCGCGCGCCTCGATGACGTAGAGCTTCGACTCGTCCGGCGAGAAAGCCAGCCCGTTCGGTCCCGCGACACCCGCTACTGCCAGGCTCGCCTGCCCGGTCGCCGGGTCGATCCGGTAGACGTTGCCCGGGAGCTCCGGGGCCGCCATCGACTCGTGGGGGTTGGGGCCGAAGGCCGGATCGGTGAACCAGATCGCGCCGTCGGAATGGCAGATCACGTCGTTGGGGGAGTTGAGCGGCTTGCCGTCGAACTGGTCGAGCAGCGTGGTGATCGAGCCGTCATGCTCGGTCCGGGTGACGCTCCGCGTCTTGTGCTGGCAGGTGACGAGGCGTCCCTGCCGGTCCCGGGTGTTGCCGTTGGAATAGGAAGACGGCTTGCGGAACACGGTGAGTGCGTTGGAGGCCTCGTCCCAGCGCAGGATCCGGTCGTTGACCACGTCGCTGAACAGCAGCGCGCCCATGTCGCCGAACCAGACCGGCCCCTCGGCCCAGCGCAGGCCGGTGGCGACGCGTTCCACGGTGGCGGAGGCGATGCGGTACTTGGCGAAGGCCGGGTCGAGCACCTCGACGGCCGGATCGGGCACGCGCTGCGACGGCTCCCATCCGGCACCGGCCGCCCGGGCCGCCCCGAGCAGGGCCGCGCCCGCGAGCAGGCCCCTGCGTGCGATCATCGCCATGTCTCCTCCCTGTTCTTATCAGCCGCCGGCCATCGCCGACGGACCGCTCTTTCGACGGCCTGCCTTGCGCCGGGCTGAGATCGCGTCCGGCGGGGAGCGCGTGGATCAATGGATCTCGGGTTCGGGAATGCCGCCCGCCCCCTCCAGGAAATCGAAGTCGCAGCCCTCGTGCGCCTGCCGCACATGCTGGGTGAACAGGCGGTTGTAGCCCCGCGGATAGGCCCGGTCCGGCGGCACGAATGCCGCGACGCGTGCGGCGATCTCGGCCTCGTCCAGATGCAGGTGGATGCGCCGCTCGGACACGTCGACGGTGATGAGGTCGCCGTTGCGCACGGCCGCCAGCGGGCCGCCGGCCGCCGATTCCGGCGAAACGTGCAGGATGCAGGCACCGTAGCTGGTGCCGCTCATGCGGGCATCCGAAATGCGCAGCATGTCGCGCACGCCCTGCCGGAGCAGGACCTTCGGGATCGGCAGCATGCCCCATTCCGGCATGCCCGGGCCGCCGATCGGGCCGGCATTGCGCAGGATCATGACGTGGTCCGGGGTGACATCAAGGTCGAGGTCGTTCACCGCCGCGCTCATGGCGTCGTAATCGTCGAACACCAGGGCCGGGCCGGTATGCTTGAGCAGGCGCGGGTCCGCGGCCGGCGGCTTGATCACGCAGCCATGCGGCGCGAGGTTGCCGTACAGGATCGCGGTGCCGCCGAGGGAGACGATCGGCTTGTCCAGCGGGCGGATCACGTCGTCGTTGTAAACGCTCATGCCGGCGAGCCCGTCGCCGATCGTGCCGCCGGTGACCGAGCGGGCGTCGAGGTGGAGGAGGGGGGACAGCCGCACCATCAGCGCCCGGATGCCGCCGGCGATGTGGAAATCCTCCATCAGCCACGCGCCCGAGGGCCGCAGGTTGGCGATCACCGGCACCTTCTGGGCGAATTCATCGAACTCGGAGAGTTTGATCGGGATCCCGGCCCGGCCCGCCATCGCCACCAGATGGATCATCGCGTTGGTGGAGCCGGCCAGCGCGTTGTGGACCACGAGGGCGTTCTCCACCGAGCGCCGGTCGAGGATGTCGGACGGCTTCAGATCCTCCCAGATCATCTCGACGATGCGCCGGCCGCAGGCGCTCGCCATGCGCGGATGGTCGGCATCGGCCGCCGGGATCGAGGCCGCGCCCGGCAGCGATAAGCCCAAAGCCTCGGCGATCGACGTCATGGTCGAGGCGGTGCCCATGGTCATGCAGGTGCCGAAGGTCCGGGCGATGCCCGCCTCCATGTCGTTCCACTGCTGCGTGGTGATGGTGCCGGCTTCCTTCTCGGCCCAGTATTTCCACACGTCGGAGCCGGAGCCGAGGATCTTGCCGCCGGAATGCCCGCGCATCATCGGCCCCGCCGGCAGGAAGATCATCGGCAGGTTCATGGAGATGCCGCCCATCACCGTGCCGGGCGTGGTCTTGTCGCAACCGCCCATCAGCACCGCCCCGTCCACCGGGTGCTGGCGCAGCAATTCCTCCACCTCCATGGCGAGGAGGTTGCGGTAGAGCATCGTGGTCGGCTTGACGAAGTTTTCGGACAGCGAGAGCGCCGGAAGCTCGATCGGGAAGCCGCCCGCCTGCCACACGCCGCGCTTCACCTGCTCGACCCGCTCGCGGAAGTGGAGGTGGCAGGGGTTGATGTCGCTCCAAGTGTTGATGATGCCGACGATCGGCTTGCCGGTGAAATCGGCGCGCTCGTAGCCCATCTGGAGCATGCGCGAGCGGTGGCCGAAGCTGCGCAGGTCGGTGGCGCCGAACCAGCGCTGGCTGCGCAGATCGCCGACGGTCTTCTTGCGTTCGGTCATCAGACGGTCTCCGGTCTCACCCGCTCGGTCGCGGCAGCGGCTGGGTCGTCCGCGGCGATCCCCGGATCCGCCGCCGCGGCGACCGGCCGGACCGCCAGGAAGGTAATCGCCCCGGAGCCGAGCGCACAGGCCGCGAGGAAATACAGGCCGGCCTCATAGGTGCCGGTGGCGTCCTTCAGCCAACCCACGACGTAGGGGCCGACGAAGCCGCCGAGATTGGCGATGGCGTTGATCAGCGCAATGCCCCCGGCCGCAGCCGGTCCCGACAGGAACTCCCCCGGCATCGCCCAGAAGGCGGGCTTGGTGCCGTAGAGGCCGATCGCGGCCACCGACATCGCCGTGAGCGCCCAGAGGCTGCCCAGCATCGGTCCCGCGGCGATGAGGCCGAGCATGGCGATCAGGGCGGCGACGATGAAGTGCCAGCGCCGCTCGTCGCGCCGGTCCGACGACCAGCTCCAGGCGATCATGCCCACCGTCCCGATGACGTAGGGGATCGCGGTGGCGAGGCCGGTCTCCCAATCGGTCAGCTTCAGGGCCTTGAGGATCGGCGGCAGGAAGAAGGTGATCCCGTAGGTCGCCGTGCCGATGCAGAAGTAGATCGCCGCGAGCGCCAGCACCCGGGGATCGGTCAGGGCCCGCTTGAGCGTGAAATGCCCGTGCGTCCTGACGGTGCTCTGGTGCTCGGCCTCCAGCGTCTCCTCCAGCCAGGTCCGCTCCTCGGGCGCGAGCCAGGCCGCCTTGGCGGGCCGGTCGGTCATCAGCGCGAGCACGACGAAGGCCAGCAGGATCGAGGGCACCGCCTCCAGGAGGAACAGCCATTGCCAGCCATGCAGGCCGAGTACCCCGTCGAGCTGGAGCAGGGCTCCCGAGATCACCGCCGTGAGGGCGTTCGAGCCCGGGACCGCCAGGAACAGGGCCGCCACCACCCGGGCCCGGTAGCGCCTCGGAAACCAGTAGGTGAAGTACAGGATCATGCCCGGGAAGAAGCCGGCCTCCGCCACGCCGAGTAGGAAGCGCATCGCCAAGAAACTCACCGGGCCGGTGATGAAGGCCATGCCGCCCGCGACTAGGCCCCAGGTGACCATGATCCGCGCGATCCAGAGCCGCGCGCCGTTGCGCTCCAGGAGGACGTTGCTCGGGATCTCGAAGATGACGTAGCCGAGGAAGAAGATGCCCGCGCCCCAGCCGTAGAGGGTCGCCGAGAAGCCGAACTCCCGGTTCAGGCCGAACGAGGCGAAGCCCACATTGGTGCGGTCCATGTAGGCGATGAAGTAGATCAGCACGATGAGCGGCAGGAGCCGCCACGAGACCTTGGCGACCGTCCGCCGCTCGATCTCCGGCAGCGCCGCGACCACAGGTATGCCCCCCGACATAGCCCTCTCCCCATCTCGATGTTGGTCCCGTCGGCTTCGCGCCGATCGGTGCCGTTCGTCGTCAGCGCCCGTTCTGATTCCGCCACACGGCGAAATCGGCGAGACTCTGCTCGTCGGTGGCCGGGTAGAGGCCGAGGATCGAGCGGCCCTTGCGCACCTCCTCGGTGACGAAATCCTCGTAGGCGGTCATCTCGACGGCCTCGTCGGCGATCGCGTCGGCGAGATGGGCCGGGATCACCGCCACACCGTCGCCGTCGCCGACGATCACGTCGCCGGGGAAGACCGGGGCGTCGCCGCAGCCGATCGGCACGTTGATGTCGATGGCCTGGTGATGCGTGAGGTTGGTCGGCGCCGAGGGGCGCACATGGTAGCTCGGCATGTCGAGCCGGGCGATCTCGTCGGCATCGCGGAAGCCGCCATCGGTGACGAGCCCGGCGCAGCCCCGCACCATCAGTCGGGTCGCCAGGATCGAGCCTGCCGAGGCCGCCCGGGCATCCTTGCGGCTGTCGATCACGAACACGGCGCCGGGCGGACACTCCTCCACCGCCTTGCGCTGCGGATGCGCCCGGTCGCGGAACACCGTGATCGGGTTCAGGTCCTCGCGGGCTGGGATGTAGCGCAGGGTGAACGCCTCGCCGACCATCGTGCCGCCGCCGGCCTTCAGCGGGCGCACATCCTGGATCATCTGATTGCGCAGGCCGCGCTTGAACAAGGCGGTCATCAGCGTCGCCGTGCTGACGGTCTTCAGCTTGGCACGCGTCTCAGGGGACAGCCCGGGCATCCGCATCTCCTCCCATGACGGCGATCACCATCATGTCCGGATCATCGAGGATCCGACCGGCGCGGGTGCGCCCTGGGCGACCACTGATATCTCAGAGCTTGAGTAGGGCTCTGCCTTGAAACCATTGTCAACTGGGCCAAGCGCGAGCCGGGCTCGATGAACCCACGCGGCCCCGCTTGCGGAAGCGTCTTGATAAGGTTCGAGCGAGACGATCGAAGCTTCTCTGCTTGTCATCGCGCGCCAATCGACGCTTCGGATGCGTGATGTTGCTATGCGCGGCTGAAACAATGCAGCGCATCATTTCCCACGCTCCGGTGGAATGTTTCGGCCTCCCCAGCGCGAATCAAAGCATCGCCAGCTTGGCATCGGATGATGCGCGGCTCCCGCATGATCTGGGGCTTGTCGACGATTCGACCTGAGAAGGCTTTGACGATCTGTACGCAAACCATTGCGTGAACTGTGACGGAGTTGACTTTAATGAACGTTTTCCTTCAGAAATCAGCACAGCGGCATCAATCCTGGTCGGGTGCTCGGCCGTGAGGATATCACGACTCGGGCGTCATCCAGGGCGTCGCGCCACACCCGTTGCGGCCGGCGACATCACGCCAATGCCTGTCGAACACATTGGCTAAGACATATCTTCTCGCAAGACCCATCGCTGATCGCCAAATTTTGAGGAGAATAGGTGTGACGCCCATCGAGAGAAGCTTGATCGCTACGTCCTGAGGTCGTTCTCGGATGAGGAATGCGTTGACCGGTTCGAGGATCATGACGACGGACGCCCTGGGAACCGCCGCGCGGCGGTCGCGATCGCTGGCCGAGACCGCCTACGACGCGATCGAGCAGATGATCATCAGCCGGCACCTCGCACCGGGCGCGATGGTGTCGGAGGGCGAGCTCGGCGCGGAACTGGCGCTCGGGCGTACCCCGGTCCGCGAGGCGCTGGCCCGGCTCAAGGCGATCGGCTTCGTCGAAGTCCATCCGCGCCGCGGCGTGCTCGTCACCCCGGTCGACATCGTCAAGCATCTCGAATTGCTCGAAGTCCGGCGCCCGCTGGACGAGACCGTGACCCGCTGCGTCATCGCCCGCGCCTCGGACCACGACATCGAAACCCTGCAAACCCATACCGAAGACCTGCTCGTGGCCGCCGCCGCCCGGGACCGCGAAGTCTATTTCCGGGTCAAGCGCGCCCTGCACGAGGCGCTGGTCGGGGCGGCCTACAATCCGACCCTGACCAACACGATGGGCCCGCTCCACGCCCAGTCCCGGCGCTTCTGGTACGCCTACGAACCCACCGCCAGCTTTCTCGACTGCGCCGGGATCCACGCGACGATCGTGGCCGGCATCGCCGCCCGCGATGTCGAGCGGGCGCTTGCCGGAATCGGGACGCTGTTCGACCTCCTCGACCGGATGACCCGTCGAGCCCTCGACCGCCGGCCTCTGGTCTGACAGGTTGACCCGGCCACCCGCGGCCCTATCCTGAGACTGAGATATCAGTCGCATCCCAGGATACGGCACCGGTCAGGCGCAAGGCCGCGACAGGACGGCCGGCTGCCCCTGGAAACATCCTCCGGGCGGCGTCAACGCCAGGGAGAAACGGCTTGAACGGATTGTCCCCACGCACCGGCGCGCAGGTGCTCGTCGATCAGCTGATCGCCCAGGGTGTCGAGCGGGTCACCTGCGTTCCCGGCGAGAGCTATTTGGCCGTGCTCGATGCCCTGCGCGACAGCGGCATCGACGTGCTCGTCTGCCGGCAGGAAGGCGGCGCCGCGATCATGGCCGAGGCTGCCGGCAAGCTCACCGGCCGTCCCGGCATCTGCTTCGTCACCCGCGGCCCTGGGGCCACCAACGCCTCGGCGGGGGTCCATATCGCGCGCCAGGATTCGACGCCGATGATCCTGTTCGTCGGCCAGATCGCCCGGGCGATGCGCGACCGGGAGGCGTTCCAGGAGGTCGACTACCGGCAGATGTTCGGCGGCCTGGCCAAGTGGGCGGTGGAGATCGACGACGCGGCCCGCATCCCGGAGATCCTGGCCCGGGCCTTCCGGGTGGCGCTCCAGGGCCGGCCGGGGCCGGTGGTGATCGCCCTGCCGGAGGACATGCTCGACGATGTCGCGGCGGTGGCCGACGCGGCCCGCGTGGTCCCGGCCGAGCCGGCCCCATCAGCCGCCGATACGGAGCGGCTGCGCGCCCTGCTGGTCGAAGCGCGACGGCCGGTTCTGCTGCTCGGCGGCGCGCGCTGGACCGAATCGGCCCGCACCGCCCTGGCGGCCTGGGCCGAGCGCCACGACGTGCCGGTGGCGGTCTCGTTCCGGCGCGCCAACCTGTTCTCCGCCGACCATCCGAATTTCGCCGGCGAGCTCGGGATCGGGCCGAACCCGGCGCTCCTGGCCCGGATCAAGGAGTCCGACCTGCTGCTCATGGTCGGCGGGCGCCTCTCCGAGATGCCGGCGCAATCCTACGGCCTGCTCGGCATCCCCAATCCCGGCCTGCCGCTGGTCCATGTCCATCCCGATCCGACGGAACTCGGCCGGGTCTACCAACCGGAACTGGCGATCCAGGCGACCCCGGAGGCGTTCTGCGCGGCCCTGCCCAGCTACGATGCGCCCCGGACCGGCCGCGCCGCCGAGGCCCATGCCTCCTACCGCACCTGGTCCGAGGCCCCGGAGCCGAAGCCCGGGGCGTTCCAATACGGCCAGGCGATCACCTGGCTGCGCGAGCGGCTGCCGCCGGACGCGGTGATCTGCAACGGCGCCGGCAACTTCGCGACCTGGATCCACCGCTATTACCGGTTCCGCGCCTTCGGCACGCAGCTCGCCCCGACTTCGGGCTCGATGGGCTACGGGCTGCCGGCGGCCGTGATGGCCAAGCGCAGCCTGCCGGAGCGGATCGTCGTCGCGCTCGCGGGCGACGGCGACGTGATGATGACCGTGCAGGAATTCGCCACCGCCGTGCAATACGGCATCGCCATCGTGGTCGTCGTCCTCGACAACGGCATGTACGGCACGATCCGGATGCACCAGGAGCGGGAATATCCCGGGCGCGTCTCGGCCACCGAGCTGCGCAATCCCGACTTCGCCGCCCTGGCCCGCTCCTGCGGCGGCCACGGCGAGCGCGTGGAGCGCACCGAGGATTTCGCCCCCGCCTTCGAACGCAGCCTCGCCGCCGGGATTCCGGCGATGATCCACTGCCTCGTCGATCCGGAGGCCCTGACACCGACCATGACCCTCGCGGCGATCCGCGCGAAGGCCCTGGCGGCCCGAGAGGGCTGACAGCCCTCAACACCGACCCGGTGCGGAGGACCCGCACCCGATGCGAACAGGAGTCGACGATGACCGTGCGTGGTGAGAACCTGATCGGCGCTCAGGCCCGGCGAGGCACGCAGGCCGCGTTCCGGGGGATAGAGGCGGCCACCGGCCAGACCCTGGAGCCCGATTTCCCCGGCGCCAGCCTCGACGATCTCGACCGGGCCTGCGCCCTGGCGGAGGCCGCCTTCGACACCTACCGCGAGACCAATCCGGAGGCTCGGGCGGCTTTCCTCGAGACGATCGCCGCCAACATCCTCGATATCGGCGACGACCTCGTCACCCGCTGCATCCAGGAGACCGGGCTGCCCCGGCCGCGGATCGAGGGCGAGCGCGCCCGCACCGTCGGCCAGTTGCGCCTGTTCGCCGGGGTTCTGCGCGAGGGCAGCGCCTTCGAGATCCGCATCGACCCGGCCCTGCCGGACCGCAAGCCGCTGCCCCGGCCGGACCTGCGCCTGCGCAAGGTCGCGCTCGGCCCGGTGGCGGTGTTCGGCGCCAGCAACTTCCCGCTCGCCTTCTCGGTGGCGGGCGGCGACACTGCCTCGGCGCTGGCGGCCGGCTGCCCGGTGATCGTCAAGGCGCACCCGGCCCATCCCGGCACCTCCGAGCTGGTCGGCCGGGCGATCCAGAAGGCGGTCGCCGCCTCCGGCCTGCCGGAGGGGGTGTTCTCGCTGCTGTTCGATGCCGGCCAGTCGATCGGGCAGGGGCTGGTGGCCGATCTGCGCATCGCCGCGGTGGGCTTCACCGGATCGCGCCGGGGCGGTACCGCCCTGGTCGAGATCGCGGCCAAGCGCCCCCGCCCGATCCCGGTCTATGCCGAGATGAGCAGCATCAACCCGGTCCTGCTGTTCCCGGGCGCCCTGGCGGCCCGGGGCGAGGCGATCGGCCGGGCCTTCGCGGCCTCGCTCACGCTCGGCGCCGGCCAGTTCTGCACCAATCCGGGCCTGCTCCTGGCGGTGCCGGGCCCCGGCCTCGACGCCTTCCTGGCCTCGGCCACGGCCGCCCTGCGGGAGAGCCCGGCCGCGACCATGCTGACCCCGGGCATCTGCCGGGCCTATGGCGATAGCGTCGCGCGGCTGGCCGGCCACGCCGCGGTCACGCGCCTCGCCGAAGGCCCCGAAGGCTCCGCCACCCAGGGCCGGGCGGCCCTGTTCGCCACGGATTCGGACGCCTTCCTGTCGGAGCCGGAGTTGCAGGAGGAGATGTTCGGCGCGGCCGCCCTGGTGGTGCGCTGCCCCGACCTCGCGGCGATCCGGAAAGTGCTGGAGCATCTCGAAGGCCAGCTCACCGCCTCCCTGCACATCACGCCCGACGACCACGCCGCCGTGCGGGATCTGCTGCCGCTGCTGGAGCGCCGGGTCGGGCGCATCCTGGTGGACGGCTTCGGCACCGGGGTCGAGGTGGCGCACGCCATGGTCCATGGCGGGCCGTACCCGGCGACGTCTGACGGCCGCACCACCTCCGTGGGCAGCCTCGCGATCGACCGGTTCCTGCGGCCGGTGAGCTACCAGGACCTCCCCGACGCCCTGCTGCCCGCCGCGCTCCAGGAAGCCAACCCCCTCGGCCTGCCCCGCCGGATCGACGGCACCCTCGAACGCCGCTGACGGCCCCCGGCGCGCAGGGACAGGCGCAAGCCGCCCACACCCGCGCGCCATCGGCTTAAACGATGCCCTTCGCGCCCCGCCGACCGCTTGCCAGGCCGAAGCTGCGCGTCTAGACAGCCCCGGCCCACGGTGGGGCGTCGCCAAGTGGTAAGGCAGCGGTTTTTGGTACCGCCATTCCCAGGTTCGAATCCTGGCGCCCCAGCCAAGCCTCCGCTCAGTCATTGATCTGATTGCAATCGGCTCGCAGCCGCGCCCGCGGCACGGCCGATTGTACGCTGCGCTGTTGCGCGCGCTTGCCCACAGGGTGAGCTTGTCGACGCAGCGCTCGCTGGCTTCGGTCACCGCGAGGACGTGGCGATCCCGCAGCTGCCCGAGGCCGGCCCGTGGAGCGCCTTTGAGGCGGCCCGTGTGGCGATGGTCCCGAGCCTCGCCCAGTCCCACACCGCGCAACGCGACCGCACCTCCGCCTGACCCAGGCCCAGAGCAATCCGGGTCGCCTCGCGCCGAGTCACTTGCATTATGAAAGTAACTCGGCCAGGATGAGGCATGCAGCGCACACCCTTCGACCAGATGCCCTGTCCCGTCGCCCGCACCCTGGATCGGGTCGGCGAGTGGTGGAGCATCCTCATCCTGCGGGACGCCTTCTACGGGCTGACCCGGTTCGACCAGTTCGAACAGAGCCTCGGGATCGCGCCGAACATGCTGACGCGCCGGCTTAAGGCCCTGTGCGAGGCCGGCCTTCTGGAGCGGCGGCTCTATCAGGAGCGGCCGCCCCGCCACGAATACGTCCTGACCGCGAAGGGGCGGGATTTCCGGCCGGTGCTCTGGACCCTGTTCGCCTGGGGCAACCGCCACCTCGCCCCCGAGGGTGAGAGCGTGATCCTGACCGACCCGACCACCGGCCTGCCGATCGATCCCGTCGTGGTGGACCGGCGGACGGGCCGTCCCCTCGAGGACGGGATCCGCGTGGCGGCGGGGCCGGCCGCCAGCGAGAGGCTCCGGCGCCGCTTCGAGCGCCCGACAACGATCTGAGACCGGAGGGCACGGAGATGAGCGAGGCCGCGACGATCGACGCGTTCGTTAAGGGCGAGGACCGCGAGGGGCTCGCGGCACCCAAGCGGCGTCTGTCGCGCAAGCGGGCGGCGCTGGGGGGCCTCGCGCTCCTGGCGCTGGCCGGCGGTGGGCTCTACGGCCGCTTTTGGTGGGAGACCGGCCGGTTCATCGAGAGTACCGACGACGCCTATGTCGGCGGCGACGTCACGGTGATCGCGCCCCGCGTCTCCGGTTTCGTCGCCGAGGTGCTGGTGAGGGACAACCAGCGGGTCCGGGCCGGCGATCTCCTCATCCGCCTCGATGACCGGGATTACCGCGCCGCCCTCGCCAGGGCGGAAGCGGCGGTGGCCGGGCAGGACGCGACGCTCCTCAATCTCGCGGCCACGAAGCGCCTGCAGGAGGCGGTGATCGCGCAGAGCCGTGCCGAGCTCGCCGGGACGGAGGCCGAGGCGGCCCGCACCCGGTTCGACGTCGACCGCTACCGGCAGCTCTCGGCGAAGAGCTACGCCTCCGAGCAGCGCTTTCAGCAGGCCGATGCGGACGACAAGAAGGCCAGCGCCGCCGTCGCCAAGGCCCGGGCCAGCCTCGATGCGGCCGAGCGGCGGATCGCGGTCATCGACACGCAGAGCCGGCAGGCGGAGGCCGCCCGCGCGCAGGCTTCGGCCGAGCGCGACGCCGCCCAACTCAACCTCGGCTATACCGAGATCCGCGCGCCAGCGGACGGCGTGGTCGGTAACCGAAGCGCCCGCGCCGGCTCCTACGCCACGCCCGGCGCCGGGCTGATCGCCCTTGTGCCGGCGGGCGGCCTCTGGGTCGATGCGAACTTCAAGGAGAGCCAGCTCGCCGACATGCGTCCGGGCCAGCGGGTCGGCATCGTGGCCGACATCCTGCCGGGCGAGACCTTCACCGGCCATGTCGAGAGCCTCGCCCCGGCTACCGGCGCGCAGTTCAGCGTGCTGCCGCCTGAGAACGCCACCGGCAACTTCACCAAGATCGTCCAGCGCGTGCCCGTGCGGATCCACCTCGACGGCGAGGCCGGCCGCCTCGGGCGCCTGCGCCCGGGTCTGTCGGTGACGGCCTCGGTCGACCGCCGGGGCGGATCGCCGGGGGGCGACGAGCCTGCCCCCGGCGCCGCAATCGTGGTCGGGGCGCTGACCCGGTGAACGCCGCCGGCCGCGCCCCGCTGAGCGAGGCTCAGAAGGTCTTCGCCTTCGCGGTGATGTGCGTCGGCTTCTTCATCGCGCTCCTCGACATCCAGATCGTCTCGGCCTCGCTGAAGGAGATCGCCGGCGGCCTCTCGGCGAGCCCCGACGAGGTCGCCTGGGTGCAGACCAGCTACCTCATCGCCGAGATCATCGTGATCCCGCTCTCGGGCTTCCTGGCCCGGGTGATGTCGACGCGCTGGCTGTTCTGCGTCTCGGCGGCCGGCTTTACCGCCACCAGCCTGCTCTGCGGCTGGGCCTGGGACATCGAGAGCATGATCGCCTTCCGGGCGCTCCAGGGTTTTTTGGGCGGCTCGATGATCCCGACCGTGTTCACCACGGCCTTCGCGTTCTTCCCGGGCAAGAAGATGGTCGTGGCGGCCGCGACCATCGGGGCGCTCTCCTCGCTGGCCCCGACCCTCGGACCGACGGTGGGCGGCTGGATCACCGACAACTATTCCTGGCACTGGCTGTTCTTCGTGAACCTGGTGCCGGGGATCTTCGTCGCCGTCGTGGTGCCGCTGATGGTGCGGGTCGACGAGCCCGAGCCGGCCCTCCTCAAGACCGCCGACTGGCTCGGCATCGCGCTGATGGCGCTGTTCCTTGGCTGCCTCGAATACACTCTGGAAGAGGGCCCCCGCTGGAACTGGACCGAGGATGCCACCATCCGCACGACGGCGTGGGTCTCGGGCCTTGCCGGGATCGGCTTCCTCTGGCGCAGCCTCACCTACGCCCATCCGATCGTCGACCTGACGGCGCTCAAGAGCCGCAACTTCGCCCTGGGCTGCCTGTTCTCCTTCGTCACCGGCATCGGCATCTTCGCCACGATCTACCTGACGCCGCTGTTCCTGGGCCGGGTGCGCGGCTTCTCGGCCCTCCAAATCGGCCTCGCCGTGTTCTCCACCGGCGTGTTCCAAGTAATGGCGATCCCGGTCTACGCGATCCTCGCCAAGCGCGTCGACCTGCGCTGGCTGATGATGTTCGGCCTCGGCCTGTTCGGGCTGAGCATGTGGTCGTTCACGCCGATCACCCACGATTGGGGGTCGGGCGAACTCCTGTGGCCCCAGGCGATGCGGGGCTTCGCGCAGCAGTTTGCCGTGGCGCCGACGGTGACGCTGACGCTCGGCGGCCTCGCCCCGGCCAAGCTGAAGCTCGCCTCCGGGCTGTTCAACCTGATGCGTAACCTGGGCGGCGCCATCGGCATCGCGGCCTGCGCGACGATCCTCAACGACCGCACCAACCTGCACTTCCTCCGGCTCGCCGAGCATCTGAATCCGACCAATCCGGCGATGCTCGCGAGCCTGCGCGGCCTGGAGGCGCGGATGTCGGAGAGCTTCGCCGGCGACCCGGCGCACAACCATGCGGCAGCCCTGCGCCAGCTCTGGTCGCTCACCTACCGGGAGGCGCAGACCATGACCTACGCCGACGCCTTCGTGGCCATCACCGTCTGCTTCGCCCTGGCCACCGCCCTCGTGCCGTTGATGCGCAAGGTCGGACCTCCGAAAGGACCCGTCGCCGATGCCCACTGATACCGCTCCCGGTCCACGCCGTCGCGTCGTGGAATGGTCCGATCCCGCCGTTGTGGCACAGGCCGGCCACGGCCTCGACGGCCTCGCCTTCCTGCGGGCGATGATGGCCGGGGAAGTCCCTCCGCCGCCGCTGATCGCCCTGCTCGGCATCGATCTCGTCTCGGCCGATCCCGGCCGGGTGACGATGCGGATGGGGGCGGGCGAGTACCTCTACAATCCGCTGGGCTCGGTCCATGGCGGGGCGCTCGCGTCCCTGCTCGACAGCGTGCTGGGCTGCGCCGTGCATTCCACGCTGCCCCTCGGCCGCGGCTACACCACCCTGGAGATCAAGGTGAACTACCTGCGTGCGGTCACGGCCGCGTCGGGTCCGCTCACGGCGACCGGGGACGTGGTCCATGCCGGACGCCGCCAGGCGGTGGCCGAGGCGAAGCTCAGCGACGGGGCGGGCCGCCTCTGCGCCACGGCGAGCACGACCTGCCTGCTCCTCGACCTGCAGGGTCTGGGCGCCACCCCGCCCCCAGCCCCCGATCCGGTCCTGGCGGCCTGGACCCGAATCTCATGACCAGCGGTTCGTACGACCTATCGAAGCGATCCGGGACGAGTCTCGCGCCGCCCGGCCCGGGAAGCGGGATGCCCCGCGCGCGGGATGCGCGCACGGAGCGCCTGCTTCGGGGACCGGTCCTCGGGACCTTGGTACGCCTCGCGGGTCCCAACGTTCTGATGACCACCGCCCAGGCCTCGACCGGCCTGATCGAGACCTACTTCATCGCCCATCTCGGCACCGATGCCCTGGCCGGCATGGCCCTGGTCTTCCCGATGCTGATGCTGGTCCAGATGATCTCGGCGGGTGCGGTCGGCGGCGGCATGCTCTCGGCCGTCTCGCGGGCGCTGGGCGGCGGCCGGCTGGCGGAGGCGAATAATCTGGTCTGGCACGCGGTGGCGATCGCGCTCGGCCTCGGTGCCCTCACCACCGTCGCGGCGCTTCTGTCGGGCCCGCATCTCTACGCCGCCATGGGCGGCCGCGGAGCCTCGCTGGCCGCGGCGCTCGCCTATTCGGACGTGGTCTTCGCCGGCGCCGTGCTGCTCTGGCTGTTCAACGCGCTCGCGGCCGTGATCCGCGGCACCGGCAACATGCTGCTCCCGGCCGGGGTGATGTGCGCAGGCGCAGTGGCCCTCATCCCGCTCTCCCCCGCGCTGATCTTCGGCCTGGGTCCGCTGCCGCAACTCGGCGTCGTCGGCGGAGCGGTGGCGGTCCTCGCCTATTACGCGGTCGGGATCGTCGTCTTCGCCGCCTATCTCTGGGCTGGCCGCGGGGTGCTGCATCCGCCCCTCCGGCCGCCGGTCCTGTCACGCCGGGCGCTCGGCGCGATCCTGCGGATCGGCGCCGTCTCCGCCATCGTCAGTGCCACCACGAACGTGACCATCGCCACGGCGACCGGCCTCGTGGGCGTGGCCGGGCCGGCGGCGGTGGCGGGGTATGGCACGGGGGCGCGGCTCGAATACCTGCTCGTACCCATGGTGTTCGGCCTCGGGGCGCCGTTGGCCGCGATGGTCGGGACGGCGGTGGGGGCGGGCGACGTGGCCCGTGCCCGGCAGGTGGCCTGGACAGGCGCGGTGATCGCCGGCTTCCTCGCGGAAGGCATCGGGCTCGGCGCCGCGCTCCGGCCGGAGATCTGGCTGCGCCTCTTCGGCGAGGACAGCGCGATGCTCGCCGTGGGCGCGCGCTATCTTCACATCGTCGGCCCCTTCTACGGCCTCTTCGGCGTCGGGCTGGCCCTCTACTTCGCCGCCCAGGGTGCAGGACAGGTGGGTTGGCCGCTGGTTGCCGGCTTAGTGCGGGTGACGGTCGCCCTCGTCGGCGGCGTGCTGGCCCTTCGCCTCGGCTACGGCCTGGATGGCTTGTTCCTCGCCCTCGGGGCGGCTCTGGCCACCTTTGCGGTCGTCAATGCTGGTGCGCTTGCGCGTGGTGCGTGGCTGGGGCGGACTCGTGACGCGCCGATCGGGCTCGCGAACGGCCGGACTCTGGCGACCGCTCGTCAAGCCGGCTCGCCCAAAGACTGATGGCCGACACGTGCGGACAGTATGGGTATCCGGCTGAACTGGGCATGCAAGATTATCGCGTCCGATCCCCGAAATTCCAGGTGATCCGCTCAAGTTATGCGCTCCCGAGAGCTCACCGCATGAGAGCGGACTGTTCAGGCAAAAGCAGCAGCAGCGTCGGCTGATCTGAGCGGCGCCGTGGCTCCCAAAACCGACGCCCGTCGCGATGGGATTCCGAGGCAAAGAGGCCGGGATTCCGGCCGTTGCGATTGCCTCAAGCTCCATCCGTCAAGTATTCGGTAATCTTCAATCGGAGTCGACAGCAATGGCAGTGGCCAGACGGATCGGCGTTCTCGTCTGCACCGATTTCGATTTCATCAGCCTGGCCGTGACATCGGCCTTCCTGGTGGCCAACCGCTACGCAGGCGAGACGGTCTACGACGTGCAGCTCGTATCCGAACGCGGCGGCCTGGTCCCGTCCGGTCTGGGAGCGGCGGTCCATACCGAGGCGCTGGGGGAACAGGACGGCTTCGACACGATCCTGATCGCAGCCGGCGTGACCATCCCGAAGCTCACCCCCGGATTGGCCGCGTCCCTGCGGGCGGCCGTTCCCTCGACGCGCCGGTTGGCCGGATTGTGCCTCGGAACGTTCATCCTCGGCGATGCGGGCCTGCTCGACGGTCGCCGGGCGACGACGCATTGGCGCTACGCGGCGCAGTTTCGCGAGCGCTATCCGGACAGTCGGCTCGAGATCGACAAGATCTACATCGCCGACGACCATATCTGGACCTCCGCGGGGATGTCGGCCGGGATCGATCTCGCCGTCGGGATGGTCGAGCGCGACCATGGCCGGGAGATCGCAAATTCCGTCGCGCGGGGGTTGGTGATGGAGCGGCGGCGGGCCGGCGGGCAGGCTCAGCATTCGGCGTTGCTCGATGTCGATCCGCGGACCGACCGCATCCAAGGCGTCCTCGCCTATGCGCGGCAGAACCTCCAGCAGCCGCTGACGACCGACGCCCTGGCCGCCGAGGCCTGCTTGAGCCCGCGCCAGTTCACCCGGCTCTTCCGGGCCGAGACCGGGACGTCCCCCGCGAAGGCGGTCGAGACCATTCGCGTCGAGGCCGCCAAGCTCCTGCTGGAGCAGAGCCGCCTGCCCGTCGAGCAGGTTGCGCGCGAGGTCGGATTCGCAAACCGCGAGCGGCTGCGCCGCTCCTTTGTCCGGGTCTATGGCGAGGCGCCACGGGTCGTCCGACGGGCGGCAGGCCCCCTCGCCGTGCTGTGAGGGGACCGGCCTTGCTGCGCGGGCCGCCCCTTCGCCGATCGGTCATGTCCGAAAACGTGGCCTTTATGGCGTATGCGACCGGGTTCCACATCCATACGAAGACTTGGAAACTTCGCTGGATACGGAGAATCCGATCATGGTGGCCCTGAAAATCAATGGTCGTGAGCATAAGGTCGAGGCCGAGCCCGACACGCCGTTGTTGTTCGTGCTGCGCGATACGCTGGGGCTGACGGGGACGAAATACGGATGCGGGATCGGCCAGTGCGGCGCCTGCACGGTGCTCCTCGACGGGCAGGCGATCCG
The DNA here is from genome assembly GCF_900114535.1 of Methylobacterium pseudosasicola. Classification (GTDB taxonomy): domain Bacteria; phylum Pseudomonadota; class Alphaproteobacteria; order Rhizobiales; family Beijerinckiaceae; genus Methylobacterium; species Methylobacterium pseudosasicola. The sequence continues at coordinate 23,900 of NZ_FOTK01000010.1, read as the reverse complement.
GTCCTGCCAGCTTCCCATCGACAGCGCCGGGGACCAAGCGATCACCACCATCGAGGCGATCGAGGCCGATCCGGTCGGCCGCAGGGTCGTGGAGGCCTGGGTCGGCATCGAGGTGCCCCAATGCGGCTATTGCCAGTCCGGGCAGGTCATGGCGGCCACCGGCCTCCTCAAGCAGACGTCCAAGCCGACGGATTCGGACATCGCCGACGCGATGACCAATCTCTGCCGGTGCGGCACCTACAACAGCATCGCCGCCGCGGTGCGGCGGGCGGCGGCGTGAGGAGGCGGCCATGAACGATCTCACGCCCGTCTCGCTCAAAGCTGAGCGCGGTGCTTCCGAGCCGGAGCCCGTCCGCAACCTCTCCCGCCGCGGCATCCTCGGCGTCGCGGCCGGTGCCCTAGCCCTCGGGGTCGGATTTCGCACGCAGGCGCGGGCCCAGGAGGAAGGCGCCGCCGCCATCGCCCCGAAGCCGGGCACGCGGGTCGCCGCTTTCCTGGAGATCCGCCCCAACGGCGACGTGCGCCTGCTCAGCCCCTTCGTGGAGGGGGGACAGGGCATCAATACCGGCCTCGCTCAGACGATCGGCGAGGAACTCGACCTCGATCCCGCCCGCTTCGCCGTGGAATGCGCGCCCCCAGGTCCCGATTACGCCGTCGTCAACGGGCTGCGCATGACCGGCGGCAGCTTCTCCACCCGAAGCAGCTACGACGCGATGCGCCGCCTCGGCGCCACGGCCCGCGAGATGCTCCTCCGCGCCGCCGCCGCGAAGCTCGCCGTCCCGCAGGACAGCCTGACCACGGATGACGGCCGGGTGATCCACGCCGCCTCCGGCCGCTCCGTGGGCTACGGCGAGCTCGCCGCCGCCGCCCTGGCCCTGCGGCCGCGGGACGAGGTGTCCCTGAAGGACCCGAAGGATTTCCGCTGGATCGGCAAGCCGGTCCCGCGCCTCGACATGCGGGACAAGTCCACGGGCCGGGCCGTCTACGCCATCGACATCCGCCTCGACGGCATGTTGCACGCGGCCGTCCAGCACGCGCCCCATCTCGGCACCGAGCCGGTCGGCATCCGCAACGAGGCGGAGGTCAAGGCGATGCCGGGCATCCACGCCATCCACCGGCTTCCCGGCGCCGTCGCGGTGGTCGCCGATTCCTGGTGGCGGGCGCGCAAGGGCGCGGAAGCCCTGACGGTGACCTGGACCGAGCCGGCGCAGGAGGGCATCGCCACGGTCTCCGCCTCCTTCTCCTCGGCGGGGATGCTGGCGGCCCTGAAGGGTGCGACCGAGAAAGGCCTCCCCGCCGAGCAGGAAGGCGACGTCGCGGCGGCCTTCTCCCGCGCCGCCCGAACCGTGGAGGCCGCGTACGACGCGCCCTACCTCGCCCATGCGCAGCTCGAACCGCCCTCGGCGGTGGCCCGCTTCACCGATGACGGGAGCCTCGACCTCTGGCTGCCGAACCAGATGCCGGAGCTGTTCCAGCAGGTTGCGGCGAAGACCGCCGGGATCGCCCCGGAGAAGGTCCGCATTCACTCGCCGATGCTCGGTGGCTTCTTCGGCCGCCACTTCTACTACGGGCCCGCCAACCCCTTCCCGCAAGCGATCCTCCTCGCGAAAGCGGTCGGGCGGCCGGTGCGGGTGCTGTGGTCGCGCGAGGAGGAGTTCGGCATGGATGCCGTCCGCCCCCTCAGCTTCGCCCGCTTCAAGGCGGCGCTGGGACCCGACGGCATGCCGATCGCGCTTCAGACGACGGCCGTGGGCGAGGGGCCGATCGGGCGCTGGTTCGGCGCGCTGTTCAAGTCACCGATCGATTCGTCCGTGGTCGAAGGCCTGGACCAGAAACCCTACGCGATCCCGAATCGACGGCTCGACTACGTGAAAGTGGCCCATCCAGTGACGATCGCCTTCTGGCGCTCCGTCGGGCACTCGATGAACGACTTCTTCTACGAGAGTTTTCTGGACGAGATCGCCGAGGCCGGGGGCAAGGACCCGTTCGCGCTCCGCCTGGCGCTGGTGCAGGAGAGCCCGCGCCACCGCACGCTGCTGCAAACGGTGGCCGACCTCGCCGGCGGCTGGAAGCGCGGTCCGTTTACGGCGGAGGACGGCACGCGCCGGGCGCGGGGCGTCTCGATGGCCTCGCCTTTCGGATCGGAGACCGCGACCATCGCGGAGGTCTCGCTGAAGGACGGGGAGGCGCGGGTCCACGACCTCTGGATCGCCATCGATCCGGGACGCGTGGTCAACCCGGCCATCGTGAAACGGCAGGTGGAGAGTGCGGCGGCGCTCGGCCTCTCCTCCACCCTGCTCGAGCAGGTGGTCTACGAAGGCGGGAAACGGCAGGCGCGGAATTTCGACGCCTATCCGATCCTCGACCGGGCGCGGATGCCCCTCGTGCATGTCGGGATCGTCGAGAGCGGGGCACCGATGGGCGGCATCGGCGAGCCGGGGCTGCCCGGTGTGCCGCCCGCCGTCGTCAACGCTGTCGCGGTGCTGAGCGGGCAGCGCCTGCGCAGCCTGCCATTGGCCAAAGCGCGCCTGTCCGGCGCGTAGGTTCAGGCCGATCACGCAGTTCGGAGGGTTTGGATGACGATGCTCGCGACGCATGCCTCGCCCACGACACGGTGGAAGCCTGGACCGCGTTTCGAGTACCTTCCCGTGGCCCTGTTCGGCTCCGTGATGGGCTTGACCGGGCTGAGCGCGGCGTGGCGGCTGGCGGCCGCCCGCTACGGCGTGCCGGAGCTCATCGCGGACGCGATCGGCTGGATCGCGCTCGCCACCTTCCTGGCCCTGGCCTTCGCCTACGTCACCAAGGCAGTGACGGCCTGGCCAAGCGTCGTGGCCGAGTTCCGCCACCCCGTGGCGGGCAATCTGTTCGGCACGGTCCTGATCAGTCTTCTGCTGCTGCCCCTCGTCCTGGTCCGCCTCAATCCCCTCGTGGCGAAGGCGATGTGGATCATGGCCGCGATCGGCATGGTCGCGTTCGCGTGGCTGATCGTCAGCCGCTGGATGACGAGCCGCCAGCAGGTCGCCCACGCCACACCGGCCTGGATCGTACCGGTCGTCGGCCTCCTCGACGTTCCGCTTGCGATGCCCGCCCTCGACCTGCCGTACACGCAGACCCCGAGCCTGTTCGCCCTCAGCATCGGCCTGTTCTTCGCGGTCCCGCTCTTCTCCCTCATCTTCGCCCGCCTCGCCTTCGAGGAGCCCCTCGCCCCGGCGATGCGCCCGACGCTGCTGATCCTGGTCGCCCCCTTCACGGTCGGGTTCTCCAGCCTCGTCGCGACCCTCGGCCGGATCGATGCCTTGGCCGAGGGTCTGTTCCTGATCGGCCTGTTCGTCTTCGCGGTCCTCGTCGGCGTCCTGAGGGACTTGCCGCGATGCTGCCCCTTCCGGGTCTCGTGGTGGGCGGTGAGCTTCCCGGCGGCCGCCACGGCGGTGGCCGCTCTGCGCTACGCGGCCTTCCGGCAGGCCGCCCCCGCCGATGCCCTCGCCCTGGGGCTGCTCGCCTTCGCCACGATCCTCATCGGCGCCCTCGGCACACGGACGCTGGCGGGCATCCTGCGCGGCGAGCTGCGCGCTTTGAGCACGTGACGGGCGCGATGCGCCGTTCCCCTCAGGACGCGTGACCCGCATCAAGGCGTGAGGGGCAGGCCGGTAACGGGCTGTCGGCTTCGTTGGACCGCCTGTTCGGGGACGGACAATCACATGCCGGGACCGAACATCTGATCGCAGAATCGCTAGGCCGCCTCCACAAGCGGGTCCTGGTGGACGACGGGTACGGGACCACCGTGGTGCTTGAGGGGCCGGTTGCCGGAGAGACGGCGCAGCAGGACGTAGAAGACCGGCGTCAGGAAGAGCCCGAAGGCGGTGACGCCGATCATGCCGGAGAACACGGCGACGCCCATGGCGCTGCGCATTTCCGAGCCGGCGCCAGTGGCCGTCACCAGGGGGAGCACGCCCATGATGAAGGCCATCGACGTCATCAGGATCGGGCGCAGCCGCAGGCGGCTCGCCTCGATGGCGGCCTGGAGCGGCGTGCGGCCGGCGAATTCCAGTTCGCGGGCAAATTCCACGATCAGGATCGCGTTCTTGGCCGAGAGACCGACGAGGACGATCAGGCCGATCTGGGTGAAGACGTTGTTGTCGCCCGCCGAGAGCCAGACGCCGAACATCGCCGCGAGCAGGCCCATCGGCACGATCAGCAGGATGGCCAGCGGCAGCGCCAAGCTCTCGTACTGGGCGGCGAGCACGAGGAAGACCAGGAACAGGGCGAGGGGGAACACCCACACGCCTGAGTTCCCCGCGATGAACTCCTGATAGGTCAGGTCGGTCCACTCGAAGGCGAAGCCGCGCGGCAGCGTCTCGGCCGCGATGCGGGCGGCGGCGGCCTGGGCTTGGCCCGACGAGTAGCCCGGCGCCGCGCCCGCGTTGATGTCGGCGGAGAGGAAGCCGTTGTAGCGCATGGCGCGCTCCGGGCCGGCCGTCTGCCGGACGCGCAGGAGCGCTGCGAGCGGCACCATCTCGCCGGAGCCGGCCCGCACCTTCAGCGCCCCGATGTCGTCCGAGCGGGCGCGGAACGGCGCGTCGGCCTGGACCCTGACCGAGTAGGTCCGGCCGAACCGGTTGAAGTCGTTGACGTAGAGCGATCCGAGATAGATCTGCAGCGTGTCGAAGACGTCCGTCACCGGAATGCGGAGCTGGCGTGCCTTCGTCCGGTCGATATCGGCGAAGAGTTGCGGCACGTTCATCTGGAAGCTGGAGAACAGGCCGGCGAGCTCGGGCGCCTGGGCCGCCTTGGCGAGGAAGGCCTTGGTCGCCTCGTTGAGCGCCTCGTAGCCGAGGCCGGCCCGGTCCTCGATCTGGAGCTTGAAGCCGCCGATGGTGCCGAGGCCGTTCACGGGCGGCGGCGGGAACATCGCGATGAATGCCTCTGGGATCGCGGCGTATTTCCGATTCAGCGACTGCGCGATGGCGGCGCCGTTCAGGGTCGGCGACCGCCGCTCCTCGAAGGGCTTCAAGGTGGAGAACACGATCCCCGAGTTAGAGCTATTCGTGAAGCCGTTGATGGAGAGGCCCGGGAAGGCGACGGCGCTCTCGACGCCGGGCTCCTTCAGGGCGATCTCGCTCATGCGGCGGATCACCTCCTCGGTCCGGTCGAGGGTCGCACCGTCGGGAAGCTGCGCGAAGCCGACGAGGTACTGCTTGTCCTGGCCCGGTACGAAGCCGCCGGGGATCTGGCGGAACAGCACCACGGTCAAGCCGACCAGCACGAGGTAGAGCACCAGCATCGTCGCCCTGCGCGAGACGACGATACCGACGCCGCGCCCATACCCGTCCGAGGCCCGCCCGAAGGCACGGTTGAAGCGCCGGAAGAACCAGCCGAGCAGGGTGTCGAGGATCCGCGTCAGGCGGTCCTTCGGGGCGTGATGGTCCTTGAGGAGAAGCGCGGAGAGCGCCGGCGAGAGAGTCAGCGAATTGACCGCCGAGATGACGGTCGAGATCGCGATGGTGAGGGCGAACTGCTTGTAGAACTGCCCGGTCAGGCCGCTGATGAAGGCGAGCGGCACGAACACCGCCACGAGCACCAGCGCGATGGCGATGATCGGGCCGGAGACTTCGCGCATGGCCTGGTAACTGGCCTCGCGGGGCGACAGGCCGCTCTCGATGTTCCGCTCGACGTTCTCGACAACCACGATGGCGTCGTCGACCACGATTCCGATGGCGAGCACGAGGCCGAACAGGCTGAGCGCGTTGATCGAGAAGCCGAAGGCATGCATCACCGCGAAGGTGCCGACGATGGAAACCGGCACCGCCAGGAGCGGGATGATCGAGGCCCGCCAGGTCTGCAGGAACAGGATCACCACGAGGACGACGAGGGCGATCGCCTCCAGCAGGGTGTGAATGACCGCCTCGATGGAAGCGCGCACGAACTGCGTCGGATCGTAGACGATCTCGTAGTCGACGCCCTCGGGCATGTTTCGCTTGATCTCCGCCATGGTCCGGCGGACCTCGTCGGAGATCTGGATCGCGTTCGAGCCGGGCGACTGGGAAATCGGCACGGCGACGGCCGACTTGTTGTCGAGGAGCGAGCGCAGGGCGTAGTCGGAGGCCCCGAGTTCGATGCGGGCAACGTCGCGCAGGCGGGTGATCTCGCCGTCGGCGCCGGACTTCACGACGATGTCGCCGAACTGCTCCTCGCTGGTCAGCCGCCCCTCGGCGTTGAGCGACAATTGGAGGTCGAGTCCCGGAATCGCCGGCGAGGCGCCGATGACGCCGGCCGCCGCCTCGACATTCTGGGCCTGGATCTCGCGCACGACGTCGCCGGCCGACAGCCCGTGCTCGGCGACCTTCTGCGGATCCAGCCAGATGCGCATCGCGTAGTCGCCGGAGCCGAAGAGCTGCACTTGGCCGACGCCATCGAGGCGGGCAAGCCGGTCCTTGATGTTCAGAACCGCGTAGTTGCGCAGGTAGGTCATGTCGTAGCGCCCGTTCGGCGAGACGAGATGCACGACCATGGTCAGGTCCGGCGACGACTTCACCGTGACGATGCCGAGCTGGCGCACGATCGCCGGCAGGCGCGGCTCGGCCTGCGAGACGCGGTTCTGGACAAGCTGCTGGGCCTTGTCGGGATCGGTGCCGAGGCGGAACGTGACGGTGAGCGTCATGATGCCGTCCGTCGTGGCCTGGCTCGACATGTAGAGCATGCCCTCGACGCCGTTGATCTGCTCCTCGATCGGCGTCGCCACCGTCTCGACGATGACCTTCGGGTTGGCGCCCGGGAAGGTCGCGCGCACGACGACCGACGGCGGCACCACGTCCGGGTACTCGGAGATCGGCATCGCGAAGAGCGAAATCAAGCCCATGATGAAGATGAGCCCCGAGAGCACACCCGCGAAGATCGGCCGGTCGATGAAGAACTTCGAGAGGTTCATGCCGCCCTCCTGGGGGCGAGAGAGATCGCGCGGCGTCGGACCGCTCGCGGGGGGAGGGAGCGGTCGCGAAGCGGCCGCCGTGCACGAAGATGGATCGGGAATCGGACGGTGTTCGCCGCCGGTCAGCGCCCGGCGAGCTGGCGCGGGGCCTGCGCGGGATCCTGGGGCCGGGCGCCCATGGCGACCGGCTCCGGCCGCAGGAGCATGCCGGGCCGGAGCCGCTGCAAGCCGTTGACGATGATACGCTCGCCGTCAGACAGGCCCGAGGTCACGATGCGGAGGCCATCGACGGACCGTCCGAGAGTGACGGCGCGGAACTCGGCGCGGTCGTCCGCGCCCACCACGAGCACGAACTTCTTGTCCTGATCCGTGCCGACCGCGCGCTCGTCCACGAGCAGCAGCGATTCAGGCACAGCCCGGCCGAGGCGCATGCGGGCGAATTGGCCCGGGATGAGATGCCCGTCACCGTTGGCAAAGCTCGCGCGGACCCGGATAGTGCCGCTGCGGGTATCGACCTTGTTGTCGATGAACTGAAGGTGCCCTTGGGCGCGGGCGCCGTCGACAGTGCGCATCTCGACCGGGATGCGGTCGAGCCTGCCGCGCTTGCCCGAGGGGTCGGCCAGGGAGGCCAGGGCCTTGAGGACGACAGTCTCGTCCGCGTCGAAGCTGGCGTAGACGGGATCGACCGAGACGAGGGTCGTCAGCACGGCGGCGCCCGCGCCGGTGGCGACGAGATTGCCCGGCGTGATCTCGCGGCGGCCGACGCGGCCGCCAACCGCCGCCCGGACCTCGGTGTAGCCGAGGTTCAACCGCGCTGCCTCCAGCATCGCCTTCGCTGCGTCGAGGCTCGCCCGGGCCTCCTTGAAGGCGTTGGCGCGGACGTCGAGGTCGCGGGCCGTGACGATATGCTGGTCCGACAGCCGCTGCCCGCGTTCGAGGTCGCTCGAGGTCAGGGCGACGCGCGCCTCGGCGCCGGCGACCTGCGCCTCCAGTCGCTGGACCTCGGCGGCATAGGGAGCGGGGTCGATGGTCACCAGCAGGTCACCGGGCTTGACGAGTTCGCCCTCCGTGAAGTGCGTGGCTTGGATCGCGCCGCCGACCCGCGCCCTGACGTCGACCCGGTCGACGGCCTCCAGGCGACCGGAGAACTCATCCCAGAGCGCGACCGCCCGGAGCGCGACGGTGGCCACCGGAACCGGCACCGCCTGCTCGGCCGGTGCCGGCGCGGCGGTTGCCTCCGGCCCGCGGGTCGTCAGCGCTGGGAGGATCTGGACGGATGCGGCTGCCATCAGAAGGAGGGCAACGCCGGTAGCGAGACTGCGCCGGAGACCGGAGCGGGCATGGGAAGGGTGATGCGCAGGGTTCACGACCGACTCCGACATCTGTAGAGCGCGCTACACATGTCGGCATGGACGCCGGGCGTCAAGAGACTTATCTACCACTCGTTATAAAAGTTGGAGCCAGCAGACAATGGTGATGGGGCGGCCCCGGTCCTTCGACATGGACAAAGCCCTCGACGAGGCGATGGAGGTGTTCTGGCGCCACGGTTACGACGGGGCGAGCCTTGCCATGCTGACGAAGGCGATGGGCATCAAGGCCCCCAGTCTCTACGCCGCCTTCGGCAGCAAGGAAGGCCTGCTCAAGGCCGCACTCGACCGCTACGCTCTCAGGCGTTCCGAACACATGCGCTACGTGCTTGCTGGCCCCACGGCGCGTGACGTGGCGGAACGCTTCTTGAGCAGCATTGCCGAGAGCCATACCGACCCGGCCAATCCCCCCGGCTGCCTCCTGGTCCAGGGCGGCCTTGCCTGCGGCGCTGGTTCGGAGAACATCCCGTTCGAATTGGCGTCGCGCCGGGCGCAGACGGAGACGGAACTCCTCGAACGCTTCGTCCAGGCGAAGGCGGACGGTGATCTTCCCGAAGACACCGACCCAGTGGCGCTGGCCCGATTCCTCTCAACGGTCGCCTCCGGCATGGGCGTCATCGCGTCATCCGGAGCGAACCGCGACGCCCTGCGGGAGGTGGCTCGCGTCTCGCTTGGTGCCTTCACCGGGAACGCTTGATTGATCCGAGGATGGGGTTTCCGGGCGGCCTTCGCCGCCGTCAAGGCCATCCGCCGGGTCACTCGCCGGCAGTTTTCGTCCGAGGAGAAGATCCGCATCGTGGCTCTAAGGCCTGCGCGGTGAGGACAGCATCGCCGGGCTATGTCGGCGCTAGGGCATCGCCAACTTGATGGATTCCGGCTGGTCCAAGGAGTTCCTAGAAGCCGGCAAGAAGCGGTTGGCCGGCGACACGGCCCGCGCCGCCACCGCCGACGAAGTCAAGGATCTGCGTCGCGAGGCGGGCGCGCTGAAGGAGGTCGGGGCCGATCTCGTCCTGGAGAACCGCCTGCTCAAGGCCCAGGACCTGATCACCAGCCCAGCTTACACGTCGTGGGCGATCTGGACGACTGGCTCGGCAGCCGTAGCCTGATCCGACCATCCACTTGGCACCCCTACAAGTCATTCAAGATCTTAAAATCCGCTCCTCAAAGCGGACGGCAGCTGTTGAGCCATTTTTACGTATCGCGCGTGCGGCAAACGCGACTGCCGTGAATCACAAAACCAGACCATAGGCAGGGCCTTGGCTTGGTTTGGGTTCGAGAGCGCCCGCCGCCGAAGTGGATGCCGGTTCAGCGTCAGCAAACGCGTTGAATCGAGGACTTGGAGTCGAGCAGAATTGCAACGCGATCGGCTCGACTCTCGAGCGGGCAATGGACACTCAATCTACCTATTCCAGAAATTATAGAAACTAAATCTTTCCCAGAGCTTAAAATCAAAAAAACAAAATCTTTATCCCTGATGACGACATATGTAATCTGGAGTCGTTTTTACTTCGGCTGCGGAGCAGACGTGGCGACCGAATTCATCAGCGTGACGTTCACGAACCCATCGAACGAACTCAACCCCGTGCGCGACCCCGCCATCGATCCACATTTCCTCGTCCGTTACGCCCGCGCTCTCGACGATTACGGCTTCAACTACACGCTGGTCCCCTACGCCTCCTCGTCTTTCGATCCGTTTACCATCGGCGCAACGATCGCGGCGCATACCAAGACCATCAAGATCATCGTCGCCCTGCGCCCGAACACGCTTTACCCGACCGTGGCGGCCAAGGCGCTCGCGACGCTGGACCAGTTGAGCGCCGGTCGGGTCGTCGTCCACTTCATCGCCGGCGGCAGCGACGCGGAGCAGGCGAGCGAAGGTGACTTCCTCTCGAAGGAAGAGCGCTACGAGCGGCTCGAGGAGTACATCCGCATCTTGCGTCGGGCCTGGGCCTCGGCGGAGCCGTTCGATTTCTCCGGAAAGTACTACCAGTTCAAACAGTTCCGGAACGCGGTGCGGCCGCATGCGGGGACGATTCCCGTCTCGGTGGGGGGCTCGTCCGATGCGGCCTACCGGGTCGGTGGGGCCCACGCCGACATCTTCGGCCTCTGGGGCGAGCCGCTCGCCGAGACGCGAGAGCAGATCGCGCGCATCCACGCAGAAGCGGAGCGGGCCGGACGGGCGGACCGCCCGCGCATCTGGGTGACCTTCCGGCCCATCGTTGCGGAGACCGACGAGCTCGCCTGGGCGAAAGCGCACCGGACCCTCGACGCGCTCACGGCGAACCGGGCGCAGGGTCTCGGCCGGGTGTCGCCGACGGCTGCGCCCCCCGCCAATGTCGGCTCGCAGCGCCTGCTCGACATCGCCGCCCGGGGCGATGTCCATGACCGGGCCCTGTGGTATCCGACGGTCACGGCGACGAATGCGAGTGGCGCCTCCACCGCCCTCGTCGGCTCGCCGCAAACCATCGCCGCCTCGATCCTCGACTACGTCGATTTGGGCGCGGAGCTGATCTCGATCCGCGGCTACGACAATCTCAACGACGCGATCGATTACGGCCGTTACGTGCTGCCGCTCGTTCGGAGCGAGCTTGCGCGTCGCACCGTCGAGACGCGCGCCTATGCGTGACGGCGGGGCGAGATTGCACGTCGCGGGGATCGATCTGACCGGCGTGGTCGAGACCCTCGCCGCGACGGCGCCCGCGGCGGATGCCGCCGCCGCTTTCCCGCGCGCGGGCATCCGCGCGGTTCACGAGGCCGGTCTGCTCGAATTGACGGTGGCGGAACGCTACGGCGGCCGCGCCCTTCCGCTCGGCGACGTCGCCCGGCTCATCGCCGCCCTCGGGCGCGGCGATCCCTCGGTCGCGCTCATCAGCCTGATGACGCTCAGCAGCCACCTGAACCAGGCGCAGCACAACCACTGGCCCGAGGAGGTCTACCGGCGGGTGCTGGCAGAGAGCGGGCGCGGACCTGTCCTTCTGAACGCCGCGCGCGGGGAGCCGGATCTCGGCTCGCCGGCGCGAGGCGGCCTGCCGCAGACGCGTGCCCGCCGCACCGCCCGCGGTTGGTCGATCAGCGGCACGAAGCGCTTCGTCACCGGCTGCGAAGGACTCTCGTATTTCCTCGTCTGGGCGAGCACGGACGAGACCCCGCAACGGGTCGGCACCTTCATCGTGCCGGCCGGCACGCCGGGCATCCGCATCATCGAGACCTGGAAGAGCCTCGGCCTGCGGGCGTCCGGCTCCCACGACGTCGCCTTCGACGGGGTCGAGGTCGGCCGCGACGACGTGATCGGCATGACGAGCGCGGACGACGCCGGACAGGACAACCGCGCGCACGCGGCGGTCACGCTCGTCCTCACGGCGCTCTATCTCGGCGTCGCGGAAGCGGCGCAGGACGGGTTTCTCGCCTTCGCCGAGGGCCGCGTCCCGGCCAATCTCGGGTATCCGATCGCCCGGACCGAACGCTTCGTGACGCTCGCGGGCGAAATCGACCTGCTGATCGGCGGGGCGCGCCAGCTGATCTTCGACGCGCTCGATCAGGAAGCGGGGGAGCCGGAGCGGCTCCTGCGGGCTCGCCTCCTGGCCGGGCGGCAACTCCGGCAGGCGGTACAGCTCGCCGTGGGCGCGCTCGGCAATCCGGGCCTGAGCGTCACGACCGGCCTGGAACGGCATTTTCGCGACATCCAGTCCGTGCTGGTGCACGCCCCCCAGGAAGACACCGTGGTCGGGATTCTCGGCAGGGCCGCCTTCTCCGCGCGAGCCGACGCCGCGGCGGTGCCGCACGGGAAGGAGCGCAGGCAGCCCGCCGTCGCCGCCGACGAACCAACCTTCGCCGATCTGCAGCCCCCGTCGCGGCTGCCCCACGAGGGCGCAGCCCGCACCGTCAGGATTTCGTCATGAGCGCCCATGGCGTCCGGCTCCCCCCGTCCCGTCGCCGCCTGCTGACGGCCACCGCCGCGCTGGCGGCGACAAGCGCGCTGCGGCTGCCGGTCTTGGCCGCCAACGCGGCCGTCCCCGGCGGCTTCCGTGACGGCGGTGATCTCGTCTTCCTGATCGACTCGCTCGGGCCGACCTGGATTCCGAACAACAGCGCGATTTCCAGCTTTCAGGGCCACGTCTGGGGCCACGTGACCGATAAGCTCGCCTACGTCGATGCCGACGGCAAGGTCAGTCCGTGGATTGCCACCGGCTGGGAACAGAACAGCGACGCCACGGAATTCACCCTTCACCTCAAGGATGGGGTGACGTTTTCCGACGGCACGCCGCTCGACGCATCGGCCGTCGTTGCCAACCTCGACATCTGGTACGCCGGCCGCATCAAAGAGGGCATCAACCCGATCGGCCTGTTTCCGAAGACCTACGACCACGCCGAGGCGGTCGACCCGACGACCGTCAAGGTCGTCTTCAAGGCGCCGACGCTCGGCTTCATCCCGACGCTCGGCTACCACGGCTCGATCCTCATCTCCCCGAAGACCCTGGCGCAGCCAGTCGCGCAACAGGCCGACTTGGCCAGAACCTCCGGCAGCGGGCCGTATCTGGTCGCGGCCTGGAAGGAGGGCGATTTCGTCAAGCTGATCAAGCGCAAGGACTACAATTGGGGTCCGGCGGCGGTCGGCCATACCGGCCCGGCCCACCTCGATTCGATCACCTACAAGGTGGTGACCGAGCCATCCCTGCGGGTCTCCGCCGTCCAGTCGGGCCAGGCCGACATCGCCTACAGCGCCTCTCCGCAGGAATTGAAGTCCCTGAAGGAAGCCGGCTTCACGATCGCGACGCCGCGCTATCTCGGCTTCGTGAACGGCTGGGCGATCAACACCAAGCTGGCGCCATACAACGACGTTAAGGTGCGTCAAGCGCTCCAGGCCGGCATCAACCGCCAGGAGATCATCGACACTGTCTACACCCCCGACTGGAAGCTTGCGACGTCGTTCATCCAGAGCAACGTGCCCGGAGCGACCGACCACAGCGACCTGCTCGCCTACAACCCCCGCAAGGCCGAGACGCTTCTGGATGAAGCGGGCTGGATCAAAGGCCGGGGCGGCATCCGCACCAAGGACGGCAAGCCGCTGTCGCTCACGCTCTATTCCAACCCCTACCTTGCGACCGCGAAATCCGTCGACGAGCTCATCGCCCAGCAACTCGGCCGGATCGGCTGGAAGGTCGATATCCGGGCCTACGATGTCGTGACGTACGGCCAGAAGGTCACGATCGGCGGCCCGGCTGTGCCGGCCTACGAGGTGACGCGCAGCTTCATCGACGCCGGCACCGTGGCCGGCATCCTGACCGACGCCAATAACGGCGAGAACTGGTTCGCCCTCGGTGAGAGCGACGCGACGCTCAACGATCTGCGGGACAAGATTGCCGGCGCCAGATCCGTCGAAATCCGAAACCCGCTTCTCGACGACTTGCAGCGCTACGTCCTTGAGCAGGGATATTTCATTCCGCGCACGCAGATCGTCCAGCGCATCTACGTGCAATCGCCGAAGATCAAGGGCGAGACATACAACGGCATCGCCTATGCCAGCTACTACACGGCCGCGAGAAGCGCGTAGTCCACGATGCTGCACCCAAGCAGAGTGAGGAGGCGACCGGCATGAGACAGCGATACCTGACCTATGCCGCGAAACGTCTCGCCCAGGCCGTCATCGTCATCCTGCTGACCTATGTTTTTACATTCGTCGTCATCAGCATCCTGCCCGGTGACCCGATCACCAACGTTCTGCGCGATCCGCAGAACGGGTTCACCGAGGACCAGATCAAAGCGATCGTCGCCGCCCAGGGGCTGGACCAGCCGATCCCGGTCCAGTTGTGGACATCCCTGTCGCATTTCCTGGCCGGCGACCTGGGACTGTCGATGCGCTCGACCCGGCCCGTGACGACCCTGATCGCCGAGGTACTCCCCTCGACGCTGGTGCTGGCGTCATCGGGCCTCGCCGTCGCGCTGCTGCTGGCCGCCGTGATCGCCTACGGCACCCAGTTCCTTTCGAAACGGTTCGGCCAAGGCTTGCTGCGCGCCTTCCCGTCGCTGTTCCTGTCGGTGCCCAACTTCGTGATCGGCCTCGTGCTGATCCATACCTTCGGCTTCCAGCTCGGCTTGTTCCGGGTCATTGAGCCCGAGAGCGCCTGGGCGACCTTCTTCGCCGCGATCGCCCTCGGTATCCCGATCTCCGCTCAGATCGCCGAAGTGCTCATCGCCAACCTCGACACCGAGTCCCGGCAGGAATACGCCGCGGTCGCGCGCAGCCGCGGCCTCGGACAGGCGCGTCTCTTCGCCAAGCATCTCCTCAAGCCGTCATCGCTGCCGGTCGTCACCGTCATCGCGCTCACCATCGGCGAACTGCTCGGCGGCTCGCTGATCACCGAGACGGTGTTCGGACGCATGGGTATCGGGAGCTTGGTGCAGCGTTCCGCGGCCGCGCAGGATTTGCCCGTCCTGCAGGCAGTCGTCTCGCTGGCCGCAGTTGTGTTCGTGCTCGTCAACCTGATCGCCGACCTGGTCTACCCGCTGCTGGACCCGCGCCTGCGGCTCGTCGGCGACGCGAAGCAGCAGCCCAACACCGCGGATGAAAGCTCCGCGCCGACCTTGCAGGCGGTGACAGGATGAGCGTCGCCACCCTCTCAGCGGCGTCGTCCGCGGCGGCAGCCGGCCGGCTGGCGGGCCTCCGGCTGCCGGCGACCGTCGTTCTCTCCTTCGCGATCGTCGCGCTCGTGATCGCCTGGTCGCTCGCACCCGGCTTGTTCACGAGCCAGGACCCGGTCAACGGCGTCCCCGCTCACAAGCTGCTCGGTCCGAGCGTTACGCACTGGTTCGGCACCGACCATCTGGGTCGCGATCTCTACACCCGTGTCGTCTACGGCGCGGCGTCCTCGGTGACGAGCGCGCTCATCGCCGTCGTCATCGGTGTCATCGTGGGTGGCCTGATCGGTCTCCTGGCCGGATTCCTCGGCGGCTGGGTCGACATCGTGCTCGCCCGCTTGGTCGATATCCTTCTGGCGATTCCGAGGTTCCTCCTGGCCGTGATCGTCGTCACCGCGCTCGGCTTCGACACGACGAACACCGCCATCGCGACCGGCGTCTCGGCGGTTGCCGTCTTCGCCCGGGTGATGCGCGCGGAAGTCATCAAGACCCGACAGGCGACCTTCGTCGAAGCGTCGTTCCTGCAAGGCGGCTCGCGCTGGTACATCCTGTTGCACCACGTGCTGCCGAACGCGTCGCGCTCGGTGCTCGCGCTTGCGGTGCTGCAATTCGGCCTGTCGATCCTGGTGATCGCGAGCCTTGCCTTCCTGGGATACGGGGACCCGCCACCCGCATCCGACTGGGGCCTGCTGATCGCGACCGGCAAGGATTACCTCAAATGGCCGTGGCTCGTGTACGCCCCCGCCTTCGTCACGATCGCGGCCGTCCTCTCCGTCAACAGGATCAGCCGATGGCTCCGCAAGACGGATTGAGCGCGAGTCCCACCCGCGCCGGGATCCTTCCCGGGCCGACGCCGCCCTTGCTTCGGGTGGACGGCCTGTCGGTGTCCTACGGACCTCACGAGGTCGTCACCGACGTGGGGTTCGAACTGCGCCGCGGCGAGAGCCTGGCCCTGATCGGGGAATCCGGCTCGGGCAAATCGACCATCGCCCGCTCGGTGCTGCGGTTGCTCCCCCATGGCGGGCGCGCCACGGGCCGGGTCGAGTTCAACGGCCAGGACGTGCTGGGTCTCTCCGAGCGTCGGTTCCGGCCGCTGCGCGGACGGGCGATCGGGTTCGTCCCGCAGGATCCCGGCAACGCCCTCAATCCGGTTCGCACGATCGGCGCACAGGCGGAGGAGGCGGCCGCGCTGCTCGACCAGCCGGACACGGCATTGCGCAAGCGGCTGATCCTGGAGACCTTCGCACAGGTCGGGCTCGACACCCCCCAGCGTGTCTACGACGCGTATCCCTATCAGCTGTCCGGGGGGATGCTGCAGCGGGTCTTGATCGGTTTGGCGATCCTTCCACGGCCGGCCCTGCTGGTCGCGGACGAGCCGACCTCCGCGCTCGACGTCACGATCCAGAAGAGGATCCTCGACCTGCTCTCGCAGTTGCGACGAGATCTCGATATCAGCCTGTTGCTCATCACTCACGACCTGGCGATCGCCGCCGAGCGGGCGGACTCGCTCGTGGTGCTCAAGGATGGCGTCGTCCAGGAGACGGGCAGCACGGCCCTCGTCTTCTCCGCGCCGGCCTCCGCCTATGCCAGGAAGCTCCACGCCGACGTCCCCGCGCTCAACCCCGACCGCTACGCCGACCTGCGCGGCACCGGCTTTCGTCGGCTCCAGGCCGGCCTTCGCGAGACCCCGAAGATCGCGGTCACCGCCGTCACCAAGACCTTTACGGTCGACGGCAAGGCGCTGACCGCCGTCGACGGCGTGACGTTCACGGTCCCGGCCGGCACCACGCGTGCGCTGGTCGGCGAGTCGGGCTCGGGCAAGACGACGACGGTTCGGCTGCTGCTCGGCATCGAGCAGCCCGACAGCGGGGACATTCGGATCGCCGGCGAGCCGATCACTGGCCGGTCGCACGCATCCCTGCGGGCCGTGCGCCGGCACCTTCAACTCGTCTACCAGAATCCCTTCACCTCGCTCGACCCGACCTGGAAAGTCGAGTCCCTCGTGCGCGAACCGCTCGACCGGTTCGGGATCGGAACCCGCCGGGAGCGGGCCGAGCGGGTCCGCGTGGCGCTGGCCGATGTCGGGCTCGGCGAGCACCTGCTCGCCCGCCGGCCGGACGCCCTCTCGGGCGGCCAGCGCCAGCGCGTCGCCATCGCCCGGTCCCTGATCCTCAAGCCGGACGTGATCGTGCTCGACGAGCCGACCTCGGCGCTCGACGTCAGCGTTCAGGCCGACATCGTCGAGGTGCTGCTCGCGCTGCAGGCGAAGTTGGGCCTGACCTACCTGTTCGTGTCCCACGACTTGGCCCTGGTGCGCCAGCTCGCCCACGCCGTCTCGATCATGCACCGCGGACGCATCGTCGAGCAGGGCGCCGTCTCCGACATCTTCGACAACCCGCAGCATGCCTACACAGCCGCGCTGCTGGCGGCGGTCCCTTCCGGGCTCGCGCGTCCAGCACCTCAATCGCGATCCTGGCCGGCCTTGAACGCGGCACGGACGGCCTGATCGCGGCGGCACGCGCGATGACGGCTGGTTTCAGCGAGGCGGCGCGATCCTCGATAGGGAACTCATACAACCAATTGCTGTCGTTCGCGTTGTTGGCCCGTAGCATTGCGTGTTGCGGTGCTGACCGACGATCCGGCATGCCTGACGCGCCGAGAGGCCGTACTTTTCCTGGATCGCGTCCACCGCCTGCCGACGTCGCTCGGGGGCTACACGTTTTGCTGGCGCTGCCCTTCGGGTCCCGCCGCGACGACCGTCAGCACCTGCTTCTCCAGACGAATCCGTCACGAAGTAGCACAGGCGGGCGTTCCCGCGATCCTGGTCCTTCATCCGGCGTGCCTGATCGACCGGCAGGCCACCATAGTCCTTGCGCCGGCGATCCTAGCGCTGCTCGGACATCTCCACCTCTTTGCAGGCAAGGGCCAAGCTCTTGCCCTGAGCCGTCTGCACCTCGATCTGGCGCAGCTTGAGCAGCACCTGCTCCCCGCCCCCTTTCTGACCTCGCTTCATCCCCGGCTCCTCTGGTCCTGGCTGATCCTCTCAAAAAGCCCAGTTCAGAGCCGGCCAGTTAGGTGGCGGGCAGCGCGATACCCACCGCGATGCCCTCTCAATAGGGCGATGACAGAGGCAGGCTCACGGTCACGCGCAGGCCGTCGGGATCGTAGTCGATGTCGACTTCGGCATGAACCTGGGCGGACAGAACGCGCTTCAGCAGCCGGGATCCGAACCCCTCGCGTGAGGGCAGGGCCACCGGCGGTCCGTCCTGCTCGTTCCAGACCCAGATGAGCCGGGGACCATCCGGCGTCTCGTCCAGGGACCACGTGACCTCGATCCGACCGCCGAACTCCGCCAGGGCGCCGTGCTTGGCCGCGTTGGTGGTGAGCTCATGCACCGCCATGCCGATCGGCACGGCGAATTCCGAAGCCAGGACGACCTCCGGCCCCTCCAGGCGGATCCGGGTCTGACCGCCATCGTCATAGGGCTCCAGCTCGGCCCAGAGCAGGTTTCGAAACGGCACGGATTGGAAGCGATCTTCGGTCAAGAGCGTGTGCGTCTTGGCCAGCGATGCGATCCGGCCCCCAAAAGCCTGCTGGAACTCGGGCATGGTGACGCTTCCGCGCGCCGTCGAACTCATGATCGCCTGGACCGTGGCGAGCGTGTTCTTCACCCGATGGTGAAGCTCGCGGACCAGCAGCTTCTGGTGTTCGAGCGCTTCCCGGCGCTCGGTCACCTCGCGCTGGGCCGACACCCAGTGGGCGATCTGACCGTTCCCATCGAGAACGGGCGTGATCAGCCACTCGACCGCGTAGGTCGTTCCGTCCTTGCGGTAGTTCAGGGCCTCGCCCTGGAACGGCTCCCCCGCCATCAGGGCCGTCCGCATGCGGTCGAGGGCGAGCCGATCGGTCAGCGGCCCCTGCAGGAGGCGGGGCGAGCGCCCGATCACGTCCTCGGCCGTGTAGCCGGACATGCGCGTGAAGGCCGGGTTGGCGTACTCGATCAGCGGCCCGGGCTCGGCGAGGTCGGCGGAGGTGACGAGGATCGCCTCGCCGGTGGCCTCGACGGCGGCCCTGAGGAAGGCGGCGTCGACGTCCCGGTTCGGGGGATCTGGAGAGCCGTGCATGACAGTCTCCTGACGCTCGTCCGTCGGATTGCGGATCGGGAATGGGCCGCGCGTGCGCGGCGAGCGTGCGGAACCGGAGCATGCCGCCTCCGGCAAGTCCACTGAGGGAGAAGGCCGCGGTCCTGTCCCAGTGTCGCGCGGGACTCGGTGCGCGGTCCTCGGTGCGCCGCAGCAGGGACGGGAGTTTGTCGATCCGAGAAGCAGGCAGTGCGACGTGCTTCCCGATGTCTGCTTTCATCGATAACGAGAATACAGCACTCCGAAGCCGGCAATCGGAACCTCGGGAACGGCCCCGCACTGTGTCCCAGATCCTGATCGCAAGCGCATGTCGATACGTGACACGATGCCCCTCGACCTGAGCCGCCTCACCCGCGAGGAGCTGGAGGCCGAGGTCCTGCGCCTGCACGCGCCGTCGTCCGGCCCGGGGCACCGCCAGATGGCGATGCTCGACAGCATCACCAGCTTCGCCATAATCCTGACGGACCGGGACGGGCTCGTCACCGACTGGAATGTCGGGGCCGCGCGCATCCTGGGCTGGTCGGCGCAGGAGATGTGCGGGCGCGATCTGCAGCGCATCTTCACGCCCGAGGACAACGCGATCGACCGCGCCGGGACGGAGATGCGACTGGCGCTGGAACAGGGCCGCGCCGACGACGAGCGCTGGCACCTCCGCAAGGACGGCTCTCGCTTCTGGTCCTCCGGCGAAACGATGCCGTTGCGCGACGAGGGTGGCCGCGACCTCGGCTTCGTGAAAGTCCTGCGCGACCGCACCGCCGAGCACCGCTCCGGCGAGGATCTGCGCCAGACTGCGAGCCGCCTGCGGGAGAGCGAGGATCACTACCGGCACACCGTCGAGCTGAACCCGCAAGTGCCCTGGACCGCCGACTCGCAGGGCAACATCACGTCGTACTCGAACCGCTGGCTCGAACTGACCGGCCAGGCGCCGGGCGAGCCCCTCGGTGCCGGATGGATCAAGGCCCTGCACCCGGACGACGTTCCGCACGCCCTGGCGGCGTTCGGGGCCAGCCTCGCCGCCGGCGAGCCCGTCGATGTCGATTACCGGATCTACGTCGCGGCCGAGGGCGAGCATCGCTGGATGCGGGCGCGGGCCTACCCACGCCGGAACGACGCGGGCGACGTCGTCCAATGGTACGGCGTCGTCGAGGACATCCACGACCGCAAGCTGGCCGAAGCCCGGCTCCAGGGAAGCGAGGCGCGCTACCGCAGCCTGTTCGAGAGCATCGAGGTCGGATTCTGCATCATCGAGATGCGGTTCGAGGGCGACTCCGCCGTGGACTACCGCATCGTCGAGGCGAACCCGGCTTTCGTGCGCCAGACCGGCGCCGACGTCACCGGGAAGTGGGTGAGCGAGTTCGCGCCGACCCTGGAGCGCCACTGGTTCGACACCTATGGCCGCGTCGCCCTCACCGGCGAGCCCGCCCATTTCGAGCACTACGCCGACGTATTCGGCCGTTGGTTCGACGTGCGGGCGCTGCGGACTGGCGACCCGGCGGCGCACCGCGTCGCCATCTTCTTCTCGGACATCACCGAGCGCCGCAAGATCGAGCAGCGCGCCGAAGCCGGCGAGCGCGAGCTGCGCCTCATCACCGACGCGTTGCCCGTCCTGATCTCCTTCATCGACGCGGACCACGTCTACCGCTTCGCCAACAAGGCCTACGACACGTGGTTCTCCGTGCCGTCGGAGCAGGTTGTGGGTCGGGACGTCCGGGAGCTCTTCGGGCCGCAGGGTTACGCCGCGCGCAAGCCGTTCATGGACCGGGCGCTGGCGGGCGAGGCCGTCACCTTCGAGCTGGATTGGCCGCACAGCGATGGCCGGCCCCGCGTCGCCGAGATCCGTTACCTGCCCCGCAGGACCGTGGATGGCCGTGTCGACGGGTTCCACGTCTTCGTCCACGACGTGACCATTCGCAAGCAGACGGAGGCGGAGCTCGCGCGCCAAGTCGCCGCCCGCACCGCCGAGCGCGACCAGATCTGGCAGGCATCCTCGGACCTGCTCTGCGTGGCCAATCTCGACGGCTACTTCGTCAGCCTCAATCCGGCCTGGTCGACCCAGCTCGGCTGGACCGACGCCGAGATGAAGGCGCGCCCGTTCCTCGACTTCGTCCATCCCGACGACGCCGAAGCGACCCGGGCGGCCGCAAGCGGGCTGGCGCGGGGCGAGGCCCAGCTCACCTTCGAGAACCGCTACCGCCACAAGGACGGTAGTTATCTCTGGCTCTCCTGGAACGCGGTGCCGCGCGACGGCCTGATCTACGCCTCCGTGCGCGACGTCTCGGAGACCAAGCGGCAGGCCGAAGCCCTCGCCAGAACCGAGGAGGCTTTGCGTCAGTCCCAGAAGATGGAGGCGGTCGGTCAATTGACCGGGGGCCTGGCGCACGATTTCAACAACCTGCTGGCGGGCATTTCCGGCTCCCTGGAGCTGATGCAGACCCGCATGTCGCAGGGGCGGATGACCGACCTCGACCGGTACATGACGGTGGCGCAGGGCGCCGCCAAGCGCGCCGCGTCCCTCACCCACCGCCTGCTCGCCTTCTCGCGGCGCCAGACCCTGGATCCGAAGCCCACGAACGTGAACCGCCTGATCACGGACATGGAAGATCTCGTCCGCCGCACGGTCGGCCCCGCGATCCAGCTGGAGGTGGTCGGCCTGGCCGGCGTGTGGCCGGCGCTGATCGATCCGGGCCAACTCGAGAACGCGCTGCTGAACCTGTGCATCAACGCCCGCGACGCGATCCCGGATGGCGGCCGCATCACCATCGAGACCGCCAACAAATGGATGGACGAGGCCGGCGCGCGGCAGCACGACATGCCGCCCGGCCAATATCTCAGCGTCTGCGTCTCGGACACCGGCACCGGCATGTCGCCCGAGCTCATGAGCAAGGTGTTCGAGCCGTTCTTTACCACCAAGCCGCTCGGCGAGGGCACCGGGCTCGGCCTGTCGATGGTCTACGGCTTCGCCCGGCAGTCGGGCGGGCAGGTGAGGCTCTATTCGGAGGTCGGAGAGGGCACGACCGTCTGCCTCTACCTGCCGCGCCATTACGGCGATGCCGATGCGGACGAGGTCGCCCACAAGCTCGCCGAGGTCGGCCGCGCCGAGCAGGGCGAGACGGTGCTGATCGTGGACGACGAGCCCTCCGTGCGCATGCTCGTGACCGAGGTGCTGGAGGATCTGGGCTACACCGCCATCGAGGCCGCCGACAGCGTCGCCGGCCTGAAGGTGCTCCAGTCGGACGTGCGCATCGACCTGCTGGTCACGGATGTCGGCCTGCCCGGCGGCATGAACGGTCGCCAGATGGCGGATGCCGGCCGCGAGCGCCGGCCCGACCTGAAGGTGATGTTCATCACCGGGTACGCCGAGAACGCGGTCCTCGGGAACGGCTATCTCCAGCCCGGCATGCAGGTCCTGACGAAGCCGTTCGTGCTGGAAACCCTCGCCTCGCGCATCAAGGCGCTGACGACGGAGACGTGAAGCGAGGACGGCGCCGACTGGCGACGCCGTCAAACGATCCGCTCGGGTTCGACGGGACCTCTGAGACGCTCGTTGCCTCGGGGCGACGAGGGGCGCCCCGGGGCGAGGCCCGACGCCATCTGTCGTCCACCTCGAAGGCTACGCCAAGCGGCAACACATCCACGCGGCGTTCGGCGTCCTGATGCCCGAGCTGCGCCCGATCGCGCGTCGCGACCAGGCGCAGCCTCGCGGTTTTTGCCGAACGCGCCCGTCGCCTACCAGAGATGCATCAGGACATTGGAAAGCTTGGTGAACCAGTTGGTCGACGCGGCCTGACTGGGTTCGGCATGGTTGAACTTCTCCATCATGGCGATCGCAGCCTTTCGCTGGCTCTCGGGAATGGAGAACGTCTGATAGTTGGCAGCCCTGCTCACCGCCGGAGTCCCGGCTGAGCCCTGCGTGCTTGTCCCGCTCGCAGTCGCGGGCTGCGACAAGCTCGTCGGGCTGACCGGGCTCGGGGTGGCGGCGGACGAGGCAGGCGCATTGCCGGTCAGCGCTTGCGGGCTCGGGCTGACGGTGGGCGAGCGCGTCGGGCCGGCGAGCGCCGGCTGTGCCGTGCTGGTGGTGCCGTTGGGCGCGCTTGCCGTTGGGCTGGTCGGGACGGTGGCAGCCGCAGGCTGGACCGGGCTTGCCGGCGCGCTGGTCGGACTGATGCTCGCGGCCGGGGTGGTCGGGATCCCGGTTGCGCTGGTCGCCGCGCCGTTCGTGCCCGTCGGAGCCGGGCTCGTGGGGCTGGGCGCCGAGGCAGGGACTGCGTTGGCGGGCGCGGTCGTGATGGCGGAGGTACCGCTTGAAGATGCGGAACCAGTGGGGGTCGGGGCCGCCGTGCCGGACGAGCCGGGGGTGATGGCAGCGGAGCCCGCGGCATTCGATCCCGCGGCCGGTGTGTTCGCCATGCCATTTGCGGGCGTGGGCGCGGCGACCGTATTCGTCGAGCCCGTGGACGAATGACTTGCCACGTTGGACGCGGTCGGACTCGCCGTGCCGGTCGAGCTGGTCGTGTTGATCGAGCTCGCGGGGGCGCTGGCCTGCGCGGCCGGGACGGTGGAACTCGTCGCCGGGATTGCAGTCGCACTGGCCGTGACCGGGCGCGTCCCGACCGATGCGCTGCCGCTCGCCGCATTCGTCGTGCTGGTTGAACTCGGGGCAGTGCCGGTCGCGCTCGGAGCGGCGCCTGCCGGATTCGGCGATACGGGGGCGCTCGCGGTCGGACTTGTGGTGCCTGCAGAGCCCGTCGACGGGGCTGCAGCCTGGGATGTCGCGCTGGCGGCCGCCGCGGGGCGCGTCCCCGTCGTCGTGCTACCGATCGCCGAATTCGT